>JBIMKQ010000010.1:0-166267 GCA_051861185.1 Sphingopyxis sp.
ATAGGCGGCCGCCTGAGCGTTTTGGCCGCGTTCGAAAAGCATCCAGAATTCCATGCTGAAAGAGGAAAAGGTGGTGAAGCCGCCGAGGATTCCGACGCCAACGAACAGGCGCGCGGTGTCGCCGCCGTCGCCGCGCGCGAGCGCGCCGACGAGCAGCCCCATCAAGAGGCCGCCGACGATATTGATCGACAACGTCCACCAGGGGAAGCCGGGGCCGAGCCGCGCGAGCATCGCCTGACCGACCAGATGGCGGGCCCCGGCGCCGATCGCGCCGCCAATCATGACGGGGAACAGGCTGTTCATGACGCTCGCCCTAGCCGGAAACGGCGCCGAGGCATAGCCGGTGGTTGCCGGCGCGGTGTCAGGCGTCGGGCGGGGCCAGTGCGGCGGCCGGGCGTTCATGCACCGCGCGCCAGTCGGCGGGCCGGGTGAAGCTGCCTTGCCAGATACCGCGCCGCCCGGCCTGCGCTTCGGCTTCCTCGACCATATAGGCCTCGTCGCTCGCCACGGCCCAGCCGAGCCGGACCATCTCGGCGCCGAGGTCGACGCCGTCCGGAAAGGCGGCGGTACGGCACGCCGCGAGCGTGCGGCCATAACGGTCCTTTGCGGCGATCTCGCAATGGAGCGGCCCGCGACCGACAAGCCGTTTCAACGCCGTTCGCGCGTCGCGCCCGCAGGGCCATGCGGCGCCGGTGCGTGTGCAATCCTGCCGATACTCGACCGCATCGATATGTGTGAGCCGGATCGTCAGCGGCGCATCATCCTGCCTTACCGTCAGGCTGTCGCCGTCGATCACATGGACCGGAGGCAGCGCGACGGTGGACGGCGGCAACCAGACCCACGCCGCGCATGCCAGGCCGGCGAGCAGAAGAAGCGCCAGCAGCGACCGGAAACGCCGCCGCCAGCGAAGCCGCGCAAGCGAGGAAGGGCCTGAAACCATGATGTCCCGCCTGACTCTATGCCGGCGGCTTGGCAAGCGTGAAGTAAGGGTTGACGACGAGAACAAATCATGTCCAAAATGGACCTATTCCGTTCCGGCTGACATGCGTCGGCCCATGCAGATATCTTGCCTGGGTCCGGATTGGCGGCAAACAGGAACGAACAAAAGGTGAATAACGCCGAAATGACGGCATGGTTACGCCAAGGTGGAGCGATGGAACGGGGACAGGCAGCATGATGGACCTACAGGCACAGGCTTTGGACGCATCGACATTCCCGCGGGAAGGATTCCGTGCGGGAGAGGTGGAACCTCCCGAGGCGATGGGCGCCCCGATCTTCCAGGGCGTCGCATCGCCTCTTTTGTTTGTCGGGCCGCGGCAAGATTGGCTCGACTCGGCTTCGCTCGCCGGCGTGCGGCTTGCCAAGGTGATTCCCCGGTCCGGCGCCGCGAGCCATATCCGGCAGGCCGCCACGCTCGATATCGTCTGGCTGAACGCAGCGGGTGCGATCGAAGACGACATGTTGGCCGACATATGCGCGGCAGTGGGTGAGCAGGGCGCCAATCTCATTTGCGAAACCACGCTGCCGGCGCTCGACCGTCTCGTTGCAGCGATTCCGGCGGCGCTTTCGGTGCAGTTCCTCGTCGATCCCGATCCGGTCGACCGGATCGTTGCGCTGGCAGGCGCGCGTCGTACGCGACACGGGGTGCTCCACGATATCGCGCGCGACGACGCGATAGAACGGATCGACCGGTTGCAGGAAGAGGTCGCGCGCATCTCGCGCCTGCTCGGCGACCTCGCGGGGCAAAGCGGGGGGCTCCCCGGCACGCCGACGGGCTATGTTTCGCGCGGTGACGAGTTGGCGGATTATTCGGGACAGGTGCGGGCGCCGTCGCGCGACTTTGCGGCGATCCCGCGCAGCTTCGTTCCCGAAGAGCGCGCGCTCGACCGGCAGCGCGCGAAATCAGTGCGCCGGATGCTGCGTCAGCGTCGAATGCGCGAGCAATATTTCCCGGCGGACCTGTTCGCCGATCCGGCATGGGATATGCTGCTCGATCTCTATGCCGCACGGCTCGAGCGACAGCCGGTGTCGGTGTCGAGCCTGTGCATTGCCGCCGCGGTGCCCGCGACGACCGCGTTGCGCTGGATCAAGACGATGACCGACGCAGGGCTCTTTCTGCGCAAGGATGACCCGGACGATGGTCGCCGCATCTTCATCGCGCTTGCCGAGGGCGCTTGCGATGCCCTTGGCCGCTATTTCGAGGCGCTCGACGAATAGTCTTGGTCTCGTTGGGGCGGCGTGGCTAGGCTCTGCGCATGAACGAAATCGTCCAAGTGGTCGTGAACGACCGGATGCAGCAGGGATATTGCTACACGCGCACCGCGCCGATGGGGGCGGGGTTCGATCCCGATTTCGAGCCCGAACTTACCCCCGCCGAAATGCTGGAACTCGGCGTCTTCTGCGGAAAATACATGACCGATTGCACCGCCGAATTTCCGGCGAGCTGGTTCGAGCATGCAAAGTTCGCGGCCGCGCGCCCCGATTGCTCGCTCAACTATTTCGGTATCCGGGCGAGTGTTCCGCTTCGGGAGTGGATCGCGAAGGGCTGGATCCATCCCGACGATCCGCGTGGCTGGTTTCAATGGTATTGTCGCTATTATTCAGGCCGGCGCATGTCCGGCGAAGACCGCCGACAGATCGCACGATGGCGCGCGTTCCGACGCCATGCGGCGCAGGTCCGCAAGAATTGCGAGCCGGGTGATCCCTTTTGTCGGCCGAAACAAAGGCAGGCGCTGCTTCATTGGGCTTATGACAGCCGCGATATCTAGCGGCGCTCCGGTCAGAACCGCCGTTGTCCGGCGTCGACCGGATCGCAGCGGCCGTGGAAATCCTGTCCCGTCCCCTTGATCGCGATTTCGCCCGTCGTGCGGTCGATCTTGACCTTGGGATGGTTGAGCCCGTTAAGTTTGTAGCTCGCAGCGATCTGGCCGGACGTCGTCTGGACATCGTGGAGTTGCCACCAATGCTGGTCGTCGCCGCCCGAATTGATCGGTGGAATCAGCGTCTTGGGAAGCCGGATGCGCCCGTCGGTGCCAAAGATCTGGATCGTCACCGCGGTGTCGATCTGCTGCATCCCCGTGGTGATGCCGTCGCGCGAACGATAGCGATGGTCATATTTGTCCCACACCAGTTCGCGCGTCGTCTGGCTCGTCATCTTTTCGCCGACGCCGAAACAGACGAGGTTCAGCGCGCCGTCCGTTTCGGGATCGACCGCGATGGCGGACACGGGCGACAGCGCTACGGCGAATAGCGACAATGCCGCAAATATACGCGTCCGGGTCAGGGCAATCCTCCTGAAGAACGGTCGACTCCTTGAGCGACGCGGAAATGATAGGGCGCGCTGGCGGGTTGGCAAGAATGTCGTCGCCGACCGATCCGAGTGACGTTTGTCACATCGCGGATGCGTATTCCGCTTTAACGGTTCGCAGATGACAATATCCCAATATATTCTGTATGTTGGTCCAACACAGGGGAATGCCGCTTTATGGCTAGCTGTCGATACCGCATTCTGGCTCTCGTTCTTGCGGCACCGTTATGGACTGTCGTCCCCGTGGCTTTCGCGCAGGATGCGCCGTCCAGCGCGCTTAACGACGACCAGCAAAAAATGCTCGACCTTCTCAACAGCGGCATGGCCTTTGACAGTGCCGGCAAGACACGTGAGGCCGGCGAGGTTTATCGCCGATGGATCGGCGAGGCGACGAAGCGCTATGGCGCCGACGGTCTGATCACCAGTCTCGGATATCGCCTGCTCGCCGGTAATCTCGAGGGCCAGAACCAGCTGAAGGAGGCGGAAAGTTATTGGAAGCGCCTGCTCGACATCAACCGCACTGTGATGGGCGAGACGGACGATGAAACGCTGACGGCCTATGGGTTCCTTTCGTCCAACTATATCAAGCAGGGTCGGCCTGCCGATGCGCTGCCGCTGCGCCGCACGATCCTCGCTGCGCGCGCCGCGAGCAAGGGCGAGCGCGATGCCAAGACGATCGTCGCAACGAGCAATCTCGCATCGGTCCTGTCCGAACTCGGGGACTTGAAAGGCGCCGAGGCGCTGTATCGCAAGGCGCTGGAGAGTAGCCTGGCCGTCCACGGCGAAAAACACCGCGAAACGGCATCGGGTTATGCCAATCTGGCCGTCGTACTGCGTGACCTTGCGCGCTACGATGAGGCTGGGCCGCTGCTCGAAAAGGCGCGCGCGATCGACGAGGCGTTGCCGGAGACAAGCGGCGCCGACCTTTCGCTGCGTTATTATAACAGTGCGGTGAACTTCGGCGACATGGGGCGCTATGCTGAGGCATCTGCGGCGGCGAACACGTCGCTCGACCTGGCGCGCGCCGCCAAGGGTGACGACAGCACGCAGGCGGCGCTCGGCTATACGGCGGTCGCCTATACTCTCGCGCTCGAGGGACGGTTCGGCGAAGCCGATACCGCCTATCGCAAGGCACTCGCCATTCGCATCAAATCGCTCGGCGAAACCCATCCGCTGACTGGCGAGGCCTATAATAATCTTGCGGTCAACATGGAAAGCAGCGGCGCGCCGCCCAGTGTCATCGAGCCGCTGATCCGCAAGGCGCTGGATATCACGCGATCCGCGCTGGGCGAAAACAGCCAGCGCTCGGCTACGATGTACGCCAATGTCGCGCACAATCTGAACCAGCAGGGCCGCTATACCGAGGCCGAACCCATGTATCGCCGCTCGCTCGAGCTTCAGGAGCGGCTGACCGGCACGGCGCATCCTTCCTATGCGACGCAGTTGGTCAACCTTGGGCAAAATATGCGCGACGACGGTCGTTCCGCCCAGGCCGAGCCGATGATGCGTCAGGCACTCGCTATATTCCGGGCCAAGTTTGGCGACGACAACCCTGAGACGGCATGGGCCTATACCAGCCTCGGATCGGCGCTCGGTGATATCGGTCGCCACGCGGAAGAGGCCGAGATGACGCTCAAGGCACTCGAAATCCGGCGGCGCCTCCTTGGCGAAAATCACCCGCTCACGGCGGTTTCCTATAACGGCGTCGGCGCTGCGCTGATCCGCGGCGGCGGCAGTGGTGGCGACAAGGCCGCCGAGCCCTATTTCCGCCAGTCGCTCGCGATCCTGCAGCACAGCGTCGGCGAAGCGCATATCGACACCGCGCATGCCTATGACAATCTTGCTTCGAACCTGCTGCGGCAGGGCAAGGTGGCCGAGGCCGAGAAAGCCGCGGCCAAAGCGGTGGCAATTGTCCGGCGGCTGAACGATCAGACCGCGGCGCGAGGCAATGCCGTCACGTTGTCGGGACTCGACCGGCAACAGGCGAACCCCGATCGGGGCGTCTTTACCACCTATATGAACGCTGCCTTCGGGTTGATGAGCGACACGCCGGGGGCGGCCGAGCAGTCGCAAATCCAGGACCGCGCCTTCCGCGCCGCACAGGATGCGGTCAGCTCGGCGTCGGGACGTGCGGTGCTCCAGACCGCGGCGCGCGGTGCGGCGAAGACGCCGCAGATGGCCGAAGCGGTCCGTGCGGAACAGGATCTTGCGGCGCGGGCGAACCTGATCGACAAGAATCTGTTGCGCGCGCTGGGCGCACAAAAGTCCATCGAAGCCGCGCGGTTGCGCGGCGAGCTCGACAGTGTTCAGGCCGAGCTTGCCGACCTCAGCGCGCTGATCGACAAGAAATATCCGTCCTACCGTCAACTGGTGTCGCCGCGCTCGATCGGCCTGGCCGAGGCGCAGAAGGCGTTGCGGCCCGGCGAGGCGCTGTTGCTGATGACCGAGGCGGCGAACACCTTTCATCTCTTTGTCGTCACCCCCACGGCCGTCGGCTGGAGCCGGCCGGGGAAGGAAATAGACGTCATTCTGAAACAGATTTCGGACCTGCGCTGCGACGTCGATTTTGCGACCTGCTCGGCGGCGCGCAAGGCCGAGCTCGACGCCGTTCCGACATCGACGAAGGAACAGGAAGGGTATCAACGCTTCGACCTCGACACCGCGCATGCGCTCTACAAGGAGTTGATCGAGCCGATCGAACCGCTCTTGAAGGGCACGTCCCGGCTCTATGTCGCCAGTTCCGGAAAGCTTGGCGACCTGCCGCTTGCGATGCTGTCGGCAACGCCGCTGCCCGAAGGCGCCGACCTTGCCGATCCCGACACGCTCGCCCGCGCGGGCTGGCTTGCCGACCGCTACGCCTTTACCAGCCTGCCGTCGGTCGCCGCGTTGACGCTGACCCGCGAAGCGCGCCCGGCGCGGCGCGACAAGAGTTTTCGCGGCTATGGTGCTCCGGTGCTGCTGGGCGGTGACACGGGGTCGCGCGCCGCCGCGGGCATCGGGGTTTTCGATGGCGTCTCCCTCGCGGGTTCGCCGCTTGCCGACCCCGATGCGCTCCGGAAACTTGCGCCGCTGCCGGGGACCAAGGTCGAGCTGGCGGCGATGGCCGATCTTTTCGGCAACGCATCCGACAGTCTGACGCTCGATGGAGAGGCGACCGAAGCCGCATTGCGGCAAGATACTGAGTTATCGACGAGCAGCATCATCGCGATTGCGACGCACGGCCTGCTCCCCGATCCGGCGCTTGGCTTTGGCGAACCGGGTCTCGTGATGACGCCGCCCGCCGCGCCGAGCGACACCGACGACGGCCTCCTGACCGCGACCGAGGCCGCCCGGCTGACGCTGTCGGCCGACTGGGTGATCCTTTCGGCATGCAACACCGCGTCGGCAGAAAATTCGGGAGGCGGCGACAGCCTCTCTGCGCTCGCCCGCGGCTTCCTCTATGCGGGGGCCGATGCGCTGCTTGCGAGCCATTGGCGTGTATCGGACGAGGCAACCGCGATGTTGACGGTTGAAGTGCTGACGGCACGCCGCGCGAATCCTGACCTGTCGCGCGCGCAGGCGCTGCAGTTGGGGATGAAGGCGGTGCGCACCGGCAAGCGCGCCGACGGGGCCGCAATTGCCGGGTGGAAAGCCGGTTGGTCGCATCCCGCCGCGTGGGCCGCCTTCACCAATATCGCCAATCGCGATGACTGAACGAAGGAGCGCATTTCCCTTCGGCGCCACGCGCACTATGTAGTCGCCGCACATCAGGGGAGTTTCCGCCGCATGCCGATCATGGCCGCCCGCGTCTATCATGACGGCAAGCTCGTCCGCGATCTCGGCCCCGACGAGGCGATTCCGGAGGATTGCGCCGATGGCGATTTCTTCTGGCTTGGGCTGTATGAGCCGACGCCTGCCGAACTGGCGGGCATCGCCAAACGTTTCGGCTTGCATCCGCTCGCGGTTGAGGATGCGCTGAAAGCGAACCAGTTGCCGAAGGTCGAGGCCTATGGCGACCAGCTCTTCGTGATCACGCGCACCGCCAACCTCGACGCCGACATCATTCATCCGGGCGAAACCGCGTTCTTCCTCGGACCGCATTTCTTCGTCAGCGTTCGGCACGGGTCGGCGCGCACGCACACCGACATCCGGGCGCGGCTCGAAACGCTGCCCGCCAAGCTGGCGCACGGCCCCGATTATGTTCTTTATGCGGTGCTCGATTTCATCGTCGACGGCTATTTCCCTGTCGTTGATGCGATCGAGGACCGGATGCTGGCGGTAGAGGACAGCGTGATGGACACCCCGCTTGATGCCGCGGAGATTCGCCATCTCTATGCTCAGCGGCACGAAATCATTCGCTTTCAGCGCCTCGTCGGAATGATGAAAGAGGTCGCAGGCCGCCTCGCCAACGAGGACGATCTACCCAACATCGATCCTGCAGTGCGGCCGTTCTTCCGGGATATCTGGGACCATGTCCAGCGCGCCGAATTCCGCCTCACCGGGCTGCGCGACATTGCGGCGTCGGTGATCGAGACCAACGGCATGCTGGAACAGCAGCGCCAGGGCGTTATCACGCGGCAGCTCGCCGCTTGGGCCGCGATCCTCGCGGTGCCGACCGCGATTGCCGGCATCTATGGCATGAACTTCAAATTCATGCCCGAACTCGACTGGGGCCTTGGCTATCCGTTCGCGCTTGCGCTGATCTTTGGCGGCTCGGGGTTGGTCTTCTGGCGCTTCAAGCATATTGGCTGGCTCTGACGCCAGCGACGCATCGCTTGCCAGCGGCGGCTGCTTATGGCAGGGGCGCGCTTCCTGAGCATGGCGACATGCAGGGGCGATTAGCTCAGTTGGTAGAGCGTCTCGTTTACACCGAGAATGTCGGCGGTTCGAGCCCGTCATCGCCCACCATTCCTCCCCTTGTTGGACAGGCCGTGACGGCGCTAAGGCTTTTCCCAGTCTGGAAAGGTCGCTCATGAAACATCTGCTCGCCACTCTCGTATCGTCGTTGCTCCTGCTCGCGTCGCCGGCATTCGCGGCGCCGAAACAGGCCGATGTCATCGTCCGCCACGTCACCATCGTCGATGTCGAAGCGGCGAAGACGGTCGCGGGGCAGGCCGTGGTGTTGAAGGGCGACGATATCGTCGCGGTCGGGACGGATGCTTCTATTTCGAAGGATTGGCGCGCCGGACGTACGGTCGAAGGCGGGGGGCGTTACCTCATCCCCGGCCTGTGGGACATGCACGTCCATTTCGGCGGCGGGCCCGACCTGATCGAAGAGAATAAGGCGCTGCTGCCGCTCTATGTCGCGAACGGCATTACGACGATCCGCGACGCCTCGGGCGATTTGCCCGAACAGGTTCTGGCGTGGCGCGGCGAGATCGCGGCCGGCCGCCTCTTCGGCCCCCGCCTGTTGAGTTCGGGCGCCAAGATCGAGGGCATAGCGCCGCTCTGGAAAGGCACGATCGAGGTCGGCAGCGAGGCTGACGTCGATGCGGCCCTTGCGCGGCTCAAGGATCGCGACAAGGTCGATTTCGTCAAGATCACCGACAGCACGCTGAAACCCGAATTGTTCCTCTTTGCGCTCCGCCAGGCGAAGGCGCTCGGCATCAAGACATCGGGCCATATCCCGATGGCGCTGACCACCGAACAGGCGGTCGATGCGGGGATCAGCTCGATCGAGCACCTCGACTATGCCTATAACGCCGGGGCGAAGGACGAAGCGGCGATCGCCGCCGATTTCGCCGCGAAACGTATCGACCGTGCCGAGGCCAACCGCCGGCTCGATGCCGGGTTCGACCGTGACACGGCGATGGCCGCCTATCGCCGCTTCGCCGCCAAGGGCGTGTTCGTGACGCCGACGCTCAACGGCAGCCGTATTATCGCCTATCTCGACCGCGACGATCATTCGAAGGATGGCGGGCTCGCCTATATCGGACCGAAGCTGCGCAAGACCTATGACTGGCGCGTCGAGCGCGCGGCGAAGGCCGATGCCGCAGCGGTTGCGGCGCGGCACCAGCAGATCGAGGATGTGGCGACGATCCTGCCGATGCTCGCCGAAGCGGGCGTTCCGATCATCGCCGGGACCGACGCGGGCTTCCTCAACAGCTTCAACTATCCGGGCTTTGGCCTGCACGACGAGATTGTTCTGTTCGTCGAAAAAGGGCTGACCCCGGCGCAGGCGCTTGCGTCGGCAACCCGCGCCGGGCCGGCGTGGTTCGGATGGCTCGATCGTTACGGGGCGATCAAGCCCGGCATGGCCGCCGACCTGGTCCTGCTGACCAAAAATCCGCTCGAAGACATCGCGGCGACGAGCGCGATCGATGCTGTGGTGATGCGCGGGCAGGTGCACGACCGCGGCGCGCTCGACACGATACTCGCCGAGACGAAAGCCAAGGTCGCGGCTTGGAATACCGAGGCCGCTAAGCCCTAAGGGATGACGGCGCGCGCGGCCTGCCGTGCGCGCCAGACACTCTGCAGGGTAAAGACCCCCATTGCGGCCCAGACGACATTCAGCCCCGCCGAGGGCAGCGCCCCATTATAGCCCGAGTTGAGCACAAAGCCGCTCGCGCCGATCACATTCATCCACTGATAAAGATATCCGCGCGCTTCGATCCGGCCCAACGAGAGCAGGACATAGCTGGCGAGGATGATCGCCGCGGCCAGCCAGCCGATGACTTCGATTGCGATCTGAGGCGCGCCCATCTGCTTTGTCCCTTTTGTGTGACGGCGCGCGCGGTCGAGGCTGCCGGGCTCAGCGCATCGCCTGTTCGACGGCGTCCACCGCATCCTTTGCTTCGGCAAGCCCGAGCCCGGTGCGGTCGCGGACGCGCTTGATCGCCTCGATCTTGCGGTTCTGACGGATCAGCTCGCGTACTTCGTCTTCGTCGATCCGCTCGTCGCCGATCCGGATCATCGGCGCCGGCGCAGACGCGCGCGGCATCGGTCGCGACGGCGGGGGCGCGGTGAGATCGCCGCGCCCCCGTCCGCGCAGATATTTGGCAATGAAAAGCCCGATCAGCAGGCCGAGGACGAGGAAAAGCAGCTTGCCCATGGTCGTCCTCGCGCCCGTTTACGCCGCGAGCTTGCGCAGCACGTAATGCAGGATGCCGCCGTTCATATAATATTCGACCTCGTTCGCCGTATCGATGCGGCAGAGCGTGTCGAAGCTGAAGGTCGATCCGTCGGGGCGGGTGACGTTCACCGTCACCGTCTGGCGCGGCTTGAGGTCCGCGACGCCGGTGATGGTGAAGATGTCGTCGCCGGTCAGGCCCAGCGTCTCGCGCGTGTCGCCGTCCTGGAACTGGAGCGGCAGCACGCCCATGCCGACGAGGTTCGAGCGGTGGATGCGCTCGAAACTCTCAACGATCACGGCGCGGACTCCGAGCAGGTTGGTGCCCTTCGCCGCCCAGTCGCGCGACGAGCCGGTGCCATATTCCTTGCCGGCGATCACGACCAACGGAGTGCCGTCGGCCTTGTGGCGCATGGCGGCGTCGTAGATCGGCATGACTTCGCTGCCGTAGCGCGACATGCCGCCTTCGATGCCGGGGACCATTTCGTTTTTGATGCGGATGTTGGCGAAGGTGCCGCGCATCATGACGTCGTGGTGGCCGCGGCGGGCGCCGTAGCTGTTGAAGTCGGCCTTGCTAACCTGATGTTCCATCAGCCATTTTCCGGCCGGGCTGTCCGCCTTGATGCTGCCCGCGGGGCTGATGTGATCGGTCGTGATGCTGTCGCCGAGGATCGCGAGCGGTTTCGCGTCGATGATGTCGCTGACCGGCGCCGGGGTCATCGTCATGCCCTCGAAATACGGCGGGTTGGCGACATAGGTCGATCCGGCGCGCCACTGATAGGTGTCGCTGCCTTCGACCTCGATCTTCTGCCAATGCTCGTCGCCCTTATAGACATGCGCGTAGCGCGCGACGAACATGTCGCGGTCGACCGCGCCCGCCACCGCATCGGCCACTTCCAGATTGGTCGGCCAGATATCGGCGAGGAAGACGTCGTTGCCCGACTGGTCCTGCCCGATCGGGGTGGTGGTGAAATCCTCGATCACCGTGCCCTTGAGCGCATAGGCGACGACGAGCGGCGGCGAGGCCAAGAAGTTCGCGCGCACGTCGGGCGACACGCGGCCTTCGAAGTTGCGGTTGCCCGAGATCACCGACGCGGCGACGATGTCGTTGCCGTTGATCGCCTCCGAAATCGGCCCCCCGAGCGGCCCCGAATTGCCGATGCAGGTGGTGCAGCCATAGCCGACAAGGTTGAACCCGATCGCATCGAGGTCGGCGGTGAGGCCGGCACGATCGAAATAGTCGGTGACGACCTGCGACCCCGGTGCCAGCGAGGTCTTGACCCACGGCTTCGGCTTCAGGCCCAAAGCGTTCGCCTTGCGCGCGACGAGACCCGCGGCGACCATCACGCCGGGGTTCGAGGTGTTGGTGCAGCTGGTGATCGCGGCAATGACGACGTCGCCGTCGCCGATGTCATGATCCTTGCCGTCGACCGCGACGCGCTTGATCCCGTCATGCTTGTACACCGACGCGAGGTCGGCGTTGAACACTTCGTCGACCTGATCGAGGATGACGCGGTCCTGCGGACGCTTCGGCCCCGCGAGCGACGGCACGACGGTGCCGAGGTCGAGTTCGAGCGTGTCGGTGAAAATGGGGTCCGCGGCACCCTCGACGATCCAGAGGCCCTGTGCCTTGGCATAGGCCTCGACCAGCGCGATATTTTCGTCGCTGCGGCCGGTCAGGCGCATATAATCGAGCGTCTTGTCGTCGACGCCGAAGAAGCCGCACGTCGCGCCATATTCGGGCGCCATATTGGCGAGCGTCGCGCGGTCGGCGAGCGACAGCGAGGCAAGGCCGGGGCCGAAATATTCGACGAAGCGGCCGACGACGCCCTTGGCGCGCAGCATCTGCGTCGCGGTGAGCACGAGGTCGGTCGCGGTGACGCCTTCCTTCAGCTTGCCGGTGAATTTGAAGCCGACGACTTCGGGGATGAGCATCGACACGGGCTGGCCGAGCATCGCGGCCTCGGCCTCGATCCCGCCGACGCCCCAGCCGAGCACGCCGAGCCCGTTGATCATCGTCGTGTGGCTGTCGGTGCCGACGCAGGTGTCGGGATAGGCGACGGTTTCGCCCGACCCATCCTCGCTCGACCACACCGCCTGCGCGATATGCTCCAGATTGACCTGGTGGCAGATGCCGGTGCCCGGGGGCACCGCCTTGAAATTGTCGAGGCTTTTCGATCCCCATTTCAGGAAGTCGTAGCGTTCGCCGTTGCGATAATATTCGATCTCGACATTCTGCTCGAACGCCTTCGGATGCCCGAATTCGTCGACCATCACCGAGTGGTCGATGACGAGGTGGACGGGGACGAGCGGGTTGATCTTGGTCGTGTCGCCGCCGAGCCTGGCGATCGCATCGCGCATCGCGGCAAGATCGACGACGCACGGAACGCCGGTGAAATCCTGCAGCAGCACGCGCGCGGGGCGATACTGGATTTCCTGGTTCGAATGCGGGTCCTTCTGCCAGTCGACGATCGCCTTCACGTCATCGGTCGACACGGTGAAACCGCCATCTTCGAACCGCAGCAGGTTTTCGAGCAGCACCTTCATGCTGAACGGCAGGCGCGAGACGTCGCCCAGCTTGGCCGCGGCCTTGTCGAGCGAATAATAAGCGTAAGTCTTGCCGCCGACGCTCAGCGTCGAGCGGGTTCCAAGCGTGTCGTTGCCCGTGGTCGTCATAGGATTGCAGTCCCCATGTTGGCGCGGCGGGGAATGACTGTCCGAAAGCCCTAGCGGGAGAGCGGGGCAGAAGGGAGTCGCACGCGCGGGTTTATGTTGGCGCCGCCTTACGCCGGGGGGTGGGAAATGCAAGGGGGTGGGGGGAAGATTTGGCTCACGCGAAGGCGCGAAGACGCAAAGGAAATCCGCCGTGTTCTTAGGCTTCGTCACCCCGGACTTGATTCGGGGGCCATGCAGCGCCGGTGGTATGGATCCCGGATCAAGTCCGGGATGACGATGATGAGAAGGCGTAGTATTCATATGGCAAGAGCAGGGCCAAAACGATGACGATCCCCCAAGAAGAACATAACCGCCTGCGCGAAGCGGCCGAGGATCTGGCCGACCTGCGCGCCTATGACGGCGCCAAGGCGGCGCTGGCGGCGGGCCAGGAGGAATTGGTGCCCGCCGACTATGCCAAGCGGCTGATCGCCGGCGAAAGCCCGCTGCGCGTCTGGCGCGAACTGCGCGAGCTGTCGCAGGTCAAGCTGGGGGCGGTGTCGGGGGTCAACCGGGTGCAGCTCGCCGATATCGAGGCCGGGCGCGGCAAGGGGTCGGTGGAGACGGTGCGGAAGCTGGCGGATGCGCTGGGGGTCAGGTTGGATGATCTTATCTAGTCAGGCCTACGGATTGGTCGTTGCTGCATGTGATTCCCAAAATGTCACTCGAACACTGGCTAACCTTCAAGCAAGCTATTAAGCGTGGTCGCATTGATCTCCGGAGGATAAGATAGCTAATGGATCAACTCGAACTCGAAGATTGGAATGAAGAGCTTGAGGAGGAGGTCGAAGCCGAAGGCGTCAGCTCCCTCGTCGTTTATTCTCGCGACTGGACTGTCGAGACGATCTTGAGCCAGATCGAGAAAGATAACATCGACTTGAACCCGGCATTCCAACGACGAAACGCTTGGAACGACACGAAGCGCAGCAAGCTTATCGAGTCGCTCATAATTGGCATCCCGGTTCCAGAAATTGTTCTGGCTGAGGACAAGGAAAAGAAAAAGTCGTTCATCGTCATAGACGGTAAGCAGAGGCTTTTGGCGATCGCCGGGTTTCATAATCCCGACAAATTCAATGTCTGGCAATCTTCAAAGCTGAAGGGATTAAATACTCGGAAAGATCTAAATGGGTCTTCGTTTAGTGATCTCACGAAGGGTGACAATCCGGATCTTCGTAATCTTATGAATTCGGACATAAGATGCACGGTGATATCGAATTATGAGTCGGTTCAAGTCCTGTATGATATTTTCTATCGGCTCAACACCGGGTCTGTCCCGCTGAGTTCGCAAGAGCTTCGTCAGGTTTTAAATCGTGGAGACTTTGCAAACTATCTGATCGAAACAACCAATGAAACAATCCCATTGCATGGAGTTCTCAATCTGGATGGACCAGACACGCGTCTAAGAGATGCGGAGATTCTGTTGAGATATATCGCGTTTTCTCTTTATGGGGCGGAATATACTGGAAACCTTACGCCGTTCCTTGATACCAAAATG
Source organism: Sphingopyxis sp. (assembly GCA_051861185.1). Lineage (GTDB taxonomy): Bacteria > Pseudomonadota > Alphaproteobacteria > Sphingomonadales > Sphingomonadaceae > Sphingopyxis. Next base: position 14,563 of record JBIMKQ010000010.1, read on the forward strand.
AATACGATCAACGAACAGTGGGCCAATATGCGCGGTCCGGTCGAAGATCTGACGCGCGCTTTCAACCACGCAACGACAGATTTAATCGCGGCGCTCGCGACTAAAGTCGGAAGAAAGTTTACCGACAAAGGTTGGGAAACGCGTTTTAATAGAGCGCTTTATGAGGTCGAGGTGTATTACGCTGCTAGGATGCCCGATGGCCTTCTCGCTGGTGAAGGCGAAAGATTCCGAACGGCGTTTGAAACACTTTGCGTAACTAAGCCCGAGTTTATCGATAGCATTGAAACATCTACAAAAAATATCGATAAATATTATACTCGTTTCACTCTCTTCCGGGATATGATCAATGAAACTTTCGGGTTAGCGATTGAAGACGTCCCCGTCCCGAAGCGGGCGTGAGGTAAAAAATGCCTGAAGCGGACGCGCTCTACAGTGCGCTAGATGAAGAAATCACAGTCCTGCGGACGCGATATCTTGACGGGCACATTCCAGCTAAACCCGAAGATGATCCTGAAGCTTTTCAGTATGACGTTAAAGCGTTCTGCCTGATGAGTCACGCCGCAATAGAGGAATATATGGAAGCTTTGTCCGAGCTGATGCTTGCCAAAGTCGAAGCCGACCTTCTGACCAAGAAAACGACCTTGGCGACCGCTACTCTGTTGACCTCATACGGAATTCAGCTTGAGTTATCTGATGATGAGGGAGAGGCGGATCGCTCGTGTTTTGATCACATCCGTTTGGCCGTCGAGGACGCAAAGGTGCGACACTCCAAGCTTCTCCGCGACAACCACGGTGTTTCCATGAAATATTTGCGAAAGCTTCTTATTCCAGTCGGCCTGAATGTTCCTAGCGGACCCAAAGTAGATTCTTTAAAGAAACTTGCAGAGGCGCGCGGTTCATTCGCTCACAATATGGCTAAACTTGCCAAATATGGCGACTATAAAAAGGCTACTAAGGTTCTAACACCGGAAGAAGCGCTAGACGCGTCAGTTGATTGCTTAGCTATTTGTAGTGAGTTGAGAGATCGAACCGCCAAAGTTTGGTAGCTGCATTACGGAGACGGTTTGCTTAACGCCCAAATCCACGTGGCCAGTCTCGCTCTCTCCAAAAACCCCAATTCTGCCGACGTGAAAGCCGATGGCCTTGCTCCGCCACCAAACCCCTGTCACCTTCCCGCTCCGACCAGCGAACAGGGGAGATGACCATGCGAACCACCCGATCCGCCGCCGCTACGGCGATGCTGGGCCTTGCCCTTCTCGCCGCGCCCGGCTTCGCGCGCGAGGGCGGCAGCGTGCTGATGCCCGACAACCCCGAAGCGCGCGCTTTTCAGGAAGCGGTGGGCTATGCCGATGCGGTGATCGCGGGCGACACCGTCTATCTGTCGGGCGTGGTCGCGGGGCCGGCGCCGGGGGACAAGGGGCTGGAGCCGGGGTTCGAGCGGGCCTTTGCCCATATCGCCGCGACGCTGGCGCGCGCGGGGGTGGGGTGGGACGATGTCGTCGACATGACGAGTTTTCACACCGACCTGCCGGGCACCATCGACGCCTTTGTCGCGGTCAAGAACCGCCATGTGAAACTGCCCCCGCCGGCGTGGACCGCGATCGGGATCACCGCGCTGTATGAGCCCAAGGCGCTGGTCGAGATCAAGGTGACGGCGCGGGTGCGGGGGAAATAGGGGGCTGGGACTTCCTCTCTGCTTCGTCACCCCGGACTTGATCCGGGGTCCATCCCCTCGCTGTTGCGTGGACCCCGGATCAAGTCCGGGGTGACGACTAGAGAGATTCTCCGCATTATTTTTCGCTTTCCTAAATTATCCAAATAGGTTCAAAAATATTCCGATTCATTCCAATGATTCGGGAGATGGGGTTATGGGACGTAAGGTGGAGCGGGGTTCGCGGGGGAAATCGGTAGTTATCTCGGGCGGTAGTCAGGACCGGAACAGGCCCTCCCCCAACCCCTCCCGCTTGCGGGAGGGGAGTCTGGCGGCGGCCAATCCCTTCATGCCCGGGCTGCGCATTCGCGAGGATGGGTGGACGGTGGCGCGGACGCGGGTGTTTCTCGCCTTGCTGGCGCAGACGGGGTGCGTGACCGATGCGGCGCGTATCGCGGGCGTCAGCCGGACGTCGGTCAATCGTTCGCGCAAATTGTTCGCGCCCTTCGACCGGGCGTGCGCCGAGGCGCTGGCGAACGCGCTGCGCGGGCTGGAGGCGGTGGCGTATCAGCGCGCGGTCGAGGGGCGCGAGATCGTGATCCTGCGCGATGGCAAGGAGGTCGAGCGGCGGATCGTGCCGTCGGACTCGCTGCTCGCGCTGCTGCTGAAGCGCGGCGACCTGTCGGGGGCGGGCGGGCGCGCGCTGACGCCCGAAGAGGCCGAAGCCTATGAACTGCCCGAGGCGGTGCGGCACCGGTTCCTGTCGCGCGAGGAGTTTTTCAGCGGCATCACCTTCGACAATCGCCGCGACGTCGGCAAATGCCAGCGGCCGACGCCCGCCGAAACCGATGCCGAAATCCTGCGGCGCATTGCGATCATCGAACGCGAGCGCAGCGGGGAGGATCTGGCGGAAGATTGTTGCCGGACCTGCGGGCAGCCGGTTGGCGAGGACGCGCGCGAGCGGTTGGAGGCCAAGGCCGCGCAGGCGGTGCCGCCGCGCGCGCCGGTGTGGGATACCCCGCGCCGCGCGATCGACCACCGCCCCGCGGGGCCGATGGACTGACTTTGCGGCGCGCGCCGGCGGCTAGCGGTTCAGCGCGGCGTTGATCGTGTTGAAGATCGTCGCGAGGTTGAGGCCGAGCGTCTGGAACGCGATGATGCACGCGAGCGCGATCAGCGCGGCGAGCAGGCCATATTCGATCGCCGTCGCGCCCCTTTGATCCTGCAGAAGCTTTCGTGCCCGCATGCTTGCTCGTCCTTCGCCTCGTCCCGGTCCCCTCTTGCGATAGGGGGCGGGGATGGGATGCGCGTTGAGGAAAAGGCTTAACGCGATGAACAGCTTATGAAATCATCGCCTTTCCGGCGGGGCGGCGGGTTGCTTTTGCGTGGCGCCGTTTCGCGCGCGATCAATAGAGGATCTGTTCGGGCCACAGGACGCGTTCGCACCGCGTCAGCGGCGCGGCGGTCTTGACCGCGAGCGCCTTGCGCAGCGACGGAAGCGCGGCGACCGCCTCGCGCATCGCCGCGATGTCGAGCGTGCCGCGGGCGAGCTCCTTGTCGCCGCCGAGGCGGTCGGACGGGCGGATCAACGTCCAGCCGAGCGTGTCATAGCCCTCGGCATAAGCGAGCAGGTCGCCGAGCGGGAGATCGCCATGGCCGTTCCGCAGGTCGTGCGGGGCATAGGGAAAGATCTGCGTCGACAGCGCGGTGCTGCCGACGATGCCATGGGGTTCGACCGGGAAGGGGCGCTGCATATGGATCAGCGCGACTTCGGGCAGGTCGGCGTCGAGCCCGACGCGCAGCTTGATCTCGATCTGGCGCGGCTCGATCGCGGGCTGGCGTGCCTCGTCCCAGATATAGGACAGTTCGAGTTCGAGCGGGCGGCGCGGTCGCGAGGGATCGTAGCCCGAGGGGTTCCAGCGCATGAAGTCGCCGGCGTCGCGCTCGCCCGCGTCGGTGTAGAGGCGGGTCAGCGAGACGGTGCCGTGCCTGAGCGTCTGTTCGACGTCGCAGCGGTAGCGATAGCTTTCGCGGAACGGCGGCGGGGTGCCCGGCGCCGATCCGGGTGGGGGCGGAAGGCGCGCGTCGGCGGCGGCGGGCGCGAGAAGCAGGGTGGCGGCGGCCGCCGCGAGCAGATGGCGCACGCTGGTTCGTCCTTTCGGTTCGGGTCTGCGCCTCTATTGCGCAGGCGCGGCGCGATTGCGGTGACGGCCGTCACATGTTCGATCATCCCCCGGCGGCGAGGCGGACCGGCTTGGGCGTGAACGCGCGGACGCGGTTGCGGCCCGTGCGCTTCGCTTCATAGAGCGCCTGGTCGGCCTCCTGCATCAAGGCCGAGAGCGTCGTGCCGGGCGCGCCGATGGTGAGGCCGATGCTGGTCGTCGGGCAGAGCGTCGCCGGGATGCGGCCGGCGCAGGCGTCTTCGAGCCCGGAGCGCACGGCTTCGGCCAGCTGGCGCCCCGTTTCGATTCCGGCGCCGGGGACGAGCAGCGCAAACTCCTCGCCGCCGATGCGGCCCGCGACCATTTCGGGCGGGCCGATCAGCCGGACGTGGGCGCCGAACGCCGCGATGATCGCGTCGCCGACGGCGTGGCCGTGATTGTCGTTGATCGATTTGAACTGGTCGAGATCGGCGATCAGCAGCGCGACGGGCCGGTCCTCGTCGAGACAGCGGCGCAGCGCGGCGCCCGCTTTGGCTTCGAACCCGCGGCGGTTGAGCAGGCCCGAGAGATTGTCGTCGTCGACCTGGCGGCGCAGTTCGGCGATCTGGTCGATCGCAACCGCGACCATCAGGCTGATCGCCGCGACGATCGATATCATCGCCTGGCTGAACTGCACCGTGGTCCAGTACACCGACTGCTGGAACCCGACATAATTGTCGAAGCCGCCGCCGAGCGAGAGCAGGACGACGGGGCGGATGATCAGGTTGAGCGCCGCGAGCGCCGCGACCCAGAAGAGCAGGCGGTCGATCAGATAAGGTTTGTCGATCGGCCAGAGCGACTTCACGACCATCGCCGCGATGATGCCGGCGCCGATGCTGATCGCGAGGATACGCGCGGCGATGCTGGGCTGGACGAGCAGGAACCACAGAAAGACGGTGATCGAGATCGTGGTCGTTATCGCCATCGTGCGCCACGGCACGGGCAGGGCGTAGCGTTTGATGATCGCCGCAGCGAACAGTATCCCGGTGAGCAGGAAGGCCAGATTCGCGGGCAGGCGCTGCAATTCCATCGGCAGCACGGGGCCGACGTCCTGGATCAGGAAGGCGATCGCCGACGCGGTATAGGCGCCCGCCGCATAGGCGACATAGCGTTCGCGGCGATTCAGCCACAGCAGGAAAAAGGCGGTGGCGAACAGCAGGCCGATGCCCGGATTGAGCAGCGAGATGAAAAATTGTCCGTTCACACTACCGCTTTCTGCCCCCGCCCCCACAGGGTAGCAACGCGGGGAATAACGAATTGTTACTTTTCGGGTAGTTAAGTCACGGTAACGCCCGAAGCTTGGGGTTTCAGGCCGTCCCGCGTACGACCAGATGGACGGGGATGCGGGTTCCGCTGCGCGTGCGTTCGTCATCCTCGAGCGCCATCGCGACCAGCGCTTCGCCTGCGGCGTCGAGGTCGGGTTCGAGCGTGGTGAGCGCGGGGTCGGCGAGGGTGCCGGCGCGGATGCCGTCGAAGCCGATCAGCGCGACATCCTCGGGCACGCGGCGCCCCGCATCCTTGAGCCCCTGCAGCACGCCGAGTGCGAGCATGTCGCTGGCGGCGAAGATCGCGTCGGTGTCGGGATGCGCTTCGAGCAGCGCCTGCACCGCGGCGACGCCCTGCGCGTGGCGGTCGGCGGCGGCCGGGGGTTCAGCGACGATGGCCGTCAGCCCGTGCGCGGCAAGCGCCGCCGCAAAGCCGTCGCGGCGTTCGTCGAACTGGCGCTGCGGCGATTGCTGCGGCCCGACGAAGGCGATGCGGCGGCGACCATTCTTCACGAAATGTTCGGCGGCGAGCTGTCCGCCGATGTCATTTTCGCTGCGCATCCAGTGGAACGGGCTGCCGGGGCTGCCCCAGCAGACGAAATCGAGTCCCGACGCCTGCGCCGCAGCGAAATAGTCCCACGCCGGGCGGTTGCTGGTGGTGCCAATGACGATCATCGCGTCGGCGAGCCCCGAGGCGACGAAGTCGGCGCGGAAATTGTCGGGGTTCTCCTGAAACGAGACGAGCAGGTTGAACCCGCGCGCCGAGGTCGCGGCGGCGATGCTGCCGAGCAGCGCAAAGTAAAAGGGATTGATCGCGCTGCGATCTTCGCCGGGGCGGCAGATGGTGACGAGCGCGATCGTCTCGCTGCTTTTGAGGCGAAGCGACGAGGCATGGCGGTCGACGACATAGCCGAGTTCGCGCGCCGCCGCGGAGACGCGCGCGCGCGTTTCGGCGTTGACGCCTGGGCTGTTGCGCAACGCACGCGAAACGGTCGATTGCGACACGCCGGCGCGCTCGGCAACATCGAACGATGTGGGACGCAGCATCTTTCCGTTCACCTTGGCCTCTCTCCCCTTGCGCCGTCTCTCGCCGCGAGGGGGTGGCTTGTCAATCGCGGTAACGTTCCCCGATTCTCGTCATGCCGGGCTTGATCCGGTATCCATTCCGGCGGCGGCGTGATGGACCCCCGATCAGGTCCGGGGTGACAAAGTAAGAGATGCGCCGTCAGAGCCCATCCAAAGCCAATAGCGCGAAGCTCGCGAGCCAATGTTCGCCCATATAGTCGCCGGTGATGTGCGGCATCGCGGCGTCGAGGTGGCGCTGCGCGGCGGTTTCGGCGACCGGCGCGACGGGGTGGGCGGGGCCGAGCGCGGCGGCGATCGCGCGCCAGCACCATGCGCGGCTGAGATTGAGCCCGTCGAGATGCGCGATCTTGCCGTCGCTGCGGTCGGAGACCGTCGCGGGGGTGAAGAGCGTCGCGGGCTGTTGCTGTCCGGCGCGGGGCAGGAAGGCATCGAACCACGCGGGGAAATCATCGCCGAGCACGGCCACCATCAGATGCGCTTCGGTCAGCGCCGAGGAGAGGAATTCGTCGCCGCCGGGTTCCCATGCCTGACAGTCGCGGTCGGCGGCGAACCAGTCGCGGGCGCGGGCGTCGATCAGGCGGACCAGCGCGGGATCGCGGGTTTGGGCCCAGTCGCGGGCGAGAAGCAAAGCGAAGGCGATGTTGAAATGCGTGCCGACGCGCAGCGGATAGGTGAGTTTGGGCAAGAAGCCATGGAAGCGCGCGGCGAAGGCGGCGGCGAGCGGTTCGAGCGCGGCCGCCCAGGGGGCGTCGTGACGCTCGGCCTCGGCATGGAGCGCGAGCAGCCATGCCCAGCCATAGGGGCGCTCGAAAGCCGCGGCATAGGGGCGATCGAGGAAGGCGCGTTCGCCCGCGACCTTTTCGGCGACGAGCATGTCGTCGGCGCGCGCGCGTATTTCGGCCGCCACGGGCAAATCGGGGAAGCGGCGCGCGAGGCGGAGGATCTGCCACCAGCCGTGGACACAGCTGTGCCAGTCGAAGCTGCCGTGGAAGATCGGATGATGCTCGCGCGGCGGTTTCGCATCCTCGGGACCGTTCAGGACGAGGTCCATCTTGTACGGATATTCCCGGCCGAGGTGCGACAGGGTCGCGGTCGCGAAGCGGGCGGCGTGTGCGGGGGTGAGGGTCATGGCTATTGTCCTAACCAAGATGATCCTCCCTGTCGCGCAGCGATGGGGAGGTGGCAGCGCGGAGCGCTGACGGAGGGGCGAGTGGTGCGAGGTCGCGGCCTCTCCACCACGCCCTGCCGGCGCGGTCCCCCTCCCCATGGCTTCGCCACGGCGAGGATTTAGAAGGCGAAGAGGTAAATGAAGACGATGTTCACCGCGAGCAAGGGCAGCGCAGTGCCGATCTGTGCCTTGATCACGCCATAAGGGTTTTTGAGTTCGAGCAAGGCCGCGGGGACGAGGTTGAAGTTCGCCGCCATCGGGGTCATCAGCGTGCCGCAGAAGCCCGCGAGCATGCCGATCGCCGCGACGACCGCGGGGTCGCCGTCATATTGCCTGATCAGCAAAGGCATGCCGACCGCGGCGAGCATCACCGGGAACGCCGCGAACGCATTGCCCATCACCATGGTGAACAGTGCCATGCCGAGCCCGAAGGCGAGCGTCGCGCCGAACAGGCTGCCTTCGGGGATCGCGGTACCGATGAGGTCGCCGACGACCTCGCCGACCCCGGCGAGCGCGAAGACAGCGCCGAGGCTGGCGAGCATCTGCGGCAGGATCGCCGCCCAGCCGACGGCGTCGAGCAGGCGCCGGCCCTGCTGGAGCGGGAGGAGCGGCGGCGGCTTCAGGCGTACCATGCCGACGGCGAGTGCGATCAGCACGCCGAGCGCGAGCGAGATCAGCGTCGCTTGCTTGGGATCGGCAAGCCCGGGCACCCATTTGAAGAGAAAGGTGCCCGCGAGCGCGACCGCGGGGATGATCAGCGCGACGAGGAGCAGGAAGGGGCCGTGACGCGCGGCGCGTGTCGCCTGCACATCGGCGGACACGTCGCCGCCGGGGGCGCGGCCGATCTGGCCGGTTCCGGCAATCGCGACGAGCGCGAGCACGAGCAGGCCATTGCCGAAATCGCCGAGATAGTCGCCGAGCAGCATCGAAGCCGCCATCAGGCCCCAGAAGGCGGCGTTGCCGAAGCGTTTGGGGTTGCTGCGGTCGTAGAGACCGAGCAGCGCGAAAAGCGCGAAGGTGACCCCGGTGAGGAGGTAGACGAGGCCAAGCGTGATCATGCGTTCGCCCCCTGCTTCTTCATCCGCTGTTCGAGGCGGCGGAGGCGGAAGCCGTGGATCAGGAAGGCGGCGATCGCGGTGGGGATCGCCCAGAGCGAGAAGTGCAAAGGCTCGATCTGATAGCCATAGCCTTCGAGCACGCCCTTCATCAGCAGGATCGAGCCGATCGCGAGGAAGATATCTTCGCCGAAGAAGAGGCCGACATTGTCGGTCGCCGCGGAGAAGGCTTTCACCTCTTCGCGCTGGTCGTCGGTGAGCGTATCATTCTGCGCCTCTGCCGCCGCCTCGGCCATCGGGGCGACGAGCGGGCGGACGGTCTGGGCGTGGCCCGCGACCGAGGTCAGCCCGACCGCCGCCATCGCCTGACGAAGCAGCAGATAGGAGGCGAGCAGACGGCCGAGCGTCGCGCCCTTCATCCGGCCGATCAGGCTGCGCGCATGCTGTTGCAGGCCATAGGCTTCGAGCAGGCCGATGACGGGAAGCACGATCCAGACGATCGAGACATAGCGCGTGTCGTTGAACGCCTTGCCAAAGGCGGCGACGATCGCGGCGACATCGAGCCCAGCGGCAAGCCCCGTCGCGAGCGCCGAGGCCATGATCACGAGCAGCGGATTGAAGCGGAGCACGAAGCCCGCGATGATGATGAGGATGCCGATCAGGACGAGCATGACTATTTCCCTCCCCCTTGATGGGGGAGGCAGCGAGACTTGGAGGCTTGCTTCCTGGTCGCAGCGGTGAGGGTGCGGTTGCGGCCTGACGCGACGGTGCGATGACGCGGCATCACCCTCATCCAACTGCGCCTAATCGCTGCGCGACAAGGCTTCGTATCCTTCCCCAATCGAGGGGGAAGGAGGGCTTGTCCCGATCCCGTCATCCTTCATCCTCCTCCACTTCCCCATAACCGCCGCCGCCGGGGGTTTCGATCACGAAGGCGTCGCCCGCCGCAAGGTTCGCGCTGCCGGTCGCGGCGAGCATCTCGACGCGGCCGTCGGCGCGCTCGACCCAGTTGCGGCCCGGTGCGGCGTCCTGGCCTCCCGCTAGACCCTTTGGCGCGATCTGGCGGCGGTTCGCGAGAATGTTTGCCGCCATCGGTTCGCGGAAACGGATGCGGCGCGTGGCGCCGTCGCCGCCCGTCCATTCGCCCGCGCCGCCCGAGCCCTTGCGGATCGAGAACTCCTCGACGATGACAGGAAAGCGCGTTTCCATCACTTCGGGGTCGGTCATGCGGCTGTTGGTCATATGCGTCTGGATGACGCTGGTGCCGTTAAAGCCCGGACCGGCGCCCGAGCCGCCGGCGATCGTTTCATAATATTGGTACGCTTCGTTGCCGAAGGTGAAATTGTTCATCGTCCCCTGTGCGGGGGCCATCGCATTGAAGGCGGCGAACAGCGCGTCGGTGATGACCTGGCTGGTCTCGACATTGCCGGCAACGACCGCGGCGGGATAGGCGGGGCTGAGCATCGAGTCTGCGGGAACGATCAGCGTGACGGGGGCAAGGCAGCCTTCGTTCATCGGGATCGGATCGTCGAGCATCGTGCGCAGGACATAGAGGACGGCGGCGCGGACGACGGGCGCTGGCGCGTTGAAATTGTCGGGGAGCGTGGCCGACGAGCCGGTGAAGTCGATCGTGACATGTCGCGCTTCGCGGTCGACCTTCACCACGACGACCACCTCGGCGCCATTGTCCATCGCGTATCGGAAAGCACCGTCGTCGAGTCGGGCGATAAGCTGGCGGACCGCGGCTTCGGCCTGACGCTGGCCGTGCGCCATATAGGCGGCGACGGTGGCGGTGCCGTGGGCGGCGGAAAGATCGGCGAGCGCGCTCGCGCCGCGCTGACAGGCGGCGACCTGCGCTTTCAGGTCGGCGATATTGAGCGCGGGGTTGCGCGCGGGCCAGTCGCTGCCCGCGAGATGCGATGCGACCGCGGCGTCGCGGAAATGGCCGTCGTCGACGATCAATATATTGTCGAAGAGAATGCCTTCGTCCTCGATGCTTTTGCTGTCGGGCGGCATCGATCCGGGCGCGATGCCGCCGAGGTCGGCGTGGTGGCCGCGCGCGGCGACGAAGAAGCTGGGCGTGTCGCCCTCGACGAACACCGGCATGATGACGGTGATGTCGGGGAGGTGGGTGCCGCCGTCATAGGGGGCGTTGAGGGCATAGGCATCGCCGCGGCGGATCCCGCGGCCGTCGGTGCGGCGCTGGCGCAGGATGGTGCGGACGCTTTCGCCCATCGAGCCGAGATGCACCGGCATATGCGGCGCGTTGGCGACGAGGCGGCCCTCGCCGTCGAAGATCGCGCACGAGAAGTCGAGCCGTTCGCGGATGTTGATCGACGAGGCGCTGTGCTGGAGCGCGCCGCCCATCTCCTCGGCGATCGCCATGAACAGGCTGTTGAAGATTTCGAGGCGGATCGGGTCGGGTTGCGAGAGGTCGTCGGTTGCTGCGGCGTGCGTTTCGGCGTCGCGGGTGCGGGCGAGAAGGAGCGTGCCTTCGTGCTGGACCTCGGCGCGCCAGCCGGGTTCGACGATGGTGGTCGAGAGCGCGTCGATGATGATCGCGGGGCCCGCGACGGTGCGGCCGGGGGCGAGGGCGCTGCGCTGGTGGAGCAGGACATCGTGCGCCGCGCCGGCGAGCCAGGCGGTGACGGTCTCGGGGGCGGCTTCGGCGATCGCTGACGGTGGTGGCAGGGCCGCGGGCGCATCGCCCGCCTCGGTCAGTTCGACGCGGATGCGGTCGACGACGAGGTTGGCGTGCGGGGCGTAGCCGAAGCGCTGGCGGAAGGCAGCGGCGAAGGCAGCGGCGACGTCGGCGGGCGGGGCGAGCGCGAGTTCGATCGCATTGTCGCTGTCGGCGAGGCGGACGAAGAGCAGGGTTTCGCGGGAGGTGTCGGCGCCTTGGGCGAGGTCGGCGCGGGCTTGATCCGACAGTTCGGTTTCGACTGCGGCGAGGGCGGCGGCGCAATCGGCGTCGAGTTTGATGGTCAGCGTCCGTTCGCGGATCGCCGACGGTTTTGCGAGGCCCATACCATAGGCCGAGAGCACGCCCGCGAGCGGGTGGAGCAGGATTTCGTCGACCCCGAGCGCATCGGCAACGAGACAGACATGCTGGCCCGCCGCGCCGCCGAAACCGACGAGGCTGTAACCCTGCGATACATCGTGGCCGCGCGCGATGGTGATGCGCTTGATCGCGTTCGCCATCTGCTGGACCGCGATCGCGAGCAGGCCTTCGGCGAGCGCCTCAGGAGCGATGCCCCCGACTTCGGCGGCCATCGCGGCGAATTTTTGAACCACCACATCGCGGTCGAGCGGCTGGTCGCCGTTCGGGCCGAAGAGTTTGGGGAAATGCGCGGGCTGGATCTTGCCGAGCAGGACGTTGCAGTCGGTCACGGTCAGCGGCCCGCCGCGGCCATAGGCGGCGGGGCCGGGGTTCGCGCCGGCGCTTTCGGGGCCGACGAGCAGCCGCGCCCCGTCCCAGCGGCAGATCGAGCCGCCGCCCGCCGCGACGGTGTGGATGCGCAGCATCGGCGCGCGGATGCGCGTGCCCGCGACGATGGTTTCGTTGTCGCGTTCGAGGCGGCCGGCGTAATGGCTGACGTCGGTCGAGGTGCCCCCCATGTCGAAGCCGATGAGGCGGTCCTTTCCGAGCGGCGCGGCGCTGCCGACCATGCCGACGATGCCCCCCGCGGGGCCCGAAAGAATCGCGTCGCGGCCGTGGAAGGCGGCGGCGGAGGCGAGGCCGCCCGAGCTTTTCATGAATTGCGGGTCGATGCCGTCCCCCAGCTGCGCGACGAACTGGCGGACATAATGGTGGAGGACGGGCGAGAGATAGGCGTCGGCGAGCGTCGTGTCGCCGCGGCCGATGAGCTTGATCAGCGCGCTGACGTCATGGCTGGTCGAAATCTGGGTGAAGCCGGTTTCGGCCGCGATTTCGGCGAGGCGCCGTTCGTGCGCGGGGTAGCGATAGCCGTGGACCAGCACGATCGCGATACTGGTCAGGCCGCGGTCGCGCGCGGCTTGAAGCGCAGCCCGGGCGGCCTCTTCGTCGAGCGGCATCCGCACATCGCCGTCGGGGCCGACACGTTCGGCGATCTCGGCAACCTCGGCATGCGGCGGGGGGATACGGTCGAGACGGCGCGCAAACAGGTCGGGGCGGTCCTGATAGCCGATGGTGAGGGCATCGCCGAAGCCGTGCGTGATCGCGAGCAGGGTCGGCTCGCCCTTGCGTTCGAGGAGCGCGTTGGTCGCGACGGTCGATCCCATGCGGATCGCGAGCGGCGGCAGCGGGCCGGTGCCCGCGCCGGTGAGGTCGCGGATTGCGCCAACCGCCGCATCGCCCGGGCGCGCGGGGTCTTCACTGAGATATTTGGTGGTGACGACGGCACCATCGGGGCGCCGCGCAACGACATCGGTGAAGGTGCCGCCGCGGTCGATCCAGATCTGCCAGCGAGAGTCAGGATGCGGGGGCATCGCGGTCGGGCCAGCGGATGATGATGGTAAGGCGATGGTCGGCGGCACTGCGATCCCAACTGCCCTTCAATTGCCGTTCGATCAAGGTGCGGATGAATTGGGTGCCGAAGCTTTCGGTGTCGATATGCGGGGTTTCGGCCAGGCCGCTTTCGACCCAGCTGAGTTCGATATCGTCGCCGGCGCGGCGCCAGCCGACGGCGAGGTCGCCCTGTCCCGCGAGCGCGCCATATTTGATGCTGTTGGTGACGAATTCGTGGATCGCGAGCGACAGCGCCTGCGCGCCCTCGTCATCGAGGCGAACGTCGGGGCCGGTGACCGCGGCAAGCTGCTGCGGCGAGCGGCCGGCGAGTTCGAGTTCGCGGTGGATGATACGGCCGAGTTCGACGCTGTCGACCGCGCCGGTAACCAGCATCTGCTTCGCGTCGGACAGCGCGCGCATGCGGCCGTCGAACTTCGCCTCGAAATCCTCGAGGCTGGTCGATTCGCGCAGCGTGATGCGCGCGAGGGCGCCGATGCGCGCGAAGGCGTTTTTCATCCGGTGCGCCATCTCGCCGATCATCAGTTCGCGATCCTCGGCATGGCGTGCCTTTTGCGCGGCGAGCGCCTGAAAGGCATCGATGCGGCGGCGCTGAACGCGGTGGAGCTGGGTCGCGAGCAACGCCAGCGCGACGCCGAAGATGAAGATGGCGAGCGGACGCCCGAGCCGTTCGAACGAGCGGCCATAGGAAATACGCATCGTCCAGATCCGGTCGGCAACGCGCAATTTCTGTTCCTGCGCGTCCCATCCCATCGTTCCCCTGGAAAAGACGAGCGGTGCCGACGGTCCTTCGCCGGCATAGACTTCGATCCCGTCGATGCCTTCGAGCTGCGATCCGAGCACGGCGGTCATCATGTCGCGCGTCCGGAAAGGCGCATAGACGAAGGCTTCGACCGGCCGGACCCCGGGGGCGGTGGCAAGCGTTTCGGCATTGGCACCGGCGCGGGCGCGCGCATAGACGGGAAGATAGATCAGAAAGCCCGGCTGTTTGACCGTGGCGGCCTTTTCCTGTGCAAGGTGGACGATGCCGCTCGCGGCCGGATGCCCGGTTTGCCAGGCACGGCGCATCGCCGCGCGCCGGATCGGCTCGCTGTACATGTCGAACCCGAGTGCGGCGTGGCGGCGCGGCGTATAAGGCTCGACGAGAATGACGGGAAAGCCGATCGGCTGGTCGGTGGCGGGCCAGATCTTGATATCCTCGCCGTAATTTTCGCGCAGCTTTGCCTCGATCGCCGCCGGGGTTGCGGCGCGCATCGCAGCGGCGATGCCGACGCCTTCCATACCCGGCGCCTGGATTTGCGGCCTGAGCGCCGCGAGATAGGCGCGGATGGCGGGGCCGCTGGCGGCGCTATCCGACTGATAGAGCGCACGCACCCCTTCGAGCACCGCGAGATGGTCGCGCAGCCGCATGTTGACCTGTGCCGCGACCAGCTCGGCCTGATCGGCCTCTTCGGACTGATTGTATAAAAAGCTGGCGACGGCGGCGGCAATGGTTGCCAGCAGGATGACCAAGCCGACAAACCGGACCAGCAGCGCCAACAGCCGATCTGCCCATGACGAAGGGCGCATTATGATTATCCTGCTGATGGCTGCCGTAGCAGCGCCCCCCTCTGTCGCCGGATGTTCCATGGCAAGCGGTCGATAGCAAGTTTATTTCGCGCCGCGGCGCCGCCGCAGGACGGGTTGCGATGCGCAACCTTTGGCCTATGCTGGGGCAAAATACAGGGAGAATGCAGGATGATTATCTATGGGTCGCTGGTGTCGCCGTTCGTCCGGAAATTGCTGGGCTTTCTGGGCGAAAAGGGGATCGATTTCGAGCTGAAGGGCGTCGGGATCGGCGATCCCGATCCGGGGTTCCGCGCCGCCTCGCCGCTGGGCAAGATGCCGGCGATGAACGACGACGGCTTCCTGCTCGCCGATTCGAGCGCGATTATCCAATATCTCGAGGCAAAGCATCCCGAGCCCGCGCTGATCCCCGCCGACCCGCAGGAGCGCGGCCGGACGATCTGGTGGGAAGAGTTTGGCGATACCGTGTTCGCGGCGTGCAGCGGAAAGATGTTCTTCAATCGTGTCGTCGCGCCGAAATTTCTGGGGCGCGAAGGCGATCTGGCCGCCGCGGCGCAGGCCGAAGGCGAGGAACTGCCCAAGCTGCTCGCCTATCTGGAAGGCGCGATCCCGGCGTCGGGTTTTCTCGTCGGCGACCGGTTGACCCTCGCCGACCTTGCGGTCGCTTCGCCGCTGATGAATTTACGCCACTGCGGCGCGTGCGTCGATGCGGCCGTCCATCCGAAGATCGCGGCGTGGAGCGAGGCGATATTGGGGCGGCCGAGCATGGCGCCGTGGATCGAAAAGGAAGAGCGGCTGATCGCGCGGGTGATGGCGACCTGAAGGCTGGCGCCTGGCTTTCCAGGCTAGAATTCGACGATGATCCGGACCCTGTCGGCACTGATTCCGACGGCGCGCGCGATCTGTTCGCGGCTGCGGTCGATCAATTCCTGAAAATCCTCGGGCGCCGCGTCATCGAGGAGGTCGGAGGTCTGGACACCGAGAATGGCGGCGAGCTTTGCCATGCGGCCACGCTTGGGGCGCGCGCGGCCCTTTTCCCAGCTCGAAACCGACGGCGCGCTGACGCCCATGCGTTTGGCGACGTCGGCCTGACTGAGCCCGGCGCGGGCGCGGAGCCGCACCAGGCGCGCGCCGAAGGCTTCGTCGATTTCCGGTTCGGCATGATCTTCGTCGACGCCGGGCGTCGGGGTGATGGCATCGATGAGCTCCGGCGCCGGGGCGACGGCGCTCTTGAGTTCGACGGCGCTCAGCGTGGCCGGCGATACCGGGCCTTCGAACTGGCATCCGAAAAGCCGTCCGCTGGCCCAGATGACGATCGCCATGATGTCGCCGGCATGCGGTAGCTCGATTTCGATCCGGTCGCCGGTCGCCAGTTTGATATCGCTTTCGAACAGCAGGCCCGTTCCCGATATATTGTGGATCTGTACGGCGATGCCGGTGCCATCATGCTGCAAGCCCCGGGCAAGAAGGCTGAGTTTTCGGCGCGCGTCATGCCGTTTGTCGGCGCTGGGCGCCGATGGAAGAAAATGTCCGAAAATTGGCATAGGTGGTTGTTGGTGTCCGCTGGTTAAAAGAAGGTTAGCGCGGGCACCGAAAGATGGCGCGGCGGCGCGAAACGTCCTGCGCGAGCAGGGAGGATTTTTCATACTCGTCACCCCGGACTTGATCCGTGGTCTATGACTTCGCCGCCGCCGAGGATCCCGGGTCAAGCCCGGGATGACGAAGGAAGGGCGCCTTCCTTCCCCAAAGCGGCCATCCCGTCCGATGCTAGGTCGAGCTCAGCTCGATCCTCCGCTTCACACCGATGGCGTCCAGAAACGCGGTGTCGTGGCTGACGACGAGCAGCGCGCCGTCATAGGCGGCGAGGCCGGTTTCGATGGCGGTCAGCGACTCGATGTCGAGATGGTTGCCGGGTTCGTCGAGGATCAGAAGCTGTGGCGGCAGCGGCGCGCCGAGGACGCAGGCAAGCCCGGCACGGAGCATCTGGCCGCCGCTGAGCGTGCCGACGATCTGGTCGGCGGCGTCGGCGCGAAAGCGGAAGCGCGCAAGCGCGGCGCGGCACTGGTTGTTCGTCGTCCCCGGATTGAGCGCGAGGAAATTGCCGGCGATCGAGCGCGCGGGATCGAGCAGGCCGACGCGCTGGTCGAAGAGCGCGAAGGGGACGCCGACGCGGACGTCGCCCGACCAGGGCACGAGCGTGCCGGCGATCAGCGCGAGCAGGGTCGATTTGCCCGATCCGTTGGGGCCGGTGATCGCGACGCGTTCGGGACCGGTGATGGTCAGCGACAGATTTTCGATCACCGGTCGGCCCCCGGCATAGCCCGCGGTGACATGGTCGAGCGTTAACACCGTGCGCGACGCGGGCAGGCGCGTGGAGGGCAGGCCGACCGACAGCGGGTCGACGATCTCGATCTTGGCGCGCGCGGTCGACAGTTGCTCGCTGGCATCGCCGCGCTGGCGTTCGGCGAGGCGGCTGCCGGCGGCGCGGGTTTCTTCGGCGCGGCGTTTCTGCGCGCCGAGGAGGATTTTGGGCATGCCACCGCGGTCGGCTTTGCCGCGCCCGCGTGAATCGCGCCGATCCTGCCGTTCGATGGCGGCCTGTGCCTGCCGCTGCGCCGCGTCGATGCGCTTTTCGGCGCCCGCGAGCTCGGCCGCGGCCGCGGCCTGTTCGATATCCTTCCGGTCGCGATAGGCGCTCCATCCGCCGCCGTAGCGCGCGGCGCCGCGCGCGGTCAGTTCGACGATCGCGTCCATTTCCTCGAGCAGTTCGCGGTCGTGGCTGACGATGATCGCGCCGCCGCGCCAGCCGGCGAGCATGGCGCGCACGGCCTCGCGGCCCTCGCGGTCGAGATTGTTGGTGGGTTCGTCGAGCAGCAGAAAGTCGGGCGCGGCGAACATCGCACCGGCCAGCGCAGCGCGGGTGCGCTGGCCGCCCGAAAGCGTCGTCAGTGGGGCTTCGGGTGAGACGGGCAGGCCGACATTGGCGAGCGCCTCGTCGAGTCGCGCTTCAAGTGTCCAGTCGGCTTCGGCGATTTCGTCGACGGTCGCCGCACCCGCCTCGGCCTTGCGGAGCAGCGCGAGCGCGGGGGCGACGCCGAACAGGTCGGCGATCGTTTCGCCCGCGCCGACCTGCACCGTCTGGCGCAGCATCGCGATGCTGCCGTCGATCGCGATATGGCCGGTGGTGGGGACGATGTCGCCGGTCAGCAGGCGCAGCAGCGTCGATTTGCCGACGCCGTTGCGCCCGACGATGCCGGTGCGTTCGGGTTGGAAATTGAGGTCGAGGTCCGAAAGGACGGCGCGGCCGTCAGGCGTGGACCAACCGAGATTCGAGATGGTGATCGAAGGCATGTACATGGACTTTCCTGGCGGCAAGGCGGAGCGGCGTTGCGGGCAGGGTGTGATCCATGACGAATGTCTCCGGTGCGGTTGAGCGGTCGATGTAGGGCGCCGGGCGGCGGCGTGCAATCCTTGCCGTTTCCCGCCGGAAATTGCGGGGCGGGCCAACGCCCGCCCCGTGCATCTTACAGCCCGTCGAGACCCTTGCTGACGAGGATATTCACCGCGACGCGGCGGTTCTGTGCCTTGCCTTCGGGGGTGGTGTTGTCGGCCGCCGGATCGGCTTCGGCCATTCCGGTGGGGGTCAGCATCCGATAGGGTTTCCAGCCACAAGCCTGCTGGAGATGATTGACGACGCGGCTGGCGCGCTTTTCGCTCAATTCCTGATTCAGCTCTTGGCTTCCCGTCGAATCGGTGTAGCCTACGACCAGCAGCAGAGCATTGTCCGTCGCCTCGGCCGAGGATGCCGTGGCACAGAGATCGGCTTGCGCCTGCGCCGACAGCACGGCCTTGCCGGTGTCGAAGTTCACGTTCGTCGTGCTTTTGACATTATATTGGTCGATGTCGCCAACGCGGCTGCGCAGCGCGTCGGTTGCCGCGGTCTGTTCGGCGAAGCGCTGGTTGGTCCCGGTGTGGATCATCGACGCGGTGCGGAGGTCCTTTTTCTTCAGTTCGACCTGGCTTGCGACGAGGCCGCCGCTCCACTGTAGCGTCTCGACGCTGACCGGCAGGCCGTTAAGCAGCGAATTCGCAGCGAGCTTGTCGCGGTTGAGGCCCAGGAAGCCGCCGCTGGACTTGATCCGCGTGGCGTCGTTGAGGGCGATGATCGTGTTGTTGCCGTCGGCGGTCGTGACCTGCATCCGGCCATCGCTGCGCGCCGAGATGATGCCTTCGACTTCGGGGCCCTTGGTCATTTCCGACGCGGGCGGAATCGTCCCATATACGGTCGCCATGACGTCGCCATTGGACGTGTCTTGCGACTGGTCTTGCGGTTGTTCCTGCGGCTGGGCCGCGAGGCCGACCGTTGCTGTCCCGGCCAGCATCGCCGCCAGCAACAGAATTTTTGGGCTTTTGGAAACGGCACGCATGATCTTACTCCTTCGATGAGCCGCCCCCGCGTGTCAGATCGCCCTTTCTGGCACATGCAAATTTCCTGCAAGATCGTTGATTTGTTCTGCCGGTAATTCGAGCGGATTGTGCGGCGAGTCGATGCAGACGGGGCCGAATCGGGGCGATTTTGCGCCTTTGCGTGGGCGTGCAGCCGACATTTCGGGGTATTGTACGGACTGCGCGGGGTGTGTCGCGCCCTCTGTGTGTTGTTCGAATAAAACCCCTTGCCAAGCATGCGCTACAAATGTAGCACGCTACAAATGTAGCGCATGAGGTGAGTCGTATGTTGTCCAGTTTGCCGCCGCGGGAACGCGAAATCGTCGATGTCCTTTACGAGCGTGGTGCGTCGACCGTGATCGAGATCGGCGAGGCGCTGGCCGACGAATTGTCGGGTTCGGCGATCCGCGCGATGCTGAAGCGGCTGGAGACCAAGGGCTTTGTCGTGCGCGAACAGTCCGACCATGGTTTCGTCTATGCGCCGAGCGTGTCGGACAAGACCGCGCGCAAGTCGGCGCTGAGCCAGGTCGTGCGGGTCTTCTTCAACGGATCGGCGACGAGCGCCGCCGCCGCGCTGCTGGGCATGCAGGACGAAATGAGCCCCGACGAACTCGACGAACTTGAACAGATGATCGCGCGGGCGCGCGAAGGGAGAGCGTGATGCTGACCACTGCCATGTTGCTGGGCCTCGCCTGGAAATCCGTCGTCATCGCGGCGCTGACATTGGGCTTGCTGCGGTTGGTGCGGTGGCGTTCGGCCGGCGAGCGATCGATGGTCGCGCACGCCGGGCTGATGGCGTTGCTGGCGCTGCCCGCCGCGATGCTGTTGCTGCCGCAATGGGCGCCGATGCCCGCGAGCTGGTTCGCCGCGCCAGCGGTTCAGATGGAAACAACAGGGGGATCGGCGATCGATCCGGCCCCCGCCACGGCCTCAGTCCCTGCCGTGGTGGAAAGTGCCGGATCGACGCCGGTTGCTTTTGTGTGGAGCGACCTTGCCCCCTTTCTCTATCTTGTCCCGCTCCTGCTGTTATCTGGAATGATGACGCTGGCGGTGGTGCGGCTGTTCGCGATGCGCGGGCGCGCCGAGGTCCTCGTCGAGCGGTCGTGGCTGTCGGCGCTGGCCGAGGCGCAGCGGCGCATGGGGTTCAAGCATGGCACCGCGTTGCTGGTGAGCAACGAGCTTCGTTCGCCGATCAGCTGGGGCGTGCTGCGCCCGACGATCGTGCTGAGCCCGAAGGCGGTCGCCGCATCGGGTGAGGCCGAGGCGATCATCGCGCACGAACTGGCGCATGTCGCGCGGCTCGACTGGGCGAAACTGCTCGGCGCGCGCGTTGCCTGCGCGGTCTTCTGGTTCAATCCGCTGGTATGGATGCTGGCGCGTGAGAGCCATCAGCTCCGCGAGGAAGCCGCCGACGATGCGGTGCTGATGGCCGACATCAACGGCCCCGATTACGCGACCCTGCTGGTCGGCGCGGCGCGGCACGACAATCAGGGCGCGCTGCTTGCCGCGCATGGCGTCGCACCGGGCAAGGACAGTCTGAAGCGCCGCATCACCCGCGTCCTCGACGGCAGCCTGAAGCGCGGCCCGGCGAGCGCGAGCTGGATCCTGATGAGCCTGGTCGTGCTGGCGGGCGTGACCGCGCCGCTGGCGGCCTTTTCGGCGACCGCCGAACACAAGGCGACGGCGGACGTCCACGCCGCCGTCGCCTCGACGACCGCGGAAACGACGACGGTGACGTCGCAGTCGGCTGTCGTCGCAAAGGACACTGCGGTCGATAACGCCGCCGCGGCCGGGGCGACTGCGAAGACGCTGAGCGCCGAGGACCTGGTGAGCATGCGCGCCGTGGGCGTGACCCCCGAATATGTTGCCGAAATGCGCGAAAGCGGGGGTTCGCTGGACGCCGACGATATCATTTCGGCGAAGGCGAGCGGGATCGATCCCGCCTATATCCGGCAGATGCGCAGCGTCATTCCCGGCGCCGATTTCGACGAGCTGGTCGGTGCGCGGCATGTCGGCGTCAACGCGACCTTTGCCCGCGACATGAAAACGCATTTCCCCGACGTCGGGATCGATGACCTGATCGCGCTCAAGGCGATGGGGATCGACTGCGACTTCGTCACCGACATGCAAAAGTCGGGGGTGAAGTTACGCAATGCCGACGACGCCATTGAACGGCGCGCGTTGAGCGGGTTCCGGCCCGTGGCGAAGCCCCGCACCGCCGCGACGCCGCGGCCGGTCGCGAGGGCCGTGCGCGGCGGCGATGTGGCCGTCGTCGACATGGAACGCGGCGTGATCGAGGCGCGCCGGGCCGACGGCCGGACCGCGCGGATCGAAATCCCCGTCACCCCCGAACCCCCCGAGCCGCCAGTCCGCGACTGACGCCCGGACATTCGTCCGTAACCACCGACGACTGATCGAAACCCTGTTTTGAAACGCCGCTGCGGGGGCGAGCGATGACGCTCGTCCGGCGCACGGAGGAGGAGTCCCCCCATGAATGCCATGTTTTTTGCCGGCAGCGCCGCTTTGCTGTCGATCCTTGCCTGTTCGGCGCCGACCGCCGCCGCCGACCCGTACGTCCTGAGCGATGTTCGCTGGGTTGCCGAGCCGGCGGGCGGAAAGCAGGGCGCGCCGCGCGTGCGCATCCAGCACAAACGGTCGAACAGCGATCAGACGCTCGACGGATCGCGCGCCTATTTCGCTGCGGCGCAGGCGGCACTCGGCAGGGGCACGCCGGGGCCCGTAACCTTTAGCGTGACGCATGCTGCGGGAACGCTGTCCTGTACCGGCACGCTGACGCGCGCGTTCGAGGGCGAGGGGGCATGCCGCTTTACCTCGGATCCCGCTTTCGAACGGCGGTTGAGCGAGCGTGGGCTGGTGCCCGATCATCGTTCGACGCTGCTCGCGATGCTGATGGTCGATGCGACGATCGAGCTGGCCGACGGGCTGACGCACGAGGGGGTGCGACCGAAGGATGCCGACGACCTGATCGCGGCGGCAGCGCTCGAGGTGCGGCCCGAATATGTTCGCGACCTCAAGTCCGAGGCACTGGCGCTGACGGAAATCGAGGACGCGATCGCATGCAAGGCGCTGGGCGTCGACGGCGCCTATGTGCGCAGCCTCGCCGCCGCGGGATATACGAAACTCAGCGCCGACGAGGTCGTCGGCATGAAGGCGATGGGCGTGACGGGCGACTATGCGCTGGCGATGAACCGCGCGACCGGAGGGAATGCCAAGTGATGCGCCTTGTCAGTATGGTGGCGGTCGCTGCCGCGCTGTCGGCCGTCCCGGCCATGGCGCAGGAGGCGGCACCGACCGGCGATACGCCGCCGCCCGCGCCGACCGAGGTGCCCGCGGGCGGGATCAGCAGCGCGGCACGGCAGGTGTATGTGCCCGCCGATTTCACGCGCTACGCGCCAAACAACGCCTTTGACATGCTGAACCAGGTCCCCAGTTTCCAGATCCGCGACAATGAAAATCTGCGCGGGCTGGGCCAGGCGACGGGCAATGTGCTGTTCAACGGCGAGCGGCCGTCGAACAAGGGTGACGACATGTACACCCAGTTGTCGCGCATTCCGGCGGGCAATGTCGAGCGGATCGAGATCGTCGACGGCGCGACCCTCGATCTCCCCGGCCTGTCAGGGCAGGTCGCCAATATCATTTATCGCGCCGACGCGTTTTCCGGGCAGTTTTCGTGGAAGCCCGAATTTCGAGCGCATTACACCGATCCGCTGTTCACGCGCGGCGACGTGTCGGTGCGCGGGCGGTCGGGCGACGTCGAGTATGAAGTGGCGTTCAACAATGATGATGCGCGGCGTAGCGGCGCGGGCGGGCCGACGCTCATCTATGACGGCGCGGGGACGAACATCGAGCGGCGGCGCGACGTGTGGAATACGCATTATGACACGCCGAAGCTGTCGGGGCGGATCACCTGGGATCCGGCGGGCGACACCGTCGCCAATTTGGGCGGTCATTATCAGCGAAAATATGACCGCTATTACGAGGATGGTGTTCGGACCGGGCCCGGCCTGACCGACCGCCTGCGAACGGTTCGCCAAAATGAAGACGGATGGAACTACGAGGTCAGCGGCGATTACCAGTTCGGTTTCGGGCCGGGCAAGCTGAAGCTGATCGGGCTGCGGCGGTTCAGTCACGAACCTTCCACCCAAGAAATCGTCACGACCCCGGATGGCGGCGTCGCAACCGGCGACCGCTTTGCGCAGATCGGCGACGTCGGCGAGACGATCGGGCGCGGCGAATATCAGTGGAAGATGTTCGGCGGCGACTGGCAGCTGTCGGGCGAGGCGGCATTCAATACGCTCGACAATGTCGCGTCGATCGCGGTGCTTGATCCGACGGGAGCGTGGGTCGACCAGCCTTTCGAGGGCGGCACCGGCGGGGTGAGCGAGGACCGTTATGAGGGGCTGCTCAGCTTCGGGCGCAAACTGACCGACAAGCTGAATTTTCAGATTGTCGCCGGGGCCGAACATTCGACGATTACCCAGACGGGCATGAACGGTCTGACACGCAGTTTCTTCCGGCCCAAGGGCTCGATTTCGCTCGCCTGGACGCCAACCGCCGATTTCGATGTGTCGGTAAAGATGCGGCGGCGCGTCTTGCAATTGTCCTTCTATGACTTTCTCGCGCGCGCGTTCCTGAACGACGGCAATCAGAACGAAAGCAACAACGACCTGCGCCCGCAGCAGGACTGGAGTTACGAGCTGGAGGCGAACCGGAAGTTCGGCGCATGGGGTTCGACCAAGCTGATCCTGATCCATCGTGAGGTTGAGGACCGGGTCGACGTGATCCCGATCGGCGCGGACGGCGAAGCGGTCGGCAATATCGCGAAAGCCAAAGTGGACGCGATCGACTGGACCTCGACGATCAATCTTGATCCCGCAGGGCTGAAAGGCGTCAAGCTCGACACACGGGTGCTGCTCCAGAAAACCTCGCTGCGCGATCCTTTCACCGGCGAAAAACGGGAATATAGCGGACTCAACGACACTTATGTCAGCCTTGGCCTGCGCCACGATGTCGCGGCCGCCGACTGGGCATGGGGCGGCGACGTCGAATATCTGCACTATCAGCCCAATTATCGCCGCAACCAGACCGACAAGGTCTGGGAGGGCCCGGTTTGGGCGTCGGTTTTTGTCGAGCATAAGAATGTGATGGGGCTGACCGTCCGGGCGCAGGTCCGCAATATCGCCAATGCGCGATCGAAGCGCGATCGGACCGTTTATACGGGGGTGCGCGGCGAAAGCCCGATCGCCTTTGTCGAGCAACGCGACCGGCTGATCGGCCCGATCTTTTCCTTTTCGGTGCGCGGGACGTTCTGACCCGCTAGGAGGGCGGGATGATGGCGCGCCGCATCAAGATCTATTTCGACGGCGGGTGCCGGCCCAATCCGGGGAAGATGGAAACCGCCGTGGTGACCGGGGGGGCGGCGACGGTCGTCCGCGACGCGGGGATCGGCAGCAGCATGGATGCCGAGTGGCTGGCGCTGATCGCGGCGCTGCGGCTGGCGCAGAACCTCGGGCTGAAGAATTTTGTCCTGCTCGGCGATGCGGCTGCGGTTGTGGCGCAGGCGAACGGCGCCGTGCCTGCCCGCGGTGGGGCGGTGGACCATCTTTCCACGTTTCGCGCGCTCATCGGCGATGGCCCGATGCCGAGCGTACGTCATATCAAGCGCACGCAGAATCTGGCGGGAATCGCGCTGGCGAGGGGGCGATAGCGCGGCTGCGGGCTGTTAATCGGGATCACAACTTGTTAAGCGCCACTTGCCTATCCTTGGGCGACACAGCGGAAGACCAGCATTTTGAAGCAGACCTATCCCTTGCCGGTCCACCACAGCTGGCCGCTGTATGAGCGCGACCGCTTTTTCGAGCTGGGGCAGATGCACGGGGTCGATACGCTGGACCCCGTTCCGGACATGGTCGACGTCGTGGCGCCGGTCCGTCCCGCGCGGCTGGGTCAGTGGGAATGCGACCTTACCGACAACAACCGGCTGAGCTGGTCGGACGAGGTCTATGATATTTTCGGCTTTCCGCGCGGTGCGGCCGTCACACGCGACGAGAGCGCTGCCGTCTATTGCGAAGGGTCGCGGGCCGTGATGGAAAAGCTTCGCGCCTATGCGATCAGGCATCGGCGCGGCTTTACCCTCGATGTCGAAATCGAGCCGGCGCAGGCCCCGCGCCGCTGGATGCGATTGATCGCGGCGCCCGTCTGTGCGGGTGACACGGTCGTCAGATTGCAGGGTCTGAAATTCCTCGTTCCCGGCGCGCACGACTAGAAATTTCGGGGGCGGGCGGATCGGCCGGACCTGAGAAACTACCGTTCTGGCAGCAAGCGCGGCGGTCGTGGTTGACGTCATGCCCCCCTTCGACGCAGTCGATTATGACAGACGTTGGGGGCGCAAAAGGGCCGGCCTCGCCTGATTCTTCCATCTATTCCCGAAGGCATTTGCCCCGCATATGAAGTTTTTTAATCGGTTTGCGTCGACCGCGCACGACATGGCTATCGACCTGGGTACCGTGAACACCGTCGTTTATTTGCGGGACAAGGGCATCGTGCTCAACGAACCGTCGGTCGTTGCGCTGGAGACGCGCGACGGCGTTCGCCGCGTCAAGGTGGTCGGCAACGAAGCCAAGCCGATGATGGGCAAGACCCCCGACAATATCCAGGCGATCCGCCCTTTGAGAGATGGCGTGATCGCAGACATCGACGTCGCCGAACAGATGCTGAAGCATTTCATGGACAAGGCGCAGGGCGGGGCAAGCCGTTTTGCCCGGCGCAGCAATGTCGTGATCTGTGTCCCGGCGGGATCGACGATGGTCGAACGCCGCGCGATCCGAGATGCCGCCACCAACGCCGGCGCGGTATCGGTGCAGCTGATCGAGGAATCGCTGGCCGCGGCGATCGGCGCCGGACTGCATGTCACCGAACCAAGAGGGGCAATGGTCGTCGATATCGGCGGCGGGACGACCGAGGTCGCCGTGCTGTCGCTGAGTGGGATCGCGTACAGCAATTCGGTGCGCGTCGGCGGCGACAAGATGGACGAGATGATCTCGTCCTTTATCCGCCGCAAACATAATCTGATGATCGGCGAAATGACCGCCGAGCGCGTCAAGCTGGCGATCGGCTGTGCGACTCCGCCCGACGGCGAGGGGATCATCATGGGCGTCAAGGGCCGCGACCTGGTGAACGGCCGTCCGGCCGAGGTTCGCGTCACCGAGGCAGAAATTGCCGAGGCGCTGATCGAGCCCGTCGGACAGATCGTCAGCGCGGTGCGCGCCGCGCTGGAGCAGACGCCGCCCGAATTGTCGGCCGACATCATCGACGAAGGCATTACGCTGACCGGCGGCGGCGCGTTGCTGCGCCGCATGGACGACGCGATCGCGCATGCCACCGGGCTGCCGGTCGTCGTCGCCGAGGATGCGCTGACCTGTGTCGCGATGGGCGCCGGGCGTGCGTTCGAGGATCCCGCCTATCACGGGGTGCTGATCGCGTCCTGATCGGGATCAGGCGTAGGCGTCGATCGCCGCGAGATGCCGTGCCTTGCCGGCATCGTCGAGGAACGAGCCGGTGAAGCTGTTGCGCGCCAGCGTGAGCAGCTCGGCCTTCGACAGGTCGAGCGCGTCGGCGACGGCGAGATAGTTCGCGTTGACATAGCCGCCGAAATAGCTGGGATCGTCGCTGTTCACCGTGGCGACGAGGCCGGCGTCGAGCATCGTCCGCAGCGGATGGTCCTCCAGACGCTCGACGACGCACAGTTTCAGGTTCGAGAGCGGGCAGACGGTGAGGCACATGCCTTCGGCCGCGAGGCGCGCGACGAGCGCGGGGTCTTCGAGGCTGCGGTTGCCATGGTCGATGCGGTCGACTTTGAGCAGGTCGAGCGCTTCGTGGACATAGGCGGGCGGGCCCTCTTCGCCGGCGTGCGCGACGATTTTCAGGCCGAGGCTGCGCGCGCGGGCGAAGACGCGTTCGAACTTCGCGGGCGGGTGGCCGACTTCGGAGGAATCGAGGCCGACGCCGTCGATGCGATCGAGGTAAGGCAGCGCCTCGTCGAGGGTCGCCTCTGCTTCGGCTTCGCTGAGGTGGCGGAGGAAACACAGGATGAGTTTCGAGCTGATGCCATAGCTGGTCCGCGCATCGTCGAGGGCGCGCGTGATGCCGGCGATGACGGTTTCGAACGCGACGCCGCGTTCGGTATGGCCCTGGGGATCGAAGAAGATTTCGACGTGGCGGACGGCGTCGGCGTGGGCGCGCGCCAGATAGGCGGCGGTGAGGTCGTAGAAGTCCTGCCCGGTCATGAGCACGCCCATGCCCTGATAATAGATGTCGAGGAAATCCTGGAGATTCGAGAAGGCGTAGGCGGCGCGGACTTCATCGACGCTGGCGAAGGGGATGGCGACCTTGTTGCGCAGCGCGAGCGCGAACATCAGTTCGGGTTCGAGCGAGCCTTCGATATGGAGGTGGAGCTCGGCCTTGGGCAGCGCGGCGATGAAAGCGGCGCGCGCGGCACTCGACGCAAAACCATCAGGCATCGGATTGGCCTTCCTCGCGCAGGATGATCGCTGCCTCGGGCTTGTGCCGGCGGATTTCCTCGACCGTCAGCCCGTCGACCTCGTGCGGGAAGATCAGCCATTGTTCGGTTTTATGGACGAAGAAGTCGGGTTTGAGGTCGGTGACGTTGCGGCCGGGTTTGTACCAGACGGTCGCGATGCGGACGTCGCGCGGCATATTGTGGCGGCAACGCGCCTGTAACTCGGCGAGGAAGGCGCGGATGCTGCGCCCGCTGTCGAACACATCGTCGATGATGAGCAGGCGGTCTTCGGGGTTCAGCGTGTCGATCAGATAGCCGAGCGCGAAGACTTTGACGTGTGCGTCCTGCTTGTCGATGCCGTGGTAGGACGAGGTGCGGATCGCGATGTGGTCGCAATGCTGGCCGTGATAGTCGAGCAATTCCTGCACCGCGATGCCGACCGGCGCGCCGCCGCGCCAGATCCCGACGAGGTGCGTCGGTCTGAAACCGCTATCCAGCACCTGCATGCCGAGCCGGAAGGAGTCGGCGAGCAGGTCGTTCGCGCTGATGAAGATCTTCTCGCCGCTCATTGCCGGGTCCGCCGATCCTACTTCTTCTTCGCCGCAATATAGCGCGTGACCTGCTCTTCGAGAATATCGAGCGGCAGCGCGCCTTCGCTCAGCACGGCTTCGTGGAAATCGCGGATGTCGAAGCGCGGGCCGAGTTCGCGTTCGGCGCGTTTGCGCAGTTCGGCGATCTTGAGCTGGCCGACCATGTAGCTGGTCGCCTGTCCGGGCCAGTTGAAATAGCGGTCGACCTCGCGCGCGATATCGGTGTCCGACACCGAGCTGTTCGCCTTGAAATAAGCGATCGCCTGTTCGCGCGTCCAGCGCTTCGAATGGATTCCGGTGTCGAGTACGAGCCGGATCGCGCGCCATACCTGGAGCGACAGCATGCCGAAGCGGTCATAGGGGGTCTTGTAGACGCCCATCTCGTTCGCGAGCCGTTCCGAATAGAGCCCCCAGCCCTCCATATAGGCGCCGTAACCGCCGAACTTGCGGAATTTGGGGATGCCCGCGAGTTCCTGCTGGCGCGCGATCTGGAAATGATGGCCCGGCGCGCCTTCGTGCGCGGCGATTCCGGCGACCTGCACCTTTTGCGTCTGGTTCATGTCGACGAGGTTGACGTAATAGATGCCGGGGCGCGATCCGTCGGCCGAGGGCGGGTTGTAGAAGGCGGTCGATGCCGTTCCCTCGCGCCATTTTTCGACCGCGCGCACCTCGAGCGCCGCCTTGGGGAGGACGCGGAAATAGCGCGGCGCGACGGCCATCACCGATGCGATCACCGCGCGCGCGTCGGCGAGATAGGTTTCGCGCCCGGCCTCGGTATTCGGATATTTGAACTGGGGATCGGTGCGGATGTGGTCGAAAAATTGTTCGAGCGTGCCTTTGAAGCCGACCTCGCGCCGGATCGCCTCCATCTCGCCGCGGATCGCCGCGACCTGAGCGAGCCCGAGGTCGTGAATCTGGTCGGCGGTGAGGCTGGTGGTGGTCGAGCTTTTCAGCCGGTCGGCGTAATAGGCCGCGCCATCGGGCAGGTTCCACGCGCCGAAATTGCCTTTCGACTGGGGCTCGATCTCGTCGATCGCGGCGATGAGTGTGTCATAGCCTTGCTTGAACGGCCCGGTCAGCGCGGCGCTTGCGTCGGCGAGCAGCTTTGCCTTGGTCGCCGCGGGGGCGTCCAGCGCGTCGACCTTTTTGCGGAAGTCGGCCATCAGCGTCGAATCGGCACCGCCATCAAAGGGCGCGCCCGCGATCACTTTCAGCGCGTCGGCGCGCGCGGGAGCGAAATTGACCTTGTTGGGGATGATCCCGGCCGCCGCCTGTTCGCGCATCGTCGCCGCGACCTCGCGCATCACGCGGTCGGTGTCGCGCAGGCGGGCGATATAGGCCTCGGCGTCGGCGACGCTGTCGATCTTGTGATTGTTGATGAGCAGCACCGGGATCGCGCCGGCGGGGCTGCCGTTCGTCGAGACGGGGAAGCGCAGGTTGCGGAAGCGGAGCGATTCGCGGCCGCGCTCGACTTCATATTCGAACAATCGGTAGCTCACCCGCGCGCTCTCGCCGAGCTGGTCGGGCTTGAAACGCGCGCGCATGTCCTTGAGCTGGCGTTCGGCCAGCTCCTGATCGCGGACCGATGCCGCGTCGCTATAATCGTCGAGCTTGCCGTAATTGGTCTTGAGCCCCAACTGTGTCTGCGATTCGGGGCTGAGGCCCAGCCGTTCGTCGAACGCCTGATCGAGGAAGTCGAGCAGGGCCTGGTCCTGCGCGCCGGCCTGCGGGGCCGCCTGCGCCCAGGCGGGCGCGGTCACCGGAGCAAGCGGCAGGACGGGGAGCAGCATCAGGGCGAAGGCTAAGCGCATCACATTCTCCTATTCGAATGAAGAGCTTGTCGCGCAGCGATGGACCGGGCGCAATATTATTTCAGCGCCTGCTTGTCGTTGTACTGAGTGGAAGGCGGTTTTGGGATGGAAAGCGGACATCCCACTCCCGTGTTGCGGTGCCTCTCTACCTGTTATCGTGCACCGATGAAAGCTAAGCACGCACACATCGGCACCGTCATATCATCTGTGGTTTTCGCCGTTTTGATGGTCATCGCGACGCAGTGGCACTCGATAATTTCGGAAAGCGAAATAGCGACGAACGGCTTTTTGGGATTGGTAATTTTGAGCATCCTAGCGTGTGCATACTTTGTCGCACGCTCCGCCGCTTATCTAATCCGTCGCTTCGGAAATCTTCGCTAGCATACGTCCGCAAGTCGCTTCTGGTCATCCCCTTCAAACTGAGCGAGCTAGCGCGAATGGGCTTGGACTCAGAATTCGCTCCGAGCCCGTTTATAGGCCTCTTGGATATCAGGCGGCACTTCGCGCAAACAGGCGCTCAAAGCAGCTCCGATGCCAAACGCTATAAAAAGATCCAACCTTGGTCCATCTGCGTTACCATAAAGCATCGCTACAGCGCCCACGGCAGCTAGATAGCCGATCGACACATTAAGCATGGTGCGAATGAACCAGTTTAAGCGAGGCGGCAATCGGTTGAGCAACTGAATTCTCCGAGAGCAACGTCGCACAAATTCTAAGTGTCCGCAATCGGTCGAAAGCCGTCACCGCAGCCCGCCTATTTCCGCGTCGCGGCGCTCTTGTCGCGGATCGCCTTGAACTCGCTACCGGCTTTCCAGTCGGGCCAGCGCGCCGAGCGGGCGAGTTCGTCGCCGATCGTGTAGAAGACCGAAATGTCCTGCACCGCGCCGGCGAGGTTCCAGCTTTCGTCCCACGCGTCGCACGCCTGATGATAGCATTTGCCGGTATAGGCATCGACCCATGCCTGCCCCGCGGGCTTGCCGCCTTCGGCGAGGTCCGAGGCGCCCGCGATGCCCATCATGAGGAGGACGGGGACGCCGCGCTTGGCGAGACTGAAATGATCGGCGCGGTAGAAGAGGCCGCGTTCGGGGAGGCTTTCGACGCTGACCGTGCGGCCTTGCGCGCCGGCAACGCGCGCCAGATCGTCTTCGAGACTGCCCTGTCCCTTGCCGACGAGGATGACGTCTTTTGCCTTGCCGGCGGTTTGGAGGATGTCGAGGCCGAGGTTCGCGACGGTTTTCTCGACCGGGAAGATCGGGTTCGCGGCATAGGCTTCGGAGCCGAGCAGCCCGCGTTCTTCGGCGGTCCAGAAGGCAAAGGCGATGGTGCGGTCGGGCGCCGGGGCGGCCTTGAAATTGCGGGCGATTTCGAACAGGCCGGCGACGCCGAGCGCGTCGTCATTGGCGCCGGCGCGGTAGATGCGGCCCTTTTCATCGGGCGCGCCTTCGCCATAGGCGTCCCAATGTGCGCCGTACATCACGACCTCGTCGGGGCGTTTGGTGCCGGGGATTTTCGCAAGGACATTCTGGCTCTTCACGACCGCCTGCGTCACCGGGACCGCGGCATTGAAGCTGGTCCCGAGGTCGACGGGTTTGAAATCCTTGCGGCGCGCGGCGATGCGGAGCTTGGCGAGATCCTGCCCCGCGCCCGCAAAAAGGCTCGTCGCGGTTTCGCCCGAGATCCAGCCCTGGAGCGCGAGGCTCGTCACCTTTTCGGGGGGCATGACGAGACCGTAATTTTCGCCGCCCGGTGCCTTGATGACGTTCCAGCCGTAGCCGACGCCGTCGGTGTCGTGGACGATCAGCGCGGCGATCGCACCGCGGCGCGAGGCTTCCTCGAACTTGTAGGTCCAGCGGCCATAATAGGTCATCGTCCGGCCGCCGAACTTGCCGAAGCTGTCCTCGCCCTTGGCGGCGATGAAATCGGGGTCGTTGATCAGGAAGACCGCGACCTTGCCCTTGAGATCCTGCCCCTTGAAATCGTCCCAGCCGCGTTCGGGAGCGGTGACGCCATAGCCGACGAAGACGAGCGGGGCGTTCCGGACGACCGCCTGATCCCTGGGCTGGAGGGTCGAGAGATAGATGTCGGTGCCGAAGGTCAGCGGCGTCGCGGTGCCCTTGCGGTCGAAGCCGAGCGTCGTCGGGGTGCCGAGGCGCGTGTGAAGCAACGGCACGGGCTGGGTCCAGCCGCCGTCGGTGCCGGCGGGTTCGAGGCCGAGCGCCTGAAGCCGGCCGATCAGATAACCGACCGTGCGTTCCTCACCCACCGTACCCGGCGCGCGGCCCTGAAACTGGTCGGAGGCCAGCGTGCGCACGGTCTCGGTGAGGTTCGCGGCGTCGATGCCGGCGGAGGGCGCGGGCGCCGCCGAAGATTGCGCGGCGGCGGGGACGGCGATGGCGGTGAGCAGCAGGGCGGAGGAAAGGCGCAAGGACATGATGAATCGGTTCCGCTGTTTCGAGGGAGACCCTGCCCTAGCATGGTCATGCGCTTTGTGAACCGGCGTGGCGGTGACGCGAACGGCCAAGTGCATTAGGAGCGGGCCGTGATTCGGGTTATTTCTTCCCCGCTTTGGCGATCCTTTGTCGCGGTCGGCGCGCTCGCGCTGGCGGCGTGCGGTCCGAAGCCGCCGCTGCGCGTGATGGCGTGCGATGCCGCGCCCGCCGCGCCGGTGGTGCTGGCCGGCGATGGCCAGTCGGCGACCGCGACCTTGTCGGTCCTGACCTATAATCTGGAGGGGCTGGGCTGGCCGGCACGGAGCGGTCGGGCGGCCGAGTTGCAAGAGATTGGCGTGCGGCTGTCGGCGATGCGCGCAGCGGGCACCGGGCCCGACGTCATCCTGTTCCAGGAGATGTTCAGCGGCGCGGCGAAACGCGCGGTCGCCGCGAGCGGCTATCCTGCCATCGCGCCGGGGCCGCGGCGGACGACCCCGCCGATGATCGCCGGCCATGACAAGATCGCGGGCAAGGCCAAGCCGTTGAAGGGCGAGCTGGGCATCAAGCTGGTCGGCGGCGGGCTGGCGATCGCGTCGCGCTATCCGATCGTTCAGACCGCGCTCGACGCTTATGGGCGGCGCGCCTGCGCCGGGCTCGACTGCCTGTCGAACAAGGGGGTGATGCTGGCGCGGATCGCGATGCCGGGGGTGCCCGCGCCGATCGACATTTATAACACGCATATGAATTCGCGCGGCGCGTCGGGGGTGTCCGAGGTCCGCGACCGCGAGGCGCATGCGCGGCAGGCGGTGGCGGCGTCGGATTTTATCGCGCGGACACAGGATTTGGCGGTGCCGCTGATTTTCGGGGGCGATTTCAATATGCGCCATTCGGAGGACCGCTGGGCGGGATTTTCCGAATATCATCCGCTGACGTTGGTGCACGAAGTGTGCGTGGACCCGGCGTCGGGGTGCGAGGTGAAGCTGTCGTGGGATGGCGACGCGCCGTGGATGGATACGCAGGATTTGCAGTTTTTTGCCGACGGCGAAAAGCTGACGGTGCGGCCGGTCCGCGTCGAGGCGCTGTTCGACGGCGGCGCAAGCGGGCCGCAGCTGTCGGACCATGACGGATTCCTGGTGACCTATGAATTGCGCTGGCCGGTGGGGATGGCGGTGAAGCCGGGTTGTTGATTTGAGCGCAAGAAACGGGGCGTGCCTGCCGGGGCGGGATGACATGGACCGGGCATGACAAAAACAATCGAAACGCCCGTCGCCGACCGGATCGCATCGTTCGACTGGGACGCGGTGTCGGCCGCGCTCGACCGCGACGGATGGGCGGTTCTTCCCGGCCTTCTTGCCCATGACGAATGCGAGGCTGTCGCCGCAATCTATGCGCTGGAAGGGCTGTTCCGCAGTCATGTGCATATGGCGCGGCACGGTTTCGGGCGCGGCGAATATCGCTATTTCGCCTATCCGTTGCCGCCGTTCGTCGCGACGTTGCGCGCACGGCTTTATGCGCGGCTCGCGTGCCAGGCGAACCGCTGGCACGAACGGATGGGGATGGCGGTACGCTTTCCCGCCGAACATGAGGCATTTCTGGCGCGATGCCATGATGCGGGGCAGCGGCGGCCGACGCCGTTGCTGCTGCAATATGGGCCCGGCGATTATAATTGCCTGCATCAGGATCTATATGGCGAGCATGTCTTTCCGTTGCAGGTCGCGGTGCTGCTGTCGGCGCCGGGTGAGAGTTTCAGCGGCGGCGAGTTCGTGCTGACCGAGCAGCGGCCGCGAATGCAGTCGCGCGCCGCAGTGGTGCCGCTGGCAAAGGGCGATGCGGTGGTGTTCGCGGTAAATGCGCGGCCGGTGAAGGGCGCGCGCGGCGATTATCGCGTCACGATGCGCCATGGGGTCAGCGAAATCCGGTCGGGGCGGCGGCACACGCTGGGGGTGATCTTTCACGACGCGGCGTGAGCGCGGGGGTCAGCTCTCCAGCGAACGCATCAGATTGTCGCGCAATTTGGCGATCGATTGCTGGACCGCGACAAAATCGTCGCCGAGGCCGGTCGCATCGAACAATTCATTGCCGATCTCGTGGCGGCGCAGCTCGCTTCCCTTGGGGGTCAGCTTGATGCGCACCTGACGCTCGTCGGCTGGGTCGCGGCGGCGTTCGATAAAACCCGTCTGTTCGAGTTTCTTGAGAATCGGGGTGAGGGTGTTCGATTCGAGGAACATCTTGTCGCCGAGTTCGCCGACGGTCTGATCGTCCTTTTCCCACAAGGCGACGAGCGCGACATATTGGGTATAGGTGAGCCCGAGCTTGTCGAGGATCGGCCGGTAGGCGCGGCCGAAGGCGAGGTTCGCCGAATAGACCGCGAAGCAGAGGAATTCGCCGAGCTTGCGCGGGTCGGCATCAGGGGCTGTCGGCTTGGTCATCTGGGGTCCTCGGCGAATGTCCGATAAATCAAGCGCATACGATGAAATCGGAAGCGGGCGGTGTCAACCGGGCGGTGCCTGTTGGGGGAGGGGCGGCACCGCCCGGTCGAAACATCAGACGAGGTTGAGTTCGATGTCGATATTGCCTGCGACAGCCTTCGAATAGGGGCAGATCTTGTGCGCGGTGTCGACCAGTTCGCGGGCGACGACGGGGTCGAGGCCGGGGACCTGAATGTCGAGACGGGCGCGGAGGACGAAACCGCCATCGCGGCTCAGAACCTCGATCGTGGTGTCGGCTTCGGGCGAGGCGGGCAGCTTGATCTTGCGCTGTCCGGCGGCGAGTTCGAGCGCCCCGATGAAGCAGGCCGACCATGCGGCGGCGAAGAGATTTTCGGCGGCGGGGTGCGGTTGGGGCAGCGCGAGGTCGAGGACGTCGTTGGTGCTGCGGGCGTAGCCGTCCGCGCCGCCTTTGACGTGGGTGGTGCCGGTGAAGATGATTTTGTCGGTGATGATGGTTCCTTTCGGGATGGTTTTGATCGTATCCGTTTAGATCGGACGCGATGCAAATAGGTGAGTCGCGAAGGAGAGTCAATCGCAAACGATTAAATCGGATACGATGCAATTATAAGATATTGGAATCGAGCTGAAATAATTTGAGGGTCAAAGGTGTTTCGGTCAATTATGTTTCGCTGGATGACCGGAAACGACCATCGATGGGCGTCAATCCTCGCTGTCGCGCAGCGATGGGGAGGGGCAGCGCGAAGCGCTGACGGAGGGGGCAATGAAGCGACTTCGCGGCCCCTCCACCACCGCTTTGCGGCGGTCCCCCTCCCCATGGCTGCGCCACAGGGAGGATATTTGACCATCGTCGCCCTCGACTTGATCCGGGATGACGTAAGCGTGGGGATGTCCGCCGCAGCAAAGCCGCGCGGCGACGAGCGGCCTATTTTGCCGCCGCACCTCCCGCGGGCCGCGTCCAGCCCTTTTTGTATTTCTCGAACCAGGCGAGGATCGCCGAGGCCTTCGCGGCCGATTGCGAGGGGCGCGCGGCGATGCCGCCGTGGCTGGCGCCGGGGACTTTGATCAGCGCGGTGGGGACGCCGCGGAGGCGGAGGGCGGAGTAATATTGTTCGGATTCGCTGACCGGGGTGCGGTAATCCTCGGCGCCGACGATGACGAGCGTCGGGGTTTCGACATTGCCGACGAGCGACAGCGGCGAGCGCGACCAGAAAAGTTCGGGCTTTTCCCACGGCTGCGCGCCGAGCCAATAGGGGCCGAACAGCGCCGAACCGTCGGCGGTCAGCGCCTGCGTCGTCCAGTTGATCACGGGCTTCTGCGTCACGGCCGCCTTGAAGCGGTTGGTCTTGCCGACGATCCAGCTGGTGAGCACGCCGCCGCCCGAGCCGCCGGTGACGAAGAGCGCATTCGGGTCGGCAATGCCGAGCTCGATCGCGCGGTCGACG
Organism: Sphingopyxis sp.; assembly: GCA_051861185.1. Classification (GTDB taxonomy): domain Bacteria; phylum Pseudomonadota; class Alphaproteobacteria; order Sphingomonadales; family Sphingomonadaceae; genus Sphingopyxis. Next base: position 50,769 of record JBIMKQ010000010.1, read on the forward strand.
ATGCTGATGAGGTCGAAATAGTCATTGCCCGGATAGGCCTTGTCGATCTCGTTCGCGAAGGCCGCGCCATAGCTGGTCGACCCGCGCGGATTGGCCGAGAGCACGGCATAACCGCCCGCAGCGTAAAGCTGGTTGTCGGTCGAGAAATGGCCGCCATAGGCCGCGAAGGGCCCGCCATGGATTTCGAGGATCAGCGGCACGCGCTGACCGTCGCGGTAGCCGGGCGGGAGGGTCAGCCAGCCCTCGATCGTCTTGCCGTCGTGGCTGGAGGCGACGGTGATCTTGCGCACCTCGCCGAGCGACTTCACTTCGCGCAAGCTGCGGTTGAGGTCGGTGAGGATGCGCGCGGTGCCGCCGCGATTGATCTGAACCTCGGCGGGGCGCGTCGCGGTGCCGCCGGTGAAGGCGATCGCGCCGCCGTCGGACACGCTGAAGCTGCCACCGGTATAGGGCCGGTCGAGCCCGCCACCCGACAGGCCGGTCGCGACGGTGCGTACCGCGCCATCGAGGCCGATGCGCGCGACCTTGGTTTCGCCATGGTCGTCATATTGGGCGTAGACCGACTTGCCGTCGGCGGCCCATAGGATCGCATCGACGCCATAATCCCAATTGCCGGTGAGGCTGCGCTTGCCCGATCCGTCGCGGTTCATGACGTAGAGCTGCGTATTCTCGTACGCGCGCAATTTGTCGTCGAAGCCGAGGTAAGCGATCTTGCCGCCGTCGGGCGAGACGAGCGGGTTGGCGTCGGGGCCGTTGCGGTCGGTGAGCGCCGTAATGCCGCCGCCGGTGACGTCGAGCGCGTAGACTTCGCTTTCGACCGGGTCGGTTTCCCAGTCTGGTTTGCGGTTCGCACTGAAATACAGTGTGCGGCCGTCGCGCGACCAGCTCAAAGGGCTGCCGTCATGATAGGGGCCGAAGGTCAGCTGGCGCGGCGAGCCGCCGGTTGCGGGGACGAGGAAGATTTTCTCGAAGCCCGGCTCGACATAGCCCTGCCCGTCGGCGCGGTAGGTCAGGAGGTCGCGGACCTCGAGCGGCTCGGCCCATTTCGCGCCTTCGGGCTTGTTCTTCGGCGCCGAACCGAACGAGGGGCCGTCGTCCTTGACGAGCATCGTGTAGGCGATCGAGCGGCCGTCGGGCGACCAGGCGAGGCTCGACGGGCTGGTGGGAAGGCCGGTGAGGCGCACCGCTTCGCCGCTGTTCATCCAGCGCACCCAGAGCTGCGCGCTGCCGCCCTCGGTCGAGGCGAAGGCGAGGCGTTTGCCGTCGGGCGACCAGCGCGGCGAAAAGGCGCCGCCGCTGCGCCCCGCGACGGGGGTTTCCTCGCCCGTAGTGGTGTCGATCAGCCAGATCGAGCTGACTGCCCGGTCGGACATGATGTCGTTCGAACGGCGCACATAGGCGATGTGGCGGCCGTCGGGGCTGATCTGCGGATCGGAGGCGATCGAAAGGTCGAAGAGGTCGGCGCCGGTGAGGCGGCGTTCGGGACTGAGCCTGGCGCTGCCAGCGGCCGCGGCGGACATCGGCGCAGGCGCAGGGGTTTCCGTGGCGGCGGCGGGCGCCGGTTCTTGCTGGGCGAGGGTCGGCTGCGAGGAAAGCGCGAGAAGGCTCGCGCCGAGAAATGCGAGTTTGTGCATGAAAAGCAGCCCCTTGTTGGATTGTCCCGGTCTGCTCCGTACCCACTATCGGCCAGCCGCGCGCAAGGGGTCGCAAACTATCGCAACTTCTTCAACCCAAAATGCGGAGGCGATGCCGGTCTGTTCGTCGCACCTGTTTTGCAGGAGCGGTGGACATGCTGGCACGGGAGGCTAGGGTCCGGGCGCCGCGGACCGGCGGGCGGCGGAATCATCTAGTGAGGCTGACGATATGGATTTTTCGCGGTTGCAGGCGACGAGCAAGATCGGCGATGGATGGGCCTATCCGCAGCCGCCCTTGCTCAATTTCGGCTGGCTCGAGGTCGATCGCGATCCGGCGCACCGGATTTACTGGGAGGAATATGGCAATCCGGCGGGCGAGCCGGTGATGTTCCTCCATGGCGGCCCCGGTGGCGCGTGCGCGCCCGCGATGGCGCGCTTTTTCGATCCCCATCGCTATCGCGTCATCCTGTTCGACCAGCGCGGGTGCGGCAAGAGCGAGCCCAATGTCGCGTCGGCGGGCCCTGCGGTAGCGCTGAGCAAAAACACGACGGCCGACCTGATCGGCGACATCGAAAAATTGCGCGAGAAGCTGGAGATCAGCGGGCCGATGCATGTGTTCGGCGGCAGTTGGGGCAGCACGCTGGCGATGGCCTATGCGACCCAGCATCCGGCGCATGTCGCGAGCCTGATCCTGCGCGGGATCTTCCTCGGCGCGCCGGAGGACCTGCTGTATCTGTATCAGGGCAATGCCGCGACGTGGGAGCAGGACCCGTACGGGCTGACCGAACCCGGCGCCTATATGAAATATCCCGACGAGTGGGCGGACCTGCTGTCGGTGCTGACGCCCGCCGAGCGCGGCGACGTGATGGCGTCGTACAAGGCGATCTTTGACATGGTGCCCGCGAACGAGGCCGAGAAGGCGCGCCAGCTGAAGGCGGCGCTGACCTGGTCGTTGTGGGAAGGCGTGATCTCGAACATGATCCCCGAGACCGCCGATACCGGAAAGTTCGGCGAGGCCGATTTCGCTTTATGCTTCGCGCAGATCGAGGCGCATTATTTCGCCAATGCGCTGTTCATCCCGGCGGGGCATTTCTTCGATAATATCGCAACGCTCGCGGCGATCCCGGTGCATATCGTCCATGGCCGGTTCGACGAGGTTTGCCCGCTGACGCAGGCCTCGCGACTGGTCGCTGCGCTGCGCGGCGCCGGCGCCGAGCCGGCCTCTTATGTGGTGACCAACGCCGGCCATAGCGCGATGGAGCGCGAGAATGCGCTGGCGCTGACGGCGATTATGGACGGGTTGGCGCCGCTGCGGACCTGATGGCCGACCTGGACGCCGCTGCCCGCGCCGGACGCGGGCAGCGGCGTTCGGCCATCGCCAATTAGCAGCGGCGGCCGCCGCGATCGATCTCGCGTCCGATCAGCGCGCCGGCGGCGCCGCCGATGATCGTGCCCGGCAGCCGGTCGCCGTAACGGTCGACCTCGCGGCCGAGCAGTGCGCCTGCGGCACCCCCGACGATCAGGCCCGTCGTTCCGCTGCCCCGTCGGCAATAATGGCGGCGGTCGCGATAATCGTTGCGCCGATAGTCGCGGCGGTAGTCACGGCGGTAATCGCGCCGATAGTCGCGCCGATAGTCGCGATACCGGTCATTGTCGCGGTGGCCATAATAGGAATGGCGGTGGTGCCGGTCGCGCGCGTCGGCTTCGGCGGGCAGCGCGGCAAGCGTGCTGGCGCCGATCAGCGCGGCCAGTGCCAGTTTCTTGAACAGGAACATCAGTCTTCTCCATATTGGTCCCTGGGATCAGATTAGAAACGCAAAGATTGAGCGCGGCTGAATTGTCGTCGACGCCGGACGGCAGGCGCATCGATTCGGCCAGCTTTCGGGGCAGCTTGTCGCGCGTTTTGTCGGCCTTGCGCCGCCGGTTGCGCGGCGCGCCGCCAGAACAGGGGCGCAGCGACGCCGCATCTGCGCCGCCGCTGTCGGCCATTTATCCGTGGCCGGGGGACGCCAATCGCGGTACCGCTGATCGCAACAACAAGCGAAGAAAGGGGTCCGGTGCGGCTATCACGACGGGAATTTTCATTGGCGCTGGCTACCAGCGTATTTGCGGCGCCGGCCGCCCGCGCTGCGGGCGCAGCGGGTAAGCGCGGCGCGAGCGACGCGGCGCTCACCGCCTTCCTCGATGCCGCGTTCGAAGCCGAACTGGCGCTCGATCCCGAACAGCTCACCAGCCTGGGGCGCAAGGAGCAGCAGGACCGGTTCACCGACCCCAGCGACGCCGCCGCAGCCGCGCGACTTCAATGGCGCCGCGCCAATGTCGCCGAATTGAAGACGCGCTTCGACCGTGCGGCGCTCGGCGAAGATGCGCGGGTGTCGTACGACATGTGGGTGCTCGAACTGGAACGTGCCGAGGCAACGACAAAATGGCGCGGCCATGGCTATATCTTCGACCGCAATGGCCCGCACACCGGCCTGCCCAATTTCCTGATCAACCAGCATCGCGTCGACACGCCCGCCGATATGGAGGCCTATATTGCGCGCGTGACCGCGCTTGGGCCGACGCTCGATATCTATCTGGACCGCGCGAAAGCGGCGGCCGCCAAGGGCATTCGCATGCCGGCCTTCGCCTATGACCAGTCGATCGAACTGATCGGGCGCCTGACGAGCGGCGCGCCGTTTGGCGATGGCGCCGACAATGCGCTGTACGCCGATGCAAAGACCAAGGCGGCGGGCCTTGTCACCGCGGGCAAGATCGACGCCGCGGCCGCCGATGCGGCCACCGCGCGGGTTGCCAAGGCGATGACCGGGTCGGTGAAGCCCGCCTATGACCGGCTGCTGGCGTGGCTCCAATCCGACCGCGCCGCCGCCGACGCCGCCCCGCGCGGAGCGGGGCAGCTTCCCGATGGCGCGGCTTATTATAATGCCATGCTGCGGTTGCAGACGACGACCGGCATGACCGCCGGCGAAATCCACGACCTTGGCCTGTCCGAGGTCGCCCGCATCCGCGCCGAGATGGAGACGCTCAAGGCGCAGATCGGCTTTGCGGGCAAGCTTGAGGATTTCTTCGTCTTCCTGCGCAGCGACGACCGTTTCTATGTCGCCAACGACGATCCGGGGCGCGCGGCGTATCTTGCGAAGGCTGAGGCCTATCTGGCGGGCATGCGCGCGCGGCTGCCCGAACAATTCGGCCGGCTGCCCAAGGCCGACCTGATCGTCAAGCGCGTCGAATCCTTTCGTGAAGAGCCGGGCGGCGCGGCGCATTATTCGCCCGCGGCGCTCGACGGGTCGCGGCCGGGCATCTTTTACGTCCACCTCGCCGACACGCGCGCGACCCCGACTTACGAGATCGAAGGCACCGTCTATCACGAAGGCCATCCCGGCCATCATATGCAGATCGCGCTGGCGCAGGAGATGACAGGCACGCCTGAATTCCGGAAGAATTATTTCTACGGCGCCTATGGCGAGGGCTGGGCGCTCTATGTCGAGCGGCTGGCGAAGGAAATGGGCTTCTACACCGATCCCTATAGCGATTTCGGCCGGCTCGGGCGCGAGATCTGGCGCGCGATCCGTCTGGTGGTCGATACCGGCATCCATGCCAAGGGATGGAGCGAGGAGCAGGCGCTCGCCTTTTACACCGCCAATTCGCCGCAGCCCACGGCCAAGATCCGCTCCGAAATCCGCCGCTATTTCGTCAGCCCGGGGCAGGCAACCTCATACAAGGTCGGCATGCAGCGTATCCTCGCGCTGCGCGAAAAGGCCAGGGCGGCGCTGGGCGGGCGCTATGACCAGAAGATGTTCCACGAGATCGTGCTGGGGAGCGGATCGGTGCCGCTGCCGGTGCTCGAGGCGCAGGTCGACCGCTGGATCGGCGCGCCCGCCTGACCGCGCGGCGGCGGGTGCCGTTTCTGCTCGTCCACATCCCGAAAATTCCCGCGCGTTCGGAGGTCTTCCGATTTCGCGTGCGCCGGCCGTTGACAATTTCCGTTTGGGGAAGTTATGCTCCTATGTGAAAATATTCTCTAATCAGAAACATCGGGCCCTAAGGAAGAGGATCGCGTCATGATCTCCAATATGCGCTTGAGGCATGTCATCCTGTCCGCCGCGAGTTTGGCCCTGTTCTCCACGCCGGCCTTTGCGCAGACCGCCGCCGGGACGCCGGTTCAGGCGCCTGCAACGGCGGACGCACTCGCAGGGCTCGATGCCTATATCGAAGGCGCGCGGCAGGCGTGGCAGGTTCCGGGCCTGTCGATCGCCATCGTCAGGGATGACCGAATTATCTATTCGCGAGGGTTCGGGTTCCGTGAGGAAGGCAAAGCGGGCAAGGTCGACGCCGACACGGTCTTCGCGATCGGATCGGCAACCAAGGCCTTTACCGCCGCGGCACTCGGCATGCTGGTCGACGAAAAGAAGATCGCGTGGGATGGCGCGGTGCACGATTATATGCCGTCGTTCGAGCTGCACGATCCCTATGTCACGCGCCATGCGACGGTGCGCGACCTGCTGTCGCATCGCACCGGCGTCGTCACCAACGGCAACCTCTGGTATGGATCGGGGTTCGACCGCGAAGAAATCATCCGGCGGCTGCGCTTCCAGACCGAGACGCTCGGTTTCCGCAACCAGTATCAGTATCAGAACGAGATGTTCATCGTCGCGGGCGAGGTGGTCTCTGCGGTCGCTGCAACCAGCTATGACCGGTTCATCGCCAGCCGGATCTTCGAACCGCTCGGCATGCGGCGTTCCAACACCAGCATTACCGGCCTTAAAGGACTGGCAAATGTCGCGACCCCGCATGTGCTGGTCGATGGCAAGGCGGTTCCGGTGGCATATCGCATGATCGACAATGTCGGCGGCGCCGGCGCGATCAATTCGAGCGCGCGCGATATGGCGCAATGGGTGCGCCTGCAGCTCGGCGGCGGCACATTCGAGGGCAAGCAGCTGATCGCTCCCGCAACGGTGAGCGAGATGCACACCGGCCAGATCGTCCCGCGCGGCGGCGCCAATACGCTGTTCAAGTTCAGCGAATATGGGCTCGGCTGGGGTGTGCAGGAGTATCGCGGTGAAAAGATCATCGCGCATTTCGGCGCGATCGACGGGATGCAGAGCCTTGTCGCGATGGTGCCCGAAAAGAAGCTGGGTCTGGTCGTGCTGACGAATGGCTTGCGGACCAGCCTGCCTGCCGCGGTCGAGCTGCGCGTACTGGACGCGTTCCTGGGCGGCCCGGCCACCGATCATAGCGCGGCCATGAAACAGAAGGACGACGATGCAGCGCGGATCGCCCGCGAAAAAGCCGCGGCAACCGCGCCCTCGGCGGCAACGGTTGCACCGGCGCGGCTGCCGCTCGACCGCTATGGCGGCACCTATTCGAGCGAGCTGCTCGGCGATGTCGCGATCACGCTGGCCGATGGAAAGCTTGCGCTCGCGCGTCCGCAGGCGACAGCGGTCCTCGACCATGATCGCGCCGACATGTTCAAGGCGCGGTGGAACAGCCTGGCCCAGAACGCTATTTTCGGCGAGACTCCGGTGGGCTTCAGCTTTGCCCCCGATGGAAGGATTGCGACGCTGGACGTGGGCGGCGATATGTTCACGCGCAAACAGGCGCTTCCCGATGGCCGCGGAGCGCCGACCGACCGATGACCAGACGATTGCGCCCCGGTTTATAGCGATCCAGAACTTCCCGTCGGGCCGTCGGGCGACCAGCCGGTCTAACGCCGCTTGTTGCCATACTCGATCCGGATCCGCACCCATGCGCCGACGAGGGACTGGCCACCGCGTCGCGGCGGCCGCACCTGAAAGGCCCACGCCGCGGCGAGCACGGCGCGATTGATCTGCGATCCGTTTGGATATTCGTCGAGGCCGACGCAATCCTCGACGCGGTAATCGGGCGCCGTGCGGCACGCGATCAACCCCCAGCCGGGCCCGCTGGCGGTCGACAAATAGCCGCGCAGCTCGTCGTCTCGCGGCTCGCGATACCATTTCGCCGCGTAGAGCGGTTCGCCATTGGGCGCCGTTCCCACCCGCTCCGAGTCGCCCGACGAGGCGGACGAGCCTCCTGTATTGGGCGGCCCGTAAACGCGCCCGCCCGGCGGACGAAGGGCGGTTGGCGGACTCGCCGGCGCGGGGGTGGTCGGCGCCGCCTTCAATTCGGTCGGCGGCGGGGGCAATGGTTTGGCCGGTTCGGGTGGCGGAGGCTGCTTGGCAACGGGCTGCGGCGACACCGGCGGTTCCTTGGCCTGCTCGCGCTCCGTGCTGGGCGGTTCGGGCGTTTCTTCCGCGAACTCGTTGGCCTTGATGCTCACGACGCTGACGTTCTCCTCCCGAAATTCGGGTGGCTTTTCCGGGCCGAAAGACATCAGCATGAGCAGCAGGAGCGCGGGGATCAAAACGGCCAGGCCGATGGCGAGCGTGCGCCGCCCCGCCCCGATGCTGAGCTGTTCGACGTTGGAAGTGGCTGGAACAGGGCTCAGCTGAAGCAATCTTTGGTGGCGGCGTCCGCCGTTCGGGGCGTGCCGGGGCGACGTGCGCGAGATAGTTGGGTGCCCGACTTTTGACAAGTGCGGGCGTCGTCTGACGAACGAAAGGGTGGACGGAGGCCCCCGTTTGCTCGGACCGGCGGTGCTTTGGCAGGGGCTAAAGATCAATGGATATGCCCGCGCCGCTATGCTTTAGTCGTCGGGCAATGGCCGACGATAAACCTCGCTACAAAAGCTATAATAGTCCCGCTGGCGGTTGGGGCGCGGCGGCGGCGACCGCGAAGGTGCTGCTCGAACAAAGCGTCGTCACCAAGGGGTCGCGCGCGCTGTTGTCGATGAATCAGCCGGGCGGATTCAAATGCCCGAGCTGCGCCTTTCCCGACGCGGTGTGCACCAAGAAGCTCGAATTTTGCGAAAATGGCGCGAAGGCGCTCGCGCATGAGGCGACGAAGTTCCGCGTCACGCGCGAATTCTTCGCGCAGCACAGCGTGTCCGAGCTGATGGAACAGTCGGATTATTGGCTGGAGATGCAGGGCCGGCTGACCGAGCCGATGCGCTACGATGCTGCGACCGACCATTATGTGCCGGTGAGCTGGGACGATGCCTTCGCGCTGATCGGGCGGCACCTGCGCGCGCTCGACAGCCCGGACAGGGCCGAATTCTATACCTCGGGGCGCACCGCGAACGAGACGGCCTTCCTCTATTCGATCTTCGTTCGCGAATTTGGCACGAACAATTTTCCCGACTGTTCGAACATGTGCCACGAACCGACGAGCCGCGGGCTGCCGCATTCGATCGGAATCGGCAAGGGTACGGTGATCCTTGACGATTTCGACCATGCCGAGGCGATTTTCCTGATCGGCCACAATGCCGGCACCAACGCACCGCGGATGATGACCCCGCTGGTCGAGGCGCGCAAACGCGGGGTGCCGATTGTCGCGGTCAACCCGATGCCCGAACGCGCGCTGATCAAATTTACCGAGCCGCAGGATATCGTCCAGATGGCGACCTTCGGCGCGACCGAAATCACCAGCGAATTCGTGCATATCCGGATCGGCGGAGACCTCGCGCTGCTGAAGGGCATGATGAAGGTGATGTTCGAGCGCGAGGCGGCGGGCGAAACCGTGCTCGATCACGCCTTCATCGCCAAACATACCGAAGGCTTCGCGGCGCTTCAGGCCGATATCGCGGCGCAGCACTGGCCCGACCTCGTTGCCGCTTCGGGGATCGACGAGGCGCAGATCCGGCGCTGCGCCGAAATCTATATCCGATCGAACGCGACGATCATTTGCTACGGCATGGGCGTCACCCAGCATCAGCAGGGATCGCAGCTTGTCCAGCAGATCGCGAACCTGCTGCTGCTCAAGGGCAATTATGGCAAGCCGGGCGCGGGCATCTCGCCGATCCGCGGTCATTCGAACGTGCAAGGCGACCGCACCGTCGGCATCGACGAAAAACCGAGCCAGGCCTATCTCGACAAGGTCCGCGATGTCTTCGGGTTCGAACCGCCGCGCGAGCATGGTCATCATTCGGTCGAATCGGTCGAGGCGATGATGGCGGGTACGGCGAAGGTCTTCATCGGCCTCGGCGGCAATTTCGTCCGCGCCATTTCGGATACCGATCGCTCGTACGACGCGATGCGCAAGCTCGAGCTGACCGTCGGCATCGCGACCAAGCTCAACCGCGGGCATCTCGTCCACGGCCGCGACGCGCTGATCCTGCCTGTGATCGCGCGCTCCGAACGCATCGAGACCGCGGCGGGTGAACAGTTCGTCACGATCGAGGATTCAATGTCGAACGTCACCGCCTCGCGCGGCGTCCTCGAACCCGCGAGCGAGCATCTGCTGACCGAGACCGAGATCGTCTGTCGCATGGCGATGGCGACATTGCCCGACAGCAAGGTCGATTGGGCCAGCTATATCGACGACTACAGCCTGATCCGCGACAAGATCGCCGCAGTCTATCCCGCTATCTACAGCGATTTTTCGGAGCGGATCAAGGCGCCGATGGGCTTTCACCTCGACATCCCGCCGCGCCGCCGGGTGTGGGCGACCCCGAACGGCAAGGCCAATTTCCTGATCCTGCCCGGGCTCGCGGTCAATGCGCCGGTCGCCGATCCCGCCATGCTGCGCCTCGCGACCGTCCGCTCGCACGACCAGTTCAACACGACGATCTACAGCTATAATGATCGCTATCGCGGCGTGTATAACGACCGGATGATCCTGTTCATGAACGCCGACGATATCGCGGCGCGCGGGCTGGAGGCAGGTACCAAAATCGCGCTCGAGACGATCAGCGATGACGGCGTTCTCCGCCGCGTCGAGGGGCTGACGATCCTCGACTATCCGATGTCGCGCGGATCGGTCGCGGGCTATTACCCCGAGCTCAACCCGCTGCTCCCGCTCGCGCATTTCGACCGGACCAGCGGCTGCCCCGCGGCCAAGTCGATCCCGGTGCGCATCGTCGCCGCATGACACCGCACCGGCCTGCCGCCGTCGGTCACCGCATCGCCCCGGCGCGCTTTCTGACCTTTGCCGCGGCGCTGGTCGTCGCGGGCGGCGGCGCATCGGCGCTCGGTTGCGATCCGCGCACCGCGCTGCTGATCGGCTTCGATATCGCCGCCTTTCTCTTCCTCTGCTCGCTCGCGCCGCTTCTCAAAGCCGACCCCGAGCAGATGCGCCGCACCGCCGAAGCGAATGATGCCAACCGCGCCGGGCTGCTCGCGATCACCGTGCTGCTGTCGCTCGTCATCCTGTTCGCGGTCGGGACATTGATCGCGAGCCCGGGCAAGCTCGATCGCTGTGACATCGTCCTGATCGTTGCGACGCTCGCGCTCGCGTGGCTGTTCGCGAACATGGTGTTCACGCTCCATTATGCGCATCTCTATTATCTGCAATCGCATGGCCGCGATCAGGGCGGGATCGAGGTGCCGGGGGCCAAGGAGCCCGGATATTGGGACTTCCTCTATTTCGCCTTCACGCTCGGCATGACCTTCCAGACGTCGGACGTGACGATATCGGGCGCGCATATGCGGCGTGTCGTGCTGGGGCATTGCATGGCGGCGTTCGTCTTCAACATGGGCATATTGGCTTTCACCGTGAACGCCATCGGCGGGTCATGACCCCGTCAGGAGATCGAGGTCGTCGGGGCTGTTGACATTCGGCGGCACGAAGTCGCTCTGTACCGCGCGGGCACCGATCCGCCGCGCATAGGCCCGCACCGCGAGGTCGCCTGCGTCCTCCAGCATCGCCCTGAGTTCGCCGAGTGCCGACACCGGCCACAGCGCGATCACCGGCTGCGTTTCGAGGAAGGCGGGGGCGGGTTCGAGCAAGGCCCGGAGGTTCGTGGGCAAGCGGACGCAATCGACCGACGCGGTCAGCACGCGGTCGAAACCGGCCGCCTCCGCATGGATCAAGGCCCCGGCGATCCCGCCGAGCGGTCCCATGTCGGGGCGCGGCCAGTCGGCGATGTCGCCCCGGCCGACGATGATCACCGCATCGCAATGCGGGCGCAGCGCCGACACGGCATGATCGAGCAAGGTCTGCCCGTCCAGCATCGCCAGCGCCTTGTCCGATCCGAACCGGCTTGCCCGCCCGCCGGCAAGCACCGCGCCAAGCGTTCTCATGCGATCATTCCGTACGGATCGCTGACGATCAGCGCCGAATCGGCCCGCGCCAGCGTCACCAGCGTCAGCCCCGCCTGCACCGCGCGTGTCGCGGCAAGGCTGGTCGGCGCCGAGATGGTGACGAGCATCGGGCAGCCCGCGCGCACGGTCTTTTCGACCAGTTCATAGCTGCACCGTGCCGACAGCAAAATGAAGCCGGTAGCCGCGTCGATACCCGCGCGCGCCAACGCCCCGACCAGCTTGTCGAGCGCATTGTGCCGGCCGACATCCTCGCGCGCGAGCCGGATCGTGCCATCGGGCGAACAAAAGGCCGCAGCGTGAACCGCCCCGGTCGCGCGGCCGAGCGGTTGATGGTCGTGCAGCGATGCCAGCGCCGCGGCAATGGCGGTGCGGTCGGTCCTGATCCGCGCGGTCACGGGCGGCAGCGGCCGCAGCACCTGCTCGATATTCTCGATCCCGCACAGCCCGCAGCTGCTTTCGCTCACGCGCGTGCGTGCGCGTTCGAGCGCGATCGCGTTACGCTCGGGCGGCAACCAGATGCGCAGCGCCCAGCCGCCCTCGATCGGGTGCGCATCGACCCGCCCGATCTGATGGGCGGCGTCGACCAGCCCTTCGTTCAGCGCAAAGCCGACGGCATAGTCTTCGAGATCGGCGGGCGTCGCCATCATCACCGCATAGCCGATGCCGCCAACCTCCACCGAAACCGGCGCCTCGATCGGCACGCCGCGGGTAAGGGCTTCGTCGCCGGGTTGGGCAAGGCCCAGCCGTCGAACCGGAAGGTCGATCATTGCGTCGTTCATGCCCGGATCGTAACGCATCGGCGCCGTCTTGTCTCAACCGCCACGGCCGAGCCGTTCGACAAGAAAATCGACGAACACCCGCACCCGCGCCGGGGTGTTGGCGCCGCCCGCGAACACCGCATGGATCGCCTCGACGTCACCCGGATTATAATCCTCCAATATCGGTACGACCTGTCCGCTCGCTATCTCGTCGGCGATGCTGAACGCGCCGACGCGCGCGATGCCGACCCCGGCGGCGGCAAGCTGCCCCAGCGTCTCGCCATTGTTCGCCTCGATATTGCCCCGCACGGGCAGCGAATATTCGCGCGCGCCGTCGCGGAACGGCCAGGTCGGTTCGGCGCGGCGAAAGTTGAAGTTCAGGCAATTATGGCCGTGCAGATCCTCGGGCGCCTGCGGGGTGCCATGCTTCGCCAGATAGGCGGGTGCAGCGATGATGACGCGGCGGCTTTCGCCCAGCTTGCGTGCGGTGAGCGGGCTGTCGGCGAGCGGGCCGAAGCGGATCGCGACATCGGCCTGCCCCGCAGCGAGGTCGACGAGGCGATCGGCGAGGCCGATATCGACCAAGATATGCGGATGCAGGCGGACGAAATCGCCGAGCAGCGGCACGATGCTCAGCCGCCCGTGCGCCTGCGCCGCGCTGACGCGAAGCCGCCCGCGCGGTGCGCCCTGATCGGCGATCACCTGCTCGGCGTCGTCGAGATCGGCGAGGATGCGGCGTGCGGCGCGCAGATAGGCCTCGCCCTCGGCGGTCAGCGCCAGCGCGCGGGTCGAACGCAGCAGCAGGCGCACGCCCAGCCGCGCCTCGATCCGGTCGATCGTCCGGCTGACCGCCGACGGCGTCAGCCCCAGACAGCGGCCCGCGGCCGAAAAACTGCCCTCGGCAACCGCGACGGTGAAAACCTCCATCGCGCGCGCGCGATCGCTGGTTTCATTGATCTTTGCGTTCATTTCAAAAATCCTTCGCTTCCAGGCCCGCTACTACGGCGGCCATTGCGCGTCCATCTATGCCTTCAATGCGCAACCGAAAGGGTGGATCATGGAATATCGTCAGCTGGGATCGTCGGGGCTTCGCGTTCCGGCGTTGAGTTTGGGAACCGGAACCTTCGGCGGGCAGGGGCCTCTGTTCAGCGCCTGGGGGACGAGCGATGCCGCCGAAGCGCGGCGGCTGATCGACATCAGCCTCGACGCCGGGGTCACCTTGTTCGACACCGCCGACGTCTATTCGAACGGCGCGTCGGAGGAGATTTTGGGCGAGGCGATCAAGGGGCGGCGCGGGGACGTGCTGATCTCGACCAAGACCGGGCTGCCGATGGGCGACGGTCCGCAGGATTGGGGCGCCGCGCGCAGCCGCCTGATCCGCGCGATCGAAGATGCGCTTCGCCGCCTCGGCACCGACCATATCGACCTGCTCCAGCTCCACGCCTTCGACGCCTCGACCCCGGTCGATGAATTGATGGACACGCTCGCGGCGCTGATCGCGGCGGGTAAGCTGCGCTACGCGGGGGTGTCCAACTATCCCGGCTGGCAGTTGATGAAGGCGCAGGCGACTGCCGATCGTCTCGGCAAGCCGCGCTTCGTCGCGCATCAGGTCTATTATTCGCTGATCGGCCGCGCTTATGAGGCCGACCTGATGCCGCTCGCCGCCGATCAGGGTATCGGCGCGCTGGTGTGGAGCCCGCTCGGCTGGGGCCGCCTGACCGGCAAGATCGGGCGCGGGCGTCCGGTTCCCGCGGGCAGCCGCCTCCACGAGACCGAACAGTTCGCGCCGCCGGTAACCGAGGAACTGCTCTACCGCGTCGTCGATGCGCTCGAAGCCGTCGCCGCCGAAACCGGCAAGACGGTGCCGCAGATTGCGATCAACTGGCTGCTCCAGCGACCGACCGTCTCGTCGGTGATCATCGGCGCGCGCAACGAAGAGCAATTGCGCCAGAATCTCGGTGCGGTCGGCTGGGCGCTGACCGCGGTGCAAGTGGCGGCGCTCGATGCCGCGAGCGACGTCCTGCCGCCCTATCCGCACACCCCCTATCGGCAGCAGGCGGGCTTCGCCCGGTTGAACCCGCCGCTCGTCTGATCGGAAGAACCGACATGAAAATCAACTTTCCCCTCCTCGCCCTTGCCACGGGTGCCTTTGGCATCGGCATCACCGAATTTGCCCCTATGGGCTTGCTGCCCGATATGGCCGAAGGGCTGGGGGTTTCGATCCCCGCCGCGGGCCTGCTTGTCTCGGCCTATGCGCTCGGCGTGCTGATCGGTGCGCCGCTGATGACGTTGACCACGGCAAAGATCAACCGGCGGACTTTGCTGATCGGCCTGATGGCGATCTTCACCATTGGCAATTTTCTGTCGGCGATCGCGGGCGATTATTCGACGTTGATGGCCGCGCGCGTGATCACCTCGCTCAACCATGGTGCTTTCTTCGGCGTCGGGTCGGTCGTCGCGGCCAGCCTGGTTGCGCCCGAAAAACGCGCGAGCGCGGTGGCGGCGATGTTCATGGGGCTGACGCTCGCCAATGTGATCGGCGTGCCGCTTGCGCCATGGGTCGGCGAAACCTTCGGCTGGCGCACCGCGTTCGGCGCGATCGCGGTCTGGGGTCTGATCACGATGGCCGCGCTGCGTTTCGCGCTCCCCGATCTTCCGCGCGCCGAGGGTGGCAATATGTTCGCCGAACTTGGTGTGCTGAAACGGCGCGAGGTGCTCGTCGCGCTGGCGCTCACCGCGATCGGTTCGGCGGCAATGTTCACCGTCTTCACCTATATCGCGCCGATCCTGAAGGAAGCGACGGGGGCAGGGACGTTGTTCGTCACCGCGATGCTGGTGATCTACGGCCTCGGGCTGACCGCGGGCAACTGGCTAGGCGGCATCTTTGCCGACCGCTCGATCGACCGCACGTTGATCGTTTCGCTCACCGGGCTTGCCGCGATGCTGCTGCTGTTCGCGGTCACGATGTACTCGCCGATTGCGGCGGCGATCACGATCTTTCTGTGGGGCATCGCGACCTTCGCGATCGTCCCGCCGCTCCAGATGCGGGTGATGGAGGCGGCGTCGGATGCACCCAATCTGGCGTCGGCGGTCAATATCGGCGCGTTCAACCTCGGCAATGCCATCGGCGCGGCGGTCGGCGGCGGAGTCATCGGCCTCGGCCTGGGTTTCCCGGCGGTGTCGATCGCCGGCGCGGCGATGGCGGTTGCCGGTCTCGGGATCGTGCTTGCCTCGCGGACGCCGAAATCTCCGGCACTCGCCGGGGCCTGACGATTGCCATTTCGGCGGCGGGGTCTATGCAATCGACGGCATGGAAACGCAGATTCTCGCTGTCCTGCTTGGCAAGTCACAGCCCTTTCGGGACGACCAACCCAGCGCTATTGGCAAGCTGCCGGTGACGAAGGCGGTCGCGGTGGGGCCGATGGGCCTCGCCGGCGACGAGCAGGCCGACCGGACAGTCCATGGCGGCATCGACAAGGCGATCCACCATTATCCCGCCGATCATTATGACTGGTGGCGCGGGTATCTGGGCGATGCGCCGCTGCTCGATGCGCCGGGCGCGTTCGGGGAGAATATCTCGACCTCGGGCCTCGACGAGACGAACGTCTTCCTCGGCGACCGCTTTCGCCTCGGCACCGCGCTCGTCGAAGTGACGCAGGCGCGCCAGCCGTGCTGGAAACTCGATCATCGGTTCCAGGCGAAGGGCGTGATGGCGCAGGTCGTGAAGACGCGACGCACCGGCTGGTATTACCGCGTGATCGAGAAGGGGCAGGTGCAGGTGGGCGATACACTCGATCTTGTCGAGCGACCCTATCCCGAGTGGTCGCTGGCATCGCTGTTCGCGCTGCTGATCGGCGGTGAGGCGAAGGATCGCCCGGCGGACCTGCGCGCGCTGCGCGACGTGCCCGTGCTCGCCGAAACATGGAAAGTCCGGCGCGCCAAGCTCGCCGAACAATTCGGCGCCGATTAGGCTGTCATCGCAAACCGCTTCGGCGGCAATCCGACGTGGCGCGCAAAGGCGGTGCTGAACGCGCTCGCCCCAGAATAACGACATGATCGTCGCCGTCTCGTTCGACGACAAGTGGGCTCGATCCCTTCGCGCTGCCAGTCCGCAATCGGCCAGTTTCAGCGTAAACGGCGCGGCAGCCGGCGCATGCGACGACAAGGGCGGCTTCGGGTGGAAAGCGGGCGTCCACATGTTGCCGTCATGCATAGTCATCTTGCACGAATCCGCTGGCTCGCCTGCATTTTATGGCGATGATCTTGATCCGGCCGAGATGACCGATCTGCTGGGCGGTGGCCGATGTCCCAAACAGGCGGTTCGCTCGCCGGGTGGCCCCGATGTCAACGGGCTCGTCCTTGTCGCGCAATAGTGCGCCGGACAAACACTCCCGGACGGCATAGGTCGATGCGTTTTGACCAAATATGGCGGATTGGAACGTGATCGTCTAATATGTCAGTTCTGATTTCCAGAATGAACAAGGTCCACTGGTTGATGACGCGAATTAGAATTTCAGGAGAAGCGAGGCGCCAGCGCCTGCTTGATGCGGCGTCGGAAATCATTATCGAACATGGCGTCAAGGCAGTGACGATGGAGAGTGTCACGGCAAAAAATGGTGTCGATCGCGCCATCGCATACCGTTACTTCAAGGGTCGCGAGGACTTGCTGTCGGCACTTTTTGACCGAGAACATGCCAGTTACATAGCCAATGAAAACGCCGATGTGATGGAGGACTCTTCTCTCGAAGATTGGATGCGCGGAGTTCTCAAACATTGGTTTGCACTGGTGGATGCAAAAGGGCCGTTGCTGAATCGCCTGATGAACGACCAAGGTCCACTCGCTGCGAAGGGTTGGCATCAACGTCGACTGGACAGGAGTTGGTGGGCCACGAAAATCATGCGTAGCTATCGGCTACAAGAGCGGACCGCCCTGCATCTAGCCGCGATAATGGTGGGCGGATTGACCGGCGTCCTAGATGCTCGCAATGGAACCGACGATGACGCGATCATCGAGCATATGGTCGCTGGAATATTGGCCGCGGCCAAGGCGCTTGAGCTTTCAGACGCAGGCGGGAGCGGCAACAACAGCGACTGAATACTTACTCACCGCTTGGGGCGGACCCAATGTAAGTCGAAAGACACCGGATGCTGCAAGAGATCCGGTGTCCTTTCGCGTTCTAGAAGCCTGCCTCCACCGTAAAGCCCACGCGTCGGACCGAGTCCGGGCTGAAAAACTGGATGTATCCACCGGGATTCAAGGCCGTCACGGGTGACGGCGCGATGTTCGCCACATAGCGCTTGTCAAACAGGTTGGAGGCATAGAGCGAGAAGCGAAGATCGTAGTTCGGGACGGCGATCCCGACGCGACCTCCGAACACGCCATAGGCTTTTTGCACGGCCTTCGGATCGTTACTGACCGAAAAATTGATGTCGCTTTGCCCGTTCCAATCCGCCTGAGCGAACAGGTCGACATCCGATGTGATCGCCGTCTCCACATGCGCCCCCAGCGAATAGGACCATTTCGGCGTCGATGCGAGCGGGAGGCCCGCGGCGTTGAAGAAACCGTCCACAGAGTTCGGCAAAGCCGGCGGCGGTGAGCATTTCCCGCCATCAACAACCTTTGGCTGACCGAAATAACATTGGACGCCATTGAAATCGGCATAATGACCATCGGTATAGGCGACATTGCCAAACAGCCTCAGCCAGTTTGCGGGTCGCCCCGCCAGACTCAACTCGGCACCTTTGACCTTGATCTTGCCGGCATTGGTGATGCGCGTACTATAGGTGGGGCTTGAGAGATTGGCGACCTGTGCCTGGAAATCCTTCACGACGTTGCGATAGATTGCCAGATTGGCGGTCAGCCGCCTGTCGAAGCCCTCGAACTTCAACCCCAATTCCAAGCTGGTCGGTATTTCAGGCTGCACGCGTTGGTCCGCAAGGGTATTGGCAGCGGACAGGCCGCTGAACCCCGGCCCCTTATATCCGCGCGAGATCGTAAAATAGCCCATCAACTCGTCTGAAAAGTCAAAGCGGGGACCAATCCGCCATGAAAAATTGTCGTTTCGTACGCTCTGGTTGAGTGCGATGGCGACGGCTCCCGGGATCTGGACCGATCCGGTTGGCGGTGCCGGGCGGAGATAGTCGAGCGTCAGCCGGTCGTGGGTCCAGCGTCCGCCGGCGATAATGTCCAAGCTGTCAGTCACGTGCCAGACAGCCTGGCCGAAGGCGGCATAGCTCCGCGTATCGATGTCGTTAAAGGTGGATGTGTCGAAAATCGTCCCTGCGGGAGCGCCGGGGATGACGGGAATCACAACCCCATTTGAGGCAGGCACAATCCACTGCAACTGCCCGCGCTGGCGAACAAGGCCTTCTGTCTTGCCGCCAAAGAAATATAGGCCCGCCACATAGTCGAACTGCTCGCCGACGGGAGAGGTTAGTCGCAGTTCCTGCGTAAACCACTTCACGTTGTTGCGACCGCCGTTCATGTCGATGTAATTTACAGACGTGCCGTCGCCGTCGTTAAAGGATTCGGACCGGAACTCGCGATAGGCCGTGATCGACGCAAGCGAGTGGTCGCCGATGTCATAATCCAATTGCAACGATAAACCTTGTGTCCGGCTGTCGGAAATCACCGGACCACCCGAATTCACGAGCATGTTTCGGGGCCCTGGCGTGATGCCCGCCCGTGCTGCAGTGACCGCTGGCGCAAAGCCAGGGGTTGCGACGCGATAGGTGGATGTGCAGCAGGCACCGTCATTGTCGGTGCGGTCTGCAAGGACATAGGCACTGAACCTGTCAGTCGGTTGCCAGAGGAACTTCAGCGAATAGCTGTCGACGTCGATCCCGTCTTCGAGTTTGCGATCGCGAGCGACATTTCGCACCAGCCCGTCCTTGCGGTTCCTTGCCACTGCGACGCGGAACGCCGCATTGTCCCCGACCGCAATGTTTGCGACGCCCGACAGAGCCTCTTCACCGCGACTGCCGAACTGCAGGCGGATCGAGCCGCTGTTGTCGCCAATGCGCGGGCGCTTCGTAACAAAATGAACGAGCCCGCCGCTCGCGTTCTTCCCAAAGAGCATGCCTTGCGGACCACGGAGAATTTCGACGCGTTCAATGTCGTTCAGCGTCGAAAGGCTTGCCGGGACGGCGTAAACTACGCCGTCAACGACGGTCGAGATACTCTGTTCGATGCCCGGCGAAAATACTGAAGTACCGATGCCGCGGATCGCCAGCGCGGATGTGTTACTGCTGAGGCTGGTGCGAAAACGCACGCTGGGATCGATGAGAGTCAGTTGCTGCGGCTGGGTGATGTTACGCTCTTCCAACGCAGAGCCAGACACGGCGGTGATGGCGATGGGCACATCCTGCAAACTTTCCGTGCGTTTCTGGGCCGTCACCACAATTTCGTCGACCCGGTTGGCGCCGCCTCGCTCATCCGGGACAGTCACACTCTGGGCGTCCGCTTGAGAGTGCAGAAAAAGACTACCGACCAGCATCGGCATGACGCGGACCGCAGCTTTGCGCGCGGCTCCTTTTTCCGACCATATAGGCCGAGTTCCAGCTTTGGTTTCCATTTCCCTCTCCTTCGCGGACTGTTTGTATCGGCGGGTCCAGCTGTCCGCGAATGCGGCCCACTCTATGTCCAAATTCCGGCCTTCTTCGTCACGCAGACACAGCCCAGGCGGGGCTGGGTGCTGCAAATATACCGAAGTCGGCGACAACAAAGTCACGAAAGCGTGACTTAATGCACTGGAGATAGTCTTGCTCTATTCTCAGCGCATCCCGCGTACTGAGTGGAAAGAAGCAAGAGACAACGCGGGTCGGAGCTGTACTCTTTGGCCGCACAGGCCGCTCCTTCTGCGATTCTCCTCACCGGAGTGCGACCTGCGGCGTGCCGCTCGCCCTCACATCGCGGCGAGCGGCACCTGCAAAGCTTAGCTGCCCGGCAAAGGCGCCCGGGGTCCCGACGGCGCATGTCGCGGAAGCCGCGGCAGTGAGCCGATCAAGCCGTCGGGCAGCGCTTTTTCGCGCGTCCGCTTGAGCGCTGGACGTTCTTCGATTTTGGCTTTCCATGCGGCGACATTCGGAAACTGCTTTTCGTCGACGAGATTCAATGCGGTCGCGACATTTAAAGGGAACAACATCATGATGTCCGCTCCGGAGAATTCAGCGCCGCCAAACCATGGGTGGTCGGCCAAAAAGCTCTCAGCGAATTGCACGACCGCTTCGGAATCGACGAGCGGCGAACGCACTTCCGGCGGCTTGGCCATCCATGCACGGTAATCGGAGAAAAGGCGCGCTGCCAGCGAGCCCTCGGCAAAGTGCATCCAAATCAAATAATGCGGAAGATCAGCACTATCGAGGGCGGGTTTCAGTTTGCCGGCGCCATGGCGATCTAAAATCAGTTCAATGATAGCACCCGATTCGACCAGTATCTGGTCACCATATTGGACGGTGGGAGCCATGGGAACGATGGGATTGATGGCCCTGATTAACTCCATTGATCCTTTGAGGTCGCCACGCTTGAAACGCAGCTCATAAGGCAAGCCCAATTCTTCCATCAACCACACGATCCGCTCGGAGCGCCGGCCTTCCAGATGATAAATGGTAACGGGGGGCATGGAGGCGCCGCCTTTGCGCGTTGTCGCTGCCGTCGCGACGAGCGGGGTGGCCGTCAAAGCCGCCATCGCAGCCAGGCTAGATCTACGGGTCATCTCAGTCTTCATCTCAACCTCTCCTCGCAAGTTGCGGGCGGATGCGTGCGACCCGATGGTCGCCCCATTTCCCCCGACGGCATCTCAAGTGCCTCATTATTAACGGGCAATAAGTCACACCATCGTGACTAGTGTCAAGGCAAAATGACAAGTTCCAAGCTGGCTTCACAGCAAAAATGCCATTCCAACGGCCGGCATCGAGGCTTAAGACGATAAACCCAATTCCTAGAGCGCGAGCGATCTGGAATACCTCGGAACGTCCGGTCTTTGCGTTGGGTCTCTGAAAGCCGACAGTCTCCAACCGGCCAAAATTGGTATTTTAATGGCTGTGCGAAGGCTCGTTGGGGCCTCCCTCGGGTACGGCCGGAACGACAAATGTCACGGACCTTCCGGTCAGGACTTTATGCTCCGGCGTCGCGAGCTCGATCAGGATTTTATGCGGTCCAGCGGGGAGGCCATTGACGACGACTGCTCCGTTGTCGCCTGCGTCGGCCCATCGCCACGGCAAGTCGTCGACGCTGACATGGAGATGACCGGCGCGGGGGGACACATCGGTCGCCGCAGCACCAAAAATCGGCAAGATACGAAAATGGACTGTCCGATACGGAATGATCGCGGCGCCTCGCGCGAGCGGCCCGGCGAGCGGGGCATCGACAAAGAGCTCCGCGGGAGGCTCATTCTCGATCGGCACGAACTGCGATGCTTCGGGCCCGGTTTCGGCGGGATTGGCGATGACGGTCGCGGGCGCGGCGAAAGCAAGCGCAGCAAGGAGCGATGCGCGGATCATTCCGATTTCTCCGGACGACTGGATTTGGGCATCGCTTCGTCAACGGGCACGAGCAAGGGCTTGCCCTTCTCGACGATATAGGTCGCAAGCTCGGCCCCATTCGCCGTGGTTCGATTGCGCGCCATGTGTGCGGTTCCTGCAGGGACGAACAGGACTTCGCCTGCGTTGACGGTGACCGGGGCCTGGCCCTCCAGCTGGTATTCGAGCGTGCCCTCGATAACGTAGATGACTTCCTCGCCGGGATGGCGATGCCAGGGAGCGACCGCGCCAGGCGCGATGTCGATGCGGGCCTGGATGGTCTCGCGACCATCAATCGAAAGGTCGTGACGCTGAAGGTCGGTACGTGTGACGCCGCCAGCCGAGGCTGTTGCGGGATTGCCGGGCGCGGCGGCGAGGAGAAGCGCGATAAGGGAAGTGAAAACCATGGCGGGATGTCCTTATTTGATGTCTGCGTCGGCATAGGCCGACCGGATTTCCGCGGCCGTGTGGCGCGGGCTCTGGAGATGCGGATAGTGGCCGATTCCGGGAAGGATGCTGATCTTCGCGTCGACTCTTGCGGCAAACTCTACACCCATTGCCTTGTCGATATAGATGTCGCGTGCGCCCCAGACGATCTTCACCGGCGCCTTCAATTTTCCGAGGTTGGCCTCGAAATAATCCTGGTCGCGCGTGAACTGCGCATAATAGCGAGCGAAGGCGTCGGCGGTGGTCAGGTTGCCGTGGTTCCAGCCCGCAGTCATGTCGGCGTTGAAGGCGGCGGAGATTTCGAACTGCTCCTCGGGCGTGAACCCGCGGCGCCAAGCGTTTTCGATGATCTCGTCGCGTGTCGCGTTGAGCTGGACCCGCACCTGCTCGGCGGTTTCGGGCGACTTCAGCGCCTGCAGCCGCTCCTGCATGTAGCGTGGCCGGTTAAAGGGTGCGAAATCGCCGACGATGATTGTGCGAGCGATGCCTGGCTCGTCGAGCGCGGCCAGGAGCGCCGGAAGCGCGCCGATGTCGGTGGCGTAGATAGTTAGCCTCGAGCGATCGATGCCAGCCTTGCCGATATACTGCCTCAGGACGCGCGCATAATCGTGCGGGCTGTAGCCGAACGTGGTAGCCGAGGGACGCGACGAAAGCCCGAAGCCCGGCCAATCGAAGGCGTGTACCTCATATTCGCCGCCAAGTTCGTCGGTCACGCCGCGCCAAGCATGGAGCGTTTCGGGAAAGCCGTGCAGCAACAGGACGACGCCCTTTGGATCGCTGCCTTGAACGACCATGCGCCGGAGCGAGATGTTGCGATCGATTTCGACATAGCCGATTTCGGTGGTCGTCGCTGGCGTGCCAGCCGGCTGGGCGGCGGCGGGGGTGATGTAGGTGCCGAGGGCCAGCGCAGCTGCGGTGATGGTCGGCAGCAGTTTCGACATTGGGAAAATCCTTTCGCCCTCCCGCAGCCGTCGCGGTCGCAAATGGCGAACGCGACGGCTTGAGGAGTCAGACGATGTTGATCTCGACGCCGATGTTGCCGCGCGTCGCTTTCGAATAGGGGCAGATCTCGTGCGCGCGGGCGGTCAGCGTTTCGGCGGTTTCGCGATCGATGCCGGGCAGGCTGACGTTGAGGCGCGCGATCAACGAAAAACCCCCGTCGTCCAGCGCAAGATCGACTTCGGCATCGATGGCGGCGTCGGCAGGCAGCCGCAATTTGTATTCGCTGGCAGCCTTGCCAATCGCGCCGAGGAAACAGGCCGACCAGCCGGCCGCGAACAGCTGTTCGGGGTTGGTGCCGGCGCGGTTCGATCCGGGCGGCGACAGTGCGATATCGAGTTCGCCGTCCGAGCTGCGCGACGCGCCGTCGCGGCCGCCGGTGGTATGGGTCTTTCCGGTATATACGATATTCCGGGACATGATTTTACTCCTGCTAAGCTTCGGGGATCAAGCGGCCAGATATCGGGCCGCGGGGGTGCTGGTGGACAATTCGCCCGCCATGGCCTGCCGGGCCGCCTCGAAGGCGGTCCAGCGGGATTCGTCTTGAAGACCGGGGATGGTCGCGAATTCGCCGCGCGCGAGGCCGGTCAGCGCCGCATCGACGAGGTGGTCGGCGCGCATGACGATCTCGTCCGGCAGATGCTCGACGGGCGTTCCCGCGATGTCCCAGAAATCGGTCGCGGTCGCGCCCGGAAGGACGACTTGGACCTTGACGCCCGTGCCATCGAGGTCGCGGTGCAGGTTCTGGCTAAAGGCGAGGACGAACGCCTTTGTCCCGCCATAGACGCCGTTCAGCACCTCTGGCGCGACCGCGACGATCGAGGCGATATTGACGATGGTGCCGCGACCGCGCGCGACAAAAGCAGGCACGACGGCATAGGTCAGGCGCATCAGCGCCTCAACGTTGAGTGATACCATGGCGCTCATCGTGTCGACATCGGCGTCGAGAGCGCGGGCGGTCGATCCGATGCCGGCGTTGTTGACCAGCATGGTGATGCTGCGATCGTTCGCAAGCCGCGCTTCGACGAGACGGAGATCGCCGGGATTTGCAAGGTCGGCAGGCAGCGTGTCGATCTGGCGGCCCGTGGCATCGCGGATCGCCTTTGCCACCTGTTCCAGCTTGTCGGCATTGCGCGCGACAAGGATCAGATCGTGGCCTTGGCGAGCCAGGCGATCGGCATATAGCGCGCCGATACCGCTCGACGCTCCGGTGATGAGGGCCGTGCCCTTTGCTTCGTTCATTGGCTCTTCCTTTCCAACAAGGGATGGATGCCGGCCGGCCGGGATGGACGGGGCGGACCAGAGCGATTTAGTCGTGCGGGAAAATGCCGGTAGCGGCTGAAAGTGAGAGCGAGCCTCTCAATCGCGGCAAGGGTCGGGTCAGGGGCAGTCAAAACCCTTGCAGGCGGCGCGCAGTTGGGGCGTTGCCCAGTCGATAAAGGCGCGCACCTTAAGCGGCAGCAGCCCCTGGCGCGGATAGACGATATGCACCGGGCGCGGCTCGCTATCGCCGTCGGTAAGCACGTGGACGAGCGCTCCCGACTGGATCTGCCCCGATAGCTGATAATCGAAGAGACGCGCGACCCCGACGCCGCGAAGTGCCGCCGCGAGATTGCCCGCGGCGCTATTGACGGCAATCCGCGTCCGCGGCGCGCAGATCATGTCCTCGCCGTCGATGCGATAGGTCCAGAACATCTGCTGGGTCCCGAAGAGGATGCCATCGTGCGCGGACAATTCGCGCGGATCGGTCGGTGTGCCACGCCGCTCGAGATAGTCGGGACTGGCGCATGTGATCAGGCGAAAGTCGCCTGTCTTGACCGCATAGAGGGCACTGTCGGCCAGATGGCCGAGGCGGATGGCGACGTCGATATGTTCATCGACCATATCGGTGCGCCGGTCGGAGGCGATGAGGTTCAGGGTGACTTCGGGATATTCGGCCATGAACGACAGCGCGATCGGCATCACATGGCGCGCGCCGAACTCGACCGGCATGGTGATCGTCAGTTCGCCGCGCGGAGTGCTATATTCGCCCGACGCGCGCCGTTCGGCCTCGTCGAGGTCGGCGATGATTCGCCGCGCCGCCTCGACATAATCGCGCCCGGCATCGGTGAGCTGGATGTTGCGGCTGGTCCGGACGAGGAGGT
Organism: Sphingopyxis sp.; assembly: GCA_051861185.1. Taxonomy (GTDB): domain Bacteria; phylum Pseudomonadota; class Alphaproteobacteria; order Sphingomonadales; family Sphingomonadaceae; genus Sphingopyxis. The sequence goes on from JBIMKQ010000010.1 coordinate 76,388, forward strand.
TGGTGCCGAGATGCCGTTCAAGTTCGGCGACCTTGCGGCTGACGCTGGGGAGCGGCGCATTCAGCTTGCGGCTCCCCGCGGACAGGCTGCCCGCGTCGACGACCGCCAGAATCACCCGCATGGCGTCAAGACGATCCATCTGTCTCCCTCTCTTGCCCGCACGCTGAATAGCGGAATTTGCCCGGTCGTCACAGCGGCAAGCAATTGCCGCTCGCGTCGCAAACAAACACCCGCCATCGGCGATCAATGGCGGGTGTTTTCGGGGGTGCGTTGACGAGACTCAGCCCGGGGGACCAGCGAGCTTCTTGCGATATTCGGCGACGGGCATTCCGCCCCAGCCCCAATCTTCCATCTCGACTTCCTGGAAGATGACCCACGTCCATTCGGGGGGCTTTTTGAGCACGTCGAACAGAACCTGGCTCATTCCCTTATAGATAGCGGCTTTCTGCTCGGGGGTCACATGATCGACACCGGCTTCGGTGCCCTCCTTGGTGACTTGTACGGTTACGATCGGCATGATCTGTCTCCTCGCTCTCGCCGGATCAGTGGCCGGCTGACTGGCCGCCATCGACATGGAGGATTTCGCCCGTCACGAAACCGGCGCTTTCAAGATACAGCACGGCCTCGACGATGTCCGAAATATCGCCCATGCGGCCGACGGGGTGTAGCGCTGACAGGAAATCATGGGTTTCGGGGGTGTGCATCGGCGTCTTGATCACGCCGGGCGATACGGCATTCACGCGGATACCACGCGTCGCATATTCGATCGCGAGGCTTTTGCTCGCGGCGTTGATACCGCCCTTCGACAGCGAAGCGAGGACCGACGGCACCTGCGACAGCGCATGATCGACGAGGCTCGTCGTGATGCTGACGATATGGCCGCGGCCAAGCTTTTCCATCGCCGCAATCGCAGCCTGGGTGATGTAGTAGAAGCCGTTGATGTTGGTCGAAACGACATCGGCATATTGCTGCGCGCTGTAATCGGTGAACGGACCGGCGAGGAAGATGCCGGCGTTGTTGACCAGCGTGTCGACCCGCCCGAATGTTTCGATCGCTGCGGCGATCACGCGCGGCCCGGTTTCGGGATCGCCGATGTCGCCGGCAATCGTCAGGACGTCGGGATTGTTCGAGGGCTGGATCGACCGCGACGTCGCGACGACGCGATAGTTGCGATCAAGATAGGCGCTGACGAGGGCCGCGCCGATCCCCTGTGATGCGCCGGTGATGACGACGACTTTCTTTCCATTGCTCATGATATTTGACCTTTCTTCGGATGAATGCGGGCCAAATTTCATTGGTCCGGCCGACGCATTCCGCGTCGACAGGGCCTATCTAGGGCAGGTCGTTTTCCGTGATAATCCAGATAGATTGACAGACATAATGCCGATTAACGGCATAATGACCTAGAGCTTGCTAGCGTCGAGAGCCAGCCGGTTGAACGCGGCACGCAGCCGCGGCGCCGCGAAATCGATGAAGGCGCGGACCTTCGGCACGGCCTGCCGCCCCGCAGGAGTTAGCAGGTGCGCCGGCTGGACCGGCGGTTCGGCGTCGGCAAGCACGACCTGCAGCCGCCCTGCCTTCACTTCGTGCGCGACATGATAGGAATAGACGCGCGTCAATCCGCCACCCGCCACCGCCGACGCCACCGCTGCGCGCACGCTGTTGACGATGAGGCGGGGCGCGAAGTGAACGGTCCGCGCGGTGCCGGATTTTCCGGCGGCCGCGAAGGCCCAGGATTCCAGCCCGAAATGGGTCAGCGATATGATCTGGTGCCCGACGATATCGGCGGGCGCTTCGATCGGTGGGTGCTGTGCCAGATAATGCGGCGCCGCAACGATGACCCGGCGTACCCCGTCGCCGACTCGCGTTGCGAGCAGCGATGAGTCGGGCAGCTCCGCGACCCGGAGCGCGATATCGACCCCTTCGTCGATCAGGTTTACCGACCGGTCCACCAGAAGCAGGCGCGCCGTGACCAGTGGATAGGCACCGAGAAAATCGTCGAGGATGGGACGCAATATTTCCTCACCGCTGATAGGCGGCGCGGTGAGCGTCAGCAGCCCGCGCGGTGCCGCACGCTCGCCCCCGGCGAGCAGATCGGCCTCCTCGAGCTCGGCAAGAATGCGGCGGCACGATGCCGCATAATGTTGGCCTGTGTCGCTGAGGCGGATGCTGCGGGTCGTGCGATGCAGCAGTTCCGCGCCCACATGCGCCTCCAGCGACGCGATCGCGCGACTGATCGCGGTCGGCGAACGGCGAAGGCGACGCGCTGCGCCCGCGAGGCTGCCCTCGTCGACCGCCGTCACAAAAATCTTCATCGCATCGATGCGGTCCATCGCCCATCCGAACACAGCTTTGACAGGTTGATGCTACATGCGGCGCGCGGATTGGTCGAGCGTTGGCCGTCCAACGTGCAAGACCAGCCACGAAAATGCCTGCGAACTAAGAATTTGAAGCGTTTCGTCCGTGGCCATGTTGGCCTGAGGAGAACGATCATCGGAAGGTCAGAATTTGACTATTCGATACCACGTCCGGCGTGGAATGCCGGCAGGAAGGTTGGAACAAAGCGCCCACTGAAACCCCGCCAGATATGGGCCATTCGCTTTCATCTCGATCGCGAGCACCCACTTCGAGACCGGGCGCTGTTTGATCTTGCGATCGACAGCAAACTGCGGGGCTGTGATCTGGTGAAAATCAAGATCGGCGATCTAGTGACGGGTGGAGAATTGCGAACGCGGGCAATCGTAATTCAGCAGAAGACGGGCAGGCCAGTTCAATTCGAAATCATGTCGGACGCTCGCGGAAGCCTCCTGGCGTGGCTCGAGCGTCGGGGCGGATCGATCGAGGACTATGCGTTCCCCAGCCGCATCGACCACTCTGCCCATATGAGCACGCGGCAATAAGCGCATCTCGTTGATGAGTGGGTCACGGCGGTCGGACTTCGAAGCGAAGACTATGGAACACATTCGCTCCGGAGAACGAAGGCGTCGATTATCTACAAGGCGACCGGGAATTTGCGCGCCGTACACATTCTTCTGGGCCACACCAAAATTGAGAACATGGTGCGGTACCTCGGCGTTGATGTGGAAGATGCCCTGACGTTGGCGGAAGGCATCGAAGTCTAACGATCAATTTTCGACATTCTAGAGAGCGAGCGCTTCGGATTGCTGCGGAACGTCTGCTCTCCTTGTTTGGTCGCCAAAAGCTGTCTGACCGCGAACGGCCAGTTAGACGAAGATGGTCGGGCGTCGTGCGATTGCCGCCTTTCCCAGGGGCAGAGAAAACTTTATCATTGATAAAAAACTGGCGTGGCGTAATCTCCTTGCGGGCCTGCAGGTACTCCCCGCCGCCGCCCGGCTTGTCCTCCTGTTCGGAGCGATGCCGGTCACCATCGGCCTCCTCTTGTCGCGTGATTGGTATTTCACGGGAATGGGCCTCACGTTCCTGCTCGGAGCGGGCGTCATCCTGCGGACGATCGCGACGACGCGGTCGGCGGTATTCGAGTCGCTTCGCTCGCGCTCGGAAATGGCCACGCTGATCGAAGCCCTTGCGCTCGACGACTTTGGCACGGGCTATGCGTCACTGACGCACCTGCAGCAGTTTCCGGTCCATGTGCTCAAGATCGACAGATCGTTCATCTCGAGACTCAACAGTGCCGACAGCGCCGATTTCGCAATCGTTCATGGCGTGATCGACATTGCGCATCGCATGAACATCGTCACGGTTGCCGAGGGCGTCGAAAACGACAATCAGCTCGTCCAGCTTCGCAGTCTCGGCTGCGACATCGCGCAAGGCTATCTTTTCAGCCGCGCGATCAGCGCCGAGCGCGTACCAGTCTGGCTGCGAAAATGGACACAGAACCTTCCGGTCTGGTCGCAGGTGGCGACCGACCGGGCCACCGCCGATCCGCCGACCCGCTCAGCATGAGCGAAAGAAGCGGGTCCTTGGATGTTCTTTCACAGGCTGTCATCGACGTTGTCGGCTTTCGTCGCTTGAAGAAAAGCTTCATGGCCGCGTTCGGTTGACCATTGGCCGCTTCATACTGGCCCTTAGCGCGGATATGCTGTTTCAGGCCGCCATGTCCGCAGCAATCGCATCCGCATCGAGACAAAATAGGGCACGAGCCTTGCCGCCTGCTTTGGCCCGGTAGAGTGCGGCATCGGCGCAGGCGAGGAGGCGCTCAAGCTCGAGGCCAAGCTTGGGCGCCGTGGCGATGCCAACGCTGACCGATATCGACATCGAAATGCCCTCCACGAGATAGGGCTTGCTGATGTCGCGGATAATCCGGCGTGCCAGCAATTCAGCTTCCGTTTCCGCGGCTATACCGGCCTGCAGCACGATGAACTCGTCGCCGCCAAGGCGTGCGACGACATCGTCGGCCCGAACCATGTCTTCGAGGCGCCGCGCCACCTGCTCAAGCAAAACGTCGCCGGCGGGGTGACCATAGCGATCATTGATCGCCTTGAATCCGTCGAGGTCGAGGTAGTGAAGAGCCACGAGGCTATTCGCACGCACGGCGTTGGCGGCGCGATCCTGGAATAGTTCTCGCAGTAGCAACCGGTTCGAGAGCCCGGTGAGCGCGTCGGTCCGGGCGAGCTTGGCCATATCGTGCCGAGCCGTGTGATGTTCGACCGCCGATCGGTAGAGATGGGCGACGGTCTGAAGACTCAGCCCCGTGATCGCCGCGACGATGAAGGCCTCGATCAGAAACATTTCCTGGTGGAGCGACATCGCGTTGGGCTCGGCGGCGTGCATCGTGAGCGCGACCACCGTCGGCACGGTCGCCGTCAGGAGCGCCGCGACGCACATGCCAGGCCTGACCGACGTTCGCGAGACGATCCCGGCGCCGAAGCCAAAGACAAGACTGACGGTAATGAGATGCAGCAACGGATTATGGGTCGATATCGCGGTGACATTGAGGAGCGCGAGGAGCGCTGCCGACGTGAGGTTACCGATCGCGTAGCGCCGTTCCCATCTTCGCAGCTCTTTGAAGGCGAGGACAGGTCCAGCCCGGCGAAAGGCGCGGATCGTCACAAGACGCGCAAACGTCGTGACCGCACCAAGGCCGCCGAGCCAGAGCAAGTAAACGCTATCGAGCTCGCGGCCGATGAGGATGCAAATCCCGACAAACACCGCGCCCAGCCCGAATATCGGCAATCGCATGCTGAAGAGCATGTCGACGAAGTCGCGGTAGACCGGAAGCGGCAGCGTCGCGGGATCAGGGAAAATGCCCAGGCGAAATGGGTGCCCGATCGGTGTGGGGGAGGCCGATCTTCTCATGCGGTCAACTATAATCCCGTAAAACTTAACGCGCCGTAACGGGCATCGATGTGCAGAATTAATGAACAGCGTCCTGCAAAGTTCCGCCTGCTGCCATGCGGGACAGGGTTGCATGGCGAGGAGCTCACATCCGATCTTGTCCTTCGCGAAGCGAGCTAGGTGTCAGCGTAGGCCTTGACCGCGTTCGTTCAGCAATCCCGAAGTCGACGGCGGGTGCATTCTCACGGACAAGACCGCTTTTCATGATCTTCTATGAGCGGACCGTCTCGACCCGGCCATAAGTAGATATCCGCGAGCCCAAAGAGGGCGGGCCGCATGGCGGCCCGCCCAGTGATCGACCGGCGTCAATTGGGGTCGTCGCCGATCGCCCCTTTGCTTGCACTATTCGCCGACGTCCTGTTGGTCGGCCGCTTTCTTGAGTTGGCCTTTGGTCATGCCAGTCACGAGGACATCGCCCGAGCCGGCAAAGTTGGCAGCGGGCAGTGTCGCAACGCGATTGCCGACCTCTACCGTCACCGCCTGCACGACGCCGCGACCGGTCTGGCGCAATTCCTGGACATAGCCGATCACCTTGCCGCGCGGATCGGTAACGGGCATGCCGGGCGCCACCGCGAACATGCCATTACCACTGGCGGCGCCGCTGCCCGCGGCAGCGAGCTGGCCCAGGCTGCCCTGGAAGCCGCCCGCGATCGAACCGGCGCCGCTGGCACTGCCTGAGACGTCTGACAGCGCGCCGCCGGTCCGGTCACGGACGGTCCCGACCGCACCGCGCGCGGTGTCGGTGGCGGTATAAGCGGTGCTTTGTGCGGTGCCAACGGCGCCGCGGGCGGTCTGGCCGACGAAATCGGTGCCGACCGCCTGCGCATCCAGGCTGCCGCTGCCCGAGGCGCCGCCCGAGCCACTGACGTTGCCGCCGATGGTGTTCCCGATCAGGTCGGCGTTGCCATTGGCCGACCCCTTGCCATTCGCATCGGCGTTGCCCTTGCCCTGGACGCGGCCCGAGCGACGATCGACATGGGTTTCGCCGCGTCCCGAACCGGTGATGTCGCCAGCGGTGCCGAGGGTTCCGCCGATCGGCCCCATCGGATTGGCAAGCGTGCCGCCCAAGCCGCCGCCCAGTCCGCCACCAAGACCGCCGCTGCCGCCGAGCAGTTGCGCCGTGGCCGGGGTCGAAAATGCCATGGCCGACGCGGCGAGCGCGAGAGCCGAGGTGAAAATACGATGTGCCATTGTCTTTCTCCATCTTGCGGCCCGGAGGGGAGGGCCTGAAGGAAGAACGACGGCGCGTTCGAATTTCTTCCGAAGAATATGCTGCGCCGGTCAGCGGCCGCCGCAATCTCCGCAAATCAGTCCGTGGCCGTAGATCTTGTCGCGGCCCTTTTTTCCAAGGTCGCGCGCTTCGAAAACCAGCGCGGAAACTGCGGAGCCGATCCGGTCGATCGCCGGAACAGGGTAGCGGAGCGCGAGGCGTCCGGCGACTAGCGGTGCGGCGAACGATGTGCCGCGCAGGCGATCGGTTGCACCGGCGCCGGTTGCGGCAAGTACGGCGTCCCCCGGCGCGGCGAAGTCGACGTGTGTTACGCGGCCCGCCTCCGGAAGCGCACGGTTTTTGCCGTCTACGCCGGTTACCGCAAACACGCCCTTGTACGAGGCCGGGTAAGAGGGCGGCGCGGCCGGGCCGTCGTTACCGACCGCTGCGACGATCAGCATGCCGCGCTGCTGCGCGCGCGACACGGCGGTGCCGAGCAGCTTGTTGTCGGGCCCCACGAGGCTGATCGTCGTCACCGCGACACCGCGCTGAACCAGCCAGCCGAGCGCGCGCGCGATAGCGCTGGCGTTGCCGCCCGCCGGATCGGAGCCATAGACGTCGGCGGCGAGAAGATTTTGCCCCGGCGCCGAGCCGCGCACCGCGCCGCTACCGATCAGCAGCGATGCGACCGCGGTGCCATGGCGGCCTGCATAAGGCGCGCCAGCGGCAAAGCCGCGCTGCTCGACGCGCCCTGCGACCGACGGATGCGCAGCAACGCCGCCGTCGATCAATCCGAGCGATGCCTTTCCGGATGACGCCGCTGTGGCCAGCGCGGCGGCAGGAAGCGCGCCCCCGGGACCGCTGGCGAAATAAATATGGTCGGCATCGACTTCAGCGTCGGGAAGCAGCTTGGCGAGCTGCTTTTGCGCGCGGGCAAGGCTGCGTCCTACTGGAACCGCGAAGCGAGCGATGTCGAGGTCGAGGCCCTCGATGCGATCGCGGTCGATCAACTCGAATCCGTCCTTCGCCGCGCCCGCGACCATCGCGTCGTCGACACCCGTCGCGACAAGGATGCCGCGCACTGCAGGTTGGCCGTTGCGGTCGGGTTCGATGCGGTCGCGATTGTCGCGCAGCAGCGTGGTTATCCGTTCGAGCCGCACCTGCGCGAGGGTGTCGCCTACGGCGATCAGCCGTTCGGCGCCGACGCGTGGCAAGGATGGCAGCGTGCGCGCGGCATCGGGAAGCTGGACCGATGGCAGCGCGACCTGCGCGACAACGCGCGCGGCCAAAACAGTGGACAGGAGAGAAATCGTCAGGACCAGAGCGATCAAAACGCGCATTGAAATTCCTTGTATCGGGCGGGACGGGCAGACAGCGACCCGGCCGCGCCCAAAAAATTTAGCATGCTGCGGAAGAAACGATAGGGTGGCGTCGTTTCTTCCTCGGACACTGCGAAAAGGCGAATATGCGCTTCGAAGAGGAACTGGTCGAATTACTGCCGCGCCTGCGCCGGTTCGCGCGCGGATTGGCGCGTCATGCGAGCGACGCCGACGATTTGTGCCAGGCCGCGATCGAACGAGCGCTGAAATCGCGTGACCAATGGCAACAAGGAACAAGACTGGACAGCTGGATGTACCGCATAACCCGCAATCTCTGGATTGACGAGAGCCGCGCCGCCGGCCGCCGCGGCGTTCATCGCCCGATCGACGACGCGGTCACGCAAGTCGCGGGCGACGGCGCTGCCGAGGTGGAGGCGGGCGCGCAGCGCGGCGACATCGACGGCGCGATGGCGCGGCTTCCCGATGAACAGCGCGAGGTCGTGATGCTCGTGCTGGTCGAAGGCTATGCCTATCGCAAGGCAGCGGAAATACTCGAAGTCCCGATCGGCACCGTCACCTCGCGCCTCGCCCGTGGGCGCGAAACATTGATGTTCTATCTGGGAGAGGCGGCATGAGCTTTGACCCCGAAACGGTCGCTGCCTTCGTCGACGGCGAACTCGACGACCTGACCGCGCGCCGGATCGAGCGCGAGGCCGTAACCGACGCCGCGCTCGCAGCGGAAATTGCCCGTCACCGTGCGCTCAAGGCACGACTGACGGCGTATTATGCGCCGGTTGCAGAAGAGGAGGTTCCAGAGCGGCTTCGATCGCTGCTTGCGGTGGACAACAAGATCGATACCAGCTTGGCTGATCGCCGCGGCGCAAGGCGCGCGCGCTTCAGTGCCATTCATTGGGGTGCGATCGCGGCATCGCTTGTGCTGGGCCTCACGATCGGGCTACGCCCGTGGACGCCGCCCGCCGATGTGGCGACCGACAACGGCACGCTGATCGCGGCCGGATCGCTCGCCGACGCGCTCGACACACAGCTTGCCTCGAACCAAGCCAGCGACACTGCGGTACGCATTGGCGTCAGCTTCGAGGACAAGGCCGGTCGCTATTGCCGCAGTTTCGAGACTTCTACGCTAGGCGGTATCGGCTGCCGTGAAGGTGGAGACTGGCAGCTCGAGCGGACGTTGCGGGGGCGGGCAAGCAGCGATTATCGACAGGCCTCGTCGGGCGAGATTGCAGCGGCAGCCGCCGCAATGATGAGACGTGACGCGCTGGACGCTGAAGGCGAACTAGCGGCGCGCGATGCCGGTTGGGTCGATCGGCCGTAGGTTCGGACACGTCTGCTTTTCGCTGGACCCGTCTAAATGCGGACAGTGCGCAAATGGCCAAAGTTGTTCTTGAACAATCATTCCATAATGACTATCTCGCTGCCATGGCGAGACCGAAGGCCTTTGACGATGACGTTGCACTTGATGCGGCAATCGGCGTGTTCCGCGAGCACGGCTACGAGGGAACGTCGGCGCAGATGCTGGTCAATGCAATGGGGATCGGTCGCCAGAGCCTCTACAACAGCTTTGGCGACAAGGCCGGACTGTATCGCGCGGCCCTGCGCCGTTATGCGCTTGGCGAGACGCAGGCGCATAGCGCCACACTCAAGACCGGGAACCGCGCGATCGACGGTATCCGAGCGATGGTGGACCGTGTTGTGCGGGAGGCTGAAATGCCGTGTCTCGGAGTTGGGTCGATCGCCGAACTTGGCACGGCGCGGCCCGACCTCAACGAAATCCGCGCCGCGGCCGACCGGGTCATGCGCAAGGCGATCATTACGAAGATCGTGGAGGCACAGGCAGACGGAGATATCGCCGCAGACCTCGATCCCGACGCCCTCGCCAGCTGGTTTGTGGCCAGCTTCGCAGGAATAAGAATAGCCGCGCGCGGCGGGGCAAGTGCCGAGCAACTCGCCAGTCTCGGTGAGATGACGCTTCGAGCGCTTCGATAGCCCTTTTTTTGATTAGTTATGGAACGATCATTCAAGAAGGAGTAGATCATGAAGGCAATTGCGATGACTGGACCGAGCGGCGAACTTGAGCTGCTCGATCTCCCCGATATTGAGCCCAGGCCGGGGAATGTGCTGGTCGAGGTGGCGGCCGCCGGCGTCAATTTCATGGATGTCGGCGTCCGCCGCGGCATGGCCTGGAGCGATGTTCCCGAGCCCAAGGTGATCGGTGTTGAAGGCGCAGGACGGGTGATCGCACTCGGCGAAGGCATTTCGGACTTCGCGATCGGTGACCGAGTAGCATGGGTTTATGCACCCGGCAGCTACGCCGAGCGGGTTGAAGTGGCTGCCGATGCACTTGTGGCCATTCCCGATGCGATCGACGATCGCGCCGCAGCGTCGATCATGATGCAGGGCCTTACCGCAAGTCACTTCGCAACCGATTTCTATCCCGTACAGGCGGGCGACATCGCGCTGGTCCATGCCGCCGCAGGAGGTCTCGGAATGCTGCTGACCCAGATCGTCAAGCTGCGCGGCGGCACGGTCATCGGGCGGGTGTCGAGCCCGAAAAAGGTCGAAGCGGCGCGGCGCGCCGGTGCCGATCATGTCATCGTAGACGCTGACGGTGATTTCGCGGACGAGGTGCTGTCGTTGACCGGCGGCGAAGGCGTGCATGTCGTCTTCGACGGGTCCGGTCCGGCCACCTTCGCGGGATCGCTTGCAGCGCTCCGCCGCTCGGGCACCTTTTGCTGGTTTGGCCCCGTGCTCGGCGGACCGGGACCCATCGATATCATGCGCCTGCCGAAGAGCATCAAGCTCGGGTACGCTGTCTTCTCCGATCATATCCCGACGCCCGCGCTACTTCGCGAGCGCACCGCCCGCCTGTTCGACTGGGTGCGCGAGGGCAAGCTCAAGGTCGAGATCGGCGGAGAATATCCGCTTGCCTATGCCGCAAGCGCACATATCGACATGGAGAGCCGCCGGACCACCGGGAAGCTGCTCCTCATTCCTTGAACCCAGTTGGAGATCGAACGATGACCCTCTTTTCCCCTACCGACCGTCGCGGATTTATTGCCCATGCGCTCGCCGGCTCAGCCGCGTCCGTGCTCCTGCCGGGAGCAGCCCGCGCTGCATCGCCTTCCGGAGCAGAGTTTGGGCCGCTGAAGCGCGTGCGCACGAGTTTGCTCGATGTCGCTTATGCCGAGGTCGGCCCTTCGAACGGCATGCCCGTGTTGCTGGTGCATGGCTGGCCTTACGACATTCACACCTATGCCGATGCCGCGCAGATCCTCGCGGCCGAGGGCTACCGCGTGCTCGTCCCCTATTTGCGCGGCTATGGCGCGACGCGCTTCCTGTCCGACGCGACAACCCGCAACGGCCAGCAGGCGGCGCTCGCGATGGATGCGCTGGAGTTTCTCGATGCGCTTGGCATCGAGCGGGCGATCGTCGGCGGGTGCGACTGGGGCGCGCGCACAGCCTGCATCCTTTCCGCGCTGCATCCCGAACGCGTCCGTGCCCTCGTGTCGGTCAGCGGCTATCTGATCGGCAGCCAGGCGGCGAGCGCGAAGCCGCTCTCGCCCGAAGCCGAGCGCCGCTGGTGGTACCAATATTATTTCGCGACCGAGCGCGGGCGGCAGGGCTATGCGGCCAACACGCATGCGTTTGCGCGGTTGATATGGCAGACCGCTTCGCCGCGCTGGGCGTTCGACAATGTGACGTTCGCACGCTCGGCGGCGGCGTTTGACAACCCCGATCATGTCGCGATCTCGGTTCACAATTATCGCTGGCGGCTCGGGCTTGCCGAGGGCGAGGCGCGCTATGACGCGATCGAAGCAAAGCTCGCCACCTTTCCGACCATCGCCGTACCGACGATCACGCTCGAGGGCGACGATAACGGCGCGCCGCACCCGTTGCCGGAGGATTATCGAATGAAATTCACGGGCCCCTACGAGCATCGGCTAAGCGAAGGCGGCATCGGCCATAATCTGCCCCAAGAGGCGCCGCAGGATTTCGCGCGCGCCATCGTCGATGCCGACCGGATGGCGAGGCGATGACAGGCTTGGGCTTACCCGCACTCCGAAGGGGGCACGGGCATCCAACAGGTGGCATCAGCTGAGTTGTGGCCGCTTTCGCTGCTTATATCCCGAAAGCTTTCGGGCGGCTAACGGCCACGTGCAGCTAACTGCTCACGAGGTGGAATGGCACTGTCCAATCACTGCGTTCCGAACGTGGTGAAATCCCACACAACCCCTATAGCGGCGCTCCGGCTCGGGATAGTCCCGGCTGACCCTATGGAGATATATATGAACCACGCCGAACTGTCGGATAGCGTTGCAGCATCGCTTGGTCTGAGCAAGGCCGACGCCAAGAAGGCGGTAGACGCTGTTTTTGCCGCGATCACCGATGCCGCCGCCAAGGGGCACGAAGTTTCGGTCAACGGATTCGGAAAATTCAAGGTCAAGGCAACGCCCGCACGCGAAGGCCGCAACCCTTCGACCGGCGAGACGATCCAGATCAAGGCGGCTAAAAAGCTGACCTTCGGTCCGGCCAAGGCCGTCAAGGATCGTCTGAACGGCTAAATCGGAAGGGCGTCCCGTCGGTTCTCGCCGACGGGACGCATCCCTCAATCGAGGCCGACCGGCGAGCGGAGTTTGAGATCAGCTTCTTCGTCTTCAGTCTTTTCTGCCGTGTCCGTTTGCTCAGGCGGTACCCCGATCTCGCTAGCCTCGGAAACATCCTTCTGGGCTTCGATCTTCTCGCTGCATCCTGCGATCGATACTAGGATCGGTGCCAGTAACAGAAATCTGGATCGCATCGCCACCTCCGCATCTGCGGTGCGATAGCAGGCGTCTGCCCGGGTCACCGCATGGCCGGAGAATCCGTGGGTGGCATTTTGGTTCCCGTGCTTGAGCTACCCCTGCATCTTGCTAGCCCGGCACCGCCGCTTGGTTTGTAAGAGCCTTGAGCCGGTTCTATGAGTATCGTCGCTGACGTGCCAGTGAGCGGCCATCCGGTTCGCGAATCTTGTCCAGAAGCGAACAGGCTGCGATCGGGCAAAATTCGCGTTTCTCCGGGCCTTTGCAGCTGCGGTCATTACTCCGAAATTGGCGCATCGAGACTTGTTTCGACACCTTTGATTAATGCGAGGCGTCGCGCCGAATAGGCGGGGCCGCTCGCGGCCGGCCAAGCCGCAATCTGTGCCACGACGAGTTGCCGCGACGGGTCGATGTAGACGGTCTGACCGAAAATTCCGAGCGCGGCGAAGGTGCCCGGCGCCGGGATCCACCATTGATAGCCATAAGGCGTCTCGCCGGGAGCTGAACTTGACCGTGTCGCGTCGCCGATCCAGCCCGCCGGGAGCAGGGGCGCGTCGCCCGCCGCGGCGCCATCGAGCATGAACTGGCCAAGGCGGCCATAATCGCGAAGCGTGAGGTTGAGGCAGCAGCCGCCGATCTCGATCCCGCCGTCGGTGAGCCAGCTCGCGTCGCTTTCGAAGCCATAGGGCGCCCAGATCTTACGCGAGAGATATTCGGCGAGCGGTTCGCCTACTGCGCGGCTGACGATGATACCGACCATATTGCTTTCGCCAGTGCTGTAGAGAAAGCGGCTGCCGGGCTCCGCGGCGCGCGCGCGGCCGGCCATCATCTTGACGAGCGACGCGCCCTTGTTCTCCGCCATCGAGGTCGCAAGCTGGCCGACGTCCGAATCGGGGTCGGTATAATCCTCGTTCCATTGCGCGCCCGAGCGCATTGCGAGAACCTGCCGGAGGGTCACGCCGTCGTAGGCGCTGCCCTTCAGTTCGGGGATGTAGGTCGTGACAAGGTCGTCGACGCTCTTGATTTTGCCATCCTGGATCGCAGCACCGAGCAGGGTCGACGTCACGGACTTGGCAATCGAGAAAGAGATCCAGCGGTCGTCGGGCTTTTGGCCAAGACCATATTTCTCGAGCACGATCTGGCCCTTGCTGATCACAAGGACGCCGGCCACGCGCTCGCGCGCCATATAGTCGTCGATCGAGACCGTCTTTCCCTCGTAATTGAGCACTGGCGTGATCGGCTTGTCGGCGCGCGGAAGCGGGCGGACTTTCGCGCCGCGCTTGACGACGCGCACCGGGAAGATGCGGTCGATGTTGCGAAAGCCGGAAACCTGGGCGTCACCCTGCCAACGCAGCATGTCGGCTGCCTTGGGAAGCTCGGCTTCTTTCGCCGCGAGGGGGCCGGCAAGTGCAAGAGCAAGACCCAGCATGGCAAATTTTGAGGCCCTGATGATCGCCCGGTGTTTCATTGCTTCACTCTCCATTGATATGCGGCTGCCGGCCGCGCGCGCGATTCATCCATGTCACCAGCTGCGGATTTTCCAGGCCCGCGATGATCGTGTCGAAATCGCCGGCGCGCTCGTCCTGCCCAAGCTTGAACGTCGCGTCGCACGCCAGGATTTCGGCGCGGAAGGCGATGATATGCGTCTTCATCACGTCGTAGCGTGGGCTGCCGACCTCGTCGACGGTCCAGCCGTCGCCGCACATCGCCTCCATCTTGGCGGTCAGGAGGCGCAGGGCCGTATCATTGGCGTCGGGGTCGAGCGCGACGTGGCAATCGAAGCGCGCGACCGAATAATTCCAGGTCGGCGCCCAACTCCGGTTTGCGACATGCTTGGGCGATATATAGGCTTGCGGTCCCGAGAATAGGATCAGCGCTCGCGGATCGGCGCGAAGCGCCGCGACCTGCCGGTTCGCGAGTGCAAAATGGCCGATGAGTGCAGTGAGGTGACCCTCGCTGTCATAGTCGCCCACGAGCGGGAGCGGCGTTGCGATCGATGTTTCGCCGGCACGCGAGGTGACCCAGGCGAGCGGGTTTGCTTCGATGAGATCGGCAATGGCAGGGTGCACCAGCGGGTGCCGGTCGTGATGGATGTTCAGCGGTATCGTCATGAGTTTCCGTTTTGGAAGAAAAGCAGCGCGGGCGGGTGCCTCCGGCCCGCGCTGCACCCGAGAGGTTTGATCAGAAGCGGAACGTCGCTTCGACGCCGTAGGTACGCGGATCCCCGAGACCTTCGATCAAGGTGCCGAAGAAGTCGCGCTCATAGCCTTCGACATAGGTGTTGTTGAACAGGTTGCGCGCGAAGAGCGCGGCCTCCCAGCGGCCATTTTCGCTGCCCAGCGCGATACGGGCGTCGGCATAGCCGAAGCCCCTAACGCGGTCGTAGGGAATGGTGACGGGCCCTGCGGGCGAGCCAACGGTGGTCTGGCGAAGATTGTTGAGGCTTGAGAAATAATTGCCGCGATAGGTGTAGGTGAAGTTCGAGCGGAGCCGCAGGCTGCTGCCGACCGCGGTCTCATATTCGATCGAACCGCTGGCCTGCGCATCGGGCGCGTTGGGCAGTTTTCCGCTCACGATCGTCACCGGGTCGAGGGGCAAATTATCGTACTCGGCTTTCAGGAAGCCGATGCCGCCGGCAAGCGTCAGACCGCGCGCGGGGCGCGCGGTCATTTCGAACTCGATACCCTTGGTCTTCACGGTCGCGGCATTGCCGATCACGATCGCAGTGCGGCCGCCGCCGAGATCCCGGAACTGGTTGATCTGGAAGTCCGAATAATTGGCGACGAACCCGGCCAGCGCGAAGGTCAGGCGGCCACCCTCGACCGCCCCCTTGAGCCCAAGTTCGTAATTCTTCACCGTTTCCTTGTCGAACTCGATCCCGTTCGGGAAGCTCGCCGCGCTGACGAAGTCGAGATTATAGCCGCCGCTCTTGTAACCCTCGGCATAGCGTGCGTAAGCCGAGATCTCCGAAGACAGCTTGTAGGTGAGCGTCACGCTAGGCGAGAAATCCTCGTCCTTGCGCTTGTCGGCGAAACTGCCGGTCGCGATGCCGAGAACGGGCAGCGTCGAGCCGTTGATGTCGAACGTCGCCTTCTTCGTCTCGCGTGATAGACGGAAACCCGCGCCAAGCTCGAGGTTCGGCAGGATGTCATAGGTCAAGTTCGCATAAAGCGCGATATTCTCGGTCAGAACGGTGCCCGCCGACGGCAGCACCGTGTTGTTCGGCGATCCGAAAAGCAGGAAGCCCTGCGTTCCCGTCCGTGCGAGACGGTCGGTCTTGGCATCGGTGCGGTAGTAATAGAGACCGGCCAGATATTCGAACGGCTGCCCCCCGGGCGAGACAAACTGCAGCTCTTCGATGAACTGTTTGTAGCGGTCATGATAGTCGACGTAGAAAATGTCGAACGCCGAATAATCGGGGTCGAGCGCCGTGTGGAATTTGGTGTCGCGATACGAGGTCTGCGATTTCAGCGTGTGGCCGCTGTCGAGACTGAGGACAGCGTCGAACGAGGTGCCCCAGAGCGTCCGGTCGTTCAGCTGAATCTCGCTGACCGAGATTTCACGACGGCCGGGCGCTACGGTATCGATTGTCGTGCCGGTCGAATTGGTCAGCACATTGCCGATGCTGCCGTTCTCGCGGCCGATCAAGCCGTCGCCGCTGATAAGGAACTGCAGGTTCGGCGTCGCGTCGATGCGCAGTTGGCCGCGCCAGGTCCAGGTGTCGACCGTGTCGCCATAGGTGTCGTCGACGATGTTATGGATAAATCCGTCGCGCTTGTTGCGCGACCCCGACAGCTTCATCGCGATGCCTTCGGCGAGCGGGATGTTGACGCGCCCGGTGAGCGACCAGGCGTCGTAATTGCCATAGCGTATGTTGCCATAGGCCGAGAAATCGTCGCCCGGCTTGGCGGTGACGAGGTTGATCGCTCCCGCGACGGTGTTTTTGCCGAACAGTGCGCCCTGCGGCCCACGCAGGACCTCTACGCGCTCGATGTCGACGAGCGACTGGTTGATCGCAGGCGACTGGCCTAGATAGACGCCGTCGAGATAGACGCCGACGCGGCTGTCGAAACCGATGTTGCGGCTCGATGCGCCGACACCGCGGATCACCACGGCGGAGCCGAGGCCGGTGCCTTCGGCGATCACGACGTTCGGCACATAGGAGCCCAGATCGCCGACGTCGCGGGCGCCGGTCGCGGTGATGCGATCCTCGCCGATCGCGGCGATCGAGACCGGCACGTCGATTAGCCGTTCTTCGCGGCGCTGTGCGGTGACGACGATGGCGCCGTCTTCTTCTTCAACGCCGGCCGCAGCGTCCTGCGCGAAAGCCGGCGCAGCGACGAGCACGGCGGCGAGCGTCAGGCATGCGCTGCCCGCACGAATGGAATGGCGATTGGTCATGGATCCCCCTTGTTAGGCTTGTTGTAGTGTTGCGGTTTCGTCAGTCGGTGGTCTGGCGGGCGGCACGACTGCGGATCGCAAGGCCGAAGATGCGCGCGGTATCGGTCGCGGCCCGGTCGGCGTCGGCGACAACACCCGAGGCCTGCAGGAAGCTGTGATTGAGTGACGCAAAGTTGAGGTAGATGACGCTGACGCCCTCGCTCTCGAGCCGGGTCGCGTATGCGCGGCCGGCATCGCGCAGGATGTCGAAGCCTGCTGTCGAAAGGATGGTCGCGGGCATTCCCCTCAGGGACTTCGCATTGATCGGCGATATCTCGGGCTGAGCGAGGTCGCGCGTGCCGAACACGCGCGGAACTGCGTAATCGGCGTAACCGACGTCCAGGCCATAGCCTTTCCCAAAGAGCGTCCACGACGGATAGTCGCGGCCCATGTCGACGGCAGGATAATAGAGGAGCTGGTAGAGCGGCGGCGTCTGCCCGGCGGCAAGGCGCCGGCCGGACACCGAAATCGCGAGGTTGCCGCCGGCGCTGTCGCCGCCGACCGCCATCATGGCCGGGTCGCCGCCGAAGCTCGCGGCATTGGCCGCGGCCCAGGCAAAGGCGTCCTCCGCATCGTCCCATGCGGCCGGATAGGGGTTTTCGGGGGCAAGCCGGTACTGGACCGAAACGACGATCGCTTTCGCCTCGTTTGCCATCAGCCGAACCGCCCGGTCCGAGCCCGCGATGCTGCCGGTCATCCAGCCGCCTCCGTGGAAATAGACGAGGATCGGAAGAGGGCCAGCGGCTCCTGCCGGTTTGTAGACCCGAACCGGGATCGATCCACCGCGTCCCTTGACCTCGCGGTCTAGCGTCTCGGCCATCGGCGCGGTGACGCGTGTGCGAAATGTCCACGAACGGTCGGCGCCTTCGCGAAGTGCGGCGCGGCCTTCAGGCGTTGCGCCGGGATCGACCGGCGGGCCCGAAGGCCTCGGCGCGGCGGCATCGCGGGCGAGCATATATTGGATCTTGGGATCGAGCGTTTGACCGTCGACGACGACGCGTTTGCCGCCGAGCTGCTCAATGAACCAACTCTCCGGCAGCGAGAGCAGTTCGACGAGCTTGGTTTCAGCAGGCGTCGGAGCTGGTTCGGCAGCTGCGATCGGCGCGGCGACCATCATGGCGGCGCCGAGGGTCCAGGTTACGAAACGACTCATATCATCCTCCCGAGATTGAAACTGGACCCCTCTTGGACTACAGGCGACCACCAATTCTAATTCAAATGGTAGTCCAATGCTCCAATCCTGGAAGCTCAGTCTCCCGGAATTTCCTTCCGATGGTCAGCAGTCGTTGCGGATGCAGATCGTCCACAGCATCATTCGCGACATTCAGCGCGGACGGCTTCCGGCCGGTGCGTTTCTGCCCAGCAGTCGCGAGCTTTCCGCGTCGATCGGCATCAATCGCAAGACGATCGTGCTTGTCTATGAGGAGCTGAAGGCGCAGGGCTGGCTCGAGGCGACGAGCACGCGCGGTACCCGGGTCGCGGTCGCGTTGCCCGAGCAACTCCCCGACAAAATAATCGACCGGGCCGGTCCGGGCGACCGCCCCGATTTCGAGTTTTCCGGATCCAGCATCCGTTTATCGGTGACGCCGCACCGTGACACCTTGACCCTTGACCTCGGGTCGCCCGATTGTCGGCTCTTTCCCGCCGATGTACTCGGACGCGCCTATCGCGACGCGGCCCTGCGGGCGAGCCGGGCGCGGCGCCTGAGCTACGGCGATCCGCGCGGATCGCTTATGCTGCGTGAAGCGATTGCGACTATGCTTGGCGCGCAGCGCGGCATGGTTGTGCGGTCCGAGCATGTCTGCATCACGCGCGGCAGCCAGATGGGGGTGACGCTTGTCGCGCGGGCCCTCATCGAGCCGGGCGATATCGTCCTGATGGAGAGGTTGACTTATTCACCGGCGGCGGCGGCCTTCGCCGACGCCGGTGCCCGCGTCATGACGGTCGGGCTTGACGCCCAAGGCATCGACGTTGAAGCCGTCGAGGCGCTGTGCAAGCGCGTGCAGGTGCGCGCGATCTTCGTCACGCCGCATCACCAGTTCCCGACCGCCGTGTCGCTCGCGCCCGAGCGGCGCCTCAAGCTTCTTGACCTCGCGCGCAATCATGGCTTTGCGATCGTCGAAGACGACTATGATCATGAATATCATTTTGAATCGCAGCCGCTACGGCCGCTAGCGAGCTATGCGCCGGCGGGGACGCTCTACATCGGCTCGCTCTCAAAGCTGACGCTGCCGAGTCTGCGCATCGGCTATGTCGTTGCTTCGACCAAGGTCGTCGACGCTATTGCAGGGCAGGTGATGAACCTCGACCGGCAGGGCAATGTGATATCGGAGGAAGCAGTCGCCAATCTGATCGCCTCGGGCGAACTGCGCCGACATATCCGCAAGTCGCACGCCATTTATGCGCGGCGCCGGCTGGCCTTTGCCGATGCGCTCGGGCGGCATCTTTCGGCCGTAGCCGATTTCAGCATCCCGAGCGGCGGCTTGGCATTCTGGGTCCGATTCCGCGACGAGGCGCTGCTTGACCGGATCGACAAGCACGCTGAAACCCCGGCGCTGCGGTTCGCGCCCTCGACATCCTTTGCGGTATCCCCATTGCGTCAGCGCGGTCTCCGACTGGGTTTTGCGAGCCTGGACGAGAGCGAAGCAGACAGGGCGCTCGGCCTATTGCACCAAGTTGCCGTCAAATAACCCCGGCAAATTGAAAATCTATCTTTTGCATAGAATTGGGAGTGTCGCCCGATGTCACGGCTGAACCGGCTGACCGATGGCGTTTGCTGCACTCCGACCTAATGTCGGCTTCCGCCATCTTCTCGCCGAAAGCTGCCTGACCGCAAATGGCCATTTCTACACGTTGCCCGGACGGTTCGGCGCCGATCACAGCTACATCTGGAGCAGTTGTTTTTTAAGAGCTTTGCCTCATGTCTTGCCGGGGATTTGGAGGAAGTCATATGCGGGCGCTCGGTCTTGGACTTATAGTTGCGGCGATTGCTATTCCCGGCGCCATTCATGCCGCCACGCGCATTGCGCCGGTACATCCCGAACGGGAGACGATGTCGGAAACTCGCCGGCGTGATGCTGTGCTTAACGATCTGACCTCTATCCTGACCGGGCCATCTTCGCCAACCTCGATCGCAACTGAACCATACGCCGCCTCTGTGGAGGGACTATGCCAGCGAGACGTGGTCCAACTCCAATATTCCAGCAGATGGGACGGCACTCGCGAGCACCGCCTCCGACCTATCGGAATCGGTGTGTCAGTCCAGTATCACTACCTCGGTTCGGATGATGACCGAAGCTGGTCGAACAGGCAGAAGTCGTGTGAGCAGTTAGCCGGTCAAAAGATCTACTGGGCGTTCGCCGAAGACGACCATTATGCAGCGGGCGCGCTCGCCACTCTAATGTCGACAGTGTCGGACGTTCGGGGCAACCAAAAATTCGCGGTCGACTGCGACGGATTGAACGCCAGAGATATCACAACCTCGTGCGCGGATATCTTTCTGGCGGCAGCGGATCAAATTTCGGCGATATCGAGGCGGCTCGGAAGGAAAGACGAAGACTATGAGTTCACGTCGAGCCCGTATCAATTCACGATAAGGCGAACCTACGCCCCCCTGATAAAAGGAGGGTACTCGACCGCCATCAAAATACGATATCAGGAAATTGTGGTGACATAGCGAGGCCGCGATCTCGACCGGCCATTGTAAGCCATCGGGTCAGTCCGATTTGGGCGCATTTGCGGGGAGCCGGAAAACCTTGAGCTAATGAATAACCGCCAGCCTGATACTTCGGCGAATTCAATGCGGGGCATAGCGATGCGGCTGACAAATGACACTGTACCGACAAAACTTGACGCTTGGACAGTCAGGGTCGCCATCAAATTTCATGTCGTTGCGATCGGAACGGCCGTGGCGCTGATGCTATGCGTAAGCCCGGCGTCCGCTTCTCCCTACCAATCTTCCACCTCTACGGGAGGCGCAAACAATTCTCAGGCCGATGAGCTTGTCTCGAGGGCTGTCGCCAGCTTGCCCGGCAACGGTTGGCAACGATTTCGCGGTCAGGAAGATCTCATTTCATATTATATCGAGGCTGGGCGCTGCAAAGACGCTTTACAAACCTTGGAAGCACAAGATGCATTTCGAGCTGAAGAACCAGCTGGGCCCAGGATGACAGCCTATAAGGCGCAGCTCCTCGCAGCGAGCGCAAACCGCGCCGGCTCAAGGGAATGCGCAGTCGAGCTGTCGCGACGTTGGGCTGGTCTTGCTCGCGACGAAAAACGCCTCGACGGAATTGCAGGGGCTGGAGCATTTCTCAGAGTGATAGGCAACGACGCCGAAGGCGCTGCACTTATCAGGGAGGCGGAAGCAGGCGTTCGCGATCCCCTGACGCGGACAAGCCAGCTGTGGTCGATACGCAGGCAAGCTTTCCGTTTCTATCAGGGTAGCAACATCCTAGGATCTGAGCTGGAACGTAGCGCACTAGAACTCTTGGCTGCGCCACCGTCGGATGATGAGCAACAAGTGCAGCCCGCTGCAGCGCATCTTGTGGAGATGCTTTTCGAAACTGGAAACGCACCACTTGCACGGCTGGTAGCCAATTCAGAATGCGTGCGCGGGACTATTCGCACGATCCTCTGCGGGGCCGGGGGCTATCTAGACCGCGACCTCGAACGTCTTAGCGCCCAAATCGCGACAGGCTCACCCGCGGAACAAAAAAATGCGATGAATATGCTGTACCGCAATGGAGCAATCGATCGCATCGCTCCTCACTTTCCGCGCATAGTGGAGATTGAGGAGGGCAACAAAGCAACCGCTTTCAGAACGCTTGCATTTTATTCGCACTCAATTTGGTCAGAAAGCCCCGCGATTGCGGAGGTGGGGGCTCGCCAAGCCCTCGCCTTAGGATTGACGGGACCTGACAAAGCCGGTGGCCTCGACATTGGTTCATGGCATGTATGGAATGCTCACCTTGCAAAAATATTGGCCGGCGCGGGCGATGATCGGGCTGTGAAGGAAGTTCTTCGTCGGGCCAAGCCTGGCAGAAAAGAGCGGGAGCTTTATTTTTCAGATATAGCATCGGGATATGCGCGGTTTGGAGACGAAGCCGCCGTGCAGCGCTCTATCAATGCCATTGCGGACGAGCAGGCCCAGCGCCGCGCTTGGTGGGAAATTGCGCTCGGAACGCCGGGGGTCCCGATTGATAGCCGTCTAAGGGCAGCAGATCGTGCGCGCTCGATACTATATGTGGCAGATCCCAAGGCTGGATACGGCTATGTCGGACCCCCGCCAGGTGTCGTGAACTGCGGCGAGCTGGGTGGCGCGGAAATGATTGCATCGGAAGGCGCGCCAGTTGAAGCGCTGCTTAGCTTCGCCAAGTTCAGCGAGGAAGCGGGCTCTCATGGCATATGCGCATATCGACGTTTTCTACTTCGTGCAGCCGCCGGAACCGGAAAGGACGAACGGGCGAAACACATCGCACTGGAGTTGCTGCGAACCACCGATCGACCCTGTGTAAACATGTCATGCGATGATCTCAAAGTGCTCCAGCTTCTCGTAGATCTGAGGATGTATGACGAAGCGGAGCGGCTCGCCATAATGTTTGAGCAGGCCAACCTTACCGGACCACTTCTCATGATAGCGCGCGGAATGATCACGAAAGAATGATTTGCGTTGGGGCCACGGCCGTTCGGCATCCGACATGGAGCTGATGGATGGGCGGTACGTGCCCCCCAACGGCAGCTTTATGCCTTTTCTTGCCAAAAGCTGTCAGGCCGTAACTGGCCATAATAGACGTCTGAGCCGGTTGACCGAAGCTATGCTTCGTCAGCTATTGATGCCTTTCGATCCCTAACTTGCGGGAAGGGAGAAGCGGGCGCCGATCGTATAATAGGATACGACCGGCTTTCCGTCCGCGTCGAGCGCTGGCTCGAAGCGAGAGCGCGCCATGATCTTCTGGCACACCGCGTCGTCAAAATCCTTCGGCCGGGTCGATAGCTGAATATGACAGCTTTTCGGTATTCCGCGATCATCGACGACCAAGCGGAAATGCACCAGCCCTTGATAGCCCAGAGATCTCATCCGCGGGGGATAATCGCTGCTTCTCATCCACTCGCGGGGATCGCTGGCCGGGATAACGCGGCGCGACCGGGCGTTGTCAGCCTTAGCGTCAATTCCCCAAGCGTGAAGTAGATCGTCGTTACAGGCCGTCAGCGCCTGTTCCGGAGCTAACATCGAACCGGTTTCAATATAATCGGCTGCTTGCCGGATACCCGCACTTCGAGAAAACGGATGGCTGAGTAAAGCGCCGGATCGATCGACCTTGCTTCGCGAGGCGTCCCATCGGGTAAAGATGGATCGACGGCGTCGGGCATTTGGCGGGGAGATCGCCCAAGATCATAGTCTTAGTAACTCCCCCGACTATTCGTTTGTGCCGTCAAGCACGCAACTGCCAAATCGATTGAAATTACAACCAAATCGGCTGCGATGAATTGTAAAGGTGACAGCGAATGGCGGTCCCAAGGGCGCTAGATTGAGATTTCGAGTGAGTTATAACATCGGTGTGCCCGGGAAAGCGGGAATGACGAAGGATCAATTCCGCTTCGCTTCCAGCCAGGCGGCGAGGCGCGTCACATCATCGTCGGTGAAATGCAGCCCCAGCTTGCTCCGCCGCCACAGGATGTCGTCGGTGGTGCGCGCCCATTCGTGCGTCGTCATCCACTCGACCTCGGCGGCGCTCAGCCCGTGCGCGATCTCGCCGCCCAACGCGTCCCAATCCTCGGCCTTGCCAAGCCACGCGCGGGCGTCGGTGCCATAGGCGCTGACGATGCGGTCGACCGTTGCGGCAGGCAGGAAAGGGTGAGCAAGCTTATATTCGGCCCGGAGCGCCGCGGCGCCATGGGTCGGGAAATCGCCGCCGGGAAGCGGGGCCTTCGCGGTCCAGTGCTTGCCCTTCAGCGCCGGGATATGATCGACCAGTTCATCGACCGCGGCCTCGGCAACATGGCGATAGCTGGTGATCTTGCCGCCATAGATGGTGAGCAGGGGCGCGCCTTCGGCCATGTCGAGGTCGATGCGATATCCGCGTGTCGCCGCCTCGGGGCGCCCCGATCCGTCCTCGATCAACGGCCGCACGCCCGAATAGGTCCAGACGACATCGGCGGGGGTGATGGGGGTTCGGAAATAAAGGCTCGCGCCTTCGCAGAGATAGGCGATTTCCTCGTCGCTCGCCTTGGCCTCGCTTGCCGGTCCGTCGTGATCCTGATCGGTCGTTCCGATCAGCGTGAAATCGCGCTCATAGGGAATGGCGAAGAAAATGCGCCCGTCGGGAAGCTGGAAGAAATAGGCATAGTCGTGCTCGAACAGTCTGCGCACGACGATATGCGACCCGCGCACCAGCCGCATCGCGCAATCCGATTCGGCGTCGGCGCGGCGCAGCAGGTCGAGCACCGACGGCCCCGCGGCATTGACGACGCTGCGGCCGGTGAAGCGATATTGGTGCCCCTGATCGTCGCTCGCGTCGACAACCCACATCCCGTCTTCGCAGCGCAGCATGTCGGCGCGCGTCCGCGTGCGCACCCTTGCGCCATGATCGGCGGCATCGCGCGCATTGAGCGCGACGAGCCGCGCATCATCGACCCAGCCGTCCGAATATTCGAAGCCATGGACATATTGCGGTTGCAGCGGGCCGCCCGCGACGTGGTGGCGCAGGTCGATCGAGCGCGTTGCGGGCAGTTTCTTGCGGCCGCCGATATGGTCATAGAGAAAGAGGCCGAGCCGCAGCAGCCAGCGCGGGCGCAGCCCCGGGCGGTGCGGCAGGACGAAGCGCAGCGGGCGGATGATGTGCGGCGCGATGCCCCACAATATTTCGCGCTCTTTCAGGGCTTCGCGTACCAGACGGAATTCATAATGTTCGAGGTAGCGCAGCCCGCCGTGGATCAGCTTGGTCGATTTCGACGATGTGCCTTGCCCCAGGTCGTCTGCCTCGAGCAGCAGCACGCGCGCGCCGCGCCCGGCGGCATCGCGCGCGACGCCGGCGCCATTGACGCCGCCGCCGACGACGATGACATCATAGGGAAGGGCAGTATCGGGCATCGGGCATCCCTATGGCAGCGTTGTCGGATTTGCCAAGAGGCGACATCGTATGCGGCTTACGTATGCGCGTTGCATTCGCGGGACGCATCCTCCAGTTCTTTGCATGTTATCCAAGGGGACGATTGTGAGCGTGAAAGTCGAAACATTGGTGCTGTTCGGCGCGACGGGCGACCTCGCGCAGCGCATGCTCTTTCCCTCGCTCTACAATCTTCACCTCGACGGACTGCTCGCCGATGCGCTGACGATCATCGGATCGGGGCGCTCGAAAATGGACCGCGCGGCGTTCCAGCAGCAGGTTCGGGCGGCGCTGGGCGAGCATCTGCCCGCCGACCGCATCGAAGAGGGGGGCGTCGCGGCCTTTCTCGATCGCATCGATTATTGCGCGATCGATGCCGGGGCGGGCACCGGTTATGTCGAACTGGCAACCTTGCTCGGCGACCGGATGCAGCGGCCGATCGGCGTCTATCTCTCGACCCCTCCGTCGATGTTCGGCCCGATCGCGCAGGGGCTCGCCGCCGCGAACATCGCATGCGCCGATTGCCGTATCGCAATGGAAAAGCCGATCGGTCACGACCTGGCCTCGTCGCGCGAGGTGAATGCGCAGGTCGGCGACGCCTTTGCCGAAGACCGCGTGTTCCGCATCGACCATTATCTCGGCAAGGAAACGGTGCAGAACCTGCTCGCGCTGCGTTTTGCGAATATGCTGTTCGAGCCTTTGTGGAACGCGCAGGCGATCGATCATGTCCAGATCACCGTCGCCGAGACGGTCGGGCTCGAGGGCCGCGTTTCTTATTATGACGGCGTCGGCGCGCTGAAGGACATGGTGCAGAACCATATGCTCCAGTTGCTCGCGATCATCGCGATGGAGCCGCCCGCGAGCGTGTCGTCGACCGCGGTGCGCGACGAAAAGGTCAAGCTGCTGCGGTCCTTGCGCAAGATGAGCGCCGAGGATGTGAAATCGCACAGCGTCAAGGGCCAGTATACCAGCGGCGCGGTCAATGGCGGCGCGGTCGCGGGTTACGCCGACGAACTCGGCAACCCGTCGAACACCGAGACGTTCGTCGCGATCAAGGCCTATATCGACAATTGGCGCTGGAAGGGCGTGCCCTTTTACCTGCGCACGGGCAAGCGCATGCCCGAGCGCAAGTCCGAGGTGCTGATCCAGTTCAAGCCAGTACCGCACAACATCTTTGCGCGGGTCGGCGCGGGCAAGCTCGATGCGAATGCGATGATCATCAACCTGCAGCCTGAGGAGAATATCCGGGTCAAGGTGATGGCGAAGCAGCCGGGTCTCGATCGCGACGGCGTGAAGCTCAAGGAAGTGACGATGGACGTCTCGCTCTCGCACAGCTTTGCCGGCGAGCGACGGCGCATTGCGTATGAGCGCCTGCTGCTCGATTTCATCGAGGGTGACCAGACGCTTTTCGTGCGCCGCGACGAGGTCGAGGCGCAGTGGCAGTGGATCGATTCGATCCGCGATGCCTGGGCTGCGGTCGATATGGCGCCGCAGAATTACACCGCGGGCAGCTGGGGGCCGAGCTCGTCGATCGCGCTGATCGAACGCGACGGGGCAAGCTGGCATGACTGATCTGAACCCCGTAATCGTGAAGGTCACCGACCGCATCATCGCCCGCAGCGCCCCCCGCCGCGCCGCGTACCTCGACCTCATGGACCGCCAGCGCGAGGCGGGCACCAATCGTGGCAACCTGTCGTGCGGCAACCTCGCGCACGGCTTTGCCGCCTCGGGTGAGGACAAGCCCGTTATCCGGTCCGGCGCCGAGATGAATATCGGCATCGTCACCAGCTATAACGACATGCTCTCGGCGCATCAGCCGTACGGCCGCTATCCTGAACAGATCAAATTGTTCGCGCGCGAGGTCGGCGCGACGGCGCAGGTCGCGGGCGGCGTCCCGGCCATGTGCGACGGGGTGACACAGGGGCAGGCGGGCATGGACCTGTCGCTGTTCAGCCGCGACAACATCGCGCAGGGCACGGTGATCGCGCTCAGCCACGCGATGTTCGAGAGCGCGCTGCTGCTTGGCATCTGCGACAAGATCGTCCCCGGCCTCCTGATCGGCGCGCTGCGTTTCGGCCATCTGCCGCAAATCCTGATCCCCGCCGGGCCGATGCCCTCGGGACTCGCGAACAAGGAAAAACAGCGCGTCCGCCAGCTTTATGCCGAGGGCAAGGCGACCCGCGACGAACTGCTCGAAGCCGAAGCGGCCTCTTATCATGGCGCAGGCACCTGCACCTTCTATGGTACGGCGAACTCGAACCAGATGATGATGGAGCTGATGGGGCTGCATATTCCCGGCAGCGCCTTCACCAATCCCGGCACCAAGCTGCGCCAGGAACTGACGCGCGCGGCGACGCACCGCGTAGCCGAAATCGGCTGGGACGGCGACGATTATCGCCCGCTGGCGCGCTGCGTCGACGAGAAGGCGATCGTCAATGCCGCGATCGGCCTGCTCGCGACGGGCGGGTCGACCAACCATGCGATCCACTTGCCCGCCATCGCCCGCGCCGCGGGGATCATCATCGACTGGCAGGATTTCGACGAGCTCAGCCATGCGGTGCCGTTGCTCGCGCGCGTCTATCCGAACGGCGCGGGCGACGTGAATAACTTCCATGCTGCGGGCGGCATCGGCTATGTCGTGCGCGAATTGCTCGATGCCGGATTGCTCCACGGCGATGTGTTGACCGTCGGCGGAACGATGGCCGATTATGCGTCGGAACCGGCGCTCGTCGACGACAAACTCCAATGGCAGCCCGCCCCCGCGACAAGCCGCGACGATATGATGCTGCGCCCGGTCGCGGCACCCTTCTCGCCCGACGGCGGCATGCGCCTGCTCGCGGGCAATCTCGGCCGCGCAATCATCAAGACGAGCGCAGTTGCCGAGGATCGCTGGACGATCGAGGCGCCGTGCCGGATCTTCGACAATCAGGATGCGGTGCTGGCGGCGTTCAAGGCGGGCGAACTCGAACAGGACGTCATCGTCGTCGTGCGGTTCCAGGGGCCGCGTGCCAACGGCATGCCCGAACTCCACAAACTGACCCCCGCGCTCGGCGTCTTGCAGGACCGCGGCTTCCGCGTCGCGCTGCTCACCGACGGCCGCATGTCGGGCGCGAGCGGCAAGGTGCCCGCGGTGATCCATCTTTCGCCCGAAGCCTTGCCCGGCACCGACGGCATCAGCGGCCCGCTCGCTTTCCTCGTTGACGGCGACATCGTTCGCATCTGCGCGCGCAAGGGCGAAGTACTCGCGCTTGTCGATCCCGATATATGGGCTGCGCGCAGCCCCGCTGTCGCGCCGCCGTCTGCGGTCGGCGTTGGCCGCGAGTTGTTCGCCCTGTTCCGCCATCATGCCGACGAAGCCGAAAAGGGCGGGTCGGCCGTTCTTGCTGCCATGGAGTCCGTCATTTGAGCCAGTCTATCGACCAGATCATGCGCCTCGCGCCCGTCATCCCGGTGATCGTCATCGACCGGGTCGAGGATGCGGTGCCGATGGCCGAGGCGCTCGTCGCGGGCGGGCTGACGGTGCTCGAAGTCACCCTGCGCACCCCCGCCGCGCTCGACGCGATCACCGCGATGAAAAGCGTCAAGGGCGCGATTGTCGGCGCGGGCACCGTGCTCGACCCGGCCATGCTCAACAATGCCATCGCGGCGGGCGCCGAATTCATCGTTTCGCCGGGGCTCACCGACCATCTCGGCAAAGCGGCGGTCGCGAGCGGCGTCCCCTTCCTCCCCGGCACCGCCAATGCCGGCGACATCATGCGCGGCATGGACCTCGGCCTCGACCGCTTCAAATTCTTTCCCGCTGCGACGAGCGGCGGCATCCCGGCGCTGAAGGCGCTCGCTGGCCCGTTCGGTCAGGCGCGTTTCTGCCCGACCGGCGGCATCAGCCTCGCGACCGCACCCGAATGGCTTGCACTCGAGGCCGTGCTCTGCGTCGGCGGCAGCTGGGTCGTCCCCTCTGGCCCGCTCGATCCGTCGAAAATCGAAGCACTGGCGCGCGAGGCTGCTGCACTTTCACGCCATTGATTAACCCTATTTTACCTGTCACTGTGCAGGGATAAGGCGGCATACAAGCCGTTGGTGGGGAGACAGGCGTGCCGAGACCGCAGCCGCATTTGGATGAAGTTCTGGCGTCGGAGCCGGGGTCGCATATCGCCGCTCTGTTCGATTTCGATGGCACGATCATCTCGGGCTACTCCGCCACCGCAATGCTGCGCGAGAAATTCCAGCGCCGCGAAATGTCGATGGAAGAGATTGCCGAGACCGCGCAGGTCATCGCGCAGCACAGCCTTGGCACGATCGGCTTTTCGGGCCTGATGTCGGGCGCCGCCAAATTCATGAAGGGGGTCGACGAGGAGAGCTTCATCGAGTTCGGCGAAGAACTCTACAAAAAGCATATCGCGCGCAAAATCTATCCCGAGACGCGCGCGATCATCGAAGCGCATCAGGCAAAGGGGCACCGCGTCGCGATCATTTCGTCGGCGACGATCTATCAGATCGAACCGACCGCGCGCGACCTTGGCATCGACGATATCAAATGCTCGGCGTATGAAATCGAGGATGGCGTCTTTACCGGCGAGATCATCCGCCCGCTCTGTTTCGGCGAGGGCAAGGTGCTTGCCGCCGAGGAACTCGCCGCCGAATATGGTCTCGATCTCGACCAGAGCTTTTTCTATTCGGACAGCGACGACGACATCGAATTGCTCGAACGCGTCGGCAAACCGCGCCCGCTCAACCCCAATTTGAAACTGAAGGCGATCGCCGAGGAAAATGGCTGGCCGGTGCAACGTTTCGGCAGCCGCGGGACGCCGTCGTGGGTCGATTATACCCGCACCATCTACGCGACCGGCTCGCTGGTCGGTGCCTTCGCCGCGGGCCTGCCGATCTGGGCGCTGACGCGCTCGCAGCGCGAGGCCGCCAATTTCTCGATCGGGCTGTTCGGCGATTTCGCGACCGCGATCACCGGGGTCGAGCTGGAGGTCGAGGACGAGAAACATCTCTGGTCGTCGCGCCCGTGCGTCTTCATCTTCAACCACCAGAGCAAGGCCGATGTGATGATCCTCGCCAAGCTCATCCGCCGCGACATGGGCGGGGTGGGCAAGAAAGAGATCAAGAATATCCCCATCCTCGGCAAGCTGATGGAATGGGGCGGCACCGTCTTCGTCGATCGCGCCGACGGCAAGAGCGCGATCAAGGCGATGGAGCCGCTGGTCGACGCGATCAAGATCGAAGGCAAGTCGATCTGCATTTCGCCCGAAGGCACGCGCAGCCTGACCCCGAAACTCGAACCGTTCAAGAAGGGCGCATTTCATCTCGCGATGCAGGCGGGGGTGCCGATCGTCCCGATCGTGATTCACAATGCGACCGACGTCGCGCCGAAGAATGAGTTTGTGATGCGCCCTGCGACGGTGCGCGTCACCGTGCTGCCGCCGGTCGACACGTCGAAATGGAGCGCGCGGACGATGGGCAATCATGTCCGCGACGTCCGCAACATGTTCCTGCGCACGCTGGGCCAGCCCGAGGAGAGCATCGCGGAATCGGTGGCAAAGGAGCCCGCGCCCGAAGCGGCGGCGCCCGAGGCCAAAGCCGAAAAGGCGAAGCCCAAGAAGGCGGCAGCGAAGAAGCCCGCCGTGAAGAAAAAGGCCTCCGCCAAAAAGCCAGCGACCGGCAAGGGAAGGGCTGCCTAAGCGGTGGCGGACGGAACGCCCCGCACCCCGATCGTGACGGAGGACGCGGCCGACCGGCTCTACATCATCGACGCGCGTAATCGGGTCGAGCGGAAGCTCTTGCTCGACTGGGTCCACGCCACCGCTGGCGACGACGATCCCCAATGGGCCAGCCTTGCGATCGAGGATGACGATCACGCCCTCCCGCTCGAAACACTCCGCGCGCGGCTCGACGGGGCGCCCTCGCGGCAGGTGGTGCCGCTCCGTGTCGCCTGGCGCATCCCGGGGTTCGAGCGCGACCGCGCGCTCAAATTCCGCCACATCATCTTTGGTGATCCACGCCACCCCGGCCCGCTCCGCTCGCGGCTGATCCTGCTCCGCGACCGTCGCCGCGCGCAGATTTTGGTGGGTGAGGCCGCGACGCTCGATGCGCTCCGCGACCGTTTCTGCCAGCAGACCGGCGGCGGCGACGGCGAGGGAACCGACAGCCCCGAATTCGCGGGCTTTGTCGCGCGGCAGGCGGGACTCGCGCTCGACGTTGCCGAACGCGGCATCCGCGGCACGCGCTATAAGGTCCCGCGCTTCGTCGCCGACGGCCTGCGCACCAGCCCGAAATTCCGCGCCGCGCTCGCCGAGCTATCCGAGGCAACGGGGCGCCCGGTCGCCGAGCTGTTCCGCGAGGCGCGGCCGCTGATGAAGGAAGTGATCGCGCGGCCCTCGGCGCTCTTCCTCGACCTGCGCGCCCGGCTCGACCGCATGATGTTCGGCGGCTACGCGCCCGAGATGGAGGTCGACGCCGTCGAACTCGCGAAGCTCCGCTCGATCCTGCGCGAGCATCCGACCGCGATCCTTTTTACCCACAAGACCTATATCGACGGCGCGACCCCCAGCCGACTGACGTATGAAAACGACATGCCGATGCTGCACAGCTTTGGCGGCGCCAACCTCGATTTCGCGGTGATGGGTGAATTTTTCCGTCGCTCGGGGATGATCTTCATACGGCGCAGCTTCCAGGATCAGCCGGTCTACAAGCTTGTGCTGCGCCATTACATCGCGTGGCTGCTCGCCAAGCGCTTTCCGCTGAGCTGGGCGTTCGAGGGCACACGTTCGCGGCTCGGCAAGTTGATGCCGCCCAAATATGGTCTGATGAAATATGTCCTCGACGCCGCGCATGCGACGGGGACGCGTGATGTGCATTTTGTCCCCTTCGTCACCAGCTTCGACCTGATCCGCGACGTCGAGGAATATGCCGCCGAACAGACGGGGCGGAACAAGAAGCCGGAAAGCCTGTCGTGGTTCCTCGGCTATATGAAGAGCCTGAAGGAGCCCTCGGGCCGCATCCGGCTCGACATCGGCAACCCCGTGGTGATCGACGAGGCGCCGGGCCCCGACGACAAGCGCGCGCTCGAAAAGATCGCGTTCGCGGTCGCGGTCGAGGCGAACCGCGTCACACCCCTCACCGTCACTTCGGTGATGTGCCTGATCCTGCTCGGCATGGCGCCGCGCGGGGCGACGTCTGCCGAACTGCTCGGCGCAATCGGCGCGGTGACCGACTGGGCGCGTGCCCGCGATATCCGCCTCAGCAGCGAACTCGAAAGCGGCGATGACGTCGCGCTGTCGGCCACCGTGGACACGCTCGTCGAGAGCGGGCTGCTCACGCGCTACGAAGCGGGCAGCGAAAATGTCTATTCGATCGATCCCGCCAAACATCCGATGGCGAGCTATTATCGCAATATCATCGCGCATCATTTCCTCGACCGCGCGATGATCGAGCTCGCGCTGTTCGAGCTGCGCGACGCCGACAGCGGCGATGCGACCGCCGCCTTCTGGGCCAAGATCGATCGGCTGCGTGACCTGTTCAAATTCGAATTCTTCTATCCGCCGCGCGATGAGCATCGCGCGGCACTCGAAGCCGAGCTTGCCCGCATCGATCCTGTCTGGGACCGCCGTCTGGCGAGCGGCGACCGCGGCATCGCGCAATTGCTCCGCCGATGCCAGCCGGTCGTCGGGCACGCGATCCTGCTTCCGTTCGCCGAGGCCTATTCGGTCGTCGCCGACCTGCTCGCGCGGGCGAAGCCGGGCGATGCGGTGGACGAAAAAACATTGCTCGACGCGGCACTTACCGAAGGCAAGCAGGCCTATCTGCTCCGCCGGATCAGCAGCGAGGCGGCGATTGGCAAATTGCTCTTCGCCAACGGCTTGTCGCTGATGCGGCACATCGGGCTGACCGACGAGGCGACCCCGATGAACCTTGCGGCGCGCCGCGCGCTGCTGATGGAACTGCGCGGCCTTGCCAACGTCATGGAAACGATGCGCCTGTCGACGGTGGCGCTGGCGGATCGATTGCCGTCGCCCGGAGAACAGGTGTGACCAGCCTCGAAGTTTTTGATTTGAACAGGAACTAATATGCTCAAACAGCTCAGCGCGCAGGACGCCCAGTTCCTCTACACCCAGACCGCGAACAATCTGACGCATATCATGGGGGTCTATATCTACGACCCTTCGACCGCGCCCGGCGGCTTCGTGCGGTTCAAGGATATCATACGCCACGTCGAAAGCCGTGTGCACACTTCGCCCTTGTTCAAGCGCCGCCTCCACCGCCTGCCGTTCGATATGGACCATCCCTATTGGGTCGAGGATGAGCATTTCGATGTCGAGGCGCATATGAGTCACGCGCGCCTGCCCGAACCCGGCGACTGGCGGCAGTTCTGCATCGCGGTTGCGCGCTATTTTTCCAAACCGATGGATATGAACCGCCCGCTTTGGGACATTTATATCATCGAGGGGCTCGACCGCATTCCGGGCATCCCAAAGGGCAGCTTCGCGATGCTCCACCGCGTCCACCACGCCGCGGTCGATGGCGCGTCGGGCGCGCACGCGTTTATCGCGATGAGCGATATCGACGCGAAGGGCACACCCGCGATTGCCGAGCCGCCGCCGGTCGAGGACCTCGGCAAGGCGCCGTCGAGCACCGAAACATTGTCGCGGGCCTGGTCGGCGTCGATGCAATCGCCGGTCAAATTCATGAACGCGCTGATGAAAATGTCGCCAGCGATCGTCGCATCGGCGCGCAAGTCGATTGCCGAGGGCGGGATGACTGCCGGGGTTCCTGAAACGCGCTTCAATGTGCCGGTCGGCCCGCACAAGATGTTCGACGCGACGACGGTCGCGCTCGCCGACGTGGCCGAAATCCGCAGGAAGGTGCCCGGCGCGACGGTCAATGACGTCGTGCTCACGACCGTCGGCGGGGCGCTCAGGAAATATCTGGCTAAGCACAAGGAACTGCCGAAGGACAGCCTCGTCGCGGTCGCGCCGATCAACTTGCGCGGCAAGGAAAAGGGCGCGGGCAAGGCCTCGAAGCCGGGCAATCAGGTCTCGGCGATGAGCGTCCCGATCCGCACCGACATCGCCGACCCGCTCGCGCGGCTCGCCGCGGTCCGCGACTATACGGTCGAGGCGAAGGAGGCGAAGGCGGGGGTCAGCGCGCGGATCATGACCGATCTGTCGCAGCATATTCCGGGTGCGACGATGGCCGCGGTCGCGCGGATCGTCACCAGCGAACGCTTCGCGGTGCGGGGCACCAATCTCTTCATCTCGAACGTGCCGGGCGCGCAGGTGCCGCTCTATCTGGCGGGTGCACAGCTCGTGCAGCAGCACGGTATGGCGCCGCTGGCGAACAATATGGGGCTGTTCGTCGCGACGCCCAGCTATAACGGGCGGATCGCCTTTTCGCTGATTTCCGAACGCGCGGTGATGCCCGACATCGCTTTTTTCCGCGAATGTATCGAGGAAAGTTTCGCCGATCTGATGACGGCGGTGCCGAAGCCCGAAAAGGCCAAAGCCGCTACGGCAACGCCGAAACCCGCGGCAAAGCCCCGGCCGAAACCGAAAGCGGCGGCGAAACCTGCGACGAAGAGCAGGGTGAAACCGGTTGCTAAACCGAACGGAACCCGCAAGAATCCGAAAAAATAGACCATGCTCTCGCAGGATTACCGAATGCTCTTCACCCCGACGCTCAGCGCCGACCGCGATCTTGTGACCGCGCCCGACTATATCGCATGGACCAGGGCGGCCCGCGAACATGACAGGAAGTCGGGGCTTCAGGCGTGGCGCGATGCCGACGAAAGCAAGCATTTCGACTATAAGGCGATCCGTGCGCGGCTCGAAAAGCTGCGCAAGCTGTCGGCGGCGGGTGACGTCAAGGGGCTGCTTTTCGTGCTCAACGAGGGCATCCACGGCAATATCGACGGCATGGGGCACGAGCGGCTCTATCAAAAGGCGCGCTTCGGCACGAAGGCGCTGATCGAGGATTATGTCGCCGAAGTCGTCGCCTCGCTCGACAAGATTGCGACCGCGCGCAGCATCGGGCGCGAGGAAAAGCGCGACTTTTTCCGCCGCGCCCAGCATTGTTACGGCCGCTCGGCGCTGCTCCTTTCGGGTTCGGGCAGCTTCCTGTTCTTCCATATCGGCGTCGTGAAGGCGCTCTGGTCCGAGGGCGTTCTCCCCGCGATCATGTCGGGCGCGAGCGGCGGGTCGATCGTCGCCGCGGTCGTCTGCACGCGCAAGAATGCCGACATCGGCGCCTTCCTCGAAAGCGGTCGCCTCGCCAACCCCAGCCGCAATCCCGATCAAAAACGCCTCGCGCCCGACGAGGTCCGCGAACGCCTCGCCGACCTGATCCCCGACCTGACCTTTCAGGAGGCCTATGAGATCAGCGGCCGTCACCTCAACGTCTCGGTCGCGCCCGCCGAAAAGCATCAGAACGGCCGCCTGCTCAATGCGATCACCGCGCCGAATGTGCTGATCCGCGAAGCCGTGCTGGCATCTTGCGCGGTGCCCGGCGTTTTCCCCCCCGTGATGCTGATGGCGCGCAACGACAAGGGCGAACGTGTCCCCTATCAGCCCGACCGGCGCTGGGTCGACGGATCGGTGACGCACGATATTCCCACGAAGCGGCTCGAACGCCTCTATGGCGTCAATCATCATATCGTCAGCCAGGCGAACCCGATCGCGCTGCCTTTTGCGACCGACACGCGCAAGCAGATGGCGCCGATCGAGGCGATCCAGCATGCGTCGATGGCGACCTTCAAGGCGTGGCTCAACGCGAACATGGTGATTTTCCAGAAGCCGCTCGAACTGATCCCGCCGCTCAACAGCCTCGCCAATATGGCACGCTCAGTGATCAATCAGGAATATACCGGCGACATCAACATCATCCGCCCGCCCAAATTCTGGTCGCCGGCAAAGATCCTGTCGGACCTCGCGCAGGACGACATCGACGAGTTGATCGACACGGGGCTGCGCACGGCGTGGCCCAAGGTCGAAATGGTCCGCACCCAGACCGCGATCAGCCGTGCGCTCGAAGCCATTCTGGCCAAGATCGACAAGGCCGGCGACGATGGCCCCGGCCATCGCAGCACCGCGCTCCAGAAGGCGGTCCGCTGAGCATGGCGGCCGGCGCGGTGATCCTGCCTGCCGATTCGGCAGGGGCAGGGGCAAAACTGCACGTCACACGCTGGTTGCCCGAAGGTCGCCCGCGCGCGGTGATCTTGCTCGCCCACGGCTTCGCCGAGCACGCCGGTCGCTATGACTATGTCGCGCAGCGGCTGACCGCTGCGGGCTATGCCATCTATGCTGTCGACCATTGGGGGCACGGCCATTCGGACGGCGAAGGCGGGTTCGTTCCGCGCTTTTCGGCCTTTCTCGACGGGATGAGCGAATTGCTGACGCTCGTCGAGATCAACCATGCCGACACGCCGCGGCTGCTTCTCGGCCACAGCATGGGCGGGCTGATCGCAACCTTGTTCCTCATCGAGCGCCAGAGCGCCTTTGTCGCGGCCGCGCTCTCGGGCCCCGCGATCCTTCCTGCCGAACCGCCATCGCGCTTCACCGTTTTGATCAGCCGCTTTCTCTCGCGCTTCTTTCCGCGCCTTGGCGTGCTCTCATTGGACTCGAACGGCGTCAGCCGCGATCCCGAGGTCGTCGCTGCCTATCAAGCCGACCCGCTCGTTTATGGCGGCAAGATCGGCGCAAGGCTCGGCAAGGAATTCATGGACGCGATGGCCTTAGCACAGGCCGATGCGCCGAAGATCCACCTTCCGATCCTGATCCAGCATGGCGAAGCCGACCGCCTGACCGCGCCGGCGGGGTCGCGCTATCTGTTCGACAATGTCGCGTCGAAGGACAAGAGGCTCAAAATCTATCCGGGGCTGTTCCACGAAATCTATAACGAGCCCGAACGCGACGCCGTGCTGGGCGATCTGATCGGCTGGTTCGATACGCATGTGAAAGGCAAGGCCGCAGCATGAGAATCCTGCTCATCCTCATCTTTGCGCCGCTGATCGCGCTCGCGCTGATGTATTTCGTCTTCCCCGGTCGCCTTGTCGCGATCGCTCGCGCGCTGCTGCGGCGGCGCGGCGGGATGGTACAGAAAAGCGTCGCCGTCGACGGCCGGATATGGCCTTATCTGGAGGGCGGCGACCCGTCGAAACCGCTGCTTCTGCTCGTCCACGGCTTTGCGGGCGACAAGGATAATTGGTCGATGATCGCGCCGTACCTCACGCGCGAATATCATGTCATCGCCCCCGACCTGCCGGGGTTCGGAGAGAATGAGCGCAATCCCGACCTCGCCTATGACCTGCAGGCGCAGACCGCCCGGTTGAAGGCGTTCGCCGATACATTGGGGCTGCAACGCCCGCATGTCGCGGGCAACAGCATGGGCGGCTGGATCGCGCTGCGCTACGCGATCGATTTTCCCGATGCGCTCGCGACGCTGACGCTGCTCGACAACGCCGGCGTCAACGGCGCCAACGAAAGCGACCTGCAGAAACAGGCGGCGAATGAGGATTATAACCCCCTCATCCTTGCGGGTCTGGAAGATGCCGACCGGCTGGTCGCGATGGTCGTGCACAAACCGCCCTACATTCCCGCACGGCTCAAACCTATACTCTATGCCGATGCGCTCAAATATCGCGACCAGCTCGACACGATCTTCTGGGTCATCGCGACCGAGGGCCGCGACCATCCGCTCAACGGCCGGCTGAGCGAGGTGAAGGTGCCGACGCTGATCATCTGGGGCCGCCACGACAAGCTGCTCGACGTGAGCTGCGTTCCGGTGCTCGAAGCCGGCATCGCGGGCAGCGTCTCGCACATCTTTGACCATATCGGCCATGTCCCGATGATCGAGGATCCCAAGGCGACTGCCGCGGTGATGAAGGGCTTTCTTGCCAAGCACTGATTCCGGCGGCACTCTCCCCGGAAAATGGGAGAGAAAAGCATGCGCCTGAAAGCGGGCCTGCTCGGCGGCGGCAGCTGGGGAACGACGGTCGCATCACTGGTGTCGCGCAATGCGCCGATCACACTGTGGGCGCGCGATGCCGAGACGGTCGACGGCATCAATGCCGACAATGAGAATCGCAAATATCTGCCCGGGATCAAGCTGCCGACCGCGCTGCGTGCCACCGCCGACATGGCCGAGGTCGTCGCGGGCGCCGATGTGCTCGTCATGGGCGTCCCCTCGCACAGTTTCCGCGCCGTGCTCGAGGAAGCGAAAGCCCATCTGCGCCCGTGGGTCCCGGTGATCAGCCTGACCAAGGGTCTCGAACTCGCCTCGGGCAAGCGGATGACCGAGCTGATCGAGGAGGTGCTGCCCGGGCATCCCGTCGGCGTGCTCACCGGCCCGAATCTCGCGCGCGAGATCATGACGGGGCAGGCGGCGGCGAGCGTCTTGTCGATGGAGGACGAGATCGTCGTGCGCGCGCTCCAGCCGGTGTTCCACTCGGGGCTGTTCCGCGTCTACACCAACACCGACCTGCTCGGCTGCGAGCTTGGCGGGGTGCTCAAGAATATCATCGCGATCGCGGTCGGCATGGGCGACGGGCTGGGGGCGGGCGACAACACCCGCTCGGCATTGATGACGCGCGGGCTTTCGGAAATCACCCGGCTTGGCGTCGCAATGGGCGGGCGTGCCGAAACCTTCGCCGGGCTGACCGGTATGGGGGACCTGATCGCGACCTGCACCAGCCCGCTGTCGCGCAACCGTCATGTCGGGGTCGAGCTGGGCAAGGGGCGCCCGATCGACGAGATCATCGCGGGGATGAACATGGTTGCCGAGGGCGTGAAAAGCGCTCCGACCGTCATCGCGCTTGCCGAAAAGCACGGCCTCGACATGCCGATCGCGCGCGATGTGTATGACGTGACGCAGGGCAAACGCAGCGCGCAGGACGTGTTTCGCGGCCTGCTCCGCTCGGCCGTCGGCGACGAAGCACATCCCGGCTGAGCTATTTTTTCCCGATTCCGCCGCGAGCCGTGCCGAATCTCCGTTCGGCCGGGAAGAAAATCGCCGCGCGCTTCGTTGACTCGCTGACCGGCCCGCGAGCGGGCGGGCAATCAGGAGATGGACGATGAAAAAATGGACCACCCTTGCAATTCTTGTGGCTCTTCCCGCCACGGCCGCTGTGGCCGCCGTTCCTTATGGCTCGCAGCCGCCGGGGTTCGAGGCGCCGCACATTCGTACCAGCCCCATCGCGGGCATCGTCAACCAGCAATGGTATAATTACCGGGCGGACATCCTGGAGGCCGAGAAGGAGCTGACCAGCGACCTTCGCCATTCGACCGACCGCGAAGACCGCTGGGATGCGTGGGACGAATGGGAGAATGAGGTGGTCGACGCCGACAAGGATTATGTGAAGGAAATGCGCAAGAAGGGCTATCGCAGCGGCCGCGTGACGGTCGGCGGATAATCCTGTCGAGTTCCCCGGAGCCTTGCTCTGGGTCGCAGGAAAGGGTGGGTGTCATGGGCACCCGCCCTTTCTTTTTTCAGGGCGCGGCCTCCGCCAGCAGCGCCTGCGCTTCCTTGCCCTGCCAGTCGATCGCGCCGACGACGCGCCAGATTTCGCGGCCGTCGGCGTCATAGTAAATGCTCGTCGGCAGCGCGCTGTTTGCCGCGTCGAGCAGACCGTTTTTCGGATCGATATAGGGTTGCAGTGCTTTCAGCCCCGCCTTCTGGAACCATGGATCGACAATTTCGGCGCC
The DNA here is from genome assembly GCA_051861185.1 of Sphingopyxis sp. Lineage (GTDB taxonomy): Bacteria > Pseudomonadota > Alphaproteobacteria > Sphingomonadales > Sphingomonadaceae > Sphingopyxis. The sequence goes on from JBIMKQ010000010.1 coordinate 116,294, forward strand.
CTGCAAATCCTGCGCCACCGCGATCACCGTCATCCGCTTGCCACTTTTTGCCGCGAGCGCATCGAGCGTCGGCATTTCGGCGACGCACGGCGCGCACCATGTCGCCCACAGATTGACGAGCAGCGGGCGCCCGCGAAAATCCGCCAGCGTCACCGGCGTGTCGTCGGGGCCGCGAAAGGCCGCCGTCGGAGCCGCGTTGCCTTTGTGGCTGCGGTCGATCATATATTCGAACTGCCCGACGCCCTGCGCTTGGCCTGCCGAAATATTTGCTTGGCCCGCTGCCGCTTGCCCGCCCGACTGCTTTTCCCTATCGCAGCCGGCGATTGATCCGGCCAGAAGCACGGCGAGGATCGCAAGATATGGGTTTGGGACGCGGCGGATGACGAAATCTCCGGACAGCAACAGCATGTGGGGCGGCCGCTTCGGTGGCGGACCTGCGGCGATCATGCAAGAGATTAACGCATCGATCCCGGTCGACAAGCGCTTGTGGGAAGAAGATATCGCGGCGAGCCGCGCGCATGCCGCGATGCTCGGCGCGACGGGGATCATCGGCGCCGACGATGCGGTGGTGATCGACCGCGGCCTTGCCCAGATTGCCGACGACTTCGCCGCGACCGGCGTTCCGGTCGATCTGAGCCTCGAAGACATTCACATGACTGTCGAATCGCGGTTGAAGGACCTCGTCGGCGAGGCGGCCGGACGCCTGCACACCGCGCGTTCGCGCAACGATCAGGTTGCGACCGATTTTCGCCTTTGGACCCGGACCGCGTGCGAACGCATCGATGCCGGGCTCGCGGCAATTCAGGCCGCGTTGCTTGCGCGCGCCGAGGAACATGCCGACAGCATCATGCCCGGCTTTACTCACCTGCAAGTCGCGCAGCCGGTCACGCTCGGTCACCACCTGCTCGCCTATGTCGAGATGTTCGGCCGCGATCGCAGCCGCTTTGCCGACGCCCGCGCGCGCCTCAATGAATCGCCGCTCGGCGCCGCCGCGCTTGCCGGCACCGGCTTCCCCGTCGACCGCCACGCGACCGCCGCCGCGCTCGGTTTCGACCGGCCGATGGCGAACAGCATCGACGCCGTCTCCGATCGCGACTTCGCGCTCGAATTCTGCGCGTCGGCCTCGATCGCCGCGATCCACCTGTCGCGGATCGCCGAAGAAATTGTGATCTGGGCCAGCCAGCCCTTCGGCTTCATCAGCCTGCCCGACGCCTGGTCGACCGGCAGCTCGATCATGCCGCAAAAGCGCAACCCCGACGCCGCCGAACTGGTGCGCGGGCGCGCAGGCATGCTGCTCGGCGCGTTCCAGCGGCTTGCGGTGATCGTGAAGGGGTTGCCGCTCACCTATTCGAAGGATCTGCAGGACGACAAGGAAACCGTCTTCGGCGCCTTCGACGCGCTCGCGCTGTCGCTCGCGGCGATGACGGGCATGATCGAAACGCTGACCTTTCGCACCGACCGCATGCGCGCGCTCGCCGCGTCGGGTTATTCGACCGCGACCGACCTTGCCGACTGGCTGGTGCGCGAGGCCGGGCTGCCGTTCCGCGAGGCGCATCATGTCGTCGGATCTTGCGTCAAGCGCGCCGAAGAACTGGGTGTCGAACTGTCGGCCTTGCCCGAGGGCGATGCCGCGGCGATCCACCCAGCCGTTACAGCGGATGTCCTGGCCGCGCTCACCGTCGAGGCATCGGTTGCGAGCCGCGTGAGCTATGGCGGCACGGCGCCCGAACGGGTAAGGCAGGCTATTGCTGCGGCCCGCGCCGCGCTGGAAGGAACGATTTGATGGCGACGAAGCGCCTCATCATGATGACGCTCGCTGCAACCGCGCTGCTCGGCGCGTGCGGCAGCAAGGAAGATCTGAAGCCCGTTGCAGGCCAGCCTGCACCGGTGATTCCTGTCGGCGCGACCCGCGCCCCGACCACGGAGGAGCTTACGACGCCTGACGCGCAGGCCCGGCCCGCGCGCAGCGACGAACTTCTCAAACGGTCCGAACAGCGTGAACCCGACGATTTTGACTTGCCGCCTCCGGGCTGAGCTTCAGGACTTACCAATGAATCATTTTGAACTTCGTGACGGCGTGATGCACGTCGAAGACATCCCCTTGCCGCGCATTGCCGAAGAAATCGGCACGCCCGTTTACGTCTATTCGCGCGCGACGCTCGAACGCCACGCGCAGGCGTTTCGCGACGGGCTGAAGGATGTGCCCAGGAAGCACATCGCCTTCGCGATCAAGTGCAACCCGAACCTCGGCGTGCTTCGCGTCCTCGCGCGGCAGGGCTATGGCGCCGACGTCGTATCGGGCGGCGAACTCGAACGCGCGCTGGCTGCGGGCATGGCGGCGGAGGACATCGTCTTTTCGGGCGTCGGCAAGACGCGCGCCGAACTGGCGCAGGGACTCGACCGGGGTATCGGCCAGTTCAATATCGAGCATGAGCCCGAGGGGATCGCGCTGTCGGAGATTGCGCTCGCCAAGGAAATGACCGCGCCAGCGGTGCTTCGCGTCAATCCCGACGTCGATGCGGGCACGCATGCCAAGATTTCGACAGGCAAGGCGGATAACAAGTTTGGCGTCGGCATCGACAGCGCGCCCGAGATTTTCGGGCGTCTGTCGGCGCTGCCGGGGCTCAACATGCGCGGCATCGCGGTCCATATCGGCAGCCAGCTGACCAGCCTCGATCCGCTGGAAGCCGCCTTCGAACGCGTCGGCCGCCTTGTCGCCGACCTGCGCGCCGCGGGGCACAGCATCACGCATGTCGACCTCGGCGGCGGGCTCGGCGTGCCGTACAAGGCCGACGACAATCCGCCCAGCCCCGCCGAATATGGCGCGATGGTTGCGCGAGTGACGAAGGACTGGGACGTTACCTTGATGTTCGAACCCGGCCGCGTCATCGCGGGCAACACCGGGGTTCTTCTGACCGAAGTTCTTTGGGTCAAGCCCGGCGCGACCAACCCGTTCGTGATCGTCGACGCGGCGATGAACGACCTCGCGCGACCGGCGCTCTACGACGCCTATCACGACTTTGTCGCGGTCAAGCCGAATGGCGCCACGATGACCGCGTCGATCGTCGGCCCGGTGTGCGAGACGGGCGATACCTTCGCGCGCGACCGTGTTACCGACCAGGTTGAGGCGGGCGATCTCGCGGTATTCCGCACCGCCGGCGCCTATGGCGCGACGATGGCGTCGACCTATAACAGCCGCAGCCTCGTTCCCGAGGTGCTTGTCGACGGCGATCGTTATGCCATCGTTGCCGACCGCATCACCGCGGGCACGATCATGGCCGCCGAGCGCGTCCCCGACTGGATCGACTGATGGAACAACTGCCCCTCTTCCTCAACCTGCGCGGCCGTACGGTCGTGCTGGTCGGGGAGGGGGAGGCAGCCGATGCCAAGGCGCGGCTGATCGCGCGCGCGGGCGGGCGGATCGTGCCCGAATGGGAAGAGGGTTGCACGATCGCCTTCGTCGCGCTCGCCGACGAAGGCGAGGCGCGCGCCGCGGCGGCTGCGCTCCGCGCGCGCGGCCTGCTCGTCAACGTCGTCGACCGCCCCGATCTTTGCGATTTCACCACCCCTGCGATCGTCGACCGCGCGCCGGTGACGATTGCCATCGGCACCGGCGGCGCGTCGGCCGGGCTGGCCAAAGCGGTGCGCCAGCGCATCGAAACCTTACTTCCCGCGCGCCTCGGCACGCTCGCCGCCGCGCTCCTCGCCGCGCGCGGGGCGATGAAGGCGCGCTGGCCCGCTGCCGCCGACCGCCGCCGCGCAATCGACGCCGCGCTCGCCAGCGGCGGTGCGCTCGATCCGCTCGACGGCGAGGCGGCCGACAAGGTCGGCGCGTGGCTGGCGAGCGATATAGTCATGCAACCCGCGCGCCTCGAAACCATCCGCCTGACCGGCGCGGACCCCGACGACCTCACGCTGCGCGCCGCGCGGCTGCTGGGTGAGGCCGACCATATTTTCCACCCCGCCGACGTGCCCGCCCAAATCCTCGACCGCGCCCGTGCCGATGCGGTGCGGCATGTCTCCGATACCCCGCCGGCCATATTGCCGGCCGGATTGTCGCTTTGGCTTGATCTGTAACCGGACCGGCTGCTGCCGGCCAAAAAGGGGAATTCCGCCGGTTCTAACGCCGATCGGTCAATGCCAGGGCGAGGTGCGGACGGCCCAATAGACGGTGGTGAGCAGCCCGGCCCACAGCAGCAGAATGAACGCCATGCCGGCGCGGCTCGACGGGCGCTCGCTGGCGGTTTCGGCGGCGGCGTGAAGCTCCGCCCACAGCGGTGCAGGGATCAGCCGCCGTACGGCCAACAGGCCGAGCGGCACGATCACGAGATCGTCGATCCAGCCGAGGACGGGAATGAAATCGGGGATCAGGTCGATCGGCGACAGCGCATAGGCCGCGACCGCGATGGCGAGGAACCGCGCGAGCATCGGAACGCGCGGATCGCGCGCCGCGAGCCATGCGGCGTGCGCCTCGACCGCGAGGCGGTGGCCAAGGTCGCCGATATGTTCGGAAAGGGATTTGCCGGTCATCATTTGATCCTTACTGTCCTCGCATGGCTATCCAACTGAAAAGCGCGCGTGTCGAACGCTGGCCGGTCGAGGGATCGTTCGTCATCAGCCGCGGAGCAAAGACGCATGTCGATGTCGTCGTCGCCGAAGTCGAGAGCGACGGCGCCATAGGACGCGGCGAAGGGACGCCGATCTATTATCTGGGCGAGGATGCGGCGGGGTGCCGCGACCAGATCTTGCTCGCGGCCGCGCATATCGCCGAGCTGACCGCTGCGGATGCACGCGCCGCGGTACAGGAGTTGATGGCGCCGGGCGCGGCCCGGAATGCGCTCGATTGTGCGCTGTGGGATCTCGAGGCGCGGCAGCGCGGTATGCGCCTTTGGCAACTTGCGGGCTGCGACGGTGCGCCCACCTCGCGCGTGACGGCATTCACGATCTCACTTGGCACGCCCGGTGCGATGGCCGAGCAGGCGGCAACCGCCGCGGCCGATGGCTATCGCCTGCTCAAGCTGAAGCTGACCGGCGACGGCGACCGGCTGCGCGTTGCCGCGGTGCGAAAGGGCGCGCCCGAGGCGCGGCTGATCGTCGATGCCAACGAGAGCTGGCGCGACATCGATATTCTGAGCGAGGCCGAGGCGCTGGCCGACATGGGTGTCGAAATGATCGAGCAGCCGGTCCCGGTCGGGGCCGACGCGTTGCTTGACCCCATTTATGCACCGGTACCCTTCATCGCCGACGAAAGCTGCCAGACCACCGCCGACGTCGCGCGGATCGGCGCCTTTTACGACGGGGTGAACATCAAGCTCGACAAGGCCGGGGGATTGACCGAGGCGCTGCGGATTGCCGATGCGGCCGATGCCGCGGGACTGGCGATCATGGTCGGGTGCATGTTGTCGACAAGCTTGGCGATCGCGCCGGCGTTCGTCCTCGCGCAGCGTGCGCGCTGGGTCGACCTCGACGGCCCCGCGCTGCTGGCGCGGGACCGTGATGGCGGGTTCGAGTTTCGTGAGGGACGGATCGGGCCGCCGGTGGGGTAGTCCGGTATACCCGTTCGCTCGACACGAACGGACGAGTGAGCGCTAAAGCGCCACTTCGGCGTGCTGGCCGAGTTCGCCTTCCTTCATCGTCATCCCGGTTGCCATTTTGAACAGGCCTTTGATGCTGGCATCTGCAGTCCAGATTTCGGCATTGTCGAGATCGAAGCGCAGCAGGACGAGTTTGGGATCATCCTTGCCGCCTTCATACCAAGCCGCGATGCTGTTGTTCCACAATTTGTCGAGCACAGCGCGGTCGCTTTCATGCACCAGCGTGCCCGAAATGCAGGCGAACAGGTCGTGCCCTTTCGACGCGAATTGCGCCATCGCGGGGCCGCCGCCTGACAGCCGGTTGTCGGTTGAGGTAAAGAACCAGAAGGCGCTGTTGGCATCCTTGTCGAGCTGCGCGTTCATCGGGATATGATGCTCGCGCTCGCCGGTGGCGCCGACCATGACATAGGGGCTGTCGGCCAGGGCTTTCCAGAACTGCTTCTTGATGTCGTCGCTCATGGGGAGGTTCCTTTGATACGGTGATAATCAACCAACGCACCAACAGGCGGCATGTTGCCCGGTTCAGCGCAGCCGTGCCTCGGCATAGCTGACGACCTCATATTCGATGCCATCGGGGTCGAAGAAATAGAAACGCCGGCCCGGTTCGTAATCGCCATGATTGAACGGGGTCAGGCCGACGGCTTTGACGCGCATTTCGATCGTGTCGAGATCTTCGACCTGTATCCCGACATGGTTGAGCGGGGCACCCTTTGGATATTGCGCGTCGGCGTGCTGGCCGTCGGGGCCGGTGTAGAGCGCGATATAGGCAGCGTCGCTTCCGAGGTGGATCGTGCGCCCGCCGTCGCGAGCCGGACCGCGCCAGCGTTCGTGCCAGCCAAAGATCGCCGAGAGGATTCCGGCGGTGCGGTCGGGATCGCTGACCGTCAGATTTACATGCTCGATGAAAGGATGCGTCACTTCATTCTCCTGATTCGCGTTGACGCGGCACTTATGAAAGCTCAAGTCAGGTTTAGATCAAGAGAAAAGCAAGGAGAGTGGCGGGATGCATCGGACCGACCTGATCGCGATCGGCGAACTGGCGGCGCGCACCGGGGTCGCGGTTTCGGCGATCCGTTTTTACGAGGCGAAGGGGCTGGTCGAGGCCTTGCGCACCGGTGGCGGCCAGCGGCGTTTCCTGCGCGCCGATATCCGCCGCATATCGTTCATCCTCATCGCGCAGCAATTGGGGCTTAGTCTTGAGGAGATTGCGGCGGAACTGGTACGGCTTCCCGCAGGGCGGACACCCAATGGTGCCGACTGGACGCGGATCAGCACCGGGCTGGGCGCGCGGATCGATGCGCAGATCGCGGCGCTCGAGCGGACGCGCGAATTGCTCGGAAACTGCATCGGCTGCGGTTGCCTCAGTCTCAAGAAATGCGGACTCTACAACCGCGAGGACAAGGCCGCGCAGCGCGGGGCCGGGCCGCGCTATCTGCTCGGCGACCGGTCGGGGGAGATTGCCGAGGTCGGCTAGCCCCCTCTCCCGAAGGGAAGCGGGCCAGCATCAGGTCGCGGCGAGCGTCTCGATCTCGGGGGCGCCGGCGAGGCAGGGGCCGAGGCGCGCGCCGATGCTGCGGAAATGATCGGAGGCGCGGTGTGCGTCGAGCGCGTCCTGGTCGTCGTAGCATTCGAGCACCTTGTAGACGCCGGTCTCGCCGGTCTGGAACAGGCGGTAATAGCTGTTGCCCGCTTCGTTCGCGTTCACCGCGGCCGCAAGCTCGGCGAAGACGCCTTCGAATTCCGCTTCCTTGCCGGGCTGCACGCGCAGCGTGGCGATCACACCGATGGCACTCATGTCATTCTCCCTTGTCAGGTTTTCAGATCGGGATCGACGGTCCAGCCGTCCTCGACCTGAATGCCGAAGCTGTTCAAGATCATCGATACTTGCGTGTACTGGCCGACGGTCATCACCAGATCCATACGGCCCTTGTCGCCCAGTGGCGCAAGCATGGCCCAGGTCGCGTCGGTGACGAAATGGTCGGCGGTAAGTTCGTCGGTCGCACGCAGCATCGCACGGTCGAGGTCGTTCCAGCCCTCTGCGTCGGGGCCGGTCTTGATGCGCGCGATCTCGTCTTCGGTCAGCCCGCAGTCGAGGCCGATGCGCTTATGCTGCGTCCATTCATAACCCGAGCGGCAGTTATAGCCGGTGCGCAGGATGACGAGTTCGCGGTCGCGGGGCGAAAGCGCGTTGCGCTTCGAGAGGATATAATTGCCCCAGCCGAGGAAGGCGGTCAGCGCCTTCGGCGCATGGGCAAGGGTGCGGAAGATGTTGAGGATCTTGCCGCCCCCGACCTTGCCCCCATCGGAGGCAAGAAAGGGTTCCAGCGCGGCGCGCTGGTCGGCATCGAGCCGGTCGAGGTCGACCGGCTCGATGCGCGGTTTGTCCAGTCTCAAATCAGAAAACCTCGAACAGGCCCGCTGCGCCCTGGCCGCCACCGATGCACATGGTGACGACGGCATATTTCACGCCGCGGCGCTTGCCTTCGATCAGCGCGTGGCCGACGCAGCGCGCGCCGGTCATGCCGAACGGGTGGCCGATCGAGATCGAGCCGCCGTTGACGTTGAGCAGCTCGTTCGGGATGCCGAGCGTGTCGCGGCAGTAGAGGACCTGTACGGCAAAGGCTTCGTTGAGTTCCCAGAGGCCGATGTCGTCCATCTTGAGGTCGAAGCGTTCGAGCAGCTTCGGGATTGCGAAGACGGGGCCGATGCCCATTTCGTCGGGCTCGGTGCCCGCGACCGCCATGCCGACATAACGGCCGAGCGGCTGGAGGCCCCTCTTCTCGGCGACCTTGGCTTCCATCAGCACCGCGGCCGATGCGCCGTCGGCGAGCTGGCTGGCGTTGCCCGCGGTGATCGAAAAGCCTTCGCCCATCACCGGCTTGAGGCTGAGCAGCCCTTCGAGCGTGGTGTCGGGACGGTTGCACTCGTCCTTGTTCGCGACGACGTCCTGGAAGCTGACTTCCTTCGTTTCCTTGTTCACGACCGCCATGGTCGCGTTGCAGGCGACGATCTCGTCGTCATATTTGCCCGCGGCCTGCGCGGCGGCGGTGCGCTGCTGCGACTGGAACGAATATTCGTCCTGCGCTTCGCGGCTGATGTTGTAGCGCTTGGCGACGACCTCTGCGGTGCCGATCATCGGCATATAGGTGTCCTTGTGCATCGCGATCAGCTCGGCATCGGTCTCGATGAACACTTTCCCGCTGCCGCTGACCTTCGAGATCGACTCGATGCCGCCGGCGACCGCGATGTCCTGGCGGTCGACGATGATCTGCTTTGCGGCGGTCGCAATCGTCATCAGGCCCGACGAGCACTGGCGATCGATCGACATACCGGGGACGGTGACGGGCAGACCGGCGCGCAGCGCGATCAGGCGCGCGACGTTCATCGTCTGCGATCCCTGCTGCATCGCCGCGCCGAACACGACGTCGTCGATCTCGCCGCCAGCGACACCGGCGCGCTCGACCGCAGCACGGACCGCATGGGCGCCCAGCGTCGGGGCGAGCGTGTTGTTGAACGAACCGCGTCCCGCCTTGGTCAGCGGGGTGCGGGCGGTGGAAACGATGACGGCGTCACGCATGATGTTGTTCCTCTTCGAAGAGTTTGGCAGATTCTTTGCCGGGGAGGGCGGGGCTCAAACGAAAAACTGGCTGATCCATTCGGCGATCAGCGCGGGCTTGTCCTCGCCCTCGATCTCGACCGAAACTTCGTTGGTCTGCTGCCACTGGCCGGGGCGCTTTTCCTCAAGCTCCAGCAGCTTCACATGGCTCCGCACGCGCTTGCCCGAGCGCACGGGCGACAGGAAGCGGACTTTGTTGCAGCCGTAATTGACGCCCATCTTGACGCCGCCGACCTTGGGGCCGTCGGTGCTCGCGCCGAGCATCGGCATCAGCGACAGCGTCAAAAAGCCGTGCGCGATCGTGCCGCCGAACGGCGTCAGCTTGGCCTTTTCCTCGTCGACATGGATGAACTGGTGATCGCCCGTCGCGTCGGCGAATTTGTTGATCATCTCCTGATCGACAAGCACCCATTCCGACGTGCCGAGATGCTCGCCGACTTTGGTTTGCAGTTCCTGCGGCGTGATGGTGGCCATAATCATCCCCTCAATAGCTGGTTCGGGGCGCGTTCTAGGCCTCTCTTGACGCGTTGCACAAGGGCCAAGCCCCGCAGCCGCGGAGCCGTAGCGTCAGCCGGGCTTCGCTGCCTTTGCGGCGCCCGCCCTGGGCTTCGGAGACTCGGCATAGGGCAGGACCATCGTGCCGTCGGGGGCCGCGGTGAAGGTCGTCTGGGTCGGATAGGCGAACTCATATCCTGCCTTTGCCATCGCCTCGAACAGCCGGATTCCGACGTCGGTACGTGCCGCCGCGACGACATCGAACTCGTCGCTGAAAACGTCGAAGAGCAGTTCGAAATCGAGGCTCGACGGGCCGAAGGCCAGGAAGCTCGAGCGGATGAATTCCTGACCCCCGGCGACAACCTGTTCCTCGAGCAACGCGGGCAGGTCGCGCAGCATATCGGGCGTCGTCTGATAGATGACGCCGATGTGGAAGGTGATCCGGCGGCGGTGGAGATGCGCGAAATTGGTGATCTCCTTGCTCAGCAAATTGGTGTTCGAGATGACCAGCAATTCGCCGTTCAATGAGCGCAATCTTGTGCTTTTCAGCCCGATGCGTTCGACGGTGGCGGTGCTCGTGTCATATTTGATCGTCTCACCGACGCGGAACGGCCGGTCGAAGATGATCGACAGCGAAGCGAAGAGATCGGAGAAAATGCCCTGCGCCGCAAGGCCGATTGCGATGCCGCCGATGCCCAGACCGGCGATGAGGCCGGTGACATTGACCCCCATATTGTCGAGGATGACGATTGCCGCAATCGCGAACAACGCGATACTGATCAGCAGACGGATGATCCCCATCGCGTTGCGGAGCGTTTCATTATTCCCCTCCGCCGCGCGGCGCTGGATCAGCCCGAGCACGATCTCGCGCGCCCAGATCGCGACTTGCAGCACGACGGCGACGGTGAAGACGAACTGGATGATCTGCATGATCACCGCGGGCGGCTGCGCATAGCCGGCGACCAAGCGGATCGCGATGATCGCGAGTACGGTCGACTTCGTCTTGTGGATCACGCGCCCGGCGATGTGGGTCAACGACATCTCGCCTTCGGCGGATTGCGCGTGCTTGAGTGCAAAACTGCGAACCATCGACAGGACGAAATAGATGAGGAGGCCGGCGCCGATCGCGATACCGATCTGCAGCCAGTGGCTGTTCACCCACGCAACGCTCATGTCCCAATAGCGCTGCAGGTCGGCGATTGGATCGGTCGCGACAGCTTTTGCGGGCTCGGTTTTCGGGGCGGCGGCGGTCGCGGCGGCGAGTAGGGAGAAAGTCACGTCAGTCCTCTTTTGTCGGATCAGGCGGATTGAAGCAGCACCGCGGCCGCGGGCGCCTGCTCCAGATAGGTCAAAAATCCGCGTTCGTAACGCGAAAGATGACGCGTCGCGCGAGGCAGAGTGCCGACGGAGGATGCAAAATTGTCGCGCGCCTGTGCTGCAGCGAGCATCGCGGGATGCACATAGGCTTTACGCGCAATCGCGGGGGTATTGCCGAGCCGGTCGGCGACATGTTCGAGCATCGCCTTCAGCGTCGGCGGTTCGGGCGCGTCATAGAGGAAGGAAAAGGCCTCGACGCTCGCCGACCATGTGCGGAAATGCTTGGCGCTGAAATCGCCGCCCATCGCCTCGCGGATATAAGCGTTCACATCTTCGGACGCGACGGCGCAGACGCCGTCGCCATCGTCATATTGAAAGAGATTCTGGCCGGGCAGATCCTGAAGCCGGCGGACGAGTGTGGTGAGGCTGCGGTCGCTGATCGTCACCTCGCGCTTGGCGCCGCCCTTTGCAATATATTTCAGGCGAAGCGTCTTGCCCGACAGTTTGGCGTGGCGTTGGCGCAGCGTCGTCGCACCGAAACTTTTGTTGGCGGCGACATATTGCTCGTTCCCGACACGGAGCGCGGCAAGGTCGAGCAGGCGCACGACCGCTGCGACGACGCGCTCCGAACACAAGGTCCGGCGGTTCAGATCGCCTTCAAGGCGCGCGCGCAGCAGCGGAAGTGCGTGGCCGAACGCGGCACAGCGGTCATATTTGTCGGCTTCGCGCGCAATCCGGAACTCGGGATGATACCGATATTGCTTGCGACCGCGCGCATCATATCCGGTCGCGAGGATATGGCCGTTGGGGGCGGGGCAATACCAGGCATCCTCATAGGCGGGGGGCAGCGCGATCGCGTTGAGCCGTCGGATTTCGGCCGTGTCGCGGATAATCCGGCCCTTGGAGTCGCGATACCGCCAATCGCCATCGACGCGCTCGCGGGCGATTCCGGGCAGGCTGTCATCGACATGGATGAGGCGGGTTGGCGACATGGGGCATTAGCGCCCCGACGGCGCCGAAGGTTCCCGCGCGATAGAAGGCGACGCGCGATCAGGTCTCGCTGCGGCCGGCGGCGAAGACCGTCCGCGGCGCGGCGAGCAGGCGGTCGCCGGCGCGCTGGGCGATCCGCCGCCCCGGGACTTCCAGACCGATATGGAGAAGATGCGACACGGCCAGCGTCAACAGGATGAACGCCAGAATCCCGGCCGGATGGACCCGCGCCGGATCGGCGACGAAAAAAAGTTTGAAGAGGATCCAGAGGAAGAAGTGCGAGAGATAGACCGCATAGCTGATGTCGCCGAGCCATTGCGCGATCCGGCCCGACAGCAAAGGTCGTGCAGCGGTGGAGGCCTGCAGCGCGAGGATGACAATGGCGGTCATGATGAGGGGGACCGCCGCGGGTTGTGATTGAGCGAATATCAGTAGCAGCGTGCCAGCCCCAACAAGGGCGAGCGTGGTGCCGTAAATGATCGTGGCGGCATGGCGTCGTTCGCGCTGCGCGGTCCACCACTGGCACAGCAGGATGCCGATGCCGAATTCGACGAGACAGCGCAGCAGGCCCGTAACGGGAATGTCGTTGCCGATGCTGATGCGTCCGGCCGACGCGAACCACCACCCGAGCCCCGCCGCCATTGTGACGACGACAAGGGGAAAGCTCCACGCGCCGATACGCAGTTGCGCCAGCCAGCCCCCGGCGATCGCGAGCAGCAGATAGGCCCCCCATTCGGTCGAGATCGACCAGGCGGGGTCGTTCCACGTCAGCCCGTTGTTGAATCCCCAATTCTGGACCAGCAGATAATGCGCCGGCAGCTGGGCGAAGCTGTAATGCGCGCCGGGCTCGCGCCCGCTGACGAGCAACGCCAGCGCAAACAGCAGCATCGCCGACAATATGGCGATATGGAGCGGAAAGATGCGGGCAAAGCGCCGGACGATGAAGCGTGGCGCGGCGCGGATGCCCTGATCGCGAAACTCGGTGCCATAGGTCCACCACAGCACGAACCCCGACAGCACGAAGAACAGATCGACCGCGAGATAGCCCTCGGCCAGCACCGCAATGACCCGCTCGGGCAGGAAGCCCCCCATCGCGCTGCGGATGTGATAGAGCAGCACCATCAGCGCGGCGAACCCGCGGAGCCCGGTGAGGGTCGGCAGCATCTGCCTCGGCATGGCGGCGGCGCTCATGCGGCGGCCATCGGGCGCGCGATCAGCGGCCGCCATCCCGCTTCTTTCTCGCGGCGGCGGCAATAGGTCGTCAGTCCGATCTCCAATGCCAGCATCATGTAGATGAAGGGCTGGAACGCGATGGCGACGAACAGCGACCCGACCAGATAGACGATGTGGCCATGTTGCAGCGCGGTCGCCAGCGGCGCGATCCACTGCTCTTCGCCGCGCCGGGTCCGGAGATAGCGCCGCCGGATGCGCTCCATCTGGAACAGGCCCGCGAAATGCAGAAGCAGCCACATCGCGGTTCCGGGATAACCCTGTTCGCCCAGCATCTCGAAATAGCTCGAATGATAGGCGCGCGATTCTTCTTCATAGACGCTTGCGGTCTCGTTCGGACTGCTCGCTTCCTTTTCGACGCGGACGCGATTTTGCAGGAAGGCGTTGAAGCCGCCGCCCATCGGATTGTCCTTCGCATATTCCCATGTCCACGCCCACACCGCGACGCGCGTCGACGCCGACTGGTCGGACTTGTAGCCGCGGATCGTTTCCATCCGGTCGGTGTAGGTTTGCGGCAGGAAGGGAATGGCGGCGACTGCGAGCAATCCCGCGCCCGCAATATAAAGAAAGCGATGCTTCACGGCGCGCAACGACAGCAAAGCGAGCACGAGGAGGCATATCAGCCCGGTGCGCGCCTGCGTGCCGACGGGCAGCAAGGCACAGGCGAGAACCAGTGCGAAGCAGAAGAGCGACACCATCCAGTCGGGCGGAAAGATCGTCCCGTGCCGCCGGTACCACAGGATCAGAGGGATGATCGATATGGCGACGCACGACATGGTGCTGCCTTCGTACAGGCCGTAATTCTCGTTGAGCAGCAGTTGGAGCGAGCCGTAGCCGCCGCCGCCTGCTGCGGTCTTGATCCCGCCCGCGATCGCGATCGACGCTGCCGACAGCAACAGGATCAGCGCCAGCGCCTCGATCCGCAGCTTGGTCCGCAAGGTCAGCGGCAGGAAGATCGCCCAGACGAGCGCCTTCCACACCCAGCTCCATTTGTCGGCCGCCTCGACCGGAAAGTCGGCGTTGATGGTCGTCATCCAGCAATAGAAGAGGAGCGCCACCAGCAGCGTCTGCCGGCCCGACCAGCGCGTATCGCGTTTGTCGTCGGCCGCGAGCCAGCCGGCGATCGCGAGCCCGAACACGATCAGCGAGATCGGGATCGAGTTGATCAGGAAATAGCTCAAACGCTGCGGCGCGACGATGTCGATGTAGCAAAAGCACAGCACGAACAGGAAAGGCTTGCGAAAGCCGATCCCGATGAAGGCGAAGAGAAAGGCGACGAACGCGATGTCACGCATCGGGGTGGACATCCTCCGCCGCGCGGTCGGCGTCGCGGCGTTGCTGCCATTGCAGGCGCGGGCTGACCTCGCGGTCGAGATCGTCGCGATGGAGCAGGCGCCAGAGCGCGATCGCCAGCAAGACGTGCGTCAGGGCAATGGAAAAATTGTCGACCATGTCCGCTCCCGCTACGCGATCGGGGTTGACGCCGCGTTAAGGCTTGTATGTCAGTGCACTGGCCCATGACACGCATATTGCACGTCCTCGATCATAGCCTGCCCGCGCACAGCGGCTACACCTTTCGCACGCGCGCGCTGATGAAGGCGCAGGCCGCAAAGGGATGGGCGGTCGCGGGCGTCACCGGCGTACGGCATCCCGAGCCCGGCCCGGACGGCGAGACCGTCGACGGGCTGACCTTCTATCGCACCCCGCCGATTGCGCCCGCGCGCGCACCGATCCGTGAATGGCGCGAGATCGGGGCGCTGGCTAAGCGCGTCGAAGCGTTGGTCGAGGAATGGAAGCCCGACCTGCTTCACGCGCATTCCCCCGTGCTCGACGGTCTCGCCGCGCTGCGTGTCGGCAAGCGGCTGGGCATCCCGGTGATATACGAAATCCGTGCCTTTTGGGAGGATGCCTCGGTCGGCAACGGCACCGGGCGCGAGGGCAGCTTGCGTTATTGGCTGACCCGACAGCTCGAAACCCATGCGGTGAAATCGGCCGATGCGGTCGCGGTGATCTGCGAAGGATTGCGCGGCGACCTGATCGCGCGTGGGATCGACGCGGATAAAATCACCGTGTCACCGAACGGCGTCGATCTGGAGCTGTTCGGCGATCCGACCCCGCGCGACAATGCGCTGGCCGAAACGCTGGGGCTTGCCGCCGACGATGCGGTGATCGGCTATATCGGCAGTTTCTATGATTATGAGGGCATCGACGATCTGATCGCGGCGATGCCCGCACTCGTCGTGGCGCAGCCGAAGGCGCGGCTGCTGCTCGTCGGCGGCGGGCCGATGGAGGCGGCGTTGAAGGTGCAGGCGGCGGCTTCTCCCGCTGCGGCGCATATCCATTTCGTCGGCCGGGTGCCGCATCAGGAGGTCGAGCGTTATTATTCGCTGATCCATATCCTCGCCTATCCGCGCAAGAAGATGCGGCTGACCGATCTGGTCACGCCGCTGAAACCACTCGAGGCGATGGCGCAGGGCAAGCTGGTCGCCGCATCCGATGTCGGGGGCCACCGCGAGCTGATCGAAGATGGTGTGACGGGGACGCTGTTCGCGCCCGACGACCCCGCCGCGATTGCAGACGCGCTCGCCAACTTGCTGGAAGATCGGGCGATCTGGCCCGAGCGACGGCGGTCGGCACGTATTTTTGTCGAAAGGCATCGTAACTGGTCATCAAACATTTTACGTTACGAACCGGTTTACCAGCAATTGCTGCGCGGCAGTGTTTGACGGCCGCCGCCGGATGTGACGACAGGAACGGTCCGATGGGCCGATGGATTTGGGACGATATGCAAGAGACGAGCGAGAACCGGGCCAAGGCGACAGCGAGCGCGCTGCTTCGCGCGCTCCAGCCCGCGATTCCGGCGGTGATCGGTGCCGCGGCGCTGACCTTTCTGTTCGCTGCGCTGATGCCCTTTTCGTGGGTCGCGGGAATCAGCTGGAACCTCTATCTCGACCGCCTCTCCGATTTCTTCGTGGCGCCGATCGGCAATGGCGGACGGCTCGCGCTCGCGCTGGGCATGTCGGCGGTCGCCGCGATGATCGCGGGCCTTGTCGCGTTGCTGATCGCAAAACCCGAAGCGGCCGGCTTGTCGTCGCTGCGCAACCGTTTCCGCCGCATCTCCCCTGACGTCGAGGGTGACGATGGCGAAGAAATTCTGACGCGCCGCCGCCGCGTCGACCTGCATCCCGACGATCCGCCGCGTCCGCCGATCCGCGCCGGGCGTGACCTGCCGGCCGGCGGGCTGGACGGAAGTGCGATCGTCGAAGCGGGTACGTCCGGTTTGTGGCTGGGCGAGTCGGAAGCCGCGGTCGCCAACGACGAACTGGTGCTCGCCGATCTTGCGCCCGAAGACGAATTCGAAGGCGACGCGCCCTGGCTGCAGCCCGCCGAGATGACCGCGCCGCTGATGCCCGATCCCGCCGACAAATCGCTCGGCGCGATGGTCGCGCGGTTCGAGGCGGGGCTGACCCGCCGCCGGCAGACAACCCCCGCTTCGACCGCGGCGATCCCGGTGCCCGAAGGCGCCGACGCCGAGGACGAACCCGAGGTCGATTTCGCGCTTGAAGCCGCGCTCAGCACGCTGCAGCGGATGACGCGCCAGTCGGCTGGCTAATCCTCGACCGTCAGGATTTCGATCCGCAGCGCGCCCGGTTCGGCGCCGCATTCGACCACCACATCGGCCACAATATGCCCCGGGAGCGCCCATTCGATCGCGCTGAGCCGGGCGTGCAGGGCGCGGCGCACCATTTCCGTATCGCCCGCGGCGAGCACGCACGGAAACAGATGACGCGCGCCGACAAAACTGGCGCTCGCCCACGGCCGAAAGGTCGAAGCGCCGGGCTCCAGCCCGCGCGGCAATTCGCGGACGAGCAGATGACGGAGCCGCCGATGCGGACAGCCGGGACGGGGCGGCCGGGCGGGCGACCAGCGCATCATGCCCCGGCTCCCGTCTCAAGGTGCTGCCGCACGGCGCGGGTTCGTCGATCGCCTTGCGGCGCGACATGGCCGGCATGGCGATCGGCACGCCACTTGTTCATGAAATGTTCCGTGCGACATATCAACTGGCGACCGGGCTCGCGTCCGCCGCGCAAATCGCTGACGAGGCGCGGGTCGCGCACGGCGTCGCGACCGAATACGCTGGGCGGCATGGCCGACTCTTTCAAAAAGGCCTCGATCCGTTGCAGCAGGCTGCGCTCCATAATTTCCTCCCTGATCGCGCTCCCGAACCGGGCGACTCACCCGATAGGATATTTCCTATCTGATGGTCGTTTTCCTACTTGTCTAGGAAAAATCCGTTTGCTAGGGACGAAATAGGAAGGACCAGCCCGGCGACCTCATGACCGATCTCATTCAGGATCCGCGCGCTGCGCTCGACAGCCTTTTGAACGACAGGGGCATAGATTATGCGCGCCTGTCGCAGGTGATCGGGCGCAATCCCGCCTATATTCAGCAATATATCAAGCGTGGCTCGCCGCGGCGGCTCGCCGAACAGGATCGCGCGCGTATCGCCGCCTATCTTGGCGTACCGGAAGCGATGCTGGGGGGGCCGGTGCAACGCATTGCGACGCCTGCGCGTGTGCGCGGGCCGGGCATGGTTCTGGTGCCCAAGCTTGCAATCGGGGCTTCGGCGGGTGCGGGCGCGAGCGTCGATGGCGAGGCGGTCGAAGGCGAAGTCGCCTTCGATCCGAAATGGCTGCGCGACCTTGGGGCCGATCCCCGCGCGCTCAGCATCATTCGCGTCGAAGGCGATTCGATGGCGCCGACGCTCGACGACGGCGACGATATATTGGTCGATGGCGGCGATGCGGCTGCGCGGCTGCGCGACGGCATCTATGTGCTGCGCATGGACGATGTGCTGATGGTGAAGCGCGTCGCGCGCGCACCGGGGCAGGGCCGGATTTCAGTGATCAGCGACAATCCGCATTATCGCAGCTGGGACGATCTGCCGATGGGATCGGTGCAGCTTGTCGGCCGCGTTGTGTGGACGGGCCGGCGGGTGAGATGACCGTTTAACGCGGCGCTGCCATCAGTGCTTCGATCTCATGCTCCAGCACCTCGGCGCGCTGGCATTGGTCCGCCTTGCCGTCGCGGCACTTTTCGGCTGCCTTGTCGCGTTGGCGCGATAGTTTTCCCAGCTCTTCCTCGCGCTTGCGCATTTCGCGGCCGCGGTTGCGATCGGATTCGTCTTGGCTGGTCGTCGACCAGTCGGCAACCTGACCGACAGCCTTAACCGGCGCGGTCACGACGGTCTTCACCGCGCTGATGCAACCGGCGAGCAGCGGGGCGGCCAGCACCGCCAGGATTATAACGCGCATTATCTTCTCCTCGCCGATTTGACGGCCCATCGCATAATCGCCGCGATCTGAACAGGATATTGCGATGGAGTGACGTCGCGCGCGGTCGATGTGTCACATCACTGAAATAAATGGTTAAATTGCTGTTTACCAAGTCGCCCTAGGTCGGTGTCCGGACAGGGTGCAGACTGAAGAGAGATTGATGAACGCCATGGGATATGCCTTTACGCCATCGTCGGGCCACGCGTCCGCGATCGGTGCCGATGCGCATATGTCGCAGGTCATCGATCTGTTCCGCGGCAACCCGCAATTGCGCGCGCTTGCCGTCGTCGATGAGGCAGACCGCCCCGTCGGCATCATCCGCGAACAGCGTGTGCGCGAACTGCTTTTCTGCCCCTTCTGGTTTTCGTTGATGCAAAATCCGACGATCGGGGGCTCGATCGCCTCGATGATCGAACCCTGCCCGACCGCTGATGTCGCGTGTTCGACGACCGACTTGCTGCGTATCGCGGCGCAATCGCCGGGGCAGCAGGAACTGATCCTCGTCAACGCGGGCCGGTTCGTCGAAACACTCGACAGTGGCCAACTCGCGAAACTGGCCATGCTGCGCGAAGTCGAGCTGGCGCAGGAACGCACGACACGGATGACGCATATCGACGACGCCGGGCGGCAATTCCAGCAGGAGATAACGACACTGACCGCCGCGCTGTCGGAGATGGCGCGCAAGGTCGAGGCGGTCGCGGGCACGCTGTCCGAACGCGCCGGTCAGGCGGGGCGTGATGCGGTGACGGTCGCCGGCGCCACGGCGCAAACGCTGGCGGGGCTGCACGAGCTTGGCGATCGCGGCCATGCGCTGGCCGCAACGATGGCAAAGATCGTCGACGACGGATCGCGCGCCCGGGTCGTGCGGGGCGAGGCTTATCTGAAGGTGAAGCAGGCGAGCGAGCGCGCGATGGCGTTGAAGGCCGCGAGCCAGTCGATCGAACAGATGCTCGCGCTGATTATCGACATGGCGAGCCGCACCAACATGCTCGCACTCAATGCGGGGATCGAGGCGGCGCGGGCGGGCGATGCGGGCCGCGGCTTTGCCGTCGTCGCATCGGAGGTCAAGACGCTGGCCAGTCAGACGCGGTCGGCGGCGGGCGACATCACCCAATATGTCGATCGGATCCGCGACATCGTAGGACAGGTCGCGGAAGGCTTTTCCGAAGTCGAGAAGGCGATCGATGCGAACAACGGCTTTTCCGATGCCATCGACCGCGCGGTCGATGGACAGAGCACGACGACATTGATGATCGCGAGCTATGTCGAGCAAGCTGTATCGGCCGGACGGGAGATCGACGTTCGGGTGCGGGAAATCGGGCATGGTGCGACGGCGGTGGGCGATGGCGCGCAGGCGCTGGGTCAATTGTCCGCCGGACTGACCGAGGCGGCGCTGTCGCTGCATCAGCGCGCCCGACATTTCGTCGAAGCGGTGGCCGTCGCCTGAATTTCCCTCCTCGCGCAAAGACTTGCCCGGTGGCGCAGCCCTGATAGGATGGCGTTTGCGCCGGGGGCGTCCGTGACCACCGGTGGGGAGGAGGGTCATCATGACCAATATGCAAAAGGGCCTCGCCGAGTTCATCGGCACATTCTGGCTTGTCTTTGGCGGTTGCGGCAGCGCAGTGCTTGCTGCGGCGTTCCCCGATGTCGGCATCGGATTGCTCGGCGTCTCGCTCGCTTTCGGCCTGACGGTCGTCACCATGGCCTATGCGATCGGCCATATTTCGGGCTGTCACCTCAATCCCGCGGTCACCGTCGGGCTGTGGGCCGGCGGGCGTTTCGATGCGCGCGACATCCCGCTCTATGTCATCGCGCAGGTTCTGGGCGCGATCGTCGCGGCCTTTCTGCTCTTTTACGTCGCGAGTGGCAGTCCGGCCTATGATCTCGCAACCAAGGGCCTTGCCGCCAACGGATTCGGTGCGGGCTCGCCGGGGGGATACGACATCTGGTCGGGCTTCATTATCGAGATCGTGCTGACCGCCTTCTTCCTCTGGATCATCATGGGTTCGACCGATGGCCGCGCGCCCGCGGGCTTTGCGCCGATCGCGATCGGCCTCGCGCTCACGCTCATCCATCTCATCTCGATCCCGGTGACCAACACCTCGGTCAATCCGGCGCGCAGCACGGGGCCGGCGCTCGTCGTCGGCGGCATCGCGCTGCAACAGCTGTGGCTGTTCTGGGTTGCACCGCTGATCGGGGGCGCAGTCGGCGGCCTGCTCTACAAGACGCTGGGGGCCGACACCTTCCCGAAGCCGAATATCGAGGGCGAATAATAGCGGATCCGGCGGGGGCTTGAAGCCTCCGCCGGTCCTATCTCAGCAAGTCGATCGCGAAGGCGCGGACTTCGGCTGCGATATCGGGCCGTTCGAGCGCGACCGCGAGATTGGCCTGGATATATCCGGCCTTCGATCCGCAGTCGTAACGCGCACCGTCGAAGGTCACGGCGTGGAACGGCTGGTTGCCGATCATCGTTGCCATCGCGTCGGTGAGCTGGATTTCACCGCCGGCGCCTTTTTCCTGGCCTTCGAGAACGCGCATCACTTCGGGCTGGAGGATATAGCGGCCCGAGATGATCAGGTTCGACGGCGCGGCATCGACCGACGGCTTTTCGACAAGGCCGGTAACTTCGGTCAGTGCGCCGTCGCGCGCGCCCGGCGCGATCACGCCATAGCTCGACACCTGTTCGCGCGGGATTTCGAGGACCGAGATCAGATTGCCGCCGACCTTGTGATAGGCATCGACCATCTGCTTCATGCAGCCCGGCGATCCGTGCATGAATTCGTCGGGCAGGAAGATGGCGAAGGGTTCGTCGCCGACGATATCGCGCGCGCACCAGATGGCGTGCCCCAGGCCCAGCGGCTCCTGCTGCCGGACATAGGCGCAGGCACCCGGCCCGAGTCGCGTCGGTTCGAGCACCGACAGATCCTTGCCGCGTTCGGACATCGTCTTTTCGAGTTCGAAGGCGACGTCGAAATGGTCCTCGATCGCGCTCTTGCCGCGGCCGGTGACGAAGATCATCTGCTCGATTCCTGCCTCACGCGCCTCGTCGACCGCATATTGGATGAGCGGCCGGTCGACGATCGGCAGCATCTCCTTGGGGATCGCCTTGGTCGCAGGCAGGAAGCGGGTGCCAAGGCCGGCAACCGGAAAAACGGCTTTACGGATCGGTTTCATGGGCGAAGGCCTAGCTGTGAACGTCGATCAAGAAAAGGGCGACGGCATGTTGCTGCCGATTATTGCGGCGTAACGATCACAACGACGCGCCGGTTGTCTTGGCGTCCTTCGACGGTGTCGTTGCTCGACATCGGCACTGCTTCGCCGCGCCCGACGATCTGGTCCGGCGTCAAGCGCATCCCACCGGCCTGGAGCGGAACTGCGACAGACTGCGCGCGCGCTTGCGACAGGGCCAGATTATAGGCCGATGCGCCGGTCGAATCGCTATGGCCTTCGACCCGCGCGGTGGCGATGCCAACCGACGTGAGGTTGCGCGCAAGTTCCGCGATGCGGACGCGCTGTTCGGGCTGGATGGTACTCTCGTTCGACGCAAAAAGCAGCCGTTCGTTGAACGTCAGTTCCCATCCCGTACCCGCTTCGACAAAGCCTTCGTTCTTCAGCGCCGCGATTTGCGCGGGCGTGAAGCCGGTCGGCGCGGGCACGCTCTGGCACGCGGCGAGCATGGCGGCAAAGACGGTCAGGAGTATGAACCTGATCGAGCGAGGAGGATTGAGAGTCACGGCGTTTCTCCGCTGGTCATTGTCTGGAACGGTTGGTCAGTTTGTCGGCGTACATCGCCGCATCGGCGGCGGTCAGCAGGGCGGTGGCGTCGCTGCCATTGTCGGGAAATATCGCGATCCCCACGCTTACCGCGGCGCGATAGGTCTCGCCGCCCGGCAGCACGATCGGTTCGGCAACGCTGGCGCGAATAAGGCTTGCCAGCGTTTCGGGATGGGCTTCGCCGTCGAGCTCGATGATGACGATGAATTCGTCGCCGCCGATGCGGGCGCCAAAGTCATTCTTGCGCAGCGTATCCTTGATCCGCCCCGACAGCGTGACGAGCACGGCATCTCCTGCGGCATGACCGAAATTGTCGTTCGCTGCCTTGAAATTGTCAGCGTCGATGAACAGAAGCGCAAAGCGGCCCTCCCGATCTTTCGCCGCCGCGATGCGCTGTGCGAGCTGCTCGTCGAAGGCGTCGCGGTTCGGCATCGCCGTCAGCGTGTCGTGCGATGCACGGTGGGCGAGCATGGCGCGTTCGCTTTCCATCGTCCCCTGCCAGCCTTGCAATTCGTCGAGCAGCGCATTGATGTCGCCGCCCAGCCGATCGAGCTCGGCAATGCCAAGTGGCTGCACCCGTTTGTCGAACCGGCGGTGCAAGCGCACATCGTGCGCCACGGTCGCGATCTCGTTCAGCGGCTTTACCAGTTCATATTCGAACCGCCGGGCGAGGAAAATCGTGCCGAACGCGGTGATCAGCAGACACCCGAGCCCCGCGAGCAGGCCAATGCGAACATAGTCGATCAATGTCGAACTATCTCCCCACACTTCGATCGTCCCGATGGCAGATCCGTTGCGCTGGACCGTCACGGCAAAAGGACGGGGGAAAAAGATACGGGTGAGCAGCGGCGCCGGATCCGCAGCGGGCGAAGTCCATTGCGTTACGGGGCGCCCGACATCGTTTAGCACGCGCAACCGGGCAATGCCGGGAATCCGGGTCAGCGGCTCGAGCCCCTCGCGGACCGCCTGGGGATCGTTGAATACCAGCGCAGGCTCGACGCCATAGGCACCCAGTTGCGCCGCGAGTTCCATGTTGCGGTCGGCATAGCCACGCAGTGCGGTGACCCCGGCGAGCAGGATAGTCAGGCCGGACAGCGCGACCGCGAACAGGGTGATGCCGAAGTGAAAGCGCGACAGCAGTTTTTGCAGCGTCGTGCGCGCGCCGATCCGTTCGACCGGAGGGTTGGGGGTCTGGACGGTCATGACACCCCCCCCTCGCCGCCGCCGATGCGCAGAACGCGCGGGTCGATCCGCAGCGGGCCCCGACCGATGGCGTCGATATTGACCGAAAAGCTGATGCTCGCCACCCTGTTGTTCAGGCAGAACATCGCGCCATAGATGCATGCGGCGTCGTCATCGGTAATGGTCAGGATCGGGCGTCCGCGTACCCAGGCGATAAGCTGTCGGCGGTCGGCGACGGGCATCCGGCCGAGGAACAATATGTCGCAATCGGGCGTGACCGCAGCAGCCGTCATCCGGCGGACCGTGATCGAGCCCGGCCCCGGAACGTCAGGCGCCATGCGATCGGTCAACCGGGGTGCGCCGATCACGCACATCGTACGCCCGGCCGCCGGCGAGCTGCCCGGCCATCGGGCATAGCTGACGATGCCGCCGATCATCCGGTTGACGGCGCGCGTCATTCCCCCGGAACCGTCTTCGACGGCCGTCTGGCTTGCGGCCTGAACCGACATCTGCGGTGTCGTGACCAACGTGCCAATCAGAAAAAGCGATGCCAGCACGGGCAACGACCCCCAATTGCGTTACGGGGGCTATCCTGCCCCAGCGAAGGCGCGTCCGCTAGTCAAAACAATTGGAAAGTCAATGAAAAGTGACGTCATGCAGCCATATTGCAACGGCGGCCGTATGACTCGCCGGTCTTCTATTCCGGACGCAAACGGTCACTGAACCCCTTGCGTAGTTTAGCGAGCTTCGGCGGGATGACAGCCATGCAATAGGGATTGCGCTGACCCTCGCCGTCCCAATAGGCCTGATGATAATCTTCGGCCGGATACCAGTCGGACGCGGTTTCGATCGTGGTAACGACCGGCGCCGGCCAGCCGGCCGCAGCGCGTTCGATAGCGGCGCGGGCGGCGTCGCCCTGCGCCGCGTCGAGCGGGAAGATCGCGCTGCGATACTGGGTGCCGATGTCGTTGCCCTGGCGGTTGAGCGTCGTCGGATCGTGCGTCGCGAAATGGACGTCGAGCAGATCGTCATAGCTGATGACAGCGGGGTCGAAGGTGATACGGATCGCCTCGGCATGGCCGGTGTCGCCGCTGCAGACCTGCTTATAAGTGGGGTTGACGACGCTGCCGCCGATATAACCGCTTTCGACGCCATCGACACCGCTCAGCGACTGGAACACGGCTTCGGTGCACCAGAAGCAGCCTCCGGCGAGAATGGCGGTTTCACGGGTCATGGTGTCTATCCTTGTCGGGGGCGAATGGCGTGTCGCCAAAATAGGATGCACGCCGCGCTATTCCAAGGGCGGCAGTGCGTCGATCAGCGAAGGACGCGCGGACGCATCGGCGGCGCGCGCCGTCCGCATCGCGGCCATTTCGGATTTGATCGCGGCGATGCGTTCGCCGCGCGGGGGGTGCGACGCCGCGCGAATCAACGGTCGCTTGTGTCGTTCCCAGAAACGGATCGCGGCGCCGGGGTCGTAGCCCGCGTCCGCCATCAGCCACACTGACAGCCGGTCGGCCTCGAACTCGGTCTCGCGGATGCGGGCCGCAGACCTGTCGCCCGCCAGCCGGTCGCGGTGGCGCAGGATGTTGTGGGCCAGCTCGTGCGCGACCACGGCCGCGAGCTCTTCATCGGCGGTGATCGACTGCGCCAGATTCAGGGTCACGCGCACCAATATCCCGTTGGCGGCCGCCTGAACGCCGCGAAGTTCGATGCGAAACGCACTGGCGCACCCCGGCGCGGCAGCCAGCCGGTAGAGGCGTCCCTCGGAGTCGGTGACCGTCCATGGCGCGGCGGGATCGAGCGTGTAGAGCCTCACAATGGCGGTATCGATCCGGATCGTCGGCCCCTCGTCGGGTGTCGAAACTGCTTCGCCGTTGATCGCCGCGATACGCGTGCCGCGCGCCAGTCCGGCGCGTTCGGCCGGCGAACCGGGCGCGATAGCGGAGATGAACGGCCCATCGGCGGCGGCATAGGCCTTGCTGGCCGCGGCGCGGTCGCCCGGTTTGAAGCGACGGAGATCGCCGAGAATCCAGCCCGGCTGCGGCGTCGTCTGGGGACACCGGCGTGCACTCGCCGTCGTCAGCCGGTAGCCGATGGTGGCGAGGCGCGCCTCTTGCTGTGCGAGGGCCGAATAATAAGCCGGGCGGTCGCCGTTTGCCGCCACTGGCGCCGCCAATAGTGCAAGCATAGAAGCCATGATGAGGACGGCGAAATTTCGCATGCCGGCCTGTTACCAAGCGCACCCTGTCGGGGCTATGAAATTTGCCCGACTTGCCATCCGGCCCCTCTTGCCTATCGCCGGGCAAGCGCCGATAGGGCGGCGATGACCGAGGTTTCTACCAAATCCGCCGTTAAGCGCGCCGTCGGCGGACCTCGCCCTGCGGCGCTCGCACGCTGGCTTTGGGCGGTCGCACTGCTGGTCATCGCGGTCGTCGCGGTCGGCGGCATCACCCGCCTGACCGAATCGGGGCTTTCGATCACCGAATGGCGCCCTGTTTCGGGCGTTCTGCCGCCGCTGAACGAGGCCGACTGGATCAGGGAATTCGAGAAGTACAAGCAGATCCCTGAATATAGAGAGATCAACCTCGGCATGACGCTTGCCGGGTTCAAGGCGATCTTTTTCTGGGAATGGCTGCACCGCATCCTCGGCCGCGTGGTCGGCATGGCGCTGGTTCTGCCGTTGATCTGGTACGCCTGGCGCCGTGCGATTCCGGCCGGCTATGGCTGGCGCCTGCTGGCGCTTGCCGCGCTGGTCGGGCTGCAGGGCGCGATCGGCTGGTGGATGGTCGCCTCGGGCCTCGAATATCGCACCGACGTCAGCCATTTCCGCCTCGCGACGCATCTGCTGACCGCGCTGTTCCTGCTCGCCGGCCTGGTCTGGACCGCGCGCGATCTTGGCGCGCTGGCGCATGATCCATCGGCGCGCCCGGCGCGCCTGACCCGAACCGCGGTCGGTGTCATCGCGATCCTGTTCGTCCAGTTACTGCTGGGCGCATGGGTTGCGGGACTCAATGCCGGCTATGTCGCGAGCACATGGCCGTTGATGAACGATCATCTGGTGCCCGAAGGCATCGACTGGGCGGGCGGCGCCTGGGCCGCGCTGACCAACGATCCCTTTCTGATCCATTTCCTTCATCGCTGGTGGTCGTGGGTCGCCGCGTGCGCGCTGCTCCTGCTGGCGCGAACCTTGTCGCGGCGCGGCGCGCGCGGCGAGGCGCGGCTGCTCGTCGCGGTCGTTGCGGCGCAGATGCTGCTGGGCATCTGGACCGTCGCGTCGGGCGTTTCGATGTGGGTGGCGGTGATGCATCAGGTCGTGGGTGCGATCCTGGTCGCCGTTTCCGCGTCGGCGCTGCACCGGCTGGGCGATCGCCCGCTATGATCGCGGCCGGCGGCCTCGGCGCGCTGTTGTTGCTGGCCGCACAGTCGCTGCCGCCTGCGACGGCGGAAGAAGTTCCCGTCGTCGCAAATGCGCAAATCGGGTTTGCGCCGCCAGTCGGGATGCCGATCGCCTATCGTGTGACGACGCGCCGCATCGGCCGCGATGGATCGCTGATCAATTTCTCGCTCGACTATGTCTTGCAATGGCAGCGCCTCGGCCGGGGGTACCGGCTCGAAGCGGTGCTGCAGCGGATCGATTCCGATGCCCGCCCGGAAGTCACGCGCGCGCTGACGATGATGCTTCAGCCGCTGGTCGGCGAAGCGATGGCCTATCTCGTCGCGCCCGACGGGAGCCGTATCGACCTGGTCGATCCCGAGCAATTATGGGCGCGGGTGACAGCGCGGATCGAGGCGACGGGGGCGGCCGCAGGACGGCCCGAAGCGAAGCAGCTGGCGCAGCTGATCGCCGCGCTTCCCGCCGCCGAACGCGATCGGCTGGCGACTGCCGATATCCGCGCGCTGGTCGCGCCCGCGAATGACGCCATCCCGGCGAGGGCGCCCGACGACGGTGCCAGCGTGTCGATGATGCACGATGGCGCGCACCAGACGATCGCCAGGGTCGAGCACGAGACTACGGCCATTGGCGGGAAGCCCCAACAGCTCGAAATCGACAATCTGTGGACCATCGACACTGCCACCGGACTGGTGTTGCGCGAGCAGCGGCAGAGCTGGATCGTCGAGGCGGACGGCGCCGGACGGACCCTCGTCGAAGAGCGGGTGCGGGCGCTGGATCTCGCTCCGCAAAGCTGAAGGTATCATAATACCTGTCAGCAAAGCCGCGATATGCTTGACTTTCCGCTCGGTTGACGCCATTGGCCCGCTCCGAAGCGCCGCTGCGTCCCATCAGGATCAGGCGGCGCGGTTTGTTTCGGGCGGCGGTATGGCTGTCGTCCTGGTTCCTATCTGTCAAGGAGGTCGCCATGATGAAGGCGCTGACCAAGACGACTGTATCGGCGAACGCCGCAACGGTCGAAAAGAAATGGGTGCTGATCGACGCCGAGGGTCTCGTTGTGGGCCGCGTTGCATCGATCATCGCCAACATCCTGCGCGGCAAGCACAAGCCGTCGTTCACCCCCCACGTCGATTGCGGTGACAATGTCATCGTCATCAACGCGGAGAAGGTGGCGTTCACCGGCAAGAAGCTGGCCGACAAGCGCTATTACAAGCACACCGGCTATGCCGGCGGCATCAAGGAAACGAGCCCCGCGAAGATCCTCGAAGGCCGTTTTCCCGAGCGCGTGCTCGAAAAGGCTGTCGAACGCATGATCCCGCGCGGCCCGCTCGGCCGTCAGCAGATGCGCAACCTGCGCATCTTCGCTGGCACCCAGCATCCGCATGAAGGGCAGAACCCCGAAGTGATCGATGTCGCGTCGATGAACCGCAAGAACAAGGTGGGTGCATAATGGCTGACGAACAGACCATGACCGATCTCAAGGATCTCGCCGGCGCCGTCGAAGGCACCGTCGCCGCTCCGACCAGCAACACGCCGCTGCGCGAAAAGCAGGTCGACAAGCAGGGCCGCGCTTATGCGACCGGCCGCCGCAAGGACGCCGTCGCCCGCGTGTGGGTCAAGCCCGGCACGGGCAAGATCACCGTCAACGGCCGCGACCAGGAAGTCTATTTCGCGCGTCCGACGCTGCGTCTCGTCATCAACCAGCCGTTCGGCCTGACCGATCGCGTCGGGGCTTATGACGTGATCGCCACCGTCAAGGGCGGCGGTCTGTCGGGCCAGGCGGGCGCGGTGCTGCACGGCATCGCGCAGGCGCTGACCCGTTTCGAACCCGCGCTGCGCGGCGTGGTGAAGTCGGCCGGCTTCCTGACCCGCGACAGCCGCGCCGTCGAGCGTAAGAAGTACGGCAAGGCCAAGGCCCGCCGCAGCTTCCAGTTCTCGAAGCGCTAATCGCTTTCTTCCGTCGACGGACGGAGAAGGGAAGGGCGGTCCGGCAACGGGCCGCCCTTTTTCGTGCGTGTGGCAACCGCAATTCGGTTCGTCGCAAACCGGTCTTTGATTGGTAAGCAAATATTGTGGAAATTTTTCACGCGGTTAAGCTCTCCCCATGTGACGAGTCCACGACCCGGATGAGGCACGCTCTTGCTACGGGGGTAGTATATGAAATCGAATGATAATTCGCGGCGCGTGCGCCGCGGAGGCTTGCTGGCATCGGTATGCGCCGCAGGCTTGCTGCAAGCTGTTCCCGCGATGGCGCAGGACCAGGTCGCGAATGCTGGATATGTGACGAAGACCGACCCGGAGGCCTATAGCCTTGTTTCGGTCGCGCCCGGACCGCAGATCGAAAAGATCGATCCGGAACCCGAGATTCTCATCGCCAATCCGGGGACGCCGACAACCGCGCGCGATCCGGTCAATATCACCGGAATCGGTCAGATGATCATCGACCAGGGGGGCGGCTTTGTCGGGCTTTGCACCGGCACGCTAATCAATCCGCGCACGGTGATCCTTGCCGCGCACTGCGTGAATACCCGCGCGGCGACCGACTATGGCGCCAATTCGGGAGGCACGGCGATCGGCTTTGGCTTCGAGACGAACACCCGTGCCAACGCCGCCGGCCAGACCGACGAACTGGTGCGCTGGCTGCTCGGCGGCGCGGGCGGTGCCGGCAAATATCAGACGAACACGGCGCAGGCCTTTTTCAACGCCAATTGGGTTGCCTATAACCCGCTCTCGCTGGAGCCCGACGCGAACAGTTTTCTCTATGGCGACGTCGCGATGGCCTCGCTCGATACGCCGGCCGCAAGCATTCCGACTTGGGCGTTGCTTTTCTCGCCGCTGCCCGATCCCGGCGCAATCACCGCGGCAGGTACGGGCTATAACGTCGGGATTGTGGGTTATGGGAACAATGGCACCGGGACGAGCGGCGCGTCGGGCAGCGATTTTCGTCGGCGCTCGGCCGAAAACATTCTCGGGGCGCTCACCGATCTTGAGACGTTCGAAGGCTTCCTGTTCGGCGGCGCGCCGAATGGCCTGAAACAAAACCTCTATTTCATGGACTTCGACGATCCGCGCCGGGGCATGAGCGGGGCGAGTCCCTTTGACTTCAACGCGTTTCGCGACAACGCGCGCGCCAATCCGAACGGCGCATCGCTCGAAGGAATCACGTCGCAGGGCGATTCGGGCGGGCCGCTGATCCTGCAGAATTTCTCGAGGCAGGTTGTGCTTGGCGTGCTGTCGGGCGGCTACACCCGCTTCTTCAACGGCCAGCCGGCGAACGGCTATGGCACCGTTTCCTTCTATCAGCCGGCCTATCTCTATTGGGACTGGATCGCGGCGAACAATCCCTATCATTATGTCTCGGCCAAGGCAGGCAACGGATCGTGGACCGATCCCAATCATTGGCTGTCGACCGTCGATCCGTCGTACATGATCCTGTCGAACGGTCAGCTGGTGAACGGCATCCCGACGCTCACCGGCGAACAGAATACCGGAACGACGGGCGATTTCGGCCAGATCTGTTTCCAGAGCGGCGGGACAAGCGACTGCCTCGATACCAGTACAGGAGTCGAGGTCATCGAAACGCGACCGATCGGCACGTCGGAAGACAATGCCGGTTCGGCGTCGGCGGATGCGATTGCCGCGGCCCGCGAAGGCCTGATCCCCGGCGCACAGCCCGAGGCGCAGGCGGCGGCAACCGTGTTGCCGCCGGCGACGCTGGCGAACGGCCTGCCCGGTGCGAGCAATTTCGTGCCAAACAATGTCGATCCGGTCCGTACCGCGGGCACCGCGCCACGGTATTTCGACGTGACGCTGACCGCGGCGGGGCTGACCACGCTTTCGGCAGCGAATGTCACGGTCGATCGACTGACGATCGGCACCGCAGGCGCCGCGCTCCAGATCGATTCGGGCGCCTCGCTGCGAGCGCTGATCAACACCAATCAACTCGCGGGCATGGTCACCGTCAACGGGACGCTCAGCTCGGTGGGCGATTACAGCCTGTTTGGCGGCGGCCTGATGGGTTCGGGCCGGATCAATGCGCCGTTCCTGACCAGCGTGGTCGGGCAGATCGCGCCGGGGACGCCGACGACGATCGGTACGCTGACGGTGGGAGGCAATCTCGTCCTCTCGTCGGGGAGCAACCTGTTCATCAACATCGGTCCCGCCGGAACGTCGGACGTTCTCGCGGTCGTCGCGAACGGTGCTTCGACCGGCGCGGCCAATCTTGGCGGTACGGTCAGCTTCGCGCCGGTTGCGGGAACGCAGATCGCAGCCGGGAACCGCTATACCTTCCTCACCGCGGCCGGCGGCGTGACGGGCACGTTCAATTCGGCTTCGTCGATCTCGGCCATCCTGACGCCGAAACTGACCTATGGTCCGAACGCGGTGCAGGTCGAGATACAGGCGGGGCGCTATAGCAATGTCGTCGCGACCAGCTCGCACGTCCAGAATGCCTATGCGCAACTGCTCGACCAATCGCGTGGAACCGCCGCTCTTTCGGGCATCTATGGCCCGCTCGATCTGCAGAATGCGGCGACGATCCAGGCGACGCTCGAAAGCTGGGCGCCGCGCACCGAAACGTTGCGCGGCTCGCTCGCGACGGTCGCGGTCGACAATATGTCGCGCTTCACCCGGGATCGCCTGCTCAGCCTCGACGAAGGCGAGATGGGGGGGACGTTGTCCATGATCGGGCGGCCGGTGCAACTCGCTGCGCTCAACATGACCGCGGTCGGCGCCAATTCGATGGAGGTTCGCAGCGATAGCGACGCGGTGACGGTGCAACAGGGCCGTTTGCCCGACGACACCAGCGCCTTCCTCGCAGGTGGCTATCTCGACGGCGACAGCCGCCCCATGGCGACCAATCCCGCCATTGCAGGGCGTGACCAGTTCGACGGCTTCTACCTCGCTGGCGGCATCGAAAAGGCGCTTGGCGATGGCGGGGTCATCGGCTTCTCGCTCAGCTACACCGACGTAAAGGGTGACACCGCCGTTCCCGGCCAGCAAGCCAGCGGCAATCTTTATCAGGGTACGCTCTATGGCAAGACGGCACTGGCCGGCGGCCTCGAACTGTCGACGCAGATCAGCGCCGGCGTGTTCGATTCCAAGACCAGCCGGATCGTCGATCTGGTCGGTACGCCCTTCACCCTCACGGGCAAGGACGCATCGCTCGTCGTTACTGGCGAAGTCGCTTTGGCCAAGAATTTCGACCTCGGCGCGGTCGAGTTCGGGCCGCGCGTCGCGGCGCGGGCCAGCCACATCGGCTTCTCCAAATATAATGAAACGGGCGGTGGACCCGCACTGACGGTCGACCGGTCGAGCTTCAACAGCGTACAGGGCCGCGCCGGCCTTGCGCTGTCGGGCAAGCGCGGCAGCGCCTTCCAGCCGCACCTCAGCGCCGACTATGTCCATGAGTTTCAGGACACGCCGGCGTCGTTCGGCGCTACGTTCGTCGGCGGCCCCGGACCGAACGCGATCTTCGGCCTCGCCGGGACCGACAAGGACTGGTTCGAAGTTGGCGGCGGCGTGACGTTCACGACGGGCAATGTCGACCTGTCGATCGGCGCCGACACGACGATCGGACGCAAGGATGTGTCGAACCAGAGCTATCGCGGTTCGGTGACGTTCCACTTCTGATCGAAGCGTATCAAAAAAGGGGAAGGGCGGTCCGGCGACGGGCCGCCCTTTTCTATAGAAGGTCGAGGCTTCCCAACGCGAGCGCCTGTCGCGCCGGGCGCTCGGCCATCACCGCGAACATCTCGTCGCCGCGCTCGGTACGCTCGACGCTCATCGACGCGAAGACCGCCATGAAATAGCCGCTCAGGGCGCCGACGCGATAGTCGGTCCATAGCGCGTCGATATCGGGATCGACTCCGCCTGCCTTCAACGCCGCGATCCAGTGATCGAACGCCGGCCGGTCGGCGGCGGCGCGTTCGAACGGGTCAGCGATGCTGGTGCCGATCAGATAGGCCAGATCGGCGGCCCCGCTACCCCGCCCCAGCGTCTGCCAGTCGACGAGCCAGCAGGCTTCGCCGCCCGGTGCGAAGAGGATGTTGTCGATACGAAGATCGCCATGGACGATCGTCCGCGCCGCGGGTTCGCGCGTCAGATAGGCGTCGAGCTTTGCCACAATCCCGGCGCCCAGATC
This sequence comes from Sphingopyxis sp., assembly GCA_051861185.1. Taxonomy (GTDB): domain Bacteria; phylum Pseudomonadota; class Alphaproteobacteria; order Sphingomonadales; family Sphingomonadaceae; genus Sphingopyxis. Next base: position 149,364 of record JBIMKQ010000010.1, read on the forward strand.
GAGCACGTCGGGCGCCAGCCGCGTCGCATAACGTTCGCGAAACCCGACATAGAGTTGCGGAAACAGCGCGCGGATCAGATCGCCATTGTCGCGCGACAGCCAGGTAAAGTCGGCAAGCCGCGCGTCGTTCCACAAATGCGCATGGAGCCGCGCGGCCGCCTCGATGCACGGGACGAGCGCCGTGAGGCCGAGCCCTGCGAGCTGGTCGCCCTGCCGCGCCGGGGCAAGGTCGGACAGGATCAGGACGAAATCGACATCGTCGTTGGCAATGTCGGCGAAATGGCAGACCGGCGCCGCGACGCCGCTCGCCGCCGCCAGTTCGCGATACCAGCTGACTTCCTTGACATAGGTGCCGGTGAGCTTGGCGATATTGCGGCTGGCTTCGTCGTGGCTTGGGCATTTGGCGATCACACTGGCGGGCGCGTCGACGCCCGCGTCCCAATCGAGCGTAAGGCGATAGCTGTCGCACATCTGCCCGGTGCCGACCTTGGCCGAGCGGAACCCCTTCAACTTTCCGGGCTGCCCAAGCGCCGCGCCGAGCCATTGCGGTTCGATCGCTTCGGGCGAGGTCGGGAAGCTCATGCGGCGGGGTCCAGCAGGCCCGTGAGCCCCGTCGGCGCGTGCGGGCCGACGAACAATTGTTCGAGGATGCCGATACCGCGATCGCTGCGGTCGCCGTCGGTCAGCTCGGCGTGGACGAGCGCCTGCACGTGCATCGCGAGCGGATTGCCCCATTGGCGGTCGCCTTCCGACAGGCTGTCGTGCGCGATCTCCAGCTCGCCATGGTCGAACCCGTGCCCCCAGACAGGGTGCGTGTAACCGAGTCCGCTCATCGCGAACACCGGACCCGCCGGCGACAGCGTCAGCCGCGTGCTGTGATCGAAGTCGGCGGTTAGCCTTGACAGGCGTCGCGTGCCGGCTTCCCATTCAGCGGCGAAAGCGGGATCGGCGTAATGTCGCTCACCGCCATCATTATCGACGAGGACCGCCCGCCGATTCCAGGGGGCGCCCTCGCCATCGTCGTTGCTGTGGAAGAACAGCGAGCGATCGGCAAAATTGCATGGCGTCCAGAGCCAGAAGAATTGATTGAAATTGCCCTGTGGCGGCGGTTGTGGTTCGGCAGCGCCGACCGGGCGGATGCCCCAGCTGCGGTCGCGCGTGCCCGCCCAATCGGCGCCGACATCGACACGCTGGCCGTCGACCGACAGCCAGCCCGACCAATGGCCGTTCTGCGTCATGCGCGTATAGTCCATGAACAGGCGCGTGCCGTTGCGGCGGGTAAAGCGCGGCTCCTCGATCGGGAAATGGCGCGCGGTGAAGCGCACCTCGCCGGCGAGCGGGCCGTCGCCCGCCGCGATGCGCAATGTCAGCGTTTCGAGCGGTGCGTCGATCGTGACCGAGATCGGTCCCACCGACAGGTCGAGCCGTTCGCCGTCCGAACGGCGGCTGGCGCGCAGGTTGTGCTGCACGCCGTCGATCAGCACGCAGAAGGCGGCGTCGACGATACCAAGCTGCGGATAAAAGCCCATCGCTGCGGCGAAGAAGACCGAACCGTCGGGCGAATAGCCGTTGAAGAAATAGCGGTCGTAGAAATTGCGGTCGGTGCCCGCGAACGCGATCGGTTCGGCACTCTGGTGCAGCGGGAAATCGTCGCCCTTGGTCAGCATCGTCTCTCATCCCATTCGCGTTTTTTCTTGCAACGTAACGGGATGCCCGGGCGGGTCAATGGGCGGCGTCAATGCACCGGCGGATCGACCGGTGGTACGGCATCGACGGGGGCAACGGGTTCGCCCGGCGTTCGCGGTGGTAGTGCGTCGGGCGGCACGTCGGCGATTTGCATATCGGGAGTCGGCACCGCTTCGACGTTGCGTACGCGCACCGCGATCTCGCCATCCTTGATCCGCAGCTCGTTAAAGCTCGGCGGGGTCGAACGGATGCGTTGCGACAGCGTGCCCGCGCCGATCATGCGGATCGGTCCGGCCTCGGTTTGCGCGACGAGGTCGAAGGCATCATGGACATGGCCGGTGAGCACCGCCGCCACGCCGCGCGCCGCGAGTTCGCGTAGCGCGCGCGCGCCGCCGCGGGTCAGCGCGCGCCCCCGCGTTCCCGCCTCGACCAACGGGTGATGTGCGGTCACGATCGCGGTCGTGCCGCGCGGCAACGCATCGATCGACGCAAGTGTCTTTGCGAGCGCGGTGCCGGTCACCCAGCCTTTGGACCAGTCGAACCGCCATTGTGCGCGTGCGGTCGTCTTGAGCGGGATCACCGCGAGTCCGGCGAGATCGAGTTCGCGTTCGACCAGCCGTTCGATCCGCCGGATGCGGCGATACGGCCAGAAAAAGCGCGCGAAGGGATTGAAATAGGGAAGGTCGTGATTGCCGACCTCGACCGTCACCGGAACGTCGAGTGCCTCGATCCAGTCGCACGCGGCGGCGAATTCATGGCTGCGCGCACGCATCGTGAGATCGCCAGTAATCAGCACCGCATCGGGCTGTTCGCGGCGCACGCATTCGCGGAACCAGCCGAGCGCGGCTCGATCCTCGAGCCCGAAATGCAGGTCGCTGATATGGAACAGCCGCGTCATGCCGTCGCGATGAAATCGACCGCGCTGGTGCCGAGCGAAAATTTCGCGGGCGAAGCGACCGCTTCCAGTTCGCCGTCGAACTCCAGACTGATCGGTTTGTCGCTCTCCAGAACCACGGTTACGCCGGTCGCGATCGGCTCGCTCGGCCCGTCCCGAAAATCGCCGCCCAACCAGGCGAGGCCGTGACGCAGCACGTCACCGGTGCCTTCGGTCAATATGCCATCGGCGCGGATGCCCCCGGCGGTCGGGGTCAGGATCACGGCGGGATAGGCCTTGCCATCGGCGCCGATGCGGACACCGGGGGCGTTCATCATCTCGTCGAGTGCGTCGGGCGCGGCGCGGCTCGCCTCGATCAATCCGTCCTGCCGCATCGTTTCACGCACCTCGGCCCAGCGCGTCGCAGGGCCGGCGACAATTGTGATGAAGGCGGTGCCCGCATCGGACACGACGGTCGGGATCGGCGTGCGCCGCGACTTGCCCTGCAACGTATCGGTCAAAATTTCTGCCACCGGCCGGTCGCCGTGCAATGCCTTCGACAACAGGTTGAGCGTCCCGCCGGGCAGCGCCAGGATCGCGCCGTCCCATCCCGCCGCTCGCGTCGCCGCGGCGTTGATTGTTCCGTCGCCGGTCCACACGAGCAGCAGATCGATGCCTTGCTGTTTCAGCGTCGCGGCATCGGGAATGTCGCCGTCGGGCAAGGCAAAGGTCGCCACGAGCGGCGCGCCGTGGGTACGGCAGATGTCGGCGATCTGTTCGCGGACAGCCTCGTCATGGCTGCCGCTTTGGGTGTTGCAGATCAGGGCGGGGCGGTGGAGGGTGCTGGTCATCGCCTGTCCTACGCATGAGGACTAAAAAGGTGGCGAAGCCTTGTTTTGCCTTTTCGTCACCCCCGACTTGATCCGTTCCCCAAGAATGCTCAGCAAGGTGTGGGGGAAAGGGCCGATGGGCCGGGTCAAGTCCGGAGTGACGAAGTAGGGTGTGGGCTCACCGCCCTGCTTGTTCCCCGCGTCCCTGCCCTGTAGAGCGCAATAATGACCGCACAGGCTTCCAAAGGACGGCGATTGATCAAGTTTCTGGTTGTTGCGGTTCTGCTGGTACTGCTGTTCGGGGGCGGCGCGCGGATGATCGTTTCGGGCGGCGCGAAGTCGCTCAACATCGGCGACCGGTTGCTCGGTGACGGCGATGGCGCAACGCTTCAGGTCGCGGGCGAACCCTATGCGCCGGGTGCGCGTCACAAGCTGAACATATGGGTTCCGACGGGAACGGAAAATTCCGACAAGCTGCCAGTGCTCGTCTTCCTCTATGGCGGCGGATGGTACAGCGGCGCGCGCGACGATTACGGCTTTGCCGGACGCGCCTTTGCCCGGCAGGGGTTCATTGTCGTCATCCCCGATTATCGCATCGTTCCCGACGGCCATTGGCCCGATTTCCTGAACGATAGCGCCGCCGCGGTGGCATGGACCGCGAAGCATATTGGCGAATATGGCGGCGATCCGGGTCGCATCGCGCTGTCGGGTCATTCGGCGGGCGCTTATAATGCGGTGATGCTGGCGCTCGACCCGCAATGGATGAAAGCGGCGGGTAGTGACGCGTCGGTGATCCGCGGGGTCGCGGCGCTGTCGGGGCCTTACGACTTTTACCCATTCGAAAAGGGTGGCCGCGCCGACGTCGCCATGGGCGATATCCGCCCGGTCGAACAGACGCAGCCGATTCACTTTGTGCGCGCCGATGCGCCGCCACTGTGGCTTGGACATGGCACCGCCGACACAGTGGTGCGGGTGCGCAACAGCGAGCGACTGGCGGCGGCGATTCACAAAGTTGGCGGATCGGCGACGCTGCGCACCTATGACGGCCTCAGCCATAACGACCTCGTCATGGCGCTGACCAAGCCGCTTGCCTACAAAGGTCCGATCCTGCCCGAGGCGACCGATTTCCTGCGCGGCGTGACTGCGCGCCGGGTATCACCCGCGCCATGACCGTTCTGATCCCGGCGATCGTCCTTGCGGGCAGCCGTCCTGGCCCCGATCCGCTGCTGAGTGGCAGCGGGGTATCGACGAAGGCGTTGCTGCCGATCGCGGGGCTGCCGATGCTCGTCCATGTCGTGCAGGCGCTGCGCGCTTCGCCCGAAGTGGGCGCGATCACGATCCTGGCGCAAAACAGCGCCGAACTGGCCGCCGAGCCGGGGCTGGCCGGCCTGGCCGACCTGCACTTTGCCGATTCGGGGCAGGGGATCAGCAGCTCGCTCGCCGCCGCGCTGCCGCCGGGCGACGATCCGCTGCTCGTGACCACCGCCGACAATGTTCTGCTTACCCCCGCAATGGTCGCCGAGTTTCTGGGCGCCGCCAAGGATAGCGATGTCGCGGTTGCGATGGTCGAGCGCGGGGTGTTGCTCGCGCGCTATCCGGAATCGAAGCGCACTTGGCTGAAATTCCGCGGCGGCTGGTGGTCGGGCGCGAACATGTTTCGCCTGCGCGGACGCCGGGTGCTGCCGTTGCTCGATTTCTGGGGGCGCATCGAACGCGACCGCAAGAAGGGGCTCAAGATTATCGCGGCCTTCGGCCCCGGGCTGCTGGCCGGCGCGCTGCTCCGCCTGTTCACGATCCAGCAGGGCGTCGGGCGCGCGGGACTGCGTTTCGGCCTGAAAGCCAAGGTCGTCCCGATGTCCGACCCCGAGGCCTGCATCGATGCCGACAAGCCCGTCGATATCGAACTGATCGAAGCGATATTTGCCGCGCGGCGGCAAGGCGCTATAGGGCAGCCCCTATGACCATCGACAAAGCCATCATCCTGTCGGCCGGGCAGGGCTCGCGCCTGCTGCCGCTGACCCGCGACATTCCCAAATGCCTGATCGACCTCAACGGCCGGACGCTGATCGGCTGGCAGGTCGCGGCGCTCGCCGCAAACGGAATCAAGGACATCGTCGTCGTAACGGGATTCCGAACCGAACGCGTCGAAGATCATGCACTGCAACTGTATCGCGACACGGGGGTGCGTATCCGTACGCTGTTCAACCCCTTCTTCCAGGTCGCTGACAATCTCGGCACGTGCTGGATCGCGCGCGAAGAGATGGATCGCGATTTCATCATCCTCAACGGCGACACCATCATTTCCGAAGAGATCGTCGCAAAGCTGATTGCGGGCGCGAGCGAACCGATCAACGTCACCGTCGACGTCAAGGCCGACTATGACGACGACGATATGAAGGTGAACCGCGACGCCGATGGTCGCCTTCATCATATCGGCAAGCGGCTGCTGCCCCCCGACACCAACGCCGAATCGATCGGCATGCTGGCATTCGTCGGCGATGGCCCGTCGATCTTTCGCAATCAGGTCGACCAGATGATGCGCACGCCCGAAGGGGTCGAGCGCTGGTATTTGCGCGCAATCGACGTCATCGCCAAGGGCAACCGCGTCGGCACCGTGTCGATCGAGGGGCTGGAATGGCAGGAAGTCGACTTCCCGCAGGATGTCGAAGCCGCCGATGCGCTTACCGCGAAATGGGCCGCCGAAGGCCGCTACGCGAAATAAGGTTTGAGCCAGCCGGTGAGCGCGGCGATCTGCGCCTCGTCGAGCTTCGCTGCCTGACCCAGATCGGGCTGGGCAGGCCAGCCCGCGTCGGGCACCGTCAGCCCCGCCCCCGTCCGTTCGCCGTCATAACGCGGCAGAACGTGGAAATGGACGTAGGGGTCGACCATCATCAACATCAGATAGTTGATCTTTGAATAGCCGATTGCTTGCCCCAGCGCCGCCTCGATCGCGGCGGTCGCGATCTTGAGTTCGGCGTGCGCTTCGGCGGGCAGGTCGCCGAACGCCGTCGCGTCCGATTTTGCGGCCAACACCAGCGCACCGAGCGTCGGCTGCGCGGGACGCAACAGCACGACCCAATGGTCATATTCGGCGATCAGCGTTGCCGGATAGCCGAATTTTGTGATGGTTTCGTTCATGCCTCTTCCATCCAGCTGACGATCGGGCGGCCCGCGCGCCTCACGGCGTAGGCCTGCACAAGCTGTACCGCATGGACGACCAGCGAGATGATGGTCCACCACGCAACCGCGATGAGACCGATATCGGGCCGTCCGGCGAGGGTTGCGAAGAACAGGATAGCGAAGTTCGGATTGCGCCGCGCGGTGATCAATCGGAACTGGCTGTCGAACCGCCGCCAGACATGGATGTCCATGCCGAAGTCCTTGATGAACATCCCCTCGATCACGCGCTGGAGGATGTAGCCGACGACGACGGCGATCATTACGAGCAGGAAGGTCTGGTTCGACAGCGCGAGACCCCAGGCGCCCAGCCCGACGCCCCAGAAATACCACCAGAAGGGCGGGTGAACCAGATCGACGCCATGGTCGGCGACATTGCCCCATTTCGACGAGGTGATCGTGCAGCGCGCAAGCTTTCCGTCGACCGTGTCGAGCACCATGAAGATGAAGGCGGCGAGCATGCCGGTCCAATAATGGCCGTAGGCGAACAAATAGGTGGCATAGACGCACAGCGTCGCGCCGATCGCGGTGACCATGTTGGGCGTCATGCCGATGCTCGCGGCACCGCGGGTCAGCCACAAGGCGAGTTCGGGCCACAGATATTTGGTCAGCGCGTCGGTGACGCCCTTGTAGGCGCCGAAATAGCTTTTCCGCTCGATCGCGCGCCGTGTGTCTGGGGTCAGCTGCTGGATGAACGGGCACTCGAGCTTGCGCAACTGGCGGTTATAGATTTGCGGATTGTCGCGATAATCGATGACCGTGAGTTCGCCACGATGCTGTGCGATGTCCTCGGGCCGCATGCCGCCGGCAAGATGCGCCATCACCAGGTCGGGGCCGTCCATCACCACCGTGCCGGGAAGCGTCAGGATATGGCGCAGCCACACCGGGTCGAACACATAGGCAAGATTGACGTAGATTTGCGCGCCCGACGGTGCCGCCGTCTCGGGCAACCCCTCGGCGCGCGCCAGTCGGCGCAGCCGCTCGGCATTGGTCATACCCCACAGCAGCGTCGGATTGTCGCCGATCGGCGTGAGAGCGGGGCGGGGAGCGGTGTCGGTCATCCGCCGCTCTTATCCTGTACCGCGCCCATTGCAAGAAAGCGCCGGATCGCTTCGGCGCCGCGTCGTGCCGCGCCGGCGGGGTCGCCGCCGATCGATTCGGCCAGCCTCTCGCACTGCGCGTCGGCAAAAAGCGAATGCCGTGCGGGCGCCGCATCGAGCGCACCGGGCAGGTCGGCGAGGTCGTCGACGACGTCGCCCAGCGTCCAGAACAGATAATCGGGATCGCCCTCCCATCGGACGCGGTGGGCGTTGAGGAAGAGGCACGGGCGCGGCGTCGCAAGAAACTCGTAAACCTGACTGCTGACATCGCCGAGATAGATATCGGCGCCGCTGGTATAGCTCATGTCGAACAGGCGATCGGATTCGAGGTCGATCGCTATCTTGCCGGGCACCGCCAGCCCGGTCACCGCAGCGCGATCGGCGTCGCTCGCCTCGGCGAACAGGCGAATATGCGGCGCGACCACCAGATTATAGCGATCCTGCTCTGCGAACCACGCGATGATGTCGCGCCCGAACCGGTCCCATGACGATAGCTCGCGCTTGAAATGGGGCGCATAGAGGACCGTGGGCCGGTCATTGGCGAAGAGCGGTTCGCGTGCCGCCTGCAGCCGCGGCATCAGGTCGAGTTTTACATATCCGTTGACCGCATAACGGCCCGGCTCGATCGTTCCGGCGTCGAGCAGCCGCTGCTCGCTCTTTTCGCCCGCGACGAGCACGAAATCGAAATGCCGGTCGCGCGGGTCGAGCATGATCGCGCGGTCGCCGGCGCCGTGCGGCGTGAAGATCAGACGCGTCTTGCGCGGCAGGAAATGCCGGATCGCGGTGGTCGTCCGTTCGGGCACGACGATCGCGTCGAACTGGCGCAGGAACGGCAAGGCGCCGAGCAGGATCGGCAGGCGCGGGTGTCGAAACAGCCCCTTGTCGCGGAGCCAGCGGGCAAAACCCTTCTGACCCAGCAGGGTGATGTGCGGCGCAAAACCCGGATAGGCGAGCGCGACCTGTTCGACCACGCGCAGATGGTCGGCGCCGGCGACCGCGACTTCAACGACTTGCCCTGCTGCCGCCATTTCTGCGGCGATCGGCAGCGCGTGGAAGACATGGTGCTGCTCGCCGATGAACAGGAAGAGGATGCGCATCAGGCGGTCTCAATCACGGCAGGATTCTCGAAATCAGCGACGTGCCAGCCATGTCGCGCGGCCAGCCGAACGAATTTGTCGCCGCGGCCGACCAGCCAGGATTCGTTGGCGAGTGCGAAGGTCGGGGCGTCGCTCGCGTGGTCCGAATAGGCGCGGATGTGGCCGGCCGCTGCCGCCGTGTTGGCGGCGAGCCATTCGGCGACCCGCCGCGCTTTTTCGTCGCCGTAGCAATTGGGTCCGTCGAGAAGCGGTAACCAGTTTCCGGCGGTATCCCTTTGATGGCGCGTGGCGACGATCGCGTCGAAGCCGAGCGCATCGGCAATCGCACCGGCATAGAATTCGGGCGCCGCGGTCGCCATCAGCAGGCGATATCCTTCGGCGCGGTCGCGCGTGATACAGGCGGCGGCGCCCGGCGGAACGTCGCGCGGCACGCGCCAGGCGGCGAAATCGGCGGCGAGCTTTACAGCGCGCGCTGGCGCGATGCGCGCGCCGAGCATCAAGCGGATGGCAGCAGGCTTGAACCGGTCGCGTCCATAAAGACGCAGGGCATAGCCGATCATCAGGGCGGCGAGCCCCGGAAGCAGCAGCAAGCGCCACGGCGCCTCGCGCCGCGCCGCCCACAGCAGAAACAGCGTGAAGGTCGGTTTGCGCAACACGGTGCGGTCGAGATCGTAGATCGCAACGCGGTCGGGTGGGGTCATCTCGATCATGCGTCTTCGGGCCTAAACAGCCGAAGCCGGCGGCCGGTCTTGCCGAGCGAAAGGCGGTCGGCAAGCGGCAAGGCCAAACGCAGCGAAAGCCATATCGAAGCGACCGCGATCAGCGCGAGCAATGGCAGGGACAGTGCGTCGGGCAGGAGGTCGGCAAGTAAGGCCGCCGTCCCGGTCACCAGGGTGATCGCCAATCCGCGGATGGCCACCGCCGGAAATTGCGCGTCGAACGGGTGGAGTTTCTCGACCAACGCGAGTTGAAGTGTCGGGATTGCCGCCATCACGACGAGTCCGATCGCGGTCGCCAGCGTCACTCCGGTCAGCGGATCGAGGTGTCCGACGATCAGCCACCCGGCGCCAACCGCAACACCCACGCCGATGATGCTGGCAGTGAGTTGCTGGCGGAAAGCGGCGACGACTTGCAGCACCGGCGATGAAATGCCGAGCACCGCTTCGGCCGCGCGCGCGAACAGCAGGATGACCAGCGCCGCCTGCGCCGCCTGCGCCTGATGGCCGAACAGCCCGAGCAGCGATGCGCTGCCCGCGGCGAGCACCGCCGCGAGGGGCAGTGCGATCGCCGAGATCAGCCGCGTCGCATAGGCATAGATGTCCGCTACCTGCCGCCGGTCCTCGCGCTCGGCGCTCGCAGCGAGCGGCGCCATCACGTAAGTGAAGGCGATGCGCACGAGCTGGACGACGCTCGACAGTTTGCGCGCGATCGTGAACAGGCCCGCCGCCGCGGCGCCCGCCGCGCCGGGCAGCAACATATTGAGGATCAGCGCGGGCGCATCGCCGAACAGCCGCGAGATGATGTTCGACGGCAGGATCGCGAGCCCCGCCCAGAAGGTGTGGCGCGTCGTTTCGGTCACCCAAGGCCCGCGCCACAAATCGGCGAAGCTGTAGTGGCGTGCGAGCAGGCGGACGCTGAGCGCCGCGGTGATCGCAAGCGAGCAAAGATGGGCGATGAACAGACCTTTGAGGCCGAGTCCAAAGGCGAAGAACACACCCGCGAACACCAGCCGCAACATTTGTTCCCAGACGATCCGCAGCCGGATTTCGGCGCCGAACACCATGCGCGCGCGCAGCGCCGAGGTTGCGATCTCGACAAAGGCCCACAGCGGCAGCGCCCAGACGAAGATGCGGATCGCGGGAGTGACGAGGTCGCGGTCCTTGTCCGCGACATTGAGCAGCGGCCCGATGTCGGCGGCAAAAAATGCGATCAGCGCCGCGACGATGATGCACGGGCCGACGCCGAAGATCATCGCGGTGCGCAATGCCGCCGCAGCCTCTGCCTTGCCCGCCGATTGCGGTACCGTGCGCTGCATCGCGCTCGTCATGCCCATGTCGAAGATATTCTCGAGCAGGTTCACGGCGGCCCACAGCACGGCATAGAGGCCGTAGCCCGCGAGGCCGAACATCAGGACATAGAGCGGCTGCGCGACGATCTCGACCACCGCGCCGAGGCGCGCCAGCACGGTCGTGCCAAGCCCGCGCGCGACGCTGCGGCTGGTAACGGCGGGTTGGGCGACGTCTTCGCTCATCGTTGCCGCACCTAGCGACTCGTCCGCCGTGCCGCCAGCGGCTTTCGTGCCCTCGATCCGGCTTCACCCTCTTGTCGATCCTGTCAATCGGGTCTAGGCAGCGCCCAATTGCATAGGGAACCCCGCGATATGGCCCAATTCGTCCTGCCCAAGAACAGCCGCCCGCAAAAGACGGGCAAGGTCCACAAGGCCGAAGGCGCTACGGCGGTGAAGAAATTCAAAGTCTATCGCTACGACCCCGATAGCGGCCAGAATCCGCGGTTCGATACGTTCGAGATCGACACCGAAAAATGCGGGCCGATGGTGCTCGACGCGCTTATCAAGATGAAGAGCGAGCAGGATTCGTCGCTGACCTTCCGCCGTTCGTGCCGCGAAGGCATCTGCGGCAGCTGTTCGATGAACATGAATGGCAAGAACGGCCTCGCCTGTACGACTGCGATCGAGGATCTGAAGGGTGAGGTCACGATCACCCCGCTGCCCGCAATGGACGTCATCAAGGACCTTGTTCCCGATTTCACCCATTTCTATGCGCAATATGCGTCGATCGAACCCTGGTTGAAGACCAAGACGACGACGCCGAGCGGCAAGGAGCGGCTGCAGTCGCCCGCAGATCGCGAAAAGCTCGACGGGCTGTACGAGTGCATCCTGTGCGCCTGCTGTTCGACCAGCTGCCCCAGCTATTGGTGGAACAGCGACAAGTTCCTCGGCCCTGCGATCCTGCTCCAGGCCTATCGCTGGCTGGCCGACAGCCGCGACGAAATGACCGGCGAGCGGCTCGACGAACTCGAAGATCCCTTCCGTCTCTATCGCTGCCATACGATCATGAATTGCGCCAACGCCTGCCCGAAGGGCCTCAGCCCCGCGCGTGCGATCGCCGAGATCAAGAAGCTCGAGGCAGAGCGGCAGGTGTGAACGACGGGATCGAGGACCCGAAGCGTCGCGAATATTTCAGCGCCGAGGAACTGGACGACGGCTGGATCAGCTGGGATCTTAAAGACTCGACGCGCTTCAACGCCTTCATCGAACCGCTGACGGTACGCGTAGAGGCGCCAACCGAAGATGGCCGTCCGCGCGCAAGGGTACGGATGCTTCCCGTGCGCAAGCACAGCAACTTGGGCGATAATGTTCATGGCGCGGTGACGCTCGCGCTCGTCGATATTGCGCTGTTCGCGGCGTCGCATCAGTTCGGATCGCTCAATGCCGGCCATTCGGTGACGCTCGACCTGTCGACCCAGTTCGTCGGTGCCGGGCGCGTGGGCGAGCCGTTGGACGCGGTCGTCGAACTGGTGCGCGAGACCGGCCGGTTGATCTTCCTGCGCGGGCTCGTCGTTCAGGGCGACGGTGACAGCCATATCGTGCTCAGCTTTGCAGGGACGATCCGCAAGGCGAGCAATAAGTGACCACCGTTCTTGCGGCCTATGACGGGCTGGTCGCAGCGGGGGAACTTCGGCCCGATCCTGAGCAGCGCGCCGCCGCCGAGCGACTGAACCGCTTGCAGGCCGAACTCGAAGCCGTGCCGAAGCGTGGGAGCCTGCTCTGGCGCCTTGCCGGCCGTAAGCCCGAGTCGCTGCGCGGCGTCTATCTTTGGGGTGCGGTCGGGCGCGGAAAGTCGATGCTGATGGATTTATTCTACGATCAGCTTTCGATTCAGCGGAAGCGGCGTGTCCATTTCCATGCCTTCATGATCGATGTTCATGCCCAGATGCGTGAAGTGCGCAAAAGCGAGAGCGGCGATCCGATCCCGCTCGTCGCCGACGCACTCGCTGAAAATACGCGCTGTCTCGCGTTCGACGAGATGGTCGTGAACAACAGCGCCGATGCGATGATCCTCTCGCGTTTGTTCACTGCGCTGATCGACCGCGGGGTGACGATGGTCGCAACCTCGAACCGGCCGCCGAAGGATCTTTACAAGGACGGGCTCAACCGCGAGCATTTTCTGCCCTTCATCGCGCTGGTCGAGGAGCGGCTCGACGTGATGAGCCTCAATGGCCCGACCGATTATCGCCGCGACCGGCTGGGTGACGGCGCGCGCTGGTTCGTTCCCGCCGACGACACTGCTAGCGCCGCGCTGTCGGCCGCCTTCTTCCGCCTCACCGACTATCCGCCCGAGGATCGCGACCATGTTCCGACGCTCGAGCTCGATGTCGGCGGCGGGCGGATGCTGCATGTTCCAAAAGCGCTGAAGGGCGTCGCGGTCTTTTCGTTCAAGCGTCTGTGCGGCGAAGCGCGTGGCGCCGCCGATTATCTGGCGGTCGCGCGGCATTTTCATGCCGTGATCATCGTCGGTATCCCGCGCATGGGTCCGGAAAACCGCAACGAGGCGGCGCGTTTCGTCACGCTGATCGACGCGCTTTACGAATATAAGGTCAAGCTGCTCGCGAGTGCGGCGGCGTTGCCCGACCAGCTTTATATCGCAGGCGACGGCGCGTTCGAATTCGAGCGGACGGCGAGTCGGCTCGCCGAAATGCAGTCCGACGACTATCTTGACCTGGGCCATGGATCTTCCGAGGGCGCCACCGCCTAGGCGATGGTTGCGCCAATATCGCCATCGCCTACGCGATGGCGAGGACAACGCCGCTGGCAATCTTTCCCCAGCGTGATGAATTGACCGTCACCGAAATCAGATCGCGCACATAGCGCACCTCATGCGCCAGATGGCCATAGCCCTGCTCGATCGTGCGGCGCAGCGTGCGCAGTGGCTTCGGCGCGGCGATCCCGATCCGCGCAGGGCGCTCGGGCGGTCCGGGCAGGGTTGCGAACCCGCCGCTCGTTACACGCGCGTCGTCCGCGACCGCGCGACACAGAGCCTCCATACGGGAAATCGCGAGGCCGTTCGCGACTTCGCGGTCGCGGCTCAACAGTTCGAAACTGTGGCTGAACGCCGAAAACTGGATCGCGCCGCTCGCGGCACTATGATCGAGCGCGTCGCGCATCTCTTCTTCGGACAGGGCGCAAAGCTGTGCAGGACGAAAGCGGCTTGCGCGATCCATCAGGCCGCTGACCGGTACCTCGCAGACACCGTGATGCGTGCGCATGCCAAGGTTCCCGGCGTCGAGCGAGATGTCGCAGCCATGGCCTTGATACGCGCCGTTGAAGCTGCTGTCGAAACGGAAACCCAGGGCGGCGAGCGCCCGCAGCGTGTTGTCATTGGCGCCGAAATTGCCGGCGCGAAAGGCGGTGGGTTTGGGCGCGCCGGCGCCCATAAGGATATCGCGGGCGAGCGCGATCAGCTTTTTCTGCGCCGCGAGCGGAAAATCGCCGATGTTGCGCCCGGTCAATCGTCCGACCGGGTTGAAGCGGGCAAAGGCGAGCCATTCGGTGTGGATATGCACCTGCACCTCATGCCCGCGCGTAACGACCGGTTTGACGATCGCGTCGATCACTTCGGGGCCATAGACGAGCGCGGGCATCGGATCGATGAAGAACACTCCGGTCAGGCCATGACGTTCGAGCATATCCATCTGGAAATGGATGCCGAAATCGCCGTCGCGGCACCGGCCGAGAATGGAGCTTTCGAAATTGGCGCGCGCGTCGGCCCCGCGCTGATACAGGCCGGCCGACAATTCGGTGTCAAAGCTGATAATTGCCCGCGTCACGCCTCGCGCCTAGCAGAGCTGCGATAAGGGAGAGTTAACCGGCGCCTGCGGGGTGTCCCGTCTGGTGCGCCACGCTTTGATCAAGCTCGCCTAAGCCCAAAGGATGTGGCAACCCGTCCAAAGACCGGGCTTTTGCGCGGAAGAGGCTTGAGTCAGCTTCGACCGGACATCGGATGGTCCTGCCACATATCCTGCTCTTATTGCTATTGCGAACTATTTGCATAAAAAGGTAGATTTTCGAGCTTTTCGCGGTTGTTTCCTTAAGGGAATCGGCGTAGTGGCGGCGCCAGTCTTGGGACCGGCGTGGCAATTTAGCCCGTGTGCCGACCGGTCTGTGAACCAATTGCCGGGCTTGCCACGAAGGGAGTGCCTCGCGCCATGGGACGCAAGAAAATCGCATTGATCGGCGCCGGGAATATCGGCGGAACGCTGGCGCTGCTCGCCGCGCAAAAGGAACTCGGCGACGTCGTCCTGTTCGATGTCGTCGAAGGCGTGCCGCAGGGCAAGGCGCTCGACCTGTCGCAGGTTGGCCCGGTTCAGGGTTTTGACGCGAAGATCACCGGCACGAACGATTACAAGGATATCGCGGGCGCCGACGTCATCATCGTCACCGCCGGCGTTGCCCGCAAGCCGGGCATGAGCCGCGACGACCTGCTCGGAATCAACCTGAAGGTCATGAAGGCCGTCGGCGAAGGCATCAAGGCCAACGCCCCCGACGCGTTCGTCATCTGCATCACCAACCCGCTCGACGCGATGGTCTGGGCTCTCCGTGAGTTCTCGGGCCTGCCGCACAACAAGGTCGTCGGCATGGCCGGCGTACTCGATTCGGCGCGCTTCAGCCACTTCATCGCCGACGAATTCGACGTGTCGGTCAAGGACGTGAACACCTTCGTTCTCGGCGGTCATGGCGACACGATGGTCCCCGTCGTGCGCTATTCGACCGTCAACGGCATTCCCGTTCCCGACCTCGTCAAGATGGGCCTGTCGTCGCAGGACAAGATCGACGCGATCGTCAAGCGCACCCGCGGCGGCGGCGGCGAGATCGTCGCGCTGCTCGGCACTGGTTCGGCCTTCTATGCGCCGGCCGCCTCGGGCATCGCGATGGCCGAAGCCTATCTGGGTGACCAGAAGCGCATCCTGCCCTGCGCGGCCTATGTCGACGGCCAGTACGGCCTCGACGGCCTCTATGTCGGCGTTCCCGTGCTGATCGGCGCCGGCGGCGTCGAGAAGATCGTCGAGATCGCACTCGACGATGCCGACAAGGCCGGGCTTCAGGTTTCGGTCGATGCGGTCAAGGAATTGCTCGACGCGTGCAAGGCGCTGGACCCCAGCCTCGCCTGATCCTTTTTGGCTGTGCCCGGCGCTTGGCGTCGGGCCGGCTGGCTCTCCCCAGGAGAATTAGAGTATGTCCATCCTCATCGACAAGAATACCAAGGTCATCACGCAAGGGATGACTGGTGCCACCGGCACTTTCCACACCGAACAGGCGCTCGCTTACGGCACCAAGATGGTCGGCGGCGTGACGCCGGGCAAGGGCGGCACGACGCATATCGGCCTGCCGAACTTCAACACCGTCGAGGAAGCCAAGGCCGCGACCGGCGCGACCGCGAGCTGCGTCTATGTCCCGCCGCCGTTCGCCGCCGACTCGATCCTCGAGGCGATCGACGCCGAGATGGAGCTGATCGTCTGCATCACCGAAGGCATCCCGGTGCTCGACATGGTCAAGGTGAAGCGCGCGCTTTCGGGTTCGAAATCGCGCCTGATCGGCCCGAACTGCCCCGGCGTGCTGACCCCCGGCGAATGCAAGATCGGCATCATGCCCGGCAGCATCTTTTCGAAGGGCAGCGTAGGCGTCGTGTCGCGTTCGGGCACGCTCACCTATGAAGCGGTGTTCCAGACGACGAACGTCGGCCTTGGCCAGACTACCGCGGTCGGTATCGGCGGCGACCCCGTCAACGGCACAAACTTCATCGACGTGCTCGAACTCTTCCTCGCCGACGAAGCGACCAAGTCGATCATCATGATCGGCGAGATCGGCGGCGACGCCGAGGAGCAGGCCGCCCAGTTCCTGATCGACGAAGCGAAGCGCGGCCGCAAAAAGCCGATGGCGGGCTTCATCGCCGGCCGCACCGCGCCTCCGGGCCGCCGCATGGGCCATGCCGGCGCGATCGTGTCGGGCGGCAAGGGCGACGCCGAAAGCAAGATCGCGGCGATGGAAGCCGCGGGCATTTCGGTGTCGGCGAGCCCGTCGGAACTCGGCACCACGCTCGCCGAAGTGCTGAAGGAACGCGTC
>JBIMKQ010000011.1:0-149463 GCA_051861185.1 Sphingopyxis sp.
TGTTGGTTATGATCAGGGCGGCCTGCTTACCGATGCGATCGACCAGAATCCGCATTGCGTGCTGCTGCTCGACGAGATCGAAAAGGCGCATCCCGACCTGTTCAATATCCTGTTGCAGGTGATGGACCATGGCCGCCTGACCGATCATCACGGCAAGACGGTCGATTTCCGCAACGTCATCCTGATCATGACGACCAATGCGGGCGCGAGCGACATGGCGCGCGAGAGCATCGGCTTTGGCCAGTTCACGCGTGAGGATGTGCAGGAGGAAGCGGTGAAGAATCTCTTCACCCCCGAATTCCGCAACCGCCTCGATGCGATCGTTCCGTTCGGTTACCTGCCACCCGAAGTGGTCGCACGCGTCGTCGACAAGTTCATCCTCGAACTCGAACTGCAGCTCGCCGACCGTAACGTCCACATCCAGCTCGACGAAGCGGCGCGCGAATGGCTGACCGGCAAGGGCTATGACAAGCTCTATGGCGCGCGTCCGATGGGCCGCCTGATCCAGGAAAAGATCAAGCAGCCGCTCGCCGAGGAACTGCTGTTCGGCAAGCTCGTCCATGGCGGCGAGGTCAAGGTGAAGATGAAGACCGGCGACGACGCCAAGGTCGGCAATCCGCTCGCCTTCGAAATCGTCTCGGCCCCGCCCAAGGCGAGCAAGGCGAAAGCGCCGAAGGCGAAGAAGTCGGCCGAGTAGAAAAATGCAGCGACGGGCGGCCATGACGAGTCTTGCTCTCGGAGTGGCCGCCCTGTTTGCGTTCGGTGGGACGAAATCGATAGCGGGCGAAAAAAGCTACAAACTGGCGCCAGACGATATCCGCCCCCTCGCCACCGGCAGGGGCGGTTGCATCGTATCGGACCGGATCACGGTCGAAGGGCTTCCCGTCCGCTTCATGTATCGCGAGCAGCCCCGTAATCCGCAGGACAGCGGGTGGGCTTTTTTGTCCGGGACCGAGGACGATGCCTATATGGCCGACGCCTCCAATCATCAGATTTTTGACGTCAACACCATCGCCAATTACGACCCGTCGATTATCGCCTTTCTCGACGCTCCCGTCGGTAGCGCGTTCGAGAAAGCGCCCGGCGCGACGGACTTTATTCTCGTGACGGATTGAACGCCGACGCGCGACTGAAGTTGGCCCCCTCGCTTTTCGAGGCTCCAGCGACTATATGAATCGCATGTACGACTATGTCTCCGTAACCGCCGGCGATGCGGCGAGCCCCACCCCCGTGCGCGACGGCACGATCAAGCTGCACGACGAAGCGGGCTTTGCCGGCATGCGCAAGGCGGGGCGATTGTCGGCCGAAATCCTCGACGCGCTCGTCCCCTTCGTCCAGCCCGGCGTAACCACTGCGGCCATCGACGACCTCGTCCGAACGATGATGCTCGATGGCGGCGGCATCCCCGCAACGCTCGGCTATCGCGGCTTCACGCACAGCTGCTGCACCAGCATCAACCATGTCGTCTGCCACGGCATCCCCGACGACAAGCCGGTGCGTGAGGGCGATATCGTCAACATCGACGTCACCAGCATCATCGACGGCTGGCACGGCGACACAAGCCGCATGTATCTGGTCGGCGATGTACCGATCAAGGCGAAGCGCCTCGTCGAAGTCACTTACGAATGCCTGATGCTCGGCATCGAGCAGGCGAAGCCCGGCAATCGCATGGGCGACGTCGCGCACGCGATTCAGCAACATGCCGAACGCCACCGCTATTCGGTCGTTCGCGACTTTTGCGGCCATGGGCTCGGCCAGATGTTCCACGATGCGCCCGAAGTCGTCCACGCGGGTCGCCCCGGCACCGGTCCCGAACTCAAGCCCGGCATGTTCTTCACGATCGAGCCGATGATCAACACCGGAAAATATGCGGTGAAGATGCTGAGCGACGGCTGGACCGCGGTAACCCGTGACCGCAGCCTGTCGGCGCAGTTCGAGCACAGCATCGGCATCACCGAAACCGGCTGCGAGATTTTCACCGCGAGTCCCAAGGGCCTGAACGCACCGCCCTGGCAGTAAACCGCTAAGCTGTTCCCCGGCGAAGGCCGGGGGAACAAATAGCATGCCGCGCGCTGATGCCCCCCCCTCTACCCACCCCCCATATTCCCCCTTGCACCCGCCCCCCTTCGCGCGCAGTCTTGACGTTAACGTCAAGCATAGGCGTCGAACGGGAGAGCATGGGATGGCGAAACGGGTCTTGAAGGCGGCGCTGCTGGGCTGCGCGGCACTGGCATTGGCTTCATGCAACGCATCGAAAAATGACAGTATCACGAGCGGCGGATCGCTCGACGCCGCCGAACAGGCCAGCGAGACCCTGCTCAAGACCGGCGGCAATGGCGACGACTGGGGCGGCATCGGCTACAGTTACGACGAACAACGCTTCAGCCCGCTGACCGATATCAACGACAAGAATGTGGGCCAGCTTGGCCTCGCCTGGACCGCAGACCTCGACGATGCGCGCGGGCAGGAAGCGACCCCCGTCGTCGTCGACGGCGTGATGTATGTGACCCACGCCTGGTCGAAGGTCAGCGCCTGGGACGCCGCGACCGGCAAGTCCTTGTGGAAATTCGACCCCAAGGTTCCCGGCGAACGCGCCGTCAGCGCATGCTGCGACGTCGTCAATCGCGGTGTCGCGGTATGGGGCGACAAACTCTTCGTCGGCGCGCTCGACGGCCGGCTGATCGCGCTCGATAAAAAGACGGGCAAGGAAATCTGGTCGACACAGACCTTCGACACCTCGAAACCCTATACGATCACCGGCGCGCCGCGCGTCGTGAAGGATATGGTGCTGATCGGCAATGGCGGCGCCGAATTCGGGGTGCGCGGTTATGTCACCGCCTATGACGCCGACACCGGCAAGGAACGCTGGCGCTTCTATACGGCACCCAACCCGACCAAGGCGAAGGACGGCGCAGCGTCGGACGACATCTTTGCATCGAAGGCCAACGCCACATGGTCCGACAAGGGCGAGTGGCAGACCTCGGGCGGCGGCGGCACCGTGTGGGACGCGATCGTCTATGACAAGGATCTCGACCAGATCTATCTCGGCGTCGGCAACGGCAATCCGTGGAACCATGGCACGCGCTCGAATGGCGAGGGTGACAACTGGTTCCTCTCCTCGGTCGTCGCGCTCGATGCCGCGACGGGCAAGTACAAGTGGCATTATCAGGAGACCCCGGCCGAGACGTGGGATTATACCGCGACCCAGCCGATCATCCTCGCCGAGCAAGCGGTGAACGGCAAGCCGACCAAGGTGCTGTACCATGCGCCGAAGAACGGCTTTTTCTTCACCATCGACCGTGCGAATGGCAAGCTGATCGACGCCAAGCCTTTCGTCGACGGGATCAACTGGGCGACGGGCTACGACCTCGCCACCGGCCGCCCGATCGAGAATCCCGAGGCGCGCTTCTACAAGACCGGCAAGCCCTTCATCGCGATCCCGGGCGCGCTCGGTGCGCATAATTGGCACCCGATGAGCTACAACCCGAGGACCGGGCTGGTCTATATTCCCGCGCAGCAGATCCCGCAGGGCTATCTCGCCGACATGACCGAACTCGACCGGCGCAAGGTCGTCGGCTTCAACATCGGCACCACACTGACCGGCACGATGCTGCCCGACGACAAGGCAGCCTTCCGCGCCGCGGTCGCCGCCACCACCGGGCGGCTTGTTGCCTTCGACCCGCGCACCGGAAAGGTTGCGTGGGCGGTCGACCATCCCGCCGCGTGGAACGGCGGCACGATGACGACCGCGGGCAACCTCGTGTTCCAGGGGACGAGCCTCGGCCGCTTCCGCGCCTATACCGCCGATACCGGCAAACAATTGCTCGACCTCGACATGCAGTCGGGGATCGTCAGCGCGCCTTCGACCTTCCGCGTCGGCGGCGTCCAATATGTGGCGTTCATGACCAGCAAGGGCGGCGCCTTCCCGCTCGTCGCCGGGGTTGCGGGCGGCGCGACGCGCAAAATCCCGAACATCCCGCGGCTGGTGGTGCTCAAAATCGGCGGCACCGCGAAACTGCCTGCCCCGCCCGCGGCGACGACGCTCGCGTGGAATCCGCCGCCGATGACCGCCCCGCCCGCTCAGGTCGCGGCGGGCAAGGCGCATTTCGGGCGCTACTGCATCGTCTGTCACGGCGACAGCGCGATCGGCAACGGCTTCACCCCCGACCTGCGCGTTTCGGGCACCCTCGCCAATGCCGAAGCGTGGAAGGGCGTCGTTATCGGCGGCGCTCTCAAGGACCGCGGCATGGTGAGCTTCGCCAATGTGCTGACGCCCGCCGACGCCGAGGCGATTCGTGCCTATGTCATCGAGCGGTCGAACTGGACCAAGGCCAATCTGGCGGACAGTTCGGCGCCGATGGGGCGTTGACTGCTCAAAATTTAGGCAGCGAGGGAACGCCGTTGCTCACCGCTTGGGCAGCGGCGTTCTTTCGTTTCAAATTTCTTACCAAATCCCCGCGATTCGCCAATTGGCACGGCTTTTGATTGGTGCAAGATGGCGGGACATCGCACCGACTCGACGGCGGACCGGACCAGGCAGGCCTGATCCGGCTCGACGCGCAAGGAGCGGCGGCCAGCCCAAAGGGGGACGAAAAGCGTGAAGAAGATTGAGGCGATCATCAAGCCGTTCAAACTCGACGAAGTGAAGGAAGCGCTGCACGAAGTCGGTGTCAGCGGCATCACCGTCACCGAGGCCAAGGGTTTCGGCCGCCAAAAGGGGCATACCGAACTCTATCGCGGCGCCGAATATGTCGTCGACTTTCTGCCGAAGGTGAAGCTGGAGGTCATCGTCGAGGATTCGATGGCCGAACGTGTCGTGGAGGCGATTGCTGCCGCTGCGCAAACCGGCCGCATCGGCGACGGCAAGATCTTCGTCATTCCCGTCGAGACCGCGCTTCGCATTCGCACCGGCGAACGCAACGAGGACGCGCTTTAATCTTTCGCATTTTTCGAAAACCCGACAATCCCCGGCACGCCGGATCATTTCGCAAGAAGGAAGCATAGACGATGGCTACGAAGCCCAAGGATATCATCGCGCGGATCAAGGAAAACGACATCGAGTGGGTCGACCTGCGCTTCACCGACCCCAAGGGCAAGTGGCAGCATCTGACGATGGTCGCCTCGGTCCTCGGCGAGGACGAACTCGAAGACGGCCTGATGTTCGACGGTTCGTCGATCGAAGGCTGGAAGGCGATCAACGAGAGCGACATGATCCTCAAGCCCGATCTCGACGCCGTCTATGACGATCCCTTCTCGGCGACCCCGATGCTGGTGATCTTCTGCGACATCGTCGAGCCGTCGACCGGCGAAGGCTATGCCCGCGACCCGCGCACGACCGCAAAGCGCGCCGAGGCCTATGTCGCCTCGACCGGCATTGGCGACACCGTCTATGTTGGCCCCGAAGCCGAATTCTTCATGTTCGACGACGTCCGCTTCGAAACCGGCTATAACAAGTCGGGTTTCGAGATCGACGATATCGAACTGCCGACGAACACCGGCCGCAGCTACGAAGGCGGCAACCTGGCACACCGTCCGCGCGCCAAGGGCGGCTATTTCCCCGTCGCGCCGGTCGACAGCGCCGTCGACATCCGCGCCGAGATGGTCTCGACGATGCTCGAAATGGGCCTGCCCTGCGACAAGCATCATCACGAAGTCGCCGCCGCGCAGCACGAGCTTGGCCTGACCTTCGGCACGCTCACCGAAACCGCCGACCGCATGCAGATCTACAAATATGTCGTGCATCAGGTCGCGCATGCTTACGGCAAGACCGCAACCTTCATGCCGAAGCCGATCAAGGACGACAACGGCAGCGGCATGCACACACACATTTCGATCTGGGAAAAGGGCAAGCCGCTTTTCGCCGGCAACGGTTACGCCGGCCTGTCGGACATGTGCCTCTATTTCATCGGCGGCGTGGTCAAGCATGCCAAGGCGCTCAACGCCTTCACCAACCCGACGACGAACAGCTACAAGCGCCTCGTCCCGGGCTTCGAAGCCCCGGTTCTGCTCGCTTATTCGAGCCGCAACCGTTCGGCCTCGTGCCGCATCCCTTACGGCGCGGGCGCCAAGTCGAAGCGCGTCGAGTTCCGTTTCCCCGACGCGATGGCGAACCCCTATCTCTGCTATTCGGCGCTGCTGATGGCGGGCCTCGACGGCATCCAGAACAAGATTCATCCGGGCGAGGCGATGGACAAGAATCTGTACGACCTGCCGCCCGAGGAACTGAAGGAAGTCCCGACCGTCTGCGCCAGCTTGCGCGAAGCGCTCGACAGCCTGCTCGCCGACCACGACTTCCTGCTCAAGGGCGACGTCTTCTCGAAGGACCAGATCGAAGCCTATGTCGAACTGAAGTGGGACGAGGTCTATCGTTTCGAACAGACCCCGAGCCCGGTCGAGTTCGACATGTACTACAGCGCCTGATCACTGGCAGGCGCTAAGAGGGGGGCGTCCGGTTCGGGGGAACCGGACGTCTTTTCTTTTGGTCGCCTTCGTCCCGCAATATCTGTGGTAAACTGGCGGGGTTGCGGTGCCGCCCAGTGGATGGCAGGTTGCTTGCGGGGGGGGCTTGATCGCGAAAGGCTGATTGCCCATGCGGATGCGCGTCCTTGTTGCCCTGACCCCCTTGCTCCTGACCTCCTGCGGAGGGGGCGGCAGTGGCGGCGGCGGCACCCCGCCGACAGTCAACGCACCGCCCACCTTCACCTCGCTCCAGACTGCCAGCGTCGCCGAAAACACGAACGCCGCTTATCAGGCGACCGCGACCGATCCCAATAGCGATGCGCTGACCTTTGCCGTCGATGGCGGTGCCGACGCGGCGCGTTTCTCGATCACGGCGGCGGGCGCGCTGCGTTTCAACGCCGCGCCCGATTATGACCTGCCCGGCGACGCCAATGGCGACAATGTCTACACCGTCCAGCTGCGCGTCAGCGATGCAAGCGCCAGCGCGACGCAGACGGTCAACATCACCGTCACCAACAGCCGCGAAGGCATATCGGTGGCGCGCGTCGGCACCGGTTTCAACCAGCCGCTCTATGTTGCCCCAATCCCGGGCGACAGCCGCGTCTATGTGGTCGAAAAGGGCGGCAATGTGTACCGGTTCGACCCCGCGAACGGCAGCCGGACGCTCGTCCTCGACATCACCGATATTTCGACGGGCGGCGAACGCGGGCTGCTCGGGCTCGCAGCCTATCCCGACCATGCCTCGTCGCAGCGACTGCTCGCGGTCGCTACCGCGACCAGTGGCGCGGTGCAGGTGCGCCGCTACACGCTGGGGCAGCCCAATTCATCGACCGCGTACGATACGGTGCTCAGCGTCCCGCACGCCGACGCCGACAACCATAATGGCGGCTGGATCGGTTTCGGTCCCGACGGACTCGTCTATGTCGGTATAGGCGACGGCGGTGGGGGCGGTGACCCGAACAACAACGCGCAGAACAGCAATTTGCGGCTTGGCAAGATCTTGCGCTTCACCGTCGGCGCCGGCGGCAGCGCCTATGCCCCGGCGCCCGGCAATCCCTTCCTCGGTGGCGGCGGCGACCCCTATGTCTATGCCACCGGCCTCCGCAATCCGTTCCGCGCCTCCTTCAGCGGCTCGACGCTCGTGATCGGTGACGTCGGGCAAGGCGCGGTCGAAGAGGTCGACCTGGTCACGACGACGCAGCCCGGCCTCAACTTCGGCTGGCGCTTCAAGGAAGGGACGCAGCCCTATAGCGGCACCGCGCCCGGCGGCCTCACCGACCCGGTCGCCGAATATGGCCATGGTAGCGGCCCGCGGCAGGGCAATTCGATCACCGGCGGCTATGTCTATCGCGGCCCGGTGACATCGCTCGCCGGTCAATATGTCTTTGCCGATTTCGTTTCGGGCAATATCTGGTCGGTCCCCTTTTCCAGCCTCGTCCCCGGTCAGACGCTTGCCTCGTCGCGCTTTGCCCGGCGGAACGAGGATTTCGCACCCGACGCCGGGGCGCTGAGCTCGATCGCCTCGTTCGGTGAGGATAGTGCGGGCAACCTCTTCCTTGTCGGCATCGGCGGCGACATTTTCATGGTGCGCCCGGGCTAACCGCTTGCAGCCCCCGGGGACGCGAGGCAGAAGGAGGCGGTCCAGAGGAGCCTCCCGATGAAATCATTGCCTTTCGCCGCCCTTGTCGCCTTTCAGCTTGCGCTCGCGCCCGTCGCGCAGGCGAAGCTCAGCAAGGCCGAAAGCGCCATGGCGAAGACGGTCGCGGCCGAGCAGGCCCGCAGCCTCGCGCTGCTCGAAAAACTCGTCAACCAGAACAGCGGCTCGCTCAATCTCGGAGGCGTGGAAAAGGTCGGGCAGATGATGCGCGCCGAACTTGAGCCCCTCGGTTTTAACGTCGCGTGGAAGCCGATGACCGATACCGGCCGCGCGGGC
Organism: Sphingopyxis sp.; assembly: GCA_051861185.1. Classification (GTDB taxonomy): domain Bacteria; phylum Pseudomonadota; class Alphaproteobacteria; order Sphingomonadales; family Sphingomonadaceae; genus Sphingopyxis. The sequence goes on from JBIMKQ010000011.1 coordinate 8,393, forward strand.
CATCTGATCGCAACCCATGCTGGCAAGCCCGATGCCAAGCGTCTGCTCCTCATCGCGCATCTCGACACCGTCTTCGAGCCCGACTCGCCCTTCCAGAAATTCACTCGCAAGGGTGATATGGGCGAAGGCCCCGGCGCGGGCGACGACAAGGGCGGCATGGTCGTCATCGTCGCGGCGCTGCGCGCAATGCAGGCGGCAGGGACGCTCAAGGACGCCAATATCGAAATCCACATGACCGGCGACGAGGAAGACGCCGGCACGCCGATCGAAAAGGCGCGCGCCGACCTGATCGCCGCGGGCAAGCGCAGCGATGTCGCGCTCGATTTCGAGGGGCTGGTGCGCGACAATGGCGCCGACATGGGATCGGTCGCGCGCCGCTCGTCGGACAGCTGGACCGTCACCGCGACCGGCAAGAGCGCGCACAGCTCGGGCATTTTCAGCGCCGCGGCGGGCGACGGCGCGATCTATGAACTGACGCGTATCCTGTATCGGTTCCGCACCGAGCTTCCCGAACCGAACCTGACCTTCAACGTCGGACTGATCGCGGGCGGGCAGCAGGCCGAACTCGACGCCGGCGGGATCCGCGCGACCGTGAACGGCAAGACGAACATCATCGCGCCCATCGCGATCGCGCGCGGCGATCTGCGCGCCCTGTCGCCCGACCAGATTACACGGGTGAAGGCCAAGATGACGGCCATCGTCGCCGAGCACGCCCCCGGCACCGACGCGAAGCTCGCCTTCGATCCCGGCGGTTATCCATCGATGGCGCCGACCGACGGCAATCGCGCGCTGCTCATGAAACTCAATGGCGTGAACCGTGACCTGGGCCTTGCCGAAATGGCGCCGCTCGACCCGCTGAAGCGCGGCGCGGGCGACATCAGCTTCGTCGCCGCCGACGTCGACGGACTCGCGGGACTGGGACCGCACAGTACGGGCGACCACGCCCCGGGCGAGGCCGTCGACATCCCCAGCATCGCACGGCAGGCGACGCGCGCTGCCATATTGATGTCGCGGCTTTCTGCTGAAAAGCGCTAAGCCGTCACCTTTGCCAGTTGGCTCAGCTTGATTCATCCGCCACAGTGATTAGGTAGCAATCCGAGACGGAAACCACCGCCGATTGGGAGACAGAAGATGAGCGACACCGCAACGCACCTCAAGCAGAACTATATCGGCGGCCAATGGGTCGACAGCAAGGGCGGCAAGTCCCACGACGTCATCAACCCGGCAACCGAAGAAGCCGCATCGACGATCGTCCTCGGCACCGCTGCCGACGTCGACGATGCCGTCGCCGCGGCGCGCGAAGCGCTGAAGAGCTGGTCGCAGACGACGCGCGAGGAACGCCTCGAACTGCTGGGCCGCATCGTCGAAGAATATAAAAAGCGCGCGCCCGACCTCGCCAAGTCGATGGCGAGCGAAATGGGCGCCCCGGTCAGCTTCGCCGGCACCGCACAGGTCGGCGCCGGCATCGGCGGCTTCCTCGGCACCATCGCCGCGCTCAAGGATTTCGCCTTCACCGAAAAATATGCCGCGGGTGTCATCGCGTATGAACCCATCGGCGTCGTGGGCATGATCACGCCGTGGAACTGGCCGCTCAACCAGATCGCGCTCAAGGTCGCGCCCGCGCTCGCCGGCGGCAACACGATGGTGCTCAAGCCGTCGGAAGAATGCCCCGGCAACGCAACGATCTTCGCCGAAATCCTCGATGCCGCGGGCGTACCCCCGGGTGTGTTCAACCTCGTCCAGGGTGACGGCCCGACGGTCGGCAACGCGATCAGTGCGCACCCCGGCATCGAAATGGTCAGCTTCACCGGCTCGACCCGCGCCGGCATCCTCGTCGCCAAGGCGGCGGCCGACACGGTCAAGCGTGTTCATCAGGAACTCGGCGGGAAGTCGCCGAACATAGTCCTGCCCGACGCCGATTTCGCCGCAGTGCTGCCGCCGACGGTACAGGGCGTGCTCGTCAACACCGGCCAAAGCTGCATCGCGCCGACGCGCATCCTCGTCCAGAAGGACCGCGAAGCCGAGGCCGTTGGCGTCATCAAGGCGATGTTCGACGGCACCTCGGTCGGCGACCCGATGAGCGAAGGCGGCCATATCGGCCCCGTCGTCAACAAGGCGCAGTTCGACAAGATCCAGGGCCTGATCCAGTCGGCGATCGACGAAGGCGCAACGCTCGAGACCGGCGGCACCGGTCTGCCGAGCAACGTCAACCGCGGCTATTATATCAAGCCGACGGTCTTCTCGGGCGTCACCCGCGACATGCGGATCGCCAATGAAGAAATCTTCGGCCCCGTCGCGACGGTGATGGCCTATGGCGATCTCGACGAGGCGGTCGATATCGCCAACGACACCGAATATGGCCTGTCGGCGGTAATCTCAGGCGATCCGGCGCAGGCCGCCGGCTTGGCGCCGAAGCTGCGCGCGGGCATGGTCGCGGTCAACGCCTGGGGCCCCGGCCCGGGCGCGGCGTTCGGCGGCTACAAGGCGTCGGGCAACGGCCGCGAAGGCGGCGTGTTCGGGCTGAAGGACTTCATGGAAGTGAAGTCGATCAGCGGCATCCCGGGGTAAAGCGCTCGTCGCCCCCGCGAAGGCGGGGGCCGCCAGCGTCATTTCTCGGCGTCGCTGCATAAATCTCCAGCGGCCCCCGCCTTCGCGGGGGCGACGTAAAAACGGCCATACCCCTCCCGCATGCGGGAGGGGTTTTGCTTTGGGCCGATAGCGATTATGCGCCCTCGCATGACCACCCGCTCCCCCCTCGCCCCCGCCGCCTTCCCCGCGCTCCCCGACATCGCCGGGGTCACACGCCGCGTCGCGCGCGCGCAGTACAAGAATTGGGACCGCTGCGACCTCACCTATGTCGAACTCGCCCCCGGCACGACAGTCGCGGGCGTGTTCACGCGCAATGTGTGCTGCTCGTCCGAAGTCGAGCTCGGCCGCGAGCAGGTCAGGGGCGGAAAAGGCCGCGCGCTGATCGTCAACGCGGGCAACAGCAACGCCTTCACCGGCTATCGCGGGCGCGAGGCGGTCGAACAGATCATGGCGCAGGTCGCCGATCACCTCGGCTGCGCCGCGGATGAAGTGTTTGTCAGCTCGACCGGCGTCATCGGTGTCCCATTGCCCAAGGACAGGGCGCGCGCCGGGGTTGCGGCCGCACTGACCGCGCTACCTTGCTCGTGGGAAGCCGCCGCCGAAACCATCTGCACCACCGACACTTTCGCCAAAGGATCGACCGCGAGCGCGATCGTCGGCGGCAAGACCGTCCAAGTCGCGGGTATCGTCAAAGGCTCCGGCATGATCGCGCCCGACATGGCGACGATGCTCGGCTATATCTTCACCGACGCCGCGGTCGCCCCCGCATTGCTGCAGGACATGCTCAGCGAAGCGACCGGCGGGACGTTCAACAGCATCACCGTCGACAGCGACACCTCGACCAGCGACACCGTGCTCCTCTTCGCCACCGGCCAGGCGGGTAACGCGCCGCTGGCCACCCGAGACGATCCGGGCGCCGACGCGCTCTACGCCGCGGTCCGTCAGGTCGCACTCGACCTTGCGCAACAGGTCGTGCGCGACGGTGAAGGCGCATCGAAATTCATCGAAATACAGGTGAGCGGCGCTGTCAGCGACGACAGCGCGAAGCGCGTCGCGCTCGCCATCGCCAATTCGCCGCTGGTGAAGACCGCCATCGCGGGCGAGGATGCAAACTGGGGCCGCGTCGTCATGGCCGTCGGCAAGGCCGGCGAACCCGCCGACCGCGACAGGCTCGCGATCCGCTTTGGCGACCATTGGGTCGCAAAGGACGGGCTACCGGTCGATGGTTATGACGAGGCGCCGGTCGCGGCGCACCTGAAGGGTCTCGAAATCCGTGTCGGCGCCGACCTGGGATTAGGCGAAGGCCGCGCAACCGTCTGGACCTGCGACCTCACCCACGGATACATCAGCATCAACGCCGATTACCGGAGCTGATTGCCGTACCCCGGCGAAAGCCGGGGCCGGCACGGTAAATGGGCCCCGGCTTTCGCCGGGGGCACATCGCTTACAGCGCGCCTTCGAGCCAGCCCTTGAGCGCGCTCTTCGGAGCGGCGCCAACCTTGGTGTCGGCGACTTCGCCATTCTTGAACAGGATCATCGTCGGAATGCCGCGCACGCCATATTTGGCCGGCGCATTCGGATGATCGTCGATGTTCAGCTTCGCGATCACGACCTTTTCGCCGAGTTCATTGGCGATTTCCTCGAGCGACGGGCCGATCATCTTGCACGGGCCGCACCATTCGGCCCAGAAATCGACCAGCACGGGGGTGTCGCTGTCGAGGACGTCGGCCTGGAAGCTGTCGTCGCTGATTGCCTTGGTACCCATAGGTTATACTCCTGAAATTCTCTTGGCCCTTAAGCTAAGGGGTCGGGGCCTCCGGCTCAAGACCTCAGCTCCCCAAATTCGCCTTCGTTCCCGCCAAGCCCGGCTTGTAGGCATCGAGCGTGACAGTGCCCAGCGCGATGAACCGCGGCCCGGCCGTATACAGCAGCGCCGCCTCGATCCGCCGGCCGGGAAATATCACCCCCAGCGCATCGCGGTAGGCCGCCATCTGGCGCAGATAGGCGGGGGCGACGCCGGTCGCGTCCACTGGTACGTGCCGCCCGGTCTTATAGTCGATGACGGTCACCGCATCATCCGTCACGAGCAGCCGATCGACGATCCCCGCGACGACCACCCCGTCGACGACGGCCGAAAGCGGCACTTCGGCGAGCGATCCGGGACCGAAGATCGCGGCATGGGCCGGGTCTTCGAGCACCGCGAGCACTTCCGCAATCATCGCCGCACGATCGGCTTCGTCGAAGCTTGCGGCCTGTACTGCAAGCCAGTTCCACGCCGCAGCACCGCGTTTTTCGGGCGCCACCGGCGGCAAACGCTCGAACAGGGCGTGAAGCAGAAGCCCGCGTGTCACGGCCGCAGCGCGGCCCGACCCCTGCGGCGGCGACGCGACATCGTCCTCGCCCAGCGCCGAGGGCGCCAGCGGACGCGGCGGACGCGCTTCCTCGGGCGCGGGCTTCAGCGCCCAACCGGGGATCGCAATCGCGGGCGCCGCGGCGACCGGCTTGTCGCGGTGCCGGGCCCACGCCTTCGCATTGACCGCATGGACGCGCTTCTGCTCCCAGCGTGGCCCGGCATCTTCCCAGCCACGCCCCATATCTTCCATCACCCGGTCGACCGCGGCGTGCCAGCATAGTTCGGGCAGCGAGCGATCCTCTTTCTTGGTAATACCGGTGACGATCAGCAACTCTTCCGCGCGCGTCATCGCGACATAGAGCAGCCGCCAATGCTCCTCGATCTCTGCCCGCGCCTTTTGGTCATGCGCCTCGGCGATCCGCCCATGCCGTTCCTCTTTCGGAAGTCCGAAGACGGGCAGCCTGTCCCAACCTTCCAGCGGCAGGTCGAACCCGCGCTGGCGCTGGACCGGGTCGTCGGTCGCGTCGGCAAGGATGACGATGGGCGCCTGCAATCCTTTCGATCCGTGCACCGTCATCACGCGCACGACATTGCTGCGCGCCTCGGTCTGGCGCTTGACGTCCGCGCTGCTTGCCTCGACCTCACTCAGGAAGGCGAGCAGCGAGGGCGTGTGCAACCGCTCGAACGCCAGCGCCTGATTCAGCAATTCGTCGATCGGATCGCGCGCCTCGCGCCCCAGCCGTGCATAGAGCCGCCGCCGCCCCTGCATCGGCCCCGACAAGATCCGGTCGAGGAAGCGATAGGGCGTGGAGAAATCGGCCATGCCGAGCAGCCCGCGCAACGCCGTCATCGTCTCGGCGGGCACCTCGGCCTCGCGCGCGCGCAATTGTTCCCACAAGGCGCGCTTGCCGCGGCCATGCGCAAAGCCGAACAGGTCATCCTGCGACCAGCCGATCAGCGGCGACACGAGCAGCGCGGCAAGGTTGAGATCGTCGAGGGGCTGGATTGCAAAGCGCATCGCCGACAACAGATCCTGCACCCCCAACGGCTGGGTCAACGCAAAGCGGTCGACACCCGCGACCGGCACGCCCAGCGATTGCAAACGCGCCACGATCCGCGCCGCCAGATCGCGGCGGCGGCGGACGAGGATCAAGATATCGCCCGGCGCGACGCTCCGCCCATCCTTACCGTGCAGCGTCCAGTCATGGACCTCGTCGGCGATCGCGCGCGACAGGCGCAGGCTGGCGGGGTCGCTGGCGGGCGCGAGCGGATCGCCGCCCTCGGCCTCCTCGTCGCCCGCTTCCTCGCCTTCGCCATCCACGGCAAGCGCCTTGCCGACGGGCAAGGGCTGCCACAATTCGACACGCCCCGGATGCGCGCTACGGAAGGGCAGGTGCGGCGGCTCGTCGCTCGCCAGCCCCATCAATTCGGTTCCGCCATCGGCGACCCACGCATCGACGACATCGAGCACCGCGGGGCTTGAGCGGTAGTTGGTGACCAGATCGACCTGCGCGAACGGCTGACCGCCGTCCGCCGCCCATTCACCGAAACGAATGCGCGCCGCCTCGAACGCCGCGGGCTCGGTGCCCTGAAAACCAAAGATCGCCTGCTTGCGATCGCCGACGGTGAACATCGTGCGGACGCGCTCGCGATCCTCGGGCACCACGGCGAAAAATTCCTCGGCGAGCGCGGCGACGATCGCCCATTGGCGTGTATTGGTGTCCTGCGCTTCGTCGACGAGGATATGATCGGTGCGCTGGTCGAGCTTGAAACGCACCCATTCGCCAAACTGGCCGAGCCGCAGCAACGACCCCGCAATCGCGATCAGATCGTCGAAGTCGGCGAGCCCGCCCTCGCGCTTCGCCAGCGCATAGGCCTCGGCAAAGCGGCTGCCCAAATCCCACGCCCCCGCCAGTTCGTCCGCGACCTGCATCGCACGCATCGTCGCCATCAGATCGCCAATCGCCACCGCGACGCATTCGGCCGAGCCAAGGCAATCGCCCATCTGCTTGCCGGGGGTGAGATAATGCGCGGCGATATCGCCGTCCTTCTTGACGATCGCGCCAAGCACATCGCCCAGCATCGCGGCGCGAGCTGCCGCGTCGGCGGCGAGCCACGCCGCCATCGTTTCGGCGCGCGCAACGCCCGTCGCGCTGCCCCAGCCGCGCCCGACTGCGGCAATCGCGGAAATATCGGCATCGGCAATCGCGCCCGCGCCAAGGCGCGTCACGAGCCATGCCTGCGCGTCGCCCTCGGGCAGCCCCAGCGCCGCGCGCAGATCATGCCCGCGCGGCGGCAATATCCGCGTCTGGAACGGCGCGGCAAAGGCATGAGCGCAGCGCACGAGGAACGCCATCGCGGCATCCTGCCCCATCCGCCGCGACAGCATCGCCGCGTGGCCGCGTAGCACATCACCCTCGGCGCCAGACTGCCCAAGCAGCTTCGCCATCACCTGCCGTTGCAGATCGGCCGCCTCGCCCTCTTCGAGTGCGCGGAACCCCGGCATGATCTTCGCCTCGAGTGGAAAGCTCGCGAGCAGGGTCTGACAGAAACTGTGGATCGTCTGCACCCGGATTGCCCCCGGTGCACTGTCGATCACGGTCGCGAACAGCGATCGCGCGCGGTCAAGGATGCCCGGCTGCTGCCAGTCGGCGCCCAGCGCGTTGAGGTCCACTCGCAAATCCGCGTCGTCCATCCGCACCCACAAAGCGAGCCGCTCATGGATACGGTGCGCCATTTCGGCAGCACCCGCCTTGGTAAAGGTGATGCAAAGGATCGCATCGGGCGCGACCCCGGCGAGCATCAGCCGCAGCACCCGTGCCGACAGCACCTGCGTCTTGCCCGTCCCCGCCGACGCGCCGAGCCAGACATGGTCGCCCGGCTCCGCCGCGGCCTGCTGGCCGGGGTCGAGATCGTGGAGGCGCGTCATGACGCATCTCCGCCCAAATCGCGATCACGCCCGAACCATTCGTCGCGGCGCATCAACTGGTCATAATCGGTAAAACGCCTGGCATTGTCGCCCGGCGCAAACACCCCGTCACCCAGCAGATAGGCAGCGGTCAATTCGGCGAACGCGTCATAGGCGCGCGCGACGGCCTCCTCGGCGGTCTTGAGCTTGCGCCGGCTCCCATGCGTCGGCGCAATGCTGCCGTCGATGCCCTTCGCGCGGTCGGCCTTGAGGCTCCAATATTCGAGCGCGTTGATCGGTCCTGCGGCAACGCCGTCGACCTTTCCCATTTCGGCGAGCAGCCCGAGCAGGCCCAGCTGATTGTCCAACCCGTCGGCTGCCGCGCTGCCGCTCGGCGCTGCGCCGGTCTTGTAATCCACGATCGCAAGGCTGCCATCGGACAGCCTATCGATGCGGTCGGCCTTGCCGGTCAACCGGATGCCGTCGAGTTCGTGTACGCCCGTCACCTCGGTCGCGATCGGCTCGCGCCCTTCGGCTCGCACTGCCCACACGCGCTCGGCCGCCCATCGCAACGCGGGCTCGATCCGCGGGAACCAGAAAGCGCGCGCCAGCGCATCGAGCGCCGGGTCATCGAGCAAGCGGTCCAGTTCGACCTCAAGTGCCTCGGCCGTCGCCCCGGCGCGCTGCCAATCCTCCAGAAACGCATGAACGCGCGTGCCGAGCCAGCGCGGATCGGGCCCGGCGCGCAGCGGGTCGAGCACCGAAAGCCGCAGGATGCGCCCCGCGTAAAAACCGTAAGGATCCTTCGCGAGCAGGTCTACGCCCGTCACGCTGATCTGACCCGGCCGCGCGTCGGCGGGCGGCTGCGGCTGCGGCATACGCGCGGGCTCGATCGGTCCCGGCGGCACATCGAGCGCCGCCGCCAGCGCCGTTACGCTCTCGCTACCCACGCGCGCCTCGGGCAATTCGCCCGCAAGCGCCGCGAGCCGCAGCCAGAATCGCGACGCAACCGCCGGATCGCCGCCGCTCCGCATCGCACGCGTCACGACCACCTCGCGCGCCGCGAAGGCGCCCGCGAAATCATGCGCCGCCGCGCCCTGTTGCCGCTCTGGCGCAGCAAGGCCGAGCATCCGCCGGATACCCGGAGCGAGCCACGGGTCGGGGCTCTGCTGCTGCGGCCAGCGGCCTTCGTCGAGCCCGCCGAGGATCATCACATCGGCGCGCTGCAACCGCGCTTCGAGCAAGCCCCAGATGAACAGCCGCGGATGCCCGCCATAAGGCGGCCGCACGCTCTCCCCCGACAACAGGTCGGAGAGCATCGCGGGGAAATCGGCGGGCGCGACAAGCGCCGGGCCGTCGCCCTTCGCGAGCGCCCAGCGATCGAAGATTTCGGAGAGCGCGCGTCCGGCATGGCCGGTCCACGCACCCTCGCCGGTCAGCCAGCCGAGCGCCGTTTGCAAGGCGCCGAGGAGGACGGACGGCGGCGCAGGAGCGCCCGCGGCAAAGGGTGCGAGCGCCGCGCCCAGCCCCGCCGCAACATCGTCCCACCAATCGCCGATCAGCGTCGCCGCGCCATGGCCGCGCGCCTTCGGATCGGCGGCGCGTTCGGCGATTCGCGCGGTCACTCCGTCCCAACCCGGCACCAGCCCCGGCCCGCGCAGCACGAGATCGAGACGCCGCACCTGGTCGAGCCAGCCGAGCCGCGCCGCGCCCGCGCGCACCAGCGGATGACCGAGCAGCGCAATCAACCGCACCGGGTCGAACGCCGCCGCAAATTCAGCGAGCGCGAGCAGCAGCGCCCCCGGCGGCGTCTGCCCCAGCGGTTGCCCCGCGCTGTCGTCGACCGAAATATCCCAACGCGCGAGCGCTGCCGCAACGCGCGTCGCCAGCGCGCGATCGGGCGTCACCAGCGCCGCAGTGCGCGCCGGGGTTTCGAGCGCGTGGCGCATCATCAGCGCGATCCCCTGCGCCTCCTGCCCGTCATCGGCGAACACGGCGGCGCTGACGCCGGTTATACCGGGGCTCAAATCCCCCGCCTGTTGCCAGCGCGCCGTATAGGCCGCGGGCGCAAACAGCAGCGAGGTGAACGGCGCCCGCGCATCGGGGCCGTCGAACGCGGAGGTGGCGTTCCACGACTGCACCTCGTCGCGCGACACGCCCATCCGGCCGAGCAGCAGCTTCAGATGATATTGCGGATGCGTCTCCAGCGGACGCCCCTCGACTTTTTGGGCGCCCGGTTTGTCGGGATCGAGCGTCACCGGCCCGAGCGCATCCCACTCCTCGCCCGCCATGCCGAGGTCGAGCCCCGGCAGCACGACCATGCCCTGCGGCAGATCGGCAACGGTGCGCAGCAACCGCGCGATGGCTGGTGCGGCGGTGGTGACACCGGCGGCCACGACAAAGCGTCCCGGCGGCGCCGCACGCCACCCCGTGCTCACCCGGCCGAGCAGGCGGTTGCGGCGGTCGGCGCGGTCGATATGGCCCGTCGCAGCGAGCAGCTTGGGCCACTGGTCGACGAGCAGCGACAAACGCCGCCACGAGGCCTGCCAATGCCCGGCCAGATCGCCGAGCGCGCTTTCGATATCGGCCAGACGCGCGGGCGCGACCTCTTCATATTGCAGCTGGTCGATCACGCGACCCAGCCCCTCGGCAAGCTGAAACGCCGCGGCGCCGGTGATCGGGTCCTCGCCCGCCGGGTGATGCCGCTCGATCAGCCCCGCCAGCATCAGCCGACGTTTCAATGCATCGATCGCGGGGGGGATCGGTTCGGCCTCGTCGATCGCGTCGAGCGCAAGCGCGACCGATTCATCGAGGTCGGCGTCGCCGATCACCGCGAGCCGCGGCACCAGCAACCCGGCGGTGCTCGCGCGCACGAACGCCGCCTGCACCGCGCTCCGCGCGCGATTGCTTGGCAGCAGGATAAGCCCTTCGGCAAGCCCCAGCGCGCCGTCGCCATATCGATCGATCAATCCGGCCGCGAGCGTATCGGCAAAGGCCCGCTGGACCGGGATGGAAAAGACGGTGGGCCCTGTCTCAGCCATCCGTCAGCGCGGCTTCGGTCGGCGCGATGCTCGCCGGGGTGCCGACGTCGAACCACTGCCCCATATGCGACAGACCATAAAGCCGGCCGGCGGCGATCGCGCGGTCCCACAATATATTGGTCGAAAAAGGCCCCTCGGGCGCGCCATCGAGCAGATGCGGCGAGATGAGCTGGATGCCGGTGTAGACAAAGGGCGCGATGCGGCCGACCTTGCGGCGGCTCAATTTTCCGTCGCCGTCCATGTGAAAATCGCCGCGTCCGCCGTGCCCCGTCGCGCTCGCCTGCCGGATCACCAGCAACAGCGCGTCCATCTTCTGGCCGTCCCAATGGCGCGCGAGGTGGCGGATGCTGTCCTGCGGCCCGTCGGTCCAGATATTGTCGCTGTTCACGATCAGGATCGGATCGCCGCGCAGCAGCGGCCGCGCCTTGACCATGCCGCCGCCGGTTTCGAGCAACTGGTCGCGTTCGTCCGAAATCGCGATGCTGAACGTCCGCTTTTGCGCGGCCAGATGCGCCTCGAGCGCGTCGGCCAGATAATGGACATTGACCACGACATGGTCGATCCCCGCCGCCTCGATGCGGTCGAGACTATGGTCGATCAACGCTTTGCCCGCGACGCGCACCAGCGGCTTCGGGCGCGTCGCCGTCAGCGGACGCATGCGCTTGCCCAGCCCCGCCGCCATCACCATCGCGCTTTCGATTTTCGCGGTCATGTCCCCATAGGCTCCCACGCCGCCGCGCGCTTGTCGGCGGGGATATTTTCGTCGAACCACGCCTTCACCGGCGCCAGCGCCGGATGCGCGAGGTCGCGTTCGAGCAGCCCCCACATGCGCGGCTGGAAACTCTTGTAATGCGGCTTGTTGTCGCGCTTCCACAGGCGAACGAAGACGCCGAGGATGCGCGTGTTGCGCTGCGCCGCGAGCGCCCAATAGGCATGTTCGATATCGCGGCCGGTGGCTTGGCTATAACGCGCCAGCATCGCCGTCTCGACCGCGGGACTGACATCGCGCCGCGCATCTTCCAGCACCGAGGCAAGGTCATACGCGGGATGCCCGACCAGCGCGTCCTGGAAATCGAGCAGGCCATAATGGGCGATGCCGTCCTTTCCGCGCACCAGCATGATATTTTCGGCATGATAGTCGCGCAACACCGTGACGCGCGGCAGACCGTCGGTTTCGACTGGTGTCAAAACCTCGGCCCATGCGGCGTGAAATGCATCGCGGTCGGCCTTCAGGTCGAAAGCCGGACAATACCAGTCGGTGAACAGCTCCACCTCGCTCAACCAGTGCTCCAGCCCATGCACCCGCAGCCCGTCCATCGGTGGCCGCGCGTGCAGGTGGACCAGCAGGTCGGTGACCCCCGCATAATATTCGGCTTCGGTATGCGGCGCTTCGTCGACCGTTTCGCGGAGCCGCACGTCGCCGAAATCGTCGATCAGCAGCAGGCCTTTTTCCAGATCGCGCGCGAGGATCGCCGGCGCGGTCAGCCCCTGTTCGCACAGATATTCGGCAACCGCGATAAACGGCCGCGGGTCCTCGTGCGGCGGCGGCGCGTCCATCAGCACCGCCTGCCTGTCGCCATCGACGACACGGAAATAGCGCCGGAACGACGCATCGCCGGCGAGCGGCAAAATCTGGGCATCGCCCCAGCCATGCGCGGCAAGGAACGCCGGGGCATGGGAGGGCGGAATCATCGGAGCGGCCATCTTGCCCCCCAAGCGGGCGGCACCGTCGCTGTCAAGACGCGCGCATCGCCCTCACCCGAAATCCCGAGCAGCAGCGCGCCCGGCCAGCCTTCGCTACCCAGCCGCTCGGGCCATTCGATCAACAGCGCTCCGTCATAGAGATAATCGTCGAGCCCCAGCTCGATCAGTTCGTCGATATCCTCGATGCGATACAGATCGACATGCGCGATGGGCAAATCGACCTCGGGCGGCGCATAAGGCTGGACGATCGCAAAGGTCGGGCTCGGCGCCTCGCCCGCGAGCCCCCGCGCCTTCAGCATCGCGCGCGCCAGCGTCGTCTTGCCGGCGCCCAGGCCGCCCGACAGCGCGACGATGTCGCCGGGCATCAGCGCCGCGCCGATCGCCGCGCCAATCCGCTCGGCCTCGTCCAGATCATAGCGGGTGGAAAAAATGGTCATGCGCCGCGCGGCAGACTGATCCGCACGAGCGTGCCCTGCCCCTGCTCGCTCACGACCTCCATCGTCCCGCCGTGCGCCGCGACAAGCTGGCGCGCCAGCGCGAGGCCGATGCCGCCCGACGATGTCCCCGCCTGCTCGCCCTTGGTCACCGCTGCGACCGCCTCGGGCATGCCGGGGCCATTGTCCGATACGATGATGTCGACCCCGCGCGCGTCGCCATCGGCATGAAGCAACACGCGCCCGCCGGTCTTGCGCGTCGGGACGGTATAGCGGACCGCATTGTCGAGCAGCCCCGCGACGAGCCGCGACAGCCGCGGCGCGTCGCCCTCGATGCTGCCGAGATTGGCCGACAGATTGCCGACAAGCTCGATCTTCTCGGCTTTCGCAAGAATTTTGGCGTCCGCGAGCGCGCCTTCGAGCAATGTGCGGACATCGACCGGCGCGCGCTCGATCGCCAGCGTCCCCGCTTCGCCCTGCGCGAGGTCGAGCACATTGTCGATCTGGCGGCCCAGCACCCCGACCGAATCCATGATCGCGTCGACATAGCCTTGCTGCTGCTCGCTCAGCTTGCCAACATACCCCGCCTGCAGCATTTCGCCGAACCCGCCGATCGAGGTCAGCGGCGTGCGCAATTCATAGCTCATCCGCGACAGGAAGGCGGTCTTCACCTTGTCGGCCGCTTCCAGCGCCTCGTTGCGCTCGCGCAGCGCGCCTTCCATCTTCCGGCTCGCGCTGATGTCGAGCATGATGAGCAGCGCGTTGCCGTCGGGCAGCGGAATCGACGCGAAATCGAAATAGCGGCCGTCGGCAAAACCGATTTCGCCGCCGCGCTGTTGCCGTTCCAATGTCGCGGCGCGGATGACTTCCTGCACGATGCTGATCTGGTTCGGTTTCACCAGCCGGTCGGCCAGCCCGCCCATCAGCGCGTCGACGCGCGGGTGCGCCGCCAGCGTCGCCTCGTCGATGCCCCACAGCCGGCGGAATCTTTGGTTCCACAGATGCAGCCGCCCGTCGGGGGCAAACACCGCGATCGCCTCGAACAGATTGTCGAAGGTCGCGGTACGCACGCGCAGCAATGTGTCGCGCGCACCGGCGAGCTGGACCTGCTCGGTCTTGTCTTCGGCGATCAGCAGCAAGCCGCCGTCGGGCGTCGGCTGGGCGACGACGTGCAGATGGATACCGTCGCGCAGCAGCCAGTCCTCTTCGCTCGCCCCCGGCTGCGCGAACCAGTCGACATGCGCCTGTCGCCATTCGGGATAGTTGCGCACTTCGGGGGTCCGCCCGCCCTCGCGCCAGGCGTCAAGCAACCGGGCGAACGGCCGCGCTTCGGCGACATCGTCGGATTCGATCGCAAACAGGCGGCGGAACGGCAAATTGGCAAAGCTCAGCCCCTGATCGGGGCCGAATTGCGCCACCGCCGCCGACAACCGATCCAGCAACTCGCGCTGGGTCTCGACGAACCGGCGGTGCGCCCCGCGCTCGCTCTCCAGTTCCTGGATATCGATCGCATAGCCGGCGATGCCGATCACCCGGCCGCCTTCTGGCACCAGCGGCACATCGACGACGCGCATGATGCGGCGCTCGCCCTCGATCGTCACCGGGATCGTGCGCACCTGCGCCGCCCCCGCGATGCGCGCCTCGTCTGCGGCTTCGGCGGCGCTCACCCCCGCGACGGTTTCGCATAATTCGATTCCGCCATCGATCACTGCGACCGCGCCCTTCGCCTCGACCGCGCGGACATAGGCACCGTTGACGAGCGCAAGATTGAGCTCAGTATCGCGGAACCACATCGGGAACGGGGCCGCCTCGATCAATCCCGACAAAGCCTCGAACGCCGCCATCGCCTCGTCGCGCTCGCTGCGCGCATGCGCCAGCGCCTGCTGCCCGTCGGTCGCGTCGCTCAGCCACAGGAGCACGCTACCCGCCCCGCCGACCGCTTGCGGCGCGGCGGCGCCATGGACGATGATCGTGCGGTTGCTCGCCTCGGGCTTCAGGCTCAGCGTGAAAGGCTTGGCGCCGCGCTGCGCGCCGATGATCGCCTGCCGCAGCGCATCATGGCCCTGCGCGTCGAGCCCGCTGCCCAGCCCGCGCAATTCGTCGAAACTGCGCGGCCCGCCGTCGAGCCCCAGCCAGCGGCCGAGCCGCTCGCTCGCCTCGATCCGCCAGTCGGCGCGAACGATGACCGGCAGCTGCGGAGAGGCTTCGACGAGGCTCGCCAGCCGTTCGGCCTGTCCCGCAACGAACGCCGAGCGTCGCTGCATCGCAATCCCGCGCCCGACCGCCCACAATCCGGCAAGCAGCCACAGCGCGGCGAACAGGCCGATGGCAAACAGCAGCGCCGGGGAAAGCGATCCGCTCATCCCGTCTTATGTCCTCGTTTGTCCGGATTTCCCGCGCGCATGATCGCTTGCCCTAAAGGCGATGGAGTCATGTTTCAATCGCATGTCATTACGGGTCGGCGCGCCGCATCGTCCGATGGGCGCGCCGTCCACAGTTTTTTATCATTCGGAAGGGGCGATCCCCGATCCGATCAATAGCGATAATGGTCGGGCTTGAACGGGCCATCGACCGGCACGCCGATATAATCGGCCTGCTTCTTGGTGAGCTGGCTCAGTTTCACACCCAGCTTGTCGAGGTGCAGCGCCGCGACCTTTTCGTCGAGATGCTTGGGCAGGACATACACGTCGTTCTTATACTGCTCGCTGCGCGTCCAGAGCTCGATCTGCGCCAGCGTCTGGTTGGTGAAGCTTGCCGACATCACGAAGCTCGGGTGGCCCGTCGCATTGCCGAGGTTCACCAGGCGGCCCTTCGACAGGATGATGATCTGCTTGCCATCGGGGAATTCGACCAGATCGACCTGCGGCTTCACTTCGGTCCACTTGTAGTTGGCGAGCGCCGCGATCTGGATCTCGCTGTCGAAGTGGCCGATGTTGCAGACGATCGCCATATTCTTCATGCCCGCCATATGTTCGGCGGTGATCACGTCGGCGTTGCCGGTCGCGGTGACGAAGATGTCCGAACGCTTGACGGCTTCGTCCATCGTCACGACCTCGAAACCTTCCATCGCCGCCTGTAGCGCGCAGATCGGATCAATTTCGGTGACGAGGACGCGCGCGCCGCCGTTGCGGAGCGACTGCGCCGAACCCTTGCCGACGTCGCCGAAGCCCGCGACGGTCGCGACCTTGCCGGCGAGCATCACGTCGGTGCCGCGGCGGATCGCGTCGACGAGCGACTCTTTACAGCCATAAAGATTGTCGAACTTCGACTTGGTGACGCTGTCGTTGACGTTGATCGCGGGGAAGGGCAGCTCGCCCTTCTTCGCGATATGGTACAGGCGGTGGACCCCCGTCGTGGTTTCTTCCGACACGCCCTTGATCGCCTTGACCGTCTTGGTCAGGTAGCCGGGGTTGGCCGCGACGAACGCCTTCAGCGCACGCTGCATCTCGATCTCTTCTTCATTCTCGGGGGCCGGCATGTCCTGCCCGGCTTCGAGCTTCGCGCCCCACAGCGCGAACATCGTGGCGTCGCCGCCATCGTCGAGGATCAGGTTGCAGGTCGTGCCGTCTTCGACACCCCAGTCGAAAATGCGGCCGACATAGTCCCAATAATCGGCGAGGCTTTCGCCCTTCACCGCGAACACCGGCACGCCCGTCGCGGCGATCGCGGCGGCGGCATGGTCCTGCGTCGAAAAAATATTGCACGTCGCCCAGCGAACCTCGGCGCCAAGCGCGGTCAGCGTCTCGATCAGCACCGCGGTCTGGATCGTCATGTGCAGCGACCCGACGATCTTCGCGCCCTTCAGCGGCTGCGATGCGCCGAATTCGCTGCGCAGCGCCATCAGACCCGGCATTTCGGTTTCGGCGATGTTGATTTCCTTGCGACCGAAGTCGGCAAGACCGATGTCGGCGATCACATAATCACGGGTGTCGGCGGCGAGAGTGGCCACGGCTTGGTCTCCTGTAGGCGAGTTCGGCCGCAGGCGAGCGGCCACGAAAATCTTGGTAATTATGTTGCGCGCCCTAGCTGAAAGCGGGCCAGCAATCAAATATAAACTTTTCTTTATATCGCAATATCGACACCGCCCGCCGGGATGCCGGACACGCGAATCGCCGGCGCAAATGCACCGGGCGGCAAAAATAATTTTCAGAGGCCGCGATTGTGACAATCGGCGCCACGGATTTGTGACACCGAGTCCCGATCGCCAAGATTCTGAAAATCATGGCTTATAATACGCCTTGCGATCAGCATAATTCGTCTTTGTGACACCAGTGTTACAAAGGTCCGAAAACATTGACTTTCTTCGCCGCCCGCGAGAAAATCGGCTAAAGTTTTCGGGGAGATAGTCGAGATGAAAAAAATATTGCTGCCGCTGGTCGCACTGGCCTTCGCAAGCCCTGCCGCCGCGCAATCGATCGTCGTCGTGACCGCGCCGCAGGCCGATTCGGATATCCTGCCGGTTGCCTATGCCGAGCTGAAGGCCGGTGAAAATCGCGCCGCGGTCGAAAAGCTGACAGGCGAAACCGGGCTCGACGCGCGCGATCCGTCGCGACTGATCAATCTTGGCACCGCTTACGCTCGTCTGGGTCGCACCGCCGAAGCCGCAGCCGCCTATGACAATGCCATCGGCAGCCCGATCCGCTACGATCTCGAACTCGCCGACGGTCGCTATGTCGATTCGCGCTGGGCTGCGCGCACCGCGCTCGCCAATCTGGGTACCGGCCGGCCGCTGCTGGCGCTCGCGCGTTAAGGATTGAAGGCGGCACCCGCCCATTTCAGCAAAGCTGAAACAGAAAACTAGGCCTCACCGCCTTCGGTCGTCAGCAAGCGGGCGTCCACTCCCGCTTCGGCAAACGCCGCCTGCCACCGTTCGGCAGGCGGCGTTTCGAATAGCAGGCCGTCGCTGCCCGGCGTGACATGCCAGCCGTGGCGCACCAGTTCGCCTTCGAGCTGCCCCGGCGACCACCCCGCATAGCCAAGCGCCACCAGCCAGCGCGACGGGCCGCGCCCCTCGCCGATGGCGCGCAAGATGTCGTGCGAACTCGACACCATCCACCGATCGCCGACCTGCACCGCCTCCTGCCCGCCCCAGTCGAGGCTGTGGAGAACGAAGCCGCGCGACGGCTCGACCGGACCGCCAAGGAACACCGGCTGGTCGAGCGGCACATCATGCTCGATCTCGAGCTGGTCGAGTACCGCGCCGACGGTCATGCCGTCGATCGGTTCGCCGATGCCGATGCCCATCGCGCCTTCTTCGTCATGGCTGATCATCGCGATCACCGAATGTTCGAAGCGGGGATCGCCGATCCCGGGCAGCGCAAGCAGCAGCTGGCCGGTGAACCAGGTGGGGTCTGTGTCCATCGCGCCATCATGCCGCGCCGCGGCGGTCCGGTCCAGTATTTCGATGTGCCGATCGTGCGCGCTTGACTCGGCGCCCCGGCAACCCAATGTCTCGCCGACCAGAAATCCCCTCAAAACAAAGGATGCCAGAATGACGATCCAGACCGGAGACAAGCTCCCCGACGCCACCTTCGTAAAGGTCACCGAAAACGGTCCCGAGCAGGTCAATACCGCCGATTATTTCAAGGGCCGCCGCGTCGCCCTCTTCTCGGTTCCCGGCGCCTTCACGCCGACCTGCTCGGCGAAGCACCTGCCCGGCTATGTCGACAAGGCCGGCGAACTGAAAGCCAAGGGCGTCGATGAAATCGTCTGCACCGCGGTCAACGACGCCTTCGTCATGGGCGCGTGGGGCAAGAGCGCCAGCGCAGGCGAAAGCGTCACGATGCTCGCCGACGGCAATGGCGACTTCGCCGAAGCGGTTGGCCTGACGATGGACGGCAAGGCGTTCGGCATGGGCAAGCGCGGCCAGCGCTTCTCGATGATCGTCAACGACGGCGTCGTCGAACAGCTCAACGTCGAAGCGCCGGGCGAATTCAAGGTGTCGAGCGCCGACCATATGCTCGAACAGCTGTAAGGAAGTCCGGAAGGGGGCGGCCATCGGGCTGCCCCCTTCCCTTTTGTCACATTTTCATGCAACAGCGACGCGATGACAGCTAACTCATCGCAAGACACCACCGACCCGACCGCGCTCGTCGACGACATCATCGCCGAGCTGCAAGACAAGTTCCGCACGTCGGTCACCAATCTCAAATCGGCGATCGCCGCCTATGTCCACGACCGCACCCTGCCGCCAGCCGACGCCGCGGCGACCGGCCTGTTCGACTATCCGGCGATCCGCCTCGTCACCACCGGCGAACAGCGCGAGGGGCAGAAGGGGCATAATCTCGCCTTCGGCCGCTTCGAACGCGCGGGCGAGTTCGTCACCACGGTGACGCGCCCCGATCTGTTCGCCGATTATCTGCGCGACCAGCTCACCCTGCTCGCGCGCCACTATGATATCGAACTGTCGGTGACCCGAACCGGGCAGCAGATCCCCTTCCCTTATGTGCTCGATGCCAGCGACGGGTCGGACATGGGCGGGGTCACGCCGCTGGAACTCGCGCGCCATTTCCCGACGACCGAATTGGCCGACATCGGGGACGAGCTCGCCGACGGCCTGTTCGGCGCCGACCCGACTGCGGCCCAGCCGCTCGCGCTGTTCGATGCCCTCCGCACCGATTTCAGCCTCGCGCGCCTCCGCCATTATACCGGCACCGCGCCCGAGCATTTTCAGCGCTATATCCTGTTCACCAACTATCACCGCTACGTCGACGAATTCGTCGCCTGGGCAGGCGCGCAGGTCGGCCAGGGCCGCTACACTGCGCTCGCGGGCGCCGCTGGGCTCTATGTCGACCAGCCGGGCGTCAACGCCAGCGCGCTCGTCGCCGACAGCGCGTGGCGGCGGCACCAGATGCCCGCCTATCACCTCATCGCCCCCGATGGCGGTGGCATCACCCTCGTCAACATCGGCGTCGGTCCGTCGAACGCCAAGACGATCTGCGACCATCTCGCGGTGCTCCGTCCCGAGGCGTGGCTGATGATCGGGCATTGCGGCGGCCTCCGCCCCAGCCAGCGCATCGGCGACTATGTGCTCGCGCACGCCTATCTCCGCGACGATCATATCCTCGACGCGGTGCTGCCCGTCGCCATCCCGATCCCGCCGATCGCCGAAGTGCAGGTCGCGCTCGCGACCGCCGCCGAAGCGGTGTCGGGCGCGACCGGCGCCGACCTCAAGAAACGCATGCGTACCGGCACCGTCGTCACCACCGACGACCGCAACTGGGAACTCCGCTATACCGACAGCGCGCTGCGCTTCTCGCAATCGCGCGCGATCGGCATCGATATGGAGAGCGCGACGATCGCCGCGCAGGGTTATCGTTTCCGCGTGCCTTACGGGACGCTGCTTTGCGTCAGCGACAAGCCGCTCCACGGCGAACTAAAGCTGCCGGGTCAGGCAAACCGCTTCTACGAAGAAGCGATCGCCGCGCATCTCCAGATCGGCATCCGCGCCTGCGAGACGATGCGCGACGAGGGCGCCAAGCTCCACAGCCGCAAACTGCGTGCGTTTAACGAACCGCCGTTCCGTTGACGCTGTCGCGGTCGGTCGCGGGGCGCGTCGCCATCGTCACTGGCGCCGCGAGCGGCATGGGCCGCGCGACCGCACTGCTGCTGGCATCCGAAGGCGCGAAGGTCGCCGTGACCGACCTCGACCGCGCGGCGTGCGAAGCCGTGGCGGCTGAGGCCGGTGCGACTGCCCGAGCCTTCGCGCTCGACGTCACCGACGGCGAGGCGATCAAGCGCAGCGTCGCCGAAATCGCCGGAACCTTCGGCAGCATCGACATCCTGATCAACAACGCCGGCGTCTCTAGCTTCGCCCCGCTCGACGCCGAGGATGAATATGAAGCGATCTGGCACCGTGCGATCGCGGTCATGCTGACCGCGCATCAGCGCATGGTCCGTGCCGCGCTACCGTGGCTGCGCCAGAGCAACGCCGCGCGCATCGTCAACATCGCCTCGACCGAGGGGCTCGGCGCGACGCCCGGCGACACGCCCTATGTCGCGGCGAAATCGGGCGTTGTCGGACTCACGCGCGGCCTCGCGGTCGATCTTGGACGCGACGGCATCACGGTCAATTGCATCTGCCCCGGCCCGATCCGCACCGGAATGACCGACAAGGTGCCCGACGAGGACAAGGCAGTGTTCGCCAAACGCCGCACCGCGCTGCGCCGCTATGGCGAACCCGAAGAGGTCGCGCATATGACGCTCAGCCTCGTGCTCCCCGCCGCCAGCTATATTACCGGCGCGATCATCCCGGTCGACGGCGGCTTGATGGCCCGCAATGCGTGAATGTTTGCTTTGGGGGTAGGAAGGGGACACTCCAAATAGCCGCCGTTAACGGACAGGTTCCCCGGCTTTCGCCGGGGAACGCCATGATCAGGCCGCTTCGCTCACCCGATACCGATCGGCCACGTCGCGCCGTGACAATCCCGGCCCCATCGCGAGCCGGGCCGCATGATAGGCGTCCCACTGGCCTTCGTCAGCGAGCGGCGGGATCGTGACCTCTTCGCCGCGGTCGAGGCCGAGCAACGCCGCGTCGACCAGGTCGTCCGCATCCATGACCATCTCGGCCGGAAAGGCGTTTACATCCTTGCCCGAACGTTCCCAGATTTCGGTGCGCGTCGCACCGGGCAGCACGGCCTGCACCGTCACGCCCTGTTCGCGAAGGCTGTTGGCGAGCGACAGGCTCAGGTTGAGCAGGAACGCCTTCGACCCGCTGTAGACACCTTCGAAACTTTCGGGCGCGAGCGCAAGGACCGAGGCGATGTTGACGATCGCGCCCGTGCCGCGCGCGCCGAATGCCTTGCCCGCGGCGATGGCGAGCCGTGCAGCGGCGGTGATGTTGAGCGCGATGATCGTCTGCACCTCGGCGGCGCTGTTCTCGAGCGTGCCGCCATTCAGCGACATGCCCGCATTATTCACGAACAGGGTGATCGCGGCATCGTCGATCAGCCGCTGTTCGATGCGGGTGACGTCTTCGCTGTTGGTCAGGTCGGCGGCGATCACATCGACCTGGGCGCCGGTGTCGGCGCGCAGCCTGGCGGCGAGCGCTTCCATCTGTGCCGCGTTGCGCGCAACGAGGATCAGGTCGTGGCCGCGGCGCGCGAGGCGATCGGCATAAATGGCGCCAAGGCCGGTCGAAGCGCCGGTGACGAGGGCGGTGCCAAGGTCTGAAGTGGACATATCGGGTCTCCTGCTAAGACCCGGGAGCGGGTCACTTGCAAAAGAATAGTGACCCGCCTACATGCATTCAATGGATAGCGAAAAAGAAATTTCGGGCATCTGCCCCGTCGACCGCGGCCTGAGCCGGGTCGGCGACCGCTGGAGCATGCTGATATTGCGCGACGTCGAGCGCGAACTGACACGCTATGAGCAATTGCGCACCAGCCTCGGCATCGCGCCGAACATCCTCTCGCGGCGGCTGGCCGCGCTCACCGAGGCGGGATTGCTCGAAAAGCGGCGCTACAGCCAGCGCCCGCCGCGCGACGAATATCTGTTGACCGACGCGGGCCGCGACTTCCTGCCGATCCTGATGGCGATCGGCGCGTGGGGCCGCAAATATAATGGCGCAGGCGCGCTCAGCCGCCACCTCGATGTCGAAACCGGCGAGGCAGTCCGCCCGCTGGTGGTCGATGCCAACACCGGCGCGCCCATCGGCAGCCGTCCGTTAAAAATGGAATATCCCGACTAGCGGGCGTTATTTATACATACCCTCGCGCAGGTTGATCCCATGCTCGATCCACGCCTTGAGCGCGCACAGCATCTGCGACCAGCCCTGGCAATTGCCGTAGGACGCGCTCAGCGCCCCCTGATTCTCGCGCCAGCCTTCTTCGGCGATCTCGACGAGCGTCCGCCCGTCGTCGAGGCTCTTGAAGCTCATCGTGACGCGGGTGCGATAATCGCTGTCCCTCATCTCGCCCCCCTCGACATTCGGCGCCTCGCCTTCGGTCGCCTGCCATTCCAGCACGATCTTCTCGTCCTGCACGACCTCGATCACCCAGACCGGAAAGGCGCCCGGAAAGTCGAGAAAGTCCCATTTCACCGTCGCGCCGGTCTCCAGCCGTCCTTCGGCGCCCCCGGTCGTGAAATACTCCGATAGCTGCTTCGGATCGGCCACCGCCTCGAACACATCATGCACCGGCTTCGCGATCCGCGCCGCGACCCTGAATTTCAGCTCCATCGTCATTCTCCGCTTGAGTCGCATCCTTTTATGTTATAAAAATATAACATGTCAATTCACGACCAATATGACGCGGTGTTCAAGGCGCTCGCTTCGCCGGTCCGCCGGCAAATCCTCGACGATCTAAAAGACCAGCCGCTGACGACCGGCACCTTATGCACGCACTTCCCCGACCTCGACCGCTGCACGGTGATGCAACATCTGAAGGTGCTGGAGGATGCCGACCTGCTGATCGCCGAACGCCGCGGACGCGAGCGCTGGAACCATCTCAACGCGATGCCGATCCAGGATATCCACGACCGCTGGATCGGCCCGCATGCCGCCGCAGCGACCGCGCGGCTGGCACGTTTCAAACAGGGAATCGAAGCCGGATGACTTATTCGCCGGTGGCGAGGCGGCCCCGCAAACAGGCATCTACGGCCGCATAGACCGGGCCGAGCAGCGGTTCGAGCACACGCCAGCTGGTCACGGTCATGGAACCGCCGTCGGCGACGAACGTCAGCTTGTCCTCGCGCCGGGCGGCATGCGGATGAGGCGGCGGCACCGGGCCATCTTCGCCAATCAACGGAATATCGATCCGCTGCGGCAGCGTTTGTCCCTCGATCGCCTCAAGCGCACGATTCAGGGCAGGACATTGGCGCGAATCGACCGTTTCGACCTTTGCATTGTCGCGCAACAGTTTGACGGGCGAAGGCAGCGTCCCGAAAATCTGGGGGCCATCGGCCCGCCACAGATCGGCATCCGGGGCGATGCCATTGGCCTTCATACTGGCGACCACCGCAGCCGGATCGAAACTCGTGCGCATGAAGAGGCCGACAGGTCCGGCGCGATCGATTGCCGCTGCTGGAATTGTCACGGTCCTGAAAACGAACCGACAGTCGCTGCGGTCGACCTGTGCTTCGCCCGTCGTGCGGCAATAGCTGCGGATATCGCCCGACTGGAAATGCCCGTAATCGGAATAGATCGTAAAGCTGACAGGAGCTGCGAACTGCGGCCGATATCCGGCGACATCTGTCGGTTCGGCCATGATCGCATCGATCACCGCACCCTTCTGTCCTTCGATCCAGAAACTGTATCGCGAATAGACGACCCCAAGGTCATAGCCGTCAAGCGTCCGGGGCAAATCGTCCGGATACAGCGGCGGCGGCGGTGGCGCGGCGGTCGAAACCGCCGCCGCGCCGCACACCAGCAACAACAACAAAGCCGCGCGGCTCACCACCCCTGCGGCTTGCCCTTATTCTGTTCGTCGAGCCAGGTCTTCAGCGGCGCGAAATAGTCCGCCATCGCCTTGCCCGATATCTCGCGGTTGCCGGTGAAGACTTCCAGCGCGTCGGGCCACGGCTTCGACGCGCCCATTTCGAGCATCGCGTTCAGCTTCGCGCCGACCTCCTTGTTGCCATAGAAGGAACAGCGATGAAGCGGCCCTTTCCAGCCCGCCTGCTTGCAGGCCGCTTCATAGAATTGGAACTGCAGGATGCGAGCAAGAAAATAGCGCGTGTACGGCGTGTTGCCGGGGATGTGGAATTTCGCGCCCGCGTCAAACGCGTTCGCCGGCCGCGCAGCCGGCGGGACGATGCCCTGATATTGGGTGCGCAGCTGCGTCCACGCCGTGTTGTAATCGGCGGGCTTGATCGTGCCGTCGAAGACGCCCCAGCGCCAGCGGTCGACGAGCAGGCCGAAGGGCAGGAAGGCGACCTTGTCCATCGCCTGCCGCAGGAGCAGCCCGGTGTCCTTGTCGGCGCTCGGCACCTTCGCCTTGTCGAGCAGGCCGATGTCGACCAGATATTGCGGGGTGATCGACAGCGCGACGAAATCGCCGATCGCCTCGTGGAAGCCGTCGTTGGCGCCGTTGAGGTACAGGAACGGCTGCTTGTTATACGCGCGCTGGTAATAATTATGCCCCAGCTCGTGATGGATCGTCGTGAAGTCGTCGGCGTTCACCTTGATGCACATCTTGATGCGGATATCGTCCTTGTTGTCGATATCCCACGCCGAGGCGTGACAGATGACTTCGCGGTCGGCGGGCTTCAGAAACTGGCTTCGCTTCCAGAACGTCTCGGGCAGCGGCGCCATGCCCAGCGACGAATAGAAATTCTCACCCGCCTTGACCATGTCGATCGGCGTCTTGCCCTGCGCCGTCAGCAGATCGCCGACGTCATAGCCGAGGTCACCCGATCCCTTCGGCGCGACGAGCGGGTAGATATTGCCCCACTCCTGCGCCCACATATTGCCGAGCAGGTCGGCGCGGATCGGGCCGGTCCTGGGCTGCACCGCATCGCCATATTTCTCGTTGAGCTTCCAGCGCGTGTAGGTGTGGAGCGCCATATAGAGCGGCTTCACTTCTTGCCACAGGCGCTCGGTCGTCTTGGCGAAATCCTCGGGCGACATGTCGTAACCCGAACGCCACATCGCGCCGGTATCGGTAAAGCCCAGTTCCTTCGAACCTTCGTTGGCGATCCCGACCAGCTTCGCATAATCGTCCTTCATCGGCGCGCCGACATTGTCGTGCCAGCTTGTCCACATTTCGGCGAGCTGCGCGGGCGTGTTCTGAAGATTGCCCATCTCGGCCTCGATGTCCGATCCCGAGATGTCCTTGCCGTTCAGCTTGCCGCGGCCCTTGCCATATTGCGACTGGAGGTCGGTTGCGATCTGGTTCAGCTCGGTCGCGGCGCCGGGCTTTGTCGGCGCGGGCAGAACGAGGCCGGTGCGGAGGATATCGAGCTTGCGCCTGGTGTCGGCGCTGAGGCCGGGAACATCCTTATACTTCGCCGCTTCGAGCGCATATTTGACCGATTTTTCGGTGCCGACAGCGTTGATCCGCGACGCCATCGCATCGGTATCTTCGGTCAGATAGGTGCTGTTGACCCAGTTCACCTGGCTCGCCTCGACCGTATAGTCGAACAAGTCCTTTTCGGCAGCGGCGATGAATGCGTCGGCGTCGGCCGCGGTGGGCTTCGCAGCCTTCGCCGTCGATGCGGCAGGCTTCTGTTCCGCGGCAAAGGCGGGACCGGTGACCGCGAGCGACAGGGCCAGCGACAGGCTGGAAATCATGGCTTTCATGGGGTGCGTCCTCTGCTTGTTTTCACAGCGCTCTTTGGCGCAATGGCAACAGCTAGGCGCTTGCCGCGAGTCCGGTCAAGCCGTCAGGAACGCCACGATCGCTTCACCGAGTTCGGGCCGGGTCACGCTCGACATATGGGTCCCCGGAATCGTGGCGAGCCGCGCATCGGCGAGCGCCGCGACAAGTTCGGGCGCCGACCCATTGTCCTGATCGTCGGCCCCGCACACGACGAGCACGGGCATCGTCAACGTGGCGAGCGCGTCAGGCGGCGTGTCGGTGAAGCTGCCCAGCAGATGGCCCGCCGCGATGCGGTCGACCTTCATCGTCTTCATGAACTGGATCGACATCCATGTGTCGTCGCCGCGCTTTGCCGCTTCATATTCGGCGATCACGCGTTTGAAAAATTGTCCGCGTTTCTGCCAGCCGGCAAGTCCGGCCAGTCCCATGCCACCGAGGATCAAACGCCGCGGCCTCATGCCCGCCACCACCGCGCGAACGCTGGTCCGTGCGCCAAGCGAAAAGCCGCCGAGATCAAAATCTTTGAGGGCAAGATGCGCGATCAGATCTTCAAGGTCGCGCACCAGTATGTCTTGCGGGTAGAATTCTTCGTCATGCGGCGCATCGCTCGACCCATGGATGCGCAGATCGGGCATAATCACGCGGTATCCGGCCGCAGCGACCTGTGCAGCGGTACCGAATTTGATCCAGTTGACTTCGCCGCTCGAAAACAGGCCATGAAGCAGCAACAGCGGGCGGCCTTCGCCCGTTTCGCGCCACGCCAGTTGCACGCCGTCGCGTGCCTCGAAATATTGCGCTTCGATCATCATGCCCCGCGCTATGCGCCCTTGTTATCCGGTTCGGCAAGCGCCGATCAGCGCGGTCGCAGCCCCTTTTGCTCCATCCGCCATTTCGCCATTTCGATGCGGTCCTGCCCAAAGAAGGGCTCGCCATCGAACACCAATGTCGGCACCCCCCAATGGCCGGCGATCTCGAGCGCTACCTGGTTAGCGGCGACCTCATTGTCGATCGCGTCGGCATCGCTCTCCGCCTCGGCATCAAGTTCCGCCAAATCCAGTCCGGCGCGCTGCGCCGCCCTCGCCAGATGATCGCCAAGATGCCAGTCCTGCGCCCCGCCCCAGATGAGCTGCGCCGCTTCATGCGCAAATGCGAGGCCCTTGCCGCGCCGCGCGGCTGCTTGTCCAAGCCGCGTCAGGCGATAGATATAAGGCTGCTCGGCGGCAATCGCGCGCGTCTTCAGATCCTGCACGATCGGATCGGGACGCGGTGGGCCAAAGGGAATCCCGTGGAACTGCGCGACGCGGATCATGTCGCGCACCGTGTAGCTCAACCAATTGGGGTGGTTGCGTTCAAAGAAGTCGGGCTGGCGGATCGCGAGCGGGTAGACGGGACGCAGGCTGATGGTCACGTCATGGCTTGCGGCCAGCGCACGGTAACGGCCGATAGCAAGATAGCTGTACGGCGAACGAAAGGACCAGAAGAGGTCGGCGGTCAGTGTCATGACGTCATCCTGCCGGAAGGGTGGACGCGCGGCAAGGGCGTGAGCAAGTGATTGGTCCGATACGCAACTTTTCTATCGCTGCGCACATCGTCGATGGTGTTGAGTATAATAGCAATTGCTATTATATCTTAGTCCATGAGCGAAACGATCGGATTTTTGTTGAACGACACCGCGCGGCTGTTCCGGCGTTCGTTCAACGCGCGCACGAAGGGCAGCGGCATCACCGCATTGCAATGGCGGCTGATCACTTACCTGAAACGGCACGAGGGAATCCGTCAGGGGCCGCTCGCCGAACTGATCGAGGTCGAGCCGATCACCCTGTCGCGGATGGTCGACCGGCTGGTCGAGGCCGAGCTGGTCGAACGCCGCGCCGATCCCGCCGACCGGCGCGCCTGGCAGCTTTATCTGACCCCGCGCGCGGGCGAATTGCTCGGCGGGATGCGCGAGACGGCCGACGCGCTGACCGCCGAAGCCACGGAGGGGTTGAGCGCCGCCGAACGCGACCAGCTGATCGACCTGGTCGAACGCGTCCGCGCCAATCTGTCCCGCCGTATATGCCAAAAAGAAAAAGAGACCGCCTGATGGACCAGCTCTCCCCCTCGCGCCCGAAAGCCGAAGACGCCACGTCCCCCAAGGCTGCGCCAAAAGCCGATCCGCTGCCCGCCGCATCGGCGGCGGCAGAGGCCGGCCCCAAGGCGAGCTGGAGCACGCGTCTGCTGATGTTCGGCCTCCCGCTTGCGCTGATCGCGGGCGGTGCCGGCTGGTGGCTGACGAGCGGCGGCTCGGTGTCGACCGACAATGCCTATGTCCAGATGGACAAGGTGTCGGTCGCGGCAGAGGTCGGCGGGCGGATCACCGAGGTCGCCGTGCGCGACGGCCAGCAGGTGACGAAGGGCCAGCTCCTGTTCCGCATCGACGGCGAACCCTATGCGCTGACGGTGGCGCAGGCGACCGCCGCGATCGACGCCGCCGAAGTTGAGGTCGGCAACCTGTCGGCGAGCGCGAACACATCGAGCGTCGACATCGCCGCGGCGCGCGAAGACGTCAAATTCGCCGAGGTCACGTTCCAGCGTCAGGCGGCGCTGATGGAGAAAGGTTTCACCACCAAGGCAGCCTATGACGCGGCACGCCATGCGGTTGCGCAGGCGCGCGAACGCGTCCGCCAGACCGAAGCCGCCGCGGCCGAAGCGCGCAGCAAGCTTGCCGGCGGCCCGTCGAGCGGGATCAATCCGCAGGTCGAGGCGGCGCGCGTCCAGCGCTCGCAGGCCGAGGTAAACCTCGGCCGCACCACGGTTCGTGCGCCGAGCGCCGGGCGCATCGCCCAATCGGACCGGCTGCAGGTCGGGCAGATGATGGTCGCGGGGCTACCCGCGGTAACGCTGGTCGATACCGGCCATCCCTGGGTCGAGGCCAATTTCAAGGAGACTGACCTCGCCGACATGCGCGTCGGTCAGCGCGCCGAAATCAGCTTCGATGCCTATCCGGGGTTGAAGGTGCGCGGCCATGTGCTGACGATCGGCGCGGGCACCGGCAGCGAGTTTTCGGTGCTGCCGGCGCAGAATGCCACCGGCAATTGGGTCAAGGTAACGCAGCGCGTACCCGTGCGCATCGCCTTAGACGAAAAGCCCGCGCGCGACATGATCGCGGGGCTTTCGGCCGATGTCCGGGTGTTTACGAAGTAAGGTTCCGTGGCGAGCAACGCCCTTCCCCGCCGCCCATCCGCCGCGGCGCTTCCTGACGACGACAGCATTCCGCTGCACGAGCGGGTGCGCCATCGCGGCCTGCTGACCGTCGCGGTGATGGGCGCGTCGATCATGCAGATCCTCGACACGACGATCGCCAATGTCGCGATTCCGCATATGCAATCGGCGCTCGGCGCGACGAGCGAGACGGTGACGTGGGTGCTGACGAGCTATATCCTCGCCTCGGCGGTCGCGATGCCGATTACCGGCTGGCTCGCCGACCGCATCGGGCGGCGCGAATTGTTCATGGCCGCGATCGTCGGCTTTATCATCGCTTCGATGGCATGCGGCGCGGCGCAGTCGCTCGAGCAGATGGTCGCCTTCCGCTTCCTGCAGGGAATCAGCGCGGCGTTTATCGGGCCGCTGTCGCAATCGGTGATGCTCGACATCAACCCGCCCGAACGCCACGCGCGCGCGATGTCGATCTGGGGCATGGGGATCATGATCGGACCGATCCTGGGACCGATATTGGGCGGCTGGCTGACCGAAAGCGTCAACTGGCGCTGGGTCTTCTACGTCAACCTGCCCGTCGGGGTGATCACGCTCGCGATGATGTGGGCGCTGCTCCCCAAAACCCGCAGCGTCACGCGGCGGTTCGACCTGTTCGGTTTCTCGATGCTCGCGCTGGGGCTCGCCGCGCTCCAGCTGATGCTCGACCGGGGCGCGCATCAGGACTGGTTCGACAGCATTGAAATCTGGATCGAGCTGGGCGTTGCCGTCTCGTGTCTGTGGATGTTCGTCATCCATATGCTCACTTCGCGCGCGCCCCTGTTCAGCCGCGCGATGCTCGCCGATCGCAATCTCGTCACCGCGATGGGTTTCATGATCGTGATCGGCGTCGTGATGTTCGCGTCGATGGCGCTGCTGCCGCCGATGCTGCAGAATCTGTTCGGCTGGCCGGTGATCGACACCGGCGTCGTTCTCGCGCTGCGCGGGATCGGCATCCTCGCGAGCATGTGGGTCGCGGGGCAGTTGCTCGGCAAGATCGACGCGCGCTGGATGGTCGGCACCGGTCTGCTGATCGCCGCCTATTCGCTGTGGCAGATGAGCCACTGGTCGCTCGCCATGGGGATGCAGCCGGTGATCATCAGCGGGCTGGTACAGGGGCTCGGCATGGGGCTGATCTTCATTCCGCTCAACACCATGGCGTTCGCGACGATCGAGCCGCAGTATCGCACCGACGGGTCGAGCCTGCTAAACCTGTTCCGCAGCATCGGCGCATCGGTCGGTATCTCGGTCGTCACGACCCTGCTCGGCGCGAATATCCAGACGAGCCATGAGGATCTGGCGGCGCATGTCACCAACAGCTCGGTCGGCCTGCTCGACCCGTCGACCGCCGACCGCTTCGGCATCGCGGGCGACGCGGCGATGGCGATGGTCAATGCCGAGATCAACCGGCAGGCGGCAATGGTCGCCTATATCGACGATTTCTGGCTGATGATGTGGGTCACACTGGCATCGGTGCCGCTGGTGCTGGTGCTACGCCCGCCGAAGCCCGGCGGGCCGAAGGCGTCGGCAGCCGATATGGGGCATTAGGGAATTTACCTGGCAACCGCCCTTGAATTGGAGCGACCTGCGCCCAGATAGACAATATTGTGGTCCCGTAGCACAGCTGGATGGTGCACCCCTTTCGGAAGGTGGAGGAGGCAGGTTCGAATCCTGCCGGGAATTTGGCGAAAGCCCGAAACGGCCGGCAGTCGATCGATTGCCGGCCGTTTCTATAACTGAGTTATCGGAAGAAGCAGTTGGTGCCAGCGAACAGCGCGTCGATCTTCGCCGCATCTCCCGGCGCGGCGAACATGCCGCCGATGACCTTTTCGCCGGTGCCGATGCTGAATTCCTCGCCCAGCGTGCTGTCTTCCAGATCGACGATCGAGACCGATTCGGACGCCTTGGCGCGCGTCGTGCCCACGGCGATCCCGCTCATCGTCGAGTAGGTCGCGGCGCCGGGTTCATTGCCGAGGAACCAGCCCACGAACTTGCCGCCCTGGAAGTTCAGCGTCATCGCATCGTAGCGCGTGAATTCCATCGTCCCCGCACCGCATTCCTCATTGGTGCTGCGGTCGTCTTCCTTGCCCGCGACGTTGGCGAGCGCGGTTTCGGCCTGCGCACGCGGGACGCCAAAAGCGAGCAGGCTGGTCTTGCCGCTGGTCTTGTCGACGAAGCGAAGCCCCTCGCCGTCGAGGCTGACCGCGGTGGTCGCCGCGGCGGGGCCATCGGCCTTGGCTGCGGGGACCGCTGGGGCGGCCGGTTCGGCGTCGGCAGGCGCCTTGTCCGCGGCGGGTTTGCACGCAGCGAGCAATGCAATGATTGCGAGGGTCGTAAACTTGCGCATCGCCTATCTCCTGTTCCGAATGACCGGCCCCATCGCCATCACCAATATCGCACCGAGGGTCGCGAGCGCCATATCCTTTTGCGCGTCCCAGATGTCGCCCTGTTGCCCGTTGTAGCGGTCGGCGGTCTCCCCCGCCGCCACGATGGTAAGTAGCCATTCAAAGATTTCGTAGAGGCACGATATTGCCAGCACCCAGGCCAGCACGGTCAGGGCTGCGCCGCGGGCGCCAAGCCCGCCCCAGCGCCTCGCGATTTCGGCGACCGGGATCACCGACAGCGCGCCGAAGGCGAAATGGACGAAGCGGTCATAATGATTACGGCTCCAGCCGAAGGCGTCCGACAGGCCGGTGCCGGTCAGCGCGCGCGCCCATTCGTCGTAGGGGACGTTGCTGTACGCATAGCGCCCGCCGAGCGTGTGGAGCGCCATGAAGAGGACGATGCAGGCGACCGACGCGGTCGACATCGGCCAGCGGCGCAGCAACCAGGGCGACGCAACGATCAGAAGCATCGTCGGGATATGCTGGAGCAGCGCGATCTCGGGATACGGCTGGTCGATCTGCGCAAAGAGCAGCAACATGAGGAGCAGGCCGAACAGGCGGCGCTGCGCGGGCGGAGTGGCGGTCACCAGCGCAGCGACATGCAGCTGAGCCCCGCGTCGATATGCGCGATCTGGTCGGTCGGGAGCGGGCGGACTTCGATGCCGCGCGCGGCGAGCAGGGCGTGCGTCGCGGGCCAGCCGTCGCCGACGAGGATGGTATCGCGGATGCGCAGGATATTCGCCGCAGGTTCCTCGCCCGGCGGAGTCGTTACGACCTCCAGCCCGGCGAACTCGGGACAGTCGGCGAGCGCGGGGACGGCGAGGATCGTGCGTTCGTCGATCAGCCCGCAGCCGGTTTTGAAATGGAGAACGCCCGACGGGGTTTCGGCGATCTCGGCGCGGTAGCCGAGCTTGCCGAGCAGGCCGGCGAGTTCTTCGGCGCCGGTGCGGTCGGTGCGCGCCGAGAGGCCGATGATCACGCGGTCGGCGAGGCGCAAAATGTCGCCGCCATCGGCGTATCCCGGGCCGGTCATTTCGAGGAGGCGGGCGTGGTGCGCGGCAAGAGCCCCGCGGATATGCGCAACCTCGCCCGCACGGCTTGGCGCGCCGGGGCGGAGCAGGATCGCGCCCTTGGGAAAGGTGAGCGCGACATCTTCGGTAAACAGCGCGTCGGGAAACTCGTCGAGCGGTTCGAGGACCTCGACCGCCAGGCCAAGCTCGCGCAGCGTCGCGACATAGGCCTCATGCTCGGCGACGAGGCCGTAGAAATCGGGGTCGGGGCCGCCCTCGGCGCGGATGCCCTTGACCGCCGAACGGGCGGGCGCGCGGCAGAGGGCACGGGTGAAGATGTAGGGGGTGGTCATTTCAACGACATAGCGTGAATGCCCCGCGGAGGCCAAGGCGATCCTCCCTGTGGCGAAGCCATGGGGAGGTGGCAGCCTCGAAGAGGCTGACGAAGGGGCTTTGGCGCAACCGTCGCGGCCCCTCCACCACTCGCGTCGCGCGCGGTCCCCCTCCCCATCGCTGCGCGACAGGGAGGATTTACCTTTAGCCCTTCTTCAGGTGCCTACGCCCCAGCAGTTCGGCGATCTGCACTGCGTTCAGCGCCGCGCCCTTGCGCAAATTGTCGCTGACGCACCAGAGGTTGAGGCCGTTTTCGACCGTGGGGTCTTCACGCACGCGCGACACGAAGGTCGCGAAGTCGCCGACACATTCGACGGGGGTGATATAACCGCCGTCCTCGCGCTTGTCGTGGAGGACTACGCCGGGGGCTTCGCGCAGGATGCGCTGGGCGTCCTCGGCCGACAGCTCATTTTCCATCTCGATATTGATCGCTTCCGAATGGCCGACGAACACCGGCACGCGGACGCAGGTCGCGGTGACCTTGATCTTCGGATCGAGGATCTTCTTCGTTTCGACGACCATCTTCCACTCTTCCTTGGTCGAGCCGTCGTCGAGGAAGCTGTCGATGTGCGGGATGACGTTGAACGCGATCTGCTTGGTGAACTTCTGGACGTCCTTTTCGTCGCCGACGAAGATCTGGCGCGTCTGGTTCCACAACTCGTCCATGCCCGCCTTGCCCGCGCCCGACACCGACTGATAGGTCGAGACGACGACGCGCGTGATCTTTGCGGCATCGTGGAGCGGCTTCAGCGCGACGACCATCTGCGCCGTCGAGCAATTGGGGTTCGCGATGATGTTGCGCTTCGTATAGCCGTCGATCGCGTCGGGGTTCACTTCGGGCACGATCAGCGGCACGTCGGGGTCCATGCGATAGAGCGACGAGTTGTCGATCACGACGCATCCCGCGGCGGCAGCCTTGGGCGCGTGGATCGCGGTCGCTTCGCTGCCGATCGCAAAGATCGCCATGTCCCAGCCGGCCCAGTCGAAATTGTCGATATTCTGGCATTTGGCCGTACGGCCGGTGTCACCGATTTCGATGTCGAGTCCCTGGCTGCGCGACGAGGCGACAACTGCGAGTTCCTCGATCGGAAACTCACGCTCGGCGAGAATGGCGAGCACTTCGCGCCCGACATTGCCCGTGGCCCCGGCGACAACGATACGATAACCCATTTACTCACTCCTCAGCGTATGAACCGTGATTGAAAACGAAGGTCAGACTTTCCAGCGGAAATGGCCGGTCAGCCGGTGGTCGAAAAGCGCATCCTCCTCGCGCGTGCCGCCGCCGATATTGTGGAGGACGAGCGGGGTGCCGGTCGTGTCCTTGCGATCGGACACGATGCCGGTGTGCGGCAGGCGCCCACCGACCAGCGCAGTGAAGATATCGCCCGGCCGCCAGTCGGCCGGATTGTCGGTGACGGGCAGCGCCGCCCCCTGCCGCCGCCAGAAGGTCGCGAGATTGGGGACGCGGCGGTGGTCGATATTGCGGTCGGGGCGGCCGAGGCCCCAGTTTTTCGGATAGACCGTAAAATTGGCGCGCATGTCGGCGTTTACAAGGGCCTGCAGGTCCAGTCCCAGCGCATCGCGGAAGGCGCGGATGACGACGTCGGTGCACACGCCCTTTGCGCGGTGGACGTCGCCGTTCGGGAACGCGAGCATGCTGTAGGCGGGATCATAATGCAGCGTGACGCCGACCTGCTTCCGCGCTGCCGCGACGACGCGCTGCGCATTGGTCGCCGCCAGCGCTTCGCCCGACACGCCAAGCGCCAGCACCGCGCCGATGAAGGCGCGCCGTGTCGGTTGGAAGGACGGGAAATGCTGCATCAAATTCGCTTTGCCCAAATAAAAACGACCGGTTCTGCGCCTTGGCGGAACCGGTCGTTTTGGAAAGCTGTTTTCGCTTGGGGTTGGGAAAGTCTCCCTTAGCCCTCGCTGGCTTCCGGCCGGTAATCGCGGCGCTCCGCAATACGCGCCGATTTACCTGTGCGGCCACGAAGATAGTAAAGCTTCGCACGACGCACGGCACCCTTGCGGATGACGGTAATCGAGTCGATGTTGGGCGAATAGAGCGGGAACACGCGCTCGACACCTTCGCCGAACGACATTTTGCGCACGGTGAAGTTGGAGCCCATGCCCTTGTTCGAGCGTGCGATGCACACGCCTTCGAAATTCTGGACGCGGGTGCGTTCGCCTTCGACCACCTTCACGCCGACTTTCAGCGTGTCGCCGGGACGGAAGGTCGGAATGGTCTTCGCCGCTTTGGCGATTTCTTCGGCTTCGATCGTCTGGATGAGGTTCATGTCCTCTAGTCCTTTTCTTGTCGCCGCGCGCCAGAGGCAGGTCGGGCCCGAGCATCGATATGACGCTCCCAAAGGTCCGGCCTGCGTAACCGTTTATCGTCGCATGATCCCCCGATCGCAGCACTTCGGGAACCCTGCGCCCCGTCCGGATGACCGGTCGGAGATGCGCGGAGGAACGGGCATGCGCAAGAAATGCGATTCGCCCGGCTCCGCTTGAAGCCGCGGCCACTACGCCGGAAAGAGACGAAATGCAAGGGGTTGCGGGGGTCGCGGGCGCGCACCGCTTAAACGGGCGTTAACCAAAATACGCCATGGATGATGCGGGAGGGACCCGATGCAGCCAATGATCGCCATAAAGCCGTTCGCGCGCCGCGCTTTCGCGCCCGACGGGGGCGCCGGGCTGGCAGCTTTCCTGAACTGGGCGCTGTGCTGGATGCTGCTTCCCAACCTGCCCTTCCTGCCGATCACGATCATGGGCGGCCCGATGCGCGCACCCGAAATCTGGCTGTGCGCGGCGATAGGTTTTGTCGCGAGCTGGTTCGGATACTGGTTCCGTCTTGCCGCCTTCGCCGGCCTTCTTCTCTATCTGACGCTCGTGTTCATCGCGAGCA
Organism: Sphingopyxis sp.; assembly: GCA_051861185.1. Lineage (GTDB taxonomy): Bacteria > Pseudomonadota > Alphaproteobacteria > Sphingomonadales > Sphingomonadaceae > Sphingopyxis. The sequence goes on from JBIMKQ010000011.1 coordinate 44,604, forward strand.
TGTTCAATATGCACATCAGCATGATCCTGTCGGTGATCGCGCTCGTGCTCGACATCCGCCCCGCCGCGTCGCCCGAATATCTGATCGGCGCAGGGCTGCTGATTCTCGTGCTGGCCTTTGCCGCGCGGCAGCTTCGCCAGCCGAACCATCTGCGCGGACCGCAATGGATGCTTGCCGCCGCCGCGCTGACCTTCACGCTGGCACAGGCCGACTATATCCGGGCACGCGACGGGGCGACATCGTATAACCGGCTGGCGCCCGCCGACGCCCCCTTCACCTCGGCAACGCAGCAGACCGATTTTTTGAAGCTCGCCGACGGCAAAAGGCATGTCATGATCGTCGTCGTCGAGGCGATGGGACTGCCGGCAGAAGCCACGCTGCGAACGCGGCTCGATGCCATCTGGACGCGCCCCGAACTCGCGCAGAGATTCGAGATCAGCCAGGGCAGCACGACCTTCTTTAATTCGACGACCAAGGGCGAGATTCGCGAACTGTGCCAGCGATGGGGCGATTATCCGGATATTGTCGCGCCCGACCCCGCCTGCCTGCCCGCGACGCTGGCCCGGCGCGGATACCGGACGCACGCCTTCCACGGCTTTTCGCCCAAATTCTTCGACCGCGACATCTGGTATCCGCTGATCGGGTTCGAGCGGATGAGCTTCCGCGATGCGATCGAGAGTCAGGGCGCGGGGCATTGCCCGAATGTTTTCCCCGGCGCGTGCGATCGCGATATCCCGCGGCTGATCGGGCGCGACCTGGCCGCAGCGAAACAGCCGCAGTTCATTTACTGGCTGACGCTCAATTCGCATCTGCCGGTCGTGGCCAACCATGAATTGCGCACCAAGGATTGCCGCCAGCTGGGGCCCGTGCTCGACAGCGACTATCCGCAGGTCTGTCGTCTCTTTTCGATCTGGGACGACACGGCGGCGGCGTTGGCGGCGATGGCCAGTCGCCCCGATTTTCCGCCGACCGACATATTGATCGTGGGCGATCATATGCCGCCCTTTACCCAACAGAAAAGCCGGCTGATGTTCGACAGCACGAAAGTGCCGTGGGTGTTGCTGCGCTATCGCCCGCCGCGTTCGGCGACATAGGCCTGCCACAGGTCGGGGCGGCGCGCCTGCGTGTCGCTTGCGGCGCGCTCGCTCCGCCACGCGGCGATCTTTTTATGATCGCCCGATCGCAGCACATCGGGAATGTCGTGCCCCTCCCAGCTGACCGGCCGGGTGTAGTGCGGATATTCGAGCAGCCCCTGCTCGAACGATTCATCGTCGCCGCTCGCCGACGCACCCATCACGCCGGGAAGCAGCCGGATACAGGCATCGAGCAAAAGCAGCGCGCCCATCTCGCCGCCCGACAGGATGATGTCGCCCATCGACACTTCTTCGATCGGCCGCGCCGCGAAGATCCGCTCGTCGAACCCCTCGAAACGCCCGCAGAGGATGACCGCGCCGGGCCCTCCCGCCAGATCGCGCACGCGGCGCTGGGTGATCGGTGTTCCGCGCGGCGTCATCGCAAGGATCGGCAGGCCGGGATGCGTCGCGACCGCATGGTCGATCGCCGCGCCGAGGACGTCGGCCTTCAGCACCATCCCCGCGCCGCCCCCCGCGGGCGTATCGTCGACGGTGCGGTGCTTGTCGGTCGCGAAGTCGCGGATCTGCACCGGCGCGCAATTCCACGTCCCGCTTTCGAGCGCGCGCCCCGCCATGCTGTGCCCCAGCGGACCGGGGAACATGTCGGGATATAGGGTCAGGGGAACGGCGGTGAAACTCATGGCAGCGGCTGCCATAGCGCCTCGGGGAGCAGGTGGCGATCCTTCTCCATCTCGGCGTGCAGCCATTCGCGGAACCGCTCGATCTTGCGCACCCCGACGCGATTCTCGCGGTGGACGAGGAAATGGGCCGTCCCGGGCTGGAAAAGCGCCTCGAAGGGCTGGACCAGCCGCCCGGCGTCGAGTTCGGCGCGCCAGAGCAGCGGTGTCATCATCGCGATGCCATAGCCGCCCTGCACCGCGCTCGCCTCCTGCAGCTGGCTGTCGAGTTCGATGCCGCGACGTTGGGGCAAAGGGCCGCTGACCACACCCGCAGCGGCGAACCAGCCCGCCCACCAGGGGTCATTGGGTGCGAGGCGATCGACACGCAGCAGATCGGCAGGCGTTTCGACGCGGTTCAGTTCGAGAAAGGCGGGCGCGCAAATCGGTGTGACGTGGCTGCGATAGAGAAAGTCGGTGCGCAGGCCCGGCCAATATCCGCGACCGACGCGGATCGCGACGTCGACGTTGGTGGCGTCGAAATCGACCAGATCATTGTTCAGCAGCATGCGAACGGCCAGGTCGGGATAGGCTAGCTGGAAGCCGCCGATGCGCGCGCTGAGCCAAGTGCCGCCAAAGGTCGTCATCGCGCTGATCGTCAGCACATCGGCTTCGTCGCTGCCGAGCGCGGCGAAGGCATCGCCCATCGAGGCAAAGGCATTGCTGATCGCGGGGAGCAGCCGCTGCCCGGTTTCGGAGAGGCGCACGCGGCCTTTCTCGCGCACGAACAGCGCGCGGCCGAGCCGGTCTTCCAATTGGCGGATTTGATAACTCACCGCCGCCTGCGTCAGCCCCAGCTCCTCCGCAGCGCGCGAGAAATTCTGCAAACGACCGGCCGCTTCAAAGGTTCGCACGGCGGCAAGGGGCGGCAGTCGGGCCATGCGACCTTATAAGTCAGACTTATGATATGGTCTACGCCTTTTGTTGGCGGCGCGGCGCATTGCCAGGCATATTCTCCTCATCAAGCGAAAGGAGATGAACGATGAAAGACGAGCATTTCATGCGCGCCTGGAATGAAGGTCATGACCAGTTCAGCGCCGACATCACCCGCGGCCTCAAATGGCTCGCGACCCCCTTCCGGCGCCTCGGCGAATGGATCGCCTTGCCGAGTGCGCCGGGCGAAGACAGCGCCTTCACCCGCGTGGCGGCCCGCTGCGGCGTGCGCACCAAGCGCCGGGCGCGATAAGAAACCCCTGCCCCCTCTCAAGGTACAGGGAAAACGGGGTGGGGTCGTCCCTTGCTAAAGGCCCCACCCCGTCGATATCAGCGCGCTTCGGGCGGCACGACACGAAAACGCAGCGCCTGAACCGTCACGGGCGACGTCGGTGCGAGCAGCAAGACCCCGTCGAGTTTGCCTTTTTCGCAATTGAGGCGGAAGGCCGTCGACATCGAGCCGGTTGGAGCGAGCGGTTCGTCGGTGGGGCATGCCCCCACCTCGGCTTTCAGCTTTGCGAATTCGGCCTTCCAATTCTCGGCCGAGCGATCGAGCAGGAAGTTCATGGCGAGCTTGCCATCGAGCGGTGCAAGGTCGCCCGCGGCATAAGCTGCCCTTGCCGCCGCATAGGCTTCCGCCACTGGCGGTGACACCGGCACGGCCCGCGTTTCGAGCAATCCCGCCTTGTCGATCGCGACCGCCGCATCCCAAGCCGCGCCCGACGGCCCGGCGTAAGTGCGGTTGGCGAGCGCGAACACGCCGACGCCATGGTCGGGCATCAGCATCACATGGCTGCCATAGCCCGGATAGCCGCCGCCATGCGCGAGTGTCAGCCCGAGGTCGCAGTCCTGCGCGACGCGCCAGCCCATGCCATAGGCGCTCGACAATTTGCACGCGTCGGCGCCGCTCGCCCCATTGCGATTGACCACCGCGGTAAAGTTCGACCCCTGCGCGATTTCGCGGACGGTCGCGCGCTTGACCGGGCCATTGTCGGCATCATCGCGCGCCGGCCAGGCCGAGAGGAGGAAGGCGACCCATTTCGCATAGTCGTTCGCGCTGACCTGCAACCCGCCCATCGCGTTGAATGCGCCGTCGATCATCTCGGGCTCGGCGGTCCAGCGATCATTTTCCCAGCGATAGCCGATCGCGTAGCGCGCCTTCGGCGCTTTGGGCGCATCATAGCCGCTGCTCGTCATGCCGAGCGGGTTCAGGATCGTCTTTTGGACATAGTCGGTATAGTTCATGCCCGACGCATTGGCGACGATCCGGCCGAGCAGCGCATAGCCGAAGTTCGAATATTCATGCTGGCTTTGCGGAACGCGGCTGAAAGGCACGCCTGCCGCGATCATTTTCGTGAAGTCGTCTTGCGGCAGCACCTGTTGCCGGTCGCCCCACGGATCGTCGGTCACGAGCCCGCCGACATGCTGGAGCAGATCGCGGATGCGTATGCGCGGGCTGTCTTTCGTCGGATAGGTCCAGTCCTTCATCTCGGGAACATATTGCTCGGCGAGATCGTCGAGACGCAGCTTGCCGTCGTCGCGCAGTTTCAGGATCGACAGCGCAGTGAACGCCTTGGTCATCGAGGCGATGCGGAACAGGCTGTCGGCGGTGACGGGGCGCTTGTCGGTGATATTCTGGACGCCGATGCCCTTCACATAGGCAAGCTTGCCGTCCTTGACGATGCCATAGACGAGGCCCGGGACATGTTGTTCGGCCTGAAATTTCGCGAACAGCGCGTCGATCTCGGGCGCCAGTTGATCGAGCGTTTTGGGGGCAACCTCCTGCGCCTGCGCGGAAAGTGGCGCCACAAGCAGGCCAGCGAGGAAAAGTCCGGTTTTCAAGCGCATGAAGTCCCCCTTCAGGATGTCATATCGCTATCATTTGCACCTGATCGTCGCAACACCGCTATCGGGCGCGACCGGTGCGCAGCGCGAGCGCCCAATCGCTGCGACCTTCGCTCTCGGCCTTCCGTGCAGCCGTTTCATGGTCATAGGCGACCGCGATCAGATCGACGTCGAGCGTGTCGCCGTCGACGACCGCATAGCGTGATGCTGGCGATCCGGTTTCCATGACATGATAGTGCGGCCGGTCCCAGTCATAAGCGGGAAGTCCGACGCTGCCCGGATTGGCCACTGTCCGTCCGTCGGGCAGCTTTACCCGACGCGGCACATGCGTATGGCCGCACAGGATCAGCCGTTCGCCCCGGCCCGCCACGCGCGCGGCGACCGCATGCGGCGGCGTATCGCTGACCGCGGCTTCGCCCACATCATGGAGCATATAGTCGAGATCGCTGCCCAGCGTCCCGTGGCACAGATAGATATCGCGCCGCCACGCGAGCGCCGGCGGCAGCGTCCGGAGCCATGCGCGCTCACTTTCGCCGATCGCAGCGTCAGCAAAACGATCCGAATCGCCCATTTGATCGCGCGTCTGGGTCAGCAATTGGCGTTCATGGTTGCCGGCAATCGTCGGCCAGTCGAGCGGGCGCAGGAAGGCCGCGGTTTCGACCGGCCATAACGGCCCCGACAAGATGTCGCCCAGATTGATGAAGCTGTCGCAGCCGCGCCGCTTCGCGTCGTCTACGCACGCTTCGAGCGCCGGGAGATTGCCATGGATATCGGAAAGAACCCCGATCCGGCTCATTCGACATAGTCGGCGGAAATTACCACCTGCTCGCCCCATTTGGGTACGGCCTTGTCGTTCATCGGGACCATGAAGCGTTTGCCGTCGGGCTTCGCGATTTCGAGGATGTCGCCCGCGCCGAAATTGTCGATCGCGACGACTTCGCCGACCGCCCTGCCGTCGGTCGATACGCAGGGCAGACCGAGCAGGTCGTGATGATAATATTCGCCCTCGCCCAGCGGCGGCAGCGCCGAACGCGGGACGGTGAGAAGGGTGCCGCGCAAGGCTTCGGCACCGCTGCGGTCGGCGATCTCGGCAAAGGTCGCGACCGCGCCCTGATTGGCGGGTCGCACCGACTTCAAGGTCAGCTTGCGCTCCCCCGCGTCGAAAACGGAAAAGGCGCGGAGAGCCTCCGCGCCTTCGCCAAATAGTTTGAGGCGCACCTCGCCCCGCACCCCATGCGCGCCAGCAATGGCAGCGAGAGTGACGGGGCGATGGGCGTCAGCCAAGATCAGGCCTTGGCTTCTTCTTCGCCGGCTTCTGCAGCAGGCGCTTCCTCGGCAGCCGGAGCTGCTTCGGCCGGGCCGCCTTCGGCAGCCTGCTCGGCCATCGCGGTCGCGTCGTCGGCGGTCGCGTCGGCCGGGGTTTCGTCGGCAACGGCTTCGGCAACGGCCTCGGCGGTCGCTTCGCTCTTCACCGAACCGGTGGCGTCCGATTCTGCGGCGGCAGGAGCAGCAGCTTCTTCAGCAGCGGGCGCTTCGGGGGCAGCTTCTTCAGCAGCCACTTCCGGGGCAGCTTCTTCGACGGCTTCGGGTTCGGGGGCCGGAGCGGCGGCAGCGGCTGCTGCGGCTTCTTCGGCGTCAATCAGCTTCTGCGCCTTTTCTTCGGCGCGTTCCTTGGCCTTCTCGCCCGGGACAGCCTTGTTCGGGTTGTTACGCGCGGCGCGTTCCTGGACACCTGCGGCGTCGAGGAAGCGGGCGACGCGGTCGCTCGGCTGGGCGCCAACGCTCAGCCAATGCTTCGCACGGTCGGCATCGAGCTTGATGCGCTCGGGATTGTCCTTGGCGAGCAGCGGGTTGTAGCTGCCGATACGCTCGATGAAGCGGCCGTCGCGCGGGCTGCGCGAATCGGCGACGACGATCTTGTAATAAGGGCGCTTTTTAGAACCGCCGCGAGCGAGGCGAATAGCAGTAGCCATGATATTTTCCTTTTACTTCTAAACTGAAATTCGGGTGTAATTACTTCTTTTTATTCATCAAATTGGCGAGTTCGGGTGGGATCGATCCGCCGCCGCCGAGACCGGGGAGGCCGCCACCGCCGCCGCCAAAACCACCTGGGCCGCCCATACCGGGAATGCCGCCGCCCTTGCCGAACAGCGCGCCAAGGCCCTTGAGCCCGCCCATCTTGCGGATTTTCTTCATCGCGCTGGCCATTTCCTGATGCATCTTCAGCACCTTGTTGACCTGTTGCACCGTCGTGCCCGATCCGTTGGCGATGCGGATCTTGCGCTTCGCGGTCAGGATTTCGGGCTTCGCGCGTTCCTTGGGCGTCATCGACCCCATGATCGCGTCGAAGTGGATGAGCATCTTGTCGTCGGCGGCGCCCGCCGCCATCTGCGCCTGCGCCTTCTTGATCCCGGGGATCATGCCGGCGAGCGCGCCGAGGCCGCCCATGCGGCGCATCTGGTTGAGCTGGGTGCGGAGGTCGTTGAGGTCGAAGAGGCCCTTGGCCATCTTCGCCGCCATCGCCTCGGCCTCTTCGGCCTGGATCGTTTCGGCAGCACGCTCGACGAGGCTGACGACGTCGCCCATGCCAAGGATGCGGCCCGCGATGCGCGACGGCTGGAAGAGTTCGAGCCCGTCGAGTTTTTCGCCCGTGCCCGCGAATTTGATCGGCTTGCCGGTGACCGCACGCATCGACAGCGCGGCACCGCCGCGCGCGTCGCCGTCCATGCGGGTGAGCACGACACCGGTGAGCGGCACCTGATCGGTGAAGCGCTGCGCGACCTGCACCGCGTCCTGGCCGGTCAGGCTGTCGACGACGAGCAGGGTTTCGGCGGGATTGGCGGTACGCGACACCGCCTGCATCTCGTCCATCAATTGCTGATCGACATGGAGGCGGCCCGCGGTGTCGAGCATCAGGACGTCATAGCCCTGCAGCTTCGCCGCCTGCATTGCGCGCTGCGCGATCTCGACCGGGCCCTGACCCGCAACGATCGGGAGCGTCGCGACATCGATCTGGGTACCGAGGACGGCGAGCTGTTCCTGCGCCGCGGGGCGATTGACGTCGAGCGACGCCATCAGCACCTTTTTGCGGTCCTTTTCCTTGAGCCGCTTCGCGATCTTCGCCGTAGTGGTGGTCTTACCCGAGCCTTGAAGGCCGACCATCATGATCACGGCGGGCGGGGTGACGTTGAGGTCGAGCTCGGCGGTTTCGGAGCCGAGCATCTCGGTCAGCGCGTCGCTGACGATCTTGACGACCTGCTGCCCCGGGGTGACCGAGCGCAGGACATTCGCGCCGATCGCAAGGTCGGTGACCTGATCGATGAAGCTGCGCACGACGGGCAGTGCGACGTCAGCCTCGAGCAGCGCGATTCGCACTTCGCGCATCGCGGCGCGCACGTCGGCCTCGGTCAGCGCGCCGCGACCGCGGAGCTTCCCGAAAACATCGCCAAGCCGGTTGCTCAGACTATCGAACACAGCCACAAATCCTTGTCTTCGACGCCCGCAACGCAAAACACGCCGGTGAGCGAAACCTCGCCAACCAGCGGTATCCGTGGACAGTGTTTCCGTCGCGGATGTCGATATGCCCGAACGCAAAATGCGTGCGAACGCCGGGGCCTTTACGCAAAAAGCCGGATTTAGGCAAGCCCGGCCGATCCTTGCTGGGATCCCGCCACGAAGAAGGTTCTCCACTTAACTCAAATTTCACCGCTTCGCGCCCATAAGCGCGCGATGGTGGGGAAATTTGATATGACATCGACGCCGAAGCAATTCGACCGCAGCGAGGGCGCCAAACGCGACATTGTGGCCGGAGGCATCGTCGTTGCGGCGATCCTGCTGTTCGTGGGCACGGGCAGCAATGTAATGCAGGCAGCCGTTCGCGCGCTGATCGGCATCGGCGGCGGCCCCGATCGCGCGCTCGCCGCCGCGCTTGTCCTCAACGTCGCGCTGATCCTGTTCGGCTGGCGGCGCTACAAGGATCTCAATCGCGAAATCCGCGAACGCACCGAGGCCGAACAGCGCGCCCGCTACCTTGCCGACACCGACCCCCTCACCGGCTTTCTCAATCGCCGCGCACTTCTGGCGACGGGTCAGCGGCAGATCGCGAACGCGATCGCCGAAAAGCGCCAGGTCGCGCTGTTTCTGCTCGACCTCGACCATTTCAAGACCGTCAACGATATCCACGGCCACGTCGCCGGCGACCGCGTGCTGCAGGTCGCTGCCGAGCGCATCTCGGCCGTGCTGCCGCCCAATGCCACCAAGGCGCGGCTCGGCGGCGACGAATTCGTTGCGATGCTGGTTTTCGAGCCCGCGGCGCGCGCCGATATCGACGCACTGGCCGCCGAACTTGTCATGGTGCTCGACAATAATGTCACGCATGACGCGCAGCAGATCCGGGTCGGCGCATCGCTCGGCATATCGCTCGCCAGCGATGCCAGCGTCACGATGGAGACGATGGTCCGCCAGGCCGACATCGCGATGTACCATTGCAAGGACGAAGGCCGGAACCGCTTTTGCTGGTTCGAGGCCGGGATGGAAATGGCCGTGCAGGTCCGCAATCAGATCGAGACTGGCATTCGCGACGGTATGCCGCGCGGCGAATTCGTTCCCCATTTCGAACCGCAGGTCGATATCGCCAGCGGGCGCCTGATCGGCTTTGAAATGCTGATGCGCTGGGAATCGCCCGAATATGGGATGATTCCGCCCGAACGCTTCATTCCGGTCGCCGAGGAAAGCGGGCTGATCGGCGAATTGTCGCTACAGGTGATCCGCGAGGCGATGGAAATCGCCAAGCGCTGGGATCCCTCGATCATGCTCGCGGTCAATATCTCGCCGCAGCAGTTGAAAGACCCGTGGTTCAGCCAGAAACTGACCAAGTTGCTCGTCGAGGTCGGTTTCCCCGCCGCGCAGCTCGAGGTCGAGATCACGGAAAGCTCGCTCTTCGAGAACCTGCCGCTGGTGCGTTCGATTGTCACCAGCCTGAAAAATCAGGGCGTGTCGCTGAGCCTCGACGATTTCGGCACCGGCTACAGCTCGCTGTCGCACCTGCGCGCGCTCCCGTTCGACCGGATCAAGATCGACCGCAGCTTCGTCGCCGCGATGCGCGGCAGCCCCGACGCGCAGGCGATCGTCGTCGCGATCGTGCGGCTGGGCGAAAGCCTGTCGATGCCGATCACCGCCGAAGGTGTCGAGGATGAGGCAACCGCGATCGAACTGACGCGGCTCGGCTGCTCCAAGGGCCAGGGCTGGTATTTCGGCCGCGCCTCATCGGCCGCCGACACCGAACGCCTGCTCGCCGACCGCGGCCTGCTGCGTGCACCGATGGTGCCGCCGACCAGCCCCGGCACGGGTTCCGACTCCAGCGACGCCGAACCGCTGCGCAAGTCGGCGTGACGCGGGGGCGCCGGTCCCCGCATCGCTAGACTTCATGCGCCCGCGCCCTTACATGCGCGAGCTATGGCAGATCGCTTCACCAAGATGCACGGCCTCGGCAACGATTTTGTCGTGATCGATGCGCGCGAACGCAGCGTCGAGATGACACCGGCGCGCGCGCATGCGATCGCCGACCGCCGCCACGGCATCGGATGCGACCAGCTGATCCTGCTCGAACCGTCGAACAGCGCCGATGTGAAGATGCGCATCTTCAACGCCGACGGCGGCGAGGTCGAGGCGTGCGGCAATGCGACGCGCTGCGTCGCGACTTTGATCGGCAAGCCCGCGGTGATCGAGACATTGGGTGGGATGCTGCGCGTCACCCCGGCAGACGGCGGCGCCGAAGTCGTGCTGGGCGAGCCCGAATTCGACTGGGAGCATATCCCGCTCGCCATGCCGATGGACACGCGCGACATGCCCGTCGCGTGGGACGAGCTGGAGCATGGCGCCGGGGTCAATGTCGGCAACCCGCATATCGTTTTCTTCGTGCCCGAAGCCGACGCCGTAGCGCTCGACGAGTTGGGGCCGCGGATCGAAACCGACCCGCTGTTTCCCGAGCGCGTCAACGTCAATGTCGCGAGCCTCGACGGCGAGAACCAGTTGCAGCTGCGCGTCTGGGAACGCGGCGTGGGCCTGACGCAGGCATGCGGCACCGGCGCGTGCGCAACCGCGGTTGCCGCAATCCGCGCGGGCCTTGTCCAATCGCCGGTGACGGTGTCGCTGCCCGGCGGCGACCTCGTCATCCGTTGGGCGCCGGGCGAGCCGATCGTGATGAGCGGCGCCGCGACGCGCGTGTATGAGGGCGAGACCGACTGGGCGCAGTTCGGATGAGCGCGTCCCTCGCCGACCCGATCGAGGTCGTCAATTTCGGGTGCCGGCTGAACATCGCCGAGGGCGAAGGGGTTCGGGTCGCGGCGCGCGCGGCGGGTACGCGCGATACGATCGTCTTCAACAGCTGTGCGGTGACCGACGAGGCGGTGCGTCAGGCACGACAGGCGGTGCGACGCGCGCTGCGCGAGCGGCCGGGTGCCGACGTCGTGGTGACGGGATGCGCCGCCGAACTCGTGCCCGATACCTTTGTGGCGATGGGCGCGCGGGTGGTCCGTAACGACGCCAAGACACTCGCCGAAAGCTATGGCGGCAAAGCGGCCGGACCCGGCACCGCGTCCACCGCGTCCTATGCCCCCGCGCTTTCGGGCGCCGATCATGCGCGCGCCTTTCTTGGCGTCCAGACCGGTTGTTCGCACAGCTGCACCTTTTGCGCGACGGTGCTGGCGCGCGGCACGGCGCGGTCGGCGCATGTCGATGCGGTCGTCGCATCCGCGCGGATCGCGCTCGATCGCGGCCAGCGCGAGATCATCCTGACCGGAGTCGACCTGGCGAGCTATGGCGACGACAGCGGAACGACGCTCGCCGCACTGGTCGAGGCGCTGCTGGCGCTGCCGGTCGAACGCCTTCGCTTGTCGTCGCTCGACCCGAACCGGATCGACGACGCGCTGTTTGCGTTGCTCACCCAAGAAGTGCGCGTGATGCCGCACGTCCACCTGTCGCTGCAGGCCGGGGACGACATGGTGCTGACGCGCATGAAGCGCCGGCACCGCCGCGCCGAGTCTGTCGCATTGATCGAGCGGCTGAAGGCGGCGCGCGCGGACATCGCGATCGGCGCCGACCTGATCGCGGGCTTCCCTACCGAGGATGAGGCGATGTTCGCGAACTCGCTGGCGCTGATCGACGATTGCGACATCGTCTTCGGCCATATCTTTCCATACAGCCCGCGCGCCGGGACACCCGCCGCACGGATGCCGCAGGTCGGCCGCACGATCGCGCGCGAACGCGCCGCGATCCTGCGTGAGGCCAATGCGCGACGCCGTCAGAACTGGCTGGGCACGCAGATCGGCCGCACCGCGTCGATGCTCGTCGAACGCGATGGCGTCAGCGGCCATGCCGAGAATTTCGCCGCCGTGGCACTAACCGCACCCGCGGCGCCCGGCACCATCGTCGACGTCCGCCTGACGGCGCGCGACGGCGACCGGATGGTCGCCACCCAAATCGAAGCAAAGGATATCGCGGCATGACCGGCCAAAGCTGGAGCGAACGGCTGCTCGGCGGATTTCGCCGCACCTCCGAGCGGCTCGGCGAGAATCTCGCCGGGCTGACCGGCAAGGCAAGGCTCGACGAGGAGGATCTCGACCGCATCGAGGAAGCGCTGATCACCGCCGATCTGGGCCCCGCGATGGCGGGGCGCATCCGCGAGCGGCTCGCCGCGCGGCGCGATGCGGTGGCGGGCGGCGTCGAGGAATTGCGCAAGATCGTCGCCGAGGAAATCGCGACGGTGCTGCGCCCGGTCGCGCAGCCGCTCGACATCGACGCCTTTCCGCGCCCGCAGGTCATTTTGGTGATCGGGGTCAACGGATCGGGCAAGACGACCACCATCGCCAAGCTGGCGCACCTGTTCCAGGAACAGGATTATGGCGTGATGCTCGTCGCGGGCGACACTTTCCGCGCCGCCGCGATCGGGCAATTGAAGGTCTGGGCCGAACGGCTCGGCGTACCGATCATGGCGGGCCCGGAGGGCGGCGACAGCGCGGGCATCGTGTTCGACGCGGTGAAGCAGGCGACCGCGACCGGCATCGACGTGCTGATCGTCGACACCGCCGGGCGGCTTCAGAACAAGCGCGAGCTGATGGACGAGCTGGCCAAGATCAAGCGCGTGCTCGGCCGTCTCAATCCCGCCGCGCCGCACGACGTCGTGCTCGTGCTCGACGCGACGACGGGGCAGAATGCTCTGTCGCAGATTGACGTGTTCCGCGAGGTTGCGGGGGTCACGGGCCTCGTGATGACCAAGCTCGATGGCACCGCGCGCGGCGGGGTGCTCGTTTCCGCCGCCGAGCGCCATGGCCTTCCCATCCATGCGATCGGTATCGGTGAAACCATCGAAGACCTTCGCCCGTTCGATGCGGACGAGATCGCAGCCATTATTGCAGGAAATATCCGATGAGCGACGTGCTTCCCACTGGCCCCGAAGCGGTCCCGGCACCGCCCCCGGCCAAGCATGGCTGGCTCAATTTCGTGATCGATTTCGGCCCGCTGCTCGTCTTCTTTCTCGCGTATAAATTCTCGTCGGGCGGCGAAGGCGCATTCGCCGCGACGACCGCAGCGATCAAGGGCACGATCGCCTTCATGGTTGCCATCGTCGCCGCAATGGTGGTGTCGAAGTGGAAGCTGGGCAAGATTTCGCCGATGCTATGGATGTCGAGCATCCTCGTCATCGGCTTCGGCGCGCTGACGATCTGGTTCCACGACGAGCGCTTCATCGTGATGAAACCGACGATCATTTACGCGGCCTTTGCGGCGGTGCTGCTCGGTGGCTGGTGGTTCGGCAAGCCGATGCTCAAATATCTGCTGCAGTCGGCGCTCGAAGGGCTGACCGATCGCGGCTGGCTTGCCCTCTCGCGCAACTGGGGTCTGTTCTTCGCCGCGCTCGGCATCGCCAACCATGTCATGTACGAGCTGATCCAGGCGAAACAGATGAGCTTCGACACATGGCTGACGATCAAGGTCTGGGGCGTCACCGCCCTCTCCTTCCTCTTCACGCTGACGCAGGTGCCTGTGATGCTGAAGAACGGCCTGGCGATCCCCGAAGAGGCTGTTGCCGACAAAAGTTGATGCAGCCCCCCGTCGCTGGCATAGCGGCGTCACCGGCACCGGGTCGCATGCGGCGCCGCGATAAAAGGGGGAACTGCCATGGATAAATTTTTCGGAAACCTGCACGCCGTGCTCGGCGCGGGCCTCGTGCTCGCGATCATATTGATGCTGGGCCTGAACGGCCAGAATTTCGAAGACGGGATCGCCGCGGGCAACGCGATCCTGCGCTGGCTGCACACATTCTTCGGCGTGCTGTGGATCGGCCTGCTCTATTATTTCAACTTCGTCCAGATTCCGACCATGCCGAAAATCCCGGCCGAACTGAAACCCGCGGTGGGCAAGCATATCGCGCCCGCCGCGCTGTTCTGGTTCCGCTGGGCCGCGCTGATCACCGTGCTGCTCGGCCTCGCGATCGCCGGCCACGCCAAATATCTGGCGCCTGCGCTGGGGCTGCAGGATCCGTACAAGCTGATCGGCGTCGGCATGTGGCTGGGCCTGATCATGGCGTTCAACGTGTGGTTCGTGATCTGGCCGAACCAGAAGAAGGCGCTGGGTATCGTCGAAGCCGACGATGCGACCAAGGCCAAGGCCGCCAAGACCGCGATGATCTTTTCGCGGACCAACACTTTGCTGTCGATCCCGATGCTCTATGCGATGGTGAACTTCAGCTAAGCCGCACAATAATGCCAATCGACAGGGGCGCTTCGGGAAACCGGGGCGCCCTTTTTGTGGCGACTCAGCCCTCGATCGCCGCCTTGTGCATGCGGCCGTTCATCACATAATGCGCAACGCCCATCTGCATGCCGGCTGCCTGCGCATCGTCGATGTCGCGAACGCGCCGCGCCGGGGTGCCGGCCCATAGTTCGCGCTCGGGGATTTCCTTGTTCTCGGTCAGCAGCGCGCCCGCAGCGAGCATCGCATCGCTGCCGATCCGGCACCCGTTCATCACCGTCGCCTTGAGCCCGACAAAGGCGCGGTCGGCGAGGACGCAGCCGTGCACCATCGCCATATGACCGATCAGCACATCCTCGCCAATGATCGTCGGAAAGCCGTCGGGGCGGTGCGGCATCGGACCGTCGCAATGGACGATGCTGCCGTCCTGGATGTTCGAGCGCGCGCCGACGACGATGTGGCTGACGTCGGCGCGCAGCACGCAATTATACCAGATGCTGACGTCGGGGCCGATCGTCACATCGCCGATGATCCGGCACCCCGGCGCGATGAACGCACTGGGGTCGATCTGCGGCGTCTTTCCGTTGACGCTGATGATGCTGATGTCGGTGCGGGTCATTCGTCGCGGCCTCCGATGATATTTTTCCAGATCAGGACCGGCAGCGTCGAGGCGTAATCGTCGGTCCAGCGGTCGAAATTCGGCCGCGCTGCCAGCGGCACCCATACGCCATCGTCCGACGCATAGGTGCGCGCCCGGATGCCGCCGGTCAATTGCGCCATTCGCTGCGGCGTTGCGGTCAACGCGACCCAGTTCGATCCGGTCAGGTCGCCATATTCGTCACCGACGGGGCCGGGATCCAGACGGATCGCACTCGACCACCCACGCGCTTTGGCCTCCGCAGCCAGCACGGGTTCGAGCCCGAAGAAGCGGTTCGAGATGTGGATAAGCAGGATGCCGTCGGGCTTCAGCGCCCGCGCGTAAATGCCGATCGCTTCCCTGGTCAGCAGGTGGAGCGGGATCGCATCGGACGAAAAGGCGTCGATGACGATGATGTCGAAACGCGCCGGCGGTTGCTGCGCGATCTGCAGCCGTGCGTCGCCGATGACGATCGGCGTATCGCCCGCGCAATCGGTGAGGAAGGTGAATTTCGCCGGATCGCGGGCGATGTCGACCATCACCGGATCGATCTCGAAGATCGTCCAGCGCTGGCCGGGCTTGCGGTAACAGGCGAGCGTACCCGCCCCCAGTCCGACAATGCCGATCGATGCGTTCGGACCGGCGAGATCTTCGGCCTTGTCGAGCGTCAGGCCGACCCCCGATTGAGGACCATAATAGGTCGTCGGATCGCGCCGGTGCGCGGCGTCGGTGCGCTGGAGCCCGTGAAGTGTCGTCCCATGCGCGAGGCGGCGCTGATGATCGGCGGGATAGTCGGTGACCGTATAAACGCCGAAATAGCTGCGCACGCGCGCGCCGGTAAAGCTTTCCTGGATCGTGTCCCAGCCGCCGACCCCGATCATCAACAGCGCGAGCACCGACACAAATGCCCAGCGCCAGCCGATGACGAGCATGCCGATGACGAAGATCGCAATGCCCCAACCCGCGACCGCGCCTTCGAGCCGGCCGGTCCAGTCGCCGACCATGCGCCAGCAGGCAAAAGCCGCCAGCGCGACGAGCGCCAGCGCGACGATGCGTGCGGTCCGCGGCGCGAGCTTCAGCCATTTGTCCCACGGCAAGAGCGCCGGCAGCGGCAGCAGCATCGCGGCAGCGAGGATCAGCAACGGATGCTCATACACCCAGTCGAAGATCAGCGGGGCAAAGAGCGCCGCGAACAGCCCGCCGAGCACACCGCCCGCCGACATGACGAGATAGAAAAGCGTCAGATGCTGGGGCGCGGGGCGAAGGTGATAGAGATAGCCGTGCAGCGCCGTTGCCGCGACGAAAAGCATCGCCAGGCTAGCGAGCGCGACCATCATCGACCCGCCGCCCGAACTCAACAGGCCGAGCCCGCCGACGCCGAGCAGGACGACGGGCGCGATCAGGGTGATAATCTGCGTCGGCCGCTCCATCGTCGAAAAGGCGATCACGAAGCTGAGCAGATACAGGCCGAGCGGGAGCACCCAGAGCAGGGGCATCGCGACGATGTCGGTGGTGAGGTGCGTCGTCGTCGACAGCATCAGCCCCGACGGCACCGCCGCGATCAGCAGCCAGTGGAGCTGGCGACGCAGCGTCGGACGCGGTTCGGCAGGGGCGTCAGTCGCCGCATGGGTGTCGGCACCGCCATGCCAGCGGGCGGCCGCCACCCCGGCGACGAGCAGCACGAGCAGCGCATAACCGGCGGTCCAGCCCCAGCTTTGCGCCGCGAGCGGCAACGTAGGTTCGACGAGCGCGGGATAGCTGATCAGCCCGGCGAAGCTGCCGAGGTTCGACGCCGCATAGAGATAATAGGGATCGCCCGCGCGCGCGTCGGCCGCGAACCAGCGCTGCATCAACGGCGCCTGCGCCGAGACGACGAAGAAGACGGGGCCGATCGACGCGAGCAGCAGCAAAGGCACCCACAAAGCCTCCTGCCCCGGTCCGGGCGCCCCGATCTGCGCAATACCGATCGGGAGCCACAGCGCGGCGACGAGGAACAGCGCAAGATGGATCGCCGCCTGACGCCGCACGGTGAACCGGCCGAGCCAGTGCGCATAGGCATAGCCGCCGAGCAGCAGCGCCTGATAGACGAGCATCGCGCTGTTCCACACCGCGGGGGCGCCGCCCAATTTGGGCAGCACCATCCGCGCGACCATCGGCTGGACGAGGAAGAGCAGGAAACTGCCGACGAGAATCGTCAGCACGAACAGCCAGCGCCGCGGCGATGTGTCGTCGGTCACGCTGTCACGCACCAAGCAGCCGCGCCGCGTGCAGCGCATGATAGCTGAGCACCCCCGACGCGCCCGCGCGGCGAAAGGCGAGCAGGGTTTCGAGGACGAGCGCATCGCGGTCGCCCGCGCCGGCCGCCGCGGCCGCCTCGATCATCGCATATTCGCCCGACACTTGGTACGCGTAGACGGGCACGGCAAAGTTCGCCTTCACCGCCGCGACGATGTCGAGATAGGGAAGCCCGGGCTTCACCATGACGCTGTCGGCACCCTCGGCGAGATCCTGCGCGACTTCGCGCAAGGCTTCCTCGCTGTTCGCAGGGTCCATCTGATAGGTTTTCTTGTCGCCCTTGAGCAGGCCGCGCGAGCCGACCGCGTCACGGAACGGGCCGTAGAAGGCCGACGCATATTTCGCTGCATAGCTCATGATCTGGACATGGCCGAAGCCCTCGCCCTCGAGCGCGGCGCGGATCGCGCCGATGCGGCCGTCCATCATGTCGCTGGGTGCGATGATGTCGGCGCCGGCGCGCGCCTGATTGAGCGCCTGACCCACCAGCACATCGACGGTTTCGTCGTTGAGGACATAGCCCGTATCGTCGATCAGCCCGTCCTGCCCGTGGCTGGTATAAGGATCGAGCGCGACGTCGGTGAGCACGCCGATATCGTCGCCGAGCGCTTGCTTGATCGCGGCCGTGGCGCGGCACATGAGATTATCGGGATTGAGCGCCTCGGCGCCGTCCGCGCTGCGCCGCTCGGCCTGCGTATAGGGAAAGAGCGCGACGCACGGGATGCCCGCGGCGACCGCATCCTTCGCGCGCTCGACGAGCAGGTCGACCGACCAGCGCGAGACGCCGGGCAGGCTCGCGATCGGTTCTTCGGCGCCCGATCCGTCGCAGACGAACAGCGGCCAGATCAGGTTGGCGGGCGACAGCTGGGTTTCGCGCACCATCGCGCGGCTCCAGCCGGTGCGGCGGGTGCGGCGCAGGCGCAGGTCGGGGAAAGCGGCTTGGGTCATGCGGGGTGCATAGCGGCGCTGGGCCGCGGGGCAAATGGATATTGCCGCTTTTAGTGCGGGGTCAGATCCCCTCGCCCGCGCGTTTCGACGCCACATCCGCGAGCGACCCGAGCTTCGGACCCTCGACCTGCTTCGGCGCGATCGGGGTCAGCGCGGCGCCGGGTGCAATGGCGGTCAGCGACCGGATGCGGGCGCGGAAGTCGGCGAGCGCCTTGCCCTCCAGCAGCGCGCGGGTGACGAAGGTCACCGACGACGGATTGACCGCGCGACCGTTGCGATACAGCTCATAATGGAGGTGCGGGCCGGTCGAGAGGCCGGTCGAGCCGATATAGCCGATCACCTGCCCGCGATTGACCCGCTGGCCGGGGCGCACCGCGATGCGGCTCATATGGCCATATCCGGTGCCGAGGCCGTTACCATGATTGAGCTTCACATAATTGCCGAAGCCGCCGTGGCGCCCGGCGATCGTCACGACGCCGTCGGTCACCGCATAGATCGGCGCGCCATAACCGCCGCCGAAATCCATGCCGCTGTGCATGCGCTTGTAGCCGAGAATCGGGTGGCGCCGCATACCGAAGGTCGAGGTCACGCGCCCGTTCGTCGGCCGTGCCATGCCGCCGCGCTGTTCGCCGACGCCCGACGCCTCGAACCATTGCACGCGACCGTCGACATTCCATTCGAGCATCGAGAGTTTGGATTTTCCGCCGCGGATCAGCCCGGCATAGAGCAGCTTGCCCGTTTCGCTCTCGCCTGTTTCGGCGCGGCGGTAATCGACGATGATGTCGAATTCGTCGCCCGCGCGAATATCGCTGCCGACCGAAATCTGTTTCCCGACGACGCGCAGATAGGACTGGATCGCCTGCGGCGGCGCCCCGGCGGCGCGTGCCGAGCGATAGAGGCTGTCGCCCACCCGGCCGCGGATACGCAGCGGAGTCGCGTCGACCGCGATGGGGATGCGGCGCATGACCAATTGTCCGCCCTGCCGCTCCATTTCGATGCGCAGGTCAAAGCGCGCGCGCATTGCGAGCGCCTCGACCGGGCGCGGCATCGTGCGTGCGGCGCGGCGGCCGAGGATGAGGTCGATGCGCGTTCCCGGCGCGATGTCGGCGAGCGGAACCGCGCCCGATACCTGGCTCGCCAACGCCTGCGCCTCACTGCTGCCGACGCCCGAGCGTTCGAGCACGCGGGCGAAACTGTCACCGCTGCCCAGGGTCGCGGTCAGTTCGATCTGCGGCCGTTCGGGGGTCTGGGTGAGCGGACGGACGGCGTCGGTCGCCGCCATATGGCGCCCGGTGTCGCCGCCGAAGGCAAGCGGCACGATCATCTGGGCGCGCGCTTCGTTAAAGTCGGCGGCATCGAGCGCGGGCGTCCCGCCGATTTCGAGCGGCTGGATGCCGGGGAAGGTTGCAATCGCCGTCCCGCAAAGCAGGGTTAATGTGGCGAGGCCGCGCCACCATGTGATCGAACCGATATTGTCGCCAAGGTCGGGAACGAGATCGAGCTGCGCCAGCCGGTCGCGCCAGCCGAGCTGAGGTTCCGCACCCGAATCGGCGCGCCGCAGCGGGATCGCTTGCGACATCGTGAGCGCAGCCGCATTGCCGGACATGCCCGCGATGGGTTCGTGACGCTGGAACAAATTGCAACCCCCGCTCGGCCAGCCTCCCATATACCCGGCTGCCGAATGATGTTTTCGAGGCGTTGTCTGTAAAGAAAGGTCGTTAAAGTCAATTTAATGGCCGGTCTGCCGTTGTGCGTTGCGGCAAGCCGTGGCGGGGTCGGGATATTATGCAAGCTTTCCGGAAAAATCGGCCGCGCTCCTGCGGTTCGACGATCGCCTGTTGCGCGCCGACCGCGCGCATGCCAGCTTGAGACCCAAGAAAATGACCTCATCCTCTTCCCAGCCGGTCAAGGCTGTCCTTGGCCCCACCAACACCGGCAAAACCCATTTGGCGGTCGAGCGCCTGACCGCCCATTCGAGCGGCATGATCGGCTTTCCGCTGCGCTTGCTGGCGCGCGAGGTGTACGACCGCGTCGTCGCGATCAAGGGGCCGGCGCAAGTCGCGCTGATCACCGGCGAAGAGCGAATCACGCCGCCTGATGCGCGCTACCTGCTCGGCACGATGGAAGCGCTGCCGGTCGAGCGCGATGTCGCCTTTGTCGGGATCGACGAGGCGCAGCTTGGCGCCGACCCCGAACGCGGGCATGTTTTCACCGACCGGATGCTGCGCGCGCGCGGGCGCGAGGAGACGATGATCCTCGGCTCGGCAAGCATCCGCGGGCTGGTCAAGACACTGGTGCCCGAGGCCGAGATCATCACCCGGCCGCGCTTTTCGACCTTGAGCTATGCCGGGTCGTCGAAGCTGTCGCGGCTGCCCAAACGCTCGGCGATCGTCGCCTTTTCGGCCGAGGAAGTCTACGCGATCGCCGAAATGCTGCGCCGCTTTTCGGGCGGCGCCGCGGTGGTGATGGGCGCGCTCAGCCCCAAGACGCGCAATTCGCAGGTCGCGATGTTCGAGGCGGGCGAGGTGGACTATCTGGTCGCCACCGACGCGATCGGGATGGGGCTGAACCTCGACGTCCAGCATGTCGCCTTTGCGAGTTTGCAGAAATTCGACGGACGGCGCCTGCGCCGGCTGACGGTTTCGGAGATGGCGCAGATTGCCGGGCGCGCCGGACGCCACCAGCAGGACGGCGGTTTCGGCACCGTCGGCCTGCCGCAGGGCGGCTTCACGCCCGAAGAAATCCACGCGATCGAGGGACATCATTTCCCCCCGCTCGCCAACCTGTTCTGGCGCAATCCGACCCCCGGCTTCGGCTCACTCGACCAGTTGCTTTCCGATCTGGCGCAGCCGCCGACGCAGCCGATGCTGCGCGCGGCGCCCGAGGCGGTCGATATTGCGGTGCTCAAACATCTGGCGGGCGATATGGAAGTGCGCGCGCGCGGCGGCGATTTCGACGCGGTGCAGCGATTGTGGGACGTCTGCGGCCTCCCCGATTTCGAACAGCTCGGCGCCGAGCATCATAGCCGGACGGTATTCAAGCTGTGGCAGTGGCGTACCAGCGGCGACGGGATGATCGATCCCGACTGGTTCGCACGCCGCCTTGCGCGGTTGAACGATGTCGAGGGCGATATCGACCAACTCGCGAGCCGGATCGCGGCGGTCCGCACGCTCTGTTTCATCGCGCAGCGCGGCGACTGGATCGCCGGTGCGGCGGGGTGGATCGAGCAGACGCAAGTTCTTGAGTCGCGCCTGTCCGATGCGCTGCATTCAGCGCTCGCGCAGCGCTTCGTAGACCGGCGGCTCGCGTTGCTGCTGCGCGACGCGGGGCAGCGGGATGCCGCGCTGCCCGTCGCGGTCGGTCCCGACGGCACCGTCGCGGTCGATGGCGAGGCGATCGGCACGCTCAAGGGATTCCAGTTCAAGGTCGATCCGGTCGCCAGGGCGAGCGATCACCGGATGCTGCTCGCCGCGGCCGAAAAGCATCTGCGCGCCGAACTCGCGCGCCGCGCGACCGCGCTTGCCGAGGGCGATGACAGCGCGCTTTCGCTGGCCGCCGAGCCGGGATCGGCGCCGCGCCTCGCTTGGCACGGCCATGCCATCGCCTCGCTCGCGCGCGGACCTACGCTCGTCCAGCCGGCGATCCAGATAGATCCCTCGCTCCGGCGACTCGAACTCCATCAGGTGCAGGCGATTTCCGAGCGGCTCCAGCGCTTCGTCGCAGAGCAGCTGGCGCGCCACGCCGCCCCGCTGGCAGCGATGGGCGAGGCTGCGGGCGACCTGTTCACGCCGCCTCGCGTCCGCGCCTTGCTCGCCGCGCTCACCGACAATAGCGGGACGATCGCCCGCGCGGCGGTCGAGGATCAGCTGGGCGCGCTGACGGCCGAGGAGCGCCCGCAACTGCGCAAGCATGGCCTGACCATCGGCTCACTCGATCTCTTTCACCCGCTGCTGCTGAAGCCCGAAGCGGTACGTTGGCGCGCGGCGTTGACGGCGGCGCAGCAGGGCGCGCCGGTTCCGGCGCTGCCCCCACATGGCGCGGTGCTGCAAAAGGCGGGCAATCACGCCGGACTGACGATCGCAGGTTTCCGCCGCTGCGCCTCCGGCTGGCTGCGCGTCGACATGGCCGAAAAGCTTGCGCGCCAGGCCCATGCCGCACGGATGCAGGCGTCGGCGCCGCCGGTCGCGCCGATCGCCGGCGCCGCGGACCATCATGACGATCATGGCGGCGCGGGCGACGACGATGAAGGCGTCGGCGCTGCCCCGCCCCCCGGCTTTGTCATCGACCCGGCGCTCGCGACATCGCTCGGGCTCGACGAGGAAACCCGCCGCGCGCTGCTTGGCAGCTTCGGTTTCCGCAGCGTCGGCGAACCGGCCTTGCAACGCTGGCGCTGGTCGGGGCTGCGCAAGCCCGAAAAACGCCCGCGCCGCAAGCCGCATCCGCAACGCAAAAACACCGACGCGCCGCCGCGTGCTGCCGTGAATGGCGAAACGAGGCGCCCGCCCGCACATCAGGTGAAGGGCAAGCGCGGCAAGCCACACAAGCCGCGGGTCGAAGCCCCGCCCCCGCCGCGCCCCGATCGTACCGACCGGACACCGCGTCGCGGCCCGTCACCCCACAGCCCCTTTGCCGGCCTTGCCGCGCTGCTTGCCGAGAGCCGCAAAGACTGATGGCCAGTCCCGGCGCCGCGGGAAGCATCCGGCTGGACAAGCTGCTCTGGTTCCTGCGCCTCGCGCGTTCGCGAAGCGTCGCACAGGCGATGGTCGAAGCGGGGCATATAAGGCTCGACGGGCGGCGGATCACGCGTTCGTCGTGCGCGGTTCATGTCGGGTCGACGCTCGTCTTGCCCGTGGGCGAGCGTATCGAGGTGTTGCGGCTGCTTTCCCTGCCGCTCCGCCGCGGTCCCGCGACCGAGGCGCAGGGCTGTTACCTACGGCTCGATCCGGCCCTCCCCGCCGCCGCGCCGCTGCCTATTGGGCCCGATGGAAATGCTTTGCACCCCGAACGCCGCGATCGTCCTAATCAATGAGAGTGATTCGCAACTGTCGCTTAGCGTTGACGCGCTGCCTTTGCGCGGCATAGAGGCGAGCCCATATTGAGAGCCTGGCGGCCCGATTGCCGTCATCTGAGGGAGCCGAAAACCCATGACCTATGTCGTCACCGATGCCTGCGTCCGGTGCAAATATATGGACTGTGTCGAGGTGTGCCCCGTCGACTGTTTCTATGAGGGCGAGAATATGCTCGTCATCAATCCCAATGAATGCATCGACTGCGGCGTATGCGAGCCCGAATGCCCGGCCGAGGCGATCCTGCCCGACACCGAGAGCGGGCTTGAAAAATGGCTGGAAGTAAACACCAGGTTCAGCGCCGAATGGCCGAACATCACGGTGAAGAAGGACAGCCCCGCCGACGCCGACGAATTCAAAGGCGTCGAGAACAAGTTCGAGACGCTCTTCTCGCCCGAACCCGGCGAGGGCGACTGATCCAAAAGGGGGCGGGACTTTCCCGCCCCTTCTTTTTTGCCCCCCGGAAACCCACCTCCTGCAACCCCCCTCTTGAATCGGGCGCATTTGGCGACGATGTAGGATGGCGGAGGGGCCAGCCAGCCGGTTCTCGGCGCGGCGCTCCAGAAACATAAGGACGAATTCCCAATGATCGACCCGCTCGCCGCTCTTGTTCCCATGGTCGTCGAACAGACGAGCCGCGGCGAACGCAGCTTTGATATTTTCTCGCGCCTGCTGCGCGAACGGATCGTCTTCGTCACCGGCGAGGTCGAAGACCAGATGGCGTCGCTGATCGTCGCCCAGTTGCTGTTCCTCGAGTCGGAGAATCCGAAGAAGGACATCTATATGTACATCAACTCGCCGGGCGGAGTCGTCACGGCGGGCATGGCGATCCACGACACGATGCAATATATCCGCCCGCGCGTCGGCACGGTGTGCGTCGGTCAGGCCGCGTCGATGGGCAGCTTCCTGCTTGCTGCCGGCGAACCCGGCATGCGCGTCGCGCTGTCGAACGCCCGCGTCATGGTTCACCAGCCCTCGGGCGGTGCACGCGGCATGGCATCGGACATCGAAATCCAGGCGCGCGAAATCCTGCGCATCCGCAAGCGGATGAACGACCTGTACGTGAAATACACAGGCAAGTCGTTGAAAGAAATTGAAAAGGCGATGGACCGCGACACCTTCCTCGAGGCCGAGGAAGCCAAGGCATTCGGCTTGGTCGACCAGGTATTCGATCGCCGCCCCGGCACGCCCGAAAGCGACCCGCCGAAGGACTTGAGCGAAGGCCATACGCCCTGATTCGATGAGGCTCCGCACCGGCCCGCTCCCCCACCCGGCCTCCCGTTTCAGAATATTCTGTGGGAGGCCGGGTGGGGAGCGGGCCGGTGCGGGACCTTGATAGAACGTCCCGAAACGGACCAGTAACCGCGTTTATTGACGCCCGCTTCGCCCTCTGGCGCTACGCGGGACATTGTACCCGTGTCACCCAATTGCCATATTGTAATTGGGTGACCGCGGGCTAGGATACAGTCGGCACCGCCATTTCGGCGCCTGCCAAAGGAAGTTTTATGACGAAATTGAGCGGCTCGGACAGCAAGAGCACCCTTTACTGCTCCTTCTGCGGCAAGTCGCAGCACGAAGTCCGCAAGCTGATCGCCGGGCCGACCGTGTTCATCTGCGACGAATGCGTTGAACTGTGCAACGACATCATCCGCGAAGAGATCAAGGGCGGGATCGCCGCGCGCAAGGACGGCGCCGTCCCGACGCCGCTGGAAATCTGCCAGCATCTCGACGCCTATGTCATCGGCCAGAACAAGGCCAAGCGTGTGCTGTCGGTTGCGGTGCATAACCATTACAAACGCCTCGCCAACAGCGGCCGCGGCGACGACGTCGAACTCGCGAAGTCGAACATCCTGCTCGTCGGCCCGACCGGCAGCGGCAAGACGTTGCTTGCGCAGACGCTCGCACGCTTCCTCGACGTGCCCTTCACCATGGCCGATGCGACGACGCTGACCGAGGCGGGCTATGTCGGCGAAGATGTCGAAAACATCATCCTGAAGCTGCTGCAGGCCAGCGACTATAATGTCGAAAAGGCGCAGCGCGGCATCGTGTACATCGACGAAATCGACAAGATCAGCCGCAAGGCCGAAAACCCGTCGATCACCCGCGACGTGTCGGGCGAAGGCGTGCAGCAGGCTTTGCTCAAGCTGATGGAAGGCACGACCGCGAGCGTCCCGCCGCAGGGCGGCCGCAAGCATCCGCAGCAGGAATTCCTGCAGGTCGACACGACGAACATCCTGTTCATCGCGGGCGGCGCGTTCAGCGGGCTCGAAAAGATCATCGGCGACCGCCTGCAGGGCAAGTCGATCGGTTTCGGCGCGCATGTCGCCGGCCCCGACGAACGCCGCATGGGCGAAGTGCTGAGGATCTGCTGAAATTCGGCCTGATCCCCGAATTCGTCGGCCGCCTGCCGGTCATCGCGACGCTCGAGGATCTCGACATCGACGCGCTGGTCAAGATTTTGGGCGAGCCCAAGAACGCGCTGGTGAAGCAGTATCGCAAGCTTTTCGATCTGGAGGAGGTCGTGCTGACCTTCACCGACGACGCGCTGATCGCGGTCGCCAAGAAGGCGATCGAACGCAAGACCGGCGCGCGCGGGCTCCGCTCGATCGTCGAGGCGATCCTTCTCGACACGATGTTCGACCTGCCCGATTTGACCGATGTGGTCGAGATCGTCGTCGACAAGGATGTCGTCGAGGGCCGCAAGGATCCCGTGCGGGTCTATGCCGACAAGGCCAAAGAAGCAGCCGGCGACGCCGCCTGATTCTGAGTCGCGCGCCGGCGGCGCGCGACTTTTTATGTTGCATTGCAGCAACAGTTTCCCAAAAAAACGCATCGATGCCTGTGGATAAAAGCGTGCGAACGACGCAAATTCGCGTTTTTCCTGCTCTTTGCTGAGCTGCGCGCCGCTCTCGGCTTGCGCTGTCACATTTGCTGTCACAATCGTGCCACATGCGGGCTTCAGGGGCGCTCGCAGGACAAGCGCGCCCCGTTGTGCGCCTGCCAAATGCACACCACAAGGGGACATCCTGTAATGAAATTCCGTCACACGCTTGCCGCCAGCGTTGCGCTGATTCCGGTCGCGCTGCTTTCCACGCCCGCTTTTGCTCAGTCGACCGGCTCGCAGGACTTCGAAAACGAAATCGTCGTCAGCGGTTCGCGCGCGAACCAGGGTGTCGCCGGCGTGATCACGCCCGACACGACCAAGGCGAAGGTCGTGCTGACGCAGGAATTCATCGAGCGCCAGTCGCCCGGTCAGACCGTCAACGACCTGATCAACCAGCTTCCGGGCGTCAGCTTCCAGAACAACGACCCCTTCGGTTCGGCCGGCGGCAAGATGTCGATCCGCGGTTTCGACAACACGCGTATCAACCAGACGTTCGACGGTATCCCGCTCAACGATTCGGGTAACTATGCGCTCTATTCGAACCAGCAGCTCGATTCCGAACTGATCGACCAGGTCAACGTCAACCTCGGTTCGACCGACGTCGACAGCCCGACCGCCGCCGCTTCGGGTTCGACCGTCAACTATCGCACGCGCACCCCGGGCGAAGAGTTCGGCGTGAAGGTCGTCGGTTCGGCCGGCGATTTCAATTTCTTCCGCATCTTCGGCATGGTCGATACCGGCGTGCTGACGCCGTGGGGCACGCGCGCCTTCATCTCGGGCAGCTCGGCAACCAACGACACGGTCTTTGGCAACGTCGACCAGCCTGGTTTCAAGGCGCATCGCGGCCGCATCAACAAGAAGCAGTTCAACGGCAAAATCTATCAGCCGCTTGGTGACAACGGCGACTTCGTCGCGCTGTCGGGCCACTACAACGAGAACCGCAACAACTTCTTCGGTTCGGTCGGTCTGCGCAACGTCCACAACACGGCGCTGAACACCGTTCCCAACATCTTCCCGCAGAGCAAGAAGGCTCGCGACTACGGAATCGCGCGCTGCCAGATCAACGGTGCGACCGCCGGCGTCATCGACAATGGCGCGACCAACCTTTGCGGCTCGACCTTCGACGAACGCATGAACCCGTCGAACACCGGCAACATCCGCCTGAATTCGCGCTTCACGCTGGCCGAAGGCCTCGTCCTGACGATCGATCCGAGCTATCAGTACACCAAGGCCAACGGCGGCGGCACCGCCGTGGGTTCGGAAGCGCGCCGTGACGTGAATAGCGCTGGCGGCAACGCAAACTGCAACACCACTGCGAACAGCGCGACGGTCAGCTGCCAGATGGGCTACATCGGCGGCACGCCCTATTACGGCCGTGACCTTAACGGTGACGGCGATATGCTCGACACCGTTCGCGTGCTCGCACCCAACCAGACCCAGACCCACCGCTATGGCCTGATCACCGGCCTGCGCTATGAAATGGGCGACCACACGTTCCGCGTGTTCTACAGCTGGGAACGCGCTCGCCATCGCCAGACCGGCCAAACCAACTTCCTGCGGCTCGATGGCCAGCCGATCGACCCGTTCCCCGTGAACGATGGGCTGAAGGACGCCGATGGCAATGTCCTGCAACGCCGCGACCGCAAATCGATCGCGAGCCTGAACCTGTTCGGTGGCGAATATCGCGGCGAGTTCGGTCGACTGACCGTTCAGGCCGGCGGCTCGTACAAGATGTTCAAGCGTGACCTGAACAATTATTGCGCCACGTCGAGCGCCACGGGCTTCGTCGAATGCTTCGGTTCGAACACGGCCGGCCTCGCTGCCTGGCTTGCCGCCAACCCGACCGTGGTGATCGGCATCAACCGCGGCACGACCCCGGCGACGAACATCATCGCGCCGGTCCAGGGTCCGCAGCAGCGTATCCGCAAGTATAACAAGTTCACGCCGAACGTCGGCCTGACCTTCGACGCGACCGACGATGTCAGCATCTTTGCGAACTATTCGAAGGGTGTGCAGGTTCCGGGCACGGACAACCTCTACAACGCCTTCTACTTCCCGACCGATTCAGACGCGGCCAACCCGGTTCCCGAAACGACCGACAACTTCGACCTTGGCGTGCGCTACACCACAAGCCAGATTCAGGCGCAGGTCGGCCTGTGGTACACGATCTTCAACGATCGTCTTGCCTCGTCGTTCGACCCCGACACCGAGCGTAACGTCTATCGCAACCTCGGCCGCGTCGACAAATATGGCATCGACGGCAGCCTGTCGGTCCGTC
This sequence comes from Sphingopyxis sp., assembly GCA_051861185.1. Classification (GTDB taxonomy): domain Bacteria; phylum Pseudomonadota; class Alphaproteobacteria; order Sphingomonadales; family Sphingomonadaceae; genus Sphingopyxis. The sequence goes on from JBIMKQ010000011.1 coordinate 73,044, forward strand.
CGATCCCCGAGTTTGCGGTCACCGCCTTTGGTTCGTACCTGAAGTCGAAGATCAAGGACGATGTCATCAACGGCGTCTGCACCGCGGTTACCCCGAGCTGCGCCGCCATTGGTGACGACATCCTCGCGCCGACCAAGGGCAAGCGCGAATCGGGCTCGCCGACCTACACCTTCGGGGGTCGCGTCCAGGGTGAGCTCGGCCCGCTCTCGCTGGGTGCACAGGTCAAGCGCACCGGTCCGCGTTATGTGAACGACCAGAACACACCGCTGTTCCAGACGGTCAACGGCGTGGCGAATACCGTCGTTTTCGGCGCCAAGGCTCCGGCCTATACGCTCGTCGATATCGACGCGCGCCTCGGCCTCGAATGGGCGGGTCTCGGCGACAAGGTCTATTTCCAGGTCAACGTCACCAACCTGTTCGACAAGCTCTACGTCGGCGGTTTCGACGGTCAGCTGGCGAACAACTCGGTTCCGTTCACCCAGATCGGTGCACCGCGGACCGTCATCGGTTCGATCGTCGTCGGCTTCTAAGTCACACGGCAGACCAACGAAATCGGGCGCGGGAGGTAACTCCCGCGCCCTTTTTCTTGTGTGCGATGAAAGGGCGGACCGCCCCGGTCGAAGGCGGCGGCGTCAGCCCGCGGCGAGGCGTCGCGCGGTGTCCTGTACCAGTGCGATCATGTTCGGGACGCCCTGCGTGCGGTTGGACGACAGCTGGCGTGCAAGGTCGAAGGGGGCGAGCGCGGCGGCAACGTCCATCGCCGCCACCTCCGCCGCCGGCCGGTCCTGCACCGCGGCGAGGACGAGCGCGACGATCCCCTTGGTGATCGCGGCATTGCTGTCGGCGAGGAAATGGAGCCGGCCGTCTTCCTGCGGCACCGGATAGACCCAGACACTGGCCGAGCAGCCGCGCACGAGCGTCGCGTCGGTCTTGAGCGCATCGGGCATCGGATCGAGCGCGCGGCCGAGTTCGATCAGCAGGCGATAGCGATCGTCGCCGTCGAGAAAGTCATATTCTTCGAAAATATCGGTCAGGCTGCGCATGGCCGCGCCCCTCGCATAGATGGGCCCAAGTTGGAAGGGCCCTGAAACGACATCGGCCCGCTCCCCTGTCAGCCGCCGGACGGATGGCAACTGACAGGGGAGCGGGCCGGTGCTGCGATGGGTCGGGGTGGATTAGAGGTCGACCCCTGCCGCGATCGCTTCGAGCTTGCGCAGCCGTTCCTTGAGGTCGGCGATCTCGATCCGCGACCCCGCGTGCGGGACCCCGGGATCCTGTGCCATCGGCGCGTGTCCGGCTGCGAGTTCCTCGCGCTTGAGCTGGATCCAGTCGCGCCAGCCGCGCAGCGCCACCAGACTGACGATGCTCAGCGCGGTCAGCGCGATGGCGGCGGCGGTGAAGTCGGGGGTGATGAAAGCCATGAGCGTCGCTCCTTTGCCGGCGTTCAGATTTTGCTGCTGTCGCGCAGCTTCTCGATTTCCTGATCGAGAGTGACGGCGCGATTATTGTCGGTGGCGATGCGTTCGAGCACCTGGATGCGATCCTTGAGTGCGCGGATTTCGGTCTGCAGCGCCTTGGTCTCGGCATTGTCCGCGGCGTTGCCGGCGAAAAATTCATTGCCCTTGTTGTCGCGGCGGATGCCGTGCTTGGCGCGAATGACGCTGCCGATCGTCACGATGAGGACGATGCCGATGACCATTTCAAAGGGGTTCATGGGGAAGAATCCTTTCCGTATTTTCTTGTCGTTTAATTCAGCGGCGCGTTGCGCAGCTTTTCGATTTCGTCGGACACTTCGATGCCGCGGTCGGTGGCGATGCGTTCGAGCACGCGGACCCGCGCCTCCAGCCGTTCGGTGTGCGCCGCATATTGCGCTGCCTTTTCGGCGGTTTCGTTCGACAGCAAAGTCATCTGCTTTTCCTTGAACTTCAGGTGACGCTTGTACATGTCGGCGCCGATACCGAAGATCACGGGAATGCCCACGACGATGAAGAAGAAACCGAGGACGAAACCACCGCTCATCGTCTATCTCCTCAGTTCGACGGGCGCCGCAGCGCCTCGATCTCGTGGCTCAGCCGGTGGCCCTCGTCGGTGACGATGCGCTCGATCACCGCGAGGCGATCTTTCACCGAACCGAGTTCGGCCCGCAGCTGGGCATTTTCCTGACTGACCAGCTTGACGCGTTCCATCGCCTCGTCGCTGGTCTTGGGATAGACCGCCTTGCCCCAGCTGTTTTCGAGCGGGTAGCCGTTCTTGACCCGAAGCCAGGTCGTGAAAATCCAGCCGCCGATCGCGAGGATGCCGAGAATGGCAACGACGGGGGAGACGGTGCTGAGTATTTCGTTGGCGTTCATCGTCTCTGATCCTCTCAGCGCAGGCGGTCGATCTGGTCGGCGAGCTGCGCGGCCTGTCCGTTGGTCTCGGTCGCGATGCGTTCGAGCACCGAAATCCGTTCTTCCAGCCGGCTGACCTGTCCCGCCAGCTTGGCGTTGTCGTCGGTCAGCAGGGCGATTTTTCGATCAGCGTCGGGGTCGGTTCGATGAACCGTGCCGCCCCATTCATTCTCGCCGGGATAGCCGTGCTTGGCGCGGATCCAGGTGGTGAACATCCAGCCGCCGATCGACAAAGCGATGATGGCGAGGACAAAAGTGGTGCCACCGAAATTCATGTATCTTCTCCCTGTTTGCCCCAAGGCCGTCTGGTCCCTGCCCGGGACGCCCGCTCGGCGCTATGATTAGCGGAGCGCGTCGATCTCGTCGGCAAGGCGGCGGTTGTGGCTCGTGTAATATTGTTCGATGTCGGCAAGCCGGCGGTCGATGTCGCGAAAGCGCGACTTGATGTCGCGGGCCGACGCGGTGGGGTTGCTGCGCACCCCCTGCCAGAACTTTGCCTCCTCGTTCGATCCATACAGCGCGAACGGCTTGGGCGTGCCCATCCAGGCGACCATCCAATAGGCGATCAGCGTCCAGGGGAAGCCGCCCATCAGCGTCAGGAGCACCGCGCCGACGCGGACCCAGAGGACGTCGACGCCGCTGTAATCGGCGATCCCGGCGCACACGCCGCTCCATTTGGCGTTCTGCTTGTCGAGGTAGAATTTTGTGCGGCTGGCAGACATCTCAGTTCCTCCTGGTCGTACTGTTTTCAAGTTGCGCCAGGTCTTCATCGCTACGTACCGCGGGGCGGAAGTCGGGATGGTCGGCGCTGATGATGCGTTCGACGGTGTGCAGGCGGTTTTCGAGCCGCCGGGCCGTGTCGTAAAGTTCGTCGAGCAGCTGTTCATCTTCTCCGGTCAGCGTCTTGGCCTGCTTCCACTTGGTGATGTAGTGGAGGATCAGCCAGGGCAGACCGAGGAAGAGCGTTCCGATGACGATCGGGACGATGATGATTTCTTCCATCGGTCCGGCTCCTTACTTGCTGGCCTGCGCGGCTTTCAGCGCGGCGAGCTCGTCGGCAACCTTGTCGGCGGCCTGCAGCTCGGCGATCTCTTCGTCGAGCGACTTCTTGTAGCCGAGGTTCAGCGCATCGGCGCGGCCTTCGGCTTCGTCGACGCGGCGCTCGAGTATGTCGAAACGCGAGAAGGCATCTTCGACGCGGTCGCCATTGGTCATTTCGCGCAGCCGATACTTGTTCTCGGCGCTTTCGAGGCGGGTCGAGACATTCGACTGGCGGGCGCGCGCTTCGCTGAGCTTCTTCTGCAGCTTGGCGATATCGTCTTCATAGCCCTTGAGCGCGTCGTCGAGCACCGAGATTTCGGCTTTCAGACGCTCGGCCATGTCGCCGGCTTTCTGCTTTTCAACCAGCGCAGCGGTGGCGAGGTCTTCGCGGTCTTTCGACAGCGCGAGTTCGGCCTTTTCCTTCCAGCTGTCCTGCAGGCTTTCGAGCTTGGCGATGTGGCGGCGCATTTCCTTCTGGTCCGCGATCGTGCGGGCAGCGGAGGCGCGAACTTCGACGAGCGTTTCGTTCATCTCGAAGATGATCTGGCGGATCATCTTTTCGGGATCTTCGGCCCGGTCGAGCAGGTCGGTGACGTTGGCGGCGATGATGTCGCGGGTGCGTGAAAAAATACCCATTTGAAAAACTCCTGTCGAAATCTTGAGACCCAATGTCTTTTTTGGGATGTCTGTTTTTAAAAAGGCTGGTGCCGGGGCGGGGCAAGGGGGGAGAGTGCCCCGGCACCAGTGCCGGTCAGGCCAAAGCGCTGACCGCCGGGGACATGACAGCGGCGACCAGCGGGCCGGCGGGGGTGCCGGTGATGCTGGCGGCGGCCTGCGGCTGGTCGATCACGCCGACGAGGATGGCCAGCGCTCCGACCGCGCTGAGCGCGAAAGTGGCGGCCTGGGCAAACATCGTTTTCATGGATCAACCTTCCTGTGGTTTTCGCTGCGCCGGTGCGATCTGCGCCGGTTCGTCTGAAACAATGCAGAAGCCGTGCCAATTGCGCCAAGGGGCGGAAAACCGCCGAACTTCACGCTGAAACAGCCCTAGCCTTCGAATTGCCTTGCCAATCAACGGGAAAATTTGCCAATGATTGGGAATGGAGCGCGAGACGCAATTTATCGGCCAATCAGCGGCGTTTCAGGACGCGGTCGAACGCGCGAGCCTTGCGGCATCGCTCGACCGCCCGGTGCTCGTCATTGGCGAGCGCGGGACGGGCAAGGAATTGATCGCCGAACGACTTCACCGTCTGTCGACGCGCTGGGACCGGCCCTATGTGATCCTGAACTGCGCTGCGATGCCCGAGACGTTGATCGAGTCCGAATTGTTCGGGCACGAGGCGGGCGCCTTTACCGGTGCGACACGCACCCGCGCGGGGCGTTTCGAGGAAGCCGACGGCGGCACCTTGTTCCTCGACGAACTCGCGACGATGTCGATGGGCGCGCAGGAACGCCTGCTGCGCGCGGTCGAATATGGCGAGGTCACCCGCGTTGGTTCGTCGCGTCCGATCCGCGTTGACGTCCGCATCGTCGCGGCGACGAACGAGCATCTGCCCGCGCTGGTCGAAGATAACCGTTTCCGGGCCGATTTGCTCGACCGGCTGTCGTTCGAGGTCATCACCCTGCCCCCGCTGCGCGCGCGCGAAGGCGATATCGAGGTCCTCGCGACCTATTTTGGCCAGCGCATGGCCGCGGTGCTTGGCTGGGAGGAATGGCCGGGCTTCGGGCCGCGCGCGCTCGCGGCGATGGAGGGGCACGACTGGCCGGGCAATGTCCGCGAACTGCGCAATGTCATCGAACGCGCGATCTACCGCTGGGCGGACCCCGAAAAGCCGGTCGATGCGCTGAGCTTCGATCCGTTCGCGAGCCCCTGGCAGCCGGTGTCGCGCAAGACGCCACCCAGGCCCGACGCCTCCGTGCCGGCACCTGCGAACGATGCGGCGCCCACCGCTGCCCCGCCTTCGGGCCCGGTCAGCGACATGCGCGCGGCTGTCGATGCCTATGAGCGCCAGATCCTGTCCGACACGATGGCGCGTTGTCGTTTCAACCAGAAGGTCGCGGCCGAAGCGCTGGGGCTGAGTTACGATCAGATCCGCCACGCGCTGAAGAAGCATGGGCTGAATCAGTAAAGCCTTCCCATTCTTCCCCGTGATGCCGGACTTGATCGGGCATCCCTGACCACGCCGTCGAAGCGACCCCGGATCAAGTTCGGGGTGACGAATTTGAAAACCCTATTGCCCCGGCAACTGACTGTTCAGCGCCTCGAGCACCGCATCCTGCGTCGACACCAGGTCGGCCAGCCGGTCGCGCAGCGCATAGATGTCGGGCATGCCGTCGATCGCCTCGTCGACGCTGCGTTCGATATAGAGGCGGTCGATATCGGCGAGCGCCCCGGTGAGCGGCGCGCGCGCCGCGGTCAGGCGCGAGATCGCCTGCTGCGCCACGACCCAGCGTTCGCTGGAGACCGGCGCCCCTGCGGCAGCCGAAACAAGCGAAGCGGCGGCACCGCGTTCGGCGGCGAACGCCTGTTGGCCCGTCGCGCCATCCGATTCCCAGCGCGCGAGGCGCCCGGCAAGGTCGGCGGGCAGCGGGCCGGGCGGCGCGACGACCACCGCGGGCGGGGCGACGTCGAATCGCCCCTCGACCGCCCGTTTGGCGAGCGAAGGTGCGCCATTATTCTGCGCCGCGGCGCAGGCCGACAGCGAAAGCGAGGTCGCCGCCGCAACGGACAGGAAAAAACAGGCGCGCTTCATCATGGCTCCTGATATGGGCGACGGCGCCGGGCAGCAAGGGCGAATCAGGGCAACGGCTTGCCATGAACCCGCCAGCAGCCGCAAAACCGTAAAAAGCACGGGATTTGGCGGTTGACAGCGACGGCGTGGCTCGCTAGTGGCGCTGACTTTCCCGCATGCCGGAAAAATCGCCCGCCTTGGTGGGTGGTCGGTAGCGCGGGTGATTTAGTTTTTTGATTGGATGGAAGACCATGTTCGCAATCGTGCGCACGGGCGGCAAGCAGTATCGCGTCGCCGCCGGAGACAAGATCGCCGTTGAAAAGATCGACGGCGAAGCTGGCGACACCGTGTCGCTCGGCGACGTCCTGCTGGCCGGTGACGGCGGCGAAGTGAAGAGCGCCGATGGCCTCGTCGTTTCGGCCGAAATCATCGCCCAGACGCGCGGCGAAAAGGTCATCGTGTTCAAGAAGCGCCGTCGGCACAATTATCGCCGTCGCAACGGTCACCGCCAGTCGCTGACGCTGCTGCGCATCCTGGCCGTCGGCGAAGCCAAGAAGGCAGCGCCGAAGAAGGAAGCCGCTCCCAAGGCAGAAGCTGCTCCGGCGACCGAAGCCAAGGCTGCTGCCCCCGCCAAGGAAGCTGCACCGAAGAAGGAAGCTGCGCCCAAGGTTGAAGCTGCCGAAAAGGCTGCCCCCGCCAAGAAGCCCGCTGCCAAAAAGGCAGCCCCCAAGAAGGACGCCTGAGCGCGGTAACGCGGCTCGGCCCCTGAAACGAATTAAGGAGCATCAGTCATGGCACATAAGAAAGCAGGCGGTTCATCGCGCAACGGTCGCGACTCAGCCGGCCGCCGCCTTGGCGTGAAGAAGTTCGGCGGTCAGGAAGTGATCGGCGGCAACATTATCGTGCGTCAGCGCGGCACCAAGGTTTACCCGGGTGTCAACGTTGGCATGGGCAAGGATCACACGCTGTTCGCAACCGCCGACGGCCAGGTCCGCTTCCACGATGGCAAGCTTGGCCGCAAATATGTGTCGGTCGACGCCATGGCGGAAGCCGCCGAATAAAGGACGACTTTGTACGGGTCGTCCATCAAGGGATGACCCGGAACGGTCCTTTCCGCCAACAGCGGAAACAAAGTTCGAAAAGAGGGAGACGGGTCACCCCCGGACTCCCTTTTTTCTTGCCCATTGTCCGCGGCTTGGCGGGCAGGCGTGAAAATCGGGCCATCCATCTCCCTCCGCATCGACTGTCGTCAAAGCGTCACCATCTGGCGTCAGGGCGACGGGCAATTGGGAGTGATAAATATGTTCGCGCGTACCGAAAGACTGTTGCTGCGGCCCGGCTGGCAGGAAGACGCCCCGGCATTGGCCCGGGCGATCGGCGAGGAGGCGGTGGTCCGCAACCTGGCGACCGCGCCCTGGCCCTATGGCGAAGAGGAAGCCCAGAAGTTCCTGAGCCTGCCGGTCAACCCCGACCAGCCGCGTTTCCTCATCTTTGCCCGCACCGGCGGCGCGCCGCGTCTTGTCGGCGGCTGCGGCATTTCGCCGAGTCCCGAAGATGGGCTCGAAATGGGTTACTGGATCGCGCGTCCCTATTGGGGTCTCGGCTTCGCGACCGAGGCGGGGCGCCAGCTCGTTCATATCGCGCGCGCGATGAACCTGCCGAAGCTGTCGGCGGGCCATTTCCTCGACAATCCGGCGTCGGGCGCGGTATTGCGGAAGCTGGGCTTCAAGCCGACGGGCAAGATCGCCCAGCGCTACAGCCTCGCGCGCGGCGGGCAGGCCGACGTGGCGCTGTTCGAGGAAGGCGACGCCACCTCGGATGGCACCGTCACCCCGATGCGAAGCCGCATCGGGGTGGACGAGGATTTCCGTGAGGAATTGCGCCTGATCGCGGCGTGAATGCTCCCCTCCCCTTGCGGGAGGGGGCTTCACCTATCCGCGCATCTTGTTGACCATGCCCATGATGTCGTCGAGCGGATTGCCGTCGCCATCCATGTCGAGCATCTTGCCGAGGCCGCCCAGACCACCAAGGCCGCCTGCCGAAGGCGCAGCGCCGCCGCCCATGCCGCCGCCGAGAACATTGCCGAGCATGCCGCCAAGACCCCCGCTCTCGCCGGACTGGCCGCTCTGCTTGGCCATATAGCCCGCAACCATCATCGCGAGGATCGGCAACATCTGTTTGAGAATGCCTGAATCGAGGCCGGTCTGTTCGGCCGCCTGCCCTGCAACGGTACGGCTGACATCCTTTGATCCGAAGATCTGGCCGAGCACATCATTGCCCTGGCTGACCGGGGTGGGCTGCGATCCGAGGACCGAGTCGAGCAGGCCGCCGCCGCCCAGCTGGCCGAGAAGTCCGCCGAGTCCGCCAAGTCCTTCGGCACCGCCGCCGCTCGATTGTGCCTGTTTCTTGAAGCCGCCGAGGATCGCGGGAAGCAGCGCGTCGGCGCCTTGCCTGGCCATCGCGGGCGGGATGCCCAGCTCTTTCGCCATCGAGTCGATGCCGCCGGCCTGCGCCAATATGTCGGTCAGATTCATTTCGCATACTCCCGCTTCAGCGCAGGTCGAACGCCGCGCCGATACGAAAGAGTATAGCAGCGCACGGGCCGAGGACGAGTCGTTCATTTGACTGTCATTCTCAAATGCATAGTCCTAGCCTGCGGCTATACGACTCGCCCTTTCCGGGACGGGCCGCGTTTTTGAAGTGGGAGCTACACAATGAGCATTTTCGGTAAGATCAAGGACGCCATCTTTGGCAAGAAGGCTCAGGCCGCAGAACCCGCCGCGCCGGCTGCCCCCAACCCGATGGGCGCCGCGCTCGATGCTGCGACAAGCGCCATGGCCACCGCAGCGGCCACGCCGGTAGACGTCGACGCGATCCTGTCGGCGCAGGCCGAAGGGAAAGACCTCAACTGGCGCACGTCGATCGTCGACCTGATGAAGCTGCTCGACATCGATTCGAGCCTCGCCAACCGCAAGGAACTGGCGCAGGAACTCGGCTATACCGGCGAACTCGACGGCAGCGCCGAAATGAACATCTGGCTGCACAAGGCGGTGATGCGCGAACTCGCGGCGAACGGCGGCAAGGTGCCCGCCGACCTCACCGACTGATAAACGGCCGATAAATTTCGACAGGGGTCGGGAGGGCAGAGGCTTTCCCGGCCCCTTTTCGTTGACCGCCGCGCGGGCGTGCCTAGACAGGTTTCACAAGAAACAAGTCGCCGAGGGAGCCGCCCGTGTCCAATCCGCTTTTCACCCCCGTCAGCCGCCGCCAGACACTTGCCACGCTCGGCGCGGGCACCGCGGGGCTTGCTATCGCCGGTCCCGCATCGGCGTTGCAGTCGCCGCCGAAGAGTGACGCGCAGAAACTGCTCGACTCGATCGCCGACAATCTGATCGCGCTGTCGCCCGAGGGCGCAACATCGCTCGGCATCGACACCGGCGCGCGCGCCGCCGAACGCGGCAAGCTCGGCGACCGGTCGGCGGCGGGGCAAAAGGCCGTCGCCGATGCGCTGAAGGCCGATCTTGCCCGCGTCCGCGCCTTCGACAAGACGGGGCTCGACCACAAAACGCGCACCAGTCTGGCGGTCGTCGAAAGCGCCTATGGCGTTGCGCTCGACGGCTTTGCTCTGCCCTATGGCGACGTCGCGGTCGGCGGCTGGCGCAACACGCCCTATGTCGTGATCCAGAATGTCGGCGCCTATCTCGACGTTCCCAAATTCCTCGACAGCGACCATCCGGTGAAGAATGCCGCCGATGCCGAGGCCTATCTGTCGCGTCTCAACGCCTATCCGGGCGCGCTCGACGGCGAGACCGAGCGGCTCAAAGCCGCGGGCGCGCAGGGCCTGATCGCCCCCGCCTTTCTGATCGACAAGGCGGTGAAGCAGATGGAGGCGAGCCTCGCCGACGCACGCGAAGGCGGCGGGCTGGTCGAAAGCCTCGCCAAGCGCACGCGCGAGGCGAAGATCGCGGGCAATTGGGGCCCGCGCGCCGAGACGATCACGCGCGGCGCGGTCGTTCCCGCACTCGAACGCCAGCTTGCCGAGATGAAGGCGCAGCGCGCCAAGGCGACGATGGACGCCGGCATGTGGGCGCGGCCGGGCGGCGACGATTGGTATGCGTGGGGCCTCCGCGCCTCGACCACCACGCGCATGACCCCCGACGAGATTCATGCAATGGGCCGCGAAGAACTCGCCGAACTCCACGGGCGGATGGACCCGATCCTCAAAAAGCTCGGCTATACCCAGGGTTCGGTCGGCGACCGGATGAACGCGCTCGCCAAGGATCCGCGCTTCAAATTCCCCGACAATGACGCGGGCCGCGCCGAAATCCACGCCTATATCCAGACCTGGCTCGGCAAGATCCGCGCGCAATTGCCCCGCGCCTTCCGCACGCTGGTGAAGGGAAATGTCGAGGTGAAGCGACTCCCTCTGGCCGAAGAACCCGGCGCGCCCGCAGCCTATGGCGGCGCGGGATCGATCGACGGGACGGTGCCCGGCAAGTTCTGGATCAACCTGCGCACGACCGAGCTGCACAGCAAATATTCGCTTCCCGATCTGGCGATGCACGAGGCGATCCCCGGGCATGTGTGGCAGGGTGAATATGCGAACCAGATGCCGCTGATCCGCACGATGCTGGCGTTCAACGCCTATTCGGAAGGATGGGCGCTCTACGCCGAACAACTCGCCGACGAACTCGGCCTTTATGACGATTTTGAGGTCGGGCGTCTGGGCTATCTTCAGTCGCTCGCCTTCCGCGCGTGCCGCCTTGTCGTCGACACCGGCATCCACGCCAAGCGCTGGACACGCGAGCAGGGCGTCGACTTTTTCGTCAAGGAAAATGGCTCGAACCCGCTCGAGGTGTCGAGCGAGGTCGACCGTTATTGCAGCTGGGCGGGTCAAGCGTGCGGCTACAAGGTCGGGCACAGCGAGATCGTCCGGCAGCGCGGGCTGGCACAGACGGCGCTCGGGGCAAAATATGACCTGCGCGATTTCGACGATGTCGTGGTCAAGGGTGGCAATGTCCCGCTCGACGTGCTGGCGCAGAATGTCGCGGCCTATGTGGCGGAGAAAAAGGCCTGATGCGACGGCGCACGGCTTTTTGGGCATCATGTGCGGCGCTGCTCGTGAACGGCGCCGGCCATGCCGCCGCCAACCCAGCCCCGCCGCCGGAAACCGCGCGCGTCGCGATCGTGACGTCGGACGTCGATCGCTTCTATGCCTTGTACGACGACCCGGCGATCGCCGCGCAGCCCGACGTTCTGGCGGCGCGCTACCTCGCCGACCCCTCGCCGGGCCTTCGCGAATTCATGGCGATGCGCCGCATCACCCCCGAACGCGTGGCGGCGGCGCTGCGTGACAAGCCCGACCTTTATCGCGACGCGCGGGGTTGCGCCGCAACGCTCGGCAATGTCCGGGGCCGGCTGACCGCGACGGCCGATCGGCTGGCGGCGCTCTATCCCACAGCAATCTTTCCGCCGATCACCATCGCGCTCAGCCGCGGCACGCCCGTCGCAGCGGCAAATGGCAAGGGGCTGTACGTCTCGCTCGAAGCACTGTGCGCGGCGAAATTTTTCGAAGCCGATGACGAGGATCGCTTCGTCCATGTCATCGCGCACGAATATGTCCATGCCCAGCAACCGCTGGCGCAGGTGGAAGGCGAGAGCGACACCGTGCTCCACGCCTCGCTCGTCGAGGGCGCCGCCGAATTTGTCGCCGAACAGATCAGCGGCTCGGTCGCTTACACCCATCTGCACCGCTGGACGGCGGGGCGCGAGGCAGCGGTCGAACGGGATTTTTTAGCGGAAAAGGATAGCAAGGCGAATGATTCGCGCTGGGTTTACAACCAGCTCGGCACCCCGGACTGGCCCGGCGATCTCGGCTATTGGGTCGGCTACCGGATCGTCAAAAGCTATTATAACCGCGCACCAGACAAGGAGGCGGCGCTCAAGGCGGTCATCGAGATGCGCGACCCGGCCGCCTTCCTCGCGGAAAGCGGCTGGACGCCCGGAATGAAGCTTTAGCCGGGCAACGGCGCCAAATCCGGTTCCACAAACCCGCGCCGCGCCGGCACCGAGAACAGCAGCTCGCGGCTGTAGAAGCGCAGCGGCCAGTCGCGGCGACCGACGTCGGACAGCAGCATGGCATTGACGCGCGCCGCCAGCCCGGTCTCGCCTGTCTCCGCCAGGAACAACCGCACCCCCGCGACATAGGCGCGGGTGATGCTGTCGTGATAGCCCTGCGTGTCGTCGTTGACCCCGCCAACGCTGGTGTTGAAGCGGCGGATGATGGTGCCAATCTCGGCGTCGATGTCGATGTCGGGGCGCTCGGTCAGCAACCACAGGCACGCGCCGAGATGCGCCTCGTGTGTCCATGCTTCGCGGGGCAGCGCGCAGGCGAGCAGGCCGGTGCCAAGCGCGCGGATTTCGTCGTCGCGCTCGAACAGGCGCGGGTTAAATTCGGTGGTCATATGTCCGGTCCTTCCGGGTGATTTGCCACCCGGAAGAGGTCCGGGTCAATTATGCTGCGACGGCCGCCTGCGGCGCGGCCTGTCGGACGCCTTCGTCGACATGGTCCGCAAATTGCGCGAAATTGTCGATGAATTGGCCGACGAGCGTTTGCGCGGTGCGGTCATAGGCTTGCTTGTCGGCCCACGCTTCGCGCGGGTCGAGCAGCGCGCTGTCGACCCCCGGCACCGCGACCGGAACCATGAAGCCGAAATTCGGATCCTTGCGGAATTCGGCATCGTTGAGGCTGCCGTCGAGCGCGGCGTTGAGCAGCGCGCGGGTCGCCTTGATCGGCATGCGCTTGATCCCGTCCATCGTCGCCATACCGCCGGTCCAGCCGGTGTTGACGAGCCAGCACTGGACGCCGCCCTTGGCAATGCGTTCTTTCAGCAGATTGCCATAGACCGACGGATGACGCGGCATGAAGGGCGCGCCGAAGCAGGTCGAGAAGGTCGCCTCGGGCTCGGTCACGCCGATCTCGGTCCCCGCGACGCGCGCGGTATAGCCCGACAGGAAGTGATACATCGCCTGATCGGGGGTCAGCTTTGCGATCGGGGGCAGTACGCCATAGGCATCGGCGGTGAGCATGATGATATTCTGCGGCACCGGCCCCATATTCTGTTCCGACGTATTCGGAATGAAATCGATCGGGTACGAACCGCGGCTGTTTTCGGCGAGGCTGTTGTCGTCGAAATCGAGCTCGCGGGTGACCGGGTCGATCACGACATTTTCGAGCACGGTGCCGAAACGCTTCGTCGTCGCGAAAATCTCGGGTTCGGCCTCGGGCGAGAGGCGGATCATCTTGGCATAGCAGCCGCCCTCGAAATTGAAGACCGCAGTGTCCGACCAGCCATGCTCGTCGTCGCCGATGAGCGTGCGCGAGGCGTCGGCCGACAGCGTCGTCTTGCCGGTGCCCGACAGGCCAAAGAAGACCGCGGTATCGCCGTTCGGACCCATGTTCGCCGAGCAGTGCATCGGCATCACGCCCTTTACCGGGAGCAGATAGTTCAAGATGCCGAACACCGACTTCTTCATCTCGCCGGCATAGGCGGTGCCGCCGATCAGCACGAGCTTCTCGGAGAAATTAACCGCGACGACGGTTTCGGTGCGCGTGCCATGCTTCGCGGGATCGGCGCGGAAGCTCGGCAGGTCGATGATCGTATATTCGGTCGCGAACGCCGCCAGCTCGTCGGCGGTCGGGCGGACGAGCAAAGTGCGGATGAACTGGCTGTGCCAGGCGAATTCGGTGACGACCTGCACCGCGACGCGATGTTCGGGCTGCGAGCCGCCGAACAGCTGCTGGCGGAACAGGCGCGGACGCTCGGCGAGGTGCGCGAAGAAATCGGCCTTGAGCGCCGCGAAATGATCGGGGGTCATCGCCACATTGGTCTTGCCCCACCAGATCGTGTCGGCGGTCTCGGCGTCCTGGACGATGAACTTGTCCTTCGCGCTGCGGCCGGTGTGCTTGCCGGTTTCGACAACGAGCGGGCCGTCCTTGGCGAGCAGGCCTTCGCCGTGGCGAATGGCATCTTCGATCAGCGCCGACGTGCCCCAGTTTTCTGCAACATTCGCCTGCGTGTCCACGCTGTCGTTGCCGATCACAATATTCGTCATTGCCTTGCCTTTCACTCGTGACGCCGCGTCCCGTTGCATAGGTATGCATAAACTGCCGAACAAAAGGGCAGGCCCGCATTCGCATGGGTGCCGACGTGACGCCGATTCCGTAAATATGCGCCGCGTTAGCGAGGATGGGGGGTGAGGTCAAAAGATTCCATCGCGCGCAGGTGCCGATCTGCCGCGGTTGTCGCTGCGCGCGAGATCGGCTAACTCTGCCACAGCCCGCCCAACGGAAAGAGCATGACGGCAACCATCGCGCTGGTCGACGACGACCGCAATATCCTGCAATCCCTTTCCATCGCGCTGCAGGCCGAGGGGTTCGTGACGCGCGTCTATTCGGACGGCGAAGCGGCGCTGAAACCGTTGATCGACAACCCGCCCGATCTGGCCGTGTTCGACGTCAAAATGCCGCGCATGGACGGGCTCGAACTGCTCCGCCGGCTTCGCGAAAAAAGCCAGCTGCCGGTGATCTTCCTGACCAGCAAGGACGACGAGATCGACGAGGCGCTGGGGCTGGCGATGGGCGCCGACGATTATATCGCCAAACCCTTTTCGCAGCGCCTGGTCATCGCGCGCATCCGCGCGATCCTGCGCCGCGTCGAACTCAACAAGAATGCGTCCGACGGCGCGGACGAACCCGTTGCCGATCCGATCACGCGCGGCCGGCTGCAAATGGACCCGGCGCGCCACAAGGTCAGCTGGGACGGCAAGGACGTCACGCTGACGGTCACCGAATTCCTGATCCTCGAAACGCTCGCCGCGCGCCCGGGAATCGTGCGCAGCCGCAACCAGTTGATGGACGCCGCCTATCAGGACGACGTCTATATCGACGATCGCACGATCGACAGCCACATCAAGCGGCTGCGCCGCAAGTTCCGCGAGGTCGATCCCGAATTCGACGCGATCGCAACCCTTTATGGCGCGGGGTATCGCTTTGCCGACGACAGCTGACGCCCGGAAACACGACGGGCAGGCACCCGACGGAAGCATCGCCGAACAGGAGGAATCGCCGCTCGTCTGGTCGGCGCGCTGGTCGCTGACGACGCGCATCCTTGCGGTGAACATATTGGCAATCGCCCTGCTTGCGGGCGGCTTCTATTATCTCGACACCTATCGCACCCGCCTTGTCGATACGCGCATCGAGGTGATGAAGGACCAGCTCGCGATGCTCGACAGCGCGCTGGAAGCGGCGCGGCCCGACGAGCGCCAGAGGCTGATCGAGGAGTTCACGGCGGCGACCGAATCGCGGCTGCGCTTCTATGCTGCCGACGGACGCCGCATCTCCGACAGCTTCGAAACCGGCCCGGCAACCTACACGCTGCGCGACCCCGATCTGCAGGCGTGGCAGCGCGACGCCGCGCGCGCGATGGACCGCGGGATCGACTGGATCGTCGGCGCGCCGAGCTATCCCGACTTCCACGAACCGCGGGTCGACCGGGCGCAGTCGTGGCCCGAGGTGGTCGAGGCGCAGGCCAGCGGGCTCGCGGCGGCCCGCTTCCGCTATGCCCCCGAACGCACGCCGCTGCTCAGCACTGCGCGCGTCGTCGAGCTCGAAGCGCCGCAGACGGTGCTGATGACCCTGAACGCGCGCGACATTACACGCACGGTCCGCGCCGAGCGTTTCCGCATCGCAATCGTCGTCGCGATGGTTTTGCTCACTTCGACTCTGCTGTCTCTGTTTCTGGCCCGTACCATCGTGCGGCCGCTCCGAAGGCTCGCGCGCGCCGCAGTGCGCGTGCGGCTTGGCCGCGCACGCGAAGTCGTCGTGCCGCGCCTGCCGAGCCGCCGCGACGAGATCGGCACCCTCGCCCGCGCGCTGTCCGACATGACGCAGGCGCTGCGCGAACGCATCGACGCCGGCGAGCATTTTGCGGCCGACGTGACGCACGAACTCAAGAACCCGATCGCCTCGGTCCGTTCAGCGATCGAGGGGCTGGGGCGCGTCCAGAGCGACGAGCAGCGCGCGCAACTGCTTGCGATCGCCGACGAGGATGTGCGCCGCCTCGACCGGCTGGTCAATGACATCAGCGAGGCGAGTCGCGTCGACGCGCAGCTGTCGCGTACGCTGTTCGAACCGATCGATGTCGGGATGATGATCGAATCGATGCTCGCGTCGCGCGCGGCGCGTATCGATGCGGACACGCCGCACCCGCGCATCGCCTTTGCACGGCCGCGCAAGGGCACGACGGTTGTGATGGGCGACGGCCACCGGCTCGAGCGCGCGATCGACAATGTCATCGACAATGCGATCAGCTTCTCGCCCGCCGCCGGCCTCGTCTGCATCTCGGCAACCCGCCTTGGCGACGAGGTGCATGTCAAGGTCGACGACGACGGCCCCGGTATCGAGCCGGCGCAGCGCGACGCGATTTTCCGCCGCTTTCACAGCGAGCGCCCCGCCGGCGAAGCCTTTGGCCGCCACAGCGGACTCGGCCTCGCGATCGCGCGGACGATCATCGAGGGGCATAGCGGGACGATCAACGCCAAGGATCGCGACGACGGCAAGGTCGGCGCCAGCTTGCTGATGACGCTTCCGGCACGCGATAGCGGGCAGGTCGCGGCCTGAGGCTTTCCGTCTATCGCCTTGCAGCACCGACTTGTCGCCGGTAAGCCTGCGCGATGCTTCCGAGCCGGACCAAAACGGAAATCGTCAACATCCACGCCAGCTGCGTCGCCGCGGGCACGGGGGGTGTGCTGATCCTCGGCCATTCGGGACAGGGTAAGTCGGACCTGGCGCTGCGGCTGATCGATCGCGGCGCCAAGCTGGTCGCCGACGACCGCTGCGACATCTGGTTCGAGCGCGGGCGCCTATGGTGCCGCCCGCCCGAAAATCTGGCGGGAAAGCTGGAGGTGCGCGGAATCGGCATCATCGAACGCCCCTGGACGGCGCCGGTACCGCTCGCGCTCGCGGTGCGGCTGACCGATCGCTACGACCGCATGCCGGCGATCAATCAGGTCGAGATGGTGGCCGGGCACCCGCTCCCCGCGCTGTTGCTGTCGGCCTTTGAGGCATCGGCCCCGATGAAGATCCTGCTGGCGCTCGAACGGCTGGCGCCCGCCGCATGACGGACAGACGATGAGTTCGCCCGCCGAATCGCGCCTGCTTTTGGTCACCGGCCTGTCGGGCGCGGGCAAATCGACCGTGCTCAAGGTACTCGAGGACCTCGGCTGGGAGGTCGTCGACAATCTTCCGCTCGCGCTGCTCGAAACGCTGATCGATGCCCCGGTCAAGCGCAGCGAGGCGGGGCGTCCGCTCGCAATCGGCATCGACAGCCGCAGCCGGGGGTTCCGCCCCGCCTTGCTCGTGCGGCGGATCAAGGAGTTGCGCGAAGCCGGCGGCCGCGACATTCAGACGCTGTTCCTCGACTGCGCCGGCGCCGAACTCGAGCGCCGCTTTTCCGAAACGCGCCGCCGCCATCCGATGGCCGAGGACCGCCCCGCCGCCGACGGGATCGCGCGCGAGCGTGAGATGATGGAGCCGCTCCGGCGCTGGGCCGAGCATGTCGTCGACACGACCAATTACAGCAGCAACGATTTGCAGCAGGAAATCCGCCAGCGGTTCGGCGACGCCGGCACCGACGAACCGGTGCTCAACGTCTTGAGCTTCGGCTTCGCACGCGGCCTGCCGCGCAACGCCGACCTGGTGTTCGACATGCGCTATCTGCGCAATCCGCATTGGGACCCGAAGCTGAAGCCGGGGACCGGGCTCGACGCCGACGTCGCCGCTTATGTGATCGCCGACCCCGCTTATGAAGACAGCGTTGCGCAGATCGAGAAGCTGATCCTGACGTTGCTGCCGCGCTACCGCGTCGAGGGCAAAAGCTATGTCACCATCGCGTTCGGCTGCACCGGCGGCCGCCATCGCTCGGTGCATGTCGCGGCGCGTGTTGCCCAAACGCTACGCGCGGCAGGCCATGAGCCGACGCTGACCCACCGAAATCTTGACTCTGCCCCGCAAGATGGGCTTGAGGGCAAGCCTCCGCCCGCGTCTCCCGCATCCGGCGGCAAAACATAAGGGTCGACGACTGCATGCCGAACGATAAGGCTCTGCCGCTTCTGGGAATGGTGCTCGTCACCCACGGTCGTCTGGCCGAGGAAATGGTGCGCGCGATGGAGCATGTCGTCGGTCCGCAGCGCGCGATCGCGACCGTCTGCATCGGTCCCAACGACAATATGGAAATGCGCCGCAAGGAAATCGCCGACGCGATTCGCAACGTCGACGAAGGCCGCGGCGTCGTCATGCTGACCGATCTGTTCGGCGGCACCCCGTCGAACCTCGCGATCAGCCTGCTCGAATCGGGGCGGACCGAAGTGATCGCGGGCGTCAATTTGCCGATGCTGATCCGCCTCGAAAGCGCGCGCAAGACGATGGAATTGCGTGCCGCGGTGATCGCGGCGAAGGAAGCTGGCCAGAAATATATTTCGGTCGCATCCGAAATGCTGGGGGTGGGTCCATGAGCGAAAATTCGGAGACCGTCGAAATCACCAACCAGCGCGGACTGCACGCCCGCGCCAGCGCGAAGTTCGTGACCTTCGTCAGCCGCCTGCCCGAGAGTGTCTCGGTCGAGGTCGAAAAGGGCGGATCGCGGGTCAACGGCACGTCGATCATGGGATTGATGATGCTGGGCGCCGCGAAGGGCGATTCGATCACGATCCATACCCGCGGCGACGGTGCCGATGCGGCGCTGCTGAAGCTGGTCGGGCTGGTCAAGGACAGCTTCGGCGAGGATTGACGGCATGCGCCGGTCCACCATCGAGAGCCTGTCGAACCCGCTGATCAAGCGGATGCGGCTGCTGCGCGAAAAGCGCCACCGCCGCGCCGAAGGCCTGTTCCTTGCCGAAGGGCTGCGCATCGCGACCGAAGCGCGCGAGGCTGGCATCCTCCCGCAGTGGCTGTTCCTTGGCCCCGAGGGCGACGCACATCCGCTCGCCGCGGCGCTGGTTGCCGATACGCTCGCCGCGGGCGGCGAGGTCATCGATACGACCGGCGCGATCCTTTCCAAACTGTCGGGCAAGGACAATCCGCAGACCGTCGTCGGCATTTACGCCGAACCGCGGCCGGTGCTCGCGGACCTCGACCGCGACGCGGCGCCGATCTGGCTTGTCGCCGAACGGCTGCGCGATCCCGGCAATCTCGGCACGATGCTGCGCACCGGCGATGCGGTCGGCGCGGGCGGCCTGATCCTGCTCGACGAATCGACCGACCCCTATGCGGTCGAGGCAGTGCGCGCGAGCATGGGGGCGATCTTCACGCAGAAGCTGGTCGTCGCGCGCTGGGACGAATTCCTGCCGTGGCTTCGCCAGGGGCCTGGCCAGCTCGTCGCGACCTGGCTCGGCGACGATACGCAGGATTATCAGGCTGTGCGCTACGCCGCGCCGACCTTCATCCTGACCGGCAATGAATCGCAGGGCATGCCCCCCGAATATGCCCATGCCGCCGACGTGCGCGTGAAGATGCCGATGATGGGCAAGGCCGACAGCCTGAACGCCGCGGTCGCAACGGCGGTGATGGCGTATGAGGTGCTGAACCAGCGGCGGAAGCCATAACCGCCGCCGCCCTGTTCATCGGTCGATCAGCAAGCTGCGTTCAGGAGATATCGCATGATCAGGATCGCCCTTTCCTTCGCTTCGCTTCTCGCCCTCGCCGCTTGCGCGCCAGTCCCGGAAACCCCGCCGCAAAGCCCCGGCGAACAGCCTGCCGCCTATATGGCGCTCGGCACCGAGCCGGGATGGACGCTTGAGATCACGCCATCGCGTCTCAACTATGACGGCGACTATGGCGAGACGAAGATCATGGTGCCGAACCCCGGTGCGCAGCCATCGATGAACGGCCGGACCTATGTCACCGACCGGCTGTCGGTGGTGATCAAGCAAGCGCCGTGCAGCGACGGCATGAGCGATCGTCGCTATTCCGACTCGGTGCGCATCGTCGCCGGGGGCAAGACCCTGCAAGGCTGCGGCGGCAAGATCCTGCCGCCCGATACGCTCGCGGGATCGAACTGGACCTTTGTGTCGATCGGCGGCGTTCCCGTCGCAGCGGACCGGCCGACGACGCTGCAATTCGACGGCAACCGGCTGAGCGGAAGTGCGGGCTGCAACCGCTTTTCGGGGAGCTATTCGGCGGCGAACGGCGCGCTGACCGCCGGGCCGTTGATGGCAACCGAAATGGCGTGTCCGGGCGCCGGGATGGTGCAGGAAAACGCCTTCTTCAAACTGATGTCTGCGCCGGTCAGCCTGATTTTTGCCGACGACGGGACGCTGATCCTCACAGGGCGCGAAGAGCAGACCGCAGTGCTGAAGCGGGTGATTTAAAACCAGCCCCATTCTTCCATTCGTGTCGAGCGAAGTCGAGATACCCATCGGCGGCCCTCGACCGCACGGCATCTCGACATCGCCGATGCGAACGGATTGAAGACGGGCCTATTCGCCCGCGTCGTTGACCGCTGCGGGTGCAGCAGCCAGCTTGGCCAGCGGACGCGCCGATTGTTCGGCAACCGGAAGCGCAGGAATTTCCTTGTCGCCGGTTTCGATATCGAGCGCCTCGAACCGCTTCGCCTGGGTCAGCACCTGCGATTCGAAACTGCCGACAAAGGCGTTGTACGCGCCGGTCGCCTGATCGAGATTACGCCCGACTTTCGCGATGTGCGATCCCATCACCGACATGCGCGCATACAGCTCCTTGCCGAGCGCCGCGATCTCGCGCGCCTGATTGGCAAGCTTTTCCTGCCGCCACACCGCCGCGACCGTACGCGCGATCGCGATCAGGTTGGTCGGGGTCGCGAGCAGCACCTTGCGCTCGAACGCATAGTCCCAAAGCCCGGGGTCCTGATCGAGCGCGGCGGCGAGGAAATGTTCGCCCGGCACGAACATCACGACAAAATCGGGGGTGTCGTCGAACTGGTTCCAATAGGCCTTGGCGCCCAGCGTGTTCACATGCGCCTTCATCGCCGCGGCGTGCGCGACCAGATGCGCCGCCTTCTCGCGCTCCTCGACCGCGCCGAACGCATCCTGATAGGCGTTCAAGGACACCTTCGCGTCGATCACGAGATTCTGCCCGCCCGGAACGCGCACAACCACATCGGGGCGAAGCCGGCCACCGTCGCCGTCGTTTACGCTCACTTCGGTCTGGAAATCGGCATGTTCGGAAAGCCCGCAGCTTTCGAGCACGTTGCGAAGCTGCTGCTCGCCCCAACGCCCGCGCGCCTTGGGCGCGTTGCGGAGGGCATTGACGAGCTTGGCGGCCTCGCTCGACACACGTTCGGTGCCCTCGCGCATCGCCGTGATCTGGCCGTGGAGCAGGCCGAACGCATCGCGCCGTTCGGCCTCGACCTTGCCCACGGCTTCCTCATATTTTTGCAATCGCTCGTGGACCGGATTGAGCAATGCCTTCAGATTCTGGCCTGCCGTCTCTTCGCTTTGGCGAAAGCGCGCATCAGCGCGTTCGAGGAACGCCTTTTGCGCACCGTCGAGCATCACCTGTCCGACTTCGCGGAACTGCGTGGTCAGCGCGGCCTGCGCATCTTTCAACTGCGCGATCTGCGCATCATGCGCTTCGTCGCGCGCGCGCTGTTCGCTCAGCAGCGAGGCGAGCTGGATATCCGCCGCCTTGCGCGCCTCGGCCTCGGACGCAAGATCGGTGACCGCGCTCCTGAACCGCTCCGAAAGCCCGTCGCGCTCGGCCTTGAGCGCCCCCGATTGCCGGCCGGCAAAAAGCCAGCCGATCAAGCCCCCGATGGCGAGGGCGACAAGGGCGACGACAAGCGAGGTTCCATCCATAAACGGAACATAGGACGAACGCCGACCGTCTGGCTAGCCGGTAATTTGGATCAGAGCAGATAGATGACGACGTAGCGCACGACGAGCGCGGCGAGGATCGCGATGCTCCAGCGGCGATCCTTGACCCACATCGCCGCGGCTATCAGCGCGACGAGCACGACGGTCATGACCCACGCCAGTGGCCGCGCCAAAGCGGCGGCGAGTTCGGGCTGCGATGCATAATAGCCAAGCTGCGCCACCAGCAGCACGAGCAGCAGTCCCAGCACGATCCGCCTGACGCGGAAATAATGGACATCGAGGTTTGCGAAACCCTCGGGGTGCGACGGAAAGACCAGCCGCGCGGCGAGGAAGTAAACGCTGGCGAAGGCCGCGACGCCCAGCAGGGCGGTGCTCGACACCGCGATGTCGCCGCGCGCGAGCCACGCCGCGCTCCAGAACGACAGCAGGTCGAGCATCACGAAGACCGCAAGCAGCGGGGTCAGCCAGCCGATCGCAAACGTCTCGCGTTCGGCCTCTGCTGCGAAACGCGTCTCGATCGCGCGGCCAAGCCCGCCGAGCAGCTCGACCATCGAGAGGCCGAGCAGCAGGCTGTAAAGCGCGAAGACGAATTCGAAATCGTCCATTTATGACATGTCCCAGGATGACGGCAGGATCGCACGATACGCCTCGACCCCCGGCGCACCGCCGACGACCATACCCTGCGTGAGCAGCCAATAATGCCGCACGATTTCGGCCTGTTGTTCCAGCCCATAGCGTTCGAGCAGCCAGCCGGGTTTGAGGCTGTAGCTATAGGTCGCGAACGGATGGCGCATCAGCACCAGATACCAGCGGCCGCGCGTCTGCGCCTGCCACACATGCGTCATTTCATGAATGAACAGGCCCTGCAATCGCTGCGACGCGGCGCTGAAATCGTCACAATAAAGCGCGCCATGCGGATTGAAGTGCAGGCTGCCCATCGGCGCCATGACGATGTGCCGCGGCTGGAAGAATATCCATTTATGATGATTCACGCGCACGCGGTCATAGGCGATCGCGCCCCCGAACACTGTCCGGGCAAGCGCGATTTCGCCATGTGTCAGGGGTCGCGACGGACGCGGCACCCGCCTTTACTTCTTGGCCGCGTCCGGGGCCGCCTTTTCGGCGCCCTTCTCCATCGCGCCATGGTCCATCGCACCATGATCCATTTCGCCAGCCGCGGCAGCGCCCTCGGCGGGCTTGACCACCATGTCGAAGAGGATGCGTTCATTGTTGTTGTTGGTGAAGACGAACGCCATCGGCAGCTTGCCCGCGCGCACCGCGGCGCCGTTGATGCCCCAGATCATCAGATGTTTGCCGCCCTGTTTGAACACCAGCTCGCCCTTGGCAGGAACGTCGGCGCGGATCAGCGGCTTCATCGTCACGACGCCATTCTCCTTGACGCTTTCGTGCATCTCGACGCGCTGCGCGAGGTCGGCGGTCACCGCGACGAGCTGGACCGGTTGCGGCCCGCCCTCGACGCGGAAATAGCCCACTGCCGGACGGTCGGGGGTCGCGCCCATAACGATATGGCCGCTGACGACATTGAGCGGCTGTCCCTTGCCCAGATTCTCCCCGCAGGCCGTCAGGGTCAGTGCGGTGGCGGCAAGTGCAAGGATCGCAAAAGGTTTCATTTTGGGAGGACTCCGTAAAAGCGCATAAATTCCCGTCCCCGATAAGCCCTGAAAGCCCTTGTGCCAAGGATTAGCGCACCTATATCGCCCCCATAATCCCATGGACGGCGTGCCTTTTCAGGGCGCCACAGAAGCAACAAGGACGTAATACCAATGGCCAAAGTGATCGGGATCGACCTCGGCACCACGAACAGCTGTGTCGCGGTGATGGAAGGCGGCAAGCCCAAGGTTATCGAAAATGTCGAGGGTACGCGCACCACGCCGTCGATCGTCGCCTTTGCCAAGGATGGCGAGCGCCTGATCGGCCAACCGGCGAAGCGCCAGGCGGTCACCAATCCCGAAAACACCGTGTTCGCGGTGAAGCGCCTGATCGGCCGCCGTTTCGACGATCCGATCACCAAGAAGGACACCGAGCTGGTCCCCTACACCATCGTCAAGGGCAGCAACGGCGACGCATGGGTCAAGGCGGGCGGCGAGGATTATTCGCCGTCGCAGATCAGCGCCTTCATCCTGCAGAAGATGAAGGAAACCGCCGAAGCCTATCTCGGCGAAAAGGTCGAGCAGGCGGTGATCACCGTTCCCGCATATTTCAACGACGCGCAGCGCCAGGCGACCAAGGATGCCGGCAAGATCGCGGGCCTTGAAGTGCTGCGCATCATCAACGAGCCGACCGCGGCGGCGCTGGCTTACGGCCTCGACAAGACCGAGAACAAGACGATCGCGGTCTATGACCTTGGCGGCGGCACCTTTGACATCTCGATCCTCGAGGTTGGCGACGGCGTGTTCGAGGTGAAGTCGACCAACGGCGACACCTTCCTCGGCGGTGAAGATTTCGACAGCAAGGTCGTCGAATTCCTCGCCGACACCTTCAAGAAGGACGAAGGCATCGACCTGCGCGGCGACAAGCTGGCGCTGCAGCGCCTGAAGGAAGCCGCCGAAAAGGCAAAGATCGAACTGTCGTCGGCCGCGACGACCGAGGTCAACCTGCCCTTCATCACCGCCGACGCCAACGGGCCGAAGCATCTCGTCAAGACGATCACCCGCTCGGACCTCGAAAAGCTGGTCGAAGAGCTGGTCAAGCGTACGCTCGAACCCTGCAAGAAGGCGATCAAAGACGCCGGCATTTCGGCAAGCGAAATCGACGAAGTCGTGCTCGTCGGCGGCATGACGCGCATGCCGCGCGTCCGCGAAGTCGTGAAGGATTTCTTCGGCAAGGAACCGCACACCGGTGTGAACCCCGACGAAGTCGTCGCGATCGGCGCCGCGATCCAGGCGGGCGTGCTGCAGGGCGACGTCAAGGACGTGCTGCTGCTCGACGTGACTCCGCTGTCGCTGGGCATCGAGACGCTGGGCGGCATCATGACCAAGATGATCGACCGCAACACGACGATCCCGACCAAGAAGTCGCAGGTCTACTCCACGGCTGACGACAATCAGTCGGCGGTGACGATCCGCGTGTTCCAGGGCGAGCGCGAAATGGCGCAGGACAACAAGATCCTCGGCCAGTTCGACCTGGTCGGCATCCCGCCCGCACCGCGCGGCGTGCCGCAGATCGAGGTGACCTTCGACATCGACGCCAACGGCATCGTGTCGGTCCACGCCAAGGACAAGGGCACCGGCAAGGAACAGCAGATCAAGATCCAGGCCAGCGGCGGGCTCAGCGACGCGGACATCGACCAGATGGTCAAGGACGCCGAGCAGTTCGCCGAAGAGGACAAGGTTCGCCGTGAGGCGGCCGAGGCGAAGAACAACGCCGAAAGCCTGATCCACTCGACCGAACGCCAGATCATCGAACATGGCGACAAGGTCGACGCGGGCCTCAAGTCCGAGATCGAAGCCGCGATCGCCGAAGCCAAGACCGCGGTCGAAGGCGGCGATCCCGCCGCGATGACCGAAAAGAGCCAGGCGCTCGCGCAGGTGGCGATGAAGCTCGGCCAGGCGATCTACGAGAAGGAGCAGCAGTCCGCCGCATCCCCCGGCGCCGACGATGATGCCGGTACGGCAAAGACCGACGAAGACGTCGTCGACGCCGAATTCTCCGAAGTCGAAGACGACAAGAAGTAAGAAACTCCCCTGCCGGATCCGTGGCTCACGGTTCCGGCAGGCCGGAGGGGGCCTGTTGACCTATGTCTCTCGACATCGATTATTACGAACTGCTGGAAGTCGATCGGAGCGCCGACGATGCGACGCTGAAGGCGAGCTACCGCAAGCTCGCGATGAAATATCACCCCGACAAGAATCCGGGGTGCGATGACAGCGAAGCCCGCTTCAAGGCGATCAGCGAAGCCTATGACTGCCTGAAAGATCCGCAGAAGCGCGCCGCCTATGACCGGTTCGGCAAGGAAGGCGTGCGCGGCGCAGGCGGCGGCGGCGGCAATGCCGATTTCGGCGACATCGGCGATATTTTCGAATCGATCTTTGGTTCGGCGTTCGGCGGCGGGCGCCAGCAGCGTGGCCCAGCGCGCGGCGCCGACCTGCGTTACGACATGGAAATCCGGCTCGAGGATGCCTTCACCGGCGTGACGCGCGAGATTCAGGTCGATGTCGCGGCGCGCTGCGATGCGTGCGACGGCTCGGGCGCCAAACCCGGCACCCGGACCAATCGCTGCTCGACCTGCGCCGGCCATGGCAAGGTGCGCGCGCAGCAAGGCTTTTTCATGGTCGAGCGCACCTGCCCGACCTGTCAGGGCGCGGGCGAAGTCATCGCCGACCCCTGCAATTCATGCCATGGCGAAGGCCGCGTCGACCGGCGCAAGACGCTGACCGTCAACATCCCCGCCGGGGTCGACGAAGGCACGCGCATCCGCCTGTCGGGCGAAGGCGAGAGCGGCGCGCGCGGCGCGGCGCCGGGCGACCTCTACATCTTCCTGCACATGGCGCGGCACAAGGTGTTCGAACGCGAAGGCACGACTTTGTTCACGCGGGCGCCGATCAGCTTCACGACCGCGGCGCTCGGCGGCGAGATCGGCATTCCGGGCCTCGACGGCCGGATGCACGACATCGCCATCCCGGCGGGCATCCAGTCGGGCAAGCAGCTGCGCCAGCGCGGCGCCGGCATGCCGGTGCTCAACGGCCGCGGTCACGGCGACCTCGTCGTCCAGATCGACGTCGAAACGCCGACGAAGCTCACCGCGCGGCAAAAGGAACTGCTCTGCGAATTCCGCGAGACCGAAACGGGCGACGAATGCCCCGCGAGCCAGGGCTTTTTCGGACGCATCAAGGAAATGTGGGACGACCTGACGTAGCGATCGGCCCCGACGCCGCCAAGATTCCTGGCATCGGAACCCTGGAGTGGAGTCAGCCGACGCATGCTCTGGATCTCCGCTTTCGCGGGGACACTTATGTTATAACTCCCTGGAAGTAGCCATTTGAGCACTCCCGCCGACCGGAGGATCGGCTGCCTTCGCTTGATCCTTGCCTTTCTGACTTACCCTGCAAGCGTTTGAAAGCCGACGTCGATAATTGTTGACGGGAAGTTCGCCGAAATGTCCGAGAGCACGTCAGAGCGTCGTCGGCTCGCCGGTCGCAGTCTGGGGCTATCTCCTCGAGCAGAAGCGCGGTGAGGGGATGCCCCCTAGGAGCCTCTACCATCATGAAAGCGTGAAATCCTGCCCCTGGACGATGACGATCGGGGTAGTCCGCCGCCGCCTTTTTTAGCCATCAGCGCACCACATTTTCCTCACTGCTGCTTAATATTGCAAATCAATCGCATTATCTGTAGGGGCCCGCGATCATCGCTGCTCTCAGGGGGAATTTCATGAAATCCAAATTGCTATTGTCGGCTGCCTTGCTTGCGTTTCCAACCGCCGCGACGGCGGCCGAAGCCGAATCGGACGACAGCCGCACGATCATCGTCACCGGCAAAGCCGACGGCTATTTCGCGGAAAACTCCGTCACTGCGACCAAGACCGACACGCCGCTCATCGACGTGCCGCAGACCATCTCGGTGGTAACGCGCGAGCGGCTGGACGATCAGGCACAGCACAGCATCGCCGACGTCCTGCGCTACGTGCCGGGAACCACCATCGGCCAGGGTGAAGGAAACCGCGACCAGATTACCCTGCGCGGCCAGAATACGACCGCCGACTTCTTCCTCGATGGCGTGCGCGACGACGTGCAATATTATCGCGGCCTGTACAACATCGAGCGCATCGAGGTCCTCAAGGGCCCCTTCGCGCTGATTTTCGGCCGCGGCGGCAGCGGCGGCATCATCAATCGCGTGCAGAAGACGCCTTCCGCAGAGGCGCTGGCGATCGGCGGCTCGGCGAGCGTCAACACCTTCGGCGCGTGGGACGTGACGGCGGACATCAATGCGCCGATCAGCGGCAATGCCGCTTTCCGCCTCAACGCCAATTATGAGAGCCTCGACAATCACCGCGATTTCTTCGAGGGCGAGCGCTATGCGATCAATCCCTATTTCGCGGTCAACCTAGGGCAGTGGCAGCTCGGCCTCTCGTACGAATATGTGAACGACGATCGCGTCACCGACCGCGGTGTACCTTCGATCGCCACTGCGGCGGGCCAGCCGAACCGCCCGATCACCGGCTATCGGGACACATTCATTGGCGTCCCGGGTGTCAATCGCGCTGGACTCGAGGCGCATATCGTCAAGGCGCGGCTCGATGGCGAACTCGCGGAAAACCTGAACTGGTCGACCACACTGCTCTATGGCGACTATGACAAATATTACACCAATGTTTTCGCCAATGGCGCCGCCACCGGCCAGACGGGCACCGTCGCACTGTCCAGCTATACCGATCCGACGACGCGGCAGAACTTCATCGCGCAGAGCAATCTGGTGTGGGACGTGAACTTCGGATCGATCGGCAACAAGATCCTGCTCGGCCTCGAATATGGCGATCAGGATTCCACCAACCAGCGCCGGAACGGAACGCTATCGAGCAGCACGCTCAACCTCGCCAATATCGTCTATCCGACGGTCACCTTTGGCGCGCTCGCCCGGAACACCGAGTCCGACGTGCAGTTCTTCTCGGCCTATGCACAGGACCAGATCAGCTTTGGAGCGCATGTCGATCTGGTGGTCGGCCTTCGCTACGACCGGTTCGAGATCAAGGGCACCGATCTGGTCGGCACGCCGCGACCCTTCGCGCGCACTGACGAGAAGGTTTCCCCGCGCGTCGGTCTGATCCTGAAGCCACGTGACAATATCTCGGTCTATGGCAGCTACAGCCGGTCCTTCCTGCCGCGCTCGGGCGACCAGTTCCTGACGATGTCGGCGACGCAGCAGAATCTCGCACCCGAAAGGTTCACCAATTATGAGGTCGGCGCCAAGTGGGACATCCGGCCCGATCTCAATGTCACGCTCGCGCTGTTCCAGCTCGATCGGACCAATGCGACGACTCCCGATCCGAACAACGTCACCGCGACGATCAACGTCGGCGAGACGCGGACCAAAGGCGTCGAACTGGCGTTGACCGGCCGGATCACGCCCAATTGGCAAGTGAGCGGTGGCTATACCTATCAGGATGCGCAGCTTCGCGGGAACGGTTTCGTGCGGCTGGCGCAGGTGCCGAAGCACCAGTTCGCCTTGTGGAATCGCTATGACTTCAACAGCAGCGTTGGCGCGGGTATCGGCGTGATCCATCAGTCGAGCCAGTTCGCGGCAATCCGGACATCGGCAACGACCACCCGCTTGCCCGCCTTTACCCGCGTGGACGCCGCGCTGTTCTTCAAGGCGAACGAGCGGATCGAGTTCCAGGTCAACGTCGAGAATTTGCTCGACGAGAGCTACTTCTCCGACGCGCACAACAACAATAACATCACGCCCGGCGCGCCGATCAACGCGCGCTTTACCGCTCGCGTGAAGTTCTGACGGCAAGCCGAGAGGGCGGGAGTGCCTTGCGCTCCCGCCCTCGACGCACCGTGGTTGACCAAATGCCCGTCCGTAGGCCGAATTGCAGTGCAGCGCCCCGAAGACGGTTCAGCAGCCTAGCCCCGCCCGTTGCTTCACCTGCGCTTATGCGCGACAACACCCCTCGGTCTCTGGTTGCAGCTGGATGAAAGACAGGGGTCACGTCAGGACCAGCATTTCGCCTGTTGCTAGCCGCTGTATTCGGTTGCTCGTGTGCGAATGCCATGCACGCTTGCCCCACCATAGCCGAGATCGATTCCAACGACGTCCGCGTGGCAAATATGGTCGTTGCAGGGCGCATTCCGGCGCAAAGCGCGGCGAGGTCCACGCCACCGTCATGGGTCGCTCATCGGCATTCTCGACTTCGTAAATGACAACCTGCAACCCGACACCGGCCGGGCTATAATAAAGGTGGTCCCGGGTTCCCGGAGACACCAGTATTATAATTCGCTGGAAGTGGCTATTTGAACGTTGGGGCGATTTGCCCGAGTCTACCGGAGGCGAGCGGCTCCGCTTTGGCGCACGCCTCGGCAAGTATTGCCTACAGGCTAAGAAGAAGGCCGATTGATCGGTGGTAGAATGCGCCCAAAGCGCTCCGTGAGGTTGTCCGCTATCACCCTGTTGGACCAATCTGCTTGCTTGATGCTGCGCCGGCCTCAATTTCGCGATTCCACTGTTTCATGAATCGGTTACGGGTCAGCTTGTCCTGCGCGATGAGCAGTTCAGGACCTACGCGTATTGCTCGCATCGGTGCCGTGGTGCCGCGCAGTTCCATCGGCCGCTCCACGTCGCTGCGCACCGAGGGCATCGCATGGCGGGTAAGCAGCACCTGGCCCTTGGCGGACAACAGAAAATCCAGAAACAACCGCGCGGCGTTGGGATGGCCGGACGTGGTCGGGATCATGGCGATCCGCGACATGACCAGCGTGTAGTCGGCGGGGAACACGACCCCCAGCTCGGGATTGCGAGCCGCCTCGTCCAAGGCATAGGATCCGAGGACATTATAGCCGATCACCGACCGTCCGCTCGAAACATCCTTGATCACCTCTTCGCTAGTCGAAAAAAAACGGGCCCGGTTGGCGCCAAGGCCATGAGCCATCTGCCAGACGTGACCGCTGGTGGCATTGTCCTGCGACAGACAGAGATAGCCGACCGACGATGAAGCGGGATCATAGGTCGCGATACGTCCCTGCAATTCCGTGTCGCGCTGTTCGAGCAACCGGACGAAGTCCATATGGTTGCGCGGGACACGCTCGGGCGACAGCAGCGCCTTGTTGTAGACCATGACAACCGGTTCGGCGGTAACGCCCCAGGCTTGATTCTTCCAGTTCGCCCAATCGGGCAGATTTCCCTTTTCGGGCGAGTCATAGGACTGGGCATAGCCGTCGTTCACGAGCTTGATCTGCATGTCCATCGACGACGAAAGGAGGAGGTCGGGATTTCCGCGCCCGGCCTTTTCTTCGTCCAGAAACCGGTCGCGGACATCGCGGGCGGACAGATCGTGATAGTCGGTCGTTATCCCGGGATAGGCGCGTTCGAATGCAGACAGGAGATCGCGCATGACCTTCCGGTCGGTCGTCGACCAGATGACAAGCCGGCCTTCCTTCGTGCCGTCCTCGACAAGGTTCGCGTAAGAAACGTCGTAGCCCGCGGGAACCCGCGCGGCATAGTCGGTGTCCGGGGAACAGCCACCCGAAAGCCCAAAAATTCCGACCCAGAGCCCGAGGCAACGGACGATGCCGCGTGATTTCATCGGGGCTTTCCCCTTCGCACGTCACTCTCCCTTTAAATCTCCTGTGGACCAATATGCCGAGTTTCGCCAGATTGAAGCGATGGCGAGGATATTGCTTGTCGAAGATGATCCGCCCCTCGCGCGCGGTGTTTCCGCACTGCTGAGGAGCGCGGGGCATTCGGTCGATGTTGCCGAGGACGGCGAAACCGCGATGATGGTCGTCCGCGAGGAACCCTATGCGCTGGTGGTGCTCGACATCGGACTGCCGGACATTTCCGGCCTCGACGTCCTGAATGCGATCCGGCGCGGCGAATCCAAGGTTCCCGTACTGGTCCTGACCGCGCGCGATGCGATCGAGGACCGCATCGCGGGGCTGGACCATGGCGCCGACGATTATTTGCTGAAGCCCTTCGATGCGGGCGAACTCGAGGCTCGCGTTCGCGCGCTGCTGCGCCGCGCGGCGGGCGAGGCGTCGCCGCTGACGACGATCGGCCGGCTGACCATCGATCCTGCTCGTCGTATCGCGGCGGTCGACGGACGGACGCTCGATTTGCGGCGCCGCGAATGGGCCGTCCTCGAACGCCTCTCGGCGCAGACGGGCAAGGTCGTGCCAAAGGAAAGGTTGAGCGCGGAGGTGTTCGGTTACGATGAACCCGTGTCACCGAACGCGATCGAGGTTTATGTCGCGCGCCTTCGCCGCAAGCTCGAGCCCGATGGTCCTGCAATCCGGAC
The DNA here is from genome assembly GCA_051861185.1 of Sphingopyxis sp. Classification (GTDB taxonomy): domain Bacteria; phylum Pseudomonadota; class Alphaproteobacteria; order Sphingomonadales; family Sphingomonadaceae; genus Sphingopyxis. The sequence goes on from JBIMKQ010000011.1 coordinate 105,083, forward strand.
AATCCGTGGCCTCGGCTATGTGATCGAACCGCGTTGAAGTCAGCCCGGCCGCGGGAAGGGTCGTTGACGGGCCGGATGCTCGGATGGCTGGTCCTGCCGGTTGCGATGCTGGCGCTGGTCCTCGGGGTCGCCGGTTCTTTTGCGATTACCCGCACGGTCGGCGCCGTTAACGACCGGATATTGAGCGCGGCATCACGCGGCATAGCCGACTCGCTGGGCAGCGACGATGGCGAAATCACCCTCGATCTTTCACCTGCCGTATTCGGAATGCTGGAGAATAACGCGCGCGACAATGTCTATTACAGCGTCCGGCGGGGGCGCGAAATCCTGACCGGCTATACGGACCTGCCCCAGATCCGGATCGACCCGGCGCGGCAGGAGGAGTTTACTTTCGCCGAAAGTCGATACCTGGGACATGAAGTCCGTATCGTGGCGGTTACCCGGATCGTGCCGCAGGTCAGCGAGCCGATCGTCGTTCAGGTCGCCGAAACGCTCGATGCGCGCAAGCGTATGGCGCGTGGACTGCTGGTCGGGCTCGCGGTGCTGGAGCTCGCGCTCATTGCTACCGCAGCCATGCTGATGCCGATCGCCGTGCGTCGCGGCCTTGCTCCGCTGAAGCGTTTGCAGGCCGAAATGGATCGACGCGGTGCGGAGGACCTGACCCCGCTTTCGGCTGCCGGCGTTCCGGGCGAACTCGGCGATCTGGTCAGTGCATTCAACACCATGCTCGCCCGGCTCGACAGCGGATTTGCGGGCATTCGCCGGTTTACCGCCGATGCATCGCACCAGATGCGTACACCGCTGTCGGTCCTGCGCACCCATGTCGCGGTCCTCAAGCGGGCGAAGCCGGGAAGCGCCGAAGCGAAAGGGTCGATCGAAGATATCGACGATGCAGGAGCCCGGCTCAGCCATTTGCTGAACCAGCTGCTGTCACTGGCGCGCGTTGATAGCGGACATCCCGAACGGGTGATCCTTGAGCCGGCCGATCTTCGCCGGTTAGCGGCCGATGTCGTGAGCGGGCAGGAGGCCGTCGCGAGCGCAAGGCAGATTCGACTGCATCTCGGCGCGCCGCAGCGCGCGGTCGAGGTCCGGACCAACACGGCGCTGGCGACGGAAATGCTCGTCAACATCGTCGACAATGCCATTCGCTATAACCGGCCGGGCGGGCAGGTCAGCGTGATTGTCGATGAGCGACCCGCCGCGATCCGGGTTGAGGACGACGGGCCCGGCATTCCGCCCGAAGATCGCGAAAAGGTCTTTGAACGCTTCATTCGGCTGAACCCGCACGCCGGGAACGATGGCAGCGGATTGGGATTGTCGATCGCCCACTCGATCGCCGAGACTCTCGGCCTTGACCTCGGGCTCGACGGCGGTCCGGGTGATCGCGGTTTGCGGCTTACGATTATTTTCCCGCCAGACGCTGACAGCTTGGTGAAAGGTCCCTGAGCTAGTTGGTGTGCAAGGTTCCGGAACAGGAACAGCAATGAGGGAGGATTTGTGGCTATCCATCAAGGCGCGGACATGCCGGCATCTTTGCCGGCCCGCCGAAGCGCGGGGGGCCTTGTCCGGCCTCCGGCTGCGGCACCACTCGGCTGATCAGGACCATGTTGTCTCTCTACGCCTTCGCGATGGTCAGCGTCTTCATGACGCTGATCATGACCAAGCGTCTTTCCGCCATTGTCGCGCTGATTGTCGTGCCGGTTTCTTTCGCGCTGGTCGGATTTCTGTTGTTCGGGGCCTATCAGACCGACCTCGGCACGATGATGATGAACGGCGTGAAGCAACTCGCCCCGACCGGTGTCATGCTGGTCTTTGCGATCCTTTATTTCGGGCTGATGATCGATGTCGGCGTCTTCGACCCGTTAATCCGTGCGATCGTCCGCATCGTACACGGCGACCCCGTCCGCATCATGATCGGTTCCGCGCTGCTTGCGCTGATGGTATCGCTCGATGGGGACGGCGCGACGACCTACATGATCACCACCGCGGCAATGCTGCCCGTCTATCGTCATATGAAAATGGACGTCCGGATGCTCGCCTGCGTCGTGATCATGGCGGGCGGGGTGATGAATGTGCTGCCGTGGGGCGGCCCCACGGCGCGGGTTGCGAGCGCGCTCCATGTCGACGTCAGCGACATATTCCTGCCGCTGATCCCGTCGATGATCGCGACCGCGGCCTGGGTTGTGTTCGTCGCCTATCGTTTCGGACTGAAGGAACGCGACAGGCTGGCGAAGCTGCCGGTCGATGCGATCGACGAAGATGCGACCGCATCCGAAATCCTCGCAGCCGACGTCGAAAGCCATGTCGAGGCCCGGCGTCCACGGCTCTTCTGGTTCAATCTCGCGCTCACGTTCGGGCTCCTGGTAATGCTGGTCATGGGCGTCATGCCGCTAGCCGTCCTCTTCATGCTCGCCTTTGCGCTCGCGATGATGCTCAACTTCCCGTCGCTCGACGAACAGCGCGAACGGTTGTCGGCTCATGCGGGCAACGCGCTCGCGGTGGGCGGGCTGGTCTTTGCCGCCGGCATCTTCACCGGCATCCTTTCGGGGACGCAAATGGTCGATGCGATGGCCGCTACGGTGACCCACGCGGTGCCGGAAAGCATGGGTCCCTATCTGGCGCCGATCACCGCCGTGCTGAGTGCGCCCTTTACCTTCTTCATTTCCAACGACGCCTTTTACTACGGCATCGTACCCATCCTTGCCGAAACGGGGACGCATTACGGCATCAGTCCTGTCGAGATGGGGCGCGCCTCGCTGGTCGGGCAGCAGGTGCATCTGTTGAGCCCGCTCGTCGCCTCGACCTTCCTCCTCGTGAGCTTCGTCGGAATCGAGCTTGGCGAGCATCAGCGCTTCACTCTCAAATGGGCGCTTGGCTCATGCGTCGTCTTTTTCTTCGCCGCGATCCTGACCGGCGCGTTCCCGTTCGTCGCTGCAGGTGGATGACGGCACGGACGAGGCGGCCGGGAAGCAATATCCGCGGCCTCCGCTGACCCGCTGGGCCGCGCTGCTCGCACTCTCGATCGCGCTGACCGGATTGCTGGAACTGCTTGCCGTTCCGGCGGCCATGCTGCTCGGCCCGATGCTTGCCGGCATCGTCCTTGCGATGCGAGGCAAGACGGTAACCGTGCCGCGCCCCTGCTTCCTCGCGTCGCAGGCGGTCATCGGCTGTCTGATCGCGCGCTATTTCGAGCCGGGGTTGCTGGCGACGCTGGCGAACGACTGGCCCGTCTTCGTCGGCGTGACCTTCGCTGTCTTTGCCGCGAGTTTTGTACTCGGCTATCTCCTGATGCGGTCGGGCGCGGTGCCGGGCACTGCCGCGATCTGGGGATCGGCCCCCGGCGGGGCGGCGCCGATGGTGATTCTAGCCGACGCCTATGGCGCCGACGCGCGTCTGGTTGCGGTTATTACCTATATGCGCGTCCTGACCGTCGTCGTTGTGGCGTCCGTTCTGCTGGTGTTTGTAGGCGACGGCCATACCGCTCCGGACAGGTCGGTGGCGCTGTGGCAAGGATTCGATCTCGCGGCGCTGGGTGTCACCCTACTGGTCGTGCTGGCGAGCGTTGTCGCCGGCCTGGTACTGCGTATCCCGGCGGGGCCGATGATCAGCGCGATTGTCATCGGCACGGCGTGGAACTGGTGGTCGGGCGCGGCGTTGGCAACCCCGGCTCCGCTCCTCGCCGCCGCCTACGCCTTCATCGGCTGGCGCATCGGCCTGACGTTCAGCCGCGACGTGGTAGCCAGCGCGGCGCGCAGCCTGCCATGGATCATTCTTTCCTCGCTGGTGCTGGTCGCCATGTGCGCCGGGCTGGGCGGCCTTCTGGTCTGGCAACTCGGCATCGATCCGGTCACAGCCTATCTCGCTACCAGTCCCGGCGGGCTCGATTCGATCGCGATCATCGCGGTGTCGACGCACAGCGACACGCCGCTCGTGATGTCGTTGCAGGCGATGCGATTTCTGGTCGCCTTGTCGCTTGGACCGCGTGTGGCCATGTTCGTTTCAAATAAATTTAGTAAAATCAATGCTATGACATGATTCCCTGCATGTCGGGCGGCGACAGCTTGGTGACAGCTTGCGTGCCTAATGTGGGAAAAGAGGCTCGAAGAATCGGGTCCGCAACAAGTGATCGGCAAGACCGGTCAGGGGAGGATTTATGGCAGGCAAGGTGCGCGCCCGGAAGCTATGGGCCTATTCGCAAAGCAGTAGCGGATCGATTGCGATCGCGATGATGGCGAAGGTCGCGGTGTCGCGCGTTCCCGCCGTCCGCCTTTCGAGCGTGACGCTCGCGGGATGCGTCGCCGGCCTGATCGGTGTCCCGGCCGGTACCGCTCGCGCTCAGGAGGTCGACGCGACCGCCGTCGAAGGTGCGGAAACATCCGATGCGGCAGGCAATGCGGAAATTATCGTAACGGGCTCGCTGATCGCGCGCCGCGATGCGCGGTCTTCTAGCCCGATTTCCACCGTCGGCGAAAGCGAACTTTCCGCGACGGGGCAGCCTTCGCTCGACAAGGTGATCGGACAGTTGCCGCAATTTGCGGGTGGGCAAGGCGCCGCCGAGGTCGGCGACACGCAGGGCACCATCGGCTTTGGCGGCGGCCAGTCCTACAGCGACCTGCGCGGGCTCGGCCCGAACCGCTCGCTCGTTTTGCTCGATGGTCGCCGGCTCATGCCGTCGAGCCCCGATGGCGCCATCGATCTCAACACCATTCCATCGTCGCTGATCGGGTCGGTCGAGGTGATCACCGGCGGCGCGTCGGCGACCTATGGATCGGATGCGGTCGCCGGGGTTACCAATTTCAAGCTGCGCACAAATCTGGACGGCCTCGAACTGTCCGCGAAAAAGGGGATTACCGACCAAGGCGACGGCGATACCACCAGCGTGAGCGCTGCCTTCGGTGCGGATTTCGCCGAGGACCGCGGCAATTTCCTCTTTGCCGTGGAATATGCAGAACGCGGGGCGGTGATCGGCAGCGCCCGGCCCTTTTTCGCCAATATCCGGCAGCTTGCCCGCCCTCCGGAAGGCATTATCGCGGCCGGAAACTATGGCGGCGGCGCGCCGACGATCGCTGCCGTCAACGCCGTTCTGGCGCGATATGCCGGAACTACGCCGATTTCCGGCAGCGGCCTCTATAACGGGGCGATCGGGGTCAATGGCGACGGCACGATATTCACCGACCTTGCCGGAACCAATTGCGTCCAGAACTATCGCGGCCTCAACCAGGGCGTCGTGGGCCTCAACATCAGCAGCAACTGCCGCCAGGTCCAGATCGCACTCGGCCAATATTTCGCCGTCCAGGTCCCGCTGAAACGCTACAATGCCTTTGCGCGGCTGACCTATGAATTCAGCCCCGAAATTACCGGCTATGCCCAATTCGGCTATCTGCGTTCGGAAGCCTTCAGCCGGACCGGGCCCGGCTCGTCGAAACCGTCGGCACCCTTGCTGGTGCCCCAGAACAATCCCTTCCTGACGGGCAACGCCGATCTGCGCGCCATTCTGAATTCGATCACGCCAACCCCGACCGGAAATATCATCGTCACCAAGGCGCTGACCACGCTCGGCAACCGCCTGTCGTCCTTCGACAATGACGTCTGGCAAGCCGTATTGGGCCTGAAAGGCGAAATTCCGGGCACCTCGTTGCAATGGAATGTCTACGGATCCTACGGAAAGTCGAAATTCGTCAACGTGATGGCGGGTGATATCAGCCTCGCGGCCGTCACGAGCGTACTCAACGGGACCGCCAACTACAGCGGCCCCGCTGGCACCTGCCGCGGCTATGCTTGGAATCCGCTCGGTCTCGATCCGCTCAGCCCGGGCTGCCTCGAATATGTTGGTCGCACGAACATCAACGTGAACGACCAGTCGCAAAGGATCGTCGAGGCGACGATCCAGGGCCCTCTTTTCACTCTTCCGGCGGGTGATCTGAGCTTCGCGCTCGGTGCCGGGAACCGCCAGACTTCGTTCGATTATCTTCCCGATTCGACACTCTCGACCAACGATTCGATCGGCTACGGATTTGTGAGCGCGGCGTCGGGGAAGCAGAAGGTCAGCGAGGTTTTCGCCGAATTGCTCGTGCCGATCCTCAGGGATACGCCCTTCTTCCAGGAACTCACAGCAAACCTCGGCTATCGCTATTCGGATTATAGCCTGTTCGGGGGGCAGCACACCTACAAGGCCGATCTGAGCTGGCGTCCCGTCGAGCCGGTGTTCGTGCGCGGCAGCTATTCTGTCGCGATCCGCGCGCCCAGCCTCGGCAATCTGTTCGGGCCGACGTCGGTCGCGCAGCTGCCGATCGGGACGGGCCCGAATGCGGGCGATCCCTGCGCGGTCGGCAGCATCTATCGCACCGGGGGGAGCGCGAGCCAGGTGCAGGCGCTGTGCCAGGCACAGGGCGTTCCCGCGGCGATCTATCCGACCTATACCTATGGCATTTCAACCGTCGCCGGGCAGGATGGCAGTAACGTCAATCTGACGCCGGAGCGGGCCAAGACCTATTCGTTCGGGGTGGTGTTGACACCGCGTTTCGACAGCAAGCTGTTCGACAAGGTCAGCCTGTCGGTGGATTATTACAATATCCGGATCAAGGACGCGATCGGATCGCTGCTGCTTTCGGATATCCTGCCGCGCTGTTTCAATTCGGATGGCGCGAGCAATCCATCCTATTCGGTGAACAACGCCTATTGTCAGCGCATTTCGCGCGATCCTCTGACCGGGCAGATTGCGTTGGGCCAGCAGGGGCTCTTCAACTTCGCCACCTACACGGTCGCAGGCATCGATACCCAGTTCACTTGGGGTTTCGGGCTCGAAGCGCTCGGGATGTCGCCGTCGGCGGGCGCGCTCGAATTCAGCACGACCGCATCCTACCTGCGCCAGTACAAGGTGGCGGGCCTTCTGGGATCACCCACGCTCAACTATGCCGGAAGCGCCGGGTTCGGCGGTGTCGGCGGCGGGATTTCGCATCCCGAGTGGAAGATCAACACCCGCATCACCTATTCAAACGATGATTTCAGCCTGTCACTTCTGTGGCGGCATATCTCGGCGATGGTCCATTCGGACGTAGTTGCCAATCCGGCCTCGGCGACCCCCGGGGTTCCGGCTTACAATTATCTCGATCTCAACGCGGACTTCGATATCGACAAGCGCTTCTCCTTCGGATTGGGTGTGACGAATCTGACCGACAAGGCGCCGCCGTTCATCAGCGCTTCGCCGCTGACGACCGATGCTGCGACTTACGACGTGATCGGGCGCTCCTTCTACGCATCGATCAAGGCGAAATTCTAGCTATGGGGCCGATCATGATGTCGGCGCTCTCGCAGACCTGTTCATCCTGACTCGAGCTGGCTTCGCCGAAGCCAGCTCTTTTTTGGGGTGCTTCCGGCCGGATAGCGGACGCGTATAGGGCTACTTGGCCCTAAATGGTGACACGCCTCGAAGAGGAGACCCGGATCAGCAAGGGCGGGACCCTGGCGGCACAGCTATCGCGGCTCGACCTGGTGGTGCTCGATGAGCTTGGATATCTGCCCTTTGCGCGCTCGGGAGGACAGTTGCTGTTCCACCTCATCAGCAAGCTTTATGAGCGTACCAGCGTCATCATCACTACGAACCTCGCCTTCGGCGAATGGCCTACCGTGTTCGGCCACCCCAAAATGACCACGGCCCTGCTCGACCGCGTCACCCACCATTGCGATATCGTCGAGACCGGCAACGACAGCTGGCGCTTCAAAAACCGCAAATTGCCGCCCGGTTCGGCCGCTTTAAAATCTATCTTGCGCTGCGCGCGTCTCCGGTCGGGCTACGCCCGCCCTCCGCCGCACGCAGCGCTAGGCTCACCTCAACAAACCAACATCATATCCGAAAAGGGGCTCCCTCTTCGACGCCGATCGGGGGTCCCGTTTGAACGCCGTTTGACACACTTGGGTTTTCCGTAGGGGTCACCAGTCAAGCGGTTTATCGCGTTGATTTTACGTGAAAACTTCAAAATTGCCCAAACCTGACACCACAGGCGTTCCCACATTTCCCGTGGGCCGAAATGATATGATTCGGAACGCAACGGGACGGAAACAGCGCTGCTTCAAATCTTATTTTAGGCCACTGGCCGTTCGGATAGCGAATGATGCTCAACTATTTGGCTCACGTCTCACCGGAAATGGTAAAATCTGGACTGTCGAATTATCGCCAATCGCAGACCAAGGCAGCCAAATTGCCGAATTTAGCTAAGCGACTTTTGCAACGCCGGGCGGGCGAATAATCTGTCAACATACTCAAGCGTTTTGGGATGCGCATCGGTGAGCAGTTGAAGCCACTTCGCGGACCCCAGTGTAAAGCCCATCATGATGTCAGCAGCCGAAAAATCGTTTCCGGTAATATATGGCTGGGTAGCGAGGGCTGCTTCAATCTTGTTAAACACCGTGTTTGCGCTGTCACGCACCGCGCTGATGATTTCCTGATGTCGATCCGCATCATCCCGGTAGACTGTCAACCAAACGGTCGTATTGATGGCATTGGCGGCTGTGCCTTCTGCAAAATGCAGCCAGTAGAGATAGGCGGCACGATCCTTTGATCCGATAGGCGGCTCGAGCTGCCCATTTCCATACCGCTCCAAGAGATATTGGACGATCGCCCCCGACTCTGAAAGAGCGACATCGCCGTCTTCAATGTATGGGTATTGGCCTGACGGGGTATTCTGGGCGAATCCCCTGCTACCGTCTCGATTATACTCTGAACGTAATAACTCGTATTCGAGCCCCAACTCTTCCAAGAACCATCTGATTCTGACGGAGCGAGTAAGGGGAGCAAAGTGCAGTTTTAGCATCCACCGATGCTGTCACGAACAGCAGCTTTTGCGCAACGAGATTTTGTTGTCGGAAAGCCGTTATCGGTCGTTTGCTGACAGCAGGCTTCGTCGGGCTGCCCCGCGCGATATGCTCAAAGTTGCCGGTTCCTCACTCTAATCGTGCACCGCACCGGCTGCCTGACCTTGGTGGCCCGCTGCAAGCAAGCGTCGATCACCTCGCGGTTGTCACGGCGCATGTCGGCGGCCTCGGCGATGGCCTGCCACGCCGCCGGACTATCAGCGTGCATGATCCGAGTCCCCGCTTCCCATAGGGTCGGCTCACGAACGGTGCGCGCGGCGATGCGTTCCGGCAGGTGCCAGCTTGTCGGAAGGGTGCGCGCGACAAATCCGGGAAGCACCGACCACAGGAGGCACCCGGCGAGCAAGCCGCCGCCGACATACCACCAACGAAGTCTTTTTTGCTCGTAGATGGAGTTGGCCGTGCCGATGATCGCCCGCAGATCGCGGATTGCCTCGCCACGCTCCCGCTTCGCAGCCACAATCAAGACCTCGTCGTCGCGTCGCGCTCGTGCCGCCGCCGCCGTCATCCGCGCCTCGAAGTCTTCCGGAGTCATCTGCATGGCGGGCTGGCGCTCGATGGAGACAAGCCGGTTCGCCATCTCGCCCAGCGTCTTGCTGTAATCGGGAATGTCGATCTCTGATTTCTCGGTTGCGAGATGTTCGACCGCACGGCGCATCATCGCCATTTCGCCTTCTAGCCGGTTGAACGCCCGCGTCGCCGGATCGGAGTCCGGCTCGTCATAGGGCAGTCGGGGTAGCTGTCTGTCACTATTCATGCTGTCCTCCTATCGGCTCATGCCAAGGTTGCGGCCGTGATCGAACGGCACCGAGTCCGCGAGATCGCGCGCCACGCTGCGGCCCATGGCCGCATCAATTCCCAATTCCCGGCTGCGCCCGCGCAGCAGCGATTCGACCTGCGCGTCGCGTTCGAGGCTCTTCGCCATGCCCGCCATTTCCTGCCCGACGCGCTTCGCACCCCGGAAATCGCCGTCGCGCCGTAGATCGTCCTGCGCCTGCCGGAGCTGCTTCCAGCCCTCGACAAAGCGATCGGCGCGCTGGAACGGATCGGCCCGCAGTTCCGCTTCCTTGTTCATCGCCTGCACCGCAGCCTGGCTGCGCCCCTCCGCGGCCTCGTGGATAAGCTCCGGCTGGCGCTGGAGGGCGTTCTGCAAGTCGGTGGAGGCGTGAGGCCGGATCGCGTCTAATGCCTCTCCCGCCCTGTTCAGGGCGTCATGCTGATGGGGCAGCACGGGCAAGCCCCGGTCGCGCATCCGGGCGACCTCGTTCACCGCGCGCGCATAGCGTTCGACGGCGCGACGCTGGCCGGTGGCATGGGAGGGCTGGGTCTGTGCCTGCTCACTCCTCTGTTCAGGCGGACGGAAGCCCGCGAACATGCCCTGCTCACGCTGCTGGCCCTGCAGCGAGAGGCGCAACCCGTCGAAGATCCCGCGCGCCTTCTCCGCACCCGCGCGGGCGATTTCCGCGACGCGCTCGCCAATGCCGCGCCGCTCGGCGAACTCCTTGGCCGGATCGACGCGGGCATAATCGCTCGCCATGTCTTTCGCGCGCTCGCGGGACAGGGTGCGGGCAAGCTGGGCATCGTCCTTGAAGTCGTCGCGGCCATAGTGAAGGGCCAAGCCGTCGCGGTGGCGTGTCATACCGACATAGCTGCTATGACGGTCCATGCCGGGTGTCGCCAGCACATGGCCACGGTCGACGGTCATGCCCTGCGCCTTGTGGATCGTGGCTGCATAGCCATGATCGACATGAGCATAATCCTTCATGTCGAATGCGACGTTGCGCCCGTCATCGGTGCGAACGGTCATGCCCTGCTGATTGACCTGTTCGACGGTGCCCAGCGTGCCGTTCTTCACCTCAAGGCCGCGCTCATTACGCAGGAACATGATGCGGTCCCCCGATGCGAAGGGACGATCGCCGCGTTCGGTTTTCACGCGAACATCGTCGCCCAGTTCGCCCGCCGCGCGCATCCGGTCGCGCGCGGCCTCGTTGAGTTCGCGCACCTCGGCATTGGTGTGAGTGAGGATGATCCGGCTGGCGTCGGGGTTCGCTTGCCGGTCGCGATCCCACCGCTCGACAAGATCGCTCCGGGCCTGTTCGCGCGTCTCGGCGGTGTGAACCATACCGTGATCGGCGTAGGCGTTGATCGCCTCGCCGGTTCGGCCGGTCGCAAGATGCCGGGTAGCGTCCTGCTGCCAGCCCTCATGCTGGCGGCGAACCTCCGTAATCTCGACGCCGCCATGCCGTTCGTGGATCGCCCGGAACGCCGCACCCGCCTCGATGGCCTGCAACTGCTGCGGGTCGCCGACCAGCACGACCTTGGCGCCGGCGTCGGCGGCATGGGACAATACGCGCTCCATCTGGCGGGTGCCGACCATGCCAGCCTCGTCGATCACCAGCACATCGCGAGACGTGAGCATGTCGCGCCCCTGCGACCAACCATGTTCCATGCTGGCGATGGTGCGCGAGGCGATGCCAGAGCCATTCTCAAGCCCTTCGGCTGCGATGCCCGACAGCGCGACGCCGCGCACATTGAACCCGGCCTCTTCCCATGCCTCCCGCGCCACGCCCAGCATCGCGCTCTTGCCGGTCCCGGCGTAACCGACGACGACACTCAAACCCCTGCCATCGCTCGCATGTTCAAACGCCGCGCGCTGCTCGCCTGACAGGTCCAGCCCGCGCGCCGCCGCCGCGCGAAGCGCGCTTTCCCGGTCGCCCTCCGACACGCGATGTCGTTCGCGCTTCGCCATCAATTCCGAAGCGCGCTGCAACCGCTGTTCGGTGTCGATCATGTCGCGGCTGGTGAAGCGATCTTCGCCGCGCCCGTCCTTGCCGAGTTCGATCAAGTCGGGCGAACCGCGAACAGCGCTCATCGCCCGGTCGTATTGATCCTTCCCGTCGGTGTGGCGATGCACGAACATCGCAAGGTCGCGGTTGGTGAACGTCGCCTGATGGTGGGTGATTGCGTCGAGCGCGACGCGCGGCTCCGCGATGATGCGTTCGCCGTTGCGCTGCGCGACGGCGCGATGATCCTCGATGCGCTCGGACTCAAGCCCGCGCTCGCCCATGCGCGAGGCTGCGGGGCCGATCTTGTCTTGCGGCTCAAGGTCGATGCCCTGCGCTTCCAAGGATCGGTGATCGATGCGGGCGTCTATATCGAGTTCGGCAAGCCGCGCGTTGACGTGATTGGCCCAACGCTCGCGCCACTGCTCGACAAGTTCGGTGCGGTTCCACTCGCGGACCTTCTGCCCAAAACCGTCCTCACCCACCTCGCGCATGGTGAGCATGACATGGGCATGGGGTTTGGGCTGGCCGTCCGCACCGATGTCCCAATGCACATTCAAATCCGCGATCATCCCGCGATCGACAAATTCGGACTGCACGAAATCGCGGGCAAGCTCGATGCCATCGACCTTGCTCATCTCGCGCGGAATGGAAAATTCGACCTCGCGAGCAAGCTGCGCGTCCTTGCGCTTCTCGCATCCCTCGACCTCGTTCCAGAGGGTTTCCCGATCCGAGAAGCGTTCGGGCGCGCCTTCGGGCAACATGATCTCGTTATGCTCGACGCCGGACTTGGCGCGGAAATCATGGTCGCGGTCGAGCCGTTCATCGTGCAGCCGCTCGCCCGCACGATAGGCGGCTGCGGCAACGGCGCTGCGCCCGGCAGCGCGCCCGATGACTTTCGCGGAGAAGTGAAAGATTGCCATGACGGCAATCCATCTACGCCACCAAGCGCACGTCGGCACGACGTATAAGCGCGCCCTCCTCGAATAAATTCTCGGGCTGGACTAGGCGGTCCCAGTCTGTCCTGGCGACTCTACTGCGCTAGCGCTGCGCTTCTTCTATCATGGCCGCATCGTCACTCAATGGAGACTTATGATGCGCAAACCCCGCGATATTGATTCGGAACTGAAAGCGCTCGCTGACAAGGCAAAGCTGCTCAAGGAACGCCGCGTTCGCCAGCTCGGCGAACTCGTCATCGCGACGGGTGCCGATGCACTCGACGCCGACATGCTCGCCGGAGCGTTGCTCGGCGCAGTCGCGGCCAAGGATGCCAGCACGAAGGAGGGTTGGCGCAAGGCAGGCGCGGGCTTCTTTCAGCGCGGGCCACGCAAGGCTGCGGCGCGACCTGATCGCGGCGCAGCGAATGACCCGGCGTCTGACGGCCATGCGGCATCGGCTTGAGTTGGTGAGAGCACGAACCGGAATGCGCGAGTGGCAGGTCAAGCGGCGCGAGCGCACGCGCCAGCTCATCGAGTTGGGAGGGCTTGTCGTCAAAGCCGAGCTCGTCGACCTCGCCGACGATAATCGCGCGATGCTCTACGGCGCCTTCCTCTGGATGGCCGACAAGCTGCGAAGCGAAGATGGCGCCCACGCTTTTGCACTCTGGAAGAGGCGCGGCAAACGTGCGTTCGAGACCGATGCCTTGCCCGACTCCGACCCATCTGTCATAGGCGCGCCATGACACGGGAGCTGACCGACACGATCCTTCGCGTGGTCGAACGCGCGCCGCAATGGATTCGGCGCGACCTCGATGCGAAAGATCCGGTCGCGCGCATCCGTGCCGAAGAATCGCTTGCGGCGATGATCGCCGACGCGCTCGACCAGCAGGCGAACGCACCCGTCTGACCAGCGGATCATTTCTTGCGGCGCACGCCGAGGGAGGTGAAACATGGCTGATTACGAGATTGTGGCCATCGGTCAGACACCGATCGATGTTCGCAATCACCATATCCACGCGGTCCAGGTCGGCAGAAGCCTGTTCCTTGTCGACCAGATCATCGACTGGATCAACGACGGAACCCACCGTTTCTGGGTGCGCGTCGGCGACGAGGAGGTCGACGTCATCGTCCAGCAGCGTGAAGCATCGGGGCGGCCCTATCTCACTACCGACGGAGGAGGTTTTCCTCCGGCTATTCTGTTGTCCCTGCCGCGCGTCGATCGGTGATGGGCAAATATACTATCCTTGGCACCTTCCTGCGCCGCTGGGCGGTTCGCAACGACGGGCAGGAAGTCGAACTCACGCTCGCGCAGATCGAAGGCCTGATCGGTGCACCGCTGCCCAAGGCGGCGGCCAATATCGCATGGTGGAGCGACGATCCGACCGGTGTGCAATCGTGCGCCTGGCGTGATGCCGGTTTCGAAGCGAAGCTGATCGACGACGCCGAGCTTGTCATATTCGTGCGATGCCAACCCTGACTGCAACGGTAACGAGATTGATGGACGGCCGGCAATCGGCGACCGTGGCCAAGCGCGTTATGTCTTGCGGCGCGGTCGCCCGCCGCCGCGCCCCTTGGTGCCAAGGCCGATTTCCTTGGCAAGCGCGCGACGCTTCTCGGCATATGCGGGCGCAGTCATCGGATAGTCCTTCGGCAGGTTCCATTTCGCGCGATAGTCGTCGGGCGTCATGTTGTAATGCGTCATCAGGTGACGCCGGAGCATCTTGAGCTTCTTCCCCTCTTCGAGGCAGACGATGTAATCGGGCTTCACCGACGACCGGATCGACACCGCCGGCTCCTGCTTCACTTCTGGTTCTTCGGCATTGCCAAGACCAGCAAGCGCTTCATGCACCGAGCGAATGACCAGCGGAATATCCGATATGGCGACGCTGTTGTTGCTGACATGCGCGGCAACAATATCTGCGGTCAGCGTGACCAGCGCTTCAGAATCGTCCATGTCAAACTCCCTCGTCATGCGGGTCCGGAAAAGCAATTTCCATGTCCGACGGCATGCACGCATATGGCCGTTGCTTCAAGAACGGCGATTGCAAAGCCCGCGCAGGGAACCCGCGCGACGGTGACGCGTTGCGTCCAGCGATCACACACGGGTTTTCTGCGTGATCACTTACCCAAACTCGCCCCGCCGACCGGCGGGGCGTTTTACAGAGCGGCAACGCAGCACAAGATGATCTCGCTCCATCCCCCCGCGAGCGAGGTCGAAGGGTCCTGTCAGGGGGCGGGACCCTTCATTTCTTCCGCAAGGGCGGGCGGGCGGCGCGAACAAGGGACCAGCTATGTCGCGCCGCCCTTCGTGATGCCGCCGTATGTGGGGGTAAAGAAGGCGGGCGGCATCCGAACTGGAATGCCGTCATCGTCCGCCGAAATAGTTAACCAAATATGGATTTCCGGACCGCTTTGCGATGAATTGTGCCCCGGCACCAGCGGCCAGCACCTATTCATAAAAGGCGGACCGGATGATGTCCCAACGCCACGCGAACGACAGGCGCTTCCGCATCAGCGCGAAGCGGATGCGAAAAGCGAGCGACGGATAAGGCTTGCCGATGATCGCGTATTCAGCCTGCTCTCGAAGGCGTTTGACACGTCGGCGGCTGATCCCGAACAATCGGGCGATCTCGTCATAGGGACGGCCATAAAGATGGAAGAATATCCACACATGCCGTGTCAGCTCCGGCTGTTCGACCAGCCGCTCCGGTATCTGCACGATGTCGGCAATCTCCTCGCCATTTTGCTCGGCCTCGGTCGGTGGTCGCTCCTCCGGGAACGGCCGTCGCCGCCGTCGATGGACCACATAGCCCTGCGGATAGCGCCCGTCGGGGACAAGGCGCTCGCCCAGCCATTCGTCGAACGGCTGCCGGCCTGCGCAATGGAGCGCGTCGTTGACGCGCAGCAGGCGTCGCCGCCGAACCCGGCGCCACGGTGCGATAAAGCGCCATTGATCGACCGTCGCGACCCCGGCCCGGCGCGATCGCGTGACAGCCTTGCGCAGCGCCGCTGACAACGCCGTGACGACGAACGCCGCCGCCGCTTCCTGATCGGCCGCTATATCGGCCATCGGCTCGGGCCACTCCACCTCGCCGGGATAACCGCTTTCCGCGAAGGCGGCTTCGAGCGCTTGCCGATACTCCTGCTGTAGGCGCGCCTGCAAAGCGCCGGTCGCCGGCCCGACGCCGGGCACCGGCTCCGTATAGCAAACATGCGCCCGAACGGTCGCGCGGGCATCGGCGAGGCCGGTTTCAATAGCCTCCCGATCCACGCTAAGCGCGTCGGCCATCGCATCGACATCGACGCCGTAGAAGTTGTGGAGCAGGAACAGCGCGCGGGGCAGCGCGGGCAATCGGTCGATCGCGGCGCTGCGGTGACGGGCATCGAGGCCGGTCATGGCGCCACCTCTGCCGCGACTGCGGCGCGGCAGAGCCTGAGCGCACGCATCATATGATATTCGACGGTCTCGACACAGACGCCAAGCTCGGCAGCGATCTCCTTATAGGTCAGACGGTGAATCCGGTGCATCACGAACACGCGGCGGGTCTTGGGCGGCATCGAGCGCACGGTGCGCCGGTAGAAGCGCTGCAAATCCCTTTCTTCGATCCGCCATTCCTGTTCGGAACGAGTCGGCGCATCTCTCCCTTCGTCCAGCGGATAGAAGATCGCGCCCGTCCGCTGCTGCCGGCGCCTTCGATCGATCAGCATATTGCGCGCAATCCGGTTGAGGTAGGCGCCCGGCTGGTCCAGCACCGGCAGCTTGCCGCTGTGATGGAGCCGGGCGAAGGCCTCCTGCGCGAAGTCGCGCGCTTCGTCCGGCCCGATCCGCCGCCTCAGCCTGCGCAGCAGGCGCGGATATTCGGCGCGATAGACATCCTCGAATGTCGCGATTTCCCGGCGCGCGCTCATGGCCGCGCCCCCTTGCGCTCGCGGTCATTGAGCGGGGCATCGCGCGAAGCGCGATAGAGGGTGATGCCCGCCTCGATCCGGTCGAGGATGAAGGTGTCGCGCTCGGCCTTGGCGACGCGGATGTCGGCTTTGGAGTAGAATTCAAGACCGACGGCGCAGCGGTTGCCAAGCTCGCTGTCGATGACATCGCGGGCGCGTGCCCAGCATTCCGGTTCCTTGAACAGCGGATGATTGACGACGATCCAGAATTCGTAATCGGAAAAATTGATCGTATCGTCGTCTTCATACCAATTCTTCCGCGCGTAGGGGCCGATCAGGATGATGCGTCTGATCTGGCCGCGCCCAGGTGCCTGCACCTGATCGGGATCGAAGCAGGCGCGCAGGATGCGCGCGATGCGCTCGACCTCCTGTTGCTTGCGGCGGATCAGATGGCCGACGCGCGCCATCACGACTTCGCGCGCGTAAACGTCGTTCGCTTTCGGGGTATTCATTTGCAGCTCGCACACCAGCGGTCCGCGCGTGATCACGCGGATGTGCAAGCGGTGTCCGCTGTCTGGTGCCGTGTCAGCGGCTTACAGCAACTGCCCGACCGTGGTGGCCGAACCTACATGATGCCTGGCAGGATTATCCCGAGGATGGCCGCCAGTCATTCCATCCCGTGGGCAGGATCATGCCAGAATCGCGGAGTCTCGGCAAGTTGGACGACGATCGGCGAATTCGGAGTCGACGGATAGCAATCCGCAGGCACCTTCTTTATCCTGCGCTGAGTTGGTCTACGGGGAGGCACTGAAATGATGGGCGAACTCAGTGGCGGGTGCGTTTGTGGTGCCGTCCGCTACACATTGAAGGAAGGCTTCCGCTTCAAGCCATATGCGTGTCACTGCAAGGATTGCCAGTCTCGAACCGGCAGCGCATTCAGCGAGCACATGTTCTTCGCCAAACAGGACCTGCTGATCGAGGGCGAACTCGATGAGGGCACCTATTTGCAGCCGAGCGGAGCCAAGTCATCCATCTGGGGATGCAAGCGTTGCAAAGGGCGCATTTTTGCCGAGAATAGTACCCGCCCGGGTTTCGGCTCGCTGCGTTGCGGCACGCTCGACAGGAGCCGTGAGGTGATACCTGTCGCCCATCTTTGGGTCCGCAGTAAGCAGCCTTGGGTGCAAATCCCGGATGGCGCCCGCCAGTTGGATGAACAACCGGAATCACCTGAGGAGTGGATGAAGCTAGTAGGCTAGCCTGGGTTCTCGCAGGCTCCTCGTGCGGAATGACAGCTATCTGCGAGCAGCCTTTTCGAGTTCGGCGATCTTGTCGGTGCAGACCTGATGGACGACGCGACCGAGTTCTTCAACGCGCTCGCCGAGCCAGGTCAGTTCCTCTTCGCTGATCTTATAATGCTTCGAATACCGGGCCTTGGTGTAGGCCTCTTTCAGCTTCTGGAACATCGCCCGCTCGCGGCGATTGGTCTCGGGCCAGATGCCGTAAAGGCGTCGGTCGAGACCTTCGGCTAGCGAGCGCAGGAAGGCGATATTATGGTTATATGGCGTGTAATAGGTCAGGGTGAGCAGCAGGCAGGAATAAAGCCGCTCGGTTGTCTGATGAAAATCAAACGCGGCGTCTTTCAGTAGTCCTTCGTCGAGGGCATACTTCGCAAGCTTTTGGCGCGACATCGCGCCCGCCATCCCATCTTCAAAATATTCCCTCGCGGCCACCAAGGCTTCGTCTGGCGTCTTCGGCCGGGGCGCCCGGAGTTCACGATCGTCGGCTTCGTAGAGCGCGATCCCATCCTTCGCGACTTCCATGAAAAAGACGCGCCCATGCGCGAGTCCGTCGTTCACCTCGTGGAGCGAGTGGACGATAAAATTGACCGGCGTGCGAAGCGTCTTCTCGATCGTATAGGCACGGATCAGCCGTTCCTCGGCCTTCGCCCAATAGGCGGCACGGTCGGTCAATTCCTTCTGGCTGACGATGACGAGAATGTCGTAGTCGGATTTATACTGGTTCACCGACAGCGGGGCATCGACCCAGTCGCCGCGCGCATGTGAGCCGAACAGGATGATCTTGAGGATGCGGGCGCCCTTGCGGCGCCCGGTCGCGTTTTCGGTCGCCTGCCCGAACTCGTCGAACAATATCTCGACGATGCGCTCAAGCTCGCGCTGCTTGGCGGCAGGAAGATGATCAACGTCGGTTCGCATAGGTGCCGGAATCTTCGGGCAATGCCCGCCACTTGGCAAGGCCAATCGGAACCGGCTTTGCTCGGTCCCGATAAATTCCACCGTCTGGACGGGCAAATGCTATAGCGGGGCAATGGGTTTCGGCGACCATCTCTCCAGCATTCTCGAAAATGACCATCGTCGAATGGCCGTGCTCAAAGCGGTGGAGGAA
The DNA here is from genome assembly GCA_051861185.1 of Sphingopyxis sp. Classification (GTDB taxonomy): domain Bacteria; phylum Pseudomonadota; class Alphaproteobacteria; order Sphingomonadales; family Sphingomonadaceae; genus Sphingopyxis. The sequence goes on from JBIMKQ010000011.1 coordinate 123,966, forward strand.
CTGTCGCTGCCTGATGGATGGATTGGGGCCGGCTTCGTCCGCGATGCGGTCTGGGATTATCTGCATGGCCGGGCGGCCGACTTGCCCGCGGGCGATGTCGATGTCGTCTGGTTCGACCGCCACCGCGTGGAGGAGAGACATGACCGGGAAATCGAAATCCGGCTCCGCCAACAGCAGCCGGATTTCGATTGGTCGGTAAAGAATCAGGCGCGGATGCACCTCCGCAACGGCGACAGGCCTTATGCCTCGGTGATGGAGGCCATGCGGTTCTGGCCGGAAACGGCCACGGCCGTAGCGGTGCGGCTCGTTTCCGATGGGTGGCTGGAAATCAATGCACCGTTCGGGTTGGATGATTTGTTCGCGCCCCGCCTCGTGCCGACGTCATCATTCACCGGTGCGAAGCGGCACATTTTCGATGGTCGTGTCGCCAGCAAAAAATGGCTCTTGCGCTTTCCACTACTGCAATACGGATAAGCGGCGTCCAGGCCCTTGCCTGTTTCGCGAAAAGAATGCCCGGCGCTGTGCGCCGGGCGAAAAATTGGGGGAAACGGGCGATACCGTTCCCCCCAATTGCTTCCCGACGATCATCAAGCGGCTTCGCGCATTTCCGGTTCGTCCTCGACCTGTGCCGGGGCGAGCAGCGGCGCAATGCGCTCGCTCCGCTCGACACAGCCAATGCCGCCGCGAGCCGTGTAGCCCGAGGGCGGAAAGGCGAACCATTTGGGAAGCCAGCCGTTCACCTGCGCCCGGCCATTGCTGCCGCTGAGACAATCGACGAGGATGCCGCGTTGCACCTTGGTAGTGGCCCCGGCATTGGCCTCCGCCACGTCCGCGCCCGCGACCTCGGCAACGACCGCGCCCAGCAATTGCTTGTCGCGGATCAACTCGGGCAGCACGGCATCATCCTGCCAGCAAGTCCGCATGTCGGTGCCGATCAACTCGCCGAGATAATCGACTTCGGCGCTGCCGACCGCCAGCGTCTCGCCCATCACGACGGGAAGGATGCGCATCACCGCCTCGTCGGACAGCGCCGCCAAGCGGGCGAACAAGCCCGCAACACCATGATCGCCATCATAGCCGCCGGTGACAGTCGGCGCTTCGGGATCGAACCCGAGCAGGGCCAGCACCTCGCGGCGCTTCGTATCGAACGCGGCTTCGCTTGCCGACACCTCGACGCTCTCGGTGATCGCATCGCTCACCGCGCGCTGCTTCTCGACATCGACCCGCCACAGCGGCGATCCGACAATGGCATGAGCAACCATCATGCGAAGGGCAACGCCGGTGTCGGACAGCAGGGATGCCCGGACAGCGGCATGGCGGTGAAGATCGACATAGCTGCCGAGCGCCGCGCTGACCTCCGGGCGAACCGGCTTAGGTGTATCGGCTCCCGCTGCCCCCTTGGCGCGCTGCCGCGCTTCCTTGGTGGTGATATAGCCCTCATGGAAGGCGACCTCGCCGCGATGGCTGATGGTCACGAATATCTTGCCGCCCTTCTTCTTCGGGCAGCGTTCATAGTCCCAGCTATCGAAATAGGCCCCGCGCGCCATGATGATGACGTCGGTCCAGCCGCTATCGCGATAAAAGTCCGCCTGCTTCTCGACCTCGGCCATCTGCGTGGTCCAGAAGGCTTCGCTATCGGCAAAATAGCTGTCCTCGCCGAACAGGTCGGAGACGATCTCGCCCGTATAGTCTGCGACGTCGAACATCGCGACCTTGGTGGCGATCACGCTGCCGCCGAACAGCCATGATTTGAGTTGGCTTCCGGTCGGCGCGTGTTTCTCGGGACAATCGACCAGCGCCAGCCATTCGCGCTGCTGCGCCTTGTTGGCGAGAGTCAGGTGCCGCATCGTCACCGCATCGATTTTCTCAGCGCGATACATATTGCGGATGCGGGGGAGCAGATTGCCGATGGCGAGGGTCCGCTTCACCTGCAAGCCGGTCAGCCCGAAGGTGAGCCCGATATCCTCGACGCTCCGCCCTTCACGGACAAGCCGCGTGAAGGATTCGCAGCGGTTCACCTCATCGGGGTCGAGGCGGGCGATATTCTCGATCAGCGAGGCTTCCAAGGCCGCCGCATCGTCCCCGGCTTCGATCACCGCGCAGGGCAGCGGGTCGATGCCGTCCTGTTCCTCGGCCACGGTCAGCGCCGCGTGATAGCGCCGCTTGCCTGCAACGATCTCATAGGTGCCTTCCGCTTCGCTCGGTCGGACGATCAGCGGTACGAGGATGCCGCGCGCCCGCACCGACGGCAGGATGTTCGTGAGGTCCGGCTTCTTCGTGATTCCGCGCATGTTGGCGGACGACACGACAAGCCGCGACAGTTCGATATGCTGGAAATCCATGATTTCTCTCCTAGCTCCAAAACCACCGCAGCCCCGGCTGAGCGGGGGGAGCGGCGAGAGCGACCGGAGAGGCCCGCCACCAAGGCAGGGCGCACCCGAAGGGTCGGAACAGAGTGGAGAACCCCGCAGGGGTTGCGCTCTGCCGGGCGGGGCTCAGAGGAGAGCGACGCTCCCACCGCACGGCCGGAGGCCACCGCCATCGCGCGGCACGCGCGATGACCTTCGGGCCGGAGCCTGGCTCCGGCCCCTTCGCGTCAGCGATCGTCACGGCGTCAGCCGACGAGACGGCGCGTAGCGGCGGCTCGGTGGAGCGCAGCGACATAGAGCGCGACCGCCGCAGGCGGGACGCCAAGTACTTCACCTCGACATCATAATGGGCATGATCGGCACTGAAATGCCTCACCCATTGCCCCGTCAGGCGGGGTGCTCCAGAGTCGCACACAGCGGGCAGACCACCGAACAGGAGGTATGCGGCGATATGCAAATGGACATCGCGACATGATCGCGGACCCCGCGATTTCGCCAGAACCCGATCCGGTTCTTTTCGGAGCTTTCCTATCGTCGCTTATTGGCGCCTGGAGCCGCCGATTGAGCGCCATTGTTCGCCAGCGCCTGTTTTTGCACTCTATGGTGCGATGGTGCTGGAATGCGGCGAAAAGGCGCTTGCGCCGCAAGAGGCCACGCCCAAGATTTACTCGCAGGGGGCATCGTCAACCACCGCCTGTCGGAGATAATCCCCCATGCCCTCTCCCGAACGTATCATTCGTCTGAAGACCGTCCTCGACCGCACGGGCCTGTCGCGCTCGACCATCTATCGCAAGATGGCCGAAGGCAGTTTCCCGCCGCAATTGAAGATCGGCATTCATGGTGCAGGCTGGCATGAATCGGCGATCGATCGCTGGGTTTCCAACCCCGCCGCCTATCGCCCGGACAACGATAACGACGTGGAGCGCGGCGATGCACGAGGATGACCCGCTGCCCAAAGGGAATATCGCTCCCGCCAATGACAATGCGCCCGTTCTGCCCGCCGCTCAAGTCGAGGTGGCGCTGACGCGGATCGCCGAAGCGGTCGGACGGCATATCGCCCGCGAGCATATTCGCGCGCGCAAAGCGGCGAACGACAATGAGCCGGACGGGAAAAAGCCAAACCCGCCAAAGCATTGACGCTAGGGTCTCTGGGCGCGACACTGTCTTATCCGGTTGGGGAGGCCTGCTGCCCGCCACTCGAAAGGGAGACGCCATGATCCGCGCCGCGCTCTACGCCCGCTATTCCTCCGACCAGCAAAACCCGGCATCCATCGCCGACCAGCAGCGCATCTGCCGCGAGCACGCGGCACGCGAGGGATGGCAGATTGTCGGCAGTTTCGAGGACGCGGCGATCTCGGGATCGAGCATGATCCTGCGTCCCGGTGTCCAGAAGTTGCTTGCCGATGCACAAGCGGGCAAGTTCGATATCGTCGTGGCCGAAGCGCTCGACCGCATATCGCGCGATCAGGCCGATATCGCGACCTTCTACAAGCATCTCCAGTTTGCAAGGGTGCCGCTCGTCACCCTCGCCGAAGGTGAAATCTCCGAGCTGCATGTCGGGCTCAAGGGGACGATGAACGCATTGTTCCTGAAAGACCTCGCGAAGAAGACGCATCGCGGCCTGCGTGGGCGGGTCGAGAAGGGCTTCTCTGCCGGTGCGGTCGGCTATGGCTACCGGATGGTCCGCCGCCTCACCAGCGAGGGCGAGCTGGTACGCGGCGAACGCGAGATCGATCCGATGCAGGCATTGATCGTCGAGCGCGTCTTCCGCGAGTTCGCGGACGGCAAGAGCCCGCTCGGCATTGCGCGCGACCTCAACGCCGATGGCATCCCCGGTCCGAAGGGGCTTGCGTGGCGCGATACCAGCATCCGCGGCGACGTGCGACGCGGCACCGGCATCATCAACAACGAGCTTTATGTCGGCGTCCGCGTCTGGAACCACAAACATTATGTCACCGATCCGGGCAGCGGCAAGCGGGTCACGCGCTTCAATCCCGAATCCGAATGGATCAGGAACGAGGTGCCCGAGCTTCGCATCGTCAGCGACGAGATGTGGCAAGCGGCCAAGCGCCAACAGGCGGCGCTTGCCGAGCGCCATACCGGGATCAGGGAGGCGGCGCGGGCCCGCGCGCTCCTGAATGCGCGGCGTCCCGCCTATCTGCTTTCGGGCCTCCTTGAGTGCGGCGTCTGCGGCAGCACCTATGCCATCGTCGTCGATGACCGCTATGGCTGCGTCGGTCATCATCGCAGCAGCAACTGCCCCAACGGCCGGACAATCCGGCGCGAGGAGTTGGAGCGCCGAGCGCTCGCGGGTATTAGCGACAGGCTGGTCACGGCTGACAAGATCGATGCCGCCGTTGCCGCCTATGCCGCCCACATCAACCGGGAGAACCGCGAGCAGCGTGTTCAGGTCGATGCCGACAAGCGGGCGCTTGCGACGGTCGAGCGCGCCATCGCCGGGATCATGGCGGCGATCGAGGATGGGCTGTATCAGCCGACTATGAAAGCGCGGATGGCCGAACTCGAACGGGAGAAGATTGAAATCACCACGCGCCTTGCCGAGGCGCCCGCCGACGTTCCCGACGTCCATCCCGGCATTGCCGAAATCTACAAGCGCAAGGTAGCGGCGCTCACCGCCACGCTCAAAGACCCCGAAACCCGGCTTGATGCCTCAAGCGATATCCGATCGCTCGTCGGCAAGATCGTCCTGCATCCGGGCGCAAAGCGCGGCGAGGTTCATGCCACACTCCACGGCTCGCTCATCGGGATATTGGACTTCGCCAACGATAACCCGCACTCCGAAGCCCGAGTTATAACATCGGTGGCCCCGGGTTCGCGGGAATGACAAAGGTGGTTAGCCGATCTCGCCCCTTAACCCGTCTATCAGCGCCTTTACCTTTGGCAACCGCCGCTCTTCCTCGTCGAGAATCGCGTGGAACGCCCGGCGCTTGATCGCCTTCAGTTCGTCCGTCGGAATCGCGCCCTCGCCGCCGACGCTGCTCGCGACGATGTCGATCAGCCGGTCGGCACCGTGGAGCCGTCCCCACAGATAATCATTCTCGCGGTACGCGCGGCTGAAGAAGGCGCCGAAGCTGTTGAACTCGATGCCTTTGAGCATCGCCGCCGCCCCGCCGGTGCGGATCGCGGTCGCGTCCGAGGGCGAAATGCGGTCGATCTTGATCGGGTCGAACTCGTCGAACCCCTCACCCTGGAGCAGCGGCAAGGTCGCGATGTCGTAAAAAGGGTAGCCAAGATAGGCGAGCAGGAGCGTGCGCCGGTCGTCCTTCGGCATCGCGGCAAGCCCGGCCGCGATCAGCGCATCGGCCTCGCCATCGACCACCCTGAGGTCGCGCCGCGCGGCGATCGCGTCGATCCACGCGCCGGGACCGGCATCCGCCGGCAGGTCGAGGTCGGCGAGCCAGCTGTCGCCCTGCCGGTCGAGATAGAGGCCGAGCGCGGTGAAGATCGCCTCGCGCATATCCTCGCACACCGGGTCGCGGCCATCGCGAGTCGCCTCGACCGCGGTGTCGAGTTCGCGCGCGAGGAAACGCAGGCGGCGAATGCGAAAGCCAAGGTCGTGAGTGCGGAAAAAGGCGATCGCGTCATTGCTCGCCCCCGCGCCCCTTTTCCCCGAAATGCGGTCGAGCCCGCGCGCCCGCGCCTCCTCCCACAGCGCGACACGCCGGTTGACCTGGTGGATGGCACCCTCGGGCGGCAACAGCCGGTCGATCAGGCTCGCGAGTTCCTCGATCACCGCCGACAGTTTCAGATGACCATAGGGCGCATAAGCGAAACCCGCGCGCGCCGAGGCCTGATCCTGCGCCTTCGCGCGCCATTTTTCGAGCCGCGCCACTGTCGGCGTGTCGAGAAAGAAGGTGCTGCCGAACAAGGCCGCGACCTGTTCCTCGACCTCGACCTTCATCGCGTCGACGATATGCTGCATACGGCGAATGCGGCGAGACATTCCCTCGATCGCCTCGACATTTTCGCGGATCGGCTGCTCGCGCGGGATTTCGGACAGCGCGCCGAGGATCGTCGCCAGGAAACCGGGCAGCCGCGCTTCCTCCCCGGCCGCCGGTTCGCCCGGCTTGCCGAAACTGATCGAGCGATAATCGGGCTTGGGATCGATATAGACGAAACGGCGGTCGATCTCGCGGCGCGCGGGGCGCTGTTTCAGCGCCGCAATCGCTGGACGGAACGGCGCATTCGCGAGCACCGAACCGTCGATCAGCACGCGATCGGCGGGATCGCCTTCGCCACCCGCAGGAAGCTGCGCGTGGATGAAGGCGTCGCGGTCGGGCCAGGCAATCCGGCGCTTTTCGAGCACCCGGTCGAGTTCGCGCAAAGTGAAGGGCGGAAACGCACCGGGAAAACTGGCGGTCGCGCGCGCCGCCGCGGTCAACCCCGGCACGTCGTCGAGCCGCTTGCCCACAGCACTGTCCTCGCGAAAATGCAGCATCAGCCGGTGTTCGTCCTCGGTCACGCGCGCCGGGCTGTTGAGCGCGAGCGGCACGCTGTGCCCCGCAAAATCGGTGACCGACACGAACAGGTCGATGGGCTGGCCATCGGGCACCAGCACCGGCCCGCGCGGCCCGGCGTCCATCGCGTCGAACGCATCGAGCAGCAGGTTCGAGAAGGTTTCGCCGCCGAAGGGCGGTTCGAACCAGCGCGCGCGGACAAAGCGCGACAGTTTGACGCGCACCTCGTCCTGCGCGCCTTCGCCGACGGTGCGGTCGATGACGTTGCCGCGCTTTTTCATCATCCAGCCGGCGATCGGCACCGCCCAGAATTTGGTCGCCGCCGACAGCGGCCGCGCGTCGGGATCGATCAATTTATCGACATCGGCATCGTCGAGCCAGAGTTCGGTGAGCGGGTCGAGTGATTGCCCGGTCGCCAGCGCGCGCGCGAGGAAAATGCCGTTGATGCCCCCCGCGCTCGCGCCCGCAACAATATCGGCGAGCACGCGCAGGCGCACATTGCCGCGCGCGGCGATCGCGGCCAGCAACTCGCCATAGATCGCGCCCGATCCTTGCAACGGCGCGCCGTCGTGAAACGCGCGCGACGCCGCGGCGAGCCGCCAGACTTCCTTGGTGATGCCGTGCATATAAACAGCGAGGCTGATGCCGCCGTAGCAAATCAGGGCGAAGCGCAGTTCCTTTTCCCGCATGTTCGGGGTGATAGCGCGCTTTTTCGCACCTGTCCCCCTGTCCCTAAGTCGAGAGCGAAATCGCCTTTTCTCTTGCTTTTGAGAATGTGTCGCACTAGCGACCCCTCCGAAACAGGAGCCATCATGAACCGCAAAATCGTCCTCGCCGCGCTCGCCTGCTCGGCGCTGTCCTCGCCCGCCTTCGCGCAGGACAATGGCCCCGACACCGAAACGACGAATAGCGAAGACACCATCGTCGTCACCGCGGCGCGCACCATATTGCCGCCGAACGCGCTGCCGCTGACGATCGATATCATCGGCAAGGATGCGCTCGACCAACAGCTCGCGATTTCGGGCTCGGTCACCGACGCGGTCGCGACGCTGACCCCCAGCTTCTCGCCGACACGGCAAAAACTGTCGGGTTCGGGCGAATCGCTGCGCGGGCGCTCGCCGCTCTACGCAATCAACGGCATCCCGCAATCGACCCCGATGCGCGACGGCAGCCGCGACGGCTTCACCATCGACGGCTTCTTCGTCGACCGCGTCGAACTGATCTTCGGATCGAACGCCTTGCAGGGCATCGGCGGCACCGGCGGCATCGTCAACCAGGTCACCGTCGGCGCGCCGACGGATGAGGGTTTTTCGGGCCGTTTCGTGCTGCAGGCCACCGCCGACAATGATTTTTCAAAGGCCGGCATGGGGGGCAAGGCCGGCGGCCTCGTCCAGTATAAGGCAGGCCGGTTCGACGCGACCCTCGGCGCGACCTATGAAATTCGCGGCGTCTTTTCGGACGCCAAGGGCCGCCCGCTCGGGCTCAACCTGACGCAGGGCGAAACGCAGGACAGCAAGGCAACGAACTTCTTCGCGCGCCTGGGCTACGAGTTGTCGTCCAGCGCACGGCTCGACCTGATCGCGAGCCGCTTCGAACTCAAGGGCGACGGCGACTATGTCGCCGTTCCGGGCAACCGGGCGCTGGGTCTGCCAACCAGCGCGGTGCGCGGCACCCCGCCGGGCGTCCCCGCGGCGAACCGCACCGAAAGCATCGCGCTGTCACTGACCGACACCGACCTCGCCGGCGGCAATTTCGTCAGCCAGATCTTCTTCAACCGCAGCCGCGACACCTTCGGCGGCGAAATCGCGCCGATCGCGACCTTCCAGGATCCGACGATCGCACCGGTGGGCACATTGTTCGACCAGTCGCAGAATCGTAGCCGTAAATTGGGCGCCAAGTTCAGCTATGAACGCGCCGTCCCCGGCTTCGAGGATCTGACGCTGACGATCGGGTTCGACGCACTGGTCGACAAGACCGAACAGGCGCTGATCGCAACCGACCGCGTCTGGGTGCCGCCGAGCGATTTCCAGAGCCTCGCGCCCTTCGGGCAGGCCAACCTCAAGCTGTTCGACGGCGTCGTGCGCCTCGCAGGCGGGCTCCGCTGGGAAAATGTGAAGATCAAGATCGACGATTTCCGCACGCTCGCGTCGACCACCTTCGTCGCCTGCTCCAATCCGCCGGCGACGCAGCCGGTGCCATGCGGTCTCGCGAGCTATGGCGGCGTCGACGTCGCCGGCGGCAAGCCCAAGTTCAAGGATCTCCTGATCAACGGCGGCGTGATCGTCGAACCCTGGGCGGGCATCCGCGCCTATGCGAGCTATGCCGAGGGTTTCACCGTCCCCGACATCGGCCGCATCACCCGCGGGGTGAACCGCACCGGCATCGACATCGACAATTTCCTCGATATCTCGCCGGTCGTGTCGAACAACCGCGAGATCGGGTTCGAGGTCAAGCGCGGGCCGCTCGATGCCAGCGCCGCCTATTTCTGGTCGTCGAGCGACAAGGGCCAGTTGCTCATCACACGTCCCGACCGCATCTTCGACGTCCAGCGGCTGCGTGTCGAAATTCAGGGGCTCGAGGTCAATCTGGGTGTCCAGACGCCGATCGACGGGCTCAAACTCAATGTAGGCTACGCGCATTTGAAGGGCCGCTTCGACAGCGACGCGGTGCCCGACGGCAAGGTCGACAGCGACCTCGACGGCGTCAACATCTCGCCCGACCGCCTGAACCTCGCCGCCAGCTATAACAGCGGTCCGATTTCGGCGCGTATCCAGACACAGGTCTATTTGAAGCGCCGCTTCGACGGCAAGGCGCGCGCCGCCGACGATGCCAATCCGCTGCACCCGCTGAAGCTCGCCGACAATGATTTCGGCGGCTACACGCTCACCGACGCCTATGTCCGCTACCAGACCGGCATCGGCGGGATCAGCCTGTCGGCCCAGAATCTCTTCAACAAACAATATATCGACTATTCGAGCGATACACGCTTGCCCAATGACCAGCTCTCCTATTTCGCGGGCCGCGGGCGCACCTTCACGCTTGGCTGGGATTACCGTTTCTAAAATGATGACATTGCTCGACACGCTGCACCGCTGGACGGGGGGCCTGATCGGCCTCGTCCTCGCGCTGCTCGGCCTGTCGGGCACGATCCTGCTGTATGAGCATCTGTGGATCGGCCTTCCGGGGACAAGCGATCCGCTGCGCAGCGACCTCGCCACGGTCGCCGCGACCACCGAGCGGCTGATGGCGATGCCGGCCGCGCAGGGCATCATCTATGCCGACGAGCGTTTCGGGCTGCATCAGTTGCGGTTCGGTGAAGGCGCGGGCGCCTATGCCAGCCAGTCGGGCGAGATCGTGACGCGCTGGGCGAGCCAGTGGGAGCGGCCCGAGCTGTGGATCTTCGATTTCCACCACCATCTGTTCGCGGGCGACAGCGGCGAATGGGTGATCGGCATCGCGGGGCTGTGCGGGCTGTTCTTCGTGATCAGCGGCGCGATCCTGTGGTGGCGGACGCGCAAGACCTTCCAGCTGCGCCTCTGGCCCAAGCGCCTGTCGCGCCCGTCGATCATGTGGCAGCACCGCGACCTTGGCATCATCGTCGCGCCGCTGCTGCTGGTCTCGATCGTCACCGGCACGATGATGATCTTCCGCCCCTTCGCCTTAGGGGTCGTCGCGCCGTTCGGCCCGGTCGCGGAGACCGCGAAGGCGCTCGATCCGCCGAAATACAAGGGCGGCCCGCTCGCCGAAAAGCCCGATTACACCGCGATGCTGACCGAAGCGCACCGCCGCTTCCCCGACGCCGAATTCCGCATCCTCAGCCTGCCACGCAAGCCCGGCGACCCGATCAGCCTGCGCATGAAGCAGCCCGCCGAATGGCTGCCCAACGGCCGCACGACGCTGGCGTTCGATGCGGCGACGGGCGAAGTCCTCGGCGCGCGCGATGCGCTGAAGCTCGCACCCGGCGCACAGGCGTTCAACATGGCGTTCCCGATCCACGCGTCGAAGGTGGGTGGCTGGACCTGGCGCATCATATTGACGATCTCGGGCCTTTCGCTGACCCTGCTCGGCAGCCTCACGGTGTGGACCTTCTGGTTCAAGCGGCCAAAGCCGGTAAAGCGGCGGCCCAAGAAGGCGGCGCTGGCTTCGACCTAAACGGCTTCGTCACCCCGGACCTGATCCGGCATCCATTTCTGCGCCCGCAGCTTGGACCCCGGATCAAGTCCGGGGTGACGAAGTATAAGAAGGCCTCGCGCCGCTTTCCTATTTTACCCGCCGCCCTATATCCTGCGCAGCCCATGACCCGCGCCCGCGTCCTCCTTCTCACCGCCGCCCTCGGCCCGCTCGACTATCGCGTCCCGCGCGAGAGCGAGGCGCCGCTCGGCAGCGTCGTGATCGCGCCGCTCGGCCCGCGGCGATTGGGCGGCGTGGTGTGGGAGGATGCCAGCTTCGGCGCGCCCGAAGCGGTCGGCGATAACCGCCTGCGCAATCTTTACGAAGTCGTACCCGTCCCGCCAGTCCCCGCGCCGCTCCGCCGTCTCGTCGAATGGACGAGCGACTATTATCTCGCGCCGCCCGGCGCGGTGCTGCGCATGGTGCTGCCCGGGGTCGCCTTTGCCGACGCGCGCCGCCCGATCGTCGAATATCGCGCGACCGGCGAAGTCCCCGCGCGGATGACGCCACAGCGCACCGTCGCGCTCGAGGCGATCGGCGAGCGGCAGGGCATGGTGCGCGAACTCGCCGCGCTTGCCGAGGTCAGCGATGCGGTGATCCGCGGGCTCGTGAACACGGGCGCGCTCGAGGCGGTGAGCGTGTCGGCCGATCAGCCCTATCCCGAACCCGACAGCGGCTTTGCCCCGCCCGACCTCTCCGACGAACAGACCGCAGCATCGGCCCAGCTCAGGGACGCGGTGCATGCAGAAAAATTCGACACGCTGTTGCTCGACGGCGTCACCGGGTCGGGCAAGACCGAAGTCTATATGGAGGCGATCGCCGCGGCGATCGACGCGGGCAAGCAGGCTTTGGTGCTACTTCCCGAAATCGCACTCACCGAACCGATGCTGACGCGTTTTACCGCGCGCTTCGGCTGCGAGCCGGTGGCGTGGCACTCGGGGCTGCGCTCGGCCGAACGCCGCCGCGCCTGGCACGCGATCGCCTCGGGCGATGCGCGCATCGTCATCGGCGCGCGTTCGGCGCTCTTCCTCCCTTACGCCCGGCTCGGCGTCATCGTCGTCGACGAAGCGCATGAGACGAGTTTCAAGCAGGAGGATGGCGTCCATTATCACGCGCGCGACGTCGCGGTGATGCGCGGCCATTTCGAAGGCCTGCCCGTCATTCTCGCGAGCGCCACCCCCGCGCTCGAAAGCCTCGCGCAGGTCGAGGCCGGACGCTATCACCACATCCAGCTCCCCGCGCGCTTCGGCGGCGCGACTTTGCCCGACCTTGCGGCGATCGACATGCGGCAGGATCCGCCCGACCGCGGCCGCTGGCTCGCCCCGCCGCTCGTCGACGCGCTCGCCGACCGATTGCAAAAGGGCGAGCAGAGCCTGCTCTTCCTCAATCGCCGCGGCTTCGCGCCGCTGACGCTCTGCCGCACCTGCGGCCACCGCATCCAGTGCCCGAACTGCACCGCGTGGATGGTCGAGCACCGCCTCGTCCATCGCCTTGCGTGCCATCATTGCGGCCATGTCATGCCACCGCCGCGCCTCTGTCCCGAATGCGAGGATGAGGACAGCCTCGTCGCCTGCGGCCCCGGCGTCGAGCGCGTCGCCGACGAGGTCGCGCTGCGCTTTCCCGAAGCGCGCGTCGCGATCGTCACCTCCGACACGCTCTGGTCGCCCGCGAAGGCCGCCGAGTTCGTCGACAATGTCGAGGGCGGGCTGGTCGATATCATCATCGGCACCCAGCTCGTCACCAAGGGCTATCATTTCCCGAACCTCACCCTCGTCGGCGTCGTCGACGCCGATCTGGGGCTCGACGGCGGCGACCTGCGCGCCTCCGAGCGCACCTTCCAGCAGATCGCGCAGGTTGCGGGACGCGCCGGGCGCGGAGTAAAGCCCGGCGAAGTGCTGATCCAGACGCGCGTGCCCGAGGCGCCGGTGATGGCCGCGCTCGTCGCGAACGACCGCGATGGCTTCTATGCCGCCGAGGCCGCGGCGCGGAAATTCGCCGGCGCGCCGCCCTATGGCCGCTTTGCCGCGCTCGTCATCTCGTCGGAGGATATCGAAGTCGCGCGCGGGCAAGCGCAAAGGCTGGGGGCGAAGGCGCCGGTCGCAGAGGGTCTCGCGGTCTATGGCCCCGCGCCCGCGCCGCTGGCGATGCTGCGCGGCCGCCACCGCTTTCGCCTGCTGCTCCACGCCCCGCGCAGCTTCGACCTGCAGGGCACGATCCGCGAGTGGGTGAACAGCGTCGACTGGCCGTCGAAAGCGCGTCTCGCGATCGACATCGACCCTTATAGCTTTGTATAGGCGTAACAGGGCTTTACTGTAACAGGGCGTGCTGGCAGCATCCTTCCGATTTCAATGCGGGGGCGCAGAATGAAGAGAATCGGCTTGGGCCTGCTGGCCGGGATCGCGATGGTCGCAATTGCCGGACCAGCCGAGGCCAAATGGCTGCGCGCCGATACCGACAGCTTCATCATCTACAGCGAAAGCAACGAGAAATCGCTGCTCGAATTCGCACAGAATCTGCAGCGGTTCGACACCACGCTGCGCCTGCTCTTCAAGGTCGAAACGCCCGGCGAGGAGAGCAAGCTGCCGATCTATCTGGTGCCCGCGGCGCCCGACGTCGCGGAACTGGCAACCGGATCACGCAACGCGTCGATCGCGGGCTTTTACCGGCAGGACCGCGATGGCAGCTTCGCCATGTCCTTTCGCCAGAACCGCGGCAGCAACGTCACCGGCACATCGGCGTCGCAGCAGGTACTGTTTCACGAATATAGCCACCACTTCATGAAGCGCCACCTGCGCGCGGCGTTTCCCGCCTGGCTTATCGAGGGCTTCGCCGAATATTATTCGACCGTGGATTTCGACAAGCAGGGCCGGGCGATGATCGGTCAGCCCGTCTATCGCCGCGCCTATGGCCTGATCGCGATGCCCAAGATTCGGGCCGAAAGACTATTGTTCGAGCAGCCGGGCACGATGCGCAACAGCGGTCAGATGGATGTCTATTACGGCCGCGCGTGGGTGCTGACCCACATGCTCCTGCATAGTGCCGCGCGGGGGGACCAGATCAACGCGTACACCAATGCGATTAACGCGGGGACCGACCCGAAGAAGGCGGCGACCGACGCGTTCGGCGATCTGGCTACGCTCGACAAGGACCTCAACCGCTATATCGAGGGCAAGCTCTCCTATCGCACGGTGCGCGATCCGGTCCCGATTTCGGCCAATATCAAGGTCACCCCGCTGTCGGCGGACGAAGACGCCGTGATCATGGCACGGCTCGAACGGCTGAATGCGCGCGGAGACGCGGCGCGCCTGACGAAAGCACGCGACGCGCTGCAAAAACTTGCCGCCGCGCAGCCCGCCAATGCCAACGTTCAGTTCGAACTCGCGGCCGCCGAATGGGACATGGGCAGGGACAAGCGCGACCTTGCTGCGATGCAGACCGCGCTGGACAAGGTGCTGGCGGCAAAGCCCGATCATGTCCGCGCCAATGTCCTGCTTGGAAGACTCAAGCTGTATCGGCTACGCGAAAGCGGCGAAGACGACCCGGCAGCGTGGCGCGAGGCGCGCAAGCCGATCCAGCTCGCCAACCGCACCGATCCCGATGATGCAGTGCCGCTCTACGATTATTTCGACAGTTTTCTGGCTGAAGGCAAACGGCCGAGCGACATGGCGATCAAGGCGCTCGAACGCGCCTTCGTCCTGACCCCAGAAAATATCGAGATGCGGGTCGCCTATGCTTTCGCGCTCGCAAATCGGGGCGAGTTCGAACCGGCGCTACGGCTGGCGAGGACGGTGGCGTTCGATCCGCACGACAATGGGCGGGGCGAAGCGATGCTCGCGCGGCTGGAAGCGATGCGGGATCGCGGCGCAGGTAACGGCAAGAACGCCGTCGCCGACGACGCCGGCAACGACTAGCTCTTTTCAATAATCGGGTTCGGCGCCGCCCATCACCTGACTCGCCTGTGCCGCAAGCCACGCCATCGCCGCTGCCCACGGCTGGTGCCCATGGCTGATCCGCGCGACGCCCAGCGCGGCAAGCTCCTTGTGCGTCGGCCCGCCCTTGCCGCGCAGGATATTGACCGGCAGCGGCGAGGCGTCGCAGATCGCGCCGATGCATTTGGGATCGAGCAGAAAGGGGACGAACAGCGATCCCGCGCCGGCGTCGGCATAGGCGCGCGCGCGTTCGAGCGTCGCAGTGACCAGCGCCGCGCCGTCCTTCGCCGCATCCTGCCCCCGAAAGGTGTCGCAGCGCGCATTGACGAAGATGCCGGTGGCCGTCGCGGCGCGATAGCGTGCAACCGCTTCGGCGATCGGCAACAGGTCCGAGGCGCCCGGTAGCCGGTCCTCCATATTGATCCCCGCTGCGCCGGCTTCGCGCGCGCGGCCGACCGAGACGCCCACCCCCGCCGGGTCGGCACCATAGCCCGCCTCCATGTCGATCGTGACCGGCAGGTCGGTGACCGAGAGGATGCGACCCAGATTTTCGAACACATCCTCAAGCGGGAAATCCTCGCCATCGGCGCGGCCCTGGGCGCCCGCGACGCCATAGCTGCCCGTTGCGATCGCCCTGGCCCCCGCGCCGGCGACCGCCTTCGCGCTTCCCGCGTCCCAGATGTTGACCAAGACGAGCGGGTCGCCCGGAACATGCAGCGCGCGGAATATGGCAATCTTGTCGGACATCAAAAACTCTCCCTCTTGAGCAATTCTTCCTTGATCGGCAGGCCGTAAGCATAGCCGCCGAGCGTCCCGTCGCTGCGCACGACGCGGTGGCACGGGATCAGCACCGCGACATTGTTCGCGCCATTCGCGCTGCCCGCCGCACGCACCGCATTCGGTTTGCCGACCGCCGCGGCGATATCCGAATAGCTGCGCGTCTCGCCCGCCGGAATCTTGCGCAGCTCGCGCCACACGGCTTCCTGAAAGGCGGTGCCCTTCACATCGATCGGAATATGATCGAAGCCCTGCGTCGGCGCTTCGACCGCTGCCACAACCTCTTTGAGCAGTGTCGCGAAATCATCGCCGCCCTCGATCAGGTTCGCCGCGGGAAAGCGGTTTTCAAGCGCCTCGCGCCCCTCGGCAAACGACAGGCGGCACACGCCCTTGTCGGTCGCGGCGACGAGCATGTCGCCAAGGCTGGTCGGAACGACTGCCCAATGGATCGTCGCGCCCTTGCCGCCATTCACCCATGCCGAAGCGGTCATACCCATGCGTCCCTCCATATTGTCGTAGAAACGCGATGGACCCGAAAAGCCGGCGTCATAGATCGCGTCGGTCACCCGGCCGCCCTCGCTCAACGCCTGCCGGGCGCGTTCCTCGCGCAGCGCGCGGGCATAAGCGGCGGGTGAAAGCCCGGTGTGGCGCGTGAAGACGCGCTGGAAATGCGTCGGCGAATAGCCGGTCCGGCCGGCCAGGTCGGCGAGCGCGAGCGGTTCCTCGCTCGCCTTGATCGCGTGGATCGCGGCGAGCACCGCCCCTTCGTCGCGCGCGACATCGTCGGGCAGACAGCGCTTGCACGGGCGGAGGCCCGCGGCGCGCGCCGCCGCACCGTCTGCAAAGAAGCGCACATTTTCGCGCAAGGGGTGACGCGCGGCGCAGCTCGGCCGGCAATAGATGCCCGTCGTCAGCACACCGGTAATGAAACGCCCGTCATAGGCCTTGTCGCGGCGGATCGCGGCGGCCCAGCGCTCGTCGTCGGTCATCAGATCGCTGCTCATGCCCCGCTCCTTTTGGCTGCGTCCCTTTCGATCCGCGCGGCAAAGCAGCCATGCGCGGCATTATGGGCATCGATATAGGATATGCCCGCGTCGGCGAACAGATCGCGGATCGCACCATCGGCCTCGCCCGGTCCGGCGAGCCGCGCGGTCTGCAGCATACCGACGGCATCGAACGCACGCAACGCGAGCGGGCGCCCTTCGAGCACGGGCGGCAGTTCGTCGCGATAGGCGGCTGCTTCGACGTCCGGCCGCACATAGATCGCATAGGCGCTGCGATATGGCGTTTCGACATCGTGGCTGGTGTGGTGAATCAAGATCAGTTCCTCACCGGCCTTCGCATCATCAAGACTGACGCGGCACGGAAAGCCGCGATCGGAGGTGGCCGTGACTCGGCGAGCGCGGATTGCGGCAAGTCCCGCATCGTCGAGCGCAAAGAGCGGCGCAAAGATTTCGGGGCTCAGCCCCCGGATCGAATAGGTCATCGGAACATCCTTTCTCGGCTGTCGGACGATCAATGCCACGCCGCGAGTCGTGCCGCGTCCCGATGCTTGCGCTCAAACATTCGCACCAACTGTGTTACTGTATTATATCATTGACTCACCTAAACGATCAGCGCACTCTCCCGCCCCAAAATTGGGGAGTTCCTATGGCCACCATCGACGCATCGATTGCACCCGCAAGGCCCGCGCGCCGCGCCGACTGGCTCGGGCGCAGCGCGACCTTCTGCTACCTTGCGATCGCGGCGGGACAATTGCTCTTCGTCGCCTTCATCCTGCTCTATTATTATCCGCCGACGCTGACAGGCAATTTCGCCGCGTGGAACGAGAAGCCGATCATCACCGGCTTTGTCGCGGGCGACACCGCGGGCAATCTGTTCTTCGCGGTCCATGTGCTGATGGCGGCGGTCATCACCTTCGGCGGACTTGTCCAGCTCGTCCCGGCGATTCGGGGCCGCTGGCCCGCGCTGCATCGCTGGAACGGGCGGCTCTACCTCGTCAGCGCGCTCACGCTGGCACTCGGCGGGCTGTGGATGACATGGGGCCGCGGAACCTGGCTCGCGCTCGGCGGCGCGATCGGAATCACGCTCGATGCGTTGCTGATTATCGGCTTCGCCGCGCTCGCGTGGCAGGCGGCGCGCCATCGCCGGTTCGCCGATCATCGCCGCTGGGCGATCCGCCTCTTCGCGGTCGCCAGCGCGGTGTGGTTCATGCGCGTCGGCTATATGGCGTGGGGGCTTGCGACCGGCGGCGCGGGGATCGGCAAGGCGATGGACGGGCCATTCGACCTCTTCCTTGCTTTCGCCAATTCGCTGCTCCCGCTCGCCGTCGCCGAAATCTATCTGCGCGCCGGCGCGCGTGGCACGCCCGCGGCGCGCAAGGGCGTCGCGGCGCTGCTCGTCATGAGCGGCCTTGTCATTCTCGCGGGAAGTGCCGGGGCGTGGATGGTCATGTGGGGGCCTTATATCTAGGCCCGCTTGCCTTCACGCCGCGCCCGGCTAGGGTACGCGGCATGACCCGCATCCTCCTCATCCTCTCCGCCCTGTTCGCCCTCGTCCTGCCGGCGCACGCCGCCGACGATATCAGCGCCGCGTCGCGCAGCGTCGTGCGCGTCGTCACCGTCGCGATGGTCGATGGCGAAGTCGTCGGTTTCGGCCATGGCAGCGGCATCGCGATTTCGCCGACGCGGATCGTCACCAACGCGCATGTCGTCGAATCGGCGGTCAAATACCCCGACAATGTCGCGCTCGGCGTCGTCCCGTCCGAAGGGCAGAAAAGCTTCGCGGGCAAGCTGATCGCGATCGACACCGCGCGCGACCTCGCGCTGATCGAGATTACCGAGGGCCGCCTGCCCGCCGCCGCGATCTATACCGGCCCGCTCGAATCGGGCGACGATGTCGTCGCGCTGGGCTATCCCGGCAACGTCGACCTCGCGACCGCGCGCAGCGCCAATGATTATATCACCCCGCGCACGCCAACGCGCAGCGAAGGCAATATGTCGAATATGCAGGCGGTCGACGGGGTCGCGATGCTGATCCACACCGCCAAGATTTCGCGCGGCAATTCGGGCGGCCCGCTGGTCGATGGATGCGGTCGCATCACCGGCATCAACACCGCGATCACCCGCGCCGACGACGGCGATTCGCCCTTTGCCTTTGCGATCGCCGGACGCGAACTCACCCGCTTCCTCACCGACGCCAACCAATCCTATGCCAGTATCGGCACGCCCTGCCTGTCGCTGGCCGAGGCCGACGCGCGCGACCGCGCCGCGATGGACGCCGAATCGCGCGCGAGCGCCGAGGCCAATGCCGCGAAAGACGCCGCCGCCAGGCTCGACCGCGACCTCAAACAGGCGCGCGCCGAAGAAGAAGCGCTCGCCTCGCGCGAGAATCGCATCGCGCTCGCGGGCGTGTTCTTCGTGATCGGCGCGCTCGCCGCGGGGGCGGGCTTGCTCTTCTACAACCAGAAGAATATCCGCAACGCCAAGATCGCGGGCGGCAGCGGCGCGGCGTTGATGCTGGGCGCCGCGATCCTGTTCGCGACGCGCCCCGACGCGCACGCCGAAATCACCGACGACGCAAAGCCCGTCGCCTCAGCCGAGACACCCAAACTCGCGCAGGGCAGCCTTCTCTGCACGATCCGCCCCGACCGCAGCCGCATCACCGTGTCGGCAACCACCGATGTCCCGATCACCATCGGCAAGGGCGGCTGCGTCAACGGCCGCACCCAATATACGAGGGGCGCCGACGACCGCTGGCAGCGCATCCTCGTGCCCAACGAGGAAGCGACCGTCACCGTCGCGTCGATCGATTCGACGGGGCGCGACTATCGCGTCGACCGCTATCTGCTCGATGCCGAAACGATGACCAGGGCGCGCGAGACGCGCGCGGCGATCACGATGAAAAGCTGCACCGCCAACCCCGACGAACTCGCCGGCCTCGCGGCGCAGCAGGACGCGATCCGCAGCGCGCTTCCCGCCAGCCCCAATGAACGGCTCGTCTATCGCTGCCAGCCCGCGGCGGGCGGCGCGGCAGTCAAATCTGCCGCCGCGCCTTGAGGCGGCAGCCCGCGTTCACGCCAGTCATCCGGCAGGCAGGGCGTTCACCCAATCGACCATCAACCCCTGCGCCGCGTCGCCATAGACGAGCTCGTGCCCGGCCCCCGGAACGATCGTCAGTGTCGAACGCGGGCGAGCGGCGTACAGTCGCCGCGCATTGGCAACCGGCACCAGATTGTCGCGGGCGCCATGGAGGATGAACACATCGCGCTTGATCGCACCGATCTTTGTCGCGTTCGCAAACCGGTCGCGCACCAGCCAGCGAACCGGCAGCCAGCGGACATGCGCGCGGGCGACATCGGGCAGACTCGAAAAGCCCGATACGAGGATGAGCGCCGCAACCGGGTAGCGGGTCGCCACCTCAGTCGCCGGTCCCGACCCGATCGAGTTTCCGATCGCGATGACATCCGATGCCGCGACGCCTTCGTTTGCCAGCCAGCGCATCGCAGCCTCGCCGTCGCGATAGAGGCCCGCCTCGCCCGGCGAACCCGGATTGCCGCCATAACCGCGATATTCGACCAGCAGCACGCCATTGCCATCGGCCGCGAGGCCGCGCACCGCCTCGGCCGCGCCAGCGAGACTGTCGCCATTGCCGTGAAAGAAAAGGATCGTATGTTTGCCCGGCTGCGCGGCACGGTACAGCGCCGCCAAACGCAGTCCGTCCGATGTGTCGGTGTGGACAAGCCTGTATCCCGGCAACGGTCCGCGCGGATAATCGCGGGGCGCCGGATAGAAGAGACTTTGCTGGTTGAAATATAGCACCCCGCCGGCGATGGCGACCAAGGCAGCGATGACCAGCAGGCCGAACAGGGCGACCCGAATGATCGTCACCCCCCGCACGCCTTGAACAGCATCAGCGTGCGCTCGCGCCCGAGGTCGGCGCTCGCCTCATGATAATCCTTGCGCCGGTCGCTGTTGAACCCATGCCCCGCTTCATAGACGAAGATCTGCGCGGTCGGATGATCCTTCGCGATCAGCGCCTCGACCCCCTCCATCGGGATGCCGTCGTCAAAGCGGCCGAAATGGGCGATAGCCGCGCAGGCGGGCGCTTCATCCTTGAACATGGTCGGCACGAGGCTGCCGTAAAAGGCCGAGGCAGCCGCAAGATCGGGGCTGATCTGCGCCATCCGCCACGCGACCGATCCGCCATAGCAATAGCCGGTGATGAAGACCGGACCTTTTGGTTTCAGCGCATCGATGCACGTCTGCGCGTCCTTCAGGCTCTGCTCGAAGGGATGCAGCTCGCGCGCCAGTTGCACCGCGCGCTGGAATTGCGGCCCCGAATAGTCGCTCTCGAACCCCGGATGCTCGCGGTCGAAGAGCGCGGGCGACAGCACCTCATATCCCTCGGCGGCATATTCGTCGCACATCTCGCGGATATGGTCGGTGACCCCGAAGATTTCCTGGATCAGCACCAGCCCGCCGCGGCGTTCGCCGTCGGGCCGGGCGCGACAGACCGCGATCTCCGCGCCATCGTCCATCGTCATCCGGATCATCTCGCCCATCGTGCACCTCACCCTTCGCCGTCATATTTTTTGGTTCGCCCGTCCCTATCGCACGAAGGGGCAAAAGCAATCGTCCGCCCGCCTTGCATTGCAGCAAAATCGTTGCTAGGCGCGCCGCGACTTCGCGTGGGGGACATTCGTCGAATATCCCGCAAAAGCGCGCGACCCATCCCCCACGGGATAGCAACAAAGGACTTTCACGCGTGGAGAATTCCGGCGGCATTCAGGGCAACATCACGGCGGGCCTCGCGGGCCGTTATGCGGTCGCTTTGTTCGATCTGGCCCGCGAATCGAACGCGATCGACGCGGTGGCCAAAAGCCTCGCGACGCTTCGTGCCGGTCTCGCCGAATCGGCCGACCTGACGGCACTCATCAGCAGCCCGGTCGTCGGCCGCACCGATGCCGCGAACGCGATCGCAGCGGTCGGCAAGGCGATGAAGCTCGATTCGCTGACCGCCAAATTCCTCGGCGTGCTCGCCGACAACCGCCGCCTCGCCGATCTGCCCAAGATGATCGACGCATTCGACGCGATCGTCGCCGATCACCGCGGCGAAGTGACCGCGAAAGTCACCAGCGCGCACCCGCTCACCGCCGCGCAGCTGAAAGAGCTGACCGCGAACCTCAAATCCCGTGTCGGGCGCGACGTCAGCGTCGCCGCGACCGTCGACCCCGCCATCCTCGGCGGCCTCGTCGTCCAGCTGGGCAGCCAGCTGATCGACGGCAGCATCCGTACCCGTCTCAATAGCTTCGCACAGGCGATGAAAGGCTAAACCATGGAAATCCGCGCCGCTGAAATCAGCAAGGTCATCAAGGACCAGATCGCCAATTTCGGCACCGACGCTACGGTCAGCGAAATCGGTCAGGTTCTGTCGGTCGGCGACGGCATCGCCCGCGTCCACGGCCTCGACAACGTCCAGGCCGGTGAAATGGTCGAATTCGCCAATGGCGTGCAGGGCATGGCGCTCAACCTCGAAGCCGACAACGTCGGCATCGTGATCTTCGGCAGCGACGCCGAGATCAAGGAAGGCGACACCGTCAAGCGCACCGGCACGATCGTCGACGTCCCCGTCGGCAAGGGCCTGCTCGGCCGCGTCGTCGATGGCCTCGGCAACCCGATCGACGGCAAAGGCCCGATCAAGGCCGAAAAGCGCATGCGCGTCGAAGTGAAGGCGCCGGGCATCATCCCGCGCACCTCGGTTCACGAGCCCGTCCAGACCGGCCTGAAGGCGCTCGATGCCCTCGTCCCCGTCGGCCGCGGCCAGCGCGAACTGATCATCGGCGATCGCCAGACCGGCAAGACCGCCGTCGCGATCGACACCTTCATCAACCAGAAGGAAGCCAACGCCGGCACCGACGAATCGAAGAAGCTTTATTGCATCTATGTCGCGATCGGCCAGAAGCGCTCGACCGTCGCGCAGATCGTCCGCCAGCTCGAAGAAAATGGCGCGATGGAATATTCGATCGTCGTCGCCGCGACCGCGTCGGAGCCCGCTCCGCTGCAGTTCCTCGCACCCTACACCGGTTGCACGATGGGCGAATATTTCCGCGACAACGGCATGCACGCCGTGATCGTCTATGACGATCTGTCGAAGCAGGCCGTCGCTTATCGCCAGATGTCGCTGCTGCTGCGCCGCCCGCCGGGCCGCGAAGCCTATCCCGGCGACGTTTTCTATCTGCACAGCCGCCTGCTCGAGCGCGCGGCAAAGATGAACAGCGACAATGGCTCGGGTTCGCTCACCGCGCTGCCGATCATCGAAACGCAGGCGGGCGACGTTTCGGCGTACATCCCGACCAACGTGATTTCGATCACCGACGGCCAGATCTTCCTCGAAACCAACCTGTTCAACGCCGGTATCCGTCCCGCGATCAACGTGGGTCTGTCGGTGTCGCGCGTCGGCTCGGCCGCGCAGACCAAGGCGATGAAGAAGGTGTCGGGCTCGATCAAGCTCGAGCTCGCGCAGTATCGCGAAATGGAAGCCTTTGCGCAGTTCGGTTCGGACCTCGACGCGTCGACGCAGAAGCTGCTCAACCGCGGCTCGCGCTTGACCCAGCTCTTGAAGCAGCCGCAGTTCCAGCCGATGCCGTTCGAAGAGCAGACCGCGTCGATCTTTGCCGGCACCAACGGCTATCTCGACAATGTCGCAACCACCGACGTCTCACGCTACGAAGCGGCGATGATCGCCTATCTGCGTAGCGACCACGCCGGCGTGCTCAAGACGATCCGCGACACCAAGGATCTTGGCGACGACGCCAAGAAGGGCCTCGTTGCCGCGCTCGAAGCGTTCGCCAAGATTTTCGCTTAAAGGTTTACGTCGCCCCGGCCTCGGCCGGGGCGACGAAATATAGGGGCCTTCATGGCAAACCTGAAAGAACTCAAAGGGCGGATCAACTCGGTCAAATCGACCCAGAAGATCACCAAGGCCAAGAAAATGGTCGCAGCCGCCAAGCTGCGCAAGGCGCAGGCGGCTGCCGAAGCCGCGCGTCCTTACGCGACGCGTCTCGAAGGCGTCGTCGCCAGCCTGGCGTCGAAGGTCGGCGGGTCGGACAGCGCGCCGAAACTGCTTGCCGGCACCGGCAAGAGCGACACGCACCTGCTCGTCGTGCTCAACAGCGACCGCGGCCTCGCCGGCGCGTTCAACTCGAACATCGTCAAGGCGGCGCGCGACAAGGCGATCGAACTGCAGGCCCAGGGCAAGAAGGTTCTCTTCTACCTGATCGGCCGCAAGGGCCGCCCGGTCATCGGACGCCTGTTCGCAGGCCAGATCACCGAGCTGTACGAGACGACCGGCATCCGCGACATCGGCTTCGATCAGGCGCACGAAGTTTCGGCGAAGGTCATGGAGATGTACGAAGCCGGCGTATTCGACGTCGCGCACCTCTTCTATTCGAAGTTCCGTTCGGCGCTCCTCCAGGAAGCGACCGGGCAGCAGCTGATCCCCGTTCCCGCGCCCGTCGACGTTCCGGCATCGAGCGATGCTGCGGTCGAATATGAACCCGACGAGGAAGCGATCCTCGCCGACCTGCTCCCGCGCAACATCACGATCCAGATCTTCAAGGGCATCCTGGAGAACGCCGCGTCCGAACAGGGCGCGTCGATGACCGCGATGGACAATGCGACGCGCAACGCGGGCGACCTGATCAACAAGCTGACCATCATCTACAACCGCACGCGTCAGGCGGCGATCACGACCGAACTTATCGAAATTATTGCTGGCGCGGAAGCGCTGTAGCTCCGCGAAGAACTGGGCGCCGAAGCGCTCTAATCGATCAACCCAAGGAAGAAGACCATGGCTACCGCACCCGCTGAAAAGAAGGCACCCGCCAAAAAGGCCGCAGCGCCCAAGGCTGCTGCGCCGAAGAAGGCCGCCGCGCCCAAGGCTGCAAGCACCGGCACCGCCACGGGCCGCATCGCACAGGTCATCGGCGCCGTCGTCGACGTCCAGTTCACCGGCACCCTGCCAGCGATTCTGAACGCGCTCGAAACCGACAACAACGGCAACCGCCTTGTCCTCGAAGTCGCGCAGCACCTCGGCGAAAACACCGTCCGCACGATCGCGATGGACGCGACCGACGGCCTGACCCGCGGCCAGCCCGTGACCGACACCGGCGCGCAGATCTCGGTGCCGGTCGGCCCGCAGACGCTTGGCCGCATCCTCAACGTCATCGGCGAGCCGATCGACGAACAAGGCCCGGTCAACGCCGCGAGCCGCGCGCCGATCCACGCCAAGGCTCCCGAGTTTGTCGATCAGTCAACCGAAAGCAGCATCCTCGTCACCGGCATCAAGGTCATCGACCTGATCGCGCCTTATGCAAAGGGCGGCAAGATCGGCCTGTTCGGCGGCGCGGGCGTCGGCAAGACCGTTCTCATTCAGGAACTGATCAACAACATCGCCAAGGGCCATGGTGGCACCTCGGTGTTCGCCGGCGTGGGTGAGCGTACCCGCGAGGGCAACGACCTCTATCACGAATTCCTCGACGCTGGCGTTATCGCCAAGGACGCCGAAGGCAATGCGATCAGCGAAGGTTCGAAGGTGGCCCTGGTGTACGGCCAGATGAACGAGCCCCCGGGTGCCCGCGCGCGCGTCGCGCTCTCGGGTCTGACGATCGCCGAATATTTCCGCGATCAGGAAGGCCAGGACGTGCTGTTCTTCGTCGACAACATCTTCCGCTTCACCCAGGCGGGTTCGGAAGTGTCGGCGCTGCTCGGCCGTA
>JBIMKQ010000012.1:0-129662 GCA_051861185.1 Sphingopyxis sp.
GCAAGACCCCAACCGCCCGCTCGGCTCGGTCCTTTTCCTCGGCCCCACGGGCGTCGGCAAGACCGAGCTTACCAAGGCGCTTGCGCGGTTCCTGTTCGACGACGACAATGCGATGGTCCGCATCGACATGTCCGAATTCATGGAAAAGCACAGCGTCGCGCGGCTTGTCGGCGCGCCGCCGGGCTATGTCGGCTATGAGGAGGGCGGCACGCTCACCGAAGCGGTGCGGCGCCGGCCCTATCAGGTCGTGCTGTTCGACGAGGTCGAGAAAGCACATCCCGACGTCTTCAACATCCTGCTCCAGGTGCTCGACGACGGACGCCTGACCGATGGGCAGGGCCGCACGGTCGATTTCACCAATACACTGATCATCCTGACATCGAACCTAGGCAGTCAGGCGATCGCCGCGCTTCCCGACGACGCGCCGGTCGAACAGGCCGAGCCCGCGGTGATGGAGGTTGTGCGCGCGCATTTCCGGCCCGAGTTCCTCAACCGGCTCGACGAGATCGTGCTCTTCAACCGGCTTGCGCAACAGCATATGGGCGGCATCGTAGATATCCAGGTCGCGCGGGTGCAGAAATTGCTGAACGACCGCAAGGTGACGCTCGACCTCACCGACGCCGCGCGGGCATGGCTCGGCCGCGTCGGTTACGACCCGGTCTATGGTGCAAGGCCGCTGAAGCGCGCGGTGCAGAAATATCTCCAGGATCCGCTCGCCGACCTGATCCTGAAGGGCGAGGTCAAGGACGGATCGACGATCAAGGTCGACGAGGGTGACGGCGCCTTAAAGCTTGCTTCGGCGTAAAATATAAAGGGCGGCAGAAATGCCGCCCTTTGATTCATCCACGCTGGCGTATCAGCAAGTGCCTGTCGCGCGGCAGTCGCCCGCCTTGCTCGACATCGCATCCATCGTGTCGCGCGAATCCTGATTGCCCTGCACCCACAGTTGTTTCCACTGCTCGTTCGTATGACAAACGCGCGCCTTCTTTACGAGCGACCCGAGCTCCTCAATCTTGCGGCATTTAACATAATAGGGATGCGTCATCGGCAACCCCTGATTATGCACCTTGATCTCGGCACTGGTCATCGTCGAAGGTGGACGATCAGGCGGAGCGCGGTCCGCGGCAGAATCCGGCGCGTGCGTCGACAACGCAACGACCATCGTCATGGTCAACAGTGCCAGCATCGTTCAGCCTCGTCTATTTCGGTGCGTTATACCCACCTTGTAACACATCGTCCTTCGGCTCGACCGAATTGCTGAAGCCGCGCTCGATCCACGCCATCGAATCGCGCGCGTCCTGATTGCCCTTGTCCGAATATTGCCGCCATTCGGTGTTGGTTTTGCAGACGCGCAATTTTTTTACGAGCGACCCCGGCACGTCCATGCGGCGGCAGCGAATATAATCGGCATCGGTCGCTCCCCGGCCCTCATTATGGATGTCGATCTCCGCACCCGTCATCGTGGACGGCATCTGGAAGGGCGGGTTTTCAGGTTCATTGGCGGCGGCGGCCACCGACAGGGGCGCCAGAAGCATCAAGCTGGTGATTTTGCGCATCAGACTCCCCTTAAGGATCAACTGGTCAAGACTAGTTGGAATTGCCCGCTGCACTGACGAACGCTTCGGTCGTGTCGCGTGCATTCTGGCTGCTGTTCGCGATCACTTCTTTCCACTTTTGATTGGTGTAGCAGGTGCGGACTTTCTTCACGAGCGAACCGATCTCGAGCATTTTTCGGCACTTGATATAATAGGGGTGGGTCTGGGCGAGCCCTACATTATACGCCTTGATCTCGGTCGGCGTCATTGCCGAGGGCGGCTTGGAAGGCGGTGCGCGATCCGATCCCTCGGCGGCGAGGGCGGCCGGTGCAGCAAGCAGGGCGACCGCGACAAATGCAGGCATAATCCGGTTCATGAAAAGTCCTCCTGCCACGGGCTTCGCCCGCAGCCTCATGTGCCGCATCATATTTGGCAAAAGGCCTTTCGCAAAGCTGAATTTCGACCCGGGGCAGATAAGGGTCGACGGGCAAATATTAACGTGGAACGGCATAACCCGACGCGTCTGCCGACGCAAAATAGCGCAGCAGGAGTTCGCGCTCGGCAGCTCGCAAATGCGGATTCCACACGTCGAAGATCAGCACGGCGCGCAATTCGTCACTTTCGTTCCACGCCTCATGCTCGATTGTATCATCGAAAACGAACGCCCGGCCTTCCTCCCAGTCCCGGGTTTCACCGCCGACGCGAAAGCCGCAACCCGGCGGCACGATCAGCGGCAGATGGACGATCGCCCGCGTGTTCGTGACGCCGGTGTGCGGCGGAATACGCGTATGCGGCTTCAGCATCGAGAAAAAGGCGCTTGGCGCCCGGCCGGGGATACGCGCGCCGGGGATCGCCGCAAGCGCGGTGGCGGTGACGGGGCAGCGATCGAGCACAGGCTGGTTAGGCTCGCCATATTCCCACAGGAAGCAGGCGCCCCAGTCGAGCCGGTTGTCGAGTCCCGACCAGATCGAAACGGGCGTTCCGGCGTCCATCCGGACATAGGGCCGCAACGCATCGCCGGGATCATCGAGCAGCGCCTGCAATTCGGCGCGGATCGAGTCCGCCCTTGCCTCAATGTCGGCGAGCCACGGGAAATGATCGCGATCGAAAAACTCGTCGGCGGGCAGGAAGGGGTAATAGATGCCCGCACATTCGTTCTGATAGATGCGCCGCCGGCCGAGCGCACTTGCGATAAAGGCCTCGCCGCGCCGCGCTTCGGTTTCCGACAGGTCGCCGCGCATCTTGCCGAGCGCATCGGATGCCGCGACGAACATCGTGTCGGTCGCCCCCGCAACGAACCCCCTTCCATGCGCCAGAAGCTGCTCGAGCGGCGGCGGCACAGGATGCAGCTGGTCGCCTAGAGCGATCGCCGCGCTCCACGCCGCAAGCGCCATGCCCTTTTCGCCCCGCGCCTCATGCCGCTCGCCCTTGCGTATCCACGCCATCAAATCGCGGCGGTCGACCGCCAGCGCGGCGTCGAGTGCCGCAAGCTCCCGGGCATCGTCGCCGGCGGCGCGCCATGCCGAAGCGAGGTTTCGCTGCAACGCACCCGATTGCGGATCGCCTGCGATTGCGGCGGTGAAATATTCTATCGCGGCCGCGGCGTCGCCGGCTTGCAAGGCAGCAATGCCGAGCCGGTTGGCCTCTACGGCGGAAGCGGGCGGAGGTGCGCTGGTCATGGCCATGCTTGCCATCGGCGGGGGCAATCGGCAAGGTCGATTGATGACCACCGCGCCCTCTGTCACCGCCATTATCGACGACACCGAATGGCTCGCGCACCGATATGATCCGGGCCATGACGCCTTTCATTTTCGGCGTGTCACTCGGGATGCACGAGCGCGCGTACCGTTTCTGACCGATCTGCACCTGGGCGAGGAGAATGCGCCTGTCGTGCTGCGGCGCACCGAATGCCGCACCGCGGTGTCCGGCGCGCAGTTACCGGTACATTTTCTGTTTCATTCAGCCTATTGCGCATCGACAATGCTCGCGCAGGCGCTCGACCAACGCGGCGTCGCGGCCAGCCTCTCCGAGCCGGTTTTGCTGAACGACATGGTCGGCTGGCGTCGGCGCGGCGCCGATCCCCGCGATCATGCCCGGGCGCTGGACGACGCGCTCGCGATGCTGGGACGCGGCTTCACGCCCGACGAGGCGGTGGTGGTCAAGCCATCGAACATCTTCAATCCGCTCGCGCGGGGCGCGCTGATGCTGCGGCCACAGGCCCGCGCGATCCTGCTTCATGCACCGCTGCGTGCCTTCCTGCTCTCCGTGGCCCGCAAGGGCATGTGGTGCCGGCTATGGTGCCGTGAGTTGCTCGAAGGCTATCTTACCGACGGGTTCGTCGAGCTCGGGTTCGAGACGCGCGACTATTTCCGCCAGTCAGACCTCCAGGTTGCGGCGGTCGGCTGGCTCGCGCAGCAGCAGGCCTTCGGCGCGCTGCTCGACTGGGCGCCCGATCGGACAGCATCGCTCGACAGCGAAACGCTGACCGGCGATCCGGTCGGCGCGGTCGGCGCGGCGATGGCTCATCTGGGCCTGACCGGCGACCGCGAAGCCATTGCGAGCCACCCGGCGCTGGGGCGGAACAGCAAATCGGGGGCGCCCTTTGCCGCCGGCGAACGACAGCGCGATCTCGACACCGCCGCCGCCGCCTATGGCGAGGAAATCGATCAGGTGGTGGGTTGGGCCGAGGCGGTCGCCCGTCAGGCCGGCATCCCGCTGGTCCTGCCGCGACGACTGCTCGTCCGCTAACAGCCTATTCAAACGTCCCCTGCCTTTCGGGCCTCGGGCTGAAGTCTATCCTGCGCCTGTAAGGCAGGCGAAAGGCGGGGGCGACGACCATCAAGGATCGCGGCATGCCGATTTTCCGCGCCCATAGAAAAAGGGGCGGACATTGCTGTCCGCCCCCGATTCTTGCCGAAGCGTGAAGCGACTAGAACTTCAGCTTTGCCGACACCGCATAACGACGGCCCAGCGCGTCGTACGTCGCCGGGAAGGTGTTGCCGCTGTTGTAGGTGGTCGAACCGATCGTGTTGCCGACGATCGGCGGCTTGTTGTCGAGCAGGTTCTGCACGGTCGCCGTGAAGGTCAGGTTGTCGCTGACGTTGAAGCGCGCGGTCAGGTCGAAGTAATGCGACGACTTGATCTTGCGGAACTTCGGGTCGACGACGCAACCATTCGGGTCAGTGCCAGTCGGATCCGGGCAACCCGTGGTCGGGCTGGTGCCGGCGTCGATCGCAGCCTGGATATCGGCCGCCAACTGCGCGGGTTCGAACGACACGCTATCCTGCCAGCGCCACAGCAGCGACAGGTCGACCTTGTCAAAGCCGAGCGTGAAGCGGTTCGAGAACTGATACTCGGGCTGGATCGAGCCCGTGAACGAGCAGTTCACGCTGTAATAGCCGACGCATTCGCGGTTGAGCGACGACGACTGGTTCACGTCCGAGCGGAACTTCGACGAGTGCGTCCAGTTGCCGACGAACGACCAGTCGAGGCTCGCAAAGCCCAGATCCATGTTGTAGTTCATCAGCAAGTCGATGCCGTCGGTGAACAGACGACCATTGTTGTTCGTCTGGCCGAACAGGCCCGGCGTGGTTGCCGGATCGCCGTCGAGACCACCGGTGGTCGGGTTACGACGGATGATCGTGCAAGCCGGATCAGCAGCGCTGGCTGCGGTAACGGCACCGAAGCAGGCGTTGATGATGTCACCCGGCAGCGGCGCACCAATCACATTGTCGATCTTGATGTTGTAGTAATCGATCGACAGGTTGAAGCGCGGCAGGAATTCGGGCTGGAACACGGCACCGACGGTCCAGGTGTTCGCCTTTTCCGGCTGCAGGTTCAAGCTACCGCCCTGGTTGATGTTCGCCTGGGCCGCGGTCGGGTTGGTGATCGAACCGATCGTGCCGGCCGGAGCGCCCTGTGCGATACAGATCGCGCGCAGGTTGGCGTTGGTCGTCGGTGCGGCACCGGCGCAGGGGTCGATGCCCAGGTTGGTCAGACCAACCGACAGCGGCGTGAACAATTCGCCGATGTTCGGGGCGCGAACCGCGCGGCTGTAGTTACCACGGATCTTGACGCCCGCACCCGGTTCCCAGCTACCGCCGGCTTTCCAGGTCCAGGTGTCATAACCTGCTCCGCCTTCGATGCTGTAATCCGAATAACGGATACCGGCTTCGAGGGTCAGGCTTTCGAAGAAGGGCTTATCTTCGATCAGCGGCGCAACGACTTCGGCATAAGCCTCGTAGACGTCATACTTGCCGTCGATGTCGGGAGCCGCGCCGCCGGCGCCACCGAGTTCACCCGGGGTCTTGGCGAGCAAATCCGAAGCCTGCTGTGCGGTGTACTTGCGATATTCGCCACCCAGCGCGAAGCCGATCGGCTGAACCGCGCCCGGCGAAGTGAAGCCGAGGTCGCCCGAGATGATCGCACGAACCTGCGACAGCGACGTACGGTTGGTCGTCTGGCTGTTTTCCTGGAGGAATTCAGCAGCAGCAGGCGAGATCGAGCCTTCGGGGCCGAACAGATTGATCGGCACACAGCCGTTCGACGGATCCTGGCAAACCGGGTTGGCGACGGTGCCGTTGACGAGCGAGCCCTGACGGAAACGCGACTGGAGCGTGTAGCCCTTGATCGTCTGGATATTTTCCGATTCGCCGTAGGCGCCTTCGATGTTCCAGTCGATCGTGTCGGTGATGCCGCCACGGGCGCCGACGCGATAGTCGAAGAAGGTCGTCTGATAGTCGCTGATACGCGGCCCGACTTCCGGGGTACGACGGTTCAGCGTGACGGTGACTTCACGATAGTTCGGATCGGTGCGACCGGTTGCCGTGGCTGCCAAGTTGCAGGTGGCCTGGTCGAAGCGCGGCGTATAGGTACCGGCGGCACCCGTGTTGAATGCGCAGAACTGGTTGCGCAGCGTTGCCGGCAGGAACGGGTTGTTCAGGTTGATCGTGACGTTGCCGCCGAACGAACCCGACGGTGCGATGATCGTCGAGACCTTGTTCTTCGAGAACATGCCGCGCGCATAGACTTCGATCGCGTCCGACACTTCGTAGTTCGCCTGGCCATAGATGTTATAGCGCTCGAACGGCGTCTGGAAGATGTTGAACGGGTTGAAGTTGTAGGTGGCGAAGGTACCGACGGCCTGGCCCTGCGCATTGACCTGGCGCACGCCGCCGTTGCCGGTGCCGTTCGGATCGATTGTGGTGTTGATCGTGCCATCCGGATTCAGCGGACGCGTGCCCGAGAAACGCGACGGAACCGAAGTACCCGAACCGATGAACGTGTCCGAATAGCTGTCGAGCGTGTTGTTCGAGAACGGACGCGCGCCCTGATAGACGGCGTCGGCCGACTGATAGCCAATGCTCAGCACGGCGTTACCGCGGCCATCGTCGAAGTTCGCACCGATGGTGGCGTCGACGCGGAAGACGTTGCCGTCGCCCTGCTCGGTGATCTGGTTCGAAGCGGTGACTTCCAGGCCAGCGAAATCACGCTTGGTGATGAAGTTCACCACGCCGGTGATGGCGTCGGCACCATAGGTGGTCACGGCAGCACCGGTCAGCGCGTCGACGCGCTCGATCAGGGCCAGCGGGATGTTGTTAAGGTCGACGCGGCCGTTGACGTCCGACGGAGCGACGCGGTTGCCGTTCAGGAGGACGATGTTGCGGATCGAGCCGAGGCCGCGAAGATCGACGTACGAGCCGCCGGTGTTGCCGTTGTTGACGGC
This sequence comes from Sphingopyxis sp., assembly GCA_051861185.1. Classification (GTDB taxonomy): domain Bacteria; phylum Pseudomonadota; class Alphaproteobacteria; order Sphingomonadales; family Sphingomonadaceae; genus Sphingopyxis. The sequence continues at coordinate 7,261 of JBIMKQ010000012.1, forward strand.
CGAACCCATGTTCGGGACGACGCCGGGCATTTCGCGCAGGACTTCTTCGGCGACGTTCGACTGCTTAAGTTCGATCGTGTCCGAGGTCGTGACGTTGACCGGGGTCGACTGTTCGAGGTTCGGGTTGCGGATCAGCGTACCGGTAACGACGATTTCCGACGTCGCGGTGGCCTCTTCGGCTGCGTCCTGCGCAAAGGCAGGAGCCGAAACCAGGGCGACGCTCAGTACGAGCGGCGCAGCGCCTAGCTTCAGCTTGGAATATTGAGTTTTCTTCACAGTGCAGTCCCTTGCTACTGGTGGATTGGCTACCCGGACCCCCGACGCGCCGGCACGAAGCCGGCACGCAAACGCCCCGATAGCGTGCGGGATGACCTTTCGTTCATGGCGAGTAAAGGGAATTCCCGGCGCAAACCGCCGTTTCAAAGGGCATTGTGACGTATTTGCAACAAACGCGGGAAACGGCGAAATACAATATGCTGCAGCGCGTCATTCGCGACATATTGTTTCAATGGTTACGAATTCGCCCGCATACCAAGCGCCGGTTCAACTGCCGACCGCGCCCGCAAGCTTGCCGGGATCGAGGCGCGCATCGCGCCATTTCAGACCCCAGTGCATATGCGGCCCGGTCGCGCGTCCGGTGCGGCCCACCGTCCCGAGCGGCTGCCCCTGCACCACGCGATCGCCAACCTTCACGTCCAGCCTTTGGCAATGAAGGAACGCACTGCTGAGTCCCATGCCATGGTCGACGATCAGCAGATTGCCTTCGAGTGTGAAGGGCGTCGCCGCCGCAAGCACGACAACCCCGTCGGCCGGTGCCACGAAGGGCGTTCCCGCCGGGACCGCAACATCGGTGCCGCTATGATAGGTGCCGGGCTTGCCCTGATAGACGCGCTGCGACCCGAAGAAGCCCGACAGGCGCCCGGTCACCGGCCAGCGGAATTTCTGGCGCCAGCCGTCGGAGGAGACCTGCATGTCCCGCGCCGCCGCGATCTGCGCGAGCTCGGCCGGCCGCCGCCGTTCGAAATCGGCGTCGCTCGCCGCACTGCCGCGATAGGGCGCATTGATATGTTCGAGCCGCCAGCTACCCGCAGCAACGGCAATGACGCGCACAATTTCGCGGCCATCGGCGAGCGTCGCGACAAGGCGCGCATTTGGACCGGCATCGCGATCAAACGCAATCAGGAAGCGGCCATCGGCAGCGACCGGAATCGTCTGCCCGTCGAGAATCAGCAAATGCGTGTCGCTGGGCGCCTGCCCGACCAGCACCGCGCCCTGTTCGGGAACTCCGGCCAGAATGAAGTCGCTGCGCAAAGGCGCGCGCGGCGGGGCGGGCGAAGGCGCGGGCAGCGGCTGCGCGGCCGGTGCAGGTGCAGGTGCAGGTGCAGGTGCAGGTGCAGGTTTGGCTTCGGTATCGACCGGGGGCACGCAACCGGCGGCGACGATCAACAGTGTCAGCGCCGCACCATGCCGCGGCCAGTCCTTACCTAACCTCATGCGCCGCGCGAATGGTCCTGTTCGGCCTGCACCGATATCGTAGCGGAGGCGTAAGGTTCCTGCCGTGCGACCGACCAATAACGTAACTCATCGAGCCCGATCGGCGCGCCGGTCACCGCGCACAGCACATGATCGCCAGGCTCGAGGACCCGAAAGCCATTCGGTCCGTACTGAAGGCGGGCAAGGCGGTTGCGGCTGGCGATCAACATGATTCTCTATCCATTCGGCGACAAGTCAGGCGAAGACTATAACAGTATCGCGCCGCGCGGCCACCCCTGCCGGGGTCAGAAAAGCTCGCCCTGCCCCCGTTTGGGCGCCGCTGGCGATGCTTTGCGGACCAGTCGCGGCGACGGCGCGGGCGGTCCATCGCCGCCATCCACCTGTACCGGCACCTCGCCGTCGGCGAACTGGAGCTTCAGACGCCCCGCGTACTGCGCCTTGGCGGCTGTCGTGACGATCGACCCGCCCGCATCCCGGACCATCGCATAGCCCTTCGACAGCAGCGCGCGCGGATCGAGACTGTCGAGCAAGCGCCCAAGCCCTTCGAGCAAGGCACGGTCGCGATCCCAGCGCCGCGCAAGCAAGGCCGGACGCAGCGCGCCCGATCGCGTCGCGAGCCGCTCGGCGACCACCGTCAGCCGGTGGCGCTGACTGCGGTCGAGCCGATCGCCCGCATCGTCGAGCCGCTGACGCTGCGGCGCATAAAGAGCTTCGCGCTTCGGCAGGTGGCGTGCCAGCGCGGTCAGCCTTTCGTTCGCGAGCGATTGGTGACGGTGCGCGGCACCGATGGTGCGCCCGCCCCAGGTCGCGAGCTGCGCCTGCAGCTCGGCGCGCACCGGGACCGCCATCTCGGCTGCCGCGGTCGGCGTCGGCGCGCGCACATCGGCGGCATAGTCGGCCAGCGTCACGTCGGTCTCGTGCCCCACGGCGCTGATCGTCGGGATGCGGCAATCGGCGAGCGCGCGAACGACGACCTCCTCGTTGAACGCCCATAGATCCTCGATCGACCCGCCGCCACGCGCCACAATGACCAGATCGGGACGCGGCACCGGCCCGCCGGGCGCAATCGCGTCGAAGCCGCGGATCGCATTCGCAACCTGCGCCGCAGCGCCGTCGCCCTGCACCAGCACCGGCCAGACGATGACATGTGTCGGACAGCGGTCGGCAAGCCGGTGGAGAATGTCGCGGATCACCGCGCCGGTGGGCGAGGTCACGACGCCGATCGTGCGCGGCAGATAGGGCAGGCGTTCATATTTGCGCTCGCGGTCGAACAACCCCTCGGCACCGAGGCGCGCCTTCAATTTTTCGAAGAGCAGCATCAATGCGCCTTCGCCCGCGACCTCCAGCGTATCGACGACGAGCTGATATTTGGAGCGGCCAGGATAGGTGGTAAGCTTGCCGGTCGCGATCACCTCGATCCCGTCCTCGGGCCGGAACGCCAGACGTCCCGCCTGCCCCTTCCACATCACCATGTCGATCAGCGCATTGTCGTCTTTCAGCGCGGCATAAAAATGCCCCGACGCCGCGCGTTTGGTGCCCGACAACTCACCCCGCACGCGCACGCGCGCGAAGCCGTCCTCGACCGTGCGCTTGATCGCCGCCGACAATTGGCTGACTGACAGCGCGGGCGCATTGTCGCCGGGCGCCGCCTCGGCTAACAGCCGCGCGGCGGTGTCATCTTCGGACGCCGGGTCGGGAAAAGGGACAGACATGAATATCCTGCTGGTCGGATCGGGGGGGCGCGAACATGCGCTCAGCTGGCAGTTGGCACAATCGCCAAGCTGCGCCAAGCTCTATGCCGCACCGGGCAATCCCGGGATCGAGGCGCACGCCGAATGTGTGGCCGTTGCCGCCGACGATCTCGACGGGCTGATCGCGTTCGTAAAGGCGCACGCTATCGATTTCGTCGTTGTCGGCCCCGAGGCGCCGCTCGTCGCGGGGCTCGCTGACCGTCTGCGCGCGCTGGGAATCGCGACCTTCGGCCCCGGCGCGGCTGCAGCGCGTCTCGAAGGATCGAAAGGCTTCACCAAGGATCTCTGCGCGCGCGCTGGCATCCCGACCGCGGCCTATGTCCGTTGCACCAGCGCCGACGAAGCGCTCGCGGTGCTCGAAGGCTTTTCGATTCCCGTCGTCATCAAGGCTGACGGGCTCGCCGCGGGCAAGGGCGTCATCATCGCCGAGACCGCGGCCGAAGCGGCCGCCGCGATCGACGACATGTTCGACGGTGCGTTCGGCGGCGCCGGTGCCGAAGTCGTCATCGAAGAATTTATGACCGGTGAGGAAGCGAGTTTTTTCGCACTTTCCGACGGCACCGACGTCATCGCGTTCGGCAGCGCGCAGGATCACAAGCGCGTCGGCGACGGCGACGTCGGGCCGAATACCGGCGGCATGGGCGCCTACAGCCCCGCGCCGGTGCTCACCGCCGATCTCGAAGCGCAGGTGATGGATCGCATCATCCGCCCGACCGTGGCGACGCTTGCCGCCGAAGGCACCCCCTATGTCGGTGTGTTGTTCGCCGGCCTGATGCTTACCGACGCCGGACCGAAGCTGATCGAATATAATGCGCGCTTCGGCGACCCCGAATGCCAGGTGTTGATGATGCGCTATGCGGGCGACCTCGCGGCGCTGCTCCACGCGGCGTCAACCGGCGAGCTCGCGGGCGCCACGCCGCCCGCGTTCGCCAGCGATTATGCGCTGACGGTCGTGATGGCGGCCAACGGCTACCCCGCCACGCCCGAAAAAGGCGGCGCGATCCACGGCATTGCCGACGCCGAGACCGGCGGCGTCAGGGTCTTTCACGCCGGAACGGCACGGAGCGACGGCCAGATCGTCGCTGCGGGTGGCCGCGTGCTCAACGTCACCGCAACGGGACGCACCGTGACTGAAGCGCAGGCACGCGCCTATGCCGCAGTCGACAAGCTCGATTTCGCGGCGGGCTTCTGCCGCCGCGACATTGGCTGGCGCGAAGTCGCACGCGAAGCGGAGTGAATTTTCGCCGGGGGAAATTCATGGTGGCCCGTTCGTTAAGGTAGACCCGGCACACAAGCCCGCATAGGCTTGCCGAAAATCACAAGCGGAGAAGATCATGATTTGGCTTCAGGAAAACTGGATTATCGCGGTCGTCGGCCTCGTCGTTGCCGTCGTGCTGCTCTGGGGGCTGTTCGGCCGCTCGAAACCCGAAGAGATCGCTCCGACCGTTGTCGAACCGGCGAAGCCCGCGAAACCGCTCGAACCGGTAAAGCCCGAAATCATTGCCGCCGAACCCGCGCGCTTCAAACCGATCGATCCGAAGCCGCAGCCCGTCGCGCCGCCGCCGGCGCCCGAACCGGTTGCCAAGGTCGCTCCGCTTGCAGCCGCTCCAGCGCCTGCGCCAACCGCCAAGCCCGCACCCGTCGCTAAAGCCGCGCCGCCGGCGCCCAAATCGGCCGAAAAGCCGAAAGCCGCCGCGAAGCCTGCCGCGAAGAAAGTCACGGCCAAGGAACCGGTGGCGAAACCGGCGGAGCCCGCCGCAAAAGCGGCCGCCAAGCCCGCAGCAAAAAAGGCCGCTAAACCGGCGCCCGCAAAGGCGGCCGCGGCCATTCCCGCAGAGCCGGCGGTTCCGCCGCCACCCGCCGCCAAGCCCGCCCCAGCAGCGCGCAAAACCGGGGCCGACAATCTGCAGCTGCTGAAGGGCGTCGGGCCCAAACTCGTCGTGCTGCTGAATGGGCTTGGCGTTACGGGCTTTCAGCAGATCGCCGACTGGACCGACGCCGACATCGCGCGGATCGATGCGCAACTCGGCACCTTCCAGGGCCGCATCGCGCGCGACAATATCGTCGACCAGGCGGGCTATCTCGCGCGCGGCGACAAGGCCGGGTTCGAAGCGAAATATGGCGCGCTCGGCGGCGAACTCTAGCGTCAACTGACGACCGAGAGTTGCCGTTGATCCTCCCTGTGGCGAAGCCATGGGGAGGTGGCAGCGCGAAGCGCTGACGTAGGGGCGATGGAGCCGACGTTGCCGCCCCTCCACCATCCGCTTCGCGGACGGTCCCCCTCCCCATCGCTACGCGACAGGGAGGATAAAAAGGTCCGCTTCCCACCCCAAAACCGACGTTCGAATAACCCTTTCCTACATTATCGGGCTATGCTCCATACTGGCGGATGCAACAGAACACCGCACCTGCCCGACTCCTCGCCGGCTCCTGCCTCGCCTTCACACCGGTCGAACAGCAACGTCACCGCGCCGACGGATGGACGCCCGAAACGCAAGCCAGTTTCATCCGCGCGCTCGAAGCGATGGGCTCGGTCGGCAAGGCGGTGCGTGCTGTCGGGATGGGCCGCGCCTCCGCCTATCGCCTCCGCGAACGGCCCGAGGCGACAAGCTTTGCCGCAGCGTGGGATCGCGCGATTTCGATGGGGCGCACCCATCAATATAGCATCGCGATGGACCGGGCGCTCAACGGCGTCACCATCGTCCGCGTCCTGAAGGGCGGCGCGATTGATGTCAGTGGCGGCCCGGACATGGCGGTCGTCCACGCCGCGCTACGTGACGAAGCCGTGCCACCGCATCTCCTTAAAGCGACAAAGGAGACAGAATGACGGCGTACGTCCGTATCTTTTGTCGCCTTAAGGCCGTAATCGGCGCGGCGTCACTCGACGTCTTCATCCTTCGGCTTGCGCACCTCGGTGACCAGCAGCTTGTCGATCTTGCGCCCATCCATATCGACGATCTCGAAGCGCCAGCCCTTGTCGGTGAAACGCTCGCCTTCCTTGGGCAGATGCTTGAGGATCGCGAGCGCATGACCCGCGGCGGTCGCGTAATCGCGATCGTCGCCAAGCTCGATACCCAGCCGTTCGGCCATCTGGTCGGCGGGCATCGACCCCGCGATCAGCAGGCTGCCGTCCTCGCGCTCGACGACAAAGGGCTCGCTGCCGATATCCTGATCCGACGCGAATTCGCCGGCGATCGCAGCGAGCAGGTCGGCGGGGGTCACCAGCCCTTCGAAATGGCCATATTCGTCGTGGACGAACAGCATCGGCACGTCGGCGACGCGCAAGGCTTCGAGTGCGTCCATCGCGTCGATCTGGTCGTGGATGACCTTGGCCGAGCGGGTCAGCCGCTCGATGTCGAGCGTCTCGCCGCGGAACAGCGCCGCTGCGATGTCGCGCGCCTGGACGACGCCGACGATATCATCGACCGAACCGCGTGCGACGGGAATACGGGTGTGCGGGGTTTCGAGCAGTTTCGCGCGCACCGTATCGGCGTCGGAGGCAATATCGATCCAGTCTACGTCGATGCGCGGCGTCATCACTTCGCGCACCGGCCGGTCGGCAAGCCGCACGACGCCCGAAATGATCGCGCGCTCGCTCTCCTCGATCACCCCCGATTTCGACGCTTCGGCGACGATCAGGTGCAGTTCCTCTGCCGTGACCCGGTCTTCCGATTCGCGGTTGAGACCCAGGATTCGAAAGACGAGGCCCGAGCTGGCGTCGAGCACCCAGACCAGCGGCGCGCCGATTTTCGACAGCCACAGCATCGGAAGCGCCATGAAAATAGCGATCGGTTCCGGCGCGCGCAGCGCAAACTGCTTGGGCACCAGCTCACCCGCGATCAGCGAGAAATAAGTGGTCACCGCAATAACGAGCGCAAAACCCGCAGCCAGCGCATTTTCGTCGTCAAGGCCGAACACCGACTGCAACCGCTCACCGACCGGGCCCCCGAGGCTCGCGCCCGAATAAGCACCCGCAAGGATACCGATCAGCGTGATGCCGACCTGAACCGTCGACAGGAAGCGCCCCGGATCGGCCGTGAGCTGACGCGCGACTGCTGCGCCGCGGCTGCCCCGCTTTTCGGCGGCCTGCAGGCGCGGCCCGCGCGCCGAAACAATCGCGAGTTCGGACATGGCGAAGACGCCGTTTAACAGGATCAGGACGGCGATGATCGCCACGTCGGACCAGGGAAAGGGGGTCATCGGATGGTTGGCGGGCGCACTGGCGCCATACCCCTGTAACGTTCGGTCATCAGGCTCCTATAAGACAAAATCGCCGCGTTGCACAATGGCACCTTAACGCGCGGCTCAGTCACGGTTCAGCCGGATTCTGGAACCAGATCGCCAGCCATATGTTATCGGCATGGACGACGGGGCATGCAGGACCAGCTGCGACCGTCGATTAAGGGAGCGACACAATGAATATCGGAACGATCAAGCTGACTACCCTCGCCGCCATCGGCGCCATCACCCTTACGGGCTGTGTGACCGACCCCGAAACCGGACAGAAGCGGATTTCCAACGCCGCGATCGGCGGCATCGGCGGTGCGCTCGGCGGTTATCTGCTCGGCGACCTCATCGGCGGCCGCAACAGCCGGACCGAGGAAATCGTCGGCGCGGGGATCGGTGCCGTCGCCGGCGCAGGCGCAGGCTATTATATGGATCAGCAGGAAAAGAAGCTGCGCGAACGCACCGCGGGCACCGGCATCGACGTCGAGCGACAGGGCGACCAGCTCGTGCTCAACATGCCTGGCGACGTGACCTTCGATTACAACAGTGCCATGGTGAAATCGCAGTTCCGCAGCGCGCTCGACAGCGTCGCTTCAACGCTCGCCGAATATCCCAGCACCTATATCGACGTGTACGGCCACACTGATTCGACCGGCAGCGACAGCTATAACCAGGGGCTGTCCGAACGCCGCGCCGCATCGGTTGCCGACTATCTCGGCGGCCGCGGCATCCAGCGCGCGCGCATGGCGACGCTGGGCTACGGCGAATCGCAACTGAAATGCTCGCCCGAACGCAGCGAAGCCGATTATCAATGCAATCGCCGCGTCGAAATCCGCATCGCGCCGGTCACTCAGGCCGACGTCAACGCGGCGCGCTAAACCAGTTCCATTCCCATGGATAAAGAGGGGCGTCGCCAAAAAGCGGCGCCCTTTCTACGAGAGGGAAGGGAAACTTGCCTTCAGCCCGTCGATGACGAACTGCGCCGCGAGCGCCGCGAGCAGCACACCGAGCAGACGGGTAATCACCGCCTCGCCCTTGTTGCCGATCAGCCGCATCAACGGCCCGGCCGAAAGCAGCGCCGCCAGCGTCAGCAGCAGCACCAGCAACAGCGCACCAAAGATCACGAAAGCGCGATCGAGCCCGTTGTTCTGCGACACGAGCAGCATCACCGACGCGATCGAACCCGGTCCGGCGAGCATCGGCATCGCCATCGGAAAAACCGACACATCTTCGATTTCAGGGGTCGCCATCACCTTCTCGGCGCGCTGCTCACGCCGCTCGGTGCGCTTCTCGAACACCATGTCGATCGCGATGATGAACAACATGATCCCGCCTGCGATGCGGAAACTGTCGAGGTCGATGTGCAGGAAGCCAAGCAGTGCCTCACCGAACATCGCGAAAAAGACGAGAATCAGCCCCGCGATCATAGTGGCACGGATCGCCATCGAACGGCGTTGCTGCGCACTCGCGCCGGTCGTCAGACTGGCATAGATCGGCGCGCAGCCCGGCGGGTCGATCACGACGAACAGCGTGACAAAGGCTGAGATGAAAAGGTCGATCATGGCTGCTTCGGCGCCGCGACCTGATCGTCGATGACCGTCGCCATCGCCTTGCCATCCCACAGGCGGATCGTCACGCGGCGCGATTTGTCGGCGCGGACGGTCGACGTCCAGCTCAGCGTCTGATCGGGGGACAGGCCGACCGCCATATCCTCGCCTTCGCCGCCCGCTTCGATCGGCACGGCGGGCCGCGAACCGCAGACTGCCTGCTTAGATGCGATGAATTCGGGCGCTTCGCGCGGTTTGGTCAGGCCATCGCCATGATCGAGGATCCAGCCCATCTTCCCGCTCCGGGGATCGCGCACCCAGACCGTGGTGAAAAAGCCGTTCCCCTGCCCTGTCTGCCATGCGCCGGTGGTTGCGCCGCTATTGCCGTCGCAACTGACATATACGGCATGCGGCTGCCACTTCACTGCCTCGGCGGGGTCCTTCTGCGACTTCAGCCAGTCGCGTGCCTTTACGCGCTGCGGCACAAACATCACGGCTTCGGGCGCAGAAGTTTCACGAAAAGCCGTCCACTGCCCCTTGTCCTGTGCCAGTCGGGCAAAGCCGATCTCGGCCGCGATGAAGGCACTGGGGTTTGGCCCGAGCGGCCGGTTGCGAATGTCGTCGGGATCGCCGGCACAGCCCGAAAGCAGCGACAGGGCAAGCGCAGAGATCAGCAGATGACGCATCAAAAACCCTCCGGATCGGCAAGGCCGGCGCGGCGGTGCGCCGCGACAAGCGTATTGCGCAGCAGGCACGCGATGGTCATCGGGCCGACGCCGCCGGGAACCGGGGTGATCGCATCGGCAACTGCGGCCACGCTGTTATAATCGACGTCGCCGACTAGCCGCCCCTTTGCTGCGCCGTCGACGGGCGGGAGTCGGTTAATGCCGACATCGATCACGATTGCGCCGGGCTTGATCCAGTCGCCCTTCACCATTTCGGCGCGGCCGACCGCGGCGACGACGATGTCGGCGCGGCGCACCAAGTCAGGCAAATCCTTGGTGCGGCTGTGCGCCATGGTCACGGTGCAGTTCGCGCCGAGCAGCAATTGCCCCATCGGCTTGCCGACAAGGATCGAGCGGCCGACGACAATCGCATCCTTGCCCGACAGGTCGCCAAGCCGGTGCTGGAGCAGCAGCAGGCAGCCATAGGGCGTGCACGGCACCATACCCGCGATGCCGAGCGCGAGGCGACCGGCGCTGACCGGTGTCAGGCCATCGACATCCTTGTCTGGATCGATCGTCGCCACCGCAGCCTGTTCGTCGAGATGACCGGGAAGGGGCAATTGCAGCAGGATGCCGTCGACCGCTTCGTCGGCGTTGAGCCGCGCCAGCAGCGCCTCGACCTCTTCCTGCGTCGCGCTTGCGGGCAGACGATACTCAAAGCTTTCCATGCCGGCGGCGATCGTTGCCTTGCCCTTCGACCCGACATAGACCGCGCTCGCCGGATCGTCGCCGACAAGCACGACCGCAAGGCCGGGCGCCCGCGAGGTCGCAGCTCTAAAAGCCGGTACTGCATCGGCAATCCGCGCCCGCAGGTCGGCGGCGAAAGCCTTGCCGTCGATCACCTGCGCAGCGGCCATCAGGCCATTCCGTTGGCGTAGGCGAGTTGCGCGAGATAGTTCAGCACCGGTCCGTCGAGAATGATGATGAGGATGAGAACGAGCATGGGCGTCAGGTCGAGCCCGCCGAAATCGGGCATGATGCGGCGAAACGGCCGGTAAAGCGGCTCGGTGATCCGGTCGAGCACGGTCCATAGCTGGCCGACGAACTGGTTGTGCGTGTTGATGACGTTAAACGCGATCAGCCACGACATCACCGCCTGCGCGATGATGAACCACCACAGAACCGTCAGGAGGATGTGGACGATCTGGAGGAGCATGAGAAGCAAAGCGATTTCTCCGAAAAAGGGTCTTGCCGCGTCTCTTAGCGGTGAATGAGCGTCCCCGCACCCCTCGCGGTGAAAATTTCCAGCAGCATCGCGTGCGGAATCCGTCCGTCGAGAATGACCGCGGCCTCGACCCCCGCATCGACCGCGGCGACGCAGGTTTCGACCTTCGGAATCATGCCCCCCGTAATCGTCCCGTCGGCTTTCAGCGTATCGATCGCCGGGCGGTCGAGATCGGTGAGCAGCGCACCCGATTTGTCGAGCACACCCGCGACGTCGGTCAGCAGGAAAAAGCGTTTCGCGCCCAACGCGCCGGCGATCGCGCCCGCCATCGTGTCGGCGTTGATGTTATACGTCGCGCCATCGGCGCCGAGCGCGACGGGAGCGACGATGGGGATATAATTATCCTTCGTCAGATTGACGAGAATCGTCGCGTCGACCGCAACCGGTTCGCCGACGAAGCCCAGATCAACATGCCGCTCGATCCCCGAATTGGGATCGGGCTCGGTCCGGCTGACCTTTTCGGCAAGCACCAGGTTTGCGTCCTTGCCCGAAATGCCCACCGCCCGGCCGCCGAGCCCAGCTATCCAGCTGACGATTTCCTTGTTGATCTTGCCCGCCAGCACCATCTCGGCGACCTCGGCAGTGGCGGCGTCGGTGACGCGCAGTCCGCCGACGAAGGTCGATTCGATGCCGAGTTGCTTCAGCATCGCGCCAATCTGTGGCCCGCCGCCGTGGACGACCACCGGGTTGATGCCAACAGCCTTGAGCAGCACGACATCCTCCGCAAAGTCGCGCTGCGCCTCGGGGTCGCCCATCGCATGGCCGCCATATTTGATCACGAAGGTCTGGCCGGCATAGCGCTGCAAATAGGGCAGCGCTTCGACCAGCGTCTCGGCCTTGGCGAGCAGATCGGGCATTTTGGAAGGATCGGTCATCGACATCATCCTGCCGGCAGTTCGGCGTTGGCGTCCATCTTCCGGCCGATCGCGACCACCGTCATTACCAGCAGGGGCACCATCACCGCCGACAGGACAATCTTGGCAATCATCTGGCCGACCATCAGATCGGCGATCGGGCGAACGCCATAAAAGCTGACCGTGATGAAGATCAAAGTATCGACAATCTGGCTCAGCGCCGCCGCGATGAAGCCGCGCAGTGGCAGCAACCGGCCGTTGTTCGCGGTCATCCGCGCAAAAATCCAGACGTTGAGGCTGACCGACACGCCATAGGCCAATATGCCCGCCGCCATCATCCGCCAGCCCTGCCCGACGATGATCGGAAAGGCTTCCTTGGCCGGCTCGTACATTCCCTCGTCGGTCGGCAGCTGCAGCACGAACACGGTCAGAATGATCGCGAGAATGAGCGGAATGAAACCGAACCGAACCAGCTTGTCGGCGATGGCGCGGCCGTGCAGTTCGGCGATGCCGCTGGAGATCGCGATCAGCGTCAGAAAGGGGAAAATCCCCGCCTCGACCGCCAGCGGGCCGAGCGCGACCTGTTTTGCGCCAAGGAAACCGCCGAGCGGAACCATGCCGCCGTAGAGGATTGCGAACAGCAGCAGCGAAGGCGCGATCAGGCGCGAAGAGCTATTTTCCATCGAGGCCGCTTAATCGCTTTTGCGGCGGGTGGAAAGGTGCCGCATCGGCACAGACTTGCCCCATCGCCAAAGCCCGCTAGACAGGCCCATTAAACTTGCGGGGGACGCACGAGAATATGGAACGCCTTATCGGTTTGATCGGCATTGTCGCGTTGCTCGCGATTGCCGTGCTTTTTTCGTCGAACCGCCGCTGGATTCGCCCGCGCATCGTCATTCCCGCCTTCCTTCTCCAAGCCGGCTTCGCGGTGCTCGTCATCGGCACGCCATGGGGCCGCGCGGTGATTCAGGCGATGTCGAACGGCGTGTCGAACCTGCTGAGCTATGCCGACGAGGGAACCAAATTCTTGTTCGGCGAGGTGCTGACGCAGGCGCCCTATGGCAAGGCGGTCTTTGCAATCGGCGCTTTGCCCGTGATCATCTTTTTCGCCTCGCTGATCTCGGTGCTCTATTATCTCGGCGTCATGCAGCTGATCATCAAATGGGTCGGCGGTGCAATCCAGAAGGTCACCGGCATCACCAAGGTCGAAAGCCTCGGCGCCGCGGCGAACATCTTTGTCGGCCAGTCCGAATCGCCGCTCGTCATCCGGCCCTATCTCGCCGGATTGACCCCGCCCCAGCTGTTCACCGTGATGACAGTCGGCATGGCAGGCGTCGCAGGCACGATCCTCGGCGCCTATGCCGGGATGATCGGTCCGCACCTCCTCCCCTATCTGCTCGCCGCGAGCTTCATGTCGGCGCCTGGCGGCATCCTGATGGCCAAGATCATGATGCCCGACGACCCGAAAGACATCGGGATCGAACCCGTCGTGATGCCCGAGGCGAGCCATGACGAGGAAAAGCCCGCCAACCTGATCATGGCGGCTGCGCAAGGCGCGCAGACCGGGGTTAAGCTCGCCGTAGCGGTCGGCGCGATGGTGATGGCGTTCGTCGCGCTCGTCGCGCTCGCCAACGGGCTGCTCGCCGGCATCGGCGGCTGGTTCGGCATCGACGGCCTGTCGTTCCAGGCGATCATCGGAACGATCTTCCGCCCGGTGATGTGGTTGATGGGCGTGCCGTGGGAGGAAAGCGCGGTGGTCGGCGGGTTGTTCGGTAGCAAAGTCGTGCTCAACGAGTTCGTGGCGTTCATCGATCTGGGCAAGGTGCAGGGCAATATGTCCGCAGCGTCGGTTGCGATCGCGACCTTTGCGCTTTGCGGCTTCGCCAATTTCAGCTCGATCGCGATCCAGATGGCGGTAACCGGCGGATTGGCGCCGAACCAGCGTCCGATGATTGCGAAGCTCGGTCTGAAGGCGCTGCTCGCGGGCAGCCTGTCGAACCTGATGTCGGCGGCGCTGGCCGGACTGATGCTGGGCATTGCGCCGCCCCTCGCAGCGCCACCGCCACAGCCCGTCACGCCGGTAGCGACGGTTCCCGTTGCGGCAACGCCCCCGGCAGCTCCGGCGACGGAGGCGCGCTGACATCCCGGCCGCATACCGGACCCTTGTGAGAATTTGCAAGCCGCCCGCGAATGACGTAAACTTGGAAATATAACAAAATCCCCGGGTCGCGTTCGCCAACAGGGAGGTTGCCATGAAGACCGCTTATCGTTTGTCGATCCTTGCCGCCGCTGCGGTATCGATAGGGGCGGGTTTCCTCGCTACCTCCCATGCCCAGACCGTCGAAACCGAGCGATACCGGCCCGATCGTCAACCCGAAGCCACCATATATCGCGATGCCGGCTATCGTGGTCCGGCGGTGTTCATCGGCGAGGAAAAGCCGAACCTCGGCCTTGCCTGGCCGGTCAATTCGATCCGCGTTCCGAACGGGCGCTGGGAACTTTGCGAAAAGACGCGTTATCGCGGCAATTGCCGGACGGTCGATCGCGACACCCCGATGCTGAACAATGTCCTGCGCGGCTTGACGATCCAGTCGATCCGTCCGGTCGGTGGCGGTGGCTGGAACCCGAACCCGCCCGCCAATGATCAGGTCGCGCGCGGCAATTTTGCTGAATTCCACACCCAGCCGGCAGAGCGCAACTATCGTGTGCTGGCTTGCGCCCGCGGTTCGGCGACCGCCAGTTGCGCTGCGCAGACCGCCGACACCTGGTGCCGTTCGATCGGCTGGAACGGGTCGGCGCGCGAGCATATGGAAACGATCAGCGGGCGGGTTTACCTCGCCGACGTGCTGTGCGTGCGTTCAGGCTATTGAGCGGGAGACGGGATATGAAGACGGCGAATCTTGTCGCGGCCGGCGCCGCGATCCTCGCGCTCGCCGCCTGTTCGTCGGTGCCGCGCAACACCGGCACCAGCTATGACTGCAGTGGTGGCACGAAGTTGAAGGTCGACTATGTCGGCAGCACTGCGATCGTCCGTGTCAACGGCCTGCGCTCGATGGTGCTGAAGCAGACGCCGTCGACCGGCGGCTCGGTCTACGAGAACAAGAGCGGCGCGCGGCTACAGCGCAACGGCAATGATGTAACGTGGAACACCGCACTGCGCTCGGCGCCCGAAAGCTGCCGCGTCGTTTATACGCCGATGTGACCGGGAAGGCCGCCGGCGCCGTCGGCGGCCTCGCTATAGCGTCATTTGCGCCAGCGCTGCGCGGACTTCGCTGACGAACGAGTCAGGCTGTTCCCACGCGGCAAAATGTCCGCCGCGATCAAGTTCGTTCCAATAGACGATATTCTTGTAACGCCGCTCGGCCCAGCGACGCGACAGGCGCATGATCTCGTTCGGAAACAGGCTGCATCCGGTCGGCGCGAGAATTTCTCCCGCCGAAAAATTGCGGAAGCTGTGCCAATAGAGCCGTGCGGAAGAGGCCGCGCTTGCGGTCAGCCAATAGAGGCTGACGGCGTCGAGCATGGCGTCGCGCGACAGCGCATTTTCGGGATGACCACCGATCGACTGACCCCCGGGTTGATGCCCGCAATCGGTCCAGCCATGGCATTTTTCGACGATCCACGCCATTTGACCCACCGGTGAATCGGTGAGCGCATAGCCGATCGTTTGGGGCCGCGTCGCTTGCTGGGTCGAATAGCCGCTGTCCTTTGCCTGATACCAGCCGAAGCGCGCGAGATAGAGTTTTTCGCTATCGGAAAGGTCGGTCATCAGGTCGGGCGGCGGCGCGCCGACCACCATGTTGACGTGGATACCTGCGCAATGATCGGCATGGTTCATCCCGATCGCACAGGTCACCGCGCTGCCCCAATCGCCGCCCTGCGCAAAATAGCGATTATAGCCGAGCGCCCGCATCAGCGCGTCCCACGCTGCGCCGATATGCTCGACGCTCCACTTGGCCTCGGCGGGCTTGCCCGAAAAGCCATAGCCGGGAAGCGACGGGATCACGAGATGGTAATCGCCCGAAAGCGGTTCGATCACATCGAGGAACTCGATCACCGAACCCGGCCAGCCGTGCGTCAGGACCAGCGGCCTCGCGCTCGGATTGGCCGACCGAATATGCAGAAAATGGATATCGAGTCCGTCGATCGTCGCAAGGTAGTTGGGCAGCGCATTGAGCCGGGACTCCACACCGCGCCAGTCATACTCATCGCGCCAATACGCTGCCAGCTCCTGCGCATAGGCAAGCGGGATGCCCTGATCCCAGTCGTCGACCGTTTCTTTCTCCGGCCAGCGCGTGCGCGCCAACCGCTCCTTCAGATCGTCGAGCGCGGCTTGCGGCACATCGATCGTAAAAGCCCGGATATTATCGACCTGCATCTACGCCCCCCCTTTATTCAGCTATATTGTCAGGGACGCGCGGGCGCCTTGCAACCGCGCTCAAGCCCGACGCCTTTCAGAAAACCGCGCCGCACCGTCCCGGCATAGACCGCCTGTGCGTAACGCCGCCGTTCGGCGTTGGCGCCGGTGACTTCGCCAATCAGCCCGCGAAACGGAATGATCCCTCCCGCGACCGTGCCCGCGACGCGGCCCGCGGTTTCCTCGCGCTTCTTGGCGCGATCCTTATCGACTTGTTCATTGACGTCGGCACCCAAGACGTCGTTGAGCTCGGTGATTTCTCTGGAGATCGCGGCGCATTTTCCAAGCCCTGCGAGGGAATAGGGATTCTCCTGGATCGCCAAAAGCTTGGGGGGTGCTTCCTTTCCGTCAAACGGTTCGGTCACCGTATTGGCCGTGTCCTTGATCGTCGAATCTTCGGGAGCCCCCTGCTGGGCATAGGAATGGACCGGCAGGATAAAGGCGACGACCCCCAGGCCCATCAAAAGTTTGCTGCGCATGATCTTTTCCTCTGTTGCTCCGGCCAGAGCGGCCACAGACTTAACGCACGGAAACGCAGCCGGCTCCACGCCTCTTTGTAGGCGTCAGCGTGTCGGAACCGGTTCGGGGCCTGTCCAGTCATAGAAACCGCGCCCCGCCTTCTTCCCGACCCAGCCGGCATCGACATATTGGACGAGCAAGGGCGCAGGGCGGAATTTTGGATCTCCGGTGCCGGTGTAGAGCACGCGGATGATTTCGAGGCAGGTGTCGAGCCCGATGAAATCGGCGAGCGTGATCGGGCCCATCGGGTGGTTGAGTCCGAGGCGACATCCGGCGTCGATATCCTGCATCGTCGCGACGCCTTCACCCAAAGCGAAGACCGCTTCGTTGATCATCGGCATCAGCACGCGGTTGACGATGAAACCCGGCGCGTCGTTCGCGTGGACGATTTCCTTGCCTAGCCCGCGGCCGAACGCTTCGACCGTCTTCAGTGTTGCGTCACTCGTCGCAAGGCCGCGGATCAGTTCGATCAGGCCCATCACCGGGACCGGATTGAAAAAATGGACGCCGATGAAGCGCGCCGGATCGGGCGCGGCCTGAGCCAGGCGCGTGATCGGGATCGAGCTGGTGTTGCTGGCGAGAATCGCGGTCGACGACAGATGCTGGCCGACGCTGGCAAAGATCGCACGCTTGATTTCCTCGCGCTCGGTCGCTGCTTCGATCACAACATCGGCGGGCGCGAAAGCGCTGTGATCGGCGACCGGCGTGACACGGCCGAGCAAGGCGTCGGCATCAGCTTGCGTCATCTTTTCCTTGGCGACGAGCCGGCCGAGCGCCTTGGCGATCCCCGCCTTGCCCGTTTCGGCGCGCGCGAGGTCGATGTCGGACAACAGCACCTCGTGCCCGGCGCCCGCCGACACCTGAGCAATGCCCGCGCCCATCTGCCCCGCTCCGATAACGCCGACAATCATATTCTGCCCTTTCGCTGAACCCCGTTGCCCGTGCCCCTACGGCCTCGGTCCCGCGCGTCAAGGGGCCGAGCGGAAAGCGGTCGCTTCGGCGAGGATCAGGGCAAAGGCGGGATCGACATCGTCCCATGTCGCGATCGGGGTCCAGCCGCTCGCACGGAGCAGCAGGCTCGCGTCACGCGGCCCGTATTTATGGCTGTTCTCACTGTGGATCGTTTCGCCCTTCTCCATCGCATAGCTGCGGCCGTCGATCGTGAATTCCATGTCGCACGCCGCGACAAGATGCATTTCGATGCGGGCATGGACATCGTCCCAGATCGCGCGATGTGCGAAATTTTCGACCGGAATATCGCCATCGAGTTCGCGATTGATCCGCTCGAGCAGGTTGAGGTTGAACGCCGCGGTCACGCCCGAAGGATCGTCATAGGCCAGTTCGAGCGTCGCCACATCCTTGATCCGGTCGATACCTATCAGCAGCAGCGCCCCCTCGCCGAGCGCACAGCGCCAGTTGCGAAGCAGATCGACTGCGGTGCGCGCGACCATATTGCCGATCGTGCTGCCGGGGAAAAAACCGAGCTTGGGCAGGTCGGAGATTTCATCGGGCAACGTCACGCGCTGGGTGAAGTCGGCCTCGACCGGATAGATAGGCAGCCCCGCAAACCGCGCGGCGAGCGCCGCCGAGCTGTCGCGCAGGAAATCACCCGAGATGTCGACCGGCACATAAGCGGCGGGATCGATCGCGTTGAGGAGCAGCGGCGTTTTCGTCGAACTTCCCGATCCGAGCTCGACGACGGCCCGGTCCGGGCCGATCGCCACAGCGATATCGACGGCGTGGCGGGTGAGCAGATCGGTTTCGCTGCGCGTCGGATAATATTCGGGCAGCGCGGTGATATCCTCGAACAGCGCCGATCCGGTTGCGTCGTAGAACCAGCGCGCAGGAATCGCCTTTGGTTGCTGGCTCAGGCCGGCGTGGACGTCGGCGCGAAATGCGATGTCGACGCCGGCGTCGTCGGCCGCAACTTGTCTAAGATTGCGTACAACGCCCATGTCAAAGATCCTTTGCGAGCCGCACGCCGGTGAACTGCCAGCGCTGATAGGGGTAGAAGAAATTGCGGTAGGAGGCGCGCAGATGGCCGCGGGGGGTCGCACAGCTGCCGCCACGCAGCACGAACTGGCCGCTCATGAACTTGCCATTATATTCGCCGACCGCGCCGGGTGCGGCGCGGAAGCCGGGATAGGGGCGATAGGCGCTGCCGGTCCATTCCCACACGCTGCCGAACATCTGTTGCAAGTCGGTGTCATCAGCGGGTGCGGCGGGCTGCACCGGCCCCGCAGCATCAAGTTGCTGTCCCGATGCCGGGTCGAAGGCGGCCGCGGCTGCCTCCCATTCGAACTCGGTCGGCAGGCGGGCGCCGGCCCAGCTGGCGAAGGCGTCGGCCTCGTAAAAGCTGATGTGCGTGACCGGCGCGGCGGGGTCGATCGCGCGCCAGCCGGCAAGCGTGAACTGGCGGTCGCCGTCCCAATAGGCCGGCGCGTCGATATCTTCGGCCTGCACCCACGCCCAGCCGTCGCTGAGCCAGAGCGACGGGGTATGATAGCCGCCGTCGTCGATGAATTGCTGCCATTCGCCATTGCTCACCGGACGGCTGGCGAGCGCGTGCGGGGGAAGCAGCGCGTCGTGCCGCGGCCCTTCGCAATCGAACGCGAAGCCGGTGCCGCTGTGCCCGACAGAGGCGACGCCCTCCACCCCTTTAATCCATTTCATCGCGGAAAACGGCGCAACTTCACTCGTGATCGCCGAAGCCTTCCACACCGCCGGGCCGAGCGGGTTCTGCGCGAAGAGATGCTGGAGGTCGGTGAGCAGCAATTCCTGATGCTGCTGCTCATGATGGATGCCCAGATCGACGAGCGCGTGCGCGGCGGGCGGCAAGTCGGGCAGTGCGGTCTGTACCGCAGCGTCGACATGCGCGCGCCAGATGCAGATTTCGTCGAGCGACGGGCGCGTCAGCAGGCCGCGCTGCGGGCGCGCGTGGCGCGGCCCTTCGGCCTCATAATAGCTGTTGAAAAGAAAAGGATAACGTTCATCAAAGAGACCATAGCCCGCGACATGATCGCGCAGGATGAAGGTTTCGAAGAACCATGTCGTGTGCGCGAGGTGCCATTTGGCGGGCGAGGCGTCGGGCATCGACTGCGCACTGGCATCGGCATCGGAGAGCGGCGCCACCAGATCGAGCGACAGGCGCCGCGTCGCGACGAAGCGCCGGCCGAGATCTTCCTGCGGATCGATACGATTTTGAGCGTCGGTACGGCTGGCCATGTTGTGACAATCCCCCCGGGTACGATTCGTTTCGCAGCAAGGCCAATTATGGTTACACCGCGACCGATTGTCCAGAACGTTTAGGGAACAACGCCCTTGTTCGCCATGCCGGGTTTGACCCGGCGCCCATGACCCATGGACCCCGGATGAAGTCCGGGCTGGCGAAATTTGGGTCGCCACGTGGCCAGCAGATCAGCGCGTCGCGCCCGGTTTCCAAAGGATGTCGCCGCCCGCCGCGGCATTCAGGTGCCGGGTAAGTACGAACAGATGATCCGACAGGCGATTGAGGTAATTGAGCGCGAGCGGATTGAGATCGCGCTCGCCGCCCGCCGCGACCGCTGCGCGTTCGGCGCGGCGGGTGACCGCGCGCGCGAGATGGAGCCGCGCCGCGGCTTCGGTCCCGCCGGGAAGGATAAAGCTTTTGAGCGCATCGAGGTCGTCGTTCATCGCGTCGATCTCGTCTTCGAGCCGCGCGATCTGGCTCGGCACGATGCGCAGCGCCATGTCGTGCGGGCCGAAGCCGAACTGGATGTCGGCCGGGGTCGCAAGGTCGGCGCCAAGGTCGAACATCTCATTCTGGATGCGCGCAAGCATCGCGGCTTCGCTGCTCGCGGAGTCGAGCGCGGCGGCGGCGATGCCGATCGCACTGTTCGCCTCGTCTACGTCGCCGATCGCCGCCATCAGCGCATCCGATTTGGCGACGCGCGATCCATCGACGAGGCCGGTGGTGCCGTCGTCGCCGGTACGCGTATATATCTTGTTGAGCTTGACCATCGGTAAGGTCGCTTACTTGCCTGCGGCGAAGAGGCCGATCAGCACGAGCAGGATGATGGTGATCGCCTGCCACTTCACGCGCGACATCATCATCTTGTTCTGCATCACCTGATTTTCGTGCGCGGTGCCGTCCATCTGGGCCTTATGCCCCTGCGAGAAATAGAAGAGCCCCCGCGCGAGCGAGAAGAGGACGAAGCCAGCGGCAATCACGACGCCAAGGATGAGCAGGATTTCCATGCACCCTATCTAGGGATTTTGCAGCGAATAGCCAGTGGGAAGCCGGTCGAGGGCCAAATCGGCGGCGAGCGCGCGCCCGTCGACCCCGGCCGTGCGGAGCGAGGCGAGCGACGCCGCGGCATCGCGTTTCGCCAGCCTTTTGCCGTCAGGCCCGCAGACGAGCGCATGGTGGCGATAGAGCGGGGTCGGCAGGCCAAGCAGCACCTGAAGCAGCCGGTGAACATCGGTCGAGGCAATCAGGTCGGCACCGCGGATCACGTGCGTCACCCCCATCGCGGCATCGTCGAGCGTGCTCGCAAGATGATAGCTCGCCGGCGCGTCCTTGCGCGCGAGGACGATATCGCCGTGCGCGAGCGCATCGGCGGCACGCATCCCCTGCCCCGCCTCCTCCCATTGCAGTTCGCCGCTTTCGGCAAGCGCGCGCGCGGTGTCGAGGCGCCAGCAATGCGGTTCATCCGCAAGGCGCCGTGTCCGGTCGGCTTCAGACAGATGGCGGCAGGTTCCAGGGTAGATCGCGCCCGCTGGTCCATTTGGGGGGCCATGCGGCGCCGACAGGCTGGCGGCGATATCGGCGCGGGTGCAAAAACACGGATAGACAAGCCCGCGCGCGCGCAGATGGTCGAGCGCGGCGGCATAATCGCCGAGCCGCGCCGACTGCCGCACCGGATCGCCGTCCCAGTCGAGCCCGAGCCAGGCGAGGTCGGCGAGCGATGCCCCTATATATTCCTCGCGCGACCGGTTGCCGTCGATATCGTCGATGCGGATCAGGAACCGCCCGACCGCAGCCCGCGCGGCGCGATGCGCGAGCACCGCGCTATAGGCGTGGCCGAGGTGGAGATCGCCGGTCGGGCTGGGCGCGAAACGGGTCAGCATGGAGGGTATGAAAATTCCATATCCTGTGCCGACGTCCCGTAAATCCTTCCATATCTTGCGGCAAAAGCCCTCTTGACGTCAGATTCTGATGCGGCATGTAATACGCATGTCACTTGGGAAAGGCAGTGGCGCGCCAACCCGTACAACCATGGGGGCAGCGTTCTAAAGCCATGTTTCATCCCGATCTCGCCCGGCATCCCGATAATTGTCCTGCTCTTGTCCTGAATGCCGACTATACGCCGCTCAGCTACTATCCCTTGAGCCTGTGGCCATGGCAAACCGCGGTCAAGGCGGTTTTCCTCGACCGCGTCACCATCGTCGAAAATTACGAACGCGAAATTCACTCGCCGACGAAGACGATGCCGATCCCCAGCGTGATCGCGCTGCGCCAATATGTAAAACCGTCGCAGCACCCGGCGTTCACTCGCTTCAACCTGTTTCTGCGCGACCGGTTTTCCTGCCAATATTGCGGGTCGGGCAAGGATCTGACCTTTGATCATGTCGTGCCGCGCCGGCTGGGCGGGCGAACGACGTGGGAAAATGTCACCACCGCGTGCGCGCCGTGCAACCTGAAGAAGGGCGGCCGCACCCCGCAACAGGCGCATATGCCGATCTATCACCAGCCCTGGCGCCCGACGAGCTGGCAGCTGCAGGACAATGGCCGCGCCTTCCCGCCCGGCTATCTGCATACGAGCTGGATCGACTGGCTGTATTGGGACGTTGAACTCGAAGGCTGACCGACGGACAACAAAGCGGACAGACAGGGTTCATCGCGGCGGCGCTACCGGGCCGCGAGCCATAACAGGAGAACAACCATGGTCCGTATCGCCCGCGCTCTGGCGCTCAGCCTCGCCATCCTGCCGCTCGCCGCGTGCGCGACGCTGGGGCCCTCCGAACAGCCGGTGTCGGTGACCGGGCAGATTACGTACCGCGAACGCATGGCGTTGCCACCGACGGCGCAGATCGAAATCCAGCTGAGCGACGTCAGCCTGATGGATGCGCCCTCGCGCACCATCGCGCAGCAAAGCTTCACCGCCGACGGACGGCAAGTGCCGTTCGCTTTTTCGCTGACGGTGGATCAGCGTCCGCTCGACCCGCGGCACAGCTATGCGGTGTCGGCACGCATCACCGACGCGTCGGGGCGGCTCATGTTCATCACCGACACGCGCAACAGCGTGGCGTTCGACGGCCGGAGCCGGATCGACATGGGGACGCTGACGCTGGTGAAGACGCGCTGATCCTAGCCCCCTTCCCCCTTGATGGGGGAAGGATACGCAGCCTTATCGCGCAGCGATTAGGCGAAGTTGGATGGGGGTGAGGGTGCGTCGTTGCACGGTTGCTGATGGCCGAGAGCGCACCCCCACCGCTGCAACTGGCGAACAAGTTCGCAAGTTTCGCTGCCTCCCCCATCAAGGGGGAGAATAAGGGGGTGCTGGATCCGATGCAGCCGGGCGCATAGCTATGCGCGGCTTGACGCTGTGCGTTCGCAGGTGCAGCAATCCGGCGTATGGGCCCGCCTATCCAGATTTCGCAAAATCCCGACATCCGCTATCTGGGGCGGATCCTCGGCGACGTCATCCGCGCCTATGGCGGCGACAAATTGTTCCGGCAGACCGAATATATCCGCTCGTCGAGCGTCGACCGGCACCGCGGGATCGCGGGGGCCGAGGCGATCGACCCCGGGCTCGATGCGCTGAGCCTCGACGATACGATCGCGTTCGTGCGCGGCTTCATGCTGTTTTCGATGCTCGCGAACCTCGCCGAGGACCGGCAGGGGGTGGCTGCCGAACCCGAAGCGACGGTCTCGGCGGCGATTGAAAAACTGCGCGCGGACGGGATCGATGGCAATGCGATCGCGGCGCTGCTGAGCGCGTCGCTCGTCGCGCCGGTGCTCACCGCACACCCGACCGAGGTGCGGCGCAAATCGGTGCTCGACCACAAGAACCGCATCGCCGAGCTGATGCTGCTGCGCGACAGCGGCGCCGACGAGACGCCCGAAGGCGATATGGTCGAGGATGCGATCCGGCGGCAGATCGTGCTGCTATGGCAAACGCGGCCGCTGCGTACCGAGAAATTGTTCGTCGCCGACGAGATCGACAATGCGCTGACCTATTTGCGCGACGTCTTCCTGCCCGTGGTGCCGAAACTCTATGCGCGCTGGGAAGCCGAACTGGGGCAGCGCCCCGCGAGTTTCCTGCGCGTCGGCAGCTGGATCGGCGGCGACCGCGACGGCAATCCGTTCGTCACCGCCGAGACGATGCACATGGCGACGGCGCGCAACGCCGCGGCGGTGCTCGGCCATTATATCGACGCGGTCCATGGCCTCGGCGCCGAGCTGTCGGTGTCGGCGAGCCTCGCTGCGGTTCCCGACGCGGTCGAGGCGCTGGCCGAGGCGAGCGGCGATGCGGCGCCGAGCCGCCGCGACGAGCCCTATCGCCGGGCTTTGTCAGGCATCTATGCGCGGCTTTGCGCGACCTATACGCAGATTGTCGGCAAGGCACCGCCGCGTCCGTCAGCGTTGAGGGGCGAGCCTTATGCGACCCCCGCCGACTTCCGCCGCGACCTCGTCACCATCGCCAATGGCCTGTCGGCGAACAGCCAGGGCCAGTTCGGCGGCATCGGAGCTTTGGGGCGGCTGATCCGCGCGGTCGAAGTGTTCGGATTCCACCTCGCAACACTCGACATGCGACAGAACAGCGCGGTGCACGAACGTGTGCTCGCCGAGCTGCTGGCGGTATCGGGGGTGTGCGCCGATTATCTGTCGCTGGGTGAAGAAGAGCGCGTCGCACTGCTCACCGCCGAGCTGCAAAGCGACCGGCCGCTCGCCGCGCCCTGGCACCAGTGGAGCGACGAGACCGCGGGCGAACTCGCGATCGTCCACGCCGCCGCCGATGTGCGCGCGCGGCTGGGGCAGGACGCGATCTGCCAGTGGATCATCAGCATGGCGCAGGAATTGTCCGACCTTCTCGAAGTCCATGTCCTCGCACGCGAGGCGGGACTGTGGCGGAGCGGCGATGCGGCGGGCCAGTCGAACCTGATGGTCGTGCCTTTGTTCGAAACCATCGCCGATCTCGACCGTGCGCCCGCGATCATGGCGCGTTATTTCGCGATGCCCGAAATCGGCCCGCAGATCGGCCAGCGCGGACATCAGGAAGTGATGATCGGCTATTCGGATTCGAACAAGGACGGCGGATATCTCACGTCGACCTGGGGGCTGTACCAGTCGTCGCAGGCGCTGACCCCGGTGTTCGAAGAATTCGACACCGCGATGCAATTGTTCCACGGCCGCGGCGGCGCGGTCGGGCGCGGCGGCGGCAGCGCCTTTGCCGCGATCCGCGCCCAGCCCGCGGGCACGGTGCAGGGGCGCATCCGCATCACCGAACAGGGCGAAGTGATCGCCGCGAAATATGGGACGGCGGCGAGCGCAGCAACGAACCTCGAGGCGATGGTGTCGGCGAGCCTGCTCGCGAGCCTCGAGCCCGAGGCGCTGAGCGATGCCGACGCGGCGCGCTTTACCGCGGCAATGGATGCCGTGTCGGGCAGCGCCTTCGCAGCGTATCGCGGGCTCGTTTACGACACGCCGACGTTCAAGGATTTCTTCCGCGCGATGACGCCGATCGCCGAGATCGCGACGCTGAAGATCGGGTCGCGGCCGTCGAGCCGCACCAGGAGCAGCGCGATCGAGGATCTGCGCGCGATCCCGTGGGTGTTCAGCTGGGCGCAGTCGCGCGCGATGCTGCCCGGCTGGTACGGCACGGGCGAAGGCTTCGCGGCGTTCGAGGACAAGGCGCTGCTCGCCGACATGGCGGCGGGCTGGCCGTTCTTTGCCGCGCTGCTCGGCAATATGGAGATGGTGCTGGCGAAATCCGATATGGGGATCGCGGCGCGCTATGCCGAGCTGGCGGCGGGCATCGACGGGCATGACGCGATCTTTGCCCGCATCCGTGACGGTTGGAATCGCGCGCATGACGGGCTGCTCAGCATCACGGGACAGACGCGGTTGCTCGACAAGAACCCCGCGCTCGAGGCGTCGATCCGGCTGCGGCTGCCCTATATCGAGCCGCTCAACCTGCTGCAGATCGAGCTGATGAAGCGCCACCGCGCCGGCGAGACCGACCCGCGCATTGCCGAGGGCATCCAGCTGACGATCAACGCAATCGCGACGGCGCTGCGGAATAGCGGTTAAGGGCCCGCGCTCAAACCTTCGTAATCACGACCTCGCCCTTGGCGTTCGTGCCGTCGGGGGCGAAGTTGATGCGGAAATCGGCGCCGTCCTTGTCCTTGCCCGCGAGCGTGTCGCCGGTGCGCGTGACCTTGACGCCCTTCTTGGCGAATTCGCCGGCCATCCAGTCGGCGGCCTTGGCGGGAGCGGCGGGCGAGGTGAAGCCGAGCTTCACCGTCGCCGTGTCGGCGCCATTCTTGTCGTTCGCGTCGACGTCGACCTTGGTCACCTTGCTGCCCGGATAGAGCTTTACCCCGTCGATATCGAAATCGTCTTCGATGTTCAGGTCTACGAAATCGGGGATGTCGATGTCGATCGCGGCGCCGTCGCCACCGATCTTGATGTTGCCGCCATCCTTGCCGGTCTTGATCTGGACCCCGCCATGCTCGTCGCCGGCGTTGATCGAGACTTCGGTGCCCTCGGTCGTTTCCTTCTCCTGCCCGCAGGCGGCGAGAAGGATCATCGGGGGGATCAGAAACGCGAGACGCATGGACAACCTCCTTGGTGCATTAGTTACATAATACACCAAGGATTGCGGCGAGTCAATTTGCCCTAATTTCGTCATGCCGGGCTTGATCCGGCATCCATAACAGCGGCGCGGTTGTGGACCCCGGATCAAGTCCGGGGTGACGATAGGAAAGGGTTAGGCGTCGATGCTGGTGCCGACGTTGCCGTGGACGAGCCCGCCGTCGACGGTGATCGTGTCGCCGACGACATAATCCCCCGCTTTCGACGCGAGGAAGATCGCAGCGCCTGCCATATCCTCAGGGATCCCGATGCGCTTGACCGGGATGCTCTTCGCGACCGCGTCGCCATGGTCGCGCGCCGCCTTGTTCATGTCCGACTGGAACGCGCCCGGTGCGATTGCTGTGACGAGGATATGGTCCTGCACCAGCCGCGCCGCGAGACGCTTGGTGAGATAGAGGATCGCGGCCTTCGACGCATGATAGCTGTAGGTTTCCCAAGGGTTGAGCCGCTGGCCGTCGATCGAGCCGATGTTGATCACTTTCGCTGGACGCGCGTGCGAGCCGCCGGCCTTAAGCAGCCCATGCAGCGCCTGCGTCAGGAAGAAAGGCGATTTGACGTTGATGTCCATCACCTTGTCCCAGCCGGCTTCGGGGAAGCCCTCAAAGGGTTCGCCCCATGCGGCGCCGGCATTGTTGACGAGAATGTCGAGGCGTTCTTCGCGCGCTTCGAGTTCCTTGGCGAGCGCGCGGCAACCCTCGACGGTCGCGAGGTCGACGGGGAGGCCGATGACCTTGCCCGGATAGCGCGTTTCGAAATCGGCGACGGCTTCCTCGATCTGCGCGGTCTTGCGCGCCGAGATGTAAACGCGCGCGGCGCCCGCGGCGAGATAGCCCTCGACGATCATCTTGCCGATGCCGCGCGAGCCGCCGGTGACGAGGGCGATGCGGCCGTCGAGGCCGAACATGTCTTGAAGGTTCATAACGCTATCCCTTTTCCGTTCGTCCTGAGCTTGTCGAAGGACTGTTCTTCCTCCGCGACGTCCAGCGAAAGGACGGCCCTTCGACAAGCTCAGGGCGAGCGGGTTTGGTTTGTCTGCTCCCGCCAATAAATAGGGACTGTCCCTATTTATTGCTCCCGCGACGTCAGTAGCCGTTCATCCGGGCGACCTGGTCGATGTGATAATGCACGTCGCCCATATATTCGGCGAGCGCGCGATCGCGTTTCATATAGAGGCCGATGTCATATTCGTCGGTCATGCCGATGCCGCCGTGCATCTGCACGCCTTCGCGCACCGCGAGATTGGCGGCGCGACCGGCTTTCGCCTTGGCGACCGAGACCATCAGCCTGGCGCCCTCATTGCCCTCATCGAGCAGCTGCTGCGCCTTCATCACCGTGGCGCGGGCAACTTCCATCTCGCCATAGAGATGCGCGGCGCGGTGCT
This sequence comes from Sphingopyxis sp., assembly GCA_051861185.1. Lineage (GTDB taxonomy): Bacteria > Pseudomonadota > Alphaproteobacteria > Sphingomonadales > Sphingomonadaceae > Sphingopyxis. Next base: position 35,260 of record JBIMKQ010000012.1, read on the forward strand.
GGAGGCCCTGGAACTCGCCGATCAGCTTGCCGAACTGCTTGCGTTCCTTGAGGTAATTGACGGTCATGTCCATCGCGCCCTGCCCGACACCGACCATCTCGGCGGCCGCGCCGGCGCGCGTCGCGGCGAGCAGCGCGTCGAGGATGTCGCCGCCGGCATCGACCTCTCCGATCACCGCGTCCGCATCGACCTCGACGCCGTCGAACGTGACATGGCTCGCCAAGCTGCTGTCGACGAGACGCCGCGGATCGGCGGTGAGACCCTTCGCATCCTTCGGGACCGCGAACAAAGTAATGCCACCGTCGGTCTTCGCCGCGACGATGCTGGTGTCGGCAACATGGCCGTGGAGAACGAAGCTTTTCTTGCCGTCGAGACGGAAGCCGTTGCCGGCGCGCGTCGCGGTCGTCGCGATGCGGTCGGGGCGGTGCTTGGCGCCCTCGTCGATCGCGAGCGCGACGATCGCCTCACCCGATGCGATCGCAGGGAGCCAGCGGCCCGCCTGCGTGCCGCCCGCCTTGGCGAGCGCGGCGACCGCGCCGACGCTGGTCGACAGGAAAGGCGACGGGGTCAGGTTGCGGCCGATTTCCTCGAGCACGATGCCCGCCTCCATATGCCCCATGCCGAGCCCGCCATGCGCTTCGGGAACGAGCATGCCAGGCAGCCCCATTTCGGTGAACTGCGCCCAGAGGTCGCGCGAGAAGCCGGTGGCGTCGGCGCTGTCGCGGAGATTACGCAGGTGCGAAACCGGCGCCTGTTCGGCCACGAAGGGCGCGACGCTGTCCTTGAGCATCGCCTGGTCTTCATTGTGATACAAAGGCATGGATCAGGCTCCGGGCAGGTCGAGGATACGCTTGGCGATGACGTTGAGCATGACTTCGCTCGTCCCGCCTTCGATCGAATTGGCCTTGGTGCGCAGCCAGCCGCGCGCCCTTGCGCCGCCCTTGGTCTCTGCGCTGTCCCATTCGAGCGCTTCGCTGCCGCCGCCCGACATCACGAGTTCGTGGCGGCGCTTGTTGAGTTCGGTGCCGACATATTTCATCATGTTCGACGAGGCCGGATGCGCACGCCCGGTCTTCCACATGTCCATGAAACGCTCGCCCATCGCGCGATAGGCAAAGACATCGACGTCGAACGCCGCCATTTCGGCGCGCAGTATCGGGTCGTCGAGTTCGCCCGCCGCATTCTTACCGAATGCCTTGGCGAACGCGCCGCCGATGCTGACCATGTCGCCACCGGCGCCGCCGCCCGAAATCATCTCGCGTTCGTGGCCGAGCAGATATTTGGCGACGTCCCAGCCGCGGTTGATTTCGCCGATGAACTGCGTCTTCGGCACTTCGACATCGTCGAAGAAGGTTTCGCAGAAGGGCGAGTTGCCGCTGATCAAGAGGATCGGCTTGGTGGTGACACCCTTACTCGCCATGTCGAAGAGCATGAAGGTGATGCCCTGATATTTATTCGCCTTGTCGGTGCGTACAAGGCAGAAAATCCAGTCGGCCTGGTCGGCATAGCTCGTCCAGATCTTCGACCCGTTGACGACCCAATGATCGCCCTTGTCTTCGCCGAACGTCTGCAGGCTGACGAGATCGCTGCCCGAGCCGGGTTCCGAATAGCCTTGGCACCAGCGGATTTCGCCGCGCGCGATCGGGTTCAGATACTGGACCTTCTGCTCCTCGGTGCCGAATTGCAGCAGCGCGGGGCCGAGCATCCAGATGCCGAAGCTGTCGAGCGGCGAACGCGCGTGGATGCGCTTCATTTCCTGTTTGAGGATCTTGGTCTGCTCAGGCGTAAGCCCGGCGCCGCCATAAGCTTTGGGCCAGTCGGGGACGGTATAGCCCTTCGCCGCGCACGCCTCGAGCCACGCTTTCTGGGCGTCATTCTTGAACACCCAATTGCGTCCGCCCCAGCAGACGTCGCCTTCCTCGCGGATGGGTTCGCGCATTTCGGCGGGGCAGTTCGCCTCCAGCCAGCCGCGCACTTCGGTGCGAAAAGCGTCCAGATCGCTCATGTTTCAGGCTCCTCTTCCTGCCCCAAATCTAGGAGCAGTCGCCTGCTTTACGCAAGCGTCAACTTGGGGAGCCCGACCTGCCGTTACGGCGCCGTAGCGTCGGTTTGACCGCCGTTGACGCGTCACCTTTGGCGCCTAAGCTAAGTGGCAAAAGAAAACGGGAGAATGGGTCATGCGATTCGCAGGCAAGATTGCCGTCGTCACCGGAGCCGCTTCGGGAATCGGCAAAGCCACAGTTTTGAAACTCGCGAGCGAGGGCGCGCACGTGTTCGCCGCCGACATCGACGAAGCCGGCGGACAGGCGCTGGCCGCCGCGTCCAACGGCAAGATCGATTTCGTGCGCTGCGATGTGACCAAGCCCGCCGATATCGAGGCGCTGATGAATGAGGCCGCGGCAAAAGGCGGCGGCATCGACATCGTCTTTAACAATGCCGCCGCGGGCGGCGACCGCGCGCCGATCGACGAGATCACCCCCGAGGGCTGGGACCGGACGATGGACCTTGTACTGAAATCGGTCGCGATGGGGATCCGTTATGCCAGCCCGCATATGAAAGGCCGCAAAGGCGCGTCGATCATCAACACCGCGAGCGTTGCGGCGCTCGGCGCGGGCTATTCGCCCACAGCCTATGCCGTCGCCAAGGTCGGGGTGCTCCATCTGTCGAAGGTCGCGGCGACCGACCTTGCGCGTTACGGCATTCGCGTCAACGCGATCTGCCCGGGCTTCATCAACACCAATATCTTCACCGCGTCGCTCGAGGTTCCCGACGCGATGAAGGAGCAGGCCAATGCCGTCATCGCCGGGATGAGCGCGCAGGCGCAGCCGGTGGCGCGCGGCGGCCAGCCCGACGACATCGCCAATGCGGTCGCATTCCTGGCCAGCGACGAATCATCGTTCATGACCGGCACCCATTTGCTGGTCGATGGCGGACTGACGATCGGCCAGCGCCACGCCTGGGATCCCGAAGCCCCCGGCATGTTCGACGCGCTGGTCGCGATGGAGGATGCGGCCAAGGCCGGAGCGACGGCGTGACGGCTGCAACCGCGGGGCTCGTTCCGCCCCCCGAACGGCTGCCCGTGCGGCTGAAGATCGTGCATGGCCTTGGCAGCATCGCTTACGGGGTCAAGGATAACGGTTTTTCGACCTTTCTGCTGCTGTTCTACAATCAGGTGATCGGGCTCGACGCGGGCATCGTCGGCGCCGCGATCATGATCGCGCTGATCGCCGATGCCTTTGTCGACCCGGTGATTGGCGAGCTGACCGATCGCACGCGCAGCCGCTGGGGCCGCCGCCTGCCATGGCTTTACGGCGCACCGATCCCGCTCGCGATCGCGTGGATGCTGCTGTGGAGCCCGCCCGAAATGAGCGACACTATGACCGTTGCGTGGCTGATCGGTTTCGCGATCATCGTCCGCTCTCTCGTGTCGATGTGCGAGGTGCCGTCAGTCGCGATCGTCCCCGAACTCACCGGCGATTATGACGAGCGCACCGCGGTCATGCGTTATCGCTTTCTGTTCGGCTGGGGTGGCGGGTTGCTGATCCTGCTGCTGGCTTATGGCGTGTTCTTTGGCGGCGCGAAGGGCCTCGTCGATCCCGACGGATATTTCCCCTATGCCCTCGCCGGGGCGCTTATGATGGCAGGCGCGGTGCTCGTTTCGGCGGCCGGGCAGCATAAAAGGATCGCGGTATCCAACCTCGCCGATGTGAAGCCGGTGATGACGCTGCGCCACATCCTGCGCGATATGCGCGACACGCTGTCGAACCGCGCGTTCCTATGGTTGATTTTTGCGGCGCTGTTCGGCTTCGTCAATCAGGGCATCACCTTTTCGATGAACAATTATCTGCTCGGCTTTTTCTGGCAGTTCTCGCAGGTCGAGATGGTCGCTTATGTCTTCCTGCTATTCGGATCGATGATTGCCGCTTTTCTGCTGGTCGCTCCGCTATCGGCAAAATTCGGCAAGCGCGACGGTGCGATCGTCGCTGGCGCGATCGCGCTACTGGTCAACAGCGGTATCTATTTTGCATGGATACAGGGAATATTCCCCGGTCTGCCCGGCAAGCCCAGCGTCGCGACGATGTTTGCGCTGGTGTTCGTGTCGAACAGCTTCTCGATCATATTGATGATCCTGTCGTCCTCGATGATGGCCGATGTCGTCGAAGCGTCGCAGAGCGAGACCGGGCGCCGGTCCGAAGGTCTGTTTTTCGCAGGTTATTTCTTCATGCAGAAATGCGCGACCGGCATCGGCATTTTCGCTGCCGGGCTGATCCTGTCGTTTGCAGCGTTTCCCGCGAACGCGAAACCGGGCGAGGTCGGCAGCGACGTGCTCGGCAATCTCGCGCTCGGCTATGCGCTCGCGATCCTGATCATTGGCACGCTGGGGCTGATCGTGATGCGTAAATTCCCGATCTCGCGCGCCGATCATGAGGCGCGGCTCGCGCTTCTCGATGACGCCGCGCGCGCCGAACCCGACGCCAGCGGAGTGCATCCGTAACGAACATGTCGCCAAGCGACGGAATGATGTAATTTTCGGACCCACGGCACTTGGCAAGGCCGACGAATCGGTCCAATGGTTTACGTGAACGTAAAGGGAAGGATGCGAAGATGGATTTCGACCTCACCGACCGGCAGGTCTATTGGCGCGACCGCGTGCGCGATTTCATCGAGCGCAAGGTTCGCCCCGCCGTCCCCACTTATAACGAACAGGACAAGGCCGGCGATCGCTGGAAAGTCATCCAGATCGTCGAGGATCTGAAGGCCGAGGCGAAGGATGCCGGCATCTGGAACCTGTTCATGCCGCCCAAGTCGGGCGCGCACCATCACGTCGACGAGACGTTCGAGTTCGAAGGGCCCGGTCTCACCAACCTCGAATATGCGCTGTGCGCCGAGGAAATGGGCCGCGTCGGTTTCGCCAGCGAAGTGTTCAACTGCTCGGCGCCCGACACGGGCAATATGGAAGTGTTCCACCGGTACGGAACGCGCGCGCAGAAAGAGAAGTATCTCGGCCGTCTGATGAACGGGCAGATCCGTTCGGCGTTTCTGATGACCGAGCCCGCGGTCGCCTCGTCCGACGCGACGAACATCGAAACGCGCATCGAGCGTGACGGCGACGATTATGTCATCAACGGCACCAAATGGTGGTCGTCGGGCGCGGGCGATCCGCGCTGCGAAATCGCGATCGTGATGGGCAAGACCGACTTTGCCGCCAAGCGTCACGCGCAGCAATCGATGGTGCTGATGCCGCTCGACGCGCCGGGCGTCACCATCCTGCGCCACCTGCCCGTCTTCGGTTATGATGACGCGCCGCACGGCCATATGGAAATCCAGCTGAAAGACGTCCGCGTCAACGCCGAGGAAGCGATGCTGCTGGGCGAAGGACGCGGTTTCGAGATCGCGCAAGGGCGTCTCGGGCCGGGCCGCATCCATCACTGCATGCGCACGATCGGCGTCGCCGAGGAAGCGATTTCGAAGATGGCGAAGCGGCTGCAATCGCGCGTCGCCTTCGGCAAGAAGATCGCCGAATACAGCATCTGGGAACATCGTCTGGCGCGGGCGCGCATCGACATCGAAATGACGCGCCTGCTGTGCCTCAAGGCCGCCGACATGATGGACAAGGTCGGCAACAAGTCGGCCGCGGCCGAAATCGCGATGATCAAGGTTCAGGCGCCGAACATGGCGCTGAAGATCATCGACGACGCGATCCAGGCGCATGGCGCCGGCGGCGTGTCCGAGGATTTCGGGCTGGCCAAGGCCTTTGCGCATCAGCGTACGCTGCGTCTGGCCGACGGTCCCGACGAAGTGCATGAACGCGCGATCGCCCGCATCGAATTCGCCAAGCATAGCGAAGCGAGCGACCCGGGCTTTTCGTCGGGCGACATCGGCGTTTCGCGTTAAATCCACCCTATCGCCGTTCGTGCCCGGCGGGCGCGAACGGCCAATCTCTCGAACGGAGAGCATGAATGACAAAAGCCGCGATTCTGATCGAACCGGGTAAGCCGCTGTCGATCGAGAATGTCGTGATCGCCGATTGCGGCCCGCACGAGGTGCGCATCCGCACAGCCGCCTGCGGGCTTTGCCATTCGGACCTGCATTTCATCGACGGCGCCTATCCGCACCCCCTGCCCGCAATCCCCGGCCATGAAGCCGCGGGCATCGTCGAAGCGGTCGGCAGCGAAGTGCGCACCGTCAAGGTCGGCGACGCGGTCGTCACCTGCCTGTCGGCCTTCTGCGGTCATTGCGAATTCTGCGTCAGCGGGCGCATGTCGCTGTGCATGGGCGGCGACACGCGACGTGCCGCCGGATCGGCGCCGCGCATCACGCGCCCCGACGGCAGCATGGTCAACCAGATGCTCAACCTGTCAGCCTTTGCCGAAACGATGCTCGTCCACGAACATGCGTGCGTCGCGATCGACCCCGACATGCCGCTCGACCGCGCCGCCGTCATCGGCTGCGCGGTGACGACGGGCGCGGGTACGATTTTCAACGCGTGCAAGGTGACCCCGGGCGAAACGGTCGCGGTCGTCGGCTGTGGCGGTGTCGGGCTGGCGACGATCAACGCCGCGAAGATCGCGGGCGCAGGCCGGATCATCGCCGCCGATCCCGTTCCCGAAAAGCGCGCGTTGGCGATCAAGCTGGGCGCGACCGACGTCGTCGATGCGATGGACGCCGATGCCGCGAAGCAGATCCTCGAACTCACCAAGGGCGGTGTCGATCACGCGATCGAGGCGGTCGGGCGTCCGGCCTCCGCAGCGCTTGCGGTCGCGTCGCTCCGCCGCGGCGGCACCGCGACGATCCTCGGCATGATGCCGCTGAGCGAGAAAGTAGGGCTCAGCGCAATGGACCTGCTGTCGGGCAAGAAATTGCAGGGCGCGATCATGGGCGGCAACCGTTTCCCGGTCGACATTCCGCGCCTCGTCGATTTCTACCTGCGCGGACTGCTCGACCTCGACAGCATCGTCGCCGAGACGATCCCGCTCGAGCGGATCAACGAAGGCTTCGACAAGATGAAGAAAGGCGACGCCGCTCGGTCGGTGATCGTTTTCGATCAATGATGGGCGGCCCTGAGCCAATAAATAGGGACTGTCCCTATTTAATTAGAGCGGCCGCTGGCTGTTCGACGCATCGGTTTGGATTAAATAGGGACTGTCCCTATTTATTGGCGCCCGCGCGGTTTATGCGGGAGGGGAAGGACTTATGACCTTGGACGCGCAAAAGGCCTTCAGTGGCACCGTCGCGCCCGAAGGCGCCGACGTGCTCGACGAGCCGAAGCTGACCGCGTGGATGGAAGCGAATGTCGAGGGTTTTGAAGGCCCGTTGACCCAGCATAAATTTGCGGGCGGCCAGTCGAACCCGACCTACAAGATTTCGGCGCCGTCGGGCAATTATGTGCTGCGGCGCAAGCCCTATGGTCCGCTGCTCCCTTCGGCGCATGCGGTCGACCGCGAGTATAAGGTCCAGTCAGGTCTGCACAAGATGGGCTTTCCCGTCGCGCGCCAATATGGGCTGTGCACCGACGACAGCGTCACGGGCAGCTGGTTTTACGTGATGGGGATGGTCGACGGCCACACGATCTGGGACGGCGCGATGCCGGGATCGACCCCCGAAAATCGCCGCGCCACTTACGAAGCGATGATCGACACGCTCGCCGCACTGCACAAGGTCGATGTCGAGGCGGCGGGGCTGTCCGATTATGGCAAGCCGGGCAATTATTTCGGCCGTCAGGTCGACCGCTGGACCAAGCAATACCGCCTTGCCGAGACGGAGACGATGGACGAGATGGAACAGCTGATCGCGTTCCTGCCCGCCAGCCTGCCCGAACAGACGCGCACCAGCGTCGTCCATGGCGATTACCGCATCGACAATATGATCTTTGCCAAGGATCGCCCCGAAGTGCTCGCGGTACTCGACTGGGAGCTATCGACACTCGGCGATCCGCTCGCCGATTTCACCTATGTGGCGATGGCATGGGTGACCGAAAATGGCGGGCGTTCGGGGGTTATGGACCTTGACCGGCAAGCGCTCGGCATTCCCGAGCTTGACGAAATGGTCGAACGCTATTGCGCCGCGACCGACCGCACCGGGGTGCCCGACATGAACTGGTATTTCGCCTATAATTTCTTCCGCCTCGCCGGGATCATCCAGGGGATCAAGAAGCGCGTGATCGAAGGCACCGCCTCGTCGCAGCACGCGAAAGACATGTCCGAACGCGTCCGTCCACTCGCCGAACGGGCCTGGGACTTTGCACGAAAGGCCGGCGCATGAGCCTGTTCGACATGACGGGGCACGTCGCGCTGATCACCGGATCGTCGCGCGGTATCGGCAAGGCAACCGCCGAAGCGATGGCCGAACAGGGCGCCAAGGTCGTGATTTCGAGCCGCAAGCAGAACGCCTGCGATGCGACTGCCGCCGAGATCAACGCGAAGTTCGGCGACGGCACCGCGATCGCGGTCGCCGCGAATATTTCGTCGAAGGACGACCTCCAGAACCTCGTCAACGAGACGCGCGCCGCGTTCGGCAAGATCACCGCGCTAGTCTGTAACGCGGCGTCGAACCCCTATTATGGCCCCGGGCTCGGGATCAGCGACGACCAGTTTCGCAAGATCATGGACAATAATATCCTGTCCAACCACTGGCTGATAACGATGGTCGCGCCCGAAATGCTCGAACGCGGCGAGGGGTCGATCACGATCATCAGCTCGATCGGCGGGCTGAAAGGGTCGCCGATCATCGGTGCCTACGGGATTTCGAAAGCGGCCGACATGCAGGTCGCACGCAATTTTTCGGTCGAGTTCGGGCCGCGCGGCGTGCGCGTCAATTGCATCGCGCCTGGGCTGGTACGCACCGACATGGCGCGTGCCTTGTGGGAAAATCCCGAGAACCTCAAACGCTCCACCGCCGCCTCGACCTTGAAGCGGATCGGCGAGCCGCACGAGATCGCGGGCGCCGCGGTCTTTCTCGCCAGCAAGGCGGGGGCATTCACTACCGGCCAGACCATCGTGTGCGATGGCGGAGCCACAATTTCGGGAGGCGCATGATGGGCGCGTTGGACGGCAAGGTCGCAATTATCACGGGCGCCGGTTCGGGGATCGGCCGCGCAAGCGCGCTGCGCTTTGCCGCCGAGGGCGCAAAGCTCGTGCTCGGCGACAAGACGGCCGCGGTGCATGAGACCGCACAGTTGGTGAAGGATGCGGGAGGCGAAGCCGTGGCGCTGGAGATCGACGCAGGGGTCGAGGCCGATGTCGCGCAACTCGTTACGACAGCGAAAGACACTTATGGCGCGCTCGACATCGCCTTCGCCAATGCCGGGATCATCGGCGACATGGGCGGCATTTTCGATTTCGACCCGATCGCCTGGGCCGAGACGCTGCGCGTCAATCTGATCGGTCCCGCGCTGATGGTGAAGCACGCCGGCAAGGCGATGGTCGATCAGGGCCGCGGCGGCGCGATCGTGCTGACGGCGAGCGTCGCGGGATTGAATTCGGGCGCGGGTCCGGGGGCCTATTCGGCGTCGAAGGCGGGGGTCATCAACCTCGCCAAGACCGCGGCGCAGCAGCTGACCACCAGCGGCGTGCGCGTCAACGCGATCTGCCCCGGCCTCACCGAAACGGGGATGACCAGGCCGACCTTCGATTATGCCAAGGCCAAGGAGGTCACCCACAAGCTGGGCCAGCTCAACCCGCTGAAGCGCGCCGCGCAGCCCGAGGAGCTCGCCAATGTCGCGCTGTTCCTGGCGAGCGATCAGGCGAGCTATGTCAACGGGCAGGCGATCGCGGTTGACGGCGGGCTCACCAGTTCGCATCCGGTGACGCGCCAGCTGCTTGGCCAGACTTCGCATTGATAGGATAGATATGGGTCACGGTTTCGACACGGCGCGGCTCGACCGCATTCCCGCCTTTCTCGAGGCCAAATATGTCGGCACCGGCCGCCTGCCGCACGCCGCGACCCTGGTATCGCGGCGCGGCGAGATTGCGCATCTGTCGTGCGTCGGCGAGGCACGACCCGGCGCGGCGCTGACCGAGGACGCGATCTTCCGCATCGCCAGCATGACCAAGCCGATCACCAGCATCGCCTTCATGATGCTGGTCGAGGAGGGCAAAGTTGCGCTGTCGGACCCGCTCGTCAAATATTGCCCCGAGTTCGAGGACACCGGCGTGTTCGTCGCGGGCGGCGGCAATGTCCCCTTCCTGACACGGCCGCCAACGCAGCCGATCCGCATGGTCGACCTGCTGCGCCACACATCGGGGCTGACCTACGGCTTTCAGGAGCGCACCCCGGTCGATGCGACGTACCGCAAAATGCGGATCGACGATTTCGATGCCGATTACACGATGGACAGCTTCATCGCCGGGCTGGCGAAAATCCCGTTGCAGTTCGACCCCGGCGCGCACTGGAACTATTCGATGGCGACCGACGTGCTTGGCGCGGTGATCGAGCGTATCGAAGGCAAGCCGTTTGCACGGGTGCTGCAAGAGCGCATCTTTGGTCCTCTCGGCATGGTCGACACGGGATTCAAGGTGCCCGCCGAGCAGCAGCACCGGCTGACCGACTGCTACATGTTCGACCCGCAGGCAAAGATGAAGCCGTTCGACGGTGGCGACAAGAGCCGCTGGGCCAAGGACCGCAGCTTTCATTCGGGTGGCGGCGGGCTGGTTTCGACCCTCGCCGACTATCATCGCTTCTGCCTGATGCTGCTCGGCGGCGGCGCGCTCGATGGCACGCGCATCGTCAGCCGCAAGACGCTGGATCTGATGACCGCGAACCACCTCGTCGGCGGCGGCGACCTGGTCCAGCACAGCGTCGGCATTTTCTCCGAGGCCGAAAATGCCGGGGTTGGTTTTGGGCTGGGCTTTGCGGTAAACGAAAGCCCGGCGCAGACGATGACCCCCGGCTCGGTCGGCGACTATTATTGGGGAGGCATGTTCTCGACCGGCTTCTTCGTCGATCCGGTCGAACAGATCTGCATGGTCTTCATGACGCAGCTCATGCCCTCATCCACCTATCCCGTGCGGCGCGAGGTCAAAACGCTTGTCCACGCCGCCATCGACGATTGAACCAAGGAGCCTTTCCCATGTCCGAAGAAACCCCCGTCAGCGTCACGCTGGAGAAGGATGGCGACGTCGCTGTCATCATCGTCAACAACCCGCCCGTGAACGCGCTGAGCTGGCACGTCCGTCAGGGCCTTGAGGATCATTTCGCCGCCGCGCTCGCCGACGACAGCGTCAAGGCGATCGTGCTGCGCTGCGCCGGTTCGACCTTCATCGCGGGCGCCGACATCAGCGAATTCGGCAAGCCGCCGCGCGGCCCCGACTTCAACGCGGTGCTCAACAGCATCGAAGCGGCGTCGAAACCGGTGGTCGCAGCGATCCACGGCACGGCGCTCGGTGGCGGCCTAGAAACCGCGCTCGTCTGTCATTACCGCATTGCCGTCCCCTCGGCGAAGCTGGGAGTGCCCGAAGTGAAGCTTGGCCTGCTGCCCGGCGCGGGTGGCACCCAGCGCCTGCCGCGCGTTGTCGGGGTCGAAGCCGCGGCGACGATGACCTCGACCGGCGATCCGCTTCCTGCATCGAAGGCGAAGGAGCTCGGCCTTGTCGACGAACTCGCGGGCGAGGACAGCCTCGCCGCCGATGCGATCGCCTTCGCGCGCGCGAAGATCGCCGACGGTCCGCGCCCGACGCGCGAGCGCCCGGTGTTCGGCGACGTCGCGGTGATCGAACAGCTCAAGACCGCCAATGCCAAGCGCTGGCGCGGGTTCGAGGCGCCTTACGCCAACCTTGCCTGTGTCGAGGCCGCAACGCGGCTTCCGTTCGAGGAAGGGCTGGCCTTCGAGCGCGAGCAGTTCATGAAGCTGATGTTCGGCAGCCAGTCGGCCGCACAGCGCCATATCTTCTTTGCCGAGCGTCAGGCCGCGAAGATCGACGGCCTGCCCAAAGATACCCAGCTCCGCGACATCAAGAAGGTCGGCGTCATCGGCGCCGGCACGATGGGCGGCGGCATCTCGATGAACTTCCTTCAGAAGGGCATTCCGGTCACGATCGCCGAGATGCAGCAGGAAGCGCTCGACCGCGGCACCGGCGTGATCCGCAAGAATTACGAAGCGTCGGCCGCCAAGGGTCGCTTCAAGCCCGAGCAGGTCGAGCAGATGATGGGCATCCTGACCCCGACGCTCAACCTCGACGATCTCGCGGACTGCGACCTGATCATCGAGGCCGTCTATGAAAATATGGACGTGAAGAAGGAGATCTTCGCCAAGCTCGACACGATCGCCAAGCCCGGCGCGATCCTCGCGTCGAACACATCCTATCTCGACATCGACGAGATCGCGACGGCGACGAGCCGCCCCGGCGACGTGCTCGGCATGCATTTCTTCTCGCCCGCAAACGTGATGAAGCTGCTCGAAGTCGTGCGCGGAGACAAGACCGCGCCCGATGCGCTGGCAACCGCGATGGCGATCGGCAAGAAGATCGGCAAGGTCGCGGTGGTCGCGGGCGTGTGCGACGGCTTCATCGGCAACCGCATGCTCAAGCCGCGCCAGGTCGAGGCGATGAACCTGTTGATGGAAGGCGCGACGCCGCAGCAGATCGACAAGGTCCATGTCGAATTCGGCATGCCGATGGGTCCGTTCCAGATGAGCGACCTCGCGGGCGTCGACATCGGCTGGCACCGCGACCCGACGCGCATCGAATCGATCCGCGACGCGCTCGCGGCGGTCGGCCGCTGGGGACAAAAGACCGGCAAGGGCTTTTACGATTATGACGAAAAGCGCAATCCGTCGCCCAGCGCCGAAGTCGCCGAAATCATCGAGGATTTCCGTTCACGGTCGAACAAGGCGAAGCGCGAAATCAGCGATCAGGAAATCATCGAACGCACCCTCTACCCCATGGTCAACGAAGGCGCGCTGATCCTGGCGGAAGGCAAGGCGCAGCGCGCGTCGGACATCGATGTCGTGTGGATCTATGGCTATGGCTGGCCGGTCTATCGCGGCGGCCCGATGTTCTGGGCGGGCCTCGAAGGCACCGACAAGATCGTCGCGGCGCTGGAAAAGCACGGCTTTGCGGTCGCACCTTTGCTCAAGGAAAAGGCGGAGGCGAAGGCGGGCTTCTAAGCCCTTCGCCGCTTACGAAGATCAGGCCGCCTGTCCCGGCGCGGGGCAGGCGGCCTTTCTTTTGCCTTCGCGCTGCCGCAGGTGCGACCGAAAACTTGCGATTCAGGGTTAAAGCGCTGGCAAGACCTGCCGTTACGGCAGAGCATGATCGCCATGTCTTTCCTCGCCGTCCTCCTGCTCACCGGCAGCGTACCGGTGGCCGCTCCTGTGGCGACGGCGCAGGTTAGCGCCGTCGGAATCGCGCGCGCGCGGATATTGGCGCCCGCCGAGGTGCGCCGGATCGACGGACGGATCGAAGTGCGAACCGGCGAGCGCAAGGCTCCGACGCAGGTGCACCGGACCGACCGCCGCGATGGCGGCGAGACCGCCGACTTTTACTGAAGCGTCTTGATGATCGCTGAAAAGTCGCGGCCGTCCTTGTCGGCCTCGACAAAGGCTTCGTAGAGTTCGCGCGCCTTCGACCCCATCGGGACATCGGCATCGACGCTCCCCGCCGCCTCCATCGCGAGACGGAGGTCCTTGAGCATCAGCGCCGCGGCGAAACCGCCCTTATAATCATTGTCGGCGGGCGTCGTCGGTCCGACGCCGGGAAGCGGCGCGTAAGAGGTCAGCGACCAGCATTGGCCCGACGACACGCTGGCAATGTCGAAAAATTTCTGCGGATCGAGCCCGAGCTTCTGCGCGAGCGCGAGCGTCTCGCACGTCGCGACCATCGAGGCGCCGAGGAGCATATTGTTGCAGATCTTTGCCCCCTGCCCCGCGCCCGCATCGCCCGCATGGATCACCGCCTTGCCCATAAGGCCAAGGACCGGTTCGGCGCGCGCGAAGCCGTCACCGGTGCCGCCGACCATGAAGGTCAGCGTGCCGGCGTTGGCGGCGGCGATGCCGCCCGACACCGGCGCATCGACCGCAACGAAGCCCTTGATGGTGGCGACTTCGATGTTCGCGCGCGCGGTCGCGACGTCGATCGTCGAGCAATCGAGGAGCAAGGTGCCCGGCGCGGCGTTCGGGAAAACGTCGCTTTCATAGACCGAGGCGACATGCTTGCCCGCGGGGAGCATGGTGACGACGGCTTCGGCATCGGTGACGGCTTCAGCGGCCGTCGCTGCGCGGGTGCATCCCGCTTCGACGGCGCGCACCAGCGCGTCTTCGCTGAGGTCGAAAGCCCGCACTTCGTGCCCCGCCTTCGCCAGATTCGCGGCCATGCCGCCGCCCATATTGCCAAGCCCGATGAATGCGATTTTCATGTCAGCGACCCTTCCACACGCCTTCGCGTTTTTCGATGAAGGCGGCCATGCCTTCGGCCTTGTCCTCGGTCGCGGCGAGAATCTGGAACAGGCGGCGTTCGTAGATCAGCCCCTGGTCGAGCGTCGTTTCGAACGCGGCGTTGACCATGTCCTTGTTCACCATCGCGGCCATCGGCGGCATCGCGGCGATGACGGTCGCGGTCTTCACCGCGTCGTCGACCAGCGCCGCATGCTCGACCACGCGCGCAACGAGCCCCGCGCGTTCGGCTTCGGCGGCGTCCATCATCCGGCCGGTGAGGCACATTTCCATCGCCTTCGCCTTGCCGATCGCGCGCGTCAGCCTTTGCGACCCGCCCATGCCCGGCGCGACGCCGAGCTTGATTTCGGGCTGGCCGAATTTCGCCTTCTCGCTGGCGATGATGAAGTCGGCCATCATCGCAAGCTCGCAGCCGCCGCCGAGCGCGAAGCCGTTGACCGCGGCGATCCACGGCTTGCGGACCTTCTTCACGAAGTCGCTCGTCCATTTCGAGAAGAAATCTTCGAGGTAGAAATCGGACGCCGGCTTGTCGGCCATTTCCTTGATGTCTGCGCCCGCGGCGAAGGCCTTGTCGCCCGATCCCGTGAGCACGGCGCAGCGTTGGCTGTCGTCGGCTTCGAACGCCGCGAAGGCCGCGATGAGGTCATCGAGCACCCCCGAGTTCAGCGCGTTGAGCGCCTGCGGGCGGTTCAATGTCACCAGGGTGACAGCCCCGCGCGTTTCGACGAGGAGGGTTTCATAGCTCATGGTCTTGTCCTGTATCAGCGGTTGGCGTCTATATTGCGCAGCAGCATTTCAAGCTGCGCCGGGGTGGCATGCTCATGCGCCTCGTCGGTCGAGGTCGGCTGGTTGTCATAGGGAATGGGCTCGTCGAACTGGTCGGTCGCCAGATCCCAAGTGCGCCCGTCGATCCGGTTGTAGAAATGCGTGCCGCCCTTCGTCGCAGTTTTCATGATGTCGCCGCCGAAATGATGGTGCACGGCGAGCGCGGTCACCGCGCACTGGTTGCGGCAGGGATTGGCCGAGTCGAACGGGTCCGATATCGTCTCGGCCGACCAGCTCTGCTTCACCGCATGATAAAGGGCGATCGGATCGGCGAAGCTCACAGCGGGGTCCATTTCTCGTTTTCGGGAAGCGGCGCAAAGATTGCGTCGATCCAGTCTTCGGTGACGGCCTCGGGCGTCGGCGGATCCCATTTCGGGCTGTTGTCCTTGTCGATAATCAGCGCACGGACACCCTCGATAAAGTCGTGCATCTGAACGACGCGGCTGCCGATCGCATATTCCTGGCGCATCTGCTCGGCAAAGTCGTGCATCTCGCCGCCTTCCTTCAGCTGGCGGAGCGCGACCTTGCACGTCTGCGGCGATTTGCCGTGGAGCGTCGCGAGCTCCTTTTCGGCCCACTCGCCGCCGTCGGCTTCGAGCGCGGCGAGGATATCCTCATAGGTGTCGCTCGCGAACAGGCGGTTGATCCGTTCGATATGCCGGGTGATTCCGGCAGGCGGCGCGGTGACCGACAATTCGCCCAGGATGCCGCCGATGCGGGTCGGATCGACCGCGATGCGTTCCTTCGCCTCGGCAAGTTTTTCGGACGGCAGATAATGCGTCGCGAGGCCGAGCGCCAGACACTCCGCCCCATCGAGCCGCGCCCCGGTGAGCGCGAGATAAGCGCCGACGCGGCCCTCAAGCCGTGGCAGATACCAGCCGCCGCCGACATCGGGGAACAGGCCGATCCCCGTTTCGGGCATTGCAAAGCGCGTATGCTCGGTCGCGACGCGATATTTCGCCGGCTGCGAAATACCCACCCCGCCGCCCATAGTGATGCCGTCCATGAAGGCGACGACGGGCTTGGCGTAAGTGAAGAGCAGATGGTTGAGGCGATATTCGGTGTGGAAGAATTGGCGCGCTTCCTTGCCGTCTTTCGCGCCGCTTGTCGCGAGCATCCGGATGTCGCCGCCGGCGCAGAAGCCGCGACCCTCGCTATGGTCGATCATCACCGCCTCGACGGCATCGTCGTCGCGCCATTTGACGAGGGCATCGATCATCGCGTCGCACATCGCAAGGTTGAGCGCATGGATCGCCTTCGGGCGATTGAGCGACAGGCGGCCGACACGAACGTCGGCACCGATCAAAACATCGTCTGTCATTGGCGCAGCAGGTCCCTTCCGACGATCATCCGCATCACCTGGTTGGTGCCCTCGAGGATCGAATGAACGCGCAGGTCGCGCCAGAAACGCTCGATCGGATAATCCTTCAAATAACCATAGCCACCGAACAGCTGGAGCGCGTCGTTGACGATCTTGCTGCCATTGTCGGTCGCGAGCCGCTTCGCCATCGCCGAAAAGCGCGACTTGTCGGGGGCGTTGGCGGTGACCTTTGCCGCCGCCATATAGAGCAGCGCGCGCGCGGCTTCGAGATCGGTCGCCATGTCGGCGAGCATGAACTGGGTGTTCTGGAAATCGGCGATCGGCTGGCCGAACTGTTGGCGGTCCTTGGTATAAGCGACCGCTTCGTCGAGGCAGCGCTGGGCGCCGCCCAAGGAGCAGGCGCCGATGTTGAGGCGCCCGCCGTCGAGCCCTGCCATCGCGAAGCGGAAGCCGTCACCCTCGGCGCCGACGAGATTTTCGACCGGCACGCGGCAATCCTCGAAAATTACCTGCGCGGTCGGCGAAGCATTCCAGCCGAGCTTTTTCTCGGGCGCGCCGAAGCTCAGACCCGGGGTGTCCTTTTCGACGACAAGGCAGCTGATCCCTTTCGACTTTTCCTCGCTGGTGCGGACCATGCAGACATAGATGTCGTTATAGCCCGCGCCCGAGATGAACTGCTTGGTGCCATTCAGCACATAATGGTCGCCGTCCCTTTTTGCGGTCGCCTTGAGCGCCGCGGCGTCGGACCCCGAACCCGGCTCGGTCAGGCAATAGCTGGCGATCTTTTCCATGCTGACGAGGTCGGGCAGAAAGCGCGCCTTGATCTCGGCGCCGCCGAAGCGATCGATCATCCAGGTCGCCATATTGTGGATCGAGACATAGGCGCTGGTTGCGGGGCAGCCATAGGCCATCGCCTCCATGATCAGCGCCGCCTCCATCCGGCCGAGCCCGATCCCGCCCGATTCCTCGGCGACATAAATGGCGCCGAAACCCAGCTCACCCGCCGCCTTCCACACGTCGACGGGGTAGTGATGCTTCTCGTCCCATTCGGCCGCGAAGGGGGTGATGCGGTCGGCGGTGAATTTGCGCGCCATATCCTGAATGGCGAGCTGGTCGTCGGTAAGCTGGAACTGGTCGGTCATGGTCATTTCTCGATAATGGCTTCGGCTTCGATTTCGACTTTCCATTCGGGCCGGATCAGCGCCGGCACAACCAGCATCGTCGATGCCGGACGGACATTTTTGAATGCCGATCCGTGCGCAAGACCGACGAGGTCTGCGTCGGCGGCGTCGGTGATGTACATGCGCGTGCGCACGACATCGGCGAAGCTGCCGCCCAGCGCTTCGAGCGCCTCGCCGATGATCGCGATGCAGCGCGCCGCCTGTATCCCGGCATCGCCGGGAGTCGACGAACCATCGGGCTCGATCGGCGCGCAGCCCGCGACGTCGATGCGGTTCCCCACCCGAACCGCGCGGCTGTAGCCGTAGACCGGTTCGAAGGGGGACGCGGAGCTGTGATTGCGGCGTGTCGAATCAGCCACAGCTGATCCGTTCGATCTTGAGCGCGTCGTCGTAGGAGACGGTCAGCCGGTCGGGACGGAAATCCATGGTGACCGCAGTGCGCGGCGGCACCCAACGCAGATTGGTCGCGCCGCTGCCCTTGAGCAGCTGGCCGCCGACTTCGGCGGTCGCGGTCTGGCCGACCAGCGACTGCACCGCGTCGGTGTTGCACGCGGCTTCGGCTGGCGGGGTCGGGGTCGATTCGACGGGCGGCCGCTCTTGCGTACAAGCGGCGAGCGGCAGGACCGCGGCGATGGCTAACAGGCGAATATCCATCATGAGTCTCCCTTTTCAAAACCATCAGACGCAGCGCGTATAGCGCATCGGGCCCGCGGCGGCACCCTCGCCCTCGTCGCGGCGGATCAGCGTCTTCCCGCCGTCGGCGAGGTCGAGTTGCATCCGGCGATCCCATTCGACGCCTTCGCCGCTAAATTTATAGTCGGCAACGATGCGGCCGGCATTGCTTTCCCGCACACGTGCGAGTTCGCCGTGCGATTCGTAGAAGCGCAGGTTCGTCGCATCGATCGTCAGCGCGGTGAGGTCGGTGCCCTTCTTCGCCTTGCAATCGGCAACCTTGAGCGCCCATCGGCCGCGGATCGCGGCGGGGATCGCCTTGCTGTCGCCCGCCGGTTTGGTTTCGGGCGTTGCCGCAGTATCTTCCGCGCCGTCGGACAGATCGGCATTGATCGTCGGTTCGGGCGTTTCGGCGGGCGCGGGGCGCTCCGCTTTTTGTAGCGGGCCGATCGAGGCGCTGGCTTCAGGGCCGGACTCCTCGTCCTTGCCGCCGCCGCACGCGGCGAGCAGCAGCAAGGTCGCGGGAAGCATCAGGCGGGTCATCTCTCGTCTCCTTCGAGAAGGGAAATGCCCGGCGCGGTGCGCTGGTTTCATCGCGGGGCGCATCATTCGCCCAGCACCTTCGCGCGGAATACAGCGGTCGCAAGGTCGGTCTGGTTGTAACGATACCAGCGCGGCGCCGGCACGCCCGCAGCCCAGGCCAGCGCCTCAGTCAGCGTCCCGTTCGCCGACGGCGTATCGGGCATCGCCTCGCCGATCGGATCGGCATAGGCCTGATCGGCGCTGACGACGGTCCAGCCAGCCTTGCGCAGCGCGCGCACCAGATCGCCGATGTAGAGTGCGGCCAGATCGGTTTCGTGGAGCAGCATCACCTGCACCGGCTGACGGCCGGTGACACGCTGCATCATTGCGTCGGCGAAATCGGCCGCCTCGACATGCCATGTCACATAGAGGGCGCCGAGCGCCTTGCGGTCGATTTTCTTGCCCGCCTGCCCCGCGTCGCGCGTCAGGCTTTCGAGATGCCAGTCCGACGATTCGGCAGTGACATAGCCGTTGCGGAGGCCGCGCGCGGCGAGCCCGGCGCGCAGCGCATCGCGCTTTGCCTTGTCCTTGCCGCCCTCGTCGAGGAAGGGAAAGCGGAACCAGGGGCGATAGCCAGGACGGCCCTTGAGCCAGACCTCGGCGGCGTCGATGTCGGCGAGATAGGTGGCGGTATCGGTCGTGCTGAGGCGCGGATGACTGTTGCTGTGGTTCGCGATGACATGGCCCGCGGCGACATAGGCGGCGATGCGTTCCGCGCCGCCGACGCCGTCGCCCTGCCCGATCGCGGCCGGATTGACGAAGAAGACCGCCTGCGGGGCTTTTGCTTTTTTCAGCTCGGCGATGATGCGCTGTGTGCGCTCGTCGGGCGTGAAGAAGGCGCCGCGCCCGCGCGGTGCATCGTCGAACGACAGTGCGATCATCTTCTGCGCTGCCGCCGGAACCGGCAGGAGCAACAAAATCAGCAGCGGCAGGAGCCAGCCCCGCAGCAAAGCGGCGTCAGCCCATCGTCGGGATGACGAACGCGTTGCCGCCGTCGGGCGATCCGTCGGGCCAGCGCTGGGTGATCGTCTTGACCTTGGTCCAGAACTTCACGCCTTCCATGCCGTGCTGGTTGGTGTCGCCGAACGCCGACCGCTTCCAGCCGCCGAAGCTGTGATAGGCGACGGGCACCGGGATCGGCACGTTGATGCCGACCATGCCGACATTGACGCGCGCCGCGAATTCGCGCGCGGCGTGGCCGTTGCGCGTGAAGATCGCGACGCCGTTGCCGTACTGATGCTTCGACGGCAGCTCGAGTGCCTCCTCGAAATTGGCGGCGCGGACGATCTGCAGCACCGGACCGAAAATTTCTTCCTTGTACGACTCCATGTCAGTGGTGACATGGTCGAACAGGGTCGGGCCAATGAAGAAGCCCTTTTCGTGGCCCTGAAGCGAGAAGCCGCGGCCGTCGACGACGAGTTCGGCGCCTTCGTCGGCGCATTTCTGGATCCAGCCTTCGACCTTTTCCTTGTGCGCCTGCGTCACCACGGGGCCGTAATGCGCCTCGGCATCGGTCGACACGCCGACGCGCAGCGCGGCGATCGCGGGGATCAGTTTCTCGCGGAGGCGATTGGCGGTGTCTTCGCCGACGGGAACAACGACAGGCAGCGCCATGCAGCGTTCGCCCGCCGAGCCGAAGGCCGCGCCGGTCAGGTCATTGACGACCTGATCGAGGTCGGCGTCGGGCATTACGATGCCGTGGTTCTTCGCGCCGCCCATCGCTTGCACGCGCTTTCCGTTCGCGACGCCGCGATTGTAGACATAATGCGCGATGTCCGACGAGCCGACGAAGCTGACCGCGCCGATATCGGGATGATCGAGGATCGCGTCGACCATTTCCTTGTCGCCGTGGACGACCTGACAGATGCCTTCGGGCAGACCGGCCTCAAGGAAGAGTTCAGCGAGGCGGACGGGGACCGACGGGTCGCGCTCGCTCGGCTTAATGATGAAAGCATTGCCGGTCGCGATCGCGACGCCGCTCATCCACAGCGGGATCATCGCGGGGAAGTTGAACGGGGTGATGCCCGCGCCGATACCGATCGGCTGGCGCATCGAATAGACGTCGATGCCCGGACCGGCGCCCTGCGTATATTCGCCCTTCAGCACATGCGGGATGCCGCAGCAGAATTCGATGACTTCGAGCCCGCGCTGGATGTCGCCCTTTGAATCGGCGATCACCTTGCCATGTTCGCTCGACAGCATGTGCGCGAGCGCATCCATGTTCGCTTCGACAAGGCGCTTGAATTCGAACATCACGCGCGCACGGCGCTGCGGGTTCGTGGCGGCCCAGCCGGGCTGCGCCGCCTTCGCCGCGGCGACCGCGCGGTCGAGCAAAGCCGCGTCGCCGAGCGCGACCTGCGCCTGAATACCGCCGCTGTTGGGGTCGAAGACGTCGCCCTGGCGGGCACTGCCGCCGGCACCGCCGACGATGTGATGGTCGATCTGTCGCATGTCCGAGTCTCCCGTAAAATCTTGCCGCTGCCACAGCCGAGTTGCGGCGCGATTGCAAGGGATAGACTTGCAGGACGATACTGCATATTTGCAGGTCATGGATTGGGATAGGCTGCAATATTTCCTGTTTGTCGCACGCCACGGCACGCTCGCACGCGCCAGCGCGGCGTTGCAGGTCGATGCGACGACGGTCAGCCGGCGAGTGAGCGCGCTCGAAGCCGCGCTCGGCCAGACCCTGTTCGAACGCGCGCCATCGGGTTTCGTTCTGACCGCAGCCGGCCGGGCGCTCGTTCCGCACGCCGAAGCGATGGCGGCGGCCGCGGCGCGCATCCATTCGGCACGCGAAGGTGCGTCGGCGCTATCGGGGCAATTGCGCGTCAGCGTGTCCGAAGGCTTCGGCAACAGCTTTATCGCGCCGCGCCTTGCGGGGTTCGTTGCGGCGCATCCCGAACTCGAGATCGACCTTGTCGCCTCATCCGGCTTCCTCAATCCCTCGCGGCGCGAGGCCGATATGGCGGTGCTGCTCGCGCGGCCGCGCAAGGGTCCGCTGATCACGCGCAAGCTGTCGGATTACAGCCTCGGCATTTATGCGCCCGCTGACCGCCCCGACTGGCAGGTCGCGGTTGCCGCCGCGCCGCTTTCGCGCACGGGGATTCCGGTGATCGGCTATATGCCCGACATCCTCTACGCGCCCGAACTCGATTATCTGGGCGAGATCGAGCCGGGGCTGCGTGCGACGGTGCGCTCCTCGTCTATCCTCGCACAGCGGCGGATGATTGCGGGCGGCGCGGGAGTCGGCATACTCCCCTGTTTCCTCGCGGCGGGCGATCCGGGGCTGGTGCGCGTGCGGCCCGAACAGACCGTCGCGCGCGCTTTCTGGCTCGCGCTCCACCGCGACGTCGCGCCGCAACCGCGCATCCGCGCGTTCATCGACTGGCTCGATGCCGAGGTGCGCGAGAGTCGGAGCCTGCTGGTTCCCGCTTAAGCCGGGCGCCAATCGGAGACGATCAGACCGGCGTCCCCGAACAGCCTTTCGATTGCATCCGGGCCGGCGGCCGCTTCGCGCAACCGGTCGGCGAGCGGATCGTCGATCGGGTGATCGCCGCGCAGGAAGGCGATCCATGCAGCAATCGCGGCGTCGAGCGAGAGGCAACGCTGCCCACGTTCCTGATGCCACGCCAGCGTTTCGAGCCAGCGCTGGGGAATCTTCTGGCTGCCGTCCATCGCGATCTGGATCAGCCGGTGATGGAGCGCCGGATTGGCGAAGCGGTCGAGAAGCGCATCGGCATAGGCGGCGAGATCCTGTCCCGGCGCGGCGTCGATCGTCGGTGCCGCCTCGTCGCGCATCAGTCGCTCGATGACCGGACGGATTTCGGGGTCGGCGATCGCCTGATGCACGAACTCGTGGCCGCGCCCGAGCCCGATATAGGCGAGCGCCGAATGCGCGCCGTTGAGCATACGGAGTTTCGCGGTTTCATACGGCGCGACGTCGGCGACCAGCTCGGCGCCGACAGACTCCCAGCGCGGGCGCCGGCCGGCGAAATCATCCTCGATCACCCATTGGCTGAAGCCTTCGGTGACGACAGCGCCCTCGTCACCGACGCCGAGTATCGCCTCGGCTTCGGCGCGGTCGGCCTTGGCGGTCGCGGGAACGATCCGATCGATCATCGTCGCGGGGCAGCGGCATGTCTCGTCGAACCAGTCGGTCAGATCGGGATGTTCGGCCGCCAGATATTGCCGCATCAGCCCCTTCAGTGCCGCGCCATTGCCCGCGAGATTGTCACAGCTGAGCAGGGTTAGCCCCGGCAATCCCGCGGCCTTGCGCGCCGCGAGGCCTGCGCCAACGAAACGGTAGAGGCTGGATGACCCGCGCGCGGCCTCCAGGTCGAGCGCGCCGTCGGCGCCGCGTAAATAGCCCTTCTCGGTCACGGTAAAGCTGACGATATGGGTCGTTGGCGCGGCAATCGCGTCAGTCACCGCTTGCGGATTCTCCGCCGCGACGAGCACCCGTTGCACCGCGCCGATGAGGCGCAGCGCGCTGCCTTGAACGCTGCGCGTGCCGACCGTGTAAAGCCCGTCCTGCGGATTCAATTGCGCCGCGACACCGCCCGAGCGCAGCGACACCCCGATGATACCCCAGTCGCGGTCGCCCGCATTCATCGCATCGTCGGTATAGACCGCCTGATGCGCGCGATGGAACGCGCCGATGCCGATATGCACAATCCCCGCCGTCTGCGCGGATCGGTCATAGGCCGGCCTCCGCACCGACGCCGGGATCGGCGCTTCGTCGGACAGCCTCACAGCCGGTAGGCCGCCTTGGCGAGATTATAGCTGAGGTCGGTGGCGAGTTCGGCGGCCTCCCATTCTTCCATCCGGTGCTCGGCGACGAGCTGCGCAAGGAAGCCGCAATCGATGCGCCGCGCGACATCGTGGCGCGCGGGGATCGACAGGAAGGCGCGCGTGTCGTCGTTGAAACCGACACTATTGTAGAAGCCTGCGGTCTCGGTCATCTGGCTGCGGAAACGGCGCATGCCTTCGGGGCTGTCATGGAACCACCACGCCGGGCCGAGTTTGAGCGCGGGATAATGGCCCGCGAGCGGCGCCAATTCTCGGGCGTAACTCGTCTCGTCGAGTGTGAAGAGGATGATCGTCAGTCCAACCTCATTGCCATATTTGCCGAGCAGCGGGCGCAGCGCGTGGACATAATCGGTACTTGTGGGGATATCCGCACCCTTGTCGCGACCATAATGTTCAAACAGCCATGGATTATGGTTGCGGAATGCCCCGGGATGGATCTGCATGACGAGACCGTCGTCGAGGCTCATCCCCGCCATCACCGTCAGCATATGCGCGCGGAACAGCTCGGCATCGGCGGCGCTGACATGATCTGCCGTGACGCGCGCGAACAGCGCTTCGGCCTCGGCCTCCGACAGGTCGGCGGTCGCCGCGGTCGGATGGCCATGATCGGTCGAGGTCGCGCCCATGGCGGCGAAGAAGGCGCGGCGATTGCGGTGCGCGGCGAGATAGCCCGTATAGCTGAAGGCATCTTCGCCCGACAGGTCGGAGAAGCGCTTCAAATTATCGCGAAAGCCCTCGAACTCGGGATCGACCACCGGGTCGGGACGATAGGCGGTGATGACGCGCCCGCCCCATTCGCCGCTGGCATTGGCAGCGCGGATCACGGCGTGATGATCGAGCGTGTCGAGCGGGCTTTCGGTCGTCGCGATCACCTCGATCCCGAAGCGGTCGAACAGCGCGCGCGGGCGGAAGGCGTCGGTCGCCAGCGCTTCGGTGATCCGGTCGTAATAGAGGTCCGAAGTCGCCGCTTCGAATTGCACATCGATCCCGAACGCCTCGGCAAACACCCAGTCCATCCACATCCGTGACGGGGTGCCGCGGAAGAGATGGTAGTTTTGGGCAAACAGTCGCCAGCTCTCGCGCGGGTCGGCATCGCGGTTGCGGATACCGAGCGCGCCCAGCGATACGCCCTGCGAATAGAGCATCCGGAACACATAATGATCGGGATGCAGCAACATCTCGGTCGCATTACCGAACGACGGGTTGCCCGCGAACCAGCTCGGGTCGGTGTGCCCATGCGGGCTGATGATCGGCAGGCCCGCCACCTCTTTATAAAGCCGGCGCGCGATGTCGCGCTGCGCCGGATCGGAGGGAAAGAGACGGTCGGGGGAGAGGACCAACGAACGCGACATGGGATCAGGCTTTGCTTTCAACGGTGACCGGCGCGAGGCGCGGGCTCAACAGATGGATCGCCAGCACGGCGAGGAAATAGACGGTCGTGCAGGCGGCGAAGATGAGGGTGTAGCTGCCGCCGGTCGCGTCGAGCACGAGCCCGGTCGACTTCGCCATGATCATGCCGCCGACGCCGCCCGCGAAGCCGCCGAGTCCGATTACCGAACCGACCGCGCGTTTGGGGAACATGTCGGGCGGGATCGACAGGATCGTCGATGAAAAGGCCTGATGCCCGGCAAGCGCGATGCCGATCAGCACGACCGCGAGCCACATATTGTCGAGCCCCGAGACGAACAGCAAAGGCAGCACGCAGCAGCCCGCACCGAGCATTGTCGCCTTGCGTGCGAAATTGACGCTGTGCCCCGTCTGGATGAGTTTCGAGGAGACCCAACCGCCAAGGATGCTGCCGACGTCGGACAACAGATACATGATGATCATCGGGAGCAGCACGACCTTGAGATCGACATTATAGGTGGTACTGAAATATTTTGGCAGCCAGAAGAGCATCAGGAACCAGACCGGGTCGGTCAGGAACTTGCCGGTGGCATAGGCCCAGGCTTCGCGCTTGGTGACGATTGCGCCCCAGCCCAGGCGCTCGACCTTTTCGGGCGGATCATGTTCGATCCACGCCAGCTCGGCATCACTGACCTTCCCGCTTTCGCGCGGATTGCTGTAGAGCCAGAGCCAGAGGATCAGCAGAAGCACGCCAAAGGCGCCGGTGTAGATGAATGTCTGACGCCAGTCGAAACCCATCCAGATCATGAACAGCCAGATCGTCGGTGCGGTCAGGATGACGCCGATCGTCGTCGCGCTGTTGACCCAGCCGATCGCGTAGGAGCGCTCCTTTTGCGGGAACCACTCGCTCGAAGCGCGGACGACCGACGGGAAATGCCCCGCCTCGCCAACGCCAAGAATGACGCGCGCCGCCATGAAAGAGGCGACCGACCCCGCAAAGCCATGCGCGATATGACCGATCGTCCAGATCGAAATGGCGATGCTGTACCCGATCTTGGGCCCGAAGCGGTCGATGAGCCAGCCCATGAGCAGGAAACCGAGCGCATAGGCGGCCTGGAAAGCGGTGACGATGTTGCCATAGTCATTCTCGCTCCACCCGAGCTCGGTGCCGAGCGTCGGCGCAAGCAGGCCGAGCATGGTGCGGTCGATATAATTGACCGTGGTGGCCGCGAACAGCACCCCGACGATCAGCCAGCGGTAGCGGCCCGCCTTGGGCACCGGCGGCGCCGCACCTCCGCCCGCGATTGCCTGTGCCATTTCTCTCTCCCGTTCTGGCTTGTTAGCCTGTGATGGAGCAGCGGACGCGGATTTTTCCGTCGAACACCGCCTCGGCGCGCTGGCCAGGTTTTATTTCATGAATTCCGGTGATCGCGCCAGCCGACACCCAGGTGCCCGGCGGAATCGCGATGCCCCGCGCGCGCAGGATACGGATGAGGAACAGCGCCGACCCGAAGGGGCCGTCGAGCATCGTTTCCATCGTCGCCGCGCCGACGCTCTCGCCATCGATTGCCATCTCGACGGGCATCGATATCAGATCGATGTCACGCCAATCCGCGATCGACGGACCGACGATCAGTCCCTTGTTATTGCCGTAATCGGAGGCGGTGACCGCCGGGCCGTGCCGGTTGATCTCGACGAAGGGCGAACTGGCGATCTCGATCCCGGTCCGCACATCGGCGATGCAATCGCGAACCGAATCGATGTCATAGTCGCGCGCGCCGACGTCGCCAAAGCACAGCAGCACCTCGGCCTCGGCCGCGGCGAAACCGGCGGCATAGACGGGCATCGCGGGCACCTGCCCGGCGCTGCCGTCGAATATTTCGTCGCTGAAGATCGGGCCGGCCAGACGATTGTCCTGAAAGCGCTCGACGATCTCGGCGGGGATGCGCCCGACCTTCCAGCCGCCAACGCGACGCCCGTCGAGAGCGATCGCGGCGCCCTGAATCGCATAGGCCTCGGCCATCGTCTGCGGCATCGCACCGGGATATGCGGTAAGCGGTGTCTTTTCGGCTCGCGCTGCCAGAAAGGCGCGGGCGACATTTTCCTGTTCGGGGCTTGCCAGCATCTTTGTCATTTTCCCTCTTCCGCAAAACTGTCTAAGAGACACCGGTGTCAAAGGCAAGCGAATAACGGGGCAAACTTGAGGGCCTTGGGCCTCCGTAGCCGTGCAGCGAATAGCCGCGCCGTGTGAAATTGGCGGTGGCGGCTCAGCGCCGGACGTCGAGTCCGCCACCATGAAACGCGTCGATATCGGCCTGACCAAAGCGGCTCGCATCGCCGGGGAGTGAATGCTTGAGCGCGGTGAGCGCAAGGCCGCTTTTTGCCATCGCCCGCGCATCGCCGCCCGACAGATGGGCATGGAGCACCCCAGCGGCAAAGGCGTCGCCCGCGCCGATGCGATCGACGATCCCGGTCACGTCGACCTCGTCGGTCTGATAACCGCCATCGCGCAAATCAACCCGCGCCGCGACACGGTGGTGATCGGCGGTAAGCGTGTGGCGTGCGGTCGAAGCGATGAGCTTCAAATCCGGAAAGGCCGCAAAGCCCGCTTCGGCCGCTGCGCGGCGCCGGTCGCCGCCGTCGCCGCTGAACTCCTGCCCCAGCACCAGCGACAGGTCGCGATGGTTGCCGAAAAGGATGTCGGCGATGCCGATCAGTTCGGACAGGATCGTTCGCGGGTCGCTGTCCCATGCTTCCCACAGCATCGCGCGATAATTGCCGTCGAAGCTGACGGGGACGCCAAGCCGCTTGGCGGCACGCCCGGCGGCGAGCGCCGCTTCGGCAGAGCGCGGGCCAAGCGCCGGGGTGATCCCCGACAGGTGGAGCAGGTCCGCACCGGCGAGCAGCTTGTCCCAGTCATAATCGTCGGAGCCAGTGGCCGCAAAGCTCGACCCCGCTCGGTCATAGACGATCTCGGACGAGCGCAACCCCGCCCCGACGCTGAGGAAATAGAGCCCCATCCGTCCCGGGCCGCTGGCAACGGCGGTACAATCGACGCCTGCGCCGCGCACCGCCGCCAAAGCACCGCGACCCAGGGCGTTTGCAGGAACCCGGCTGACCATCGCGCAATCATGGCCAAGATGCGCAAGCCCGATCGCGACATTGGCTTCCGCCCCCCCGACATGAAGCGCGAGCGACGGCGACTGCATCAGCAGTTCGTTGCCCGGGGCGGTCAGGCGGATCAGCAGTTCGCCGAAAAAAACAAGGCGCCCGGTCATCGCGCCGCCCTAGCGGGCAAGCCAGCCGCCATCGACGGCGAGGATATGGCCCTGGACATAGTCCGACGCCGATGACGCGAGGAAGACCGCGGCGCCGCCGATGTCGCCGGGGTCGCCCCAGCGGCCTGCAGGGATGCGCTCCATGATCTGGCGATTGCGCGTCTCGTCGCCTTGCAACGCGGCGGTGTTGTTCGTCGCGATATAGCCGGGCGCGATCGCATTGACCTGCACACCCTTGGCCGCCCATTCGTTCGCGAGCAATTTGGTGAGTCCGCCGACCCCCGATTTCGACGCCGTATAGCTCGGCACGCGAACGCCGCCCTGAAAGGTCAGCATCGAGGCGATGTTGATGATCTTGCCGCTGCCGCGCGCGAGCATGTGGCGACCGACGCTCTGGCAAAGGAAGAAGAGCGTTTTGAGATTGGTGTCCATCACCGCATCCCAGTCGGCCTCGGTGAAGTCGACCGCATCGGCGCGGCGGATGATCCCGGCGTTGTTGACGAGGATATCGATCCGTCCGAACTCGGCGAGCACCGCATCGACGAGCGGCTGGACCGCGCCGACGCTCGACAGGTCGGCGGCGAAATTCTCGCCCCGCCGTCCCAGCCCGCGCACCTTGCCCACCGTCTCGTCGGCGGGCGAGCGCCCCGCAGCGGCGATATCCGCCCCCGCTTCGGCGAGAGCAAGCGCAATGCCCTGGCCGATGCCGGTGTTGGCACCCGTGACGAGCGCGACTTTGCCCGAAAGATCGAACAGGCCGCTCATTACGACAGCTGACAGATGTCGAGGACGTTCATATCGGTATAATCCTGATTCTCGCCCGCCATCGCCCAGATGAAGGCATAGGATTTGGTGCCGGCGCCCATGTGGATCGACCAGGGCGGCGAGATCACCGCTTCCTCATTCTGCATGACGATGTGACGGGTCGCCTCGCCTTCGCCCATGAAATGCATCACGCGGTCGTTGTCGAGATTGTCGAGTTCGAAATAGAAATAGATCTCGCTGCGCCGCTCGTGGATGTGCGGGGGCATCGTATTCCAGACGCTGCCTTCCTTGAGCACGGTCAGCCCCATGACGAGCTGCGCGCTGTCGCAGACGCCCGGGATGACGAGCTGAAAGATCGTGCGTTCATTCGATTCGGCGAGGCTGCCGCGGTCGAGCGCATTCGCGTCGGCGATGCCGAGCTTGCGGGTCGTGAACGCCTTGTGCGCCGGGCACGACGCCAGATAATAGCGCGCTCCTTCGCCCGCGAATTCGACGTCGGTTGCGCCCATCGTCACATAGAGGCAATCCTTGTTGCCAAGCATGAAGCTCTCGCCGTCGACGGTGACGGTGCCGGGCGCCGACGAGACATTGACGATCGCGAGCTCGCGACGCTCGAGGAACGGGTGGCCTGCGGCCGACGGCGGCTCGCTCTGCGCGGGCAGCTTCACCGGTACCGAACCGACGGCAACCCCGCCAATCACAAAGCGGTCGGCGTGGGTGTAGTTGAGCACGCACTCGCCGGTGCGGAACAGGTTCTGGATGAGGTAGCGATCGCGAAGCTCCGCATTCGACACCTCCTCCATCATCACGGGATGGGTGGCGTAATAGGTCTTGGAAAACATGATGGCATCCTCGCTCGAGATTTCTGGCTTGCCGACTTGCTAGAATTGATGGTAACCGGTGTCAAGAGATGTTGGCACCCCGGCCAGGCGGTTGATTTTACGCCGTCGAGCGCCCATCAGAACGAAAAGGCGAGCCCGACCTCGGCCGGACTTGCAGGGGAAAGAGAATATGGCGGCACAAAATAAGGGGCCGGGGGGCAAGCAGCCGACGATTAACGACGTGGCGGCGCTTGCGGGGGTTTCGAAAAAGACGGTGAGCCGGGTGATCAACCGGTCCGAGTTTCTGACCGACAAGACGCGTGCTGTCGTCGAAAAGGCGATCGAACAACTCGGCTTCGTTCCCAATCCGCAGGCGCGCGCGCTTGCCTTTCGCCGCAATTTCCTGATCGCGCTTCTCCACGACAATCCGAACGCACAGACGGTGCTCAACTTCCAGCGCGGCGTGCTCGACGCGATCAAGGACAGCGACCTCGCGCTGCTCGTCCGCCCGGTCGACCGCGGATCGGACAAGATGCTCGAAGATGTGCGGATTTTCCTCGAAAAACAGCGGCCGATCGGCGCGATGCTGTTGCCGCCGATTTCGGAAAACGACGATCTGGCCGCGCTCTGCGAGGATCTGGGCGTGCGTTATGTCCGCATCGGGTCGGCGCGGATCGACGATGCAAAGCATTGCATCTCGTCGAACGATCGCGAGGTCGTCGCCGAAGCCGTGCGCGGATTGATCGCTCTCGGCCATCGGCGAATCGGCTTCGTACGCGGCCCCGACGGGTTCCGTTCGGCCGCCGAACGCGAGGAGGGTTTCCGCGAAGCGCTCGCCGAGGCCGGGCTTGATCTTCCCTCCGAACTCTATGCGCCGGGCAACTACCGCTACACCGCGGGCATCGAGGCGGGCGAAGCGCTGCTCTCTCTCGCCGAGCCGCCAACGGCTGTCTTCTGCTCGAACGACGAGATGGCGGCAGGCGTGATGAGCGTCGCGCACAGCAAGGGCATCAAGGTGCCGGAACGGCTTTCGATCATCGGCTTCGACGACAGCCCGACCGCGACGCATATCTGGCCCGCGCTCAGCACCGTGCGCTGGCCGATCCGCGAGATGGGCATTCGCGCCGCACAGACGCTCGTCCCCGATTTCCTGAGTCCGGGTACCAAGGGCGGCGACGACGAGAGCAATGTGCTGGCGTCGACCTTCGTCGAACGGCAGTCGGTGGCGCCCGCGCCGCGACGCTGATGCCTCAGCGCCGCCGGCGCGCGAGCTGATATTCGTAGAGCGACGGCACGGCATCGACCGCCTGCCCCGTTCCCTCGATATAGGGCGCGGGCGTATAGCTGACCGCGATCTTGCGATTGGCATGGAGGCCGACGATCCGCTCGCCCGGTCCTTCGAGCCCGCTCGTGATCGCCACCGTCGCATCTGCGGGCACGCTGCCCGGCATCACCAGCCTGGCATTCCACAGCGTGTTGTAGAGTCCGTGGCCCGGCTTCCAATACGGCGCGCCACCGCCGACCCATAGCTGATACTGCCAGGCGCCGTTCACCTCTTTCGGCTCGATATGCATCACGATCTGGTCGAACAGATTCTGGTGGTTCGACCCGCTGTGCTGATCGATGATCGCATCCTTGTCGACGACCGAACGCAGGAAGACCGACCGCGTCGAGCGGGTGTTGATGCTGACCGGATGGACGACGGGGTTTTCGACCTTCAGATCCTTGACCAGCACATTGTGCACCGCGCCAACATGCACCGAATAATGTGC
The DNA here is from genome assembly GCA_051861185.1 of Sphingopyxis sp. Classification (GTDB taxonomy): domain Bacteria; phylum Pseudomonadota; class Alphaproteobacteria; order Sphingomonadales; family Sphingomonadaceae; genus Sphingopyxis. The sequence continues at coordinate 67,019 of JBIMKQ010000012.1, forward strand.
GCGGCGCGTGCCCGTGGTGGTGACGTCGGCGATCGTCAGGCTTGCCGCATTGTCGGTGAGGATGCCGCTGTCCGAGCTGTCGATCGTCAGCTTCTTCGCCCAGCCGTCGAAGACGCCGGTCATATAGATGCCGTTATAACCCTGTTCGAGATGATGGCCGAACGACGGCGCGTCGGGAAATTGCAGCCGCAGATTCTGGATACCCACATTGGAGAGATGCCTCCATTCGGCGACCACCGCGGGCTGGTCGGCGCGGATATCGTGGAGCAGCGGATCGCCAAGCGTCACCGTCTTGCCGCGAACCGCCGTGACGCGCGTCGCCTGCGCGACCACCGGCCGGTTCGGCGACGTCCAGTGGTGCGACCCGATCGGCAGGTCGGTATCGCCATAGAGCGACTTCAATATCTTGCTGTTTGGCCCGTCGACCGAAAACCACTGCAGCTGCACGACATCGCCGACCTTGAGCTTCGAGACATTGTCGACCGTCAGCGTGCGGGTAAACTGCTTGCCCGACACGCCCGTCGCGAGCACCGGATCGCGCACATCCTTGCTGCCGTCATAGGAGACCGGCCGGCTGCCTGCCGGCGCGACGAGGATCATCCCCCCGGCCCAGCTATATTCGGTGAACAGATAATCGATATTATGCTCGGGCTCGACCTGCTGCTTCTTCTCGCGCACCAGATATTCGCGCAGCTCGTCATAGTCGTGGCTCTGGTCGATCAACCTCAGCGGGCGCGGGAACCACAATTCGCTGCCGCCCGGACCATTGCCCGCGCCGTCGAGGACAACGTCGCTGCGCGTGATCCGCAGCACTTCGGTGATCTGCGTGCGCCCCTTCGGAAAACGCAGTATGACCTTGCCCTTCACCGCGTTCGCCGCGGCGAGTGCGCGGAGCACCGCTTTCGTGTCGTCGAGTCCGTCGTCGGGGATCGCACCATGGGTGGTCACGTCGACGATCGTTCCCGCATCGGCGGGGATCGGTGCAAGGCCGAAGCCATAGCCTGCATAGCTGAAATCGGGCAGCGGGTTCGCGGCCACCGTCGCCGGGTCGGAAAGGATCCTGGGCGGTTTCGCCGTTTGCGCCTGAACCGGGAGCGCCAACGCCGCGCCGAGCGCCAAAACCGATACGAGGCGCGCGCGCCGATTACCCGAAATCATAATCCGATTCACTCCCTGAGGCCCGGTGATATGGCGGCGCGCGACCCGTCAAAGGTCGGGGGCGCCGCCACGCCGGGGACCCTTTTAGAATTTTGCGCGCACGCCGACCGAAAAACGACGTTCGGACAGCGCATAGCTGTTGAGCGCGGTCGTGTTGAAATTGCTATACTCGCTCGTCGCCGATTTCTTGGGCATCAGATTCTGCGCCTGGAGCGACAGCGCGATATTCCTGGTGACGTCGACCCCGATCTGCGCGTCGAGTTGCGAGCGCGAGCCGACGAAACTGGGCCGCCCTTCCGAAAATTCGAAGACCGCCTCGTCGCGATAATTATAGGCGAGGCGCGCCGAGAAGGGCCCCTTCTCGTACAGACCAACCAGATTGTAGCTGTTCTTCGACACCGCCACCAACGGGAAGCCGTTATTATCTTCCGAATCCGAATAGGTGTAGTTGGCAATGACGCCAAAGCCATCGAACGGCGACGGCAGGAAGTCGGCGAACTGCTGGATACCGATCTCAAACCCCTTGATCTTCGCGCTCGCCAGATTTTCGGGCCGCGAGAAGGTCAATTCGCGGCCCTGAGGGTCGAGATTGGTGTCGACCCCGGTGGTCACGAAGCTGGCGATGAAATCCTTCACATCCTTGTAGAACATGGCGCCCGAGATGAGCGACGTCTTGCCCATATAATATTCGAAGCTGACGTCGGCCTGCGTCGATACGGGCGGCTGCAAATTCACGTTGCCGCCGGTCACCGACAGGTTGGTCGCATTGAAGAAAGTCGATGGCGACAGGTCGGCGATCGACGCGCGCTGCATCGTCTGCGATCCCGATACGCGGATCAGAAAATCGTCGGTGATGTTGAACGCGATGTTCGCGCTGGGCAGCACATTGGTGTAGCGATTCTTGTCGTTGACCAGCCGGCTGACGGTGCCGACGTTGACATAGGAGTCGACCGACAGCCGCGTCGATGCGATGCGCACCCCGGCATTGGCCTTGTACGGAATGCCGGCAATCTCACCCTCGCCCGACACCATCAGATAGCCGGCAAGCGTGCGTTCGCTGAAATCATAATCGCGCTGCAAATTGGGCAGCAAGGTCGACCGGCCGTTCGCATCGGGATTGGGTTCGGCGGCCTGCGCGCGGGTGAAGACATAGTCGAACGTCGGCGCAGTGCTGAGGAAGCTGCGCGGGAAGCTGCCCGGAATGTCCGACAGAAAGTCGCCCATATTGACCAGCTTGAGATAGGGTTCGAGTTCGGCGCGGGTCGGGGTGACCTGGCTGCGGAACGCATTCGATCGCGCGTGGAGGTCGGTGTAGCGGACCCCCGCAGCAATCGTGACGCCGCCGCCGGTTTCGTAGCTGACGTCGAGTTTGCCCGTATACTCGTCGAGCAGGCCGATCAGCCGGTTGCTGCGCACGCCGTTTGTCGCCGGATTGTACGAGGCATAGCTGGTCGGGTTGAACGGCCCGGTCAGCGTCAGCGACGGAATGGTCGTATCGCGGAAATCGAACGCGCCGGGGACCAAGGCGGTCCCTTGCAAGGTGATGATCTGGATCGTCTGGTCGATCGTGCCCTTGCTGTAATAGCCGTCGGCCTCGATCTTCAGCGCCCCGCTCTCATATTTGCCGTTCAGGCCATAAAGGAAGCTTTCGGTCGGCTCGTTGCGGATCTGTCCCGCGCTGGTAACGGTGCCGTTGGCGTTGCCCGCAACGACCACGCCATTCTCGACAACGCGGTTGGTGACGGGGTTGGCGCCGGTCGGCAGGCGGAATGCGAAAAAGTCCTGACGGCGCCCGGTCTTGAGTTTCGAATAAAGCGCATCGGCGGTGAGGGTGAATTCGGGGGTCACCTCGAACTGGATCGAGCCATTGAGTCCCAGCCGCGAACGGTCCACGGTGAACTGTTCATATTGCAGCAGCACCGGGGTGGGGACCACGCCCCCGCCGACACCGGTATAGGTGCGGTTGAGGAAATTGTTACGCTCGAACGTCTGCGTCATCGAGGTGCGCTTCTGATATTCGCCCGCCAGCATGACGCCGATGCGCCCGTCGGCAAATTTGGTCGTTGCAAAGCCGGTGATCGCGGGTTCGAACTTTTTCGAATTTTCCGAATAGACGCCCTGCGCGCGAACCGAGATCGTCGGCTCCTTGAACGACAATGGCTTCGGCGTGACGAGGTTGACCGTGCCGCCCAGGCCGCCCTCGGCCTGACTTGCGAGCGGCGACTTGCGCACCTCAAGGCGGCCGAACAGGCTGGAGGGCACCGAATCGAGACCCGACGAGCGGCCGAGCTGGTCATTCTCGGGCGGCGACAGGCGCGCCGACCACCCAAGCAGGGTGCGCCCGTCGACCTCGACGCGGACCTGTTGCAGGCCGCGTACCGACACCGACTGGCCTTCGCCAAAGACGCGGGTGATCTGGACGCCGGTCACGCGCTGCAGCGCTTCGGCGACGTTGGCGTCGGGCAGCTTGCCGACATCCTCGGCGGTGATGACGTCCATCACCTGCTCGGCTTCGCGCTTGATGTCGGCGGCGCGCTCGAGCGAGGCGCGGATGCCGGTGACGACGATCGCATCATCGTCGGCCGGAGCCGCTGCGTCCTGCGCATAGGCTGGCGCCACTGCCAGCACCGCCAGCGACGCTCCGCTCGCCCATTTTGCCCATGTCCGGGCGCCCCGCCTTGCCTGAATAGCCATCGTCATCCTCCCACGCCGGCGGCGGGCCTGTAGCCCGACCACCAATGATTTCCCCGGGAGATTGCGCCTGAAGCTCGGCTCTTGCAGCCGCGCCCGTCGCCCTCCCATTTTCTGTTTCATTGCCCGGCACTGGTAACCGGTGTCACGAATGATGCGGGAATTAGCCGGCCCGTGTCAAGCGATAATTGTATGACAACTGCCGTCCTTGTATGACAACTCAGACGGCAATTTTTCTGCCACAGAAAATTGTCGTAATTTGTCGCAGCGCCCGCATTGGGCTTGCATGGGGCAATCCAATCGGTTGAAAGGGCGCAATACCTCCCCCGCCTCCCGGCGAACCGATACGAGAACAACCAACTATGCTGGACAAAAGGTCGCTTTCGCTGACCGGAGCGCTGTGTGCCGCGGCTCTTTCGCTCGGCGCCTGCTCGGGTCAGGATGACAGCAAGAACGGCCGCAGCGCGCCGGAGGTCGGCTATGTCGCCGTGAAGGTCGAGGCCGTGCCCGTTACGACGTCGCTCGGCGGGCGCACCGTGCCCTTCGAAACCAGCGAGGTGCGGCCGCAGGTCAATGGCTTGATCCGCCGCCGCCTGTTCGCCGAGGGCGGCTTTGTGCGCGCGGGCCAGCCGCTCTACCAGATCGACGCCAGTCTCTATCAGGCGGGGGTCGACCAGGCCGCAGCCAATCTCGCCAGCGCGCGTGCCAGCGCGCAGGCTGCCGAGGAGCGCGCGCGGCGGCTCGAACCGCTCGCGAAGATGCAGGCGGTTGCCGAACAGGATTATACCGATGCGCTTGCGCAGGCCCGCATGGCGCGCGCCGCCATCGCGCAAAATGGTGCGGCGCTCGAAACCGCGCGAATCAACCTGCGCTATGCGACGATCACCGCGCCGATCAGCGGCCGCATCGGCCGCAGCCTCGCAACTCCGGGGGCGCTCGTCAGCGCGAGCCAGGCGACCCCGCTCGCGGTTATCCAGCAGACCGACCCGATGTATGTCGATATGCAGCAGTCGAGCGCCGAACTCACGACGCTGCGTCAGGCGCTCGAAAGCGGCGGCGTCACCGCCGGCAGCACGTCGGTGCGCCTGCGTATGGAAGACGGCAGCGCCTATGGCTTTGTCGGTACGGTGCAGTTTTCGGACATCACGGTCAACGAGCAAACGGGCACCGTCACGCTGCGCGCGCGCTTCCCCAATCCCAAGGGCGTGTTGCTGCCCGGCATGTTCGTGACCGCGCTGTTCGACCAGGCGATCAACCCGGCGGCTATTCTTGTGCCGCAACCCGCGGTGCAACGCGATTTCGACGGCTCGGCCTTCGTCTATCTGGTCGGCAAGGACAATAAGGCGGCGCGGCGCAAGGTGACCGCCGATCGCACCATCGGCGCCAATTGGGTCATCACCGCCGGATTGAAAGCCGGCGAGCGCGTCATCACGCAGGGGGTCGGCAATCTCAAACAGGGGGCGCCAATCAAACCGGTTCCGGCGAGCAGTGCGCAGCGGGTGGGGGCACCCGCTGCGAAGACAACAGAAAAGAGACCATAGCCCCTCATGTCGCGCCTTTTCATCAACCGCCCTATCTTTGCCTGGGTGCTGGCGATCATCGTCATGCTGGGCGGGGTTGGCGCGCTGTTTGCGCTGCCGATCGAGCAATATCCCGATATTGCGCCGGCGCAGGTCAATATCCGCGCCTCCTATCCGGGCGCGTCGGCCGAGGCGATCGAGAATAGCGTCACGCAGGTGCTGGAACAGCAGCTGACCGGGATCGATGGCCTGCTTTATTTCAGCTCGCAGTCAAGCTCGCGCGGACAGGCGAACATCACCGCGATCTTTGCCAAGGGTACCGATCCCGACATCGCGCAGGTCCAGGTCCAGAACAAGATCCAGTCGGCAATCTCGCGCCTGCCGCAACAGGTGCAGCAACAGGGCGTCCGCGTCACCAAATCCAACTCCGACACCTTGCTGCTCGTCGGCGTTTATGACGAGACCGACACGCGCGCGAACGCCGACGTGTCCGACTATATGACGTCGAACATCCAGGATCCGATATCGCGCGTCGAGGGGGTCGGCGATGTCAATATCTTCGGCGCGCCGCACGCGATGCGCATCTGGCTCAACCCGCAGCGGCTCGCGGCGGTATCGCTGATGCCAAGCGAGGTGATCGCCGCGATCACGGCGCAGAACAGCGAAGTCGCGGCGGGCGAAGTCGGCGGCCTGCCGTCGCCCGCGGGTCAGATGCTCAACGCGACGGTGACCGCGCAATCGCGGTTGCAGACCGTCGAACAGTTTGAAAATATCGTCCTGAAAACGCTGCCCGACGGGTCGAGCGTGCGGATCAAGGATATCGCGCGGGTCGAGATCGGCGCCGAAAATTACAGCGTCGTCAGCCGCATCAACGGCCACCCCGGCGCGGGCATGTCGATCTCGCTGTCGCCGGGATCCGACGCGCTGGAAACCGCCGACCGCGTCAAGGCCCGGATGGAGGAACTGTCCGCAGACTTCCCCGACGGGCTCGCCTACTCCTACGCCAACGACTCGACCGCCTTCATCAAGCTGTCGGTCAGCGAAGTGCAAAAGTCGCTGATCGAGGCGATCATCCTCGTCATCATCGTCATGTTCGTGTTCCTGCAAAGCTGGCGCGCGGTGCTGATCCCGGCGATCGCGGTTCCGGTCGTGCTGCTCGGCACCTTCGCGATCTTCTACATGCTGGGGTTCAGCATCAACACGCTCACCCTGTTCGGGCTGACGCTGGCGATCGGCCTGCTTGTCGACGACGCGATCGTCGTGGTCGAAAATGTCGAGCGCCTGATGGAAGAAAATCCCGAGATGTCGGCGCGCGAGGCGACGATCCAGTCGATGAAGGAATTGCAGGTCGCGCTGATCGCGATCGCACTGGTGCTGTCGGCGGTGTTCCTGCCGATGGCGTTTTTCGGCGGCTCGACCGGCGTCATCTATCGCCAGTTCTCGGTCACGATCATTTCCGCGATGATGTTGTCGGTTCTCGTCGCGCTGATCCTCAGCCCCGCGCTGACCTCCACCCTGCTCAAGCAGAAGACGCATGGCGAGACCGCACCCGGCGGGCGTTTTCCGCGCGCCAGCGCGATGCTCGAACGCGCCAAAAACGGCTTCAACACCCGCTTCGATCGCACCGTCGAACGCTATGTCGGCAGCGTGACCAAGGTCGTCGACCGAAAATGGCTTTTCCTCGGCATCTACGCGATCATCGTAGCCGTGCTGGCCGTCCTGTTCCTGCGCCTGCCGAGCGGCTTTTTGCCGGGCGAGGATCAGGGGCGCGTCCAGGTCCAGTTCCGCCTTCCTGCCGGCGCCACACAGGCGCGGACGCTGGAAGTGCGCGATGCGGTCGAAAAATATATGCTGACGCAGGAAAAGGCGAACACGCAGGCGCTGTTTATCGTCGCCGGCGGCGGCGGCGGCGGCGCCGTCGGCCAGAATACCGGACAGGGTTTCGTCAACCTGACGCACTGGGACAATCGCGAAGGCAAGGAAAACACCGCCGACGCCATCGCCGAACGCGCGCGCAAGGCGCTGGGCGGGCTGCGCGATGCGCAGGTGTTTGCGCTGGTTCCCGGCGCGGTGCGCGGGCTGGGCGACTCGTCGGGTTTCACCATGCAGTTGCAGAACCGCGGCGGCATGAGCCGCGAGGATTTCGTCGCGGCGCGTGAGCGATTGCTCGCGATGGCCAATGCCAATCCCAAATTGACTGCGGTGCGCCTGAGCGATCTGCCCGACGTGGCGACGCTGAAGATCGACGTCGATACCCAGCGGCTGACCGCTTACGGGATCGACAATGCCGATGTGAATGCGACGCTCGCGACGGCGTGGGGCGGCCGCTATGTCAACGACTTCATCGACGAAGGCCGCGTCAAACGCGTCTATGTTCAGGGCGATGCGCCCTATCGCGCCAAGCCCGAAGATTTGAGCCAATGGTATGTGCGTTCGGCCGATGGCGAGATGTCGCCCTTCTCGGCCTTTGCCCGCACGGGCTGGGCGACGACGCCGAGCAGCACCTCGCGCTTCCAGGGCGTCCCCGCGTTCGAAATTTCGGGCCAGCCGTCGGCCGGCACCAGTTCGGGCGAAGCGATGGACGAAATGGAAGCGATGGCAAACCAGATCCCCGGGACCAGCGTCGCCTGGTCGGGCTCTTCCTATCAGGAGCGGCTGTCGTCGGGACAGGCGCCATTGCTCTATGGCATTTCGCTGCTCGTCGTCTTCCTGTGCCTCGCCGCGCTTTACGAAAGCTGGACGATTCCGCTCGCGGTGATCCTGATCATCCCGCTCGGGCTGATCGGCGCGGTGGTCGCGGTGTCGCTGCGCGGCCTCGAAAACGACGTCTATCTCCAGATCGGCCTGCTCACCACAATGGGCCTTGCGGCCAAAAACGCGATCCTGATGATCGAGTTCGCCGAACAGGAAGAACGCAAAGGCAAGCGCGTGATCGAGGCGGCGATCGCTGCGGCGCGCATCCGCCTTCGCCCGATCCTGATGACCAGCTTCGCCTTCATCTTTGGCGTGCTGCCGCTGGCCATCGCGACAGGCGCCGGCGCGAACAGCCGCGTCGCGATTGGCACCTCGGTGATCGGGGGCATGTTGACCGCCGCCTTCCTCGCGATCTTCTTCATCCCGCTCTTCTTCGTTCTGGTCCGCCGCGGCGTGCGCGACGGTATTACCGCAATGCGTGCGCGTTTTGGCAAGAATAAGGATGATGGCGTGACGGAGGTGCCGGCATGATCGGCACCCGCGCCCTGCTCATGGCAAGCGCGCTCGCGCTCGCCGGCTGTTCGCTCGCGCCGAAGACGGTGCTGCCGACGCCGCCCGTCCCCCAAAGCTGGCCCGCTGGTGACGCCTATCTGCTGCAGAGCGTAGCCGCACTGCCGATCCTCTCCTACAAAAGCGTGTTTACCGATCCGCGCCTGCAATCGCTCGCCGATCAGGCGCTGGCGAACAACCGCGACCTGCGCGTCGCTTATGCCAATGTCGCGGCGGCACGCGCGCAGGTTCGCGTCACGCGTTCGGGTCAATTCCCCGCAATCGGGGCCAGCGCCGGCGCCGGCTATTCGGACAATAGCGGCACCAGCGGCAGCGGTGATTTCTCACTGCGCGGCGGGATCACCGCCTTCGAACTCGACCTGTTCGGCAAGCTCGCCAACGCGACCGAAGCCGACCGCAACCGCGCGCTCGGTACCGAGGCGGCATCGCGCACGGTACGGCTCGCGCTGATTGCCAATCTGGCCGACATATGGGCGACCTATGGCGCTGATCTCGACCTGCTCGCCATCGCGCGTGATACCGCCGCGAATGCGCGCGAAAATGTCCGGCTGACCAAGGCGCGGCTCGACGGCGGCGTCGCGCCGCGCACCGACCTGCGTCAGGCCGAACAGATTTTGGCGACCGCCGAGGATGCGATCGCAGCGCAGACGAGTGCGCTGGCACAGGACGAGAATCTCATCCGCCTGCTCGTCGGCGGCGATGTCGACCGGACCCTGCTGCCCGCCGGTCTCGCCGAAGTCACGCCGTCGATCGTCGCGCTCCCCGCCGGGATCAGCTCCGACATATTGCTCCGCCGTCCCGACGTGATCGAGGCCGAATATGGCCTGCGCGCCGCCAACGCCAATATCGGTGTCGCGCGCGCGCGGCTGTTCCCCTCGATCTCGCTGACCGGGCTGTTCGGCTTTGCCAGCAACGCGCTGTCCGACCTGTTCGACAATGGTGCCTTCAGCTGGTCGGCTGGCGGCGATGCCACCGCGACAATATTCGACGCCGGCGGCCGCCGCGCGGGCGTTGCGGTCAGCGAGGCGCAGCGTGACGCCGCACTCGCGGGCTATGAAGGCGCTATCCAGACCGCGTTCCGCGAAGTCGCCGACGCGCTCGCGGTGCAGGGCACCATCGCCGAACGCGTGCGCGCCGCGGCCGCCAACACCGAAGCGGCGGCCGACACCGCGACGCTGACCGACGCGCGCTACAAGGGCGGGGTCGACAGCTTCCTCTCGAGCCTCGATGCGCAGCGCAGCCTCTATTCGGCGCGGCGAAGCGAGATCGGCACGCAATTGCTGCTCGTCCAGACACGCATTGCGCTGTTCCGCGCGCTGGGCGGCGACAGCAGCGCGGGTTCGACGACGCCCGCTCGCTAACCCGCCTTCGTCATTTAAACGCATCGGCTCCTGACTCGTCTTGACAAGCGTTGCCCCAAAAGCGCTAATAGAACATATCAGGAACAAATGATGCGCGAGTCGTCCCCCATACTCGCCGGGCTGCGTAAGCGCATCGCCCGGCTGACCGCCAATGGCGGTCTCGAAAGCCGCCGGGTCGATGGCTGGCTGGCAAGTGGACACGCGCCCTTCGACGACGCGATGGGCGGCGGGCTGGCGAGCGGACGATGCCATGAATTTTTCGCCTCAGATGCTCTCGATGCGACGAGCGCCGCGGCCTTCGCCGCCCTTGTGGCGCTGCGCACCCCCGGCAAGGCACCGCTCCTCTGGCTGCGTACCACCGATGCCGGCAAGCGCACCGGCCATATCTATGCCCCCGGCATTGCCGAACTCGGCGGTGACCCCGACCGGCTCTTGCTCGTCGAGACCGCCGATCCCAAGATGCTGCTCGCCTGCGCCAACGACGCGATCCGTTGCGCCGGGTCGGCGGCGGTGATCGTCGAAAGCTGGGGCAAATTCCCGTTGCTCGATCTGACCGCGGGCCGCCGCCTCGCGCTCGGCGCGCGCGATGCGGGCACGACCTTGCTGATGCTCCGTCTCAATGCCGTCCCCGCGCCGAGCGCCGCCGAGACGCGCTGGAACATCGCCGCCTCGCCTTCACGCGCACTCGAAGCCAATGCCCCCGGCGCTCCCGCCTTCGACCTCGAACTGCTGCGCTGGCGCGGTGGCCCCGCCGGCACGCGCTGGCGACTGGATTGGAACCATGACGAAAAATGCTTCGGGCCAAATCCTGGCGACGCGGCGCTATCTGGCGATCTTCTTCCCTTTCCTGCCCGCCGAGCGATGGCTTCGCACGGCGCCGCAGCCGCCTGACGCGCCGCTCGTCTTTGCCGAGAAGCAGCGCGGCGCGATGCGGCTTGCCAGCGTCGGCGCACAGGCAGAGGCCATCGGGCTGCGCGTCGGTATGCCGCTCGCCGATGCCCGCGCGCAGATTGGCGAGCTTGCCGTCATTCCGCACGACCCCGTGCTCGACCATGACTGGCTCGACCGGCTCGCACAGGGCTGCGCGCGCTATTCTCCGCTTGTCGCGCTCGACGCGCCCGATGGACTGATCCTCGATATCGCGGGCGTCGAGCATCTCTACAATGGCGAAGCGGGGCTGGTCGCCGATGCCGAGATGCGCCTCGCCCGGCTCGGCATGACGCTCCGTCACGCGCTCGGCCCCACCGCCGATGCGGCGCGTGCGCTCGCACGCTACCAGACGCGCCCCGCCCCCGACGAGGGGCAAGCAATCCGCCGCCTGCCCGTCGCCGCGCTCGAACTCGAAGCCGAGGCGACGACCGCGCTCGTCCGCGCAGGATTGAAGACGATCGGCGATCTCGCGAGCCGTCCGATGGCGAACATCGCCGCGCGCTTCGGCGCCGATGCCGCGACCGCGCTGCGCCGGCTGCTCGGCGATGCGCCGAGCCCGCTCGATCCCCGCACCGCCCTGCCGCCGGTCGTCGCCGACCGCCGTTTCGCCGAGCCGCTCGGCAGCACGACCCACGCAACCAGAATACTCTCCGAACTCGTCGGCGAAGCGATCGAAGATCTCGCCGAACGGGGCAAGGGCGGCCGCCATTTCCGCGCGACCTTCTTTCGCAGCGACGGGCTCGCGCGCAGCATCGCGATCGAAACCGGCCACCCGACCCGCGACACCGGCCTCGTCATGCGCCTGTTCGCCGAACGCATGGACAGCTTGCGCGACCCGCTCGATCCCGGATTCGGATTCGACATGATCCGCCTCGCAGTGCCGCGGCTCGAACGGCTGACCGCAACGCAGTTGAAGCTGGAGGGCGGCGCGGGGCGCGCCATTAACGAAGGGGCAGCCATGAACGAGCTCGCCGACCGGCTGACGATGCGGCTCGGGCGCGGGCGCGTCCGGCGATTACGCCCCGCCGACACCCATATTCCCGAACAGGCGCAGCTCGAACTGCCGGCGGCCGACGCGCCGCCCCCGCTGCCCTGGCCCGCGCCCGAAGCCGGTGAGCCGCCGACGCGCCCCTTCCACCTCTTCGACCCGCCGCAACCGATCGAGGTGATCGCCGAAGTGCCCGACGGCCCGCCGCACCATTTCCGCTGGCGCCGTGCGACGCACGCGATCCGCCGCTACGAAGGCCCCGAGCGCATCGCCGCCGAATGGTGGCGCCGCCGCGACAATGGCGGCCTGACGCGCGACTATTACCGCGTCGAGGATGCGCAAGGCCGCCGCTTCTGGCTCTTCCGCCATGGCCTCTACGACGAAAAACCCGACCCGCGCTGGTATATCCACGGGGTCTTCGCGTGACCGACGAATCCGACCCCGGCCCCGACCCCGGCTTCGCCGAACTGATCGCCGCGACCAACTACAGCTTTCTGCGTGGCGCCTCGCATCCCGCCGAAATGGTGGCAGAGGCGATCAGCCTCGGTATGAAAGGCATCGGCATTGCGGATCGCAACAGCGTCGCGGGGGTAGTGCGGGCGTGGGCGTTCCTCAAAGAGCTACAGGTGAAGACGCCCGAGATGGTGGAGGGCTTCCGGCTGGTGGTCGGGGCAAGACTCGTTTTTGCCGACGGCACGCCTGACATCGTCGCCTATCCGGTCAGCCGTCATGGCTGGGGCCGACTCACCCGACTCCTTTCGACGGGCAATCTGCGCGCGCAAAAAGGCGACTGCATCCTTAATCTCGAAGATCTTCTCGACCATTGCGAAGACCTGTTGCTGATCGCAACGGGCGGCGATGCCGCCTTGCTCCGCAAGCTCAAACAAGCGCGGCGCAAGGCGGTATGGCTTGCCGCCACGATGTCGCGATCGGGAGCCGATGCACGCCGGCTGCTCGCACTCGAACGCCTGTCGGTCGCAACGGGCGTTCCGTTGCTCGCGACCAACGACGCGCACTATGCGACGATCGCCCAGCGCCCCTTGCACGACGTCATCACCAGTATTCGCGAGGGCACGACGGTCCAGAAAGCAGGCAAGCTTCTTCGCGCGAATGGCGAACGCCATTTGAAGGCGCCCGCTGAAATGAAGCGATTGTTCAAGGACCATCCCAAGGCGATCGGGCAAAGCCCGAAGCTACTAGCTCGCATCCGCTTCGACCTAAAAGACCTGCGTTATGAATATCCGCACGAACCTGTACCGCAAGGCTGGAAGCCTTTTCCTTATTTGCACCATCTGGTGAAGACGGCTGCGGAGAAGCGATATGGCGTGCCGCTTACATCCAAAATTCGCAAGCATATCGGCAACGAACTCTGGCTAATCCGCAGGAAGAAATATGCCTATTATTTCCTGACTGTTTACGACCTTGTCCGCTTCGCTCGCGCACAAAAACCTCCCATATTGTGCCAAGGGCGCGGCTCTGCCGCAAATTCGATTGTCTGCTTTCTGCTCGGCGTGACCTCGGTCGATCCGATCAAGAATACGTTGCTGTTTTCACGGTTCATTTCTCGCGAGCGCGACGAGCCCCCGGACATCGACGTCGATTTCGAGCATGAGCGGCGCGAGGAAGTCATCCAGTACATCTATAAACGCTATACGCGTGATCGCGCCGCCATCGCCGCGACCGTCATCCATTACCGCCCGCGCAGCACAATTCGCGAGGTAGGCAAGGCGCTGGGCTTCAGCGAGGATGTCACCACGCGGCTTGCCGATACGAGCTGGGGAAGCTGGGGGGACGAGGTCCCGATCGAGCGGCTGGTAGAAGCAGGTCTCAACCCCCACAACGGCGAGATCGAAAGACTGCATCGCTTCGTCGGCGAGCTGCTCAAGGCACCACGACACCTGTCGCAGCACGTCGGCGGCTTCGTGCTCACCGAAGGACGGCTCGATGAATTGGTGCCGATCCACAATGCCGCGATGGAAGATCGCACCTTCATCGAATGGGACAAGGATGACATCGACGCGCTGGGATTGATGAAGGTCGACGTGCTGGCGCTTGGCATGCTGACCTGCATCCGCAAATGCTACGATCTGATGCGTGAACATGGGCTGGGCGACCACACGCTGGAACTCGACATCGATTCCAAAGACCCCGCAGTCTACGACATGCTCTGCAAAGGCGACAGCATCGGGGTGTTTCAGGTCGAAAGCCGCGCGCAGATCAACATGCTTCCGCGCCTGCGTCCCCGAAAGCTCTATGATCTGGTCGTACAGGTCGCGATCGTCCGTCCCGGACCAATCGAAGGCGACATGGTTCATCCCTATCTGCGGCGGCGGAACAAGGAAGAGCCGGTCGAATATCCCTCGCCCGCCCCCCAATATCCCCAGGACGAACTGTATGAAGTTCTAGGCCACACTTTTGGCGTGCCGCTCTTTCAGGAGCAGGCAATGAGTTTGGCAATCACTGCGGCCGGCTTCACGCCCGAAGAAGCCAATGGCCTGCGCCGCGCGATGGCGACCTTTCGCAACGTCGGAACGATAGACAATTTCCGCGAGAAGATGGTCGGGGGCATGGTTGCGCGCGGCTATGAAAAAGAGTTCGCCGAACGCTGCTTCAAACAGATCGAAGGCTTCGGCAGTTACGGCTTTCCCGAAAGCCACGCCCAATCCTTTGCGCGGCTCGTCTATGTCTCCTCATGGATCAAGCATTACCACCCCGCCGTCTTCGCCTGCGGCATCCTCAATTCGCAGCCGATGGGTTTTTATGCCCCTGCGCAGCTCGTGCGCGATGCGCGCGAGCATGGGGTCGAGGTGCGTGAGGTCGATGTGAACGCGAGCGGATGGGACAACAGCCTTGAACGAAAGGCCGACGGCAGCCTCGCGCTCCGCCTCGGCTTTCGGCAGGTCGATGGCTTTCGCGAGGAATGGGCGACGCAGATCGCCGATGCCCGCGCGGCGCCTTTCGCCTCGGTTGAGGAACTCGCCCGCCGTGCAAACCTGCCATCGCGCGCGCTACGCCTGCTGGCCGAAGCCGATGCCTGCCGTTCGATGGGGCTCGATCGCCGCCCCGCACTGTGGGATGCGCGCCGCGTCCGGCAAGGTGTCCTGCCGCTGTTCGGGGCGGCCGAAACCGATGAACTGGGCGCCGAAGACGATGCGCAATTGCCCCCCACCCCGCTCGTCGAACATGTGCTGACCGATTATCAGACGACGCGCCTGTCGCTGAAGGGCCATCCGATGGCGTTCCTGCGCCGTGACTTCGCGCGCGAGGGTGTGCTGAGCGCGGCTCAGGTGATGGCCGCAAAGAACGGCTCGATCGTCCGCGCCGCTGGCGTCGTGCTGATCCGCCAGCGGCCGGGTAAGGGCAATGCTGTCTTCATCACGATCGAGGACGAGGGCGGGGTCGTCAACATTCTGCTCTGGGCGCGGCATTTCGAACGTTGTCGCCGCGCCGTCATGGCGTCGCGGCTGATGCTGGCCGAGGGTGAGGTGCAGCGGAGCAAGGAGGGCGTCATCCACCTGATGGCGACGCGGATTGTCGATCGCACCGCGATGCTCGACGGGCTTGGCGACGGGCATGAGGTCCATCCCGATCTCTGCCGTGCCGACGAGGTCGCGCATCCGCAAACCCCGCGCGGCTATGCCGCGAAGCATGGCCATCCGCGCAACGTGCGCATCCTGCCCAAGTCACGGGATTTTCATTGAGGCGGGGCCGCCCCGGGGCGCGGGCCGACGCTGCATCTGTCCGGTTGCAAACAGAAAAAAAGATGATGCCCCGGCTGTGGGGGCCGGGGCATCGAATCAGGCTATCTAAGGGACCAACCGAATATAGCCTGAAATATGTTCGCGATTTTTAGCCGCGGAGCAGGTTCATCACGCCCTGCTGGCTCTGGTTGGCCTGAGCGAGCATCGCGGTCGATGCCTGCGCCAGGATACCGGCAGCCGCAAGGTTCGTCGATTCGACCGAGAAATCGGCGTCTTCGATGCGCGACTTCGATTCCGACAGATTGGTGACGCTCGACGTCAAATTGTCGACAGCCGACGACAGACGGTTCTGCTGGGCACCCAGGTTGGCGCGTTCGGTCGCGACCGTGTCGATCGCGGTGTCGAGCGTTGCAAGCGCGCCCTGCGCACCCGCCGCGGTCGAGAAGTCGAGCCCATCGACGCCAAGCGCAGCGGCCTGCATGTCGGCGACCGTGATGTTCACGACCTGGCCGGTATCCAGACCCGTCTGGATGTCGAAGCCCGCGGCGACGCTGCCGTTGAGCAGCACATTGTCGTTGAACGTAGTGCGGGTCGCGACGTCGCCGATCTGCGAAATCAGCGCGGTAACTTCTTCCTGCACCAGCGTACGGTCGTCGTCGCTCAGCGTGCCCGTCGAGGCCTGCATCGCCAGTTCGCGCATGCGGACGAGGATGTCCGAGATGCTGCCAGCGGCGCTGTCGGCGGTCTGGGCAAGCGAAATGCCGTCGTTGGCGTTGCGGATCGCCTGCGTCAGGCCGCGCGCGCTGGCGTCCATGCGGGTCGCGATGGCGAGGCCGGCGGCGTCGTCCTTCGCGCTGTTGATGCGCTTGCCGCTCGACAGACGTTCCATCGCCTGCGACTGGGCGCGTTCGGCAACACGCGAATTATTCTGGGCGCGAAGCGCGCTCACATTGGTGTTGATGACAGTCATTGTTGTTCCTTTCCGGCCTCGATGGCCATTCCCGTGATGTGAGGGCTCGAGGAGCGGTCACGGAAAGCAGTAACGACGGGCGGCAGCGGCGCTTAAGCCCGCGCCGTCAAAAAAATGCCGAAGCTTGTCCGCGGCGACCAGCCTAACAATTCAACCATCTGAAAAACATCGATTAAATCTTTTGGCATGGCCTTTGCATTGTTCTTTGCGTGCGGCGCACCGCTGCGAGCAGGACGGATGAAAAGCAATGAGCACGATTGACCCGAGCCGGCTGCTGCAGATGCGCAGTTCGATCCTCAATCAGAACCAGGCGCTGCAACGCGCCGCCGGACGCGGCGGCATTGGTGGGACCGAGGGCGGTGTCGATGGCGCCGGGGGAACCCCCGATTTCGGCGCCGCGATCAACAACGCGCTGCAACAGGTCAACGCCCAGCAGTCGAAGGCGAGCGCGATCACCGAATCCTATGAGCGCGGCGACACCCACGACATCGTCAGCGTGATGATCGAGCGGCAGAAAGCCTCGCTCGGTTTCGAAACCACGTTGCAGGTCCGCAACAAGCTGTTGTCCGCGTATCGCGACATCATGAACATGCCGGTCTAACCCATGGCCGACACCCAGATCCTCACCCCGGTTGACGACGGCCATGCGAACCGCCTGCCCGCCCCGGCATTCGGCAACCGCCTCGCCCCGCTCACCGGTTTCGTCCGCCAGCCGGCGGTGCAGCGCGCCCTGCCCGCCGTCGCCATGACCGCCGCGATCGGCATCGCCGCGCTCGCCTATTTCACGATGCAGGCAGCACCGCAGGCGCAGTTGTTCGCCGGGCTCGACGACAGCGACAAGTCGGCGGTCGCCGAGGCGCTGCAGACGCAGGGCATCGCGCACAGCATCGATGCGGCCACCGGCGCGCTGACGGTCGATGCCGACAAATTGCACCAGGCGCGCATCGCGCTCGCCGGACAAGGCCTGCCCAAGGCGGCGCCGAGCGGCGACAGCCTGATCGCCGCGCTGCCGATGGGATCGAGCCGCGCGATCGAAGGCGAAGCGCTGCGCTCGGCGCGCGAGGCCGACCTGTCGCGCACGATCGAGACGATCGACGCGGTCAAAAGCGCGCGCGTCCATATCGCCGCCGCCGAACCCAGCCTGTTCGTCCGCGAAGACAAGCCCGCCACCGCATCGGTGATGCTGACGCTGCAGAACGGCCGCTCGCTCAGCGACGGCCAGGTACAGGCGATCCGTTTCCTCGTCGCCTCGTCGGTTCCGGGCATGAACGCCGATCAGGTGTCGGTGATCGACCAGCGCGGCGCGCTGCTGTCCGATACCGCATCGGGCAGCGACATGAAGGCATTTCAGTTGCAGGTGCAGGTCGAGGACCGCTTCCGCCGCGCGCTCGATACCTTGCTCGGCCCGATGCTCGGCGCTGGCAATTATACCGTCGAGGTCCACGCCGACGTCGATATGTCCGAAAGCCAGGCAACGCGCGAGAGCTTCCCCGAAAACGACCGCGCATTGACCAGCGAACAGATCACGCGCTCGACCAGCGGTTCGACCCCCGCCCCCGCGGTCGGCATCCCCGGCGCGCTGTCGAACCAG
Source organism: Sphingopyxis sp. (assembly GCA_051861185.1). Lineage (GTDB taxonomy): Bacteria > Pseudomonadota > Alphaproteobacteria > Sphingomonadales > Sphingomonadaceae > Sphingopyxis. Next base: position 85,193 of record JBIMKQ010000012.1, read on the forward strand.
CCGCCGCAGGCGACAACGATCTCCGCAACCGGCCCGCAACCGGTCCCGCCCGGCGCGCCACCCGCTCCCGGCACCGAAAGCAACGAAAATGCCGCGCGCGCCTATGAAGTCGGCCGCGAGATTTCGGTGACGCACTCGCCGCAGGGCAAGCTGCGCCGCGTCTCGGTCGCCGTCGCGCTCAATCAGGGCAAGAAAGCCCTGACGCAGGCCGATCTCACCAAGATCGACAATCTGGTGAAGGGCGCAATCGGTTATGACGCGACGCGCGGCGATCTGGTTGCGATCAACCAGCGTCCGTTCGTGCAGGTCGAAGATGTGTCGCCCGCCTTTTACGACCAAGGCTGGTTCCTGCCGCTGATCAAGCAGGTCGGCGCGATCCTGGCCGCACTGCTCGCTTTCCTGTTCATCGGCCGCCCGATGATCCGCGCCGCCAAGGAACGTGCCGCGAAGCGCATCGCACAGCATCAGGAACTCGAAGCATCGTTGCTCGCCGCAACCGATCGCCCGGCGCTCACCAGCGGTCAGGGTGGCCGCGAAATCACCCTTGAGATGATCGAGCAGGCGCCAAGCTATGAGGCCCGCGCCAACCTCGTCCGCGCCTTCGTCCGCCAGGATTCGGCGCGCGCCGCGCTGGTCGTCCGCCACCTGATGCAGGAGGGCGCCCGTGCCTGACGCCGCCGAAATGAATGCTTCCCCCGTTATGCCGGCGATCGAAGGATCGGCCGCCGCCGCTATTCTGCTGATGCTGCTCGACGAAAGCGAAGCCGCGACGATCCTCAAGCAACTGGGCCCCGACGAAGTGCGCCAGCTGGCAAAAGCGATGTTCGACACCGCCAATGCCAGCGAACAGCAGATCGGTCAGGCACTCGACCGGTTCGTGACGCGCAGTCGCGACGTCAGCGCGCTGGCGATCGGCGCCGACACGCGCATCCGTACCGTGATGAACGAAGCCGTCGGCAACGTCCGCGCCGACAATATCCTCGCCGCCGTTGCCCCGCAGCGGAGCGCGGCGTCACTCGAGATCCTGCGATGGATGGATGTCGACGCGATCAGCGGACTGCTCGCCAGCGAACATCCGCAGGTCGGCGCGCTGATCCTGTCGGTGCTCGTCCCCGATGTCGCCGCGCGCGCGATCGAGACGCTCGACGAAGTGTTGCAGGCCGATCTCGTACTCCGCGCCGCGATGCTCACCTCGGTGCCAGCTGCGGCGATCGAGGATCTGGAATCGGTACTCGCCAGCGCCAATGTCGACGGCCAGCGCGTCGCCAAACAGACGATCGGTGGCCCTAGCGACGTCGCCAAGATCATGAAGAAAATGCCGAAACAGCTTTCGGAGCGCACGCTCCGTTCGCTGAAGAAGCATGACCGCGTGCTCGCCCAGGCGATCGAAGAAGAGATGTTCATCTTCGAAAATCTGCGCGATCTCGACAAAAAGAGCCTCAGCGCCGTGCTGCGCTCGGTCGACGCCGCCCAGCTCGCGATCGCGCTCAAGGGCGCCGACGAAGAAATGGTCGACATGTGCCTTGCGACCATGTCGCAGCGCGCGGCCGAAACGATCCGCGACGAAATGACCGAAATGACGATGGTCAAGCGCGCCGACGTCGACGATGCGCAAAAGAGCGTGATGCAGGTCGTCCGCCAGATGGCCTCGTCGGGCGAAATCATGATCGCGGGCGGAGGCGATGATTATGTCTGATCGCACGACCGAAACCGGCTTCGCTCCCGTCTCGCTTGCAGAAGCCATGGCGCGCGGCAACGGCTTTCGCCCGCTGTCGTTCGTACCGTCGGCTTATATACCCCAGGCCGCTGAAGAGAATTTCGACGAGCCCGACCTTGACGATCCGTTCGCACTCGGCCTCGCCGAAGGCCAGCGCCTCGCCGAAGCCGCCTTTGTCGCCGAGCGTCACCAGCTGCTCGCGCTGCTCGCGGGCGCCGAAGCGCTGCAGGACGAGCCGAGCGAGGAACTCGCGCAGCTGATCGCCGAAACCGTCGAACGGCTGGTGCGCCAGATCGTCGAGGCCGCGCCGATCGACGCCATATGGTTGCAGGCGCAGGCCGAAACCGCCGCCGCGATGGTCGCCGACGCCGACAAGGCGCGCACCCTGTGGGTCCATCCCGAAGACGCCGCGCTGCTCGCCGACTGCCCGTTGACGCTGGCGATCGAGAGCGATCCTGCAATGGTGCGCGGCACGGTCCGCCTCGAAACCTCGACCGGCTGGATCGAACATGGCCGCGCGGTCTATCTCGACGAACTGCGCACCGCGCTCGGTACGGGAGTCGCCGAATGACCCGCCGCCTCGCCATGAGCGCGCAGCAACTGCTCGACCCGGTCGATCTGACGAACGCCAGCCCGCGCCGCATCGGCACATTGGTGTCGCACGAAGGCATCATGCTCGAAGTCTCGGGCTTCCCGCAGCCGCTCGGCAGCAATGTCCGCATCCGTTCGGCGAACAACGATTATGTCTATGGCGAAGTCGTCGGCTTTCGCGGTCACCGCAGCCTTGTCCTGCCCTTCGACACCAACATGCCCCTCGTCACCGGCGCGCCGGTCGAGCCGCATGGCGCCAGCTCGATGGTTGCGGTCGGCAAGACCTTGCTGGGCCGCATCATGGACGCGCAGGGCAATCCGCTCGACGGCCGCCCCGCAATCCAGTCGCAATTCCAGTGGCCGCTCGCCGGACGCAAGGTCAATCCGCTGCGCCGCGGCCGCGTCACACGCGCGCTCAACATGGGTGTGCGCGCGATCAACGGCCTGCTCACCGTCGGCGAAGGCCAGCGCGTCGCGATCATCGCAGGCTCGGGCGTCGGCAAATCGGTGCTGATGGGGCAGATGATCGCCGGCACCGAATGCGACGTCATCGTCGTCGGCCTGATCGGCGAACGCAGCCGCGAAGTCAGCGATTTCGTCGAAACCAAACTCCCCCCCGAAGTCCGCAAGAAGTCGGTCGTCGTCGCGGTTCCCGCCGATCACCCCCCGCTTCTCCGCCTTCGCGCCGCGATGCGCGCCACCGCGATCGCCGAGGCGTTCCGCGCCGAGGGCAAAAAGGTGCTGCTGCTGATCGACAGCCTGACCCGCGTCGCGCATGCGCAGCGCGAAATCGGGCTGACGCTCGGCGAGCCGCCGACGATGAAGGGTTATCCGCCTTCGGTTTTCGCGCTGATCCCATCTTTGTGCGAACGCGCCGGCATCGACCGCGAAACCGGCGGTTCGATCACCGCGCTCTATACCGTGCTCGCCGATGGCGGCGATATCGACGACCCCGTGGTCGACAGCGCGCGCGCGATCGTCGACGGCCATATCATCCTGTCGCGCCAGCTTGCCGAACAGGGCGTCTATCCCGCAATCGACGTCGCCCGTTCGCTGTCGCGCACGATGGTCGATTCGGTCGATCCCGAACATGCCACCGCCGCCGCGCGCTTCCGCCAGCTGTGGTCCGCTTATGAAGAGAACCGCGATCTCATGCTGATGGGTGCCTATGTCGCCGGCGCCGATCCGGTGCTCGACGAAGCGATTGCCCGCCACGCCGACCAGATCGCTTTCGTGTCGCAGCCTGCCAAGGCGCAGGTCGATTTCCAGACTTCCCGCAAAACCCTGATTGAAGGATATTCCGCATGACCGCCCGCACTGCACGCCGCAAACGTATCATCCGCGTGCGCACCGTCGAACATCAGATGGCAGAGGCCAATCTGGCGCGGGCCAATGGCGAACTGGCGAACCTTGTCGAACTGGCGAAGCGGCTCGAAACGCTGCGCGTCGACCTCGCGATGGCGAAAGGCGCCGTGGCCGGCCGCGCGCTCAACACGATCGGCGAACTCGCGATGCGGCTCGACATCGCGCAGGAAAGCCTGACCACGCCGCTCAGCAATGCAAGCCTGCGCCGCGACCAGATGGGCGCGCTGGCACAGAGCGCGATGGTCAAGGAAGAATCGGCGGTGCGCCTCTACGAACGCAGCCGCAAGTCGGCCGAAGTCGAACAGGAACGCCGCGACGACGCCAACCGCCCGCACCGTCCGCGCACGGGCATGCGGTTGCGCCTGATCGAAGGCGGCGCGTCATGATGGGCGCACCCTCTCTCCCTACAGCGCAGGGGGCGATGCCCGCGGGCTTCGCCGCATTCCTCGCCAACATCGGTCAGGGTCCCGACAGCAGCAGCGAAGGCGGCTTCGACCAGCTTCTCGCTGCCGCGCCGATTACCAACGCCGCTGCGACGATCAAGATCGATCCCGCGCCGGCCGTCGGCGCAGCGACCACGCCAGTCGAAACGCCAGTCGAAACGCCGGTCGAAACCGGCGCCACCGCCGAGACCCAGGTGGTCAAGGCCGAGCCTGCGCAAACCGACGCGGCGACGCTGGCCGCAAACCTGCTGGTCGCGCTGAATGGCAGCGTCCCCGGCACCCCGGCCGCGCCCGGCAAGCCGGTTCCGGCCGAGCCCGAAACGGCCACCGCACCCGATGTCGAGGACGCCGGCGAAGCCGTCGCAGCCGCTCCGGAAACAAATTGGGTCGCCATCGTGGCCGCCACGGTCCCTGCCGCCGCGAAACCCGCCAGGCCGGCCGACGCCGCAGCGGTCCAGCCCGACAACAGCGCGCCGGCCCTTGCCATAACCGCGCGCCCGCGCGATGCCGCGATGCCGATCCTCGTCGGCGCCGAAGCGCCTGCCCTCAAGACCGCCGACGCCGCTCCGTCGATGACGATCCTGTTCACCCAGCCCGCAGCGCAGGGCGCCGCAACACTCGCCGATGCGGCAGCCCCGGCGCAGATCGCCGAACGCGTGCTCGACATGGACAGCGACGGCGCGTGGATCGACCAGCTCGCGCGTGACATCGCCGCAACCAAATCGGACGGCGGCGGCATCAATTTCCGCCTGATGCCGCGCCACCTCGGCCGCCTCGACGTCGCGATGCAAATGGGCGACGAAGGCATGTCGCTGAAAATGGACACACATCACGAAGCGACCGCGACGATCGTCACCGCCGCGCAAGGCCGCCTCGTCGACGAACTGCGCCAGCAGGGTGTCCGCGTCACCGGCGCGGAAGTGACCTGCACGCCGGGCGAGACAGGACGCCAGTCACAAAGCCAGGGCCAGGGACGCACCGCTGCGCCCGACCCTTCGCATCTCATCGAAACCGCCACCGAACGCGCCGAGCCGCGTGACGAAGACCGCGCCGCCGACCGTCGCGGCCGCTTCGCCTGATCAGAAAGGGTCGCACCATGACCAAAGATAAAACCGAAGCCGAGCCCAAGAAGAAGGGCAAGTTCAAGAAACTGCTGATCATCGGCGTCGCCGCGATCGCCCTGATCGGCGCGGGCGCCGGCGCGGGCATCTATTTCGGCGCGCTGTCGGCGCATGAGGCGAAGCCAGAGGATCATTTCCCCAAGCTCGTCGTGCGCAACGAAGGCGAGCCCGAGGCAGCCGCCGAAGGCGAGGGCAAGGAAGCGCCACCCAAGGTCGGCACGGTGTCGGTCCCGAACGACAGGTTCAAGGTCGACCCCAAAAAATACGAGATCACCTATTACCCGATCGCCGACAGCTTCACGACGAACCTCGCCGACGGATCGGGCTTCCTGCAGGTGGGTATCAGCCTTTCGACCTTTTATGACGGCAAGGTTATCAATAATATCAAACGACAGGCGGTGCCTATCCGCTCGGTCGTGCTTATGGTGCTCGCCGAACAGGATCCGGCGTTGCTCTCCACATCACAGGGAAAACAGCGGCTGCAGCGTCAGCTGACCGCCGCGATCAACGATGTGCTGCGCGACAAGGAAGGTTTCGGGGGTATCGACAATGTTTATTTCACGAGTCTGGTGATTCAGTGACCACCAGCACCAAAACCGTCAAAGCCGTGAAGGCACCGGCCGCGCCTGCACCTGCAGTCGCGGTCGCGCCCGCGGATACGAAGGAGTCTCTGCTGCTGCGCAGGGCAGCGGACGGCTATGCTTTCCCCGCGCTGGAGGGCGTGGCGAACCAGTTTGCGCGCAGCTTGCGCGACCTGATCCGCGCGCTCGGCGCGCCGGCGGTTCAGGTCGAGCGTGCGGGCGCCGAACAGATCAGCTTTGCCGAGTGGAGCGCGTCCGCTGCACCCGCTATTTTCTGGCGCTATCATGCGCCGCCGCTCAAGGGCCCGGTGCTGCTTGCGGGTTCGCGCTCGCTGCTGCTCCAGCTCGTCGACATCTTCTACGGCGGCCGCGGCCAGCTCGCCGCCGAGCGCGAAGAGCTGACCGATGCCGAGGAACGCTTCGCGGCGCGCCTCGGCCGCGACATCGGGTTGCAGCTCGCTGCCGCATGGCGCGGCAAGCTGGCGATCGAACCCGAACTCGATTGCGTCACCGCCGATCCCGCCAAGCTCGCCGCGGTGCGCGCCGACGATGAATTGTTCGTTCAGCGCTTCACGCTGCGCGGCGCTCCGTTCGAGGGTCGGACGATCATGTGCGCCTATCCGGTCGCCGCGCTGCGCGGGATCGCGGGCGATGAATTGCTTCCCGACATGCAGGGCAATGGCGCCGACCCGGCCTGGGCCGGCGCGCTCGACAAGGCGCTGCGCGACGTGCGCGTGCCCGTGCGCTCGGTGCTCGCGCGTCCCGAAATCAGCCTCGTCAAGCTGCTCGCGCTCGAGGTTGGCGACATCATTCCGCTCACCATGCCGCGCCATGTGCCGGTGACCGTCGCCGGGCGCAGCTTCGCGCTCGGCAGCATCGGCGAAGCCAATGGCAACGCCGCGATCATGATCGAACATATCGAAAAAGGACCGGACAATGACTGACATCAGCGACGCCCCGAAGGCGCGCGCCGACCGGCGCGACAAGAGCATCGCCGCCGCACCCAATTTCGACCTGCTCGCCGGCGTTTCGCTGCGCGTGTCGGTCGAGGTCGGGTCGACTTCGATGACGCTCTCCGAACTGCTCGCGATCGACGAAGGCAGTGTGATCGAACTCGACCGCGCAGCGACCGATCTGCTCGACATCTATGCAAACGGCACGCTGATCGCGAAGGGCGAGATCGTCAGCGTCGATGGCCGCTATGGCATCCAGGTCGCCGAAGTCGTCGCGCCGGCGCGGGGACTCGAAGGCTTCGAGCGGAGAGCCTGATGTTCGAATATATTCTTCGCCTGCTCATCCTGCTCCCGATCGTGGGGGGCATGGCGTGGGGCAGCCTGTGGCTGTGGAAACGCGTCCAGATGGGCATGCCGCTCGTCGGCGGAGGCACGGCCAAGACGCGCGCTGTCGAGATGATCGACGTACTGCCCCTCGGACCGGGATCGAAGCTCGCGGTGGTCGAATTTGCGGGGCAGCGGGTCCTGATCGCGGTGTCGCGCAATGGCATCACGCGGATCGCCGACGACAGCCAGGGCGACTTCCATGCGGATTGATCGCCGTTTCTGGCTGCGCGCCGCGGCGCTGGCCGGCGGCGCTACGTTGCTTTGCGCCGCGCCCGCCGCTTATGCGCAGGCCGCCGACGGCCTGAGCCGCGCGGTCGGCGAAATCGGCGGCGACGGCCGGCCCTTGAGCCTGTCGCTGCAGATCCTCGTCCTGATGAGCCTGTTGACGGTTCTGCCGTCGCTGCTCCTCATGATGACCAGTTTCACGCGCATCATCATCGTGCTGTCGATCCTGCGCCACGCGCTCGGGCTGCAACAGACCCCGCCGAACCAGGTGCTCGTCGGTTTGAGCCTGTTCCTCTCGCTGTTCGTGATGCAACCGGTAATCACCGAAGTGAACCGTGTTGCGATCGAACCTTATGGTCAGGAACAGATCGACATCGGCGAAGCGGTGTCGCGTTCGGGCGTCGCGCTCCACGGCTTCATGATGAAGCAGACGCGCAAGACCGACCTGATGATGTTCGCGAAAATCGCCAAGGCGCCGACCTATGCGAGCCCGAAGGACGTTCCCTTCTCGATCCTGCTGCCCGCCTTTGTCACCAGCGAACTCAAGACGGCATTCCAGATCGGCTTCCTGATCTTCCTGCCCTTCCTTGTGATCGACCTGATCGTTGCCTCGGCGCTGATGTCGCTCGGCATGATGATGTTGTCGCCAACGATCATATCGATGCCCTTCAAGCTCCTGCTCTTCGTCCTCGTCGACGGCTGGGCGCTGACGATGGGATCGCTCGCCTCTTCGTTTGTGAGTTAGCGACATGGAGGCCGACTATTTCATCGGGGTCGCGCAGCAATCGCTGTGGATCCTTGCCCTCGCTTCGGCGCCCTTGCTGCTGCCGGTGCTCGTCATCGGCGTGCTGCTCGGCATGGTGCAGGCGGCAACGTCGATCAACGAACAGACGCTGACCTTCGTGCCCAAGCTGATCGTCGCGGCGATCTGTCTTGCGATCTTCGGCGGCAGCATCCTCGTTCTTCTCACCGATTTCACGCGCGAAATCTTCGCTCAAATCCCCAGCCTGGTGAAGTAATCCGGGGATGAATCCCGCCGACATCCCGAATATCGAGGCGATGCTCCAGCTATGGATGCTGGGGATGATCCGCCCCGGCGCCGCGTTCATCGCCGCGCCGGTGTTCGGCGCGTCGAGCGTACCGGTGCAACTGCGGCTCGTAATCGCGCTGGCGGTCGGGGTGCCCGCGGTCGCCGCATCGGGCATGGCATTGCCGCCCGAAGGGATCGTCTCGGTTCCGGGGCTTTTCCTGATCATCGGCGAGGTCGTAATCGGCCTCGCGATGGGCTTCGTCCTCCAGATGGGCCTTGCCGCCGCCTTGCTTGCGGGCGAGGCGATCAGCAACGCGATGGGGCTCGGCTTCGCGTCGATGGTCGACCCGCTGAGCGGCGCATCGAGTTCGGCGATCGGCCAGTTCCTGTCGATGATGGCCACCGCACTTTTCCTTGCCGCCGACGGCCATCTCGTGCTGATCGACATCATCGTCAACAGCTATATCGCGCTGCCGCCCGGCAACGCCTTTCCGTCGTGGGACGCGATCGGCGGACTGATCCGGTTCGGCAGCCTGATGTTCGCGGCGGGGCTGACCATCGCGATGCCGGTCGGCTTCGTGCTGATCCTCGTCCAGATCATCATGGGGGTCATCGGCCGCTCAGCGCCCGCGCTCAACCTGTTCGCGGTTGGCATTCCGGCGACCCTGCTCGCCGGGATCGTCCTGCTCGGCGTCGCGACTCCCGCCATGGCCGAAGCGATCGCGCGCATCCTGTCCGACGCGCTCGATGCCGCGCGCATGATCGCCGGGATCTGAGCCATGGCGGGCACGACCGAGAAGGACCAGAAAACCGAACAACCGACCGCGAAAAAGCTGTCGGACTCGGCGGGCGAAGGCGATGTGCTGATGTCGCGCGAACTCGCGACGGCGCTGATGATGCTCGCCGCCGCGGGCTGGATGATCGCCGCGGGAGGCTGGTTCGTGCAGTCGGCAAGCGACCTCGTCCGCCGCGGACTGACATTGACCAACGCCGACGTCGCCGATTTCGCTCCGGCGGAGGCGCTGATGCGCAACGGCGTCGAAATCCTGCTGCCGCTTGCCAGCCTGTTTGCGCTTGCGCTGGGGGCGTCGGTCGCCGGCCCGGCGCTGCTCGGCTCGTTCGGCTGGCGCGGCAAGGCGCTGCACTTCAAGGGCAACCGCATAAACCCGATGAGCGGGCTCAAGCGCATGTTCGGGATGCAGGGTGTCACCGAACTCGGCAAGGCGCTCGCCAAGGTGCTGCTGCTCGGCACGATCGGCTATTGGCTGGTCATGGGCGCCCTGCCCGCGATCATGACGATGGCCTCGAACGATCTGATCGCCGCGGTCGGGCTGGCCGGCAAGGAGATCGGCCATGCGATGCTGGTGCTCGCCGGCGGGCTCGTCCTCATCGCGCTGATCGACGTGCCGGTGCAATGGTTCCAGCGCAACCAGCGGCTGATGATGAGCAAGCAGGAGGTGAAGGAAGAAATGCGGCAGTCCGACGGCGCCCCCGAACTCAAACAGGCGCAGCGCCAGCGCGCGCACGAAATATTGAGCGGGTCGGCGCGCAAGGCGGTGTCCGATGCGACCGTTATCCTCACCAACCCGACGCATTTCTCGGTCGCGCTGCGCTACCGCCCCGGCGTCGATGCCGCCCCTGTCGTGGTCGCACGCGGGCGCGGTGACGTCGCGCTGTCAATCCGCGAGCTTGCGCGCACCGCGGGCGTCCCGCTGCTCGAATATCCCGCGCTCACCCGCGCCATCTATTTCACCGCGCGCGCCGGCCGCGTAATCCCCGAGGAGCTGTTCGTCGCAGTGGCAACGGTGCTGGCTTTCGTCTTCCAGCTCGAGCGCGCAGCGGCCGAAGGCACGGTGCCTCCGTCGGTCGATATACCGCCTTCGCACCGTTTCGATCCCGACGGACGACGGCAGGCTTAAACTTGTCCGCGCGCCGCCGTTAAGGGGTTCGAAGGATATTTTGCCATGGTCAGCTCAATTGCCAACGCCCTGGGTTTCGGCTCCGGTCTCGACGTCAAACAGCTCGTCACCGACCTGTCGAACGCGTCGCGCGATCCCAAGGTCCAGCGCATGGCCACCCTGACCCAGGCGAACCAGACGCGGATCAGCGCGCTGGCGCAGGCGCGATCGGATCTTGACGGTTTTGCCAATTCGCTGGAGCAGATGGTCACCGACGGCACACTCCGCAGCACGCCGACGGTTTCCGATGACAGCGTGCTCGCCGCCACCAGCCGCGCCGGCCTCTCGGCCGACAGCTTCGCCGCGACCGTCGTCGTGAACCAGCTCGCACGCGCGCAGACCAATTATTCGGGCGTCGTCTCCGACCGCACCGCCGCGATCGGCGCGGGCACGATGACGCTGACCGTCGGCGGGGTCGCCAAGACGATCACCATCGGCGCTACGAACAACAGCCTCGACGGGCTGGCCAACGCGATCAACGCGAGCGGCGCCGGGGTGACCGCATCGATCATCGCCGACGAAGGCGGCCACCGCCTGATCGTCAAAGGTCCGACAGGCGAAGTCGGCGCCTTCACTCTTACCGCCGACGCCGGCGCCGATCCGGGCCTCACCGCCTTTTCCACCGGTAGCGGCATGACCGTGGGCCAGAGCGCCGCCAACGCCGAATTCACGATCGACGGCGTGGCGTTCAGCCGCGCCAGCAACATCGTCGACGATGTCATCCCCGGCATGTCGCTTACCCTGAAAAAGGCGGCGCCGGGACAGGGCGTGGACATCGGCGCGAGCCGCCCGCTCGACATGATCAAACAGACTGTCGGCGATTTCGTCTCGGTCTATAACCAGCTGAAGAAAAGCCTCACCGCGGCATCCAAGCTGCCGGGCGCGACGATGTCGCTGCGCGAGACCGAGCGCGAACTTTCCAGCCTCGTCAACAAGGTGCTGTCGAGCCACGGGACCATCAACAAGCTGTCCGACATCGGCATTTCCTCGACCAAGGAAGGCCTGCTGTCGGTCGACAATGCCAAGCTCGACAAGGTCCTCGCCTCCGACGCCGGCGCGGTCGAGGCGCTGTTCAATCCACGGCGTGATGCCACCCACACCGAGGCCACCGATCCCGGTATCGCCTTTGCGCTCGACGCGATTCGCGACAAGGCGGTCGGCGTCAATGGCGCGATCGATCGCGCGTCGAAATCGCTCGACGCCAAAAAGAAAACCCTCACCGATCAGCTCGAAAAGATCGAGGAGCGCGAGAGCGCCTATAAAAAGCGCCTCGAGAAACAATATGGTACGCTCGAAGCCAGGCTCGCGACGTTCAAGGCGACGCAAACCTATCTCGAACAGCAAATCAAACTCTGGTCGAACCAGGGTAACGACTAAGGGCCGCCACCGTGACCGCTACCGCCTCGACCGTCCGGGCGACCGGGCTTTATCGCCGGTTGCAGCATGAAAGCCGCGCCGCCGCTGCCGACCCCGTCGAGCTGGTCACGATGCTCTATGACGAGCTGGAAACCGCCGTCGGCGTCTTGGGGGCGATGATCCGGCAGGGACAGCGCGTATCGGCGACCGAACCCGCACACCGCGCACGCGCGATCCTGATCGGCCTCGATGCCGGTCTCGATCGCGACAAGGGCGGCGACGTCGCCACGGCCTTGTCGCGCGTTTATCGCAGCATGCGCCGCAAGCTCGACGATGCCGTATTGGCGAACAGCGCCGAGGGGCTCTCCGAACTTCTCGAAGGCATTATGACGATCAGCGCCGCCTGGCGCCAGCTGCGCTAAACCAGCTTTTCGACCTGCAAACGACATCGGCCCGGGCCGCGGTGGGGGGGCGGGCCGCGGTGGGTTTTTAAAGAGCCCCCGGGGTTACCCGCCCCCCCCGGGGGGGGGTGGGGGGCCGGGGGGGGGGGGGGCGGACCAGAGCTCCCTTTTTCAGCGGGTGCTGAAACTTGTATCGCAGCCGGTCAGGCGGCCTGCTGGTGAACACCATATTTGCGCATCTTTTCGATCAGCGTGGTGCGCTTCAGCGTCAGCAGGCGCGCCGCTTCGGAAATGATGCCGTCGGCGAGGTCGAGCGCGACGTAGATCTGTTCGAGTTCGATCGTTTCGATCTCGCGCTTGAGGTCGATCGGACGGCCCGGCGCCGGCGTCTTGGCGTGCGGTGTTGCCGAAGCAAAAGGCGTCGCGGCGAAATCGTCCGCGCTGGCCTGCACCATGGCGGGGCTGCTGGGGACAGCCCGCCCTGGTGCAAGCGCTGCGGTGGGGTTCAAGAGCATAGCGACATCGTCGAGACCGAGCGTCTCGCCGCCATGGAGAACGCTGGCGCGTTCGACAAAATTGCGAAGTTCACGGACATTGCCCGGCCAGCCGTGCTGCATCAGCAGCGCCGTCGCCGCATCGTCGAAGCGGCATTTGGCATCGGCGGGCATCTTGCGCTGGAAATGGCGGATCAGCGCGGGAATATCCTCGACGCGGCTGGCAAGGCTGGGGACCTGAAGCACAACCACGCCGAGCCGGAAGAACAGGTCTTCGCGGAATTTGCCATCGGCGATCGCGGCGCCCAGATCCTGGTGGGTCGCCGAAATGACGCGGACGTCGACGGCCTTCACGTCGCTGCTGCCGACACGGACGATCGTCCGGTCTTCGAGCACGCGGAGCAGTTTGACCTGCATGTCGAAACGCATGTCGCCGATTTCGTCGAGAAAGAGCGTGCCGCCCTCAGTCGCTTCGAAATGGCCGATGCGGCGGGCATGGGCGCCGGTAAAGCTGCCCTTTTCATGCCCGAATAATTCGGATTCGATCAGTTCGCCGGGGATTGCGCCGCAGTTGATGGCCGAGAAAGCCTTGCCGGCACGGGTGCCTTCATCGTGGATCGCACGGGCGACAAGTTCCTTGCCCGAGCCCGACGGGCCGCAGAGCATCACCGAAGCGTTCGAGCGCGCCACGCGGCGGATCATTTCCCGCAACCGGCAAACTGCCTCGCTCGTCCCGATGATCAGCGCTTCGAGCGCTGCGTTGTTGTTCTGCCCCACGGTCATTTCAGTCTCCACCGCGCCCCCCGATCGGCGCCCCTTCGATGGACCCACAGATTGACGAAAGTGGTAAACAAAAGCTTATCGAGACTTAACTAAGCCATTCAAAACAAAGAGTTATTGCCATATTGGAAGTAATAGGGACGCAATTGCGTTAACCATCTCCAAATTGCCGCCAGACTGGCACTAATCGTCACCCGCGGTTCGCCAGCCGAGCGTGATCGAGATGCGACGGTTGCGCGGATCGAATCGGTCGGACGGAACATAAGGTTCGCGATCTGCGACGCCTTCGATGCGCGAAAAGCGATCTGACGAGATCCCGCGGAACTCCAGATAGTGGCGTGTAACCTCCGCCCGGTCGACCGACAGGCGCCAGTTGTTCGTTCCCGACTTCGCCGACCAGGGCGCCGCGTCGGTGTGACCGCGGACCATCACCTGATTCGACACCGCGGCGATGGGCTTTGCGATCTCGCCGAACAGCCGCGCGCCATCGGCGGTCAGCTGGCTGGTACCGATCACGAACATCGAAAAATTCGCGTCGTCGACGACGTCGATGCGCAGGCCTTCAAGCGTTTCGGTGAAACGCAGGTTGGGCGCAAGTCGCTTCAGATCGCCTTTGCTGTGCAATTGTTGCATCAGCGTCTGTGCAAGACGCTGGAATTGCTGCTTGTCACTGGCGCGTTCGCGTCCTGAAGCTTCGCGCGGGCCGCCCTTCGCATCGCGCGGGATCGTCATCGCGCGCGTCCCTGTCTGTCCCGGGCCGTGCGGATATTTGTCGACGGACACCAGTGAATCGCCACCGAACAGGCCTGTCGATCCGGCGCTGTCGGTCTTTGTCTGGACGATCGTCGGCGCAAAATAATCGGCGAGTGCCTTGCGCTGCTTTTCGTTCGTCGCGCCGAGCAGCCACATCAAAAGGAAGAAGGCCATCATCGCGGTGACGAAGTCGGCGTAGGCCACCTTCCACGCGCCGCCGTGATGGCCGCCGTGGGGCGCCTGGATGATCTTCTTGACGATGATCGGCCGGGGCATGTTGGGACGCGCAGCCATCAGCGGCCCCGCATTCCGTCGAAGACTTCAGCAAAGCTCGGCTGGTTGGCATGGTCGACGCCCGAACGGGCGGCTTCGATCACCAACGGCTGCGGATGGCCATGGAGCGAGGCGATGATCAGCTGCTTCACGGTGTGATAGATGGCGCCGTCGCTTTCGATCACCGACTTGGCACGCGTCGCGAACGGACCGACAAGGCCATAAGCGAGCAGCACGCCGAGGAAGGTACCGACGAGCGCCGAGCCGATCATCGCACCGAGCACCGCGGGCGGCTGGTCGATCGAGCCCATCGTCTTCACAACACCGAGCACCGCAGCGACGATGCCGAGCGCGGGAAGCGCGTCGGCGAGGCTCTGCAGGCCTTCGGCGGGTTTCATCGAATGATGGTGGTGGCTCTTCAGCGCATTATCCATCACCTCTTCGACCGCGTGCGGATCGAGCGTACCCGACGACACGACGACGAGGCGGAGGGTGTCGCTGATCAGATGGACGAGCGTGTCGTCTTTCAAAAGCTTCGGATATTGCTGAAAGATCGTCGAGCTTTTCGGATCCTCGATATGCGGTTCGACCGCAACCGGTCCCTCGGTACGCATCATCTTCATCAGCGTCGAGACGAGCAGGATGCAGTCCAGATAGTCCTGCTTCTTATATTTGGGGCCCTTGAACACCTTGCCGAGCCCGCCGCCGAGCGCCTTCAGGTCGGCACCCGAATTGCCGATGATCAGCGAACCAAGCGCGGCACCGCCAATGATCAGCATCTCGTGCGGAAGCGCGTGCATGACGGGACCCAGATTGCCCCCGGTCAGCGCGAAGCCCCCGAAGACCAGCAGGATCAGTACGACAATGCCGACAACGGGAAACATGTGCGAGCAACTCCATTCGGGACCCGGCTGTCGAAGCCGGCCCCCGCAAATTCAGGGACATCTTGATGATTAACGGCAGCTGCGCCGTAAAATTGAGCGGCGTCAGTTCAAAATATCGAACAAGGTCTGCCGGTTAATCTTGGCGAAGGCCGCCTGCGCGGCCTGGAGCGTCAGATCCATGGCTTTGAGGTCGGCGATCGCGATATCGAGGTCAGTGTCCTCGACCGTCGAACGCTCATCCTTGAGCGTGATATTGCGCAGCGCGAGCCCGTCGCCGATGCGTTCGAGCCGCCCGCCCGCGAGACCGAGTTTGGCATGCTCGTCGGCGACATGGCCGATGGCTGTGGCAAGCGTCGTGATCGACGCACCCATCGCCGCCTTGTTGCCCGCAGCAACCGCGGTCGCAGCGTCGCGGATACCCGTCGACAGGCTGTTTCCGCCGATGACGAACACGTCCGCCGCCGATTGAACGGGCGCGAAGCTGACATCGGAATCGAAACGCATCACGCGCGCAGTGCCCGACGCGAACACGGGTTCACCGTTCGAATCGCGCGTTGCGGCCAGCGCGTCGATTTCGTCGGCGATCGTGCCGAGTTCGGCGGCGATGGTGGCGCGGTCGGCGGGATTCACCGTGTCGCTGGCCGCGGAGAGCGTCAGCTCGCGCGCGCGCGTCATCAGGCTGCTCACCGACTTCATCACGCCGTCGGCCTGCGACACCAGCGCGTCGGCCGAGTTGATGTTGGCCGACCAGGCGGCCATGCTCGCCTGGCTCGTGCCGATCGTCGCGATCCGCCGCGCCGCGACCGGATCGTCGGACATGCGCAGCAGTTTCTTGCCACCCGAAATCTGGATCTGCGTCCGCTCGAGCGCGTCGGCGAGTTTTTGCTGGCGCGCGATTTCGCGCGTCATGCGATTGCCCACGGCGTTGATCATGATCCTGACCCTTTCTTACAGCGAGCTGAGCAATGTTTGCATGGTTTCGCGCGCGACCTGAATTGTCCGCGCAGCGGCCCCATAGGCCTGTTGGAAGCGCAGCAACTCGGCGGCTTCCTGATCGAGATCGACCTGACTCACGCCGTCGCGGGCCGCGGCCGCAGCGTCGGCGCGCGTCGCCGCCGCCGCGTCCTGCGCCCGTGCCGAAGCCACCGTCTGCGCCTGCGTGGCAAGATGCCCCGACCAGATCGATTCAGGATCATTGGCGCCGCGCATCGCGCCGAGCGCGAGCATATTGCCGTTGCTACCCGACGCATTCGCCGCCGCCACCTGATCGGGGGTCAGCGGCGCCACGTTCAGCGTTGCCGCGGTGGTGCCGGTAAACAAAGCCTGGCCCGGATTGCCACTGGCATCGGTACCCGCCTGATGCGCGGCGTTAAGCTGGTTCGCAAAGTTGGTCGCCATCGTGTCGAGCGCGGTACGCTGGTCGGCGACATGGTTCGCGCCTTCGGCAAGCCCGGCGAGCGCGCCGGTCGAGATCGCGAGCGGCGAACCGCCGACGCTGTACGACAGGCGTCCGTCGGCCGCGGCGGTGACCGAAATCGGGTTCACCGCGCCGCCGCCGACGAGCAGGTCGCCCGATCCGGCGGCGCGCAGCGTCACGGCGCCATTATTGTCGAACGTCGGGCTGACGCCCGCTTGCGATGATAATTTATCGAGCACCCGGTCGCGTTCGTCGAGCAGGCTCGCTTCGTTGGTCGACCCCGGCCGCGACTTGCGCAGGCCGACGTTAATCTGTTCGAGTGCGTTCAGATTGGCGTTGAACTGGTCGACCGAACTCGCCGCAGCGCCCTCGATCCCCTCGCCCATCTTGTCGAGCTGGCCCGCGGCAGTGCGAAAGCCCGACGCGATATCGTCGGCCGATTGCAGGAACTGCGCACGCAGCGTCCGGTTCGATGGATCGGAGGTCAGCTGGTCGGCGGTCGTATAGAGCTTGGTGAGCCCGGTCTTGATGCCGTTGGTTTCGTCGCTGAGCGCGCCTTCGACCTTGTCGAGCCAGTTCAGTTTCGTCGCCGAACGTTCGGCGCCGCCCGAGGTGACGCGCGAATCCTCGATCAGCCAAGCGTCGACCGAGCGGTCGAGGCCGCGGATGTCGACGCCGCCGGGATTGGTGTTGCCGCGGTAGAAGATCGAATTGCCGCCACCGACGGCTTCCATCATCTCGAGCCGACGCCGCGCATATCCAGGCGTCTGGGCGTTGGCGATATTATCGCCGATCGTCGAGAGCGCACGCGAATAGGCCTTGAGCCCGCTATAGCCGATGCCGAGCAGGTCGCTCATTGCACCCCTCCCCCAGAGCGACCGGCGTGGCCGCCGAGCTGGCCGCGAAACTGCCGTTCGACCATGTCGGCGATACCGAACTGGCGCATCGCGGCGATCGAATCGGCGGTACGCGCGTCGGCCATTTCGCGAAAATTGTCGGTCGCGCTCGATCCGAAGATGTCGTCGCCCAGCTTCGCCTGCCGCATCGACGACATCAGCTGGCGCAGGATCACGGCTTCGAAAGCCTCGGCCGCCTTGCGCAGCCCACCGTCGCCGCCACCGCCCGCAAGCGTCGGGGTCGCCGAAGCCGGCATCGAAGAAGAGATAGGCGTCGTCATATGATCACCAGTTCCGCAGTGAGCGCGCCGGCCTGGCTCAGCGCCTCGAGGATGGCGACCAGGTCGCCGGGAGGAACGCCCAGCCGGTTGATCGAATCGACCAGCGCGGAGAGCGAGGCATTGGGTTTGAGCAGGAAGGCCGGACGATAATCTTCGGCGACCTCGATCTCGCTCGACGGTTCGACCGCAGTCTCGCCGCGGCTGAACGGCGCGGGCTGGACGACGGTCGGCGATTCCTTGATCGACACCGTCAGCTTGCCGTGGCTGACCGCCGCGGTACCGACGCGGACGGCGCCGTTGATCACGACCGTGCCGGTGCGTGCATTGACGATGACTCTCGCCGGAGGTTCGGAACGCTGGATGCCCAGATTTTCGATCTGCGACATCAGCCGCATCCGGTCGTCGCCGTTGCCGCCGGTGCGGATGGCGATGCTGGCACCGTCGATCATCGACGCGCCGCCGGGGATCGCCGCATTGATCGCATCGGCGACGCGTTTCGCATTCGTTGCATCGAATTGATGCAGGTTGAAAATGAGCTGGCTGGTCGTCGCAAAGCCGGTATCGACCGCGCGTTCGACCGTCGCGCCGCCCGCGATCCGTCCGCTCGACGGAACATTGACCGTCAGCTTCGACCCGTCGGCGGCATCGACGCCGAGGCCGCCGATGACGAGGTTGCCCTGCACCATCGCATAAATCTGACCGTCGGCACCGTAGAGCGGCGCGAGGACGAGCGTGCCGCCGCGCAGGCTTTTGGACTTGCCGATTGCCGAAACGGTGACGTCAAGGCGCTGGCCGGGCTTGGCGAAGGGCGGCAGTTCCGCCGTGATCATCACCGCCGCGGCATTCTTCAGCGCGGGGTTCACTCCGGGCGGCAAGGTCAGGCCGAAACGCGACACCGCGCCCTTCATGCCCAGCGTCGAATAATCGAGGCTGTCGTCGCCGGTGCCCGCAAGGCCGACGACAATGCCGTAGCCGGTGAGCTGGTTGGCGCGCAGGCCCTGGAACTGGCCCATGTCCTTGATACGCTCGGCCTGCGCCGGCGCCGCGAAGGCGAAGCTGGCGAGCAGGAGCGCGACCAGAAACGCAATGGGGGTGAACAGGGACGGACGCTGGGTCACTTTATATTCCTCTTCAGAACGGGCTGATGATCGAGAAGAAACGTTGCAGCCAGCCTTGCTTGCTGGCGCGGGCGATCTCGCCCTTGCCGACGTAACGGATGTTCGCATCGGCAACACGGGTCGACAGGACGCGGTTGTCGGGGCTGATGTCGATCGCGCGGATGATGCCCGAGATCTGGACGCGTTCGTCGCCGCGATTGAGCGTGAGCAGCTTTTCGCCGCGCACCAGCATCGTGCCGTTGGGATAGATGGCGGCGATCGTCACGCTGACTTCGCCCGACAGGGCGTTCGACTGCGACGCGTCGCCCTTGCCCTTGAACTGCTGGCCGCCGCCCATCGCGATATCGCTGGGGTTGAACAGCGACAGCGGCCCGGTGGCGGGCGGCGTCAGGCCGATATTGCCGTCGCGCTGCGTGCCGGCGGCGTTGCTTTTCGTTGCGGCGGTGCGCTCGACGAGCTGGATCGTGACGATGTCGCCGACCTGCCCCGCACGGCCGCCCGAAGTCAGCGGCACATAGCTGCCCTGAAAGATCGAGCCATTGCCCGGCAGCGGCGCCGGAACAGCCGGCGCGGTCGCAGCAAAGGCTTCGGGCGGCAGCTTGTCCCTCGCATGCGACGCCATGGGCGCAAGCGCGAGGGTCAGCATCGCCAGCTTAAAGAGTCTGCGACGCATTTTTCATCATCTCGTCGGTGGCGGAGATCATCTTCGAATTGACCTCATAAGCCCGCTGCGTCTCGATCATGTCGACGAGTTCCTCGACGACATTGACGTTCGAGCCCTCAAGCATTCCGCCGCGCAACGTGCCGCGGCCTTCCTCGCCCGCACCGCCGACTTGCGGCGCGCCCGATGCCTGGGTTTCGACGAGCATATTGCCGCCGATCGCCTGCAGGCCTGCCGGGTTGGCAAAGCGTGCAATCTCGATCCGGCCGAGCTCGGTCTGCGTGCCGTCGGCGACGGTAGCCGAAACGGTGCCGTCGCCGCCGATCGTCACATTGGTCGCATCTTCGGGAATCTGGATCGCGGGAGAGATCGGCTTGCCGTCCGAGGTCACGATCGTGCCATCGGGGGCGCGGCCGAAATTGCCCGCGCGGGTATAGCCGGTCCGCCCGTCGGGCATCTCGACCTGAAAATAGCCGGCGCCATCGATCGCGACATCGAGCCCGTTGCCGGTGGTCTGGAACGTGCCCTGCGTGTCCATTCGCGCGGTGCCGTTCAGCGCGACGCCGGTGCCGAGGTTCAGCCCCGTCGCATAGCGGTTTTCAGCCGACGATGGCGCACCCGCCTGCGTCATCATCTGATAGCTCAGCGTTTCAAAGCTGGCGCGGTCGCGCTTGAAACCCGTGGTGTTCACGTTGGCGAGGTTGTTGGCGATGACCTGCATCCGGAAGCCTTGGGCATCCAGACCGGTTCGCGCGACGTGCAAGGCACCGAAAGTCATTATTCTATCTCCTTAACGGGGGAGCTGCATCAGATTGGCGGTCGCGCTGTCCATGTCGCGCGCGTCGCTGACGAGCTTGAGTTGCGTGTCCCAGCTCCGGCTCGCTTCGATCATGTCGACGAGCGCCGTGGTCGCTGCGACGTTCGATCCTTCGATCGAACGGGTGAGGAGCCGCGCTTCGGGGTCGTCGGGCAGGATGCCCCCGCCCTTGACGCGGAACAGGCCGTCGAGCCCCTTGGCGATGTCCGACCCGGTCGGGGTCGCTAGACGCAGCCGGTCGACCTCCTGCGGGTTTTCGGGATCGCCGCCCTGCGGCACGATCCAAACACGGCCTTCGACATCGATCGTGACCGCGTCGGCGGGCGGGATCGTCACCGGGCCCTGGCCGCCCTGAACGGGCATCCCGTCGCCGGTGGTCAGAAGCCCGCTCGGTGCGATCTGCAAATCGCCGCGCCGTGTGTAGGCCTCTTCGCCATTCTTCGCCTGCACCACGAGCAGGGCATCGCCCTGCATCGCGATGTCGAGGTCGCGGCCCGTCGAGGTGATGGTGCCGGCGCGCATGTCGGCGCCGAGCACTTCTTCGGACGACATGGCGCGCGCACCCGCCCCGCTGCCATTGAGCCACAGCGACTGCGCCTCGGCCATGTCGGCACGGAAACCCGGCGTCTGGGCGTTGGCGAGGTTGTTGGCGATCGCCGTCTGCCGGGACATGCTGCCCCGCATCGCGGTAAGGCTGGTATAGATGAGGCGGTCCATCTGGATTCTCCCGGCAGGCGGCGGTCAGAGGTACGTCAGCGCATGCCGATGATCGTCTGGGTCAGCTGCGAAGCGCCCTCGATCGCCTTGGCATTCGCCTGAAAATTGCGCTGCGCTGCCATCAGCATCACCAGTTCCTCGGTGATATCGACGTTCGACCGCTCGAGCGCGCCGGCGCGGATCGCCCCCATCGGGCCGTTCGTCGCGGCATCGATCGTCGGCGGTCCGCTTTCGCCCGTCGACTGCCAGTGCGCGTCGCCCGTCGGGCGCAGGCCTGACATCGCGGGGAAGGTCGCCATCGCGATCTTGCCGAGCGTCTGGTCTTCGCCATTGGCAAAGGTCGCGGTCACGAGGCCATCGAGTCCGATCGAGACGTTGACCAGCCCCGATGTGGGATCGGTCGGTGCCCCGGCGGGCAAGCGGAGATCGAACGCGCCGGCGAGCGTGTTGTTGGTGACGTTGCCGTTCGCATCGACCGGAAGCAGTTGCAGCTTCGCGCCGGTCGAATCGATGACATAACGGTCGGGCGTCGGTTCGAACGAACCGTTGCGGGTATAGGTCACGGCTTCGCGCGGCGGTTCGCCTTTCACGATGAACATGCCCTCGCCAACGATCGCGAGGTCGAGCGTTTTTTCGCTCGCTTCATACGACCCCTGCGTGAACTGCTGGGTGATGCCGTTAAGGCGCATGCCCTGGCCCGCGATCATCTTTGTCGACTGCGTCGGCGACGACGCGAAGATATCGCCGAACTGCGCCTTGCTGCGCTTGAACCCGATCGATCCTGCGTTCGCGATGTTGTTCGAGATGACCGACATGTCGGTCTGGGCGCCCTTGAGGCCCGAAAGCGAAGTATAGAATGACATGGACTGATCCTTCTTAGGTGGTGGGAGGTGTCGGCGCCGGCGTGGCAGCCTTGATGTCCTTGAGCAGCTGGGTCTGCGCCGTGAGCTGTTCCGAAATCTTTGCGAGCGCGGTGTTGGTGTCGCTGATCCCGGCGAGGCTCGAAAATTGCGCCATCTGCGCAACCATCTGCTGGTTATCGACCGGGTTGAACGGATCCTGATGCGACAGCTGCGCGGTCATCAGGCGCAGGAAATCGCTCTGCCCCATCTGCTGACCACCTTTGGGCTGGAGCACGACATTATTGGCGTTGGTGACGTTGTTGACGGCCATCTTATTGTCCCATCCTGAGGGTTTCGTTGATCAGGCTCTTCGCGGTTTCGAGGACCTGGACGTTGTTTTGATACTGGCGGGCGGTCTCGACCATCTCGACCAGTTCGGCGGCGCTATCGACTGCAGCTTCCCAGACGTTGCCGTCCTTGTCGGCGAGCGGGTTCGACGGATCGTGGCGCTTCGACGGCGCCATTTTCGATGTCGTGACCTGGTCGATCTGGACCGTCGCGCGGCCATGATCGTCCATCACGGTGCGAAAGACGGGCTTGAGCGAGCGGAATGCGCCCGCCTCGCTGCCCGCGACCGTTCCTGCATTGGCGAGGTTCGATGCGGTGGTGTTGAGCCGGACGAGCTGCGCCGACATCGCGCGGCCGCTGATGTCGAAGACGGAGAAATTGCCGTTCATCGTCATTCGCCCTTGATCGCGCGCGAAAGCGTATTGATGCGCCCGGTAAGGAACGACAGGCTCGATCGATAGGCGAGCGCGTTTTCGGCATAGGCCGTCTGCTCGGTCGCCATTTCAACCGTATTGCCGTCGAGCGAGGCCTGCACCGGAACGCGGTACGAAATCGCGCCTTCGGTCGAGCCCCCCTGCTGCGCAAGATCGAGCGCCTTGGCGAAATCGATGTCGCGCGCTTTGTAATTGGGCGTCGCGGCGTTCGCGATGTTCGACGCGAGCATCATCATGCGCTGGCTGCGCAACTGGAGCGCCGTCGCGTGCAGGCCAAAGAGTTTCTCGGATGCCATCATCACATTCCTTCTTCACCACTGTCCGCCCGGCTCGCAGCCGGCGCAGACGCGCGGAAACATAAGGATTTATGCAATGGCCGTGCCAATCACATTTTATATATATTTTTCATATCATTAGGTATTTTGACGGCTGTCGGCCCACGGCGTTCGTCAAAAATCTGACGATACCTCGCGCCGCCTTGCAAAATCGCGCACCAAAGCGCGACTGGCACGCTTCCTGCAGAATATCCGGCGACCATTTTGGACCGAAGGAGATGGACCGTGTCCCGCAAAATTTTCGCGTGCCTTGCCGCATGCGCTATCGCCGCCCCGTTCGCCGCTCACGCCCAGCAGGGCAGCGAAGATTGGCAGACAATCGACGTGCTGACCGACATGGTCGCGAAAGCGATGGGCCGCAACGCAACGCCGGTCGATCGTCGGATCAGGCTCGCGCGCTGTCCCGAACAGGCGTCGGTCACCGCGATCGATGCGCAAACGCTCGCGGTCCGCTGCGCATCGCTCGGCTGGCGTCTGCGCGTGCCGATGACCGCCCCTGCCGACGCCGCGCCGGTTGCGGCGAGCTTTGCCCGCCCCCCAGCAAGCGCCCCCGTTGTACGCCGCGGCGACAATGTTCGTGTGACGATCGAAACCGAAAGCTACTCGATCAGCTACGCCGCGATCGCGACCCAGGATGGCCGCGTCGGCGAAACCATCGCACTGCGTGGCAATGATGCCAAATCATCGCTCAGCGCCACCGTTACCGGACCGGGACGCGCACGCCTCGACGACTGATTTTCCCCCTTCACTACCCACCCACCTGGCCCGGGCTGTCGGCTTTCCGACGGCGCCGGGCCTTTCTTTTGTTTTTTTGCGATCAGTCGCCTTAATCGCCTCTTACACCATCCGTTAAAGCCTTCGTGAACCGCGTCGTCACTTTTCTGACGGCACCGGATGGAGGCTTTTATGTCGGGTGACAGCAAGATCGGACCAGTTGGCGGTATCGGCCGCACCGGCCCGGTGCGCCGCGTCGACAGCGAGACGGTCACGGCGATGCGCGCGCCGCCAAAGCTCCAGGCGGCGCAGGACAATCTGCCGACGGCACGCCTGACACGGCTGGCGAGCGGCCTCGCCGACCAGGCACCGCCGGTCGATGTCGCGCGCGTCGCATCGCTGCGCACCGCGATCGCCAACGGCAGCTATGGCGTGCACCCCGCGATCGTCGCCAGCGCGATGCTCGACTTCCACAGCCGCGGGGCCGAATGATGCTGGCGCAGATGGACGAAGTTCAGTCGCGGCTCAACGCGCTGGTTGGCGCGCTCGACGGGCACGACGCCGGCGCGATCATCGCGGCGACCGAAGAGCTTGCAACCGCGGTGATCCTGTTCCGCGGCGCACCGATCCCCGCAGGCAGCGAACATCGCGCGCGCGCGCTGATCAGCCAGACGCTCGGCCAGCTCGAAGCCGCTGCGGTCCGCGTCAACATATTGAAGAACTGGACGCGTCAGAGGATTGACAAGAGCCATGACATCCGCGGAACCCGCCCGCGCGGAGCAGCATTAAGCTACTGATAACCATGTAACTTCCGGCTATTTCCGCGAAATGGCACGATGATTGCTTTTGGTCTGCTGAACAAGCGGAACCAAGACCATGAACGCAATCAACAATCCCCTGGGCTCGACCCGCATCGCCGCACCCGTCATGGACGCGGTGCAAAATGCGTCAGCGCGTTCGGGAATCGATTTCGATTATCTGGTCGACGTCGCACGCGTCGAGAGCGGCTATAATCCGACGGCAAAGGCACCGACCTCGTCGGCGCGCGGGCTGTATCAATTCACCAAACAGACCTGGCTCGCGACACTCGACCGTCATGGCGCAAACCACGGCCTCGCCTGGGCCGCCGACGCGATCGGCCGCGATGCGTCGGGCCGACTTTCGGTGTCCGACCCCACGCTTCGCCAGCAGATTCTCGATCTGCGCGATGATCCGACCGCCTCGTCGAACATGGCTGCCGCGCTGACCGGCGACAATCGCGACTATCTCGAAAGCCGGATCGGCCGCAGCGCCGAGCCGGTCGACCTGTATCTCGCGCATTTTCTCGGATCCGGCGGCGCCGCCAAATTCCTCTCGGCGCTCGAGGCGAATCCCGACCAGCCCGGCGCATCGATGATGCCCGAGGCGGCGGCGGCCAACCGCTCGGTCTTCTATGGCGCCGACGGCAGCATGCGCAGCCTGGCCGAGATCCGCGAACGCTTTCGCGTGAAGCTCGAGGACGGCGGCAAGATCGAAAATATGAAGCCCTTCGCCCCCGCCGGCTGGCACGCACAAGCGAGCAGTTCGAGCGGTCTCGGCGGAACCGGCGGCGGACGTCCGCCACTGCAGATGATGGATATTCAACCGATGCCGAAAAAACTCTCGATGGGCTTTGCCGCCGATGCCTATCGGCGGCTCGCATCGCTCTCGGGAGGCACGGCATGACCGCCGGCTTCCAGCTTCGCGACCTCGGTCGTATGGCGGGCGCATCGGCGCTTCCCGTCGGGATGCTGATCCTCGTCGGGTTGATGGTGATTCCGGTCTCGCCGCTGATCCTCGACATCAGCTTCGTCGCCAATATCATGATCAGTCTCGCGATCCTGATGGTCGCGTTGTCGGCCGCCAAACCGCTCGACTTTTCATCGTTCCCGACCGTCCTGCTTCTCGCGACACTGTTCCGCCTCGCACTCAACGTCGCCTCGACGCGCGTCGTGCTCGTTCACGGACACGAAGGCACCGCGGCCGCCGGCCATGTCATCGAGGCGTTCGGGCAGGTTCTGATCGGCGGCGATTATGTCGTCGGCCTGTTCGTCTTCTTCGTGTTGATGATCATCAACATGGTCGTCATCACCAAGGGCGCGGGGCGCGTGTCCGAGGTATCGGCACGCTTCACCCTCGACGCCCTGCCCGGCAAGCAGATGGCGATCGACGCCGATCTCAACGCCGGGCTGCTCAGCCCCGAAGAGGCGAAGGCGCGCCGCGTCGAAGTCGCGACCGAGGCCGATTTTTATGGCTCGATGGACGGCGCCTCGAAATTTGTGAAGGGCGACGCGATCGCCGGCCTGCTGATCCTGTTCGTCAACATCGTCGGCGGGCTGATCCTTGGCATTTTCAGCCATGGCCTCAGCTTTTCGGAAGCCGGCAGCAACTATGTCACGCTTGCGATCGGTGACGCGCTGGTCGCGCAGATCCCGGCGCTTCTGCTCTCGATCGCCGCCGCCGCGATCGTCACCCGCGTCGCATCACCGTTCGACCTCAGCGGCCAGATCAGCAGCCAGTTCGCGGCGCCGTCGGTCTGGATGGCGGTCGGCGGTATTCTCTTCATCCTTGGCCTCGTCCCGGCGATGCCGCAGATGCTGATCCTTCCTGCCGCGGCGCTGTCGTTCGGAATGGGCTGGCAGCTCCGCCGCAGCGCGGCAGCGATCGCAGACGCGCCCGAACCCGCCCTCCCCGCACCCGACCCGTCGCATATCGAATGGGCCGACGTCAGCGACGCGAGCGCCTGTCAGCTGGAAATCGGCTATGCGCTCGTCACCCTCGTCGACGAACGCAAGGGCTCTCCGCTGATGACCCGGATCACCGGCATCCGCCGCCAGTTGTCAAAGGAACTCGGCTTCGTCGTGCCGCCGGTGAAGGTCAGCGACGATCTGTCGCTGCCGGGCAACGTCTATCGCATCTCGGTCGCCGGGGTGATCGTCGGTGAGGACGAAGTCTTCCCGCACGAAATGCTCGCGCTCGATTCGGGCGATCTCGTCACCAAGGTTATCGGACGTCCGTGCAAGGATCCGACCTTCGGTCTCGACGCGCTGTGGATCCCGAGGGCGATGCAGAATGATGCGATCGCCGCGGGCTATACCGTCGTCGATCCGGCGACCGTCGTCGCGACGCACCTCAACAACAGCATCGTCGGCGCGGCCGCCGAACTGTTCGGGATCGACGACGCGCAGGCGCTGATCGACAATCTCAAGACGCAATATCCGCAACTCGCGCAGAATCTGTCACCGCAGGGCTATTCGCTGCCGCGCGTCGCGAGCCTGTGCAAATCCTTGCTCGTCGAGCGCGTCCCGCTGCGCGATTTCCGCAAGATCGCCGAGGCGATGGTATCGCTCGCTGCGCAGCAGCTGAACGAAATCGACCTTGTCGAGGCGGTGCGCCAGCGCATCGGCGCGCTGATCGTCCAGACGATCGTGCCCAGCCGGATGCCGCTGCCCGTCGTGACCTTCAGCCCCGAGGTCGAAATCCTGCTCAATCAGGCAGTGCGCGCCAACCCCGCCGCCGAATGGCCGTTCGAACATGGCATGGCGATGACGATCATCGAACAGGTCGGCCAGGCTGTCGAACCGCTGCTTTTGCAAACGCGCAGCTTCGCGCTCGTCGCGTCGCCGATCTGCCGATCTGCCCTTTCGCGCCTGGTGCGCGCCACTTTCCCCGACGTTGCCGTCATTTCGTATCTCGAAATTCCGGCAAACAAGCAGACCGAAATCGTCGCGACGATCGGCGCCGAAGTGCCCCGCCTCGCGTCCGGGCCCGAAGCCCACATGGAGGACCAACCGCATGAGAATTGAGCCCGCCGAGCAATTTGCCGGGACGACTGGGCGCGCCCCGCGCGCGCGCGGCTATGGCGAAAGCGTCGAGGCGCTGGTCGAGGAATATTCACCGCTGGTCCGCAAGATCGCGTGGCAGGTCTTTTCGCGCGTGTCGCGGACGAGCGAACTCGACGATCTGATCCAGACCGGGTTGAGCGCGCTGATCGAGGCGAGCCGCAATTATGAAGAGCGCGGCTTCGCCTTTGCCACCTATGCTTCGACCCGCATCCGCGGCGCGATGATCGACCAGCTCCGCCGCGAGGCCGATGTCGGCCGCTCGGCGATGGTCGCGGCGAAGCGGATCAACGCGATGCGCGGCACACTCGAACAGCAATTGATGCGCGCGCCGACCGCCGCCGAAATGGCGGTGGCATTCGATATCTCGGCGGAAGATTATTTCGCGCTCGAACGCAATGCGACGCACGGCCGATCGACCTCGCTCGACGAGCTCACCGACATCGGCGCATTTCTGGCCGCCGACGACGACAGCGGCGCCGACGAGCGGTGCGAGCAGGACGACCTGATGGGCGCGCTGCGCCAATGCGTCAGCCGCCTGTCTGACCGCGAACAGATGGTGCTGCAGCTCTATTTCTTCGAAGAACTGAATCTGCACGAAATCGGCCTGACGCTCGACGTCAGTGCGGCACGAATTTGCCAGATCAAGCGCGAGGCGATGATCAAGGTCGATCGCATGATGCGCGAGATGACCGAATAAGGCCGGCCCCGGCAGAGCGATCGGGTGCGGGCGCGCGACCAGTCGCCCCGCACCCGACCGGGGGGATCAGGCTGCCAGCGTCTGTCCGTTTTGCCAGGCTGCGCCGATTTTTTCGAAATAGCTGGCCATGCGCTCGGTGCCTGCATCGGTCAGTCTGACGATCGTCCGCCGCCGGTCGCGCTCGTCGATCGAACGGTTCACCAGCCCCAGCCGTTCGAGCGCGCTGATCATGCGCAGTCCCGACGACAGGGGAACCCCGGCGCCGGTCGCAAGATCGCTGGCGCTGAGCACGCGGCCGTGCGTGCCCGCCAGCATCAGGTCGAGCATCATGTCCCAGACCGGTCCCGACATTTCGGCGCCGCCAAAATGACTGCGACGAATGCGCCGGATCTGGATGCTGTACGATAGCTGGTCGAGCAGACCCGTTTTCGGCGCCGCGTCGGCGTGGGAGCTCCCCGGCTGACGCGGAGGGGGCGACGGCGAATCCTCGCCGCGGCTCGCCAGCAGCTCATGGAGCTGATCGACCCGCGATTTCAGTTCGGCAATTTCTTGGTTCGAAAATTGCTGCATGTGAAGATGCCCCTTGGGGGCCACACACTAGGCCGTGACGTCATTCCGCCGGCTGGACGAACCCGATGCATAGATGATCAGCAACAGGATCGGGTACGATATATAGACTGAGAGGAGCGAATAGGGTCGCGCCAATATCTCCGCGAACATGAACTTCTGGATATGGCCGAAAATGGCGATGAGTTGCCATCCGGTAATCCAGTAGGGCCAGAAACTCTGCGTCCGCATGGCGATAAACCAAAAGCTTAGCAGGACCAGCACGTCGATCGCGAAGATATTAAACTCAATATCGGTCCAGGTCGGAAAAGGCGTTATGGCACTGGTGAGGACCGAGGCGATCAAGGCGGTATAAGCCGCCCACCGCTCAAGGGGGCCACCGCGTCGGATCGCGACGGCCACCGTGATGAGCAGAACAATATAATAGATCGCCACGGACCACATTGTGGCTGTCAACCTTTCTTGCGGATCACGATGCCCTGGCGAGTGCCCGGGCGGCGACATCGGCGTCCGACAGATCGTTGCTGCCTTCGTCGACCAGCTTCGCGGCGGCCGGCTTGACGCCCGCACCGAACATGCGCGTACCGAGGCCCACTTCTTTCTGCGTTACCGTCAGCGCCAGATGCGCATCGGTCAGCAGCTGGCGGACTTCGCCCGCGGCGGCGAGTGCGTTTGCGACCTTCGACATCGCTTCCTGGCCGACGATCGCCGACATGTTCGTGTCGCGGCGTGCGGTGGGCAGGGTTGCCGCCAGCTGGGCGATGCGGATCATCGCTTCGTCGATGGCGTCTTCGGCCAAGTGCAGGTCGGAAGCGATCTTCTTCGCCGCAGAAACTCGTTGATTCAGCATTATCTTTTTCCTTGAAAAAGAATGCTACCGGTTCCCCCCCGCAGCATTCGTTCGAACATCAGGTCAGAACACGACCAAGTCCGACAAGGATCGAATAGAGAGCGGAGAAAGCCAGGATTGTCGCAAAAGCGATCAAAATCGGCCAGATAATCCTTTCCATCAACCCATGCCGGTTGGCCGGCTGGGACGCGGTAGGAAATGGCGAACCGATGTCGAAAAGTCGCCGAAACGAACTGCGCCCCGGCTCGGCATCGGCGGCGGGACGGACGTCGCCTAGGTCGATCAATTGATATGTCAAAGGCTGATAAGGGGTAACATGATCGAAGACACCGTTAACCGCCAGAATCCGTGCAGCCTCTATCCTGTTAGAAACATTAAGTTTCTTTAACACACGGCGCACCCGTTCATCGACGGTATGCGGCGAAACGTTCATCAGGCGAGCGATCTGTTTGGAATTTTTGTGCTCGTAAACGTGCCGCAACGTTTCAATCTGCGCGGCAGACAGCAGGCTTACGTAATTGTCAGGGTCGCCTTGCACGGCCGTTTGAATAGAGCATCACGAGTCGAAATCAAGGTCAGCTAACAGCTAATTTCACGCGCGGCCCGTTATGGGGCAGGGGTTTGGCCATCCATCCATCGATCATTACCGCGCAGAATCGGTCGAGCCGCTATCGGCTTTCCTTGAGCGTGCGATAACGAAGGATCGACTTTTCGATATGCCGGCGCGCAGCGCGGCGCGCGCCGGCGGGATCGCCGGCCTCGATCGCAACGACGATCGCTTCATGGTCGCGGTTGATCGTATGAGCGTAACGCTGGTGCTGGACCGGATCGTCACCCTGCAGGTACAATCGCCGCGACGGGACGAGGCGCACGCCGAGAAACTGGGTGAAGCGCAGAAAATAGGAATTGCCCGTCGCGCTGGCGATCGCGGCATGAAAGGCGGCGTCGGCGGCGACCGAGGCATCGACGTCGCTGCTTTCCTCCATCGCATCGAGCGCACGGCGCAGCGCGGCCAGATCGGCGTCGGTGCGCCGCCGCGCGGCAAGGTCGGCCATCTCGGCTTCGAAACCCATGCGCATTTCGAGCAGCTTCAGCACATCGTCGATCTCGCCGATTTCCTCGGCGGTGACCTGAAAGGCACGATATTGCGCGCCATCGGGAACATAGGCGCCCGACCCGCGCCGCGACACCAGCAGGCCGCGCGCCGCAAGGCGCGAATAGGCCTCGCGCACCACGGTGCGGCTCACGCCGAACGTCTCGGTGATTTCTTTTTCGGTCGGGAAACGCGATCCCACGGGCATTCCGCCCGTTTCGATCTGCTCCTCGAAACGCTGGACCAGATCGTCGGCCAGCGATGCCGCCTTGGTTACCGCCATGGACGATGCGTTATCATTGCGTTGCGGGGCTGACTAGGGCCGGAAATCGGGTTGCCGGGCATCGACATAGCTATTCCAGGCCTCGCGCGTCGCAAAGTCGCCGCCACGGTCCCACGCTGCGCCGCTGTAATAGACGAAGGGCTGCCCGGGCCGGACGCGCACGAGGATCAGATAATTGTCAGCATCCTCGGCAAAGCCCTCGAATGCGGCGGGATCGACGATCACCGCCGCCGCCATCCGTCCCTTGTCGCCGTCGGCCGGTCCCCACCAGCTCATGCGCGCGCCGGCTTCGTCCTTGCGGACCTCACCGAGCTTGCTGCCGTTTGTCGGACGTTTCGAAATGCCGATCCCGACGATCATCCCGGCGTCGCTGCTCGATGCGAGGGTCGAGGTCATCCGGGTGAAATTCGTGCCTGCGGGCAATGTAAAGCGCCGCGTCTCGCGCACCGTGCGCAGCGTATCGACCGGCCATGGCTCATATTCGACGATAAAGTCGGCGATGTCGGGGCCGGACTGCAGGATGCGCGGCCGCACATAGTTGCGCGAGGTCCACAGCTTGTTGTCGTACCAGATGCCGAGCCCGCCGGTCCCGCGCCCGGTGCCGACATTGTAGAAATCGATCCCCTCGCCATGGTCGGCATGCTGGTCGCCGGTGCTGAGCTGGCGGTCCATGAACGGCCAGCGCACGCGCTTTCCCCACGCATCGATGCCCGACGACGACGGCGGTTCGGCCTTTTCGAGCGCGCGGCCATAAATACGATGCGCGATCCGGTCATTTTCCCAGAGCAGATCGTCGAAACGGTAATCGGCGATTGCGACCGCCGCGCGAGCCTTTTGTTCGCTGGTCGTGGCAGGGCGCAACGGCTTATGCTCCTGCGCGGCCGTCGATGCGGCCAGCAGCACAAGCGCGAAGAACGCCCACCGCATCACCAGCTCCACATCGTCCCGTCCTCAAGCCGGTTCACCGGCAGATAGGCGCGGGCATAGGGAAAGGATTCGGCGAGGGCTTCGTCGATATCGACCCCGAGCCCGGGCGTATCGCCCGGGTGCAGCATGCCGTCGGCGAATCGATAGGCGTGCGGAAAGACGGCGTCGGTCTCGGCCGTGTGGCGCATATATTCCTGAATGCCGAAATTGGGGATCGAAATGCCCAGGTGCAGCGCCGCCGCCATCGTCACCGGCGACAGGTCGGTGGCGCCGTGGCAGCCGGTGCGGACCTGATACAGATCGGCGAGCGATGCGATCTGGCGCATATGGGTGATGCCGCCCGCGTGGAGCACGGTCGCGCGAATATAATCGATCAGCCGGTTTTCGATCAGCGCCTTGCAGTCCCAGACCGACGAGAAAATCTCGCCGACCGCGAGCGGCGTCGTCGTGTGCTGGCGGATCAGGCGAAACGCATCCTGATCCTCGGCCGGGGTCGCATCCTCGATCCAGAAGGGCCGATAAGGCTCCAGATCCTTGCCGAGCCGCGCCGCCTCGATCGGCGTCAGCCGGTGGTGGACGTCGTGCAGCAGATGGACGTCCCACCCGAGCGCTTCGCGCGCCGCCGCGAACAATTCGGGCACGACGCGCATATATCTGGCGGTCGACCAGACATTCTCGGTCGGCAGGTCGTTGTCGGCGGGCTCGTAGAAATACCGGTCCGCGCTGACGCCATAGGTGGAGGCCATCCCGGGCACACCGCATTGCAGCCGGATCGCCTTATACCCCTGCCGCTGATAATCGAGCGCCGCCTCGATCGTGTTCTCGATCGTCGTTCCGTTGGCATGGCCGTAGACCATGCACCCCTCGCGCGCTGCGCCGCCGAGCAACTGATAAACGGGAAGTCCCGCGATCTTGCCCTTGATGTCCCACAGCGCCATGTCGACCGCCGCAATCGCCGCCATCGTCACCGGGCCGCGGCGCCAGTACGCGCCCTTGTAGAGATATTGCCAGATATCCTCGATGCGGTGCGCATCGCGCCCGATCAGGCAGGGGACGACATGCTCGGACAGATAGGCCGCGACCGCAAGCTCGCGGCCGTTAAGCGTCGCGTCGCCAACGCCGGTCGTCCCGTCGTCGCATACGATCTTCAGCGTCGTGAAATTGCGGCCCGGCGATGTCGAAATCACCCGGGCTGACACGATCTTCGGCATTCCATCCCCTCTGGCCATATGGGCTAGTTGTGTGACAACCTTATTGACTTCCGACCGAAAAGGAAAGACATATGTCACCGGTGTCAAGGCGAAAAGCCGGGCCGGTTGACAAGGGAGAGGGTCTGGCAATGCGAAGTGCGTGGCGCGTCATGACCGTGGCAAGCCTGTCCGCGGCCATGATGTTTTCAGGTCCCGCTTCGCTCGCCGCCGATCCGGCGGGTACAGCGCATCCCGATTTGTGGCCCGCGCGGACCGCTCCGGCCGCCGATCCGGTCATCGAAAAAC
This sequence comes from Sphingopyxis sp., assembly GCA_051861185.1. Lineage (GTDB taxonomy): Bacteria > Pseudomonadota > Alphaproteobacteria > Sphingomonadales > Sphingomonadaceae > Sphingopyxis. The sequence continues at coordinate 118,861 of JBIMKQ010000012.1, forward strand.
GAATCGATGCGCTGATCGCGGCGATGTCGCTCGAACAGAAGGTCGGCCAGATCATCCAGGGCGATATCGGCAGCACGACGCCCGAAGACGTTGCCCAATATCATCTCGGCTCGATCCTCAACGGCGGCAGCTCGTCGCCGGGTGGCGACGAATTCGGGCCGGCTTCGGCGTGGGTCACCGCCGCCGACGCCTATTATCAGGCGTCGATGCGCCCCAACGGGACGCTGCCGCGAATTCCGGTGATGTGGGGATCGGACGCGGTCCACGGCCATAACAATATCGTCGGCGCGACGCTGTTCCCGCACAATATCGGCCTGGGCGCGGCGCGAAATCCGGCGCTGATGGAAAAGATCGGGCAGGTCACCGCCATCGAGATGCGCGTCACCGGTCTCGACTGGACTTTCGCGCCGACGATCGCCGTCGCGCGCGACGACCGCTGGGGCCGCACCTATGAAAGCTTTGGCGAGGATCCGGCGATCGCGACAAGCTATGCCGCGGCGCTCGTCCACGGTCTGCAGGGGCGTCGCGGCGACGCCGACTGGCTGCGCGGCCCGCATATCATTGCCACCGCCAAACATTTTGTCGGCGATGGCGGCACCGCCGACGGACGCGACCGCGGCGATGCGAAGATCGCCGAAGCCGAGCAGATCCGCCTCCACGCGCCCGCCTATGTCGCCGCGCTGGGGGCCGATGTGCAAAGCGTGATGGCAAGCTTTTCGGGATGGAATGGCGTCAAGATGCACGGCAACGCCAGCCTGCTCACGGGCGTTCTCAAGCAACGCTGGGGATTCGACGGACTCGTCGTCGGCGACTGGGACGGGCATGCGAAGGTGCCGGACTGCACGCCGACCGATTGCCCCGCCTCGATCGCCGCGGGGCTCGACATGTATATGGGTCCGGCGAGCTGGAAAGGACTTTATGCCTCGACGCTCGGCGCGGCGAAATCGGGCACGCTGCCGATGGCGCGCCTCGACGATGCCGTGCGCCGTATCCTGCGCGTCAAGCTGCGCGCCGGATTGTTCGAGGCAGGCAAACCGTCGGCGCGCGAATATGCCGGCCGGTACGAACTGCTCGGCGCACCCGATCATCGCGCGGTCGCACGGGCGGCGGTGCAGGAATCGCTGGTCCTGCTCAAGAACAGCGGCGTGCTGCCACTCAAAACCGGTGCGCGCATCCTCGTCGCGGGCGACGGCGCCGACGATGTCGCGAAACAATCGGGCGGCTGGACGCTGACATGGCAGGGCACGGGGACGAAGCCCGAGCATTTTCCCGGCGGGACCTCGATCTTCGCCGGGGTGCGCGAAGCCATGACGGGCCGCGGCGGCACCGCCACTCTGTCGGTCGATGGCAGCTTCACCACCAAGCCCGATGCTGCGATCGTCGTCTTCGGCGAGGACCCCTATGCCGAATTCCAGGGCGACCGCGCCGATATCTATTTCGACGATACGCGCGGCAGTCTCGACACGATAAAGCGCCTGAAGGCAGCGGCCATTCCCGTCGTCGCGGTCTTCCTTTCGGGCCGTCCGCTCTGGGTCAATCGCCATATCAACGCCGCCGACGCCTTCGTCGCGGCGTGGCTGCCGGGGTCGGAGGGCGGCGGGGTCGCCGATGTCCTGTTCGGCAAGGTCGACTTCAAAGGCAAACTCCCCTTCTCATGGCCCGCCGACGCAAAGGGCGCGCCGCTCAATGTCGGCGACGCGGAATATAAGCCGCTCTACCCCTTCGGCTTTGGCCTGACGCTCGGCGACCGCGGCGCCGCGACGGCGCTTTCCGAAGATCCGGGCATCGCCGTCGACCAGCCGCTTATCGGCCCGATCTTCGCGCGCGGCCGCGCGGTGGGCACGCGACTGCTGCAAATCGATGGCGCAAACGACAGCCCGCAGGCGATCAGCGGCGCCGCTGACAATGGCGCGATCACGGTACGCCCGGTCGACCGCGACGCGCAGGAGGATGCGCGCGAAATCAGCTGGTCGGGCAAGTCGCGCGGGACGCTGATCGTCGCGAACCCGCGTGCCGCCGACCTGTCGGACGCGGGCCCGCTTGTGCTGACGCTCGACCTTCGCGTCGATCATGCGCCGATCGCAACCGCAATGCTCGAACTGCGCTGCGGCCCCGGTTGCACCGCCCGGCTCGACATCGGCCCGCGCCTTGCTGCGATCGCCGGGCAAGGCTGGCAGACGCTGACGATTCCGCTTTCCTGCCTTTCCGCTGCGCGGCTCGACCATGTCACCGCGCCCTTCGCACTTTCATCGAGCGCGCCAATGCGCCTGACTCTTTCCTCGATCGCCCTCGCCCCTGCAAAGGATATGACATGCCGCTGAGCCTCCTTGCCCTGATGACGACCGCCCCCGCCGCCGCGGTGGCACCCGCCGAGCCGGTGATGCCGCGGCCCGCGACCATCCTTGCCCAGACACGCCGCGTCGCCGACTGGCAACTCGCCAACCGCACCAACTGGGCGACGATGCCCGCCGCGCGGAAGAGTGTTCAGGAAGTGCGCGACTGGCAGCAGGCGACCTTTTGGGTCGCGCTGACCGAACTGGCGAACCGCGACAAGACATATGCAAAGCCGCTACTCGACCTAGGCCGTGCCGAGAAATGGCAGCTCGGCGACCTCGCCTATCACGCCGACGATCAGTTGATAGGGCAAGCGTGGCTGTGGGCGGCACGCAATGGCGCGGGCAAGGGTGCGATCGCGCCGACGAAGGCCTATTTCGACAACGTCCTCGCCAACCGTCCGACGATCGGCCTTGAATTCATCCCCGTCGCGCCGGGCAAGGGCACGTCGAAATGCACCGACCGCTGGTGCTGGTGCGATGCGCTGTTCATGGCGCCGCCGACCTTGTTGCGGCTGTCGAAGGCGACCGGCGACAGCCGCTATGCCGATTTTGCGCACGAGGAATTCAAGGCGGCGACCGACTATCTCTTCGACCCGTCAGAGCAGCTCTATTTTCGCGACAGCCGCTTTTTCGACATGCGCGACAGCAAGGGGCGCAAACTGTTCTGGAGCCGCGGCAACGGCTGGGTGATGGGCGGTCTCGTGCGGATGCTGCAGGTGATGGACAAGAAGGACCCGAAGCGCCCGATCTATGAGAAATTGTTCAAGGATATGTCGGCCAAACTGGTGACGCTGCAAAAGGCCGACGGCTATTGGCCGGCATCGCTGCTCGACCAGGATCCGGGCACACCGCCCGAATCGAGCGGCACCGCCTTCTTCACCTATGCCTTTGCGTGGGGCGTCGACAACGGTCTTCTCGACCGCAACATCTATGAACCGGCGGCGGTGCGCGGCTGGCATGCGCTGCAAGCCGCGGTACAGCCCGACGGGATGCTCGGCTGGGTCCAGCAGGTCGGCGATCGCCCCGACAGCGTGTCGGCCAAAGAAACGCAATTTTACGGAAGCGGCGCTTACCTGCTGGCCGGCACCGCGATGTACGACCTGTCGAAAAAACGCATAAACCATTGATATAAAGACAGGAAATACTAACCACCGACGCTGAATCCGGCTTGAATCCAGCCAATTGACTTCCCCTTCTATAGTTGTCATACATTTTGTCAGTTGTATGACATTTAAAATTGACACCGGTATCAGCCGGGCACCGCCATCGGCAGCGATGGCGTCAAAAAGGAGAGGGAAATGAAGTCACGATCGGCCTTGCCGACCCGCGCGGCGCTGCTGGCATCGGCCGCGCTTTTCGCCGCCCTGCCCGCGCAGGCGCAGGATGCGCCCGCGGATGTCGCGAGCGAGCAGAGTTCGGCGGTCGATGGCGGCGATGAAATTCTCGTCACAGGAACCCGGGCAACGCAGCGCAGTTCGATCGAATTCAAACGCGCTGCCGACGTCGTCGTCGATGGCCTCGTCAGCGACGAGATCGGCGCGACCCCCGATAATTCGGTCGGCGACACGCTCGAACGCATCGTGGGCGTCTCGGCCGACCGCTTCAAGGGCAACGCCAACGAGCTTTCGGTGCGCGGCCTCGGCCCGACTTTGAGCTTCTCGACATTCAACGGTCGCGAGGTCTCGACTGCAGGCCCGGACCGTTCGGTTGCCTTCCAGCAATTCCCGTCCGAACTCGTCAATGGCGTTCTCGTCTACAAGACCCAGCGCGCCGATTTCCTCGAAGGCGGCGTCGGCGGGATCATCGAACTCAAATCGATGAAGCCACTCGACTATGGCAAGCGCCGCATCCAGTTCGAAGTGCGGGGCGATTTCCAGCCACAGGACAATGACGTCTATCAGCACGACGGCCTCGGCTATCGCGCCAACTTTTCCTATACCGACCAGTTCTCGACCGGCCTCGGCGATATCGGCATCTCGATCGGCTACCAGCGGCAGGACACGACCGCGCCCGAGGACTATTACAACGCCAATTCGACCTTCCAGCTCTGCAATACGTCGGCGAACAATCCCTTTCAGCTGACCGGAACGACCGCCGTCCAGACGGGGGCCGGCGCCAACCAGAATTGCACCTTCGCCGCCGGACCACGCAGCGTCGGTACGCCCCCCGTGTTGGTCGGCGAAACACGCGGCGAGGCCTATTTCGCCAATTCATCGCGCAGCTTCCGCACCCAGACAACGTCCGAGGTCCGCGACGGGCTGATCGGCGCGATCCAGTGGCGCCCGTCGTCCGATTTCGAAATTTCGCTCGACGGCCAATATTCGAAGCGCGCAAGCCTCGAGGACCGCAACGTCCTCGGCATCACCGAAGGGCTGCGCGGCGTCCAGCCGCTGATCATCGGCAACGGCAGCAACGGCTACTCACCCGGCGCGCTGATCAGCTATCGCGGCAATTCGAACCTCGAAAATCAGCTCGAGACACGCCAGCGCAACGAGGAATATCTGGGCGGCGGGCTCAGCCTGATCTGGTCGCCCGACCGCTGGAACATCGCCTTCGACGCCTCCTATTCGAACAGCCATCGAACCGAGACGCAGAAGCAGACGCGCATGCGTTCGACGCGCCGCGTTGGCTATACGCTGAGCTATGAGGACGACGACGTCGTGCCGGTGGTTGAATTCGACAATTTCGACATCACCGACCCCAACCTCTTTCTCGCCACTGCGAACAATGCGGTCTACGCCCGCAACCGTTTCGTCACCGACCGCAAGGACCGGATATGGGCGGCGCGGCTCGACATCGACCGCGAGCTCGACGGCTTCATTACCGGAATCAAATTCGGCGGGCGCGTGTCGGACCACCACCGCACCAACGACAATGCGCGCAACAACGACCTGAACACGATCCCGGGAACCCCGGCCCAAGTCACCGCGCTGATCACGCAGGCGAACCAGAACTGCCGCGTGCCGTTCACCACGACCAGCTATATGAAGGGCATGGGTACGAACGTCACCAAATGGGCGACCTTCGACAATGACTGCCTTTTCCGCACCTTTGCCGGCAGCGACGATGCGCTTCCCTATCCCGCCGACGGCCGCGACCCGAGCGACATCGACGTCACCGAGCGTATCTATGCCGCCTATGCGATGGCCAATTTCGCATCCGAGATGGGCAGCGTGCCGTTCAGCGGCAATGTCGGGCTGCGCTGGGTCAAGACCGACATCACCTCGGTCGGTTTCCGCCAGCCGTATCGCATCGTCATCGACACGCCCGGCGACAGCTATACGGTCAGCGTCGACCCGACCGGCCAGCTCCAGACCAACACCGCCAAGGGCAGCTATGATTATTTCCTGCCGTCGGCGAACATCGCCTTCGAACTGTCGCAGGAGGTCAAGCTGCGCCTCGCCGCCTATCGCGCGATTGCGCGGTCAGGCATCGAAAGCTTCGGCGCCGGCGTGAATCTCAATCCCTCGACCGGAACGGGGGTGGGCAACATCATCTTCAACGCGACGACGGGCAACCCGAACCTCAAGCCGCTGCGCGCGTGGAACCTCGACGCCAGCCTCGAACTTTATGCGTCGAAGGATACGCTGATCTCGGTCGCAGGCTATTATAAATGGGCGAAGGGCACCGTCATCGGCCGGTCCGAACCGATCCCGACCGACATCACCGTCACGACGATCCGCGATGGCGGCGCGCCGGTGACCGAAACCTTCACGATCAATCCGGTCGCGCCGTCGAACGATCTTGAAACGCGGCACCTCTATGGCATCGAAGCGACCGCGAGCCATGCCTTCACCTGGCTGCCCGATCCGCTCGACGGCTTCGGTGTGCAGGGGTCGGTCAACCGCGCCTTCGCCAATTTCGAATATCCCGACACCTCGCCGATCGCCGCCTATGTCGATCCCGCGAATCTCGTCGGGCTGTCGAAATGGACCGCGAGCGGGTCGGTGTGGTTCGAAAAATGGGGCCTCTCGCTCCGCGCTAACCTTCGCTACCGCTCGGGCTATTACAAGCCCAACGGCGGCACCAACCGCGAGATCCGCGGCGGGACCTATCTCAACCTGTCGGCGCAGTACGACCTCACCAAAAATGTCCAGCTCAAGCTGCAGGCACTCAACGTCACGGACACACAGGATATCATGTACAAGGGCGGATACGACAGCATAGCCGAGGTGTCGCGCAGCGGCCCGCAATATTTCTTCGGCTTCCGGGTCCGCCTGTGAAGCCAGCGACTTTAGCCCCAATCCCTTGGGCTATCCTGGCCGCCGCCGCGTTCTTTCCGTCCGCGGCGGCGGCTTTTTCCTCTGCTCCCCCGCCGCCGGTCTGCGATGCGAGCGATGGCTATTCGACCGCCTTCGACGGCCGCCGCACCTTCACGCTGCGCCCGGCAGATCTTAAAGCGATCAAGGCCGCGCTTCCGACCGACGCGGCGATCGGCGCCGCCTATCGCGACCTGATCGCCCGCGCCGACAAGGCGCTCGCGGCAAAGCCCGCCTCGGTGATGGACAAGCGCAGCATCCCCGTATCGGGCGACCGCCATGATTATGTCAGTCTTGCTCGTTACTGGTGGCCGAACCCCGCCAATCCAAAGGGTGCATACATTCGCCGCGACGGCGACACCAATCCCGACATCGAAAGCAATCGCTTCGACCGCGCCGCGCTCAGCCGCATGGCGCGCGACGCCGATACGCTGTCGCTTGCCTATTATTACAGCGACGAGCGCAAATATGCCGACGCCGCCGCACGCGTGATCCGCACCTGGTTCCTCGATCCCGCGACGGCGATGAACCCGAACATGAATTTTGCGCAGGCGGTGCCCGGCGTATCGAACGGCCGCGCCGAGGGGGTGCTCGACGGCGCCAGCTTCATTGCGGTGATCGACGCCGCGGGTCTGCTTGCACCATCGGGCGCACTGACGGCGACAGAGACGACCGCGCTTGAAGGTTGGTTTTCGCGCTATGTCGACTGGATGCTGAAGAGCCCCAACGGCAAGGCCGAGGGCAAGGCGTCGAACAACCACGGCCTCTGGTACGATGCACAGGTCGCGCGCTTTGCACTGTTTGCGCGGCGGCCAGACGTCGCGCGCAAGATCGTCGCCGCCTTCCCGAAGGGGCGGATCGCGCAGCAGATCGACGCATCGGGCGCGCTGCCTGCTGAACTCGGCCGCACGCGCAGCTTTCATTATTCGCTTTATGCCCTTAACGCCGCCTACACCGTCGCCGACAGCGCGGCGTGCCTCGGCGTCGACCTGTATCGCGCCGAAGAAAAAAGCCGCTCGCTCCGCAAGGCGACCGACTATCTCGCCGCCTATCGCGGCCGCGCCGCAGACTGGCCGCACAAGGAACAAGGCTGGCCCGCCGGCATGCTCGACGAGCTGCTCGTCCGCGCCGACACCGCCTGGGGTTCGGGGGCCTATCCGCGGAGCGCGAGCGGCGACCTGTTGCTGCGCTATCGCATCCCCTAAAAGGACCGACGATGATCGCGCGCCGTTCCCTGCTCCTCACCGCGCTGCTCGCCGGACCCGCGGCATGGGCGCGCCCGCGATCCGGTACGATCGATATCCGCGCCATCGAGCGCCGCCGTCTCTTGCCGCAAGCCGATGCGCTGCTCGCGACTGCGCCGCGCACCATTGCCGCCATCCCGGCGCCGCGCAGTCCGGCGGGGCCGCAGGATTATTATTCCGAAGGCGATTATTGGTGGCCCGATCCAGCGAATCCCGGCGGCGCCTATGTCCGCCGTGACGGCCGTTCGAACCCCGACAAGTTCGACGGCCACCGCGACGCGCTGATCGCCTTCGGGCGCACGGTTCCAGCGCTCGCAGCGCTGTGGGATCTCACCGGCGAAGCGCGTTTTGCCGACGCCGCGTTGCGCCACCTCCACGCATGGTTCGTCGATCCGAACAGGCGGATAAACCCGAACCTCAACCATGCGCAGGCGATCATCGGGGTGAACAAAGGCCGGGCCATCGGCGTGATCGATACGCTGCAAATCGTCGAAGTCGCGCGCGCCGCCGCGCTCTTCGCGCGCAAGGATGCGCCGGGCTATGCCGCTATCCGCGCGGGGGTCGAAGGCTGGTTCGCCGATTATCTGGGCTGGCTGACCACCTCGCCCTTCGGGACCACTGAACGCGACGAAAGGAACAACCACGGCACCTGCTGGCTGCTGCAGGCGGCATCTTTCGCGGCGCTGCTCGCTCGCGACGACATACTCGATGATGCGCGCGCCCGGCTGAAGACCGTCATCGTCCCGACGCAGATCGAACCCGACGGCCGCCAGCCACTCGAACTCGCGCGCACCAAGCCCTATGCCTATTCGCTCTTCAACCTCGACGTGCTTACGGCCTCGGCGTGGCTGCTCGGCGGCCGCGAACTGATCGGCTGGACGACGCCCGACGGCCGCTCGATCGGCGGCGCGATCGCGTGGATGGCGCCATTCATCGCCGACAAGGGTCGATGGCCGCTACCGCCCGACGTGGAATATTTCGGCGGCTTCCCGATCCGCCACCCCAGCCTGCTTTTTGGTGGCCTCGCGCAGAAACGCTCTGACTGGATCGATCTGTGGCAACGGTTGAACCCGGACCCCGCCATCGGCGAGGTCGTGCGCAATTTCCCCGTCCGCCAACCCTTGCTCTGGCTCTAGTTGCGCCCGCCGACCAGCCCGCGCGCGATCACCTGCGCCTGAATCTCGGCCGCGCCCTCAAAGATGTTGAGGATGCGCGCGTCGCACAGCACGCGGCTGATCTCATATTCGAGCGCATAGCCGTTGCCGCCGTGAATCTGCAGGCCCGCATCGGCATTCGACCACGCCGCGCGTGCGGCGAGCAGCTTCGCCATCCCCGCCTCGATATCGCAACGCTTGCCGCTGTCCTTGGCGCGCGCCGCCGCATAGCTCAGCTCGCGCGCGGCGACGAAATCGACGAGGCTCATGGCGAGCTTGTCGGCAACGCGCGGGAAGTGCACGATCGCCTGTCCGAACTGCTTGCGTGTCGTCGCATAATCGAGCCCAAGCTCCAGCGCGCGCCGCGCCACGCCCACCGCGCGCGCAGCGGTCTGGATTCGCGCGCCCTCGAAGGTGCGCATGAGCTGCTTGAACCCCTGCCCCTCTTCGCCGCCGAGCAACGCATCGCCGGGCGCCTTCATCGCGTCGAACTGCAGCGCATATTCACGCATCCCGCGATAGCCGAGCACCTCGATCTCGCTTCCGCTCATGCCGTCGGCGGGGAATGGATCGGCCTCGGTTGCACGCGGCTTGGGCACCAGCAGCATCGACAGTCCGGCATAGCCTTTCGCATCGGGAAGCGTGCGCGCGAGCAAAGTCATCAGATCCGAGCGCCCGGCGTGGGTGATCCAGCTCTTCGCGCCGTCGATCGTCCATTCGCCATTTTCATCGCGCCGCGCGCGGGTCTGGAGCGACCCGAGGTCCGATCCGACATCGGGCTCGGTGAACACCGCGGTCGGCAGCACCTCTCCGCTGGCGATCCGCGGCAGCCACCCGCCCTTTTGCGCCTCGGTACCGCCCATCGCGATCAGTTCGCCCGCGATCTCCGACCGCGTGCCGAGCGAGCCGGCGCCGATCCAGCCGCGCGATAATTCCTCGGTGACGATGCACATCACCAGCTTCGACAGGCCCAACCCGCCAAATTCCTCCGGAATGCAAACGCCAAAGGTGCCGAGATCGGCCATCGCCTGCACCGTCGCGTCGGGGATCAGGTCGTTCGCAAGGTGCCAGCGATGTGCATGGGGGATGATCTCGGCATCGGTGAAGCGGCGGAACTGATCGCGAATCGAATCGAGATCGGCGTCGTGCAGCGTCTCGCTCGGCCAATGACCCGATGCGAGCGACGCCGCGACGTCGGCGCGCGCCGCTGCATGATCGGCTTCGATCAGATCGGTGCACCCGCGCGCCAGCGCCTGCGCCGCCGCCGTCAGACCCAGATCGCCGGGGCGGAAAATCTCATTCTGCCCCATCGGCAGCCCGCCGACGAGCTGGCCGATTCCTTCGGCAAAAGCCAGCGTGGCAATCTGTTGATCGATCGGGTTCGAGTCGCGACCGGACTCGCACCAGTTCAGCACCGCCTCCAGCGCCGCGACCGTCGTTGCAACCCACGCAAAGCCATGGGCGGCGCGTTGCTCGCGGTCGATCGGCGCCTGCGCCAGCCGGGCGGCCAACGCCGCCTCGGCCGCTGCGCGATACGTCTCGGCGGCGTTCAGCGCGGCACGAAGATCGGCCATCGTCAGGCGGCGCGTTCGAAGATCGCGGCGATGCCCTGACCGCCGCCGATGCACATTGTCTCGAGCCCGTAACGCCCGTCGCGACGCACCAGTTCGCGGGTCAGGTTGGCGAGGATGCGCCCGCCGGTGGCGCCGATCGGGTGGCCGAGCGAAATGCCCGATCCGTTGACGTTCAATATCTCGTTGCGGCTGTCGTCGTCGGACCAGCCCCAGCCCTTGAGCACCGCGAGCACCT
>JBIMKQ010000013.1:0-118169 GCA_051861185.1 Sphingopyxis sp.
GGTATCGCATCACCGAAGGCGCCGAAGAAATACAGATGCGAAAGGTCGCAGCTTATCTGTTCGGATATATGGGGCCGAAGCGCGAAACGATCGGGAAACTGTGAACCGGCCGCGCACGCTTTACGATAAGATATGGGACGCGCACGCTGTCGCCGAGGATGACGGCGAGACCTTGCTCTATATCGATCTGCACCTGCTCCATGAGGTGACGTCGCCGCAGGCCTTCGCGGGGCTGGCAGCGGCTGGGCGTGCGGTGCGCCGTCCCGAACGCGCGCTTGCCTTGTCCGACCATAATGTGCCGACGGCGGGGCAGGCGGCTGGCCCCGCCGGTGTCGCCGACGTCGAAGCGCGGGCGCAGCTCGAGGCGCTGGTCAGCAATACGCGGCGTTTCGGTATCGAAAATTTCCCGATGGGCGATCCGCGCGGCGGCATCGTCCATGTCGTCGGTCCCGAACAGGGGCGGTCGCAGCCGGGGATGACGATCGTCTGCGGCGACAGTCACACCTCGACGCATGGCGCGTTCGGCGCGCTCGCATTCGGCATCGGAACGTCGGAGGTCGAGCATGTGCTGGCGACCCAGACGATCCGCCAGCGCCGGTCGCGTAATATGCGCGTCATCGTCGGGGGGACGCTCGCGCCGCACGTCCATGCAAAGGATCTCGCGCTGCACCTGCTCGGCGTTACCGGGGTCGACGGCGCGGGTGGGCATGTCATCGAATATGCCGGCGAAGCGATCCGCGCGCTGTCGATGGAGGCACGGATGACGCTTTGCAATCTCAGCATAGAGATGGGCGCGCGGGCGGGATTGGTGGCCCCCGATGCGACGACTTTTGCCTATCTGGCCGGCCGGCCGGCGACGCCGACGGGGGCCGCATGGGATGCGGCGCTGCGGCGCTGGTGTGCGCTGGCGAGTGACGAGGACGCGATGTTCGACCGCGAAATACGCATCGATGCGCGCGACGTTCGACCGATGGTGAGCTGGGGCACCAATCCGTCGCAGGTCGTGGCGATCGACGGGTGCATTCCCGACCCGGCCGTGCTGGCGAATGCCGACGCGCGCGCGATGGCCGAACGTGCACTCGACTATATGGACCTGATGCCGGGGGCGGCGATCGCCGGCCAGCGGCTCGACCGGATATTCATCGGCAGTTGCACCAACAGCCGGATAGAAGACCTGCGCATTGTCGCGGATGTTGTACGCGGCGGCCGCGTTGCCGCGCATGTTCGCGCGATGGTCGTGCCGGGTTCGGGTCTGGTCAAAAAACAGGCAGAGGAAGAAGGAATCGACGCGGTGCTGCGCGCGGCGGGGTTCGACTGGCGCGAACCGGGCTGTTCGATGTGCGTCGGGATGAATGCCGATCGCTTGCAGCCCGGTGAACGCTGCGCCGCAACCTCGAACCGGAATTTCGAGAATCGGCAGGGCCGCGGCGGGCGTACGCACCTGATGAGCCCCGCGCTCGCGGCGGCGAGCGCGGTCGCAGGCTGTATCGCGTCGCCGGAGATGCTCCGCTAGGTCGCCGCTTCGAACCGCGCGATTTCGTTGGCGTGGCGCAGCGTGCGGCCGATGTCGTCGAGCCCCTCCATCAGGATGCGACGGTCGCCGGGATCGATCTCGAACGAAATCGCTTCGCCCGAGGCGAGGCGGATTTGCTGTTGCTCGAGGTCGATCCCGATCGGCGCATATTGCGCGAGCGCGATCTCTTCGCGTAGCCGTCCGCACAGCGCTTCGGGCAAGCGGATCAGCAACAGGCCGTTCTTGCGCGCATTGCCCGAGAATATGTCACCGAAGCTCGGCGCGATGATACAGCGGATCCCGAAGTCTGCGAGCGCCCACACCGCATGTTCGCGCGACGATCCGCAGCCGAAGTTGCGATCCGCGATCAATATCTGTGCGTTGCGGCAGGCGGGTCTGTTCAGGATGAAATCGTCGCGCTCGCTGGTGTCGCCGGCAAAGCGCAATTCCCGGAACAGATGCCGACCGAGGCCCGTGCGCGTGAGCGATTTCATATATTGCGCGGGGATGATCATGTCGGTGTCGACATTGGCCAGCGGCAAGGGTGCCGCAACCGCGGTGATCCGGGTGAATTTCTGCACGACAACTCCATGAGCTTAGTATTCTAAGTAAGTGGGGATTGCGATCTTGTCCAACCTTATCGAGAGGTTGGAAGTGCTATGCCGTGCAAAGCGGCGACGAAGGAGGTTGCCGGGTGAATCTTCGCGTCCTAAGGTTCCCGCTTGCGCGGGCGGACGTCCGACGTCGGGGCCGTGACAGGGGAGCAGCGCTTTGGCCAGGAAAACACAGGATTACCGGCATCCAGCCGAATATTATACCGATCCTGAAAACAGCATCGGCTATCTGGCGCGCGTCGTCTTCCGCTCCTTTTCGCGGTTGCTCGAACGCCGTACGCTGACGCACGACGTGTCGGCGGGCCAGTGGCGTTTCCTGCGCCAATTGTGGCGCGAGGACGGCATCACACAACGCGAATTGAGCGAGCGCGTCGGGATGCGTGAGCCGACCACGGTGGTCGCGCTGAAGGGGCTGGAAAAAGCCGGATTGATCACGCGCAAGAAAACCGCCGACGACCGGCGCAAGACCTTCATCCACCTGACCCCGCATGCCAAGAAGCTCGAACTGGTCCTGGCGCCGATGAACGCCGAGATTCACGAGATCGCGACCAAGGGCATGACCGACGAGGAAGTCGAAGTGCTTCAGGGATTGATGCGCCGCGTGATCGACAATCTGGCCGATGAAACGCGCAAACTGGCGGTTCTTTCGGAAATCAAAGCCTGATCGCTTGCCATTGACCATAGGCCGGGCAATAGGTTAGTATACTAACCATATTGTCCGGGAGGGAAAATGACCAGCATCGCCGTTATCGTCGGCAGTATCCGCGAGGGATCTTTCAACCGCGCATTGAGCGAACTCGCCGCGACGAGTCTCGAAGCGCAGGGCGCAAGCGTGACGCGCGTCGATCTCGCGGCGTTCGAACTGCCGCTCTATTCGGCGGCGCTTGAGGCGAATGATTTTCCACCCGACGCGCTGAAGCTCAAGGCGATCTTTGCCGCACAGACCGGGCTGTTATTCGTGTCGCCCGAATATAATGGCTCGCTGTCGCCGCTGCTCAAGAACGCGATCGATTGGGCATCGCGGCCTGCCGGTGACGAGGGGCCCCTCGCGCTGACCGCCTATCGCGGCAAGGCGGCTGCGATCATGTCGGCGTCGATCAGCCCGTTCGGCGGGCTGCGCGGGCTGATGCACCTGCGCCAGATCTTGTCGACGATCCAGATGCTCGTGATCCCCGAGCAGGTGGTGGTGCCGAACGCGCATACGGCTTTCGCCGAGGACGGCAGCTTGAACGCGGCGTTGCCCGCCTCGCTCGTCGACATGACCGCCGGTCGGTTGATTGCGGTTGCGAAGGCGCTCGCCGTTTAGGCGCCTCGACGCCGCTGCTTGGGCGCCATCCGTTCGATATTATCGCCCCAGTCCGCCTCGAGCGCCGCGAGCAGCGCGTCGAACTTGTCCTGCCCCAGCATCGCCGCGATCTGCGCGGTGAGTGCGTCCATCGACCGCTGTGCGTCCTTGCGCATGCGCCCGCCCAGATCGGTCAGCGACACGATCATATGACGGCGATCATCGGGATCGACCTCGAGTTGCACGATCCCGAGCTTGACCATCTGGTTGATCGTGCTGTGTATGGCCTGCCGCGATAGCCCCAGGTTGCGGGCGATGTCCGACGGGCGCACGATGCCGCTGACGATATTGGTCATCACCATCGATTGCGGGCGATTGACGTCGGGCCAGCCATGATCGTGAAGCCGTGCCTGCAGCCCTTCGTCAAGCCAGCAGAAGCGTTGGAAAAGGGCGATGATGAGCTGGTTTGTGCGCATATGACGCTGCGATAGGCCCCTGTTACCGGCGGAGTGCCGACGCCGTCACGCTAGAAGAGCGACGCGGGTGAAGCAAGGCAGAGCGACGTTGCAAAGATAAAATACTTAGTATACTATCTATTGAAACGATAACCGGGAGAGGGCCGCATGGACGGGTTGATGCAGAATGTGCCACTGACGGTCGACCGGATTCTCGACCATGCGGCAAACTGGCACGGCACGCGCGAAATCGTGTCGCGCGATGCCGAGGGGCGCATCACCCGTTCGACCTATGCCGACGTTCATGCCGATGCGAAGCGCGTGTCGAACGCCCTCGCCGCCGAAGGGATCGGGCCCGGCGATCGTGTCGCGACGATGGGCTGGAACAGCGCGCGGCATCTCGCGGCCTGGTACGGCGCGGCAGGGATGGGCGCGGTGCTCCACACATTGAATCCGCGGCTGTTCCTCGAACAGATCGTCTATATCGCGAACCACGCCGGGGACCGGCTGCTGATTGCCGATCCCGCGACCGCCGATCTGGTCGGGGAATTGCTGCCGCAGGTGCAGTCGATCGAAAAGGTGATCTTCTTTTGTAACGCCGGGTCGATGCCCGAAACCAGCTTTGCCGCGACCAGCTTCGACGACTGGATCGCGGGACAGCCGGCCGAATATGTCTGGGGCGGGTTTGACGAGAATGCGGCGTGCGGGCTTTGCTATACCAGCGGCACGACGGGCAACCCCAAGGGCGTGCTCTATTCGCACCGCTCGAATTACATCCACGCGCTGATGACCTTGCAGCGCGATGCGCTGGCGCTGTCGGCGCGCGACACGGTGCTGCTCGTCGTGCCGATGTATCACGCCAATGCATGGGGCGTTGTCTATTCGGCGCCCGCCGTCGGCGCGAAACTTGTGCTGCCGGGGCAGCGGATGGACGGCGAATCGATCTATAATCTGATCGAGCAGGAGGGCGTGACCTATTCGGCCGCCGTGCCAACAGTGTGGCAGATGTTGCTGCAATATATGCAGGAAAATGGAAAATTCTTCACGACGCTGGAGCGCGTGACGATCGGCGGGTCGGCATGTCCCGAGTCGATCATCCGCACCTTCCGCGACGATTATGGTGTCGATGTCATCCAGGGTTGGGGGATGACCGAAACCTCGCCGCTCGGCACCGTGTCGGTGCCCAATGCCGCGGTCGCGGCAAAGACCGACGACGCGCAGATGGCGTACAAGCTCAAACAGGGGCGGCTGCTTTGCGGATTGGACATGAAACTCGTCGATGATGCCGGTAAACGCCTGCCGCATGACGGCAAGACGCCGGGCCGGTTGATGGTCAAGGGGCCGACGATCGCGGGCGCCTATTATGGCGGCGAGGGCGGCGACGTGCTCGACAACGAAGGCTTCTTCGACACCGGCGACGTCAGCACGATCGATGCCGAAGGCTATATGCAGATCACCGACCGCGCCAAGGATGTCGTGAAATCGGGCGGCGAGTGGATCAGTTCGATCGAGATCGAGAATATCGCAATGGGGCATGACGCCGTCGCCAATGCCGCAGTCGTCGGCGTGGCGCATCCGAAGTGGGACGAGCGCCCGATCCTGCTGTGCCAGTTGAAGGTTGGCGCCGACGCATGTGCCGATGATCTCAAGGCGTATCTTGACGGCAAGATCGCGCGCTGGTGGATGCCCGACGATATATTGTTCGTCGACGAAATCCCGCTCGGGCCAACCGGCAAGATCGACAAGAAGGCGATCCGCGCGGGGCTGGAAGGCTACACGCTGCCCTTCGAGGTCACCCGCTAATCATAATCGAAACAGGAGAGACGATGATGGACCCGAACGGGATCGACGGGCTGGACGTGCAATTTATCGGGCGTGTGTCGCCGACCGCGCCGCGTATTCAGGCGGGTGGACATCCATGCCAGGGCATTTATTGGACGCAAAGCGGCACGCGCCCGAAGGTCGCGATCATTGCGACCCATTATAATGTCGATTTTTCCGAACATTATATCGCGCCCTATTTCGCGCGGCAGGGCTTTGGTTTCCTCGGCTGGAACACGCGCTATCGCGGGGTCGAGGACCAGTTCCTGCTCGAACATGCGGTGCTCGACATCGGCGTCGGGATGAAGTGGCTGAAGGAAGAGGCCGGGGTCGAACAGATCGTAATCCTGGGCAATTCGGGCGGCGGATCGCTGATGGGCGCCTATCAGGCCGAGGCCATCGCGCCGACGCTGACCGACCGGCTGCCCGCGGTAGGTCAGGATGCGTTGGCGCAGCTGATCAAGGGTGACCTCTATATCAGCTTCAACGCGCATCAGGGACGGCCCGAGGTATTGACCGACTGGATGGACGCGTCGGTGATCGACGAGAATGATCCGACCCTGACCGATCCCGCACTCGATCCGTTCAACCCCGACAATGGGCCGCCTTATTCGGACGAATTCATCGCGCGTTATCGTGCGGCGCAACGCGCACGAAACCAGCGCATCACCGACTGGGCAAAGGCCGAACTCAAGCGGCTCAACGACGCCGGCATCCCCGATCGCATCTTTCCGATGTTCCGTTGCTGGGGTGATATCCGCTGCGTCGATCCGGCGATCGACCCGTCGGACCGCAAGCCGAACTGGTGCTATCGCGGCGACCCCGCGATCGCGAACCGTACCCCCAGCATCGGACGTGCGAACACGATCAAGACGTGGCTCAACATGTGGAGCCTCGAAACTTCGCCGTGCCAGGGGCAGCCGCATCTCGCCAAGCATGACACCCCCGCGCTGGTCGTGCAGGGGCTGGCCGATACCGGCGTATTCCCGAGCGATGCGCGCAAGATTTTTGATTTCCTCGGCTCGACCGACAAGAAGATCGAACTGATCGCCGGCGCGCATTATTTCGAAGATTCGATTGCCGAGCGAAAAAATGCCGCCGATCTTGTCGGTGCGTGGATACGGGGGAAGCTCTGAGGTGACGGCCGACGCCGAAATCGTGGAAGAACTTCGAGCTGCCGGGCTGGCGGGCCAGGGCGATGTCGTCCTGGAGCCGCTGACCGGCGGCGTGTCTTGCGATGTGTGGAAGGTCGAGACGCCGACCGGCCCGATCGTTGTCAAGCGGCCGTTGCCGCAGCTCCGCGTCGCGGCCGAATGGCTGGCGCCGGTCGAGCGCGGGCAGAGCGAAGTGCGGTGGCTGAAACGCGCGCGCGAGGTCGATGCGCAGATCGCGCCGGAGGTGCTGGCGGAATTGCCGACGGGCTTTGCCTTCGCAATGCGCTTCCTGCCCGGATGTCCGGTGTGGAAAGATGAATTGACGGCGGGCCGGGTCGACCCCGATTTCGCGGCAAAGGTGGGACGGGGGATCGCCGCGGTGCACGCGGCGACCGCAAACAACGATGCCGACCGCGACGCCTTTCCGAACGACGACATGTTCCGGGCGCTGCGCGTCGATCCCTTTCTGCTGCATGTTGCCGACCATGACGCGAAGTTGGCGCCGCTGCTCCGCGCGCTCGCAGAGGATCTTTCGTCGCGCAAAATTGCGCTCGTCCACGGCGATGTCAGCCCCAAGAATATCCTGGTGAGCGTCGATGGGCCGGTGTTCCTGGACGCCGAATGCGCCGTTTATGGCGATCCGGCGTTCGACCTCGCGTTCTGCACGACGCATCTGCTCCTGAAGGCGGTGTGGTTGGGCCATGCGCAGTTGAATGACGCGGCCGGGGCGCTCGTCGCGACATATCGTGCCGGGATCGACTGGGAAGACCCCGACGGACTGCTGTTTCGGGCGGGCAAGCTGACCGCGGCATTGTTGCTCGCACGCGTCGAGGGCAAGTCGCCCGCGCCCTATCTCACCGACCCCGAGCACAAGCATATCGTGCGCGAACAGGCGCGCGCGCTGATCCTTGCGCCATCACCGCTCGACGCGCTCGTCACCAACTGGAAAAGGACATTTGCATGACTTCGCGTATCGCCTCCGTCACCGGCCGGCAGGTCTGGGATTCGCGCGGCCGGCCCACCGTAGAGGCTGAGGTGGTACTGGAATCGGGCGCGATCGGGCGCGCGATTGCGCCCGCCGGCGCCTCGCGCGGCGCGCATGAGGCGATCGATCTGCGCGATGGCGGGACAGCGTTTGGCGGTTTCGGCGTCAATCGCGCGGTCGCCGGGATCGGTGCCGATATCGTCCCCGCGCTGACCGGCATGGATGCGCGCGATCAGGTGGCGGTCGATGCGGCGCTATGCATGATCGACGGGACGGCAAACAAGGCGCGGCTTGGAGCCAACGCCGTCGTCGCGGTGTCGATGGCGGTGCTGCATGCCGCCGCGGCGGACGCGCGCGAGCCGCTGTGGCGCTATCTCGCCGATGGAAAAAAGGTCCGCATCCCTTTGCCTGAAATACAGATTTTCGGCGGCGGGGCGCATGCGGGGCGGCGCACCGATGTGCAGGATTTCATGATCATGTGCCCCAAGGCGGGCAGCTTCCGCCGTTCGCTCGAAATCACCGACGATGTCTATCGCGCCGCGGGCCGGCTGATGGAAGCCAAGGGCCCACTCACCGGCGTCGCCGACGAAGGCGGCTGGTGGCCGAACTTCGCGTCGAACGAGGACGCGCTCGACACGCTGACGAAGGCGATCGAGGCGAGCGGGCATCGCGCGGGCGAGGAGGTGTTCATCTCGCTCGACATCGCCGCGAACGAGCTGGGCGATTCCGACGGCTATGACCTCGCGCTCGACGACCGGCGGCTGTCGGGCGCGGAGATGGCGACGCGCATCATCGAATGGACGAAAGCCTATCCTGTCCTCTCGGTTGAGGACCCGGCGGGGCAGGACGACTGGACGACGATGGTAGCCGTGACCGCCGCGGTCGGCGAGCATGTGCAGATCATCGGCGACGACGTGCTCGTCACCAATGCCGCGCGTGTCGAGCGCGCGGCCGACGCGGCGGTGTGCAACGCAGCGCTGATCAAGGTCAATCAGGTCGGCACCATCACCGAGGCAAAGGCTGCGCTCGATGCGGCGGTCGCGCGCGGCTGGGGCGCGATCGTTTCGGCGCGCTCGGGTGAGAGCGAGGATGTCACGATCGCGCACCTCGCGACCGGCTGGAATGCGGGGCAATTGAAGGTTGGCAGCTTCACGCGGTCGGAACGCATGGCGAAATGGAACGAAATGCTGCGGATTGAAGGCGCCATGGGCAGTGATGCCGTGTTCGCGGGCTTCTCCGCCTTTGCCGGATCGATTGGGGCGGTTCACGCATGATCGTGCTCCATGCCCGCCCGAGCCCCGGGTTCCGTCAGGCTGTCGATGCGATCTTCGGCGCGGGCGTTGTCGTCCATGTCGATGAAGCGGCCCCACTCGACGCGGTTGCGGGCGAGATCACCGCGCTGCTCCATGTGCTGACGCCGGTCACGGGCGATTTCATCGCCTCGGCGCCGAAATTGAAGCTGATCCAGAAGCTCGGCGTCGGGGTGAATACCATAGCGCTCGATGTCGCCCGCGACCATGGCGTCGTGGTGTGCAACATGCCGGGAACGAACAGCCAGGCGGTTGCCGAAATGGCGCTGTCGCTGATGATGGCGGTGCTCCGCCGTACCTGCTTCTTCGACGCGCGGACGCGCGGCGGGGAAGGGTGGACCGCCGATCCGTCCGAACTCGACAGCGTGGGGGAGATTGGCGGCCGCACCGTCGGTCTCGTCGGTTTCGGCAATTCGGCGCAGCGGCTCTCGCCGGTGCTGGCGGCGCTCGGCGCGAAGGTGATCTACACCGCGCGCAACCGCCGCGATGGCCCATGTGAATATCGCCCATTCAATGACTTGATCGCCGAAGCCGATATCGTTTCGCTACACATTCCGCTCACCGACGAGACGCGCGCGAGCATCGATCCGTTCGCGATGAAGAAGGGGGCGGTGCTGGTTAACACCGCGCGCGGCGAACTGGTCGATCAGGCGCGCCTCGTCGAGGCACTGACCTCGGGTCATCTACGCGGCGCCGGGCTCGACGTGTTTGCCGAGGAGCCGCTGCCGCGCGGCAATCCGCTCCTCGGCCTTCCGAACGCGGTGCTCGCGCCGCATATCGCCTGGCTGACGCCCGAAACGCTCGTGCGCAGCCTGACGGTCGCACATGAAAACTGCCGCCGGCTCGCGGCGGGCAAATCCCTTCTTCATCAGGTGGTCTAATGTCGCTTCCCATTGTTTTGATAACAGGTCAGCTTTTGACCGATGCCGTGTGGCGGCCGCTCATTGATGCGTGGACGGATCGCGAAGTGATCGTCGCTGATAACCGAAGCGATGACACGATCGAGGGTTTTGCACAGCGTCTGCTCGACTTTGCGCCGCCGAAGTTCGTGCTGGTCGGACATGCGATGGGCGGTTTCATCGCGTTCGAGGTGATGCGCCGCGCGCCCGAGCGGGTCGCAAAGCTGGTGTTGATCTCGACGCTCGCATCGGCCGATGGCCCGGCACAGACCACACGGCGGCAGGGCTATATCGACCTCGTCGAAAACGGGCAGTTCGATCAAGTCGTCGAGGAGCGTATTCCGATCTTGTTTCCCGAAGAGAAACGGGAAGACGAACGCCTGCTCGGCATCGCACGGAAAATGGCGGCGGATACTGGCGCCGAGACCTTTCTCGCGCAGCAGCGCGCGATCATGGCGCGCATTGATAGCCGCCCGCGGCTCGGCGAGATCGCGGTGCCGACGTTGCTGGCGTGGGGCGAGAAGGACGGCATAACCAGCCGCGCGCATCATGACGAGATTGCTGACGCGATCCCGGGGGCACGGCTTGAGGTGATTGCGGGCGCGGGGCATTTGCCGACGATCGAGGCGCCCGAGGTGGTGGTGCCGCTGTTGACCGCGTTCATCGATCAATAAATATCGTCATTTCCGCGAACGCGGGAACCCGGCGAGCTAAGGTTGCAACTGGGGTCCCGTTTCCGTGGGAACGAAGAGGTCTGGTTTACTTCAATTCCGCCCGCACGATCGCCGTGCCATCGACCATCGCCTTCAGCTTCGCCTGCGAATGCGGGCGGCTGTGATATTTCATCCCGCAGTCGGGTGCGATCCACAGCCGCTCGGCATCGACATATCGTAGCGCGTCGCGGATGCGGCCCGCCACGATCTCGGGGGCTTCGACCTCCGGAATCGACAGGTCGAGCACGCCGTACATGATCGTCTTGGTCGGCAGTTCGGCAAGGATCGCGGGGTCGAGCCCCGGCTGGGCCGCCTCGATCGAGATCACGTCGATCGCCGATGCCTCAAGCTCGGCGAGGAAGTCGTAGGCCTTGGGCTTCGGTCCGGTCGCGCCCGCGCCATGGTGCACCATCGCATAACCAAAGCAGATGTGGAGCGCGGTCGTCCCGTCGACGCCGTCAAGGGCGCGGTTGAGCGCCTCGATCGCATAGCTGTTCGCCTCGGCGGCGCGCGCCTGCAGATAAGGTTCGTCGAGCTGGACGACATCGACGCCCGCCGCGAACAAATCCTTGACCTCGGCATTGACCGCGTCGGCATAGTCCATCGCGAGCGACCGCGCGTCGGGATAAAAACTGTTTTCGGCTTGCTGCGTCATCGTAAACGGGCCGGGCAGGGTGAGCTTCACCGGCTTCGTCGAATGGCGGCGCAGGAAGGCGGCATCCTGCGCCTCGATCGGCGCAACACGGCGGATCGGACCCGATACGAGCGGCACCGGATTGGCGTTGCCGGTGCGGTCGATCGCGGTGCCATACTTCTCGCGGTCGATCCCCGACAGTGCGGTCGCGAGGCGGTTCGAATAGCTTTCGCGGCGCATCTCGCCGTCGCCGACGATGTCGATTCCGATCTCTTCCTGATCGCGGATTGCCATCAAGGTCGCGGCTTCCTGCGCATCCGCAAGCCATTGTTCGGGAATACGCCACAGCGTCTCGGCGCGGACGCGCGGGGGCAGGCTGGCCTTCAGCCGCTCGCGGTCGATCAGCCAGTCAGGCTGGGGGTAGCTTCCGACGATGGTTGTCGGCAGGATGGGGTGGTCGAACAAGGCCATTCCTCTCGAATTTTTTATCTGGCCAAGCATTTGCTTAGTATTCTATCTAATTCAAGTCGAAACGACGATTGGGAGAGCGAAATGATCGATCTGGAGGCCATCCGGACGCTGGCGGATATACCGGCAGCACAGGCGCGTGTGCGGGGACAGGCGACCGCAGTGAAATTCGGGACGCGCGAGACGAGCTTTGCGGAGCTCGATGCGCGGTCGAACCGCGTAGCGCACGCATTGGTTGCAGCCGGCATCGCGCCCGGCGACCGCGTCTCGGCGCTGACCAAGAATCACGACAGCTGGTATCCGCTGTTCTTCGGCGCTGCCCGCGCGCGCACCTGTTTCGCGCCGATCAACTGCCGCCTGGCACCCGCCGAGATCGGCTTCATCCTTGGCGACGCCGGGCCGAAACTGCTCTTTGTCGGCGAGGATTTTTTCGAATGTGCGCTTGCGGCGGTCGCGGGCCTTGCATCGCCGCCGCGTCTGATCGCGCTCTATGGCGAACATCCGGCGTTCGAGCCGTTCGACGCGTGGATCGGCGAAGCGTCCGACACCGCGCTGGCCGACCGTCCCCAACTCACCGACGACGTCCTCCAGCTCTATACCAGTGGCACCACGGGCCTGCCAAAGGGCGTCGTGCTGACTAACGCCAATTACCGCACCTTCCTCGAAGCCGCGACCGAGGTCGATGGCTTTGCCTATGGCGAAGACGAGACGGTGATGATCGTAATGCCGCTGTTCCATGTCGCGGGCACCAATGTCAGCTTTTCGGGATTGGCGCAGGGCGGGCGTCTCGTGCTGGTCAAGGATTTTACCGCCGCCGACGCGGTCCGCATGATGCGTGAAGAGGATGTCGCACACGCCTTCCTGGCGCCCGCGATGATCCAGATGATGCTGCTCCAGCCCGATGCGAATACCGGCGCCTATCCGCAGCTCAAATCGATCGCTTATGGGGCGTCGCCGATCGCCGAGGATGTGTTGCGCCGCGCGCGTGCGACGTTCGGCTGCGACTTCGTACAATTCTATGGCATGACCGAATCTGCCGGCGGTGGTTCCTATCTCTCGCCGAGTGCGCATAACCTGCCGGGCAAGCTGACGTCGTGCGGCAAGCCTTGGCCCGGCGCCGCGATGGCGATCCTCGATGGCGAGGGTCGCGAACTTGGCGAGGGAGCGATCGGCGAAATCGCGATCCGCGGCGGCATTGTGATGAAGGAATATTGGAACCGCGCGAAGGCGACCGAAGAAACCCTCGCGGGTGGCTGGCTCCACACCGGTGACGTCGGCTATCGCGACGCTGACGGGTTCTATTTCGTCCACGACCGGATCAAGGACATGATCGTGTCGGGGGGCGAGAATGTCTATCCGGCCGAAGTCGAGAGTGCGATCATGGGCTGTCCGGGCGTCGCCGATGTCGCTGTGATCGGTGTGCCCGATGATAAGTGGGGTGAAAGCGTCAAGGCCCTGATCGTGCCCGTGGCGGGGGCGGTGGTCGATCCCGCCGATATCGTCGCATGGGCGCGCGAACGGATCGCGGCGTACAAGATCCCGAAGAGTGTGGAATTCATCGAAGCGCTGCCGCGCAATCCGTCGGGCAAGGTGCTGCGCCGTGAATTGCGCGCGCCTTACTGGGAAGGCCGCGACCGGGCAGTGGGCTAAAAAAGAACCCGGCAAAAGCCGGGTCCAGGAGGAGTTCCCAGTGGTACCTTGGGAATATCTATTCGGCGGGCACCGGCATCCGGCCGGTGATGAGGCCTTCGCGCTTCGTGCCGTCGGCCTGTACCGGATCGTGCGCGACGTCGCTTTCGTCGAATTCCTTCGTCCATGCGGCGAATTCGAGGCAGACGCCGTCGGGATCGAAGAAATAGACCGAGCGCACGAAGACGCCGGGATGTAACTCGTCGGTCGATTGCATCGGGCTGTCGTCGTGGTTCAGCACCTTGCTGACGTTGATGCCCTTCTCGACGAGGCGGTTGTAATAATCGTCGAACTTGTCGGCACGCACGTTGATCGCGATGTGGTTCATCGATCCGTGCGCCGAAACAAAGCTTCCCTGCGTCGGTAGCGCGGCGGGGGCCGAGATGCCGGGCACCGCTTCGGGCGCTTCGGGAAACCAGAAGAAGGCGAGGCTGTCGCCATTACCGATATCGAAAAAGAAATGCTGGCCGCGCCCGCCGGGCAGGTCGATCGTCTTGGTCAGCGGCATGCCGAGCGTGTCGCGATAAAATTCGACCGTTTTCGCCATATCCTTGCACACCAGCGCGAGGTGGTTGACCCCGCAGAATTCGAACTCGCTATTCGCAGCCATGATCCATCTCCTTGTGGTTCAGTTTGTATTGACGCTGGGGCGGCTTTTCATCCGCTCGTACCAGCGCACGATATTGGTGAAGGCATGGTCGATCGGCTGACCGACCGACGCGCCGAAATCGAGGAAGGCGAACAGCATGATGTCCGCGAGGCTGAATGCGTCGCCCGCGATAAACTCGCGCCCAGCGATCTGCGCGTCGAGCCATTTGATTCCGTCCTGCGCGGTTGCCTTCAGTCCGTCGGCCGCTTCGGGCAGGCAGCGCAGCCGCGGTTCGAACAGCGACAGGCCCTCGGCAAAGCGGAAACCGTTGGTGAGCGGCTCGCAAATTTTGAGGTCGACGCGCCGCGTCCACATGCGTGTCGTTGCGCGTTCCTCGGGAGTCGAGCCGATCAGCGTCGTCCCGGGGAAACACTCGTCGAGATATTCGCAAATCGCTGTGACTTCGCAGAGGAAGCTGCCGTCATCGAGCTCGAGTGCGGGCGTCTGCCCGGTCGGGTTCACATCGACGTTATAGGGCGCGCGCCGGTTCTCGCCGCCGCGCAGGTCGACGCTGACCTCGGGGATCTCGATACCCTTTTCGGCCATGAAAAGCTTCACGACGCGCGGGTTCGGGCCGACGCTGTTATAGAATTTCATTTTATCCTCTCCCCGTCCTTTTATCATCACCGGGATTAATCGTCAACTTAGTTGACGATTAATCCCGGGCGCGGCCATCGCACGCGGTAAAGCGTCCCCGTTGTCGAAGCGGTGATATAGGCCTCGCGCCGGTCGGTGCCGCCGAAGGCGATGTTGGTGATCCCGACGTCAGGCAGCGACAGGAACTCGGACGCCCCGCCGTCGGGATCGAAGATCGTGATTCCGCCCTCGACCATCGTGCCGACGCAGATGCGCCCGCTTTCCTCGATCGCCATGCTGTCGAGCAGGCGGAAGGCGGGCGGGGTGCCGACGAAGCGGCCGGGTGCCCAGGGCGGGGGCGGTGCCAGTTTGCCGGGTACGACGATATCCATCGCCCAGACGCGCGCGGTCATCGTCTCGCTGACGTAGAGCGTTTTCCCGTCGGGTGAGAGCCCCACGCCGTTCGGGCCCATCATGTCGGCGCGCTGGCGGCTGATATTCGATCCATCGGCGGCGGCATAATAGACGGCGCCATGGTCACGGCCGGTGTCGCGAACCTGGCCATGATCGGTAAACCAGAAGCTCCCGTTTGCGTCGAACACGATATCGTTCGGCCCCTTGAGCCTTTCGCTCTCAAAGCTGTCATAGAGAGTGGTGACTGCCCCCGTTGACAGGTCGACGCGCTGGATCGACCCGCACGCCTCGGCATGTGCGGCATGGCCGGGGAACGACAGGCTGCCCGCCTCGATCCACTCGAACCCGCCATTGTTGCAGACATAGGCCGCGCCATCGGGCCCGATCGCGAGACCATTGGGTCCGCCGCCAAGGTCTGCGATCACCGACAGGCTGCCGTCGGGCGCGACGCGGGTCAGCGTTCCGCGCGCGATCTCGACGAGCAGCACCGATCCATCGGGCATCGGCACTGGCCCCTCGGGAAAGCGCAGCCCCGTCGCGACGATCTCGGGCGGGCCGTAATCCATCACCCTTGGGCGGGGCGCGGCGCGCTGAGGAAGTCGGCGGCGCTGAAGCCTTCGGGTGCAGCAACCTCGACGATAGGATCCTCGCGCGCATCATATTCCATGCGCAGCGCGCGGGTGATCACCGCGTGCATGTCATAAAGACAAGTGATGTAGGTGAATTCGAAAATCTGCTCGTCGTTCCAGAAGGTCTTGAGCTTGTCGAACACCTCGAGCGGCACGCGTCCGCTCGCCTGCGCAAGGCAATCGGCATAGGCCAGCACGGTGCGCTCCTGCTCATTGTAGCAGTCCGCCACCTGCCAATAGGCGATACCCGCGATCTTCTCTTCGCTGACGCCAAGACCGCGCAGCGACTTGCAATGCTGCGAGAAAACAAACTGGCTGCCCTTGACCCAGCCGGCACGCGTCTGGCCGAGCTCGCGCAGCACCGGATCGATCTTGCGCGCCGGGTGGCGATAGACCGCGAAGCCGTCGACCGCGTGCTTGAAGATGTCGGGCGCGAGCGCGAAGACCGTCCACCAGTCGCCGGGCGTGCCCGTCGCGGTGCCGGGTTCTGCGACCGGATCGCGGTCGCCAAACAGGCGGTTGTAATAAGCGACGACGGTCTCGTCGGTGACTTCGGATCGGGGAACCTGGCGCAGAACGGGCATGACTAACTCCTCAGGCGTTCGCAAATTTGCGGAATTCAGCAACATGCGCGCTGTCAAAATATTCGTCGAGGCGCGTGATCTTGCCGCCCTCGACCTTGCAGATGATCGCGCAGGGCAGGCGGACCTCGCCCTCATCATGGACGCGCTTGCCCTTCAGGACATGCTGCTGGACGAAACCGCCGGGGAAGGTGGTCAGCCGGCGGTCGGCATATTCGCGGTCCTTGATTCGTGCGACCATGCCGGTCAGCGTCTGCGCGGTTTGCGCCGGGGTGACGATCAATTCATCGGTGTTGTGCCAGATCTCGGCGTCGGGGGTGAAGCTGCTTTGCATCGTCCCGATGTCGCCCGCCTCGATCGCATCGAAAAATCGCTGCGCCATTGCGCAGATGTCGTCCTGCTCTGCCATGATAGTCTCCTTACGCCTTGGCGCCGAACATGCGGCCGCCGTTTGCGGCGATCAGTCCGTCGATGTCGTCGCCCTTATATGCTGGATCGGCCGAGGGACCGAAGGACGACAGCATATCCTGCGTCACCAGTTCAGCCATCGCCTTCCATTCGGGGTGAGTGAAAATCCAGTATTCGCCGGCTTCGATCGCCTCGACGACGCGCGCGCCGACCTTGTCCGGCGACATGCCGCCTGCGAGCACGCCCTGCATCGCCTGGCTCGTCGCGGCGGCGTTGCCGACCTCGACTTGGGCGGGGCGGAGGTCGCGCGTGGTCTCGACGATCCGCGTTGCGGACATGCCGGGCATCAGCACCGAAATATCGACGCAGGTTCCCGCCAGTTCATTACGCAGCGCCATTGCGATACCCAGCGTCGCATATTTGGAGCTTATATAAGCGACCGAGATTGGCGGTGGGACGATGGCGACCATCGATGAGGTAATGACAAGGTGGCTCGCTTCGCCGCTCGCCTTCATATCGCCGAGGAAGGTGCGAGACGCATAGAGATGCGCGTGTGCATTGACCGCATAGTTCCAGCGCCAGACGTCGGTGTCATATTGCTCGAAGGGCCCCGATCCGCCGCCGACCCCGGCGTTGCTGAACAGGATGCGCACGGGGCCGAATTCGCGCGCCTTGGCGCCTGCTTCTGCCCAGCTATCCTCGCTGGTGACGTCGAGCTGGAGGCCGAGTGCGTTCGCGCCTTTGCTGCGCAAGGTTGCGGCAGCTTCCTCGACGCGATCGGCATCGATATCAGCGAGAATTACCGATGCACCTTTGGCAGCGAGCGCGCGGGCGGTCGCAAAGCCAAGCCCGCTCGCGCCACCGGTGATGAAAGCGGTCTTGCCCGCAACGTCGGTCATTCGGCGAAATCCTTTTCGAGATGGCGCGTCATCCGGTACTGCGCGATGCCCGCGGCCGCCGCGAACGGCATCAGCGCCATCAGCGCCCACCGCAGGCTGTCGACGCCGTGCGCGTCTTTCAGCGAGTCACTGACGACCCCGGCGAACAGCGGGCCGAGGCCGAGGCCGACGATGTTGAACATCAGCATCAGGACCGCGGCTGCGGTCGCGCGCGAGCGCGGGGGGGTGAGATTCTGCACCAGCGCGAGCGCAGGGGCGACATAGGCGGTGCACGCCGCCATCGGGATCAGCATCAGCGCGAGCGAAAGCTGCCAGGTATCGACGAGTAGAGCGGCGATAAAGGTCGGGATCAGCACCGCGGTCGCCAGCGCCGGGATCGTGCCATAGGCGCGCGCCGACGTTTTCGCGCGGTGGCTGACCAGCCAGCCGCCGCCCAGGATACCGATGCCAAAGGTGATGCCCGCGGCGGGTGCGAACCAGGTCGCCATCGCCTCAAGCGGCATCTTTTGCGTGCGCATCAGGAAGGCGGGGATCCAGTTAAGCATGCCATAGCTGACGAAGGCGGCCAGCCCGCTGCCTATCATCACCATGCGGAGCGACGGGCGGCGGACGAACATCGCGAGGCTCTGGCTGAAGGGCACGGCTTCGTCGGCGGGCTTGTGCAGATCCATCTGGCCGCGCGCCGGCTCGCGCACCAGCCAGATCAGCAGCGGCGCGACCAATATGCCGACAATGCCGATGACGACAAACGCGTTGCGCCAGCCGATATTCGCGGCCGCCCATGCGCCGAACGCGGCACCGACAAACACGCCGAAAGGGCCGTTGAGCGTGAAGATGCCGATTGCGAGCGGACGCTGCGCCGGCGGATAATAATCCGCGATCACCGACAACGACGGCGCGGTGCCGCCGGCTTCGCCCGCGCCGACGCCGAAGCGCATGAGCGCGAGCTGCCAGAAATTCGAAGCAAAGCCGCATGCCGCGGTAAAGCCGCTCCACACGACGCATGCGATGCCGATCAGCTTGATGCGGTTCCAGCGGTCGGCGACCATCGCGACGGGCACCCCCATCGCGGCATAGAAGAGCGCGAAGGCGAGACCGGTCAGCAGCCCGAACTGGGTGTCGCTGAAGTCCATTTCGGCTCGGATCGGCTCGACGAGAACGGAGAGGAGCTGGCGGTCGACGAAGTTGATCGTCCCGACCACGAACAGCATCACGAGCGCGACGTTGCGACGCAGCGCAAGGCCGCTGTCGGACGCGGCGGCGCCTCCATTGAGGGCGGTGGCGTCTGTCATAACTCTCCCCAGATATGTACGAGTCTTCTCGCCCAAAAAATACTTAGGTATTTAAGTTTATCTGTCAACGTGCTTTACGGTAACGGCGAAATCGATGGGAGAGAAGAGATGGATATCAACGGCAAAAGCGCCATTGTCACGGGCTCGGCCGGCGGGATTGGCCGCGCGACCGCGGTGATGCTGGCGAGCCGCGGTGCGGCAGAGATTGCCCTCGTCGATGTCAACGAGACAGGGCTTGCCGAGACGGCACGGCTGGTCGAGGCCGCGGGTGCGCGGGCAAGTATCCACCGGCTCGACCTGTCGGACATTCCCGCGACCGAAGCCTGGTTCCGTGCGCATGGCGACGTCGATATCCTGCACAACAACGCGGGTGTGGTGTCGGGCCTGCCGCAATTTCCCGACGTCGATGCCGCGCGCATCCGCTGGATCATCGACGTCAACATCACCTCGCTGGTCGCGGCGACGCAGATTGCCGTGCAGGCGATGAAAAAGCGCGGCGGCGGGGTGATTATCAACACCGTGTCGACGGTGGCGCTGGGCACGGGTTTCTATGACGCGATGTATGCAACGACCAAGGCGGCGGTGATGATGTTCACGCGTTGCTGCGCGCCGCTGAAGGACGAATGCAATGTCCGCGTTGCGGGCATGCTGCCGGGGCTGGTCGACACACCGATCCTCGATACCACGGGTGCGGGCGGCAAGTCCGAATGGATGAAGACGGTGCTGGCGAACAACGAGGCGTGCATGCCCGAGGATATCGCGGGCGGCGTCGCGATGCTGATCGAGGACGACAGCCTCGCTGGCGGCGATTGGGTCGCGGTGCGGCGGCTGGACGGCAAGATCGAATATCAGTGGGGCCACGCCGACACGGTCTAACGCGTTGGCGCTTCCAGCATATTCCTGCCGAACAGGTTCGACCATTGCTCCTCGGTCAGCACCGGCCGCGCGCTCGACAGGTTTGCGGCATTTTTGACGTCGGTTCCCGCCATCACCGCGGGCCGCTCGCCGATCCTTGCGAACCAGTCGGCGACCGCGGGATAATCGTCGAGCGTCAGTCCGATCGCGCGGATCGCGCGCGTCCACGGCCATGCAGCGATGTCGGCGATGCTATATTCCTCGGCCAGATATTCGGCTTCGCTCAGCCGACCGTTGAGCACATGGAGCAGGCGGAGCGTCTCGTTGCGATAACGCTCGACGGGATAGCTTTGGCCCTCGGGCGCGTAACGGATGAAGTGATGCGCCTGTCCCTGCATCGGGCCAAAGCTTGCCATCTGCCACATCAGCCATTGCTGAGCCTGGCTGCGGCGGCGCGGGCTTTCAGGGAGCAGCTGGCCGCTCTTTTCGGCCAGATAGAGCAGTATTGCGCCGGACTCGAATATGGGCAGCGGCGCGCCGCCGCCGATCGGATCATGGTCGACGATCGCAGGCAGGCGGCCATTAGGGTTGATGCGGCGATATTCGGGGGTCAGATGATCCCCTTCCAGCATGTTCATCGCCAGCAACTGATGAGGCAGCCCGACCTCCTCGAGCATGATCGACACCTTGTGACCATTCGGCGTGGGCGTGAAATAAACGTCGATCATCGCGAATTTCTTTCGGCAAAATTGATGCGGGCTGCGGCGAAGGCGGTGTCGAAGATCTCTTTTCCGGCGGGGTAGCCAACCACGTTCAGCGTGACCCCGTCGATCTTCCACCCATTCTGCTGGACGAGCCGGTGCGTGTAACGGCCGATGAGGTCGCCGACGATGGCGCGGTCATCGACGGCGACCACATGGACGGCATCGACGATGCTGGTCACCGTCGCGCGGTCGCCATCGAGGGTCGCGGCGATATTATGCAGTTGGTGCGCCGTAGCATCGAAGCCTTCGAGCGCTTTGCAGCGGTTCGTCCACTCATCCGCCGGCACCTTCGCAACGAGCGAACCGATCTCACCATAATCGATATCGATCTCTTCGGCGAAGAGGGCGCGATACGCCGCCCAGTCGCGCGCATCGAGCGCGGACGCATAACAGGTCACGACCGCCGCCGCCGCTTCCCTCTGGAGGAAAGCGTCGACGGCGGCCGATCCCTGGGACATCGAATTCGAACCTAGAACTTGATCCCGGCCTCGATCGAAATATTGCGGGTGGGCTCAAGATAGAGGATCGCGCGCGGCGTCGCGGTGATCGGCGACGGCAGGTTGAAGGCGCTGCCGATCGTCTTTTCGTTGGTCAGATTCTTGCCGACGAGCGCGACGTGCCAGCTGTTGTCCTGATCGGCGAGCTGGAGACGAAGGTCGAGCTTCGCATAGCCGCCCTGCACGCCAAAGATCGGGCTCTGGTTGTCCGAGTTGAAATATTTCGACCGCGCCGACGCAACGCCGGTGATGTCGAACTTCAGATCGCTCGACAGGTCGAACCGCGCGTGTGCCGTCACGCTTCCCGTATATTTCGACGAATAGGCAACGGGGTAACCGGCCAGGTTATTGTTCGCGACGTGGTTCGGTTGCGTCCGATCGGTCTGTGCTGGATTGCAAACCGACAACGGCTGGCTGGCAAGACAGGCTGCACCGGGATAGTTGTCATATTTGATATCCGAATAGGCGGCCGACGCGCTGATGTCGAAATTGGGGATCGGGAAGATGCTGAGCGATCCTTCGAGGCCTTTCGACGTCGCTGCGGCGGCATTTCCGGTCAGATAGCTCGAGATTGCGGGCTGATAGACCGACACCTGCAGATCCTTGAATTTCGTGTGATAGGCCGACAGGTTCGCGACGACCTTGCCGTCGAACAGCGTCGACTTGATGCCAGCTTCGAAATTCTCCGACCGTTCGGGTTCGAAGGTAAAGGTGGCGCTCGTCGTGCCGAGCGTGTTCGACACGAACCCGCCTGATTTCGAGCCGCGACCCCAGGTCGCATAGACCATGATCCGCGGTGCGATATCATATTGCAGCGTCACCGACGGATCGACATTGCCTTCGCTGATCGAACCCGTGGCGCTGGATATCGGACGCAGGGCAAAGGGACCATAGACGAGCCGCGATGCGAAATCGCCATCCTTCTTGGTATGGCTGTAACGCAGGCTGCCGATCGCGCGGAATGCGTCGCTGATATTGAACGTCGCCTGGCCGAACACCGACCAGCTTTCGGCTTTCTGCCGGAACAGGCTGTCGATGCGGCCGAAATAATTCAGGGCAGCGATATTGAAGCCCTGAAACTGCTCGAGCGTGTAATCCGACTTGTCGTAATAGGCACCCGCGATGAATTCGAAGGTCTTGCCCGTCGGCGACAGGATGCGGATTTCCTGCGAAATCTGGTCGAAACGTTCGGGGAAGGCGTTATAGACCGAGTTTGGAACGAAGGCGCCGCCGCCGTTCGGGATCGTCTGGTCGAAGCCGTTGACGATCTTCGACTTGAACCAGCTGTAGCCGGTGACCGAGGTCAGCGTGAAATCGCCGAGCGCGAGGTTGCCGACGCCCGAGATCATCACCGACTTGTTCTTGTTCCCCTCGTCGCCGAGTGCCGAGCGATCGAGATAGCGCGTGGTCTGCGGATCCTGACCGCTGGTCAGCGGGCTCGACACGGTGATGCCGCCGATGACTTCACGATTTCCGTACTCGACCTTCGCGGTATAATCGAAATTGGCCGACGGCTCCCATTTCACGGTCAGACGCAGCAGCTGCGACTTGATTTCGGGATCGTCATGATCGGTCGCGCGATTGTAGATATAGCCGTCCTGATTGACGATCTTGTACGCAAAGCGCGCACCCAGCGTGTCGCTGATCGGACCCGACAGATAGCCGGAAAAGTCGGTGCCCTTGTGGTCGAAGTTATAGATGCCGGTGAGCGCGCCTTCGAAATCCTTCGTCGGACCCGCCGACACGACGCTGACCGCGCCCGCCGCGGTGTTCTTGCCGAACAAAGCGCCCTGCGGACCACGCAGCACTTCGACGCGCGCGAGGTCGAAGAAGGGCGCCTGCGCCTGGCGGTTGCGGCCGGCATAGATGCCGTCGACATAGAGCGAGACCGACTGGTCGAAGGCGAAGTTCGCCGGCGGTGAACCGAAGCCGCGGATATAGATGACGTCGTTGCCGGCGGTCGACTGGACGAAGACGTTCGGCGTGTAGTTCATCACCGCCTTGATATCGCTGGTGTTGAACTCGGCAAGCTTCGCGCCGCTGACGACTTCCATCGAAATCGGCACGTTCTGCAGATTTTGCTCGCGCTTCTGGGCGGTGACGATGATTTCGTTGGTGTTGCTGTCGTCGACGTCTGCCGTATCGGCAGGGGCTGCCTGCGCCATTGCCGGTGCGGCATTGGCAAGCATCGCGATCGCTGCCACGCCGGACAGCAGGAACTGGTTATGCGCCTTCATCTTCACCCTCCCATAGAGCTTGTTGTTGCGGTCCCGGAAAGCCTTCCGATCCGTCAATCTGATTGACCCTTAGTATACTAATGGTTTTATACTTGTCCATAGGCAGGAAGAGGATTCGCATCATGAACGAAGAAAATGCGCAGGCGACACCGAACGTGCTCGCGACCCGTCATCTCTGCACCGTCGAGTTCGAGGTGGGGGGCGGAATCATCGGCGTCGGTGCGTCACCGTTCGGCGACCAGCGAATGGGGTACATTAGTAGTGGGCGATTTTTTGGCCCGCGGATCAACGGTATAGTGTTGCCCGGTGGTGGCAACTGGTCGCGCAGCGGAAGGCTTGGCGACAGCGCCTCGGTCGGCACCTTCGATGCGCGCGCGGTGTGGCAGACCGACGATGGTGACCTCATCTATCTGAGCTATACCGGCCGCAACATCATTCCCGACGATGTGCGCGCGACCTTCGCCGATCCGGCTGTCCCCGATGCCGACCCATCGCTCTACTATCTGCGAATCGCGCCGGTGTTCGAAACCGCGAGCGCGAAATATGGCTGGCTCAATGGCGTGCTCGCGGTCGGCGTCGGCGAGCGCACCGATTTCGGGGTGCGCCACGTGATCCACGAGGTGCTCTGAGATGATCGACCTCCATTATTCGGCGACCCCCAACGGGCAGAAAATCGCGATCATGCTCGAGGAAGTCGGCGAACCCTATCGTGTCAGTCCCTATGATATTTTCGAGGGCGACCAGTTGACCGCCGCGTTCGGGCGCGTCAATCCGAACCACAAGCTGCCCGCGATCGTCGACCAGAATCCTGCGGATGGAGGCGAGCCGGTAACGGTGTTCGAGTCGGCCGCGATCCTGCAATATCTTGCCGAAAAGAGCGGACGATTTCTGCCCGCATCGGGTGCGGCGCGCGCAGCGACGCTGTCGTGGTTGACCTGGCAGGTCGCCGGATTGGGACCGATGGGCGGGCAGGCGAGCCATTTCCTGCGCTATGCCCCCGCCGGACAGGACTATGCTATCGAGCGCTATACGAAGGAATTGAAGCGCTTGCTCACCGTGCTTGAAAAACGGCTGGAGAAGAGCGCCTATGTCGCGGGCGACGATTACACCATCGCCGACATGGCGATCTGGCCCGGCCGTGCGTCGGCTTTTGTCATGGGCATGGGGCTCGACGAATGGCCCGCAATGCACGGCTGGTTCGAACGGATCCGCGAACGCCCCGCCGTCGTTCGCGCGATGTCGCGCGACGATCTGAAGGCTCCGGCGAAATATGTCGGCCGCCATCAAAAGCTCGATGACAAGGAATGGTCGAACATGTTCGGCGACGCGAATCACGCCGCCGTCGTCAAAGACTAAGGTTCAGCGCTTTACGTGCTGGCGGTCGCCCCACAGGATCGCGCGATGCTCGTCGGTAAATCCGGTGAGGCCGCCCTCGATCGTCTCGGCGCGCGCGACGCCCGCCTTCATTCCTTCGGCGACCGCCGGGCGTTCGAGCATTGCGGCGCCCCAGCGATCGACGTTGGGGAAACGCCCGGCCTTTTCGATCAGCTGGCGGCGCAGATAGGGCAGGGTCGCCATGTCCGCGATCGTATAGTCGTCGCCCGCAAGCCACTCCGCCTCGCCAAGGCGATTGTCGATCACCATCATCAGCCGGTCGACCTCGCGGCTGTAACGATCGATTGCATACTCATGGCGGTCCTTGGCGTAGTGCGTGAAATGCGCTTCCTGTCCAAACATCGGCCCGACACCCGACACCTGAAACATCAGCCATTGCCAGCAGATCGCGCGGCCGACCGGATCGGCGGGCATGAAACGACCGGTCTTTTCCGCCAGATAGAGCAGGATCGCGCCTGTCTCCCACAGGACGAAGCGCTTTCCCTCCGGTCCCTCTTCGTCGACGATCACCGGGGTCTTGTTGTTCGGGTTGAGCGCGAGGAATTCGGGCGTCAGCTGATCGCCCGCGAGAATGTCGATATAGTCTAGTCGCCATTCGAGCCCCATTTCGATGAGCGCGATCGCGATCTTGCGCGCGTTCGGGGTCGGGCCGCCATAAAGTGTGATCATCGCGTCAAACCTCCCGACCAAGCCAGCGTTTCAAGACGTCAGCGCTATCCTGTCCGACCTTCAGCGGGGCAGGACGCCGGACGCTGCCCGGGGTCGCCGACAGCTTGGGGAACACCCCCTGCATCGTGACTTCGCCGAATTCGTCGTCGGCGACCGTCACCAGCGCATCGCGCGCGGCAAAATGCGGGTCCGCCATCATATCCTCGGCGTCGAAGACGCGCCCCGCGGGAACGCCCGCCTCGACCATCTTCGCTTCCAGCTCCTCGATCGTCAGCGTTGCCGTCCATTCGCCGATCAGCGCGTCGAGTTCTTCCTGTCGAACCCCGCGCGCGCGGTGCGTCGCATAACACGCGTCGCTCGCCAGCTCGGGCCGGCCCATCGCCGCCGCGAGGCGTGCAAAGACACCATCCTGATTGGCGCCGATCAGATATTCGCCGTCGCGGCACGGATAGACGTTCGACGGCGCGATGCCAGGCAATGTCGATCCGGTACGGCGGCGCTTGGTGCCGCTCGCCGAATAGTCCGACACGGTCGATTCCATGACTTGCAGCACGGCCTCATAAAGCGCGGAGTCGACGATCTGGCCTTCGCCCGTCTTGCTGCGATGGTGAAGCGCCGCGAGCGCGCCCATGCAGCCATAGGTCGCGGCAAGCGTGTCGCCGATCGACACACCCATGCGCGCGGGCGGCAGGTCGGGATATCCGACGATGCCGCGCCAGCCGCCCATGGCCTCGCCGATGCCACCGAAACCGGCGCGCGCCGAATAGGGGCCCGTCTGGCCATAACCCGATACGCGCACGACGATCAGCCCGGGATTGGTCTTGCGCAGTTCCGCAGGGTCGAGATGCCATTTCTCCAGCGTGCCGGGACGGAAATTCTCGATCAAAATGTCGGCTTTGGCGATCAGCTCGCGCGCGAGCTGCTGACCTTCTTCCGACCGTAAATCGACCGCGACCGAATATTTGTTGCGCGCGATCACGCGCCACCAGCTCGGCTTGTCGCCCTGGCCCCAGTTACGCATCTGGTCGCCGGTCACCGGCGGTTCGAGCTTGACGATCTCGGCGCCCATGTCGCCCAGGAGTTGACCGCAGAAGGGACCTGCGATCAGCTGCCCCATCTCGACAACCCTGATGCCCTCCAGCGCGCCCCCGCTGCTCGTCTCGCTCATATCATTCCTTTCGCAGCCGACTCTGATAAGAACGGCCTGCCTCGCCCATGGTCATAGTATACTTAGAATGCTATGTAATTTTCAACCTGCAAATGACTCGGAAAATTCAGGACGCAAGATGTTGAAAAATCATGCTGTAGAAATGGTCGAAGTCGGTCCGCGCGACGGACTGCAGAACGAAGCCGCAATCGTCTCGACCGCCGACAAGCTCAGGCTTGTTCAACGCGCGATCGATTATGGCGTGCGCCGTATCGAGGTAACAAGCTTCGTCAATCCGAAGAAGGTGCCGCAGCTTGCCGACGCCGAGGAACTGGTGACGATGCTGCCCGAGCGCGACGATGTGACCTATATCGGTCTCGTCCTCAATCGCCGCGGCGCCGAACGTGCGCTCGCGACCGGACGGATCGACGAATTGGGAGCCGTGTGCGTGACGAGCGACAGCTTCGGCATCCGCAATCAGGGACAAAGCTCCGATGAATCGCTCGCCGCCGCGATGGAGATCGTCGCGCTGGCAAGGGCGGCGGGACGCAGCGGACAGATCACCATTGCCACGGCCTTCGGCTGTCCGTTCGAAGGCGAGGTTGCGGTCGCTCGCGTGGTCGAGATGGCAAAACGCGCCGCCGACGCTGGCCCGCGGGAAATCGCGCTCGCCGACACGATCGGCGTCGGTGTCCCGGCGCAAGTGTCGGATATGGTCGGGCGTGTGCGCGACGCGGTCGGCGGCCTGCCGGTGCGCGTCCATTTCCACAACACGCGCGGCAGCGGCATCGCGAATGTGTGGGCCGCGGTGAACGAGGGCGCCGCGACGGTCGATGCGTCGCTCGGCGGGCTGGGCGGCTGTCCGTTCGCGCCCGGTGCGGCGGGCAATGTCGCGACCGAAGATGTCGTCTATCTGCTCGAACGCAGTGGCGTCGCAACCGGCCTGACGCTGCCGCATATCGTCCAAGCGGCGGGTTGGCTCACCGGCGTCATGGGGCGTCCTTTGCCGGCGATGGTGAGCAAGGCGCCTGCCTTTCCCTAAAAGGTCGCCAGCAACGCCATCACGACGCCGCCGACGACGAGCAACAGTCCGGCGATTTCATGCCAGCGAACGGGCTCGCGCAGATAGAAATGCGCAAAGCCGATTGTGAAGACCACCTCGACCTGTCCGACGATCCGCACCAGTGCGGCGGGGGCCGCTGCAAAGCCGATATACCAGCAGGCCGAACCGAGCGCCGAAAGCAGGCCGACCTGGCTCGAGGTCCGCCACTGTCGGAATACGGTATGAAAGGTGTCACGGTCGCGAACGATGACCCATGCCAGATGCAGCCCGGTCTGAATCGCCATCACGACGACCAGCGTGACGAGCGCCGAGCCGATGAGATCGACTTCGTCCAGCTCGGCGGTGGCAAGCTTCACCGCGATCGCGGCGAGGGCGAACATTGACCCGGCACCAAGACCGCACAGCGCCGCGGGTTGCCTCAGCGCGCGCCAAATCTCGCGGCCCGAAACCCCGCGTCCCGCCAGCGCCAGCGTCAACACCCCCGCCACGCCTGCGACAATCCCCATCCATGCAAGGAACGGCAGCCGCTCGCCAAGGAAGAGCGCGGTCACCAATGCCGCCTGCACCGCTTCGGTTTTGGAAAAGGCGGTGCCGACGACGAACCCGCGATGGCCGAATGCCATGATCAACAGGATCGTCCCTGCCATCTGCGTAATCGCCCCTGCGATGGCGAACGCGGCGAAGGCCGTCCCGAAATTCGGTATCGGCATGCCCTGGATCGCCAGCCAGGTCGCGGCAAAAGCGAGAGCGAAGGGCAGGCCGTAAAGATAACGGACCAGACCCGCGCCGCTGACGCTGAGTTCGGCGCGCAATCGCTGCTGCAGCGCGGTGCGCCATGCCTGGAACAGCCCTCCGAGCAACGAGGCGGGAAGCCAGATTGGATTCATGTCGTCATCTGTTCGCACATCCCGTCATCGATTCGCCCTATGCTGCGCATTTCGCGAACAAGCGATACTTTTATTACTAAGTATATCGCGCGACCGCGAGAGGGCGGGTGTCATCGTCCGACCTGACACACCAATCAGCTAGACCCCGTGCGGAGAATGCCGCAGGAAACGGGCGGGAGAGCAAATGAAGCACGATATTTTCCACGCGCGCGCCACGCAGCGGACGATCTGACATGGCGGTTCTCGACTTGCCGCTTCGGGAGGAGCAACGGTTGCTTCAGGAAAGCGTCCAGCGCTTCCTCGCCGGTAATGCGCGTCCCGGCTGGCGTGCGCTCGTGGATACGCTCGGACTCGCGGGCATCGCTCTTCCTGAAGAGATGGGCGGCTTTGGCGGGGGTATGGTCGACGTTGCCCTTGTCATGGCCGAACTGGGACCCGCGCTCGCGGGCGCGGACTGGCTCTCGCACGCCGCAGCGACAATGTTGCTTGCGCGGACTACGCCCCACCATCCGGCCTTGCCCGATCTTGCTGCGGGACGTCGGCGCATTGCCATCGTCTGTGCAGCCTCGACGGCGTCGATGCCCGTCGTCGAAGGCCTGACGGTTCGCGGCACCGCCGCGCTGGTAGCGGGCGGAGCCGAAGCCGACCTGTTCCTGCTCGCCGGCCGCGATCTGCTGCTGCTGTTCGCGGCAGATGGCGCCAAGGTCGAGCAACGCCACCGGATCATGCACGACGGCAGCGTGTCCGCCGACCTCAGCTTCACGCTAAAGGCGGGCGACGGCGAGGCGCTGGCGACAGGGGCCGACGCGCGTATATTGGCCGACTATGCGAATGACCTGATCCTTGCAGGCCGCTGCGCCGAGTCGGTGGGCTTGATGCAACGGATGATCGCCGACAGCATCGACTATCTGGGCCAGCGCAGGCAGTTCGGCACTGCGATCGGCAGTTTTCAGTCGCTGCGCCACCGCGCTGCGGACATGCAACTTGCGATGATGAAGGCGGGCGCGCTCACCGAAACCGCGATCCTTGCCGTCGACGAACATCGCGCTGACCGCGGGCAATTGGTCAGTGCCGCCTGCATCGAGGTAGGCGAGGCGGCGCGTCTCGTTGGTGAGAGCGCGGTGCAGATCCATGGTGCGATGGGACTGACCGAGGAACTCAGTCTTGGCGGGCATTTCAAACGCGCATTGGCGATCGCCGCCGCTTTCGGCCCGCGCGCCGATCATCTCGCGCGCTTTGCCGAGGGGACGCCTAGCCTAGCATGAGCCGCGCGATCAGGTCGCGCTGGATCTCGTTCGAGCCGGCGTAGATCGTCGCCGCGCGATCGTTGAGATAACGCGGCACGGCCACCGTCAGTTCGGCCGAGGTCTGACCGTCGGCGTCGGCCCACGCGGCATAACCCGCAACGTCGCAGGCCAATGTATCGATGCGCTGTGCGATTTCGGTGCCGAGGACTTTCAGCGCCGAGGCATAGAGCGCCGCGCTGCCGCCGACGCCGCGCATCGCCTTGAGTTCGAGCGCCTGCAGCGCCTTCAGCGTCACCGCTTCACGATCGAGCTGCGCGCGCAGCACCGGATCGACATGCTCCTGTTTGCGCAGCCGTTCGAGCCGTCCGATCAGGCCCGGCGCATATTTGCCGCCGCGCTCGAAAGTCAGCAGATGCTTTGCGACCGACCAGCCTTCATTCTCGCCGCCCAGCCGGTTCGCCTGCGGCACGCGGACATCGTCGAAAAACACCTGGTTGAATTCATGATCGCCTGCGAGCGTGCGGATCGGCTCGACCTTGATGCCGGGCGTTGCCATGTCGAGCAGCAGGAAGCTGATCCCCGCCTGCGGCTTGCCCTCGTTCGACGTGCGGACGAGCGCGAACATACGGTTCGCGAATTGCGCATGGGTTGTCCAGATCTTCGATCCGTTGAGGATATAGTCGTCACCGTCAGGCGTTGCGCGCAGTTGCAGCGCGGCAAGGTCCGACCCCGCGCCGGGTTCGGAAAAGCCCTGGCACCAATAATCCTCGCCCGACAGGATGCGCGGCAGATAGTGTGCGCGCTGCTCGGGGGTGCCGTAATGCATGATCACCGGCGCCACCATCTTCAGTCCCATCGGCGCGAGGTTCGGCGCACCGGCGCGCGCGCATTCGGCGGCGAAAATATAACGCTCGACCTCGTCCCATCCGGGTCCGCCGAACTCGGCCGGCCAGTCGGGCGCGGCCCAGCCTTTGGCATGGAGGATTTGCTGCCATGGCAGCGAGACCGACGGGTCGATAAAAACGCTCGTCGCGCGCAAGGCGGCACGGCGCAAGTCGTCGGGAAGCCGGCTTTCGAGGAAGGCGCGAACCTCTTCGCGAAAACTGTTCAGGGCGGGGTCGTTCAGCATGTCCATGGCGCCGGTTTGTACGCCGTCCACGGGCAGGGCCAAGCTGGCACCTGCATCAGGCGGCGCGCGCGCCGACAAAGCCGAGCCCTGCAGCGATCTGGATCGACTGCGCGCGCCCCGTCGCGCCGAGCTTTGCCGATGCGTTGCGCAGGTGAAAGCGCACCGTCGACACTGACAACGACAAAATGGTCCCGATCTCGCCATCGGTCTTGCCTGCCGCGGCCCAGCGCAGGCACTGCACCTCGCGGCGCGTCAGCGTCTGCGGTACCGTCGCGTTGCGCGGCCGGTCGCGTGCTTCATTGTGGGTCGCGACGATCTTCAGTGCCAGATTGTGCAGGTCGCCCGCATGTTCCGCGAACAGCGCCTCGACGCCTACCGGTTCGCGCGAGCACCAGAAGACCGCCCCAACGAGCCCGCGAGGCAGATGGATCGGCGCAATGATCGCTTCGCCGAAATTGGGCGTATTGCGTGCCTGCGAACAGTCGACGGCTTCTAGCAAATGGGTCGCACGCCAAGTGCCGAGGCGGCCATCGCTGTAATAGAAAGGCTCGGCAACAAGCCGCGCCGCGGTCAGGAAGGCTATGTGCAGCGCAAGCTTGCGGTCGCGCCAATAGGCATAGTCCGGGTCGATCCAGCGAAAGCTTGTTTCGGCATAAGGACGTCCCGCTTCGTCGCTCATCGGTTCGGGGTCGCCCAGATCGGCCTGCGCCGCGACATAGGGCAGGCCGATCTTGTCACCCGCGGCCTGTACTGCCGCGATCAGCGCCGGCATTGCGGTCCAACATTGGCGCTGATGATCCATGACCCGTTTTCCGCTCCCTATCCTGACACAGATGTCAGCTTGTCCCTTGGGCCGCAATTCTATGTTCTGTCACGGTCCGGCTTCGCGTGACGCTCGCACAACGACGAGCCCCGCGACAAGCTGTTTGAGGGAGGATGAGTGATGAAGGCAATGCGTATTTTCTTGGGCGCGGGTTCGGCGATGGGTCTCGCCCTGGCGGTGCCGGCGTTCGCCGCCGAGGAAGCACCCGCCGATGCGGTCGCGGCCGAAGGCGACATTATCGTCACCGCGCAACGCCGCGCGGAGTCGATGAACGACGTCGGCATGGCGATCCAGGCCGTCGACGGCGCGACGCTGGAAAATCTGCGCGTCACCGACATGCGCGACCTGACCACCGTGGCGCCCAGCTTCACCGTCTCGCAAAGCTATCAGGGCGTGCCGACATATACCCTCCGCGGGATCGGCTTCAACACGATCAACCTGTCCGCGACCTCGACCGTTGGTACTTATGTCGACGAAGTCGCCTATGCCTATCCGATCATGAACACCGGGCCGGTGATGGACCTCGAACGCGTCGAGGTGCTCAAGGGACCGCAGGGCACGCTCTATGGCCGCAACACCACCGCAGGGCTGATCAACTTCATCACCGCCAAGCCGACCGACAGCTTCAAGGGGAGCATTAAGGCCGATCTAGGCAATTATCAGACCTACAATATCGGCGGCTATATTTCGGGTCCGCTTGGCGAAGGCATTGCGGGGCGGATCGCTTTCCGCAGCGAGAATAGCGACAAGGGCTGGCAGGTCAGCAACTCGCGCGGCGAGCGCCTCGGCGAGGTCGAGAAATATGGTATCCGCGGTGCGCTCGCGATCGATCCCGCGCCGGGAACGCATTTCGATCTGTCGGTCACATATTGGCGCAACAAGTCGGACACCGTGGCGGGGCAGGGGATTGGTTTCACCCCCGCAACCAACCCCGCGACGGGCACAAGCAACTCGCGCTTTTTCAACGCGCCGGGGCTTGCGACCTATCTGGCGAACAATTTCCCGACCAAGGCCAGCCAGGCCGACTGGGCGCCCGAAGCCGGTCGCTCGGCCGACATCGGTACCGGGTTGGGCCTCGACGGCCCGCTGGCGGAGAACAACCGCTTCTGGGGGCTGAAACTGCGCTGGGATCAGGACCTCGGCGACACGATGAAGCTTGTCTCGCTCACCAGCTATAATGATTTCAAGCGCAACGCATTGTCCGACTGGAGCGGGGCGCCCTTCGAGATTTTGCTCCAGAATACGGTCGGCCGGATCAAGAGCTTTGCGCAGGAATTGCATGTCGAAGGCGAGGCGGGGGCGGTGAACTGGCTCGTCGGCGGATATTACGCCAACGACCGCATTCTCGATTCCAACCGCACGCTGCTCGGCCAGAATGCCAATGTCGGCCTGATCCGCGGCGCAGGCGTGCCGCTTCTGGCCAGTCCGCTTTTCAATTCGGCGGGTTATACGCCGCTTCAGCTCAGCCAGGCGTTCCGCACTTATGAAGATATCGGCCGGATCCGCACGACGACGTGGAGCCTCTTTGCCAATGCCGATGCCGAACTGACCGAGCAGCTGAAGCTGACCGTCGGCGTGCGCTACACCGAGGACAAACAGCGCTACAACGGCTGCTCACGCGACTTCAACGGCAACATGCTGCCCAACGTCAATGTCGTGAACCGCGCGCTCTACCTGCAAACCTATGGCGTGCTCGCGCCGCAGATCGCGCAGGGGCAATGCAACACCTTCGACCCCGCCACCGGCACGTTCGGCGAGGTGCAGTCGCTGCTCAAGGAAAACAACGTCGCCTGGCGTGTCGCGCTCGACTGGTCACCGAACGACGATACCTTGCTCTATGCGTCGGTCTCGCGCGGCTATAAATCGGGAACAACCCCGATCAACGCCGCGAACCTCGCGCGCCAGAATGCGCCGGTGAAGCAGGAAAAGCTGACCGCTTATGAAGTGGGAATCAAGGCGACGCTCGCCGACCGCCTGCTCCAGGCCAATCTGTCGGCCTTTTACTATGATTATGGTGACAAACAGATCAGCACCTATTTCGCCGACCCGATCTACACCGCGCTGTCGCGGCTCGACAATGTTCCCCAATCCAAGGCCTATGGCGTCGAGGGCGAATTGACGATCCGCCCGGCGACCGGGCTGACGCTCGCCGCCAATGCACTGTGGCTCAAGACGCAGATCAACAATTACAACGGGACCAACGCGGCGGGGCAGCACGAGAATTTCGACGGCGCCC
Source organism: Sphingopyxis sp. (assembly GCA_051861185.1). Taxonomy (GTDB): domain Bacteria; phylum Pseudomonadota; class Alphaproteobacteria; order Sphingomonadales; family Sphingomonadaceae; genus Sphingopyxis. The sequence goes on from JBIMKQ010000013.1 coordinate 33,938, forward strand.
AATTCATCTACAGCCCGAAATTTCAGGGCAGCCTGACGCTCGCCTATGACACGCGGGTCAGCGATACGGTCAACCTGACCGGGGCCGTCAGCGCGCGCTATCAGAGCAAATCGAACACGATCTTCGAGGACATCGATCTCTATAAGATCGACGCTTATGGCACCGTCAACGCCAGCCTCGGTCTCAAGGACGAGAGCGGCTGGTCGGTCTCGCTTTGGGCGAAGAATCTTTTCGACAAATATTATTGGTCGGCGGTCGCCAGCAACGCGAACGTCGTCGTGCGTTTCGCCAACCAGCCGCGAACCTATGGCCTGACCGTGGGTTACGACTTTTAAGGGAGAAAAACCGCGTGGCGCGTCTGCCGATGCAGAGTGAATATCTGGGAACGGCGATCGATTTCGCCGCGCCCACCGGCGAACCCGCGTTGCTGGCGCCCGACAGCGTCCAATGGCGTGTTTACAAGAATCCGATCGCGCTCGGCATCGGCGGCATTGCGGCCGTGCTGCTCGAATTTGCCGAGCCGCGAATCCGGTCGGGGGTATGGGATCATTCGACTTACAAGGTCGATCCGATCGGCCGCTCGCGGCGTACCGGGCTCGTCGCGATGCTCGCTTGCTATGGTCCGGCGAGCAGCGCGAAAGCCGTCATCGGCCAAGTCAATCGCTTGCACGGCAAGGTGAAAGGCGAGACGCCGGCCGGTGCCAGATATCGCGCGCTTGATCCTGTCCTGCTCGATTGGGTCGCGGCGACTGCATCCTATGGCTTCCTGATGGCCTATGATCGCTTCGTCCATCCGCTGAGCGGCGCCGACAAGGACCGCTTCATGGCCGACGGCGACGCGATCGGGCGCGAGTTCGGGGCGCGGCATACACCTTCGACGGTCGGCGCGTTCATGACGATGATGGACGATCTCGAACCCGCGTTCGAATCGCATCCGATCATCTTCGAATTTCTCGATATGATCCAGTCGGGCCGCGCCGCGCCCGGCGTGCCGCGTTTCCTGCATCGTGCCATTGCGCGCGCATCGGTGTCGCTGCTTCCCGGTCATATCCGGCGCAAGCTGGAACTGGGGCCGCGCTATGATCTCACACGCTTCGACCGCACCGCGCTGCGATTTGCCGGGCGGCTCGCCGACCGTCACGTCGATCGCGCCGCGCCGCATTGTCAGGCCAGCGTCCGCCTCGGCCTGCCTCACGATTTCCTGTTCAAATCCCCCGCCGAACAGCAACGCCTGCTCGCCGCCTAGTTGCAGCGGTTAAAGCCTGCTCCGCGCACGGCGCGGCCGGGGGTCGCACCGCTGTGCTCGCCGTTGCGCAGGACGCCGACGCCGTTGACGAACACGTCACGCATCCCGACCGAATATTGATGCGGCTTTTCGAAGGTCGACCGGTCGCCGATCGTCGCCGGGTCAAAAACAACGACATCGGCATAATAGCCGGGCTTCAGCGCCCCGCGATCCTTGATGCCCAGATTGGACGCGGGCAGGGCGGTGAGGCGGTACACCGCCTGTTCGAGCGAGATCAGTTTTTCGTCGCGGACATAGCGGCCCAGCAGGCGCGAGAAATTGCCATAGGTGCGCGGGTGCGCGCCCGATTTCAGGAAAACCCCTTCGGTCGCTTGCGATGAAGCGTCGGAGCCAAAGCTCATCCACGGCAGTTGCACTTGCTTGCGGACATTGTCCTCGGACATCAGGAAATAGACGGTACCGACGCGCGATCCGTCCTCCACGACCAGGTCCATCGCGGTTTCTTCGGGCGATTTTCCGCGCATCGCCGCGACCTCGGCGAGCGTCTTGCCGGTCAGCGGCTTGAGCGCGTCGTTCTTGAATCCCGACAGGATCATCTTGTCGGCGCCCGCACCGAAATAGAGATTTTCCCAGTCGCTGCCCGGCTGCTTCATCTCGGCGGCGACGCGCGCGCGGATCGCGGGATCTTTCAGCCGCTTGATCCATTCCTCGAGCCCGCCGGCCTGCACCCATGTCGGCATCGCAGCATCGAGCCCGGTCGCACCTGCGGTGTAGGTGTACATGTCGGTCGTGATGCGCAGCCCCTCGGCGCGCGCATCCTCGATCTTCTTCACGATCGTGTCGAGCTTTCCCCAGTTGTTGCGCCCTGCCATTTTGAGGTGGTAGATTTCGGCGGGCGCGCCGGAGCGGCGCGCGATGTCGATCAGTTCATCGACCGCCTGTTCGATCCGGTCGCCTTCGGATCGCATGTGGCTGATATACATGCCGCCACATTTGGCGGCTTCGCTGGTCAGCGCGACGAGCTCGGCGGTTTCGGCGTAGGAACCGGGGGCGTAGATGATCGAACTGCCGACCCCCATCGCGCCTTCGTTCATCGCCTGCTTGACCAGGGCGCGCATGCGGGCGAGCTGTTCTGGGGTCGGATCGACGTCGCCTTCGCCCAGTTCGTGGACGCGCACCGTCGCGGCGCCGACGAAGCTCGCGACATTGGTTGAAACGCCGCGCTTCTCCAGATAGCCGAGATAGTCGCCGAGGCTCGTCCACTCGATCGGATATTTGATGTCGCCCTGCCGCTCGGTCTCGAGGGCCTTCATCTCGGCGTTCATCGGTCCCATCGACCAGCCTTCGCCCATCACCTCCAGCGTCACACCCTGCCTTATGTCGCTCTGGCTTTTGGGGTCGGCGATCAACGATTCGGTCGCCCAGCTCAGCATGTTGATAAAGCCCGGCGCGACCGCCATGCCCTTGGCTGAAACCTCGGCCTTTGCAGTGCCATCAATCTTGCCGACCGCGACGATGCGGTCGTCCTTGATCGCGACATCGCCCACGGCGGGCGGTTTGCCCGACCCGTCATAGATGGTGCCGCCGCGGATGATCAGGTCATAGGCGGGCGCCGCAGACTTCGCAGCAACCGACGCCGAGAGCAGCATCGAGCTGCACAGCAGCATCAGGGAAGGGGCGAACTGCCGACGCGATGCCATCTATTTTCTCCGCAAAAGAGGGGTTTTTAGCCGTGCAGGCTCATCAGGCTGTCCATCAGCCCGTCGTCGGCGCTCGAACAGACGCCGAGCACCAGCGCCTCCTCGAAACCCTCGGCGACGACATAGGCATGGCCCATCGACGAATCGAGATAGATCCCCTGACCGGTCTTGAGCGCGACCGGATCATAGAATTCGGTGTGGATCTCGACCTCGCCCTCGAGGACGAAAATAAACTCCTCACCTTGGTGCCGGACCAGATCACCGAACTCGCGCGCGCTATGCGCCCGAATGCGCGTGATGATCGGGATCATCCGCTTTTGGCGCAGGTCGGTACAGAGATAATGATAGTCATAATTGTCGGTGGTGACGCGTACCGCCTGATCGATCGTACCGATGCTGCGGCGGCCGGTCACGCGCGGGGCGCCATTGTCCTCATCCTCGGCGAACAGGTCCGACATGCGGATGTTGAGTCGCTGGCTCAGCTGCTGCAACTTGTCATAACTGAGCGTCAGACGGTCATGTTCGACCTTGGACAGCGTCGATACCGGTATGCCCGATTTCGCGCTCATTTCCTTGAGCGTCCAGCCGTTTCGGGCGCGGATGCCCTTCATCACCGTGCCGAGCGTGGGCGGGGCCATGCGATCCGCCATTAATTTTTCCATTCCATATTTGACAATTTTCCAATCAGGATCATTATGTCCCTATCGGGCTAATAGATGTTGGTCCTTGGTAAGGGGTCGCGCGGCTTGCTGCAAGGTGTGACAGACCGCGTAAAGGAAAAGGGGAAAGCGATGCGTTTCATCCGCAAGGCGATGATCGGGCTGGCGGCGTTCGCCGCACTGCCATTGGCGGCGCAGGGGCCGGTGCCCGCGCCCACCGTAAAGAAAGTCGAAGCCGCCGCCGTGCCGGCCGCCAAGGTGTCCGCAGCGCCCGTCGCGCTCGATGCCAAGGACCTCGAAGCCTGGCTCGACGGATATCTGCCCTATGCGCTCGAACGCGCGCGCATCCCGGGCGCCGTCGTGGTCGTCGTGCGCGGCAATCAGGTCGTGCTCGAAAAGGGCTATGGCTTCGCCGATGTCGCCAAGCGCGCGCCGGTGCTTCCTGAAACCACGCTTTTCCGCCCGGGCTCGGTGTCGAAGCTCTTCACCTGGACTGCGGTGATGCAGCAGGTCGAGGCCGGCAAGATTGATCTCGACAAGGATGTGAACGCCTATCTGGATTTCAAGATTCCGGCCTATCAGGGCAAGCCGATCACGATGCGCAACATCATGACGCACACCGCCGGCTTTCAGGAATCGGTACGCTATCTGATCAGCAGCGACCCCAAAGCGGTGATGGCGCTGAAGAAACAGATGCCGCTGGCGTTGCCCGACCGAGTCTTCGCACCGGGTACGACGCCCGCCTATTCGAACTATGCGACCGCGCTGGCGGGCTATATCGTCGAGCGGGTCAGCGGCGAACCCTTTGACAATTATATCGAAAATCACATCTTCACGCCGCTCGGCATGACGCATTCGTCGTTCCGCCAGCCGCTTCCCGCCAATCTCGCGCCGCACATGTCGAAGGGCTATCCCGACGTCACGCAAAAGGCGAAGCCGTTTGAGCTGGTCATTCCCGCCCCTGCGGGCAGTTTGTCGGCCAGCGGCGCCGACATGGGCAAGTTCATGATCGCGCATCTCAACGACGGCGCGGGGCTGCTGAAGCCCGAGACCGCGAAACAGATGCACGATTTCAAGGCACCCGGCGTCGGCCCGCTCAACAGCATGGCGCTTGGTTTCTACGAACAATGGGTCAACGGCCACCGCGCGATCGCGCATGGCGGCGACACTGTCTGGTTCCACAGCTATCTGTGGCTGTTCCCCGATGCCGATATCGGCGTATTCATCTCGATGAACAGCGCCGGGAAACAGGGCGACGCGGGCGCGGTGCGCAGCGCTTTGTTCCATAAATTTGCCGACCGCTATCTCCCCGGCACTGAAAAGCCGGGGCAGGTCGATGCCAAGACCGCCGCCCAGCATGCACAGATGATGGTCGGAAATTACGTCAGCAGCCGCGGGTCGTTCACCAACTTCATGAGCCTGTTCGGCCTGCTCGGGCAGATGACGGTTTCGCTGACCGAGGACGGCAAGATCACCCTCCCGGCGCTTGATGGCATGGGTGCGGGCGCGCGCGACTGGGTCGAAGTCGAACCCTTTGTATGGCGCGACACGGGAACGAATGAACGCCTTGCCGCCGAGGTCAAGGACGGCCGCGTTATACGCTGGAGCATCGATGCCGGCTCGCCGTTCATGGTGTTCGAACCCGCGCCGACGAGCGTCAATGCCGCATGGCTCAATCCGGCGCTGATCTTCGCTTTTGGCATCATCCTGCTCGCGGCGCTGGCATGGCCGGCGCGCGCGCTCGTGCGTCGCAACTTCAAGGCGGATTTCCCGCTCGAAGGCAAGGCGCGCCGCGCCTACCGCCTGTCGCGTGTCTTCGCCTGGCTCGCAATCGGTGCGCTGGCGGGCTGGCTCGGACTGATCGCGGCTTTCTCGGCCGATATCGGAGCGATCGGCGGTCCGCTCGACTGGCTGATCCACCTGCTGCGCATCCTGACCCCGCTGGCCGCCTTCGGCCTGCTGATCACCGCAGGCTGGCACCTGTGGCTCAGCATCAAGGACAAGCGACGCTGGACGATGAAGCTCGGCGCGGTGCTGCTCATCCTTGCCGCTCTGGTGCTCGTATGGGTGACGCTCGTCTTCCATCTCTATGGCTTCGGGATGACCTATTGATGGCGACACAAAGGCGTCCGGGGCTTCACGCTCGACCTTCGGGTCGAGCGTTTTCCCGATCGGCAGCCTTTCCGCTTTTCAGGGCATATTTCACCGAAACTGTCTTGCGCAGTGTGTTGAAAATCGGGGGCGGATGATCCACCGCGCCGCAGAAATTTAGAGCCACTCCAGTATATGTCCTAAACGGGTTGACAATTTTCCGATTAGGACAATAGTCTTGAAACTGAAATCAACATGAGAGGGAGACTGGAATGACCACGTCATTCACAGCAACGCGCCGCGCGGTCATTGCGGGCGCGGTCGGGGTAGCTTTGTCGGCGCCGATGATAAACCGGGGCACTTTTGCCTTCGCCGCAGCGCCCGGGAAAAGCTACTCGCGCCGCGCGGTCGATCTGGTCGCTTCGTCGCTCGTCATCGACATGCTCGCGCCGCTCAAGATCACGATGTCCGAAGATTATGTCGCACACCGGCTGACCGACGCCGAAGCGGCCGAGTTCAAGGCCAGCGGGATCACCGGATTTCATAACGCCTACGGTCTCGGCGGCCCCGATGCGAAAGAACAGGCGCTTGCATTCCTCGCCGGATGGCAGGGTTTTGCCGGGCGCAACAGCCATGTGTTCACGCTGGTGGACGGCGTTGCCGACCTCGACCGCGCCAAGGCCGACAAGAAATGCGCCGTCATCATGGGCATCCAGAATGCCGAGCATTTCGAAAAGCTGGAAGACGTTGCGCTGTTCCGCCGCCTTGGCCTGCGCTGCGCGCAGCTCACCTATAACGCCCAGAATCTGATCGGGTCGGGCAGCACCGAACGCGTCGATGGCGGCGTCAGCGACTATGGCGCCGCGATCATCGCCGAGATGGAAAAGCAGCGCATGCTCGTCGATGTCTCGCATTGCGGCGACAAGACGACGCTCGATGCGATCGCCATCGCCAAGGGGCCGATCGCGATCACCCACAGCAACGCGCGCGCGCTGGTCGATCACCCGCGCGTGAAGACCGACGCGGCGATCAAGGCGCTGGCTGCGAAGGGCGGCGTGATGGGCATAACCGGGGTCCGCATGTTTGTGCGCACGACCGACCCGACCAATGTCGGACATATGGCCGATCATATCGATTATGTCGCGAAGCTGGTGGGGGTCGATCATGTCGGCATCGGCTCGGACGCCGACCTGCACGGTTATGACGATATGATTCCGGCCGAGTACGCCGCGCTCAAGGGCAGTTACAAGGGCAGCTACGCCTTTCGCGACAAGATCGACATCGATGGCTTCGATCATCCGCTCAAGACCTTCGATCTCACCGAAGAACTGATCCGCCGTGGTTATTCGAACGAAAACATCCGGGCCGTGCTCGGTGGCAATTTCCGCCGCCTGCTCGCCCAAGTCTGGGGGTAAGACGATGAAACAGGGACCGTTTATTGCAGCAAGCTTAGCCGCATTGATGGCGGCGATGCCGGCACAGGCGCAGGACGCCGCCGCAGTGGAAACGGCGGGTGAAATCGTCGTGACGGCGCAGAAACGTACGCAGAATGTACAGGACGTGCCGATTTCGATCGCGGTGATCAGCGGCGATGAGCTGCAGGAACAGGGTGCCGCTTCGCTTGTCGACTATGCGGGCTACGTCCCTGGCATGAACGTCAGCAACAGCGGCACGCCGGGGCAGACGACGATCACGCTGCGCGGTGTTGCGCCGCTTAACAACAGCCAGACCGTCGGCATTTATCTCGACGACGCCCCCGTGGGGTCGAGCGCGATCTATAATCGGGCCGGGGCGTTCACGATCGACCTCATGCCCTATGATCTGCAACGGATCGAAGTGCTCAAAGGTCCGCAGGGCACGCTCTACGGCGCCAGCTCGATTGGCGGCCTGGTGAAATATGTCACGGTCCAGCCGGACACGAACAGGTTCAGCGTCAAGGCTGGCGTCGAGGGTTTCGCGATCAAGGGTGGCGACGGGCTCGGCTGGGGCGCGCAGGCGATGGTCAATGTGCCGATCGTCCAGGACAAGCTCGCGGTCAGCGGAAGCTTCGCCTGGCGCAGCACGCCGGGCTGGGTCGACAGCGTCAACAATGCCGCGCTCAAGGACCAGAATGATTATGAACAGCGCGGCGGCCGCGTTGCGCTGCTGTGGACGCCGACGCCCGATCTCAGCGTGAAGCTGGCGGGCATCTGGCAGTCGCTCGATTCCGAGGGGAATGGCCTGTACGCTGCGGATCTCACCGGCGTGCGCCTCGGCGATGGTCGCTCGTACAACAATTATGTACCCGAATCCTTCGACGTCGATCTCGACTATTATTCGGCGACGATCGACTATGATTTCGGTGCCGCAACGCTGACCTCTGCGACGACCTACAGCAAGACGCAGAGCGCGCAGGTGCAGGACGCGAGCTATGCCTTCGGCGTCCTCTTCCCCTTCCTTACCAACCCCCCGATCGCGCCCGGCATCACGCCCTTCTCGCTCGATCTCGGCCTTAAAAAATGGACGCAGGAAGTGCGCCTTGCTTCGCCCAGCGGCGGACGTTTCGAATGGCTGCTCGGCGGCTTTTTCACCGACGAGACCACCAGCAACGCCCAGCTCGTGCGGTCGTTTGACATGGCGGGCAATCCGATTGCTGCGCTCGACCCGCTCGCCACCGTCGGCTTGCCCGCGACGTACAAGGAATATGCGGTCTTCGGCAACGCGACCTTCAAGCTCAGCGAGCAGTTCGAAATCACCGGCGGCCTTCGCTGGGCGCGCAACAAGCAGACCTTCCGCCAGATCAGCTCGGGCGCGATCGTGCCGCAGGCCGACGATCCCGGCAAATCGTCCGAGGATGTCTTCACCTATTCGATCAGTCCGCAGTTCCACATCAACGAGGATGCGATGCTCTATGCGCGCCTCGCCACCGGCTATCGTCCGGGCGGACCCAACGTCATCGTTCCCAATGTGCCGCCAACGGTCGACGCCGACCGGATGAAAAACTACGAAGTTGGGCTGAAGGCCGATTTCGCCGACCGCATGGTGTCGATCGATGTCGCGCTTTTCCTGATGGACTGGACCGACATTCAGGTCGTGCGCTCCTTTGGCGGCGTCTCAGGCGGCGCGAACGGCGGCAAAGCCCGAAGCAAGGGAATCGAGGGCAGCTTGGCGCTGCGTCCGGCACCCGGCCTGACGATCAGCGCGACGGGCAGCTACACCGACGCTGTGCTCAGCGAGGATGTTCCCGATATCAGCGGCGCCGACGGTGACCGTTTGCCCGCGGTGCCGAAATTCAGCGGCGCGCTCCGCGCCGATTATGAATTTGCCCTCGGCAGCAGCAACAAGGGCAGTTTCGGCGTCGGCGTTCGCCACGCGAGCAGTCGTCTGTCGCTGGTCGAAAGCGATCCGCTCGCTGCGCGCGCACGGCCCTATACGTCGGTGGACCTCAACGCCTCGATCAACTTCAACGACCACTGGACACTGCGCGCCTATGCCCGCAACCTGCTCGACAATAAGGGGGAGATGGCGCGGGCGACTATGGCCGACGGACTCAATCGGCCGAGTTTCCTTGCGATCTCGCCCCTGCAGCCGCGGACGGTGGGCGTTGCGCTCGACATGGCTTTTTGAGCGGATTGGAGTTGGACATAATGATTGCGCCCATCGGGAGGCTGGCGGGCAGCCTGAACCTGCCGCAGCCCTATCTGCTGTTCCTCGGCGACACGACCCAGGCGGGCTATGCCAAGACCGCCTTCGGTCTTGCCGATTGGGCGGCCGACCGATGTGTCGGGGAACTCGCGATCACTGGCTGCACCGTCACCACCGGTCTGCCGCGTCTGTCGCCCGCCGATGCGCGGGCGGCGGGCGCGCGGTCGCTGGTGATCGGTGTCGCGAATGTGGGCGGCGTGATCGGGGATAGCTGGGTCGCCGCGCTGGTCGAGGCGATGGAGGCGGGCCTCGACATCGTCAGCGGGCTGCACGTCCGGCTAGGCAGCGTTCCCGCGTTGGCCGAGGCGGCGAAGCGTACGGGGCGGCGCCTGATCGACATTCGCACCCCGCCGCCGTCGATTCCGGTCGGCAATGGCCGCAAGCGGAGCGGCAAGCGGCTGCTCACCGTCGGCACCGATTGCGCGCTCGGCAAGAAATATACCGCGCTGGCGTTGCACCGGGCCTTGGTCGAACGCGGCGTGGATGCGGATTTTCGCGCGACCGGCCAGACCGGTATCATGATCGCGGGCGGCGGCATGCCGATGGACGCGGTGATTTCGGATTTCGAGGCCGGCGCGGCAGAAATGCTGAGCCCCGACGCCCCCGACACGCATTGGGATGTAATCGAGGGGCAGGGGTCGATCTTCAATCCTGCTTATGCGGCGGTGTCGCTTGGCTTGCTCCACGGCAGCCAGCCCGATGTGTTCGTCGTCTGCCACGATCCGGCGCGCAAGGTGATCCTGGGTCTGGAAAGTTTTGAATTGCCCTCGATCGAAGAGGTGATCGACCTGACGATCCGCCTCGGCAGCCGCACCAATCCGGCGATCCGCTGCGGCGGCGTCAGCCTTAACACATCGTCCTATGAGGCCGACGCGGCCGAGGCGCTGATGGCGGCCGAGCGGCAACGCCTCGGGCTTCCCGTCGCCGACCCGATCCGCGGCGGCGCTTCATTCGATGCGCTGGTCGAAACGTGTCTCGCGTGAGTGTGGGCAAGACGGGCGGCAGGTCGAGCTGGTTTCAGCGCTTCCTGCTGCCCGGGTTCGCACTGAAGGCCGTCATCATCGGCGGCGGCTATGCGACCGGGCGCGAGCTGGCCGAATATTTTGTGCCCTCCGGCCCGTGGGGCGGGCTCGCTGCGATGCTGCTTGCGACGCTCATCTGGAGCATCGTCGCCGCGCTGACCTTCGCGCTCGCGCGAAAACTCGGCGCTTATGACTATCGCAGTTTTTTCGAAGGGCTTCTCGGACCCGGCTGGATCGCGTTCGAGATCGCTTATCTTATCTTCGTCATCCTGATCCTCGCGGTGTTCGGTGCGGCAGCGGGGGCGATAGGGGCTGCAACCTTTGGCTGGCCCGAGTTCGCTGGCTCCGCGCTGCTTGCGGTCAGCATCATCGCCTTTACCGCCTTCGGGACCGACGTCGTTGAAACCCTGTTCAAATACGCCTCGATGCTGATCTATGCGGTCTATTCCCTGTTCCTGATCTTTGCGCTGTCGAGTTTCGGCGGACTGATCTGGCAGGGTTTTGCCAATGCGCCGCCGCCTTCGGGCAATTGGGTCGCGGGCGGGATCACCTATGCCAGTTATAATATCGTCGGCGCGGTCATCATCCTGCCGGTGCTGCGTCATCTGACCAGCCAGCGCGACGCGGTGATCGCCGGGATCATCGCCGGACCGCTCACCATGCTGCCCGCAATTCTCTTCTTCGTCGCGATGATGGCTTTTTATCCCGCGATCGGAGCCGAGACATTGCCGTCGGACTTCCTGCTGCGCCAGATGGCGGTGCCGGGATTCCACATCGTTTTTCAGCTGATGATCTTTGCTGCGCTGCTCGAAAGCGGGGTCGGCGCGATCCATGCGATCAACGAAAGGGTGTCGGGGGTGGTCGAGATGCGCGGCCGCGCGCCGCTCGGCACGGGTGCGCGCGCCGCGATCGGCGGTGTCATATTGGCCGGATGCATGTTCGTTGCAGCGCGCATCGGCCTGATCGACCTGATCGCCAGCGGCTATCGCTTCCTCGCGTGGCTGTTCCTCGCGGTGTTCGTCGTTCCGCTTCTCACCATCGGCATCTGGCGCCTGCTGCGTCCGTCGACCGTCCCCCATATGGAGACCCTGCCATGAAGACCGTTCGCCTGCTCGCCCTGTCGCTGATGCTGTCGGTCGCGGCGCCCGCCTGGGCCGAACCACCCACCGATATCGGCGAAAGCGTCGAAGCGCTGCGCAAGAAAGTCGGCGCCGCCGGCGTGTCGATCGCGATCGTCGAAGATGGCAAGACGACCCTCTCGCGCGGCTGGGGCGTGCGCAAGATCGGCGAACGCGCGCCGGTCGATGCGCAAACGATTTTCCAGACCGGCTCGACGGGCAAGGCGATGACCGCGGCGGCGCTCGCTATCCTCGTCGACGAGGGCAAGATTGCGTGGGACGATCCCGTGATCAAGCATATGCCGTGGTTCCGCATGCACGACGCATGGGTGACGCGCGAGATCACGATCCGCGACCTGCTCGTCCATCGCAGCGGGCTGGGGCTGGGGCAGGGCGATTTGATGTTCGTGCCGCGCACGCATCTGACGCGCAAACAGACCGTCGAGCACGTTGCCTATCTCAAACCCAAGACCAGCTTCCGCTCGGCCTATGCCTATGACAACATCCTCTACACCGTCGCGGGCCAGCTGATCGAAGAAGTCACTGGACAGACATGGGAAGCATTCATGCGGACGCGAATCTTGCGCGCCGGCGGGATGAAGAACGCCACCAGCGACAGCGAGGATCGTTTCCGCATCCCCAATCGCTCGTGGCCGCACGCGCGCCTGTCAGGACCGCTGCGCGGTCTCGGCCCGCAGGCCGCGCTCGACGAGCGCGACGAACTCGGCCGCAACGGTGCGCCTGCGGGCGGGCTCGCGCTCAGCGCCGACGATATGGCGGCGTGGCTCAAGATCCAGCTCGCGCACGGCGCGCTGCCGAACGGCAAGCGGCTGTTCAGCGAAAAGCAGGCGGCCGAAATGTGGGCGCCGGTCACCCCGATGCCGATCAACCCGCTTCCCGACAGCCTCAAACCCGCGCAGCCGATGCAACAGGCCTATGCGCTCGGCTGGCAGGTACAGGATTATCGCGGTCACCGGATCATTTCGCATGGCGGCGGGGTTTTCGGATCGATCACGCGCGTCGTGATGATCCCTGACAAAAATGTCGGCTTTGCGATCATGATGAACAGCGAGGACAGCGGGATGCTGCTCGGCCTCACGCACGAACTGCTCGATCATTATCTGGACCAGCCCGACTATGGCTGGATCGCGAAATGGGAGGATTGGTATCAGGCGCGGCTCGCAGGCGGGAAGGCGTTCCTCGAACAGAAACGGGCGTCGCCGGTCAAGTCGGGGCCGTCGCTCTCGCTGACCGGTTACGCCGGGCGTTACCGCGATCCCTGGTATGGCGATATCGTTATCGGGCAGACGCCGAAGGGGCTGACGATCGACTTTACCTCGACCCCGCGGATGGCGGGGCGACTGAAGCATTGGCAGTATGACAGCTTCGTCACCGATTTCGACGATCCGGCGATCGAACCCGCCTATGTCACCTTCGCGCTCGACGCCGACGGCAAGATCACCGGCGTGACGATGAAGGCGGTCAGCCCGATCGCCGATTTCAGCTGGGATTATCACGATCTCGACCTGAAGCCCGTCGAGGGCAAGAAATGAACCGGATCGCGCTCCTGCTGACCGCCACTATGCTGACGGCCTGCTCGGGCGGCGAGAAGGTGAAGGCCCCCGAAACGCCGCTTCACAGCCGGATGCTCGTCCTCGACACGCATCTCGACACGCCGCTCCATTTCGAGCGTGCGGGCTGGAGCTTTGCCGACCGTCATACGCCCGCCGATGACATGGCGCAGCTCGATATTCCGCGGATGAAGGATGGCAATCTCGATGGCGGCTTCTTTGCCATCTATACCGAACAGGGCCCGCTGACCGCGAAGGGCTATGCCGATGCGCTCGCCTTCGCACGCGCGCGGTCCGATCTGATCGATCGCACCATCGCTAAACACGCCGACGCAATCGCTCCGGCGCTGACGGCGGCTGATGCGCTGCGGCTGAACAAGGACGGTAAGCTGATCGCTTTCAAATCGATGGAGAACAGCTATCCGCTGGGCGAAGACCTGTCGCTGCTTCGATCCTTCTATGACAAGGGCTTGCGCTTGGCGGGGCCGGTCCACTCCAGGGATAACCAGTTCGCGGACAGCGCGACGGGCGAGGGACGCTGGAAGGGGCTGAGCACGCTGGGTAAAAAATGGGTGGGCGAGATGAACCGGCTCGGCATTATGATCGACGCGAGCCATTCTTCGGATGCCGCGTTCGACCAGATACTCGCGCTGTCGAAATATCCGATCCTGCTCTCGCACTCGAGCCTGCGCTCGGCGTACGACCATCCGCGCAATCTCGACGAGGGGCGGTTGAAGGCGCTCGCGGCCAAAGGCGGTGCAATGTGCATCTCGACGATCTTCATGTCGGAGATGCACATGTCGCCCGCGCGCGGCGAACTGTTCGGCAAATATGAGCGGATCGGCACGATGACGCCCGCCGAACAGGCCGACTTAAATCGCCAATGGCGCGAACTCGACAAGACCGAACTGATGTGGGCGGCCGATTTCGACGCCTATATGAAGATGGTTCTGCGCGCGATCGAGGTCGGCGGGGTCGATCATATCTGCTTCGGCGCCGACTGGGACGGCGGCGGCGGATTGCCGGGAATCGAGGACATCACTGCGCTGCCGAAAGTCACCGAACGGCTTAAGGCCGCGGGCTATTCCGATGCCGACATCGAAAAAATGTGGAGCGGCAATATCCTGCGCATACTGGCGGCGCAGGGAAAATAGCCCAACGGGGTCAGCCGCGGAACCGTTTCGGGTCGATACCCAGCTTCTGCATCTTGTCGTAAAGCGTCTTCCGCGGCACCCCCAGCCGCGCCATCGTGTCGGCGATATTGCCGCGCGTCTGCGCCAGCGTGTCGTGGATGATCGTCGCCTCGAACCGGCGAACGCGATCGGCGAGCGGCGCGTCGGCGGGCATCGACGACAGGCCGGGGTCCGACGGCAGGTCGAGCACCACGCTATAAGCGAAATTCTTCAGCTCGCGGACATTGCCCGGCCAGTCATGCTCGACGAGGTGACGGCGCACGCTGTCGTCGATCGCAAAGCCCGTCAGCCCCATTTTCGCCGCGGCTTCTTCGAGGAAATAGGCGAAGGTCTGCGGAATATCCGACCGGCGCTCGCGCAAGGGCGGAATGCGAAGCTTCACGACATGCAGCCGGTAATAGAGGTCTTCGCGAAATGCGCCGCGGCGCACCGCATCCATCAGGTCGGTCTTCGTCGCCGCGACGACGCGCAGGTCGACGGGTTCGGGCACGCTGGCGCCGATCGGCTGCACCTCGCGCTCCTCGATCACGCGTAGCAATTTGGCCTGTACCGACGGGTGCATCGTGTCGATTTCGTCGAGGAACAATGTGCCGCGATGCGCACTTCGGATACGCCCGGCCTGGCCAAGCTTGCCGCTACTCCGGTCGACCAGGTCGCTGCCGAACAGTTCGGCCTCGGCCAATTCCTGCGGCAGCGCCGCGCAATTGACTGCGACCAGCGATGCCGCGCTTCGCCGACTCTGACGGTGGAGCATATGCGCGACCAGTTCCTTGCCAGTGCCCGTCTCGCCCTCGATCAGGACGTCGAAATCAGCCTGTGCCAGCTGCGTGATCGTCTCGCGTAGCCGCAGCATCGCGGCGCTTTCGCCGATCAGCGGGCTGTCGATCGCGTCGGCTGCGGCAACAAGGCGGCGGTTGTCGAGGATCAGCGCGCGATGCGCCAGCGCGCGGCGCACGATGCCGACGAGATGATCGGCGGCAAAGGGCTTTGCGAGAAAATCGAAGGCGCCGTCATGCAGTGCGCGTACCGCCATCGCGACGTCGGCATGGCCGGTGATCAGGATCACGGGAATGCCGGGATCGATGCCATGGATCGCCGCGCGCAGGTCGAGCCCGTCCATCCCCGGCATGCGGATATCGGTGACAACGATGCCCGAAAAGTCGGCATCGATGCGCGTCAGGACGCTCTGCGCGTCGGGAAAGGCGTCGACGGCAAGGCCCGCAAGGTCGAGCGTCTGGACATTCGCCTCGCGCAGCGCCGCATCGTCGTCGACGAAGAAGATCGTCTGCTCGCCGGTGAAAAAGCTCATGCCGGCCTCAATGTCAGGCGGAACCCGGCGCCGCCCAGCGGCGAAGCGATCAGGGTCAGCGTCCCGCCGAACTCGGCCATGATATCGCTCGCGATGGCAAGCCCGAGGCCGAGGCCGTCGGGACGGCCGGTGACGAAGGGCGTGAAGAGCTGTGGCAACAGGTCGGCGGCAACGCCGGGTCCGCTGTCGCAGATGTCGATGTGGACAGGGTCGCTGCCATGGGCATGAAGATCGATCTGCGGGGCCGTGACGCCCTGCACCGCGTCGGCGGCGTTCTGCAATATATTGACGAGCACTTGTTCGAGCCGGACGCGGTCGGCGTGAACGCTCTGCGCCGGGTTCTCGACAACAATGTCAAGCGCGATGCCCTGCGCGCGGAGCCGGTCGCCGATCAGCAGGCTGGTGCCGTCGATCGCCGATTGCAGCGGAACCGGACCGAGCGGCGTCGGTTTGCGCCGCGCGAAATTGCGCAGCTCGTTGGTGATCGCGCCCACGCGCGCGGTAAGCTCGACGATGGTGCCCAGATTGCTGCGCGCCTTGTCGGTCTGTTCGCGTTCGAGATAGCGCAGACTGTTTTCGGCAAAGGTGCGGATCGCGGCGATCGGCTGGTTGATCTCGTGCGCGACCCCCGCTGTAATCTGTCCGATCGAGCCAAGCCGGCTCGCCTGTGCCAGCTCCTCGCGCGCGGCGCGGTAACGGCGATCGGTATCGGCCTGACGTTCGGAGGCATGTCGCAAATCGTCATTCGCTGTGCGCAAATCCTGCGTGCGTGCGGCGACTTCGCGCTCAAGCGCGTCGTGTGCTGCTTGCCGAAGCGTTTGTCGCTCGACAACGCGAAGCAGCGTCACGACCGCTGCGCCGACCAGGATGAGCAATATGAGGAAGATTACGCGAGCCGTCGCATTGGCGCTGTCGCGCGCGGGCTTCGCGGGCTGCAAGAGGTGGAGAGTGCTTCCGGGCAGCGAGACGCGCTCATCGGCGCGGCGAAACATATCGGCTCCAACGCGCAGCGGGTCGAGCCGCGCGGTGCCATAACTGCGTGTCTCGCGAAGCTGCTTTTGCCTCGCTGCGGAGATCGCGTTGAACGAGCGAAAGCGCCAGCCGCTTTCGCTCGTCATGACGATGATGCCGGCGGCGTCGGTCACGATCGTCGTCGCGGCGGAATCAGCCCAGCGCGATTCAAGCTTGTCGAACTCGACCTTGACCACGATCGCGCCAAGTTGCCGGCCGCCGACGTCGACGCGGCGAGCGAGGTAAAGGCCCGGCCGTCCGCTCACCGTGCCAAGTGCAAAGAGTTCGGCCTCGCCATTCTGCATCGCGCCCTGAAAATAGGGGCGGAACCGGTAATTCTCGCCGACAAAGCTCGTCGGTTCGCGCCAGTTGCTCGCGGCGATCGTGGTGCCGCTGGCGTCGATCACATAGAGGACCGCGGCGTCGGTCCGCGCGGCCAACTGCTCCAGTTCGCGATCGAGCCGGCGCGACGCGGCGTCGCTCTTGTCGGCGAGCGCGGTTCGCACGTCCGGAAATTCCGAGAGAACACGCGGCAGCAGGCGGAATTTCTGCAACTCGCTTTCTAGCAGGCTTGCATGCGCGCGGGCATTTTGCCGCGCCTCGACATCGGCCTGCGCGTGCGCATGACCCGCTGCCCATCCCGACAGGCCGAGCGCGGCAACAAGCAGGATCAGCGCGCCGGCGATCGTCGCCAGCAGCAATCGCCTTCGGTCGAGGCGTGGGATGGTTGGGGACGACTCAGCGGGAGAGGGCATGTGCGGATTATTGCACAATATGCTGGATACGTATGTGGATTTTTGCACAGATTGAAGAGCGCCGATGTGCGATCGCAAATAATATGTCACAATTACAGATAATTAAGAATATGAGGCGGCTGTTTGACCACTCTTCATATCCACGCCTATTTTTATGTCGAGGCCGAACAACGGCCGTGGATCGCGTCGAAACGGGCGCCTGACATAAGGGAGAGGCCGGTGGCCGCCACGATCGATATGAGCGCGATACCCGAGCCCGCGCGGCCAAAGCGCTGGTGGTCGCACCTCTATGTACAGGTGCTCGGCGCCATTTTGGGCGGGGTGCTGCTCGGTCATTTCTGGCCTGAGGTCGGGGTCAAGCTCCAGCCGCTCGGCAAAGGTTTCATTGACCTGGTAAAGATGATCATCGCGCCGGTGATCTTTCTGACAGTCTCGACCGGCATCGCGTCGGTGGGCGGGGGACGGACGCTCGGGCGCCTGACGGTGAAGACCTTCGCCTATTTCCTCTTCTTCTCGACACTCGCGCTGGTCATCGGGCTGATCGTCGCCAATGTGGTGCAACCGGGTGCGGGGATGAATATCGACCCGCGCACGCTCGACCCCGGCGCGGTCGCGAAGATCGCCGAATATGACGCAAAGGCGCACGATACGACGCTCGTCGGTTTCCTGCTCGCGATCATTCCGACGACGTTCGTCTCTGCGCTGACGTCGGGTTCGATCCTGCAGGCGCTGTTCGCGGCGATCCTGTTCGGCATCGCCTTGTCGCATACCGGCACCGCGGGCGCACAGGTGCTTGGCATGCTCGAAAAGCTTTCGAGTGTTTTCTTCTATCTCGTCGGAATGCTGATGCGCTTTGCGCCGATCGGCGCCTTCGGGGCGATGGCTTTCACCATCGGCGAATATGGCGTCGAATCGCTCGTCAATCTCAGCGCGCTGATTGCGACCTTCTATCTGACCTCGATCCTGTTCGTCGTCGTTGTCTTGGGCGCGATGGCGCGCTTTTCCGGCTTTTCGATTTTCCGGCTGATTGCGTATCTCAAGGCCGAACTGCTGCTCGTGCTTGGCACCTCGTCGTCCGAAGCCGCGTTGCCCAGCCTGATGGAAAAGCTGGAAAAGGCCGGTTGTGCGAAGTCGGTCGTCGGCATGGTCGTGCCCACGGGATACAGCTTCAACCTCGACGGCACCAACATCTATATGACGCTCGCCGCGCTGTTCGTCGCACAAGCGACGGGCATCGACCTCAGCCTGGGTGACCAGATCACGCTGTTGCTCGTGGCGATGGTGAGTTCGAAGGGCGCCGCCGGGGTAACCGGCGCGGGCTTCATCACGCTCGCGGCGACGCTGACCGCCGTGCCGACGGTTCCGGTCGCGGGGCTGGCGCTGATCCTTGGCATCGATCGTTTCATGAGCGAGTGCCGCGCGCTCACCAACTTCATCGGCAACGCGCTCGCGGCGATCGTCGTCGCGGGCTGGGAGAATGCACTCGACCGTGACGCGCTGGACCGCGCGCTGAACGGCGAACCGGCGCCGATTGCGGCCCAGCCAATCGAAACCGACGCCGATTGAGGCCGAAACGACACAAAATTTAAAACCAAAAAATTGGGGAGAATGACAATGAGGCGCAGTTTTGGAACAATGCTTCTGGCGAGTACGGCGATCTGCCTTCTTGCGAGCGCACCCGCCCGGGCCCAGACGACGGCGGCCGATCCAACCGACAATGAAGACCCGCAAGCCGATGGGGCTCCAGCTGACGAAATCGTCGTCGTCGGCTCGCGCATCGAGGGCGCACGCGTCACCGAGGCGCTGCCGGTGGTCGTGGTCGGGCAGGACAGGCTCGACGCGATCGGTGCGGTCAGCGGCGATGAACTGATCCGCAACATTCCGCAGATGGGCGATGTCAGCTTCAACCCCGGAAACAATGCGCAGACCAGCAATGCAGCGCGCGGCGATGTTGGCTCGGTTAATTTGCGCTCGCTCGGCGTCGGCAACACGCTGGTGCTGCTCAACGGCCGCCGCATCGTCACCCACCCCGCGAGCCAGGGCTTGTCGGACACCGGCACGGTCCCGGTGCTGAGCTATAATTCGAACGCGATCCCGACGACGGGGCTTCAGAGGCTCGAAGTGCTGCTCGACGGCGCTGCGGCGCTCTACGGCTCGGATGCCGTCGCGGGCGTCGTCAACACGGTGCTCAAGGACAATTACGACGGTCTCAGGATGCAGGCGCAATATGGCGGCGCCGAGGGCACACACCTGCGCGAATTCCAGGGCAATATCCTGGCGGGCAAGAGCTTTGATCGCGGCAATATCACGGCCTCGTTCGAATATACCGACCGCTCGGCGCTGCGCGCCGAGGATCAGGATTTTACCGCCTCCGCGAACCTTCGCCCGCTGTTCGCCGACGATCCCGATTTCGCCGATTCACAGGTTCCTGACGCACGCGCAACGCGCGGTGCATGGCCAGCGATGATGGTTCCGGTGACTGGCGGCCGCCCACGCCGCGGGACCACGAACCTGACGACCGCGGCAGGTGCGTTCACGGTTCGCCCGACACGCCTCGGCGGATGCTCCCAGGCGCTTACTGCTGACCTCTGCCTCGTGAACACCGCGCTCGCGACGAACAATGCTTTCCGCGACCTGCGCTACGATACCGCCGTCGGCACCACCGTGATGCCGAGCGTCAAGCGCTACAACGCTTTCATCAACGGTCATTATGACGTGACCGACGACCTGACGCTGTTCGGTGAGTTCGGTTATTACCGCTCGAACACGACGCGCATCCAGCCGCCCGTGATCAATCTCAACCAGATCTGGATTCCGGCCAGCAACTATTACAACCCCTTCGGTGCGACGATGATCAATGGGCAGCCCAACCCTAACCGCATCCCGGGCCTCGTCAATGTGCCCGCCGCGGGCTTGCCGGTGCTTCTCACCACCTATCGCTTCGTTGACACGGGGCCGCAGGCGGTGAAAGTTTCCGGCGAGCAGCTACGCGGTCTGATTGGCGTACGCGGCGAGGCGGCGGGTTTCAAATGGGACAGCGCTTTCGTCTATTCCGAAGCTTCGGCGGTCGACCGCAGTCTCGCGGTGCGCAGTTCGGCGCTCCAGCGGAGCCTCGCGCTCGCGACCCCCGACGCCTACAACCCCTTCAACGGCGGCTGCATCGACAGCCTGAGTTCGGGCGATTGCACCCCCAGCTCGCAGACAGCACTCGACGCAATCACTTTCGAGCTTCAGCGCCGGTCGAAAACGACGCTGACGATGGGGGATTTTCGCGCCTCGCGCGCCGACCTCTTCGCTCTGCCCGGCGGCGACGTCGGCATGGCCTTCGGCCTCGAAGTCCGGCGCGAGACGCAGCGCGACAATCGCGATTCGGCGGTCGACGGATCGAGCCCCTTCGTCGATGCGGTGTCGGGTGCGATCACCATCAGCGATGCCGCGGCGGTTAGCGACAATCCCGATACCTATGGCAAGCGCACGGTCGCCGCCGCCTACGCCGAACTCGCGGTGCCTTTGGTGTCGGAGGAGATGAATATCCCGCTCGTCCGGCGTTTCGACATCCAGCTTGCCGGTCGCTACGAACATTACAGCGATTTCGGCAGCGTTGCGCGGCCGAAGATCGCAGCGGCGTGGGACGTCGTCGACGGCGTCCGCTTCCGGGGCTCCTTCTCGCAAGGCTTCCGCGCCCCGAACCTCGAACAGGTCAACGCCGTCGAATATGCACGCCTCGCGACCAGCCAGGATTTCCTGCGCTGCGAAGTTGATCTGCGGGCGGGGCGGATCGCCAATTTCACCGCTTGCGGCAACAATGTCGGCTATGCGCGTCGCGTCTCGGGCAATCCAGACCTCAAACCCGAAAAAAGCACCAATTATAACCTCGGTGCGGTGTTCGAGCCCAGTTTCATCCCCGCTGACCTCGGCCGCATGACCTTCACCGTCGACTATTGGTCGATCAAGCAAAAGGGCATCGTCGGCATCCTCGGCAACGATACTGCGGTCGCGCTCGACTATCTGCTGCGCCTGCAGGGAACATCGAACCCGAACGTCATTCGCGACGCCGCCAACGCCGACGATATCGCCGCCTTCGCGGGGACGGGCATCGCGCCGGTGGGCCGGATCACGACCGTCCGTGACCAGTTCGTCAATCTGTTGCCGCAGACGGTTCGCGGGCTCGATTTCGCATTCTACTGGCAGTCGCCGAAGACCGATGTCGGCAAGTTCGATTTCTCGGTCAACGCGACGCGACTGCTCAAATTCTCGCGCGCGCCGGGCGATGCGGTCGACCTGCTCGTCGCCGCCGCCGCAGCCGGCGACATCAACGCCGCGACGCCCTTGCCCGAAACACAGAACCTCATCGAGGCGAATGGTCGCCCGAAATGGCGCGGTACAGCGTCGTTGACCTGGTCGCTCGGCCAGTTCCAGGTCGGCGCCTTCGCGCGCTACACCGGCGCGGTAGACGAGACGGCGTTCGTCGATGCCGACGGCAACCCGTGGCGGGTCAAGTCGCAGGTGACGGGCAACCTTTATGCGCAGGTGCGGATCAAGGATGCCGGCAACCTCGGCGGCGACATGCGCTGGCGCGTCGGGGTGCGCAACATCACGAACGAAAAGCCGCCGCTTTCGTCCGAAGGCTATCTGGGGTCGCTCTACAGCCCCTATGGCCGCTACTGGTACACCTCGGTCACTACGGAGTTCTGATATGAAATACGGGCACGGCATCTGGTTTCTGATCGGCGCTGCCGCGCTCGCCGTCGCGCCGGCGGCTCTGGCAAAGGAGAGCGCGCCCGCGCCGACTGCCGTCGGCGCGACTCCTCCCGCACCGCCGAAGGCCGCCCAGAAAACGATCCTGTTCATCGGCAACAGCTTCACGCAGGGCGCGCATTCGGCTGCGCGAAACTGGCGCGCAGGGTCGGTCACCGACCTCAACAATGCGGGCTATGGGGGCGTGCCCGCGCTGTTCAAGCTGTTCGCCGAGCAGGCCGGTCTCGACTATCGCGTCAGCCTCGAGACGCAGGGCGGCAAGTCGCTCGGCTTCCACTATGACGAGCGGCGCCAGCTGTTCGACGGCAAGTGGGACATCGTCGTGCTGCAGGAATTCAGCACGCTCGACCGCGCAAAGCCCGGTGATCCGGCGGACTATATGCGCAACGTCGACCGGCTCGCCGCGCTGTTCAAGGCGCGCAATCCCGCCGTCGACATCCGTCTCGCGGCAACCTGGTCGCGCGCTGACCAGATCTACAAATCCGAGGGCCCCTGGTACGGAAAGCCGGTCACGGCAATGGCCGATGACCTCCGCGCCGCCGCCGACCGTGCACGAAACGCCAATCCGTCCGTGGCGGGTATCGTGCCGGTCGGCCAGGCCTGGAACCGGGCGATGACGACAGGTGTCGCCGATCCTAATCCCTATGACGGGATCGGCTATGGCCAGCTCGATCTGTGGGCGTACGACCATTATCACGCGAGCGTTGCGGGCTATTATCTTTCGGCGCTCGTGACCTTCGGCGCGATCACCGGCATCGATCCGACGACCTTGGGTGCCAAGGAGAAGGGCGCCGACGAACTGGGCCTTTCGGATGCGCAGGCCGCGGCGCTTCAGCGCGTTGCGCGCGATACGCTCGCAAAGGAGCCCACGTAAGGCCCGGCCCCGGCAGTCCCGTACTTTCCGAATTTCTGTTATGTGACCGTGGTTCAACGCTGCGATACCGGAGAGAGACATGCCGACGCGTCCTTTCGACTTCCCCAATGCCCATGGCGAGCGCCTGTCGGGCCGGCTCGAACTGCCCGTCGGCTCGACAAAGGCGTGGGCGCTGTTCGCGCACTGCTTCACATGCGGCAAGGACAACAAGGCTGCGGTGCGGATTTCGCGCCGCCTTGCCGGCGCCGGCATCGGTGTCCTGCGGTTCGATTTCACCGGGCTTGGCACCAGCGAAGGCGAATTCGGCGCGTCGGGTTTTGCACATAATGTACGCGATCTGGTCGCCGCCGCCGAGGCAATGGCCGAGGCCGGGATGCCGCCGATGCTGCTTGTCGGGCACAGCCTCGGCGGCGCGGCCGTCATCGCGGCAACGGCATCGCTGCCCGACATCCATGCCGTTGCAACGATCGCGGCGCCGTTCGACGTCGAGCATGCGCTCCATCAGTTCGATCCCGAAGGGCTGGAGAAGATCGAGCGCGAAGGCAGCGGGGTCGTGGCGATCGGGAGCCGGCCCTTCACCGTCAGCAAGTCGTTCATCGACAGTCTGCGCGAACAGGATCAGGGCGCGCGCCTCGCAAAGCTGAAACGGCCCTTGCTGCTTCTGCATTCGCCGATTGATCAGGTTGTCGGGATCGAAAATGTCACCAGCATCTACCTCGCGGCCAGGCATCCCAAGAGCTTCGTCTCGCTGGACGGTGCCGATCATCTGCTGACCAACGCGCGCGATGCCGATTTCGCCGCCGACATGATTTCGGCTTGGGCCGTCCGATATCTGCCTGCAACGCCGCCGACCGCGGCCAGCCAGTTCGATGCTGAGGCCGAGGAAACGGGGCTCGGTAAATTCCAGCTCGCGATGCGGGCCGGGAAGGCGGCGTTCATCGCCGACGAGCCCGAAAGTGCCGGCGGGTTGGGCTCGGGCCCGACGCCGTTCAACCTGCTGTCCGCCGCGCTGGCTGCGTGCACGACAATGACGTTGCGCCTCTATGCCGATCGGAAGGGCTGGGCAGTAGATCGGATCCGCACCGGCGTGACGCACCGGAAAGAAAAGGGCGCAGAAAAGCCCGATGTCTTCAGCCGCCGCGTCGAGATCGAAGGCACTCTCGACGATGCGCAGCACGCCGAACTCATCGCCGTCGCCGATCGCTGCCCGGTGCATCGCACGCTCGAGACGGGATCGCGGTTCGAGGCGACCGAGGCCGGATGGGACGAGCCTTTGCCGAGTGGAGATCAAACGCCAGCCTAGCGCAGGAAGCGGAACGAACCGCGACGCCGCGCGTCGAAGAAAAGCCGCGCGTCATCTGGTGACGATGGGCGGCGGATCGGAGGACCGCATGCAGGCGCTCGAAGGACTGAATCCCGAAGCATCGCACACGCGAATATGGGATCGGCACGCCAGCCCGATCTCGATCCTGATTCTTGGTGGGCTCTTGCTGGCGGCATTTCTTGGCTTCACCGGGGGGCAGCCGAGCACGCCCAAAAGCACGGATTTCGGCGACGTGCGCCTAGTCGTGAAAACCCCGACGACGATCCGAAATGGCGAATTCTTCGAGACTGACATTACTCTTACGGCGCGGGTGCCGATCGGCGACGCGATCATCGCGGTGTCGCCGGCGCTCTGGCAAGACATGACCGTGAATACGATGATCCCGGCGCCCGCCGAAGAGAACTTCGAGGACGGCCTGTTCCATTTCTCCTACGGCCCGCTCGATGCCGGGGACCGCTTGCAAGTCAAGATCGACGGCCAGATCAATCCACCGTTGTTTGCCGGCACGAGGGGCGACGTCGTGGTTTTTGACGGCAGCCGGCGGATCGGCACGATGCCGCTTCGCATCAAGGTTCTCCCCTGATGGATATCGTCTTTCGCGCCACGGCGATGTTCTTCATCCTGTTCCTGCTCATCCGCCTGCTCGGAAAGCGCGAACTGGGTCAGATGACGCCGTTCGAATTTGTCGTACTCGTCGTGCTCGGCGATCTGATTCAACAGGGCGTGACGCACAATGACTTCAGCCTGACCGGCGCGACGCTCGCAATCTGTACCTTCGCCTTCTGGGCGCTGGTGCTCAGCTGGACCGCCTATCTGTTCCCGCGTGCCAAGGATTTTCTGGAGGGCACGCCGCGTGTCGTCGTTCGCGATGGCGAGATTGTGCAGGACAATCTGCGGCGTGACCGCCTGACGCGCGACGAGATCCTGTCTGAAATGCGGATCGCGGGAATTGGCCAGATGTCCGAGGTCGCGTGGGCGATCCTCGAACCGCAGGGCAAGATGAGCTTCATCAAAAAGGACGATCAGGCATCGCCGCAGCAGGATCGCGACGGCCCCGCCAATTAATAGATCGGCGTAATCTGCATCTGCGGGAGCGGCCTCGGTGTCCCGTCGCTGAGGTCGGGGCCAAGGTCGGCCCAGTCCTTGCCGTCGGAGACGAGATCGGCAAACAGCTTTTGCGCCCCCGCCTGCGCCTCGGCGGACCGGAATTTGTACGAAACGGGTGGCGGCGTTCCCATCCGGACGGTCGCGAACGCCGCCGCATAGGCGGGGATTGGCGGGGCGGTGGTCGTGCTTGCCGCGATCCGTATCGAATAGCGCTGCAACCCCGAGGCGACGTTGCGCCACCGTACCCAGACATGGTTGTCAAAGGAGAATTGATAGAGCCGCTCGCCGGCCGCTGTGCCTTTCAGCGATATGCTGTCCAATATGTCCTGCGACATGTCGAGGTTCATACCGCCCTCGGTCGCATCGAGCGAGACGTGGACGATCCGGTCGCGCTGCCCCGGCGCCCGCGATTGCAGCAAATCGCGCCAGTTCTGCATCGTGCCGATGATACCGAAAACAAACCCCCACATCTCGGCCAGCGCGAGCGGCCGGGCGATCGAACTATAGCTGCGTTGCCAGCCGCGGTTGTTGTGAAGCGGAAGCCACACCGCGGCTTCGGCCCTGTCGCGCGCATTTTGCGGCTCGGGGCTTTCGACCGGAGAGTCCCGATACCCGCTCTGGGGATAGACAAGGTTGATCGCAAAGGTCGGCCAGCGGGGCAGCGGCGCATCGAACAGGTGAAGCGGGAAATTGCTGGCCACGCCGCCATCGGAAAACCAGCAGATGCGAAAGCTTTCGATCGAAGAGGCCGGCGCCTCGCCGCCCGTTGCCAGACTGTCGGTGCTCTGGCTGAGCGACGTCTCTTTGGTATCTTCGCCGTCGTCGATCGCCTCGCCCTCGATATTGGCCTCGCGGGTCCGCCTCGCGACCGGTTCGTGGAGCGGCACCGCGCTGATCAGCAGCGGAAAGCTGAGGCTCATCCGCATCGCCACCAGCACCGGCATCCGGCCCTTTGCCGGCAAGCGGTAATAATGTTTGTCGCCGACACGATCGGGCGGGCCCGCCATCGCGACGATCGCATCGACCACCTCGGCGGGAAACAGCAGGTCGAATTCCTCGCGCAGGAACCAGAATGTCGCGTCGGTAAACGGCAGCGTGCGCGGTTCGTGATGCGACACGCCGGTCGTGATCATCTGCAGCGATATCGCGGTTTCGGTTTGGGGCTCGCCCGGATAGCGCGGCGCCGCCCACAGGTCGTCGAACAACAGCGGCTCCGACGATGCCTTGCCCGACAAGGATTGCAGGACATCGTGCAACCATTCGGTCAGCGCCGGCGTGTGCGCCCCTTTGCGCACCGTCAGGCCCGAGCATAGCCCGAGCAGATTGCGCCTCGCGACGCGCGCGATGCGCAGCACTGCGCAAATCGCGGCGCCGAGATAGGCGCAAATCGCCGCAGGCAAGGCCACCGCCGCAAGTCCCGCCGGTCCTGCAAGCCCGTAACCGAGCGCGAGAAACAGTCCGAGCAGAAGCAGCGCCTCGAGCGGCGCGATCGCGACCACCGCGACCGCAGCCAGGCAGGCCTTGCGAACCCCTGCCGCATTGCCGGCGAGTGTGACGATCAGGCGATAGGCATTTCTTGCGCCGCGCGCGGGCTGGAACAGGCCGAAAATAAAGCCCTGCGACGAAAGCTGTGCCGCAACGCGCTCAAGACCCGCAAAGCCAAGCGTGGCCGGGCAGGGCGCGCTCGATCCCGACGCGACATGCTTGCGGTCGCCGAGCGCGGCCGCCGCGGTCGCCGCCGCAGCGATGGCGCCTGCCGACGTCCCGCCGATATTCTTGAACCGGAAATCGCGCGCCAGCGCCAGGACAGCATTGGGATAGACGATGCCGCTGGTGATGCCGCCCTTCATCACGAGGTCGCAATAGCGGGTCGCTGTTTGGCTCATGTCATCGCTCTCCGGACATGCGGGGCATTTCGGTGGCATCTTATCGCGGCAGCGCGATCAAGTCGCTGCCCTTCTTAGAGAATCGGGGCATTTGGTGCACCGCATAACGCATTTGCTTATGCTGTGTTGGGGTTGTAATACGGACTCTGCGCATGAAATGGTTCCGTAAATCCGACAGCCCCGATCCGGCGCTCGCCGCAATGCCGGGTGGCCCTATCACCGATCCGGTGCTTCCCGTCGTTCCCGAAACGCGCCGCCGCAAATGGCTGCGCCGGATTTCGCGCGGCTTTGCCATTTTCTGCATCCTCTTCATCCTGCTCGTCGGCTGGCTTGCGCTCACCGCGCCTTTGTCGAAATCGCTCGAGCCGATCGCACCGCCGCAGATCACCCTGCTCGCATCCGACGGCACCCCGATCGCGCGGATCGGGGCGATCGTCGATACGCCCGTGAAGGCAAAGGATTTGCCCAAACATGTCACTGGCGCCTTCCTCGCGATCGAGGACCGGCGCTTCTATACACATTGGGGCGTTGACCCGCGCAGCATCGCGCGCGCGGTGTGGAGCAATGTGACGGGCGGGCGCACGCAGGGCGGCAGCACAATCACGCAGCAGCTGGCGAAATTCACCTTCCTCACACCGAAGCGCACACTTGGCCGCAAGGCGCGCGAGGCGATGATCGCCTTCTGGCTCGAAGCCTGGCTCAGCAAGGACGAGATCCTCGAACGCTATCTGTCCAACGCCTATTTCGGCGACAATACCTATGGTCTGCGCGCCGCGTCGCTCCATTATTTCTATCGCCAGCCCGAAAAACTGACCCCGGCTCAGGCCGCGATGCTCGCTGGGCTGGTGCAGGCGCCGTCGCGCCTCGCGCCGACCAAAAACCCCGATCTCGCCGAAAAGCGCATGAGGCTGGTGCTGAATGCGATGGTCGCGACGGGCTATCTTACCGAGGAGGAGCGCAAGGCGCTGCGCACGCCGCGCATCGACGTGCGCAGCCGCAATACGCTGCCGACCGGCACCTATTTTGCCGACTGGGCGCTGCCCGAGGCGCGCAAATTGAGCGACGTCGGCTATTCGCGCCAGACGATCGCGACGACGCTCGATGCGCGATTGCAAGGCATCGCGCGCCGCGTGACCGGTCGCGCAGGGCTGGGCAAGGCCCAGGTCGCGCTCGTCGCGATGCGCCCGAACGGAGAAGTCGTCGCGATGATCGGCGGCAAGGATTATGCAGCGTCGCCCTTCAATCGTGCGACGCAGGCGCGGCGCCAGCCGGGGTCCACTTTCAAGCTGTTCGTCTATCTGGCGGCGCTGCGCGAGGGATGGGATCCCGACGACGTGATCGATAACAGTGCGATCGAGACCGGATCCTATCGCCCCAAAAATTCCGGCGGCGCCTATTCGAAATCGATCACGCTCGAAGACGCGTTCGCTTCGTCGAGCAATGTCGCCGCGGTGCGACTGCTGCGCCAGGTCGGCGACGAAAAGGTCATCGATATGGCGCGCGACCTGGGCGTCACCGCGCCGATGGAAAAGGGCGACCCCAGCCTGGCGCTCGGCACGTCGAGCATGACCTTGCTCGAACTCACGGCCGCTTATGCCGCAGTCGCGGCGAACAGCTATCCGGTCGAACCGCGCGCCTTCAAGGCCGAGGAAAAGGGCTGGTTCGAAAATCTGATCTCCGGGCCCAGCAGTTTCGGGTCCGACGAGCATGAAGAAATCGAGCAGATGCTGCGCGCCGCGGTCAATCGCGGGACCGGGCGTGCAGCGCGACTGCCGCAAGCCAATTTCGGCAAGACCGGTACCAGCCAGGACAATCGCGACGCGCTTTTCGTCGGCTACGCCAACGGACTCGTCGTCGGGGTGTGGATCGGCAACGACGACAACACTCCGCTGCAAGGCATATCGGGCGGCGGGTTGCCAGCGCGCATCTGGCGCGATTTCATGACCGAGGCGTCAGGCAAAAAGGCGGCGCCGCGGCCCAAGGCGGTCGACCCGACGGGCCCTGTCGAACCGCTCGATATTCCCGATATCGGCGACATTCCGATCGGCGACCGCACGCGCGTGGGCATCGAGGGCGGCGACGCGGTGATCTCGACCGAAATCAACGGCAGCCGGATCGACCTGCGCCTGCCAATTCAGGAGGGGCGGCCACCGCCCGAGCTTACGACCGAGCCACCGTCGCCGCCGGAACCGCCGCGCTAAAATATTTGCGGGCTGATCTCAGCTCGTTGGCAGAATCTCGAACGCGGAGGTCGCCATCGTCTGTCCGTTTACGATCAATTCGACCTCATGCCGTCCCGGATGGTGGCGGCGTGTGCTGAAATCGCGGATCGTCTGGCTGATGTTCAGCGACGCAGTGTCGCCCGCAGTCAGTTCGAAAGTCTTCAGCTTGAAGACCTCGGTGGCAGTCTTGCCGCCCGCGCGAGCGTAATGGACTCGGTAGTCGATGACCAGCCGCTGTTGGTCGGATGAGTCTGAAACAAGATCCGCGGAGATTGCGATCCGGTCGCCGAGACGTACGGCCGCCGGAGCGATGGCGAATTCGCGAACGGTCACTGCGGCGCCATGGCTAACCCCGATCAACGCCAGAGCGACGGGATCGCCCTTCTTGATCAGCGTGCGCAGCGCATGGCGGATGATCCACACCGTATGCGCGTTGTCCTGCGGCCATTCCGCAAGGCGGGCCAGCAACCAGTCAGGCCGGTCCTTGGCGATGTCGTTCAGATGGTTCGCGACCGATTTGCGGACGTACAGGCTCGGGTCGGCCTTCAGTGTTTCGAGGATCGGTGCCGCCAGCGTCGGATCGACCTTTAACGCCGGGACGCGCGCCGCCCACGGCAGGCGCGGCCGGGCTCCCTCGCTCGCGAGGCGACGGACATGCTCGTCTTCTGCGTCGGTCCATCGCGTCATCGTCGCCAGCGCGCGCGGCGTGTCGGCCGCCAGGAACGGACGGATCGCAAATTCGGCCGAACCGAAGCGCGTCAGGTCGGCGAGCGCATCCATTGACAGGTCGAAATCATCGAGCCCGTACCGCGCGACATATTCGGTGACCGCCATCGCCTGAAACCCATGGTTCAGTCGCGGCGCCATCGCGCGGACAACGGCGAGCCCCTTCGCATAGTTGCCGGGCAGCGCCGCATGGATCGCGTCGGCGATATGGCGCACGCGTTCCATGATCGACAAAGCGTCGAGTCCGTCCGATGCGGCACCCATGAAGGCTGTCCGGTCGAAGTGCGGAGAGGCTGCCGTCCCCGCATCGGCGATTGTCTGCAGCGCCCGCAGGCCGAGAAGATCCTTGAGCAGGGCAGGTGCGGCGGTTTCGGTCGTCATCGCGGTTTTCCCGGATTGTCGCGGTGCGCAGGGCAAGCGCGCCGTCGCGGCCGGCATAGCCACAGAGGCGCTGGCGGGGAATGATTTTGATCCCGCGCCGCTGTCGAATTTTGTCCTTTGCCGCCCCGCGATACTCTCGATCATGTCATTCACACTCGTGAGAGTGAATGTTGACTCGTGCCATAACCAGTGCCATGAATGCGGCATGCCGACGATCGAGCGGCGATGAATGGGAGAGGGCAAGATGAGGGCAAAGCTGTTTGCGTCCGTATGCGCGGGCGCATTTTTCGCAATCCCGGCGGGTGCCGCCGCGCAGGATGCCGCCGATACCGCACCGCAGGCTGATCAAGCGCACGACGGCAACGACATCATCGTCACCGCAACGCGCCGCGCCGAGCGCATTCAGGACGTACCGATCAGCATCTCGGCCTTTTCGCAGGAAGAGCTGACCGAAAAGGGCATCGTCGGTTATGAAGGCATCGGGCGCGAGACGCCGGGCGTCGTGCTCAACAAACCGACCGCCAACTTCAACAATTTCACCGCGCGCGGTATCGCAACCAACGGCTATAACGCCAACCTGCAAAGCTCGGTCGCGATCTATATCGACGAGCTTCCCGTCTCGACGATCGGCAATACCACCGTCGTCGATCCCAACCTGTTCGACGTCGAGCGCGTCGAATTCCTGCGCGGGCCGCAAGGAACGCTGTTCGGCTCGGGTTCGCTATCGGGTGCGATGCGCATCCTGCAAAAGAGCCCCGACCTCAATGATTTCGACGTCTCGGCGCTGGTCGATCTTGGGCTCACCGGCTCGGATTCGATCCGCCAGCGCTACAATGCGATGGTCAATGTGCCGCTGGTCGAAGACAAGCTCGCGCTGCGCGTCGTCGGTTTCTACCGCGACGAGGAAGGCTATCTCGACAATGTCGGGACGGGCGTGAAGAATTCGAACACGCTGATCGATTATGGCGGCCGCGCGACCCTGCTCTGGCGCCCGACCGATCGCCTGTCGATCAAGCTGCTCGGTTCCTACGAATATAGCAATCCCAAGGACAGCTCGCTGACCAGCCCCGGGCTCGGGCGTAACAAGCGCATTTCAGACGAGCCCGATCGCTTTACGGGCAAGCAGTTGATCGCGAACGCGACGATCGATTATGAGTTCAACTTCGCCAAGCTCACCAGTTCATCGACCTATTCGGACTTCGAACAACGCTTCTACGTCGATCTCGCGGGCACTTTCCCGGCAGGTTCGTTCCCCGGCGCGCCGATCGCCTTCGGTCTCGATGCCGATGGTTATGACAAGGTGTTCGTCCAGGAAACGCGGCTTGCGTCGACGCTCGACGGCCCGTTTCAGTTCGTCGTCGGTGGCTTCTATTTGAACCGCCGCCGCGACGTCGATTATTTCTATCGTTCGAACCCGGAATTCCTTGCAGCGCGGGGAATCACGGGTCTTCCCGACAAATATTTCCAGAAGCAATATACCCATCAGATCAGCAAGGAAATCGCCGGCTTCGGTGAGCTGACCTATCGCTTCTCGGACAAGTTCTGGCTCACCGGCGGCATGCGGTATGGCGAAACTTCGGCGCAGGGCTTCACCGAAGCGGGCGGCTATCTCGCCACCGCGGGCGGTTTCAACTATTACGACTATGCGCTGCTCCGCATTCCGGTGAACTTCAACACTTTCACGCCCTATGCGGCAGTCGAGGGCGTCAAGGCGAAAGGATCGAAGCCGTCGTGGAAGGCAAGCGCGACCTTCAAGCCGAGCGATACGCTCACCACCTACGCGACCTTCTCGACGGGCTTCCGCGCCCCGATCGTCAACGCGTTCGCCAACCGGCCCAGCCTCGTCGATCCGAACGATCTCATCATTCCCTTCGGTGCGACGTCGGACAATCTCAAAAGCTATGAAATCGGTGCCAAGGGCCGCTGGCTTGGCGGCCGCGTCAGCATCAACGCCGCCTTCTACCAGATCGACTGGAGCAACATTCAGGCTCAGGCGAACCGTGTATCGGACTCGGTGCAGTTTGCGACCAACATCGGCGCCGCGCGCAGCAAGGGCTTCGAATTCGAAGTCGGCGTGATCCCTGCAACGGGCTGGGCGATCGGTTTCAACGGCGCGTACAACGACGCGAAGATCACCAAGCTGTCGCCCGCCGAGGCGGCGATTTCGGGTGCCGTGCTCGGCCACCGCCTGTCGGCGCCGCGCATCCAGGGTTCGGCCTATATGTCGTACAGCTTTAAGCTGGCGAACGACATCGATGCGATGCTGGCGGTCAATGCCCAGCATATCGGGTCGTACAACAGCAGCTTCCCGAATACGCCGGGCCGCCCCAACGTGCCGCTCGCGACGTTCGGAAAGACCGACGCCTACAGCAACGTGAACCTGAGCCTCGGATTGAAAAAGGGCGATATTTCGGCGCAGTTCTATGTCGAAAATCTCTTCGACGATCATTCGATCACCTACATCCATCCTGAAGCCTTCCTCGTGAGCCGCTTCGGGACGATGCGCCCGCGCACCTTCGGCATCCGCCTCGGCTACGGGCTCTAAGCGATGGCGGGTGCAGAAGCCTCCCTCTCCCCGGCCGCAGCGTCCACGCGGCCGGGGGGCAATCCTACGTTCGTGCTCGGAATGCTCTGCTTCGTCTATGTCCTGAACTTCCTCGACCGGCAGTTGCTGTCGATCCTCGCGAAGCCGATTCAGGATGCGCTTCAGATCAGCGACGGCCAGCTCGGGCTGATCAGCGGGCTCTATTTTGCGATGTTCTATTGCTTCATCGCGATTCCCGTCGGCTGGTTCGCTGACCGTACCAGCCGCGTCGGCGTCCTGTCGGCGGCCTGCGCGATCTGGAGCGGGGCGACTGTCGCGTGCGGCATGGCCGCCAATTATACGCAGCTGGTGGTGGCGCGGATGCTCGTCGGCTTCGGCGAAGCGGGGGGCGTGCCGCCCTCCTATGCGATCATCACCGACACCTATCCGCCCGGCAAGCGTGCGGCGGCGCTCGGAATTTTCAATCTCGGCCCGGCGATCGGCGCGGCGGCGGGCGTGGCGTTCGGCGCCGCGATCGCCGAGCGTTTCGGCTGGCGCATCCCCTTCATCGCGGTGGGGGTGATCGGGATCGTCACGGCGCTAATCGTATGGCTGACGGTGCGCGAGCCGAAACGCGGTGCGACTGATGTGGCGGCTTCGTGCGCAAATTCACTGTCCGAGGACAAGGCGGCCTTCTGGCCCACGGTTCGCATGTTCCTGTCGCATCCGATCCTGATGCTTGCGGCGCTGGGCAGCGGCGCGACGCAGTTCGTGACCTATGGCCTCGGCAATTTTGCGGTGCTGTTCCTGATGCGTGAAAAGGGGATGGTGCTGGGTGACGTCGCGATCTGGTATGCGCTGGTGCTGCTGATCGGCATGGGCGGCGGAATGATCGTCTCGGGCCGCGTGATCGACCGCATGGTCCGCCAATCGCGCGCCGGCTATGCGATCGCTCCGGCGCTCTCGCTGGTGGTCGCGATGCCCTTTTATATTGCCTTCGTCTGGGCGCCGGGCTGGCCGCTGGCGCTTGCGTTGCTCACCGCCGTGATGATCTTCAACTATTTCTACCTCTCGGCCTCGGTCGCGCTGGTTCAGGAGGAAGTGAAGCCGAATCAGCGCGTGCTCGCGGGCGCCCTGCTGCTGCTCATCATGAATTTCATCGGATTGGGGTTGGGGCCGACATGGGTCGGTTTTGCCAGCGACTGGTTCAAGGCGCAGGGCGACCTGCATGGGCTGCAAACGGCGCTGTACACGCTGACGCCCTTCTATCTGATCGCGATCGGACTTTTCCTCTGGCTAGCGCGGCTGCTCCGCCGAGAGGATAGCCGGCAGGAGTTGGCAGCATGAAGAAATTGGGCGCTATATTATCGGCAGCTGGGCTTTTGATGGCGGCGCCCGCAATCGCGACGAGCCCGGTGGTCGAAGCGCCCGCCGGTACGCTCGAGGGCAAGACCGTCGGCAAAGTCCGCGAGTTCAAGGGCATTCCCTTTGCGCAGCCGCCGGTCGGGCCGCTCCGCTGGAAAGCGCCGTTGCCGCTGCCATCGTGGCAGGGTGTGCGCAAGGCGCAGAGCTTCGGCGCCGCCTGCATCCAGCCGCGCCCGACCGCAGTGCACCTCTACGCCAATCCACCCGCAAAGATTTCCGAGGATTGCCTGACGCTCAACATCTGGGCGCCCGAACAGGCGAAGGATGCGCCGGTGATCGTATGGATCCACGGCGGCGCGCTCACCACCGGCTACAGCCATGAAGGCATGTACGACGGCGCGAAACTCGCGGCGCGCGGCGCGATCGTCGTCTCGATCAACTATCGGCTCGGCGTCCTTGGCTATATGGCGCATCCGGCGCTCAGCGCGGAATCGTCCGATGGCGTCTCGGGCAATTACGGCCTGCTTGATCAGGTCGCCGCGCTCGAATGGGTGAAGGCGAATATCGGAGCGTTCGGCGGCGATGCCGCCAATGTCACGATCGCGGGCGAGTCCGCCGGCGCGCTCAGCGTGATTTATCTGATGGCGTCGCCCAAGGCGCGCGGCCTTTTCCACAAGGCGATTGCGCAAAGCGCCTATATGATCTCGACCCCGTCGCTGAAGGAAGACCGCCACGGCGAGCCCGCTGCCGAAGCGACCGGCGCACGGGTCGCGGCCGCCCTTGGCGCGACCGATCTGACGGCGCTCCGCGCGATGGACGCAAGCTTACTTTCGGACGGCGCGCTGAAGGCGGGCTATTTTCCGTGGGGAACCGTCGACGGCAAGATATTGCCCGGCCAACTCGTCGACATCTTCGACCGCGGCGAACAAGCACCGGTTCCGATGATCGCCGGGTTCAACATCGGCGAAATCCGCTCGCTGCGCATGCTCGCGCCGCCGGTTCCCGCCAATGCCGTCGCTTATGAGGCCGCGATCCGCGAACGATATGGCGACCTCGCCGATGCCTGGCTCAAACTCTATCCCGCCAAGGATCTCGCCGAAACGGTCCTCGCGACCCCGCGCGACGCGCTCTATGGCTGGACGTCCGAACGGCTTGCGATCAAACAGGCCGCGCTCGGCCAGCCCGCCTATCTTTACCTCTTCGACCACGGCTATCCTGCCGCGAGCGAATATGGGTTGCACGGTTTCCACGCCGCCGAAATTCCGTTCGTGTTCGGCACCGCCAGCGACACGCCGCCCTATTGGCCCAAAATTCCCGACACGGTGGCCGAACGCCGCTTCGCTGCCGCGATGGGCGATTATTGGGTGTCGTTCGCCAAGACTGGCAAGCCAGAGGCCGCGGGGCAGGCGGCATGGCGCCCCTACGGCAAGGACGCGGACTTCATGGCCTTCGCCGACATCCCGCGCGCCGGTGCACGCTTGATGCCAGGTATGTACGCGCTCCACGAAGCGGCGGTGTGCCGCCGCCGCGCCGCAGGCAACCAGCCGTGGAACTGGAACACCGGCATCATGTCTCCGGTGCTGGCGAAGGGTGCCGACTGCCCATGATCGACGGCAGCATTCAGGATTTTCCGCTTACGCTGAACAAATTCCTCGACCATGCGGCGCGCTGGCATGGCGATGCGGAGGTCGTGACCGCGCGTCAGGATGGCAGCATCGCACGTGTCGATTACGCCGGACTGCGCGCCCGCAGCCTTGCGATATCGTCCGTGCTCGCCGGCTTCGGCATCGGGCAGGGCGACCGCATCGCGACCCTCGCGTGGAACAGTCAGGCGCATGTCGAAACCTGGTATGCGGTGATGGGCATGGGCGCGGTCTGCCACACGCTCAATCCGCGACTGACCGGAACGCAGCTCGCGTCGATGGCCGTGCAATCGAGCGCGAAAATACTTGTCGCAAGTGCCGACCTTCTCCCGCTCGCACGCCTGATCGTCGAGCGGGCACCCTCAATCGAGCGCGTGCTGATTATCGACGGTTCTGCCAGTGACTGGCCCGCATCAGCTCCGCCGCTTCTGGAAATCGAGCCGATGATCGCCGACGCTCCACGCGAAGCGACTTGGGGCGATTTCCTCGAAACGTCGCCTGCCGGCCTCTGCTTCACGTCGGGCACCACCGGTGCGCCGAAGGGCGTCACCTACACCCACCGCGGCAGCTTTCTCCACACGCTCCGCGCGCTGCAAGCCGATGTGATGGCGTTGACCGCGCGCGATGCGGTACTCGCAGTCGTGCCGATGTTCCACGCCAACGCCTGGGGGCTCCCCTTCGCATTGCCCGCCGTCGGCGGCAAGCTGGTGTTGCCCGGCCGTCAAGCCGACGGCGCCAGCCTCGCGCGCCTGATCGCCGCCGAAAATGTAACCGTTGGCGTTGGCGTGCCGACCGTGTGGCTCGGCGTTGCCGAACATATCGAACAAACCGGCGGCGCCCTGCCGTCGCTCGAGCGCATCATCGTCGGCGGCGCGCCGATGGCGCCCGCGCTGATGGAACGGATCGAGCGGCTGCTCGGCGTTACGGTTCAGACAAGCTGGGGCATGACCGAATTGTCGCCGCTCGGCACCATCGCGCCGCCCGCCGACCCACACCGATCAGCCGCCGTATCGGGTCGGCCCGCGATCGGCGTCGATCTGTTGCTCGCCGACGCCGGGGGCACGCCGCTCGCCGAACAGCGCGGGGGCGAGGGGCATTTGCACGTCCGCGGATCGGCGGTTGTCGATCGCTATTTCGGTCAGGATGAACCCGCGACCGATGCTGACGGCTGGTTCGCGACCGGCGACCTCGCGCGCATCGATGCGAAAGGCAATCTCGTGATCACCGGCCGCGCCAAGGATCTGATCAAATCGGGCGGCGAATGGATCAACCCGGCCGAGATCGAAGCCGTCGTCGGTGCGCTGCCTTCGGTCTCGCTCGCCGCGGTAATCGGTCGCGAAGACGCGAAATGGGGCGAACGCCCGATACTTCTTGTCGAACTGCGCGCGGGCGAGGAGATCGGCGACGCCGACCTGCTCGCACCGCTCAAGGGCCGCGTCGCGCCCTGGTGGATTCCCGATGCGGTGGTGCGGCTCGATGCCATGCCGCTGGCGCCAACCGGAAAAATCGATAAGATTCGCCTGCGGGGCGAATATGGCGAGGGTTGATCGGGTGCGGGATGCCACCGGCCCGCTCGCCGCCGAACAGGGATTGAAGACCGATATCGTGACAGATCAGGCAAAAACGCGTCGGCGATCGACCAAGGCCGAACAGCGCGCAGAAACGATCGAGCAGATTCTCGACGAGGCTGAGTATCTCTTCTCGAAACACGGGCTGCACGGCGTCACGCTCAAAGATGTCGCGAAGCGCGTCGGCGTGCATCACACGCTGCTCAACTATTATTTCGAGGACAAGAAAAAGCTGTTCGACGCGGTGTTCGCGCGGCGCGCAGTCGTGACGAGCACAAAGCGGATGCAGGCGCTCGACGAATATGAGCGCGTCACCGGCGGTAAGCCGACGATCGAAGGGGCGCTCCACGCCTTCCTCGATACCGACCTCGATCTCTACATCCATGGCGGCGAGGGCTGGAAGAATTACGGCGCGCTCGGCGCACAGGTTGCGAACACCCCCGAATGGGGCGCCGAGCTGATGGACAGCCATTTCGATCCGGTTGTGCTACGCCTGATCGACCTGTTGAAGCGTGCGATGCC
This sequence comes from Sphingopyxis sp., assembly GCA_051861185.1. Lineage (GTDB taxonomy): Bacteria > Pseudomonadota > Alphaproteobacteria > Sphingomonadales > Sphingomonadaceae > Sphingopyxis. The sequence goes on from JBIMKQ010000013.1 coordinate 72,197, forward strand.
CGATTGCGCCGAGGAAGATATCTTCTGGGGCTATCATTTCGTCACCGGTGCGCTGATGGTCACTCTCGCGCGCACCGGACGCATCGACAAACTCTCGGGCGGGCTCTGCAAATCCGAGGATTTCGAAGCGATCAAGGCACGCATGGCCTCGTTCATGGCCGCGGGCTTCCTGCAGGCATGCGGTTCGAAGAAGGCCTAGCGTCCGCGCTTCAGCGACGCTCGACCAATCCACCACCCAGCGCGACATAGAGCGTCACCAGATTGTCGACCTGCGCACGCCTGAGTTCGATCAGCGCCTGCTCGGCGGCGAACAGATTGCGTTCGGCGTCGAGGACCTCGAGATAGGTTGAAACCCCCTCGCGATACCGCTTGCGTGCAAGGTCGGCGATCCGCCGCTGTGCCAGCGTCCCGCGCTCCTGCGCCTGGACCTGGTCGGCGAGGTAGCGGCGCCCGGCGAGCGCGTCGGCTACTTCGCGGAAGGCACCCTGCACGGTGCGTTCATAGGTTGCGACCGCGATATTCTCGCGCGCCTCGGTGACCGTCAGATTGCCCTTGTTGCGCCCGAAATCGAAGATCGGCAGGCTGATCGACGGGCCAAAGCTCCAGCCGAACCCGTCGTTGCTGAACAAATTATCGAGTGAACCCGAGGCGAAGCCAAGGTTGCCGGTCAGCGAGATCGAAGGGAAGAAGGCGGCACGCGCGGCGCCGACATTGGCGCGCGCGGCGCGCAACCGTTCTTCGGCCGCAACCACGTCGGGGCGCGCGACGAGCAGGTCGGACGGCAGGCCGGCGGTGAGCGTCGGTGACTGACCTTGCGCGACGAGTGGCAGCGGCGCGGGCAGCGGGCCGGGAACGGGGCCGCCGGTCAACACTGCAAGGAAATTGTCCGCCTGCGCCTTGCCGAGCTTCAGGCTCGCAAGCTGCGTTTCGGCCTGCGTCAGCAATGTTTCGGACTGGCGATAGTCGAGCGCCGAGGTGACCCCCGCATCAAGGCGGCGCTGCGCAATGCGCAGCCCTTCCTTGCGGCTCGTCACCGTCGCTTCGGCGAGTTCGATCTGCTCCTCGGCGCCGCGCGACGAGAAATAGGTCGAGGCAATGTCGCGAACGAGCGCGAGGCGAAAGGCGCGCTCGGCCTGCTCGGTCGCAAGATACTGGCCGCGCGCGGCCTCGGACAGATTCTTGACCCGGCCCCAGAAATCGAGCTCGAAAGAGGTCACGCCGACCCCGACGGAATAACGATTGGTCGTGTCGGTGCCGGCGCCGGTCAGCGACGGGCCGTGCGTGCGTGTCGCATCGGCACTCGCGCCCACCGTCGGCAGACGGTCGGCGTCCTGAATGCGGTAAAGCCCGCGCGCTTCCTCGATCTGCGCAACGGCGACGGCAAGGTCGCGGTTGCGTTCGATCGCCTGTGCGATCAACACTTCCAGCTGCGGGTCGGCGAAGAAATCGCGCCATGCAACCTCGGTCGCGCGCTGGCCCAGCGTCACGTCGCCGGCAAACTCGGCCGGATAGGCGGGCGCGGTCGCCAGCGCCGGACGCTCGTGCTTGGGCGCCATATTGACGCATCCGGCGAGCGTCGTCGCTGCGAGTAGCGCGATCAGATTACGCATGACCGAATTCCTCATGATGTCCTTTTTCCGTCGGCGCAGGCGGCCGCTTGCGGCTGATCCATTTGCGCACCGACAGGTAGAATAGCGGGATGAAGAAGATACCGAGCAGGGTCGCAGCGATCATCCCGCCCATCACGCCCGAACCGACCGCGATACGGCTGGCCGCGCCAGCACCGCTCGCGATGACGAGCGGCACCATGCCGAGGATGAAGGCGAGGCTGGTCATGATGATCGGCCGCAGGCGCAGCTTCACCGCTTCCATCACTGCGTCGAGCGTCGACTTGCCTTCGGCTTCCTGTTCGATCGCGAATTCGACGATCAGGATCGCGTTTTTCGCAGCGAGCCCGATGATCGTGATCAGTCCGACGTTGAAGTAAATGTCGGCAGACAGCCCACGGAACATCGAGAATAGCACGGCGCCGAGCACGCCCAACGGCACCACCAGCAGCACCGCGACCGGCACCGCCCAGCTTTCGTAAAGCGCCGCGAGCAGCAGGAAGACGACGACGAGCGACAGGCCGAGCAGCATGCCGATCTGGCCCGCCGACTGCTTCTCCTCATAGGAAATGCCGGTCCATTCGAACGAGAAGCCCGCAGGGAGGGTCTCGGCCAGCCGTTCCATCTCCGCCATCGCCTCGCCGGTCGACTGGCCGGGCGAGGGTTCGCCCGAGATCGTCATCGCGGGATAGCCGTTGTAACGCTGGAGCTGCGGTGCTTCGGCCGACCATTCGGCCTTGCTGAACGATCCGAATGGCACCATGTCGCCGTTCGCGCTGCGCACGCGCAGTTCGAGCACATCCTGCGGCGTCATCCGGCTCGCAGCGTCGGCCTGCAGCAGCACGCGCAGCACGCGGCCTTCGCGGGTGAAGTCGTTGGCGTAAGCGCTACCGAAGCTGATCGCGAGCGTCGCATTGACGTCGCCGATCGACAGGCCGAGCGCGCGCGCCTGTATCCGGTCGATATCGACCTTCAGGACCGGCGCATCCTCCTGACCCTCGGGACGCACGTTGGCGAGCAGCTTGCTCTGCATCGCGCCGCCCAGCATCTGATTGCGCGCGGCGATCAGCGCATCGCGCCCATTGCCGCCGCGATCCTGCAGCTTGAAAGTAAAGCCGCTCGACGTGCCGAGCTCGGGGATCGACGGCGGGCTCAGCGAGAAGGCAAACGCCTCCTTGATATTCGCGTAAGCGCCCATAGCCTTGCCCGCGATCGCGTCGGCGCTGTCGCCGTCGCCCGTGCGTTCGTCCCATGGCTTCAGCGGGGTGAACATGATCGCGTTCGCCTGGCCTTGGCCAAAGAAGCTGAAGCCGTTGACCGACACGACATTGGCGACTTGAGGTTGCTCGGCGAAGAAGGCTTTGACCTGCTTCGTCGCCTCGTTGGTGCGCTGTGTCGTTGCGCCCGGGGGCGCCTGGATCACGGTCACCAGGTATCCCTGATCTTCCTGCGGCAGGAAGGAGCCGGGCAGGCGGGTGAACAGTAGTCCGGTGATCGCGACCATCGCCACAAACACAACGAGCCAGCGAAGCGGCGCTGCCAGCATCTTGCCCACGCCGCTTTGATAGCGGTCGGTCGTGCGCCCGAACCAGCGATTGAACCCGCCGAAAAATCGATCAAAAAACGCCCCGATTCGGCCCTTGCGCTCGGTCTGGTCGTGCGGCTTCAGCAGCGTTGCGCACAGCGCGGGCGTCAGCGTCAGTGCAAGCAACGCCGAGAAGGCGATCGAGATTGCAAGCGTCATCGAGAATTGGCGATAGATGCCGCCGGTCGATCCGGGGAAGAAGGCCATCGGAATGAACACCGCGATCAGCACCAGTGTAATGCCGATGATTGCCGAGGTGATCTGGCTCATCGCCTTCACCGTCGCCTCATAGGGCGGCAGATGCTCTTCGTTCATGATCCGCTCGACATTCTCGATCACGACGATCGCATCATCGACGAGAATACCGATCGCGAGCACCATGCCGAACAGGGTCAGCACGTTGATCGAGAATCCGAACATCCACAGGCCAAGGCAGGCGCCCGCCAGCGCGATCGGCACGACGATCGTCGGGATGACCGTCGCGCGCCAGTTCTGAAGGAACAGGAACATGACGAGGAAGACGAGCACCATCGCCTCGGCGAGGGTCACGACAACTTCTTCGATCGACAGGCTGATGAACGGCGTCGTGTCATAGGGAATCGACCAGGTGACGTCGGGCGGGAAGCCTTTCGACAGTTCGGCCATCCGTGCCCGGATACCTTCCGCGGTCGACAAGGCGTTCGCGCCGGGGGTCAGCTGGACCGCAAGGCCCGCCATCGGCTTGCCGTTGAGCTCGGAAGAAAAGAGATAGCTCGCCGCCCCCAGCTCGACGCGGCCGACATCGCCCAGCGTGACAGCCGACCCGTCGGGGTTCGCGCGCAGGATGATGCCCTCGAATTGCTCGGGCTTGGTGAAGCGGCCCTGCGTCGTGATCACGGCGTTGAGCTGCGCGCCCTTGGCGATCGGCTGGTCGCCCAGCTGGCCGCCCGGGGTCTGGCTATTCTGTTCCTGCACCGCGCCGAGCGCTTCGGCGGGCGAGAGATTGTACGAAGCGAGCTTTTGCGGATCGAGCCAGATGCGCATCGCATATTCGGGCGCGAAAGCCTGAACGTTGCCAACGCCGTTCACACGCCGCAGCTCGTCGAGCACGCGCGTGTTCGCGAAATTGTTGATTTCCATCGGATCGGTGTTGCCGGTCTTCGACGTGATCGCGACGATCAACAAAAAGCCTGCGTTCGCCTCGGTCACCGAAATGCCCTGGCGGCGCACATCCTCGGGCAGGCGCTGCTCGACGCGGCGCAGACGGTTCTGGACCTCCATCTGTGCGTTATCGATGTCGGTCCCCGCCTCAAAGGTCAGGGTGATCGACGCAGTGCCGTTCGATTCGCTGGTCGAGGCCATGTAGAGAAAACCCTCGACCCCGTTCAGCTCCTGCTCGATGACCTGCGTCACATTCTGTTCAAGCGTGCGCGCATCGGCGCCCGGATAGGTGACGCCGATCGTCAGCGATGGCGGCGCGACCGTTGGATATTGCTCCACGGGCAGGCTGCGCAGCGCGATGATACCCGACAACAGGATGCCGATGGCGATGACCCAGGAAAAGATGGGCCGGTCGATGAAAAAGCGGGGGGTCATGTCGGATCAGCGCTTTGCCGCGGGGGTCGATGCGGTTCCCTTGGGCTGTGCAACCCGCACGGGCTGGCCCGGCTGGACCTTTTGCAGCCCGTCGATAATCACCCGGTCGCCGGGTTTCAGCCCGTCGAGGATCGCCCATTGGCCCGCGACCATCGTGCCCAGCTTCACCGGGCGCGGCGTCGCAACATTCTTGGCGTCGAGCACCATCACGCTCGCCGCATCGGCGGCCAGCTTGACCGCACGCTGCGGGATCAACACGCCGTCGGCACGGTTGCCGGCGAAGATGCGGGCACGAACGAACTGACCGGGTAAAAGCGCCGACGCCGGGTTCGGGAATTCAGCCCGCAGTGCCGCGGTGCCCGTCGCCTCGTCGATCGACAGGTCGAGGAAATCGAGATGGCCGGCGACCGGATAGGCCGAGCCGTCCTCCAGGATCAGCTGGACTTCGACGCGTTCGAGCTGCGGCACGCTGACCTTGCCCGATCCCATGTCGCGGCGCGTCGCCAAAAGATCCGAACTCGACTGGCCGAAATTCACATAAACGCGGTCGATCTGCTCGATCGTGGTGAGCAGCGTGCCCGCACCCGCGCTGACGAGCGCGCCTTCGGTGACCTCGGCGCGGCGCGCGCGGCCGGAAATCGGTGCGGTGACCGATGCATAGCCCAGATTCAGGCGCGCCGATTGCAGATTGGCCTGCGCGGCCTGCACATCGGCCTCTGCCGTGCGCTGCGCGGCGACCGCGGCGTCATATTCCTGTTTTCCAATCGCTTGGTCTGCGAGCAGCGGCTGATAGCGGCCAACGACCTGCCGTGCGTTGGCGGCGGTCGCCCGGGCCCGGGAAAGCTGCGCCTGCGCCGCATTGACGGTCGCGGTCAGCTGTCTCGGATCGATACGGAATAGCGCGGTACCGGCGCGTACGAAGCTGCCTTCGTTGAAGAGGCGCCGTTCGACGATGCCGTCGACGCGCGCGCGCACTTCGGATGTGCGATAAGCCTGGACGCGGCCCGGCAGCTCGATGACATTCGGCACGGCTTGCGTGCGGATCGTCACGATATTGACCTCGGGCGGCGGAGGGGCGGGGGGCGCTTCGGAGGAGCAGGAGGCCAGCAACAGCGCCAGCGCAGCGCCGGCGGCGCAGCCAGGAAGACGAAAGCGACTCATATGGACCCCTGAAAAATCGCAGTTGTGCGAGACTTATATATACGCAAAAGCTTGCGCAGGCGCGCCATGTAATTTAAATTACAGAAAAGAGCAAGCGAGAGGAACTGCAAATTGAACACGCCGGAATCGGATTTATGTCAGATAGATAGGCTGTCACCGCGCGAACGGCGGCAAAGCGCGATTCTCGACGCGGCGGAGTCGTTGTTCCTCGAACAGGGTTATGAACGCACCAGCCTTGCCGAAATCGTCAAGCGTTCGGGCGGGTCGCTCGCGACGCTTTATGAATTGTTCGGCAATAAGCAGGGGCTGCTTCGCGCGATCGCAACCCGCTGGTGCGACGAAGCGATGCTGCGATCGCTCGAAGACGACGCGACCCGGGGCTTGTCGACGGTCGAAATCCTGAAGAGCTACGCGCATCGCCAAAGCGAGCTGATGGAATCGCCGCACGCCGTTGCCCTGATGCGGATGTTGATATCCGAGAGCTTACGCGACCACGAATTCGCGATGCAGATTTACCGCGACCTGCATATACCCGCACTCGAGGAATTGATCGACCTGTTCGCGGAATGGGCGGCAACGGGCAAGGCGGACATCGACCGTCCGGAGGCCGCTGCGCGCCTGTTTTTCGATATCGTCGTTGGCGATTCGATGCTGAGCACGCTGATGGGGATCGAGGACGAATGGCTCGACCCGGAAGAGATCGACTGGCGGCTCCAGCCTTTCCTGTCCCATTTCAATATCCGTTAGCAGGGTTCTTCGGTCGCTGCGGCCTGTTGACATGACTGTCAATAACTGAAAGCGTGCCAGCGCCTGCTTCGGGAGCCTCACGCCTTGGCCAGTACAGCCCTGCCTTTGGCCACCCCGGCCGACGAAACCCCGGCGTTGCGCCCGCGTACGGTTGCCGCTTACGCCGCGACCGCGGGGCCGACGGTGATCCTCGGCCTGCCATTCAGCGTCTATCTGCCGCCCTATATCGCCGAGGGCGGGGTGATTTCGGTTGCGCTCGTCGGGCTGCTCTTCTCGCTCACGACCATTTGGGACGGCGTCGTCGATCCACTGATCGGCACGATGGTCGACCGCGTGCGGACCGGGATGGGTGCGCATCGGCGCTGGATGCTGCTGGCGATCGGTCCGCTGGCCGTCCTGCTGCTGACTCTTGTGACGGTCGGCGATCGGTTGCCGTTCGCGGCGCTGTTCCTGATGATGGTGCTCTTTTATTCGAGTTACAGCGTCTATGAGGTCGCGCAGCTGTCGTGGGGTTCCGCGCTGGTGCATTCGCCCGCCGACAGCGCGCTGCTATATGGCATGCGCGACTGGTTTGCGAAGATCGCCCTGATCCTCGCCTTTGCCGCGCCCGCGGCCGCGCAACTGCTGATCCCCGGGATCAGTCTGCAGGGGCGGATCATGGCTTATGCCAGCCTTTTCCTGCTGATGGTGCCAATCGCGCTTTTCGCGATGCGCTTCGCCCCGCCGCGCGCCGTCGTGGCGGACGCAGGCATCGGCTGGCGGCACGAGATCCGCGCCTCGCTGTCATTCCCGCCGCTGATGCTGCTGCTCGGTGTCCAATTCCTCAACAGCTTTGCCTTCGGGTCGCTGACGTCGCTCTTCGTCTTCTTCGCGGCCGCAGTGCTCGATCTCGACGGGCAGAGCGCGGTATTGCTCTTCGCGAGCTTCATCGGCGGGGCGCTTGCGTCGCCGCTGTGGACCTTTCTTGCCCGGCGTTTCGGCAAGCCGCCAATGATGATGGCGATGGGGCTCCTGATCTCGGGTCTGCTCGTCGCAACCCTGTTTCAGCAACCGCGGGGTTTGATGCAGGCGGTGGGCTTTTCGCTGATGCTCGGGACAGGCTTCGTCGGGCTGCTTTTCACCTATTCGATGCTCGCCGACCTGATCCCGCGCGATGCGGTGCGCTGCGGGCGGGGCCGCTCGGCGTTTCTGTTTGCACTGCTCAACCTGATGCAGAAATTCGGCGTCGCCGCCGCGATCGCGGTCAGTTACCTCGCGCTCGATCTCGTCGGCTTCGATCCGAGAAACGGCGAGGCGGCGGCGCGCGAGTTGCACCTGTTGTTCGCGCTTCAGCCGACGGTCAGCTGGATCGTCATGGTCGGTCTGCTGCTGATGATGCAGCGCGGACTCGCGCGCAGGGCCTGACCCCGCACTTGCAATCGCCGCACGGCGCAAGTAAAGGCCGCTTTCATTCGGACAGATGCGCCGTTTTCCTTCCGCCTTTCGCCGACATTCTCGGGGAGGGTGGGCGGAGTATTGCCCCAAGGCACGCTTGACGCGCCGGGGGCGGCAACCCATCTGCTCCGAACCGAAGACGTTAAAGGACAGGACGATCAATATGGCGAAGACCAGCCCGGCTGAGTTTATCAATCAGGTACGCGCCGAAGCCCGCAAGATCGTGTGGCCCACCAGCCGCGAGACGGTGCAGACGACGATCATGGTCCTCATCATGATGACGATCCTTTCGCTGTTCTTTTTCGGCGTCGACACGGTTTTCAACGCGATTGTCAGCTGGCTGACGTCGCTCGCGCGCTAATCGCCGCAGTTACAGGGACAGGATAGTTAGACTTATGGCGCGCTGGTACATCATTCACGCCTATTCGGGTTTCGAAAACAAGGTTCGCGATTCGGTGCTTTCCGACGCGGAACGTTTGGGCCTTACCGACTTCGTCGAAGCGGTCGAAGTTCCGGTCGAAACCGTCACCGAGGTAAAGCGCGGCAAGAAGGTCCAGGCTGAGCGCAAGTTCTTCCCGGGTTACGTCCTCGCCAAGCTGACGATGACCGACGATGTCTATCACCTCGTCAAGAACACGCCGAAGGTCACGGGCTTCCTCGGATCGATGGGCAAGCCGCAGGCGATCAGCGAAGCCGAAGCCGCGCGCATTCTGAATAGCAAGGAAGAGGCCGCGGCCCGTCCGAAGCAGGAAATCCGCGTCGATTATGAAATCGGCGATCAGGTCAAGGTGCTCGACGGTCCCTTCGCCAGCTTCAACGGGCTGGTCGAAGAGCTTGATTTCGAAAAGGCACGCGTCAAGGTGTCGGTGTCGATCTTCGGTCGCGCCACCCCGGTCGAGCTCGACTTCGAACAGGTCGAACGCTTCAAATAATATCGTGGCGCGCCTTCGGGCGCGCGCGAAGCCCACTGAATGGAACGCGCCATGAGCCTCACTCCCGAAGAGATGCAGGCTCGTGCCGCCCATGCGCGCGAAATTTACGCCAGCGTCGATCGCGAGCGGCTCGTCCGGCATATCGTCCACCTCTTCGATCTCGAGGCGGCGGACGAGCCCGACGAATTTACCTATCCCGCCTTCACCAAGCCGCGCCGCCAGCGCATTTTCGGCGGGCAGGTGATCGCGCAGGCGATGGTCGCCGCGGCGCGCACCGTCGACCCCGACAAGAGCGTCCATTCGCTCCACGCCTATTTCCTGCGCGGCGGCGACGAAGCGAAGCCGCTGCATTTCCGGGTCCACCGCGATTTCGACGGCCGCAGCTTTGCCAACCGCCGCGTTGTCGTGCGCCAGGACGACAAGGTGATCTTCAACCTCACCGCATCATTCCAGGCGCCCGAACAGGGCCTGTCGCATCAGATTCCGATGACCGGCATCCTGCCGCCCGAGGAATGCTGGGATTTCGCCGATTTCATCGCGGTTGATCCCAAGATCAGCGATCGGCGCATCGAACATATGGCGCGCATGCATCCGTTTGAGGTCCGCGCCTTCCGTCCGCCGCCGTCCGCGCGGGCGACGATGCAATATGAATGGTTCCGCATTGCCTCGCCCGTCGGCGACGATCCGCTGATCCACCGCGCCCTGCTGGCCTATGCCTCGGACATGGGGCTGCTCTCGACGACCTTGATGCCGCATGGGATGACGTGGGATACGCCGGGCCTGTTCTCGACCAGCCTCGACCATGCGATGTGGTTCCACGACGACATCCGCGTCGACGAATGGTTCGTCTATGTCATGGACAGCGACTGGAGCGGCGGCGGGCGCGGGATCAACCGCGGGCGCATCTATCGCCGCGACGGCACGTTGATCGCCTCGGCGGTGCAGGAAGGGCTGATCCGCCACGATCCGTCGGCATAAGGCTTGTTTTCTGCGGCGTTTGCGCTTATGCGCGCCGCTTCGCGTCAGATAAGGGCGTGATTCCGCGCGGGAGGAGGGGGTGATGCCCTTCTGCTTGACCGCTAATTTTGAGGTTCACCGGCAACGGCGAACCGACAGAAAGACAGGAGGCCATCATGGCTAAGAAGATTAGCGGCTACATCAAGCTGCAGGTTCCGGCAGGGACCGCAAACCCCTCGCCGCCGCTCGGGCCGGCACTCGGCCAGCGCGGTGTGAACATCATGGAATTCTGCAAGGCGTTCAACGCCGCGACCGACTCCATGGAAAAGGGCACGCCCACTCCGACCATCATCACCGTGTTCGCCGACAAGAGCTTTACCTTCGTGACGAAGACGCCCCCGGCGACTTATCTGATCAAGAAGGCTGCGAACCTGAAAGCTGGCTCGAAGGAGCCCGGCAAGATCAGCGGTGGCAAGATCGCCCGCTCGAAGCTGACCGAAATCGCCGAGATCAAGTTCAAGGATCTCAACGCGAACGATCTGGAACAGGCTACGAAGATCATCGAGGGCAGCGCGCGCTCGATGGGCCTCGAAGTGACGGAGGGCTGAACCGATGGCAAAGCTGACCAAGAAGCAGAAGGCCCTTGAGGGCAAGGTTGATGCGCTGAAGCTGCACACCGTCGACGAAGCGCTGAAGACGGTGCGCGAGCTGGCCTCGGCCAAGTTCGACGAAACGCTCGAAATCGCGATGAACCTGGGTGTCGATCCGCGCCACGCCGACCAGATGGTCCGCGGCGTCGTGACGCTCCCCGCCGGCACCGGCAAGGACGTCAAGGTTGCCGTGTTCGCGCGCGGCGACAACGCCGACAAGGCGCTGGCCGCCGGCGCCGACAAGGTCGGTGCCGAAGACCTGATGGAAGACATGCTCGCGGGTAACCTCGACTATGGCCGCGTCATCGCGACGCCGGACATGATGGGCATCGTCGGCCGCCTCGGCAAGACGCTGGGTCCGAAGGGCCTGATGCCGAACCCGAAGCTGGGCACCGTGACCCCGAACGTCGCCGAAGCCGTGAAGGCCGCCAAGGGCGGCCAGATCGAATTCCGCGTCGAAAAGGTCGGCATCATCCACGCCGGCCTCGGCAAGCTGTCGTTCGGCGAGGAAAAGCTCCGCCAGAACTTTGACGCTTTCGTCGACGCGATCGTCAAGGCGAAGCCGGCCGGTGCGAAGGGCAAATATGTCCGCAAGATCGCCCTGTCGTCGTCGATGGGCCCCGGCGTGAAGGTCGATACGGCCGACGTGACCGGCGCCTGATAGGCACCAGATGATTTAGGGAAGGGCCGGGGGAAACTCCGGCCCTTTTCTTATGCGCGGGGCGCCGGGGCGAACTGGATGAGGTCCCACTTATTGCCATAAAGGTCGAGGAACACGGCGACGGTGCCGTAATCGGCTTCGATCGGTTCGCGCTCGATCCGCACGCCTTTGTCGATCAGCCGCTGATAGTCGCGCCATAAATCGTCGGTCTGCAGGAACAGGAAGACGCGCCCGCCCGCTTGGTCGCCAATAAACTTCGCCTGGCCTTCATTAGCGGCACGCGCCAGCAGGATCGTCGCACCCCCCGGCGGATTGCCCGGCGGCGCGATGAGTACCCAGCGCTTGTCCTGCGCCGGCTGATACTCGTCAGCGACGAGCGTGAAGCCCAAGGTCTCGACGTAGAAGGTGATCGCCTCGTCATAATCGCGAACGACGAGCGCGATATGCGCGAGCGACTGCCGCGTCATTCGCGCAGCCCGCGAAGCGCCGCCCCGGCCGCAAACGGACCGATGACCGTCAGCAGCAAACTCGTCGCGCCCAGCAACTTCATCGCCCCGCGCCCCGACGGATCGAGCATCCCGGCGCCAAAGATCAACATCGGCACCGCCAGCGGCAGCACCAGCAGCCCGCCGATCGCGCTCCCGCCCTTGACTCCCGCGGTCAGCGCCGCGCTCAGCACCGCCAGCGATGCCAGCGCCGGGATCGCAATCGCAATTCCCACCATCAGCACCTCAACCCGCGCCGCGTCCTGCGCCAGCAACGCCGCCGCAGGGAACAGGGCGATCATCAACGGCAGCCCAAACGCAATCGCGTGCGCCGCGATCTTCACCGCCGCGATGACTTCATCGGCGATCCCGCGCACCGCAAGCTGGTCGAGCACGCCCGCCTCGCGGTCGGGCCGCACCAGCCGGTCGATCGGCAGCAGGGCGGCGAGCAGGGCGGCGACCCACACCATCCCGCCTCCCGCGCGTTTAAGAAGTGGTGCGTCGGGTCCGACGGCAAACGGAAACGCCGTCGCGACGAGCAGGAAGAAGAGCACGGGAAGCCAGAGCGCTCCGCTGCCCCAGGCACGGCGCAGATCGCGCCAGAAGAGCGCAATGAGGGCGGTCAAGCGAGCGCCCCCATATCGAGTTCTGCGAGGTCGGGGATGTCGAGCGCGAAGTGCGACGCGAGCAGGACCGCGCCGCCATTTGCCCGGTGCTTCGCGATGGCTGCGACCAGCCGTGCCTGCGCCGCGTCGTCCATGCCGTTCGCCGGCTCGTCGAGCAGCCAGATCGGCGCGCCGCTGGCTATAACGCGCACCATCGCGGCGCGCTTGCGCTGCCCGGTCGACAGCATAGACACCGGCACCTCGGCCAGCGGCGCCAACACCATCTCGTCCATCGCGCGATCGACAGTGTGGCCGTCGACGGTATCGACCCGCGCCCAGAAATCGAGCGCGCGGCGTAGCGGCAATTCGGCGTCGAGCGCCGCGGCTTCGTCGATCAGCGCGATGCGCCCGCGGCATTCGACTGTTCCCGCCGCCGGACGCAGCAGGCCGGCGGCGAGGCGGATCAGGCTCGACTTGCCCGCGCCGTTCGGGCCGCGCAGCCACAGCGCGTCACCGCGGGTCAGCGAGAGCGACAGGTCTTCGAAGAGCAGCCGGTCGCCGCGAACGCACGCCAGCCGATCGAGCCGCAGCAACACGCTCACGCCATGTCTTCCAGAGCGTGCATATCGTCGTCAGAAAAGCCGAAATGATGCCCGATTTCGTGGATCAGAACATGGCGGACCAGCGTGTCGAGCCGCTCGCCGGTTTCGATCCACTCGACAAGGATCGGGATGCGATAGAGGGTAACGCGGTCGGGCATGCCGCCGCTTTGGTCGATGCTGCGCTCGGTCAGCGGGCGGCCTTCGTAAAGGCCGGTGAGTTCATAGGCATGCTCGATCTCGAGCGAGGCGAGCGTCTCGTCGTCGGCGAACTCCTCGATCGCGACCACGACGCCCTGGATATGCGGTTTGAACGCCGCGGGCAGGGTCTCGAGCGCTGCTTCGGCCATCGCGAACATCGCATCGGCGTCGGGCGAGCCGCCGGTCCATCCGCCGGGAAGCTCAGGGGGCAAATCGGGCAGGGCACTCTTGTCGCTCATCGCGCCCTTCCTTATGGCGGGCGCACGACATTGACCAGCGGGAGAGTAATCATGGTCCAGAAACTCGACGAAAACGCCCGCACCGCGCTGCTCGCCCGCTTCCCCGAATGGACGCACGAACCGACGCGCGACGCAATCACCCGCCAGTTCAAATTTGCCGATTTCGCGCAGGCCTTCGGCTTTATGGCGAGCGTCGCTATCATCGCCGAAAAGATGGACCACCACCCCGAATGGTCGAACGTCTATAATCGCGTCGACATCCTGCTGACGACGCACGACGCCGATGGCTTGTCGGAACGCGATGCGAAGCTGGCCGAGGCGATCGAAGCTTTGGTCTGACGGGCTTGGCCAGGGCCAGAGGCTTTGGATGCCAGCATCCCCTTTAATCGTCACCCCGGACTTGATCCGGCGTCCACAGCTGCCGTCGCACCAATGGATCCCGGATCAAATCCGGGATGACGAGTGACTGGAAGCGACCGAGAGTTGCCGTTGATCCTCCCTGTGGCGAAGCCATGGGGAGGTGGCAGCGCGAAGCGCTGACGGAGGGGCGATGGAGCCGACGTTGCCGCCCCTCCACCATCCGCTTCGCGGACGGTCCTCCTCCCCATCGCCGCGCGACAGGGAAGATAAGAAGGTCAGCCTCCCATCCCAAAGCCACGTCCCACTTATCCGACCGCGCGGCTTGCGCTGTGCCACCACCCCCTTAAAAGCACCTCAAAGCACAAAGGGGAGCCTGCCACATGTCCGACAGCCTGTTTCGCCGCAAACCGATCGTTCCGGAACGGCGGGATGGTCAGCAAGAACTTGCGCGGACGCTGAGCTGGCCGCACCTGATCGCGCTTGGCGTTGGTGCGATCGTCGGCACGGGCATTCTCACCCTCATCGGGGTCGGCGCCGACAAGGCGGGCCCCGCGGTCATCCTGTCCTTCGGCATCGCGGGTCTGATCTGCGCCTGCGCCGCGCTCGCCTATGCCGAAATGGCGACGATGATCCCGGCGTCGGGCAGCGCCTACACCTATAGCTATGTGGTGATCGGCGAACTGCTCGCATGGATCGTCGGGTGGAGCCTGATCCTCGAATATTCGCTCGTGGTCAGCGCGGTCGCGGTCGGCTGGTCGGGCTATGCGGCGCCGTTGCTGGAGGCGTGGGCGGGCATCCCGATGGCATTGATGCAGGGCCCCGAACTTGGTGGCATCGTCAACCTGCCGGCCATCGCAATCATCGCCGTCGTCGCGGGGCTGCTGCTCGTCGGCACGCGCGAAAGCGCAACGCTCAACGCCGTCCTCGTCCTTGTGAAAGTCGTCGCGCTCGTCATCTTTGTCGCCGTAGCACTTCCGGCATTTAATGCTGCCAATCTCGAACCCTTCAGCCCCTATGGCTTTAGCAAGCATATGGGCCCGGACGGCGTCGAGCGCGGCGTGATGGCGGCTGCGGCGATCATCTTCTTTGCCTTCTACGGCTTCGATGCGATCGCGACCGCGGCAGAAGAAACGCGCAACCCCGACCGTGATCTAAAGATCGGGATCGTTGGTTCGATGTTCGTCTGCGTCGTCATCTATATCGCGGTGGCAGTCGCGGCGGTGGGCGCCATCGCCTATACCCGTTTTGCCAACAGCCCAGAGCCGCTCGCGCTGATCCTGCGCGAACTCGGCAGCCCGCTCGCGGCGCAATATCTCGCCGTCTCGGCGATCATCGCGTTGCCGACGGTCATCCTCGCCTTCTTTTATGGCCAGAGCCGCATCTTCTTCACCATGGCACGCGACGGTCTGCTCCCCGCCAGCCTCGCCAGGCTGTCGTTGCGCGGGACGCCGGTGCGGATCACGATCTTCACCGCGCTGGTCGTCGCCGTGCTCGCGGGCTTTATTCCGCTCGGCGAACTCGCCGCGCTCGCCAATGCCGGCACGCTGGCGGCTTTCACCGCGGTGTCGATCTGCATGCTCATCATGCGCCGCCGCGCGCCCGATGCGCCGCGCACCTTTCGTGCGCCGATGCCGTGGGTGGTCGGCGGCATCGCAGTATTCGGCTGCATCTATCTGTTCTTCAGCCTGCCTGTGCAGACGCAGATATGGTTCGGCATCTGGAATATCGCCGGTCTCGCGGTTTATTTTCTCTACTCACGTAACAAGGCCATAATCGCCTAATATTTTTGTCGGGACGCCACGCCCGTCAGCGTTCCGCCAGTCTGGATCGAATAGGTCGTTGAACTGGACTAGCGATCGAATAAGCTTTCCCCGCGCCGCTCGTTTCGAGTCGGTAGTGGGGGAAGAATTATGGCGACCTTGATCGAGGATACGCAGGGCAAGATACGCGACCTGCCAATTCAAAAGATACTCAAGGATTTATTGATCGGGGCGGCCGACGTCGCCGGTATCGATCGGGTGCGCGTCGTGTCGGGCGGGCAGGCAAAGCTGGGAACGCTCGGAGGAAAGCGCACGGGGTCGGTGCGGCACGATCTCGGCTATGCGGCCGATCTTCGTCTTGAAAAGGACGGCGCCGCAATTTCCTTCGCGAATCCCGCGGGGCAGGCGATATTCGAAACATATGTCGAGGCGTGCGCGCGTCTGGGCGCCACCGGCATCGGCGCTGCGGTCGATTATATGGGGCCGCTCACCATCCACGTCGGATATGGCGCGCGCGCGGTGTGGGGTACCGGAGGCAAGTCGGCGAATGCGCCGCGATGGTTGATCGATGCCGTCAGGCGTGGCTGGGCCGCCAGCACCGTCGCGGGCATGAAATCGAATAAATCGGACTCGCTCGATTCGCCCGACGCGGAAGAGGAAGAGGACATGGTCACATGAGGGCGTTTCGCGCCCCGGCCTGACCAGCTATTGTCCGGCCGTTCACGGCTTGCCTGATCGAACGGATCGCTGAGGCAGCAATCCAGCGCCGGACGACTTCACTGGCGCACCAACGCCAAGTTTGCGTTCCCGCGTACAGAAAGGCCCCGTTCCGACCGGTGAGGCGAAGCGGGGCAGAGGGTTGCCGGGCTTGATTCAGTTGTCGGCTTCGTACGCCAGCAAGTCGCCTGGCTGGCAATCGAGTTCGGCACAGATCGCTTCGAGCGTCGAAAAGCGCATCGCCTTGGCCTTGCCGGTCTTCAGGATCGACAGATTGGCGAGAGTGATGCCGATGCGGTCGGACAGGTCGGTGAGCGTCATCCGCTTTGCATGAAGCAGATCGTCCAGTTTCACGACGATCGCCATCACACGGTCCCTTCCAGCTCGTCGCGCATCGCTGTGCCCTGCTCGAACACCGCGGCAAGGACAAAAGCGAGCAGGATCGCGAGCAGGCTGCCGAGCGAGACGCCGCCCATACCGCCGAATTCGCTGCCCGCCTTCGCAATGCTGCTCGCGGTCCACTGGAGCGGGATCGCCAGCAACTGCGTCACTACCAGCGCCCAGCCGACGCGGCGCAGCCGCGCGGCGTTTGCCGGGACGAAAGGATCGCTCGTCGTGCTCGCGACAAGGGCCTGAAGCTGGCGGACCATATAGGCGGCCGCGGCGAGGATCGCGAAGAGCAGCAGCACCAGCATGCTGACCGGGAAGCGAAGCGTCGTGACGTCGATGAACTCCCGGCTGTTCCGGAATTCGGCCATGACTTCGGGCCAGGCGATGATGAGCGCGATCGCGACGCCGACGACCAGCACCCCCGATGCGGCGATCAGCCCCAGGATCAGCCAAAGCAGACCGCGCGTCACGCCGAGCAAGGCCGGGTTGGAAACGGGCATATCGTTCTCCGATAGGTTGTTTATCGAAGAACAATATATAAGCGCGAATATTTATCGTCAATCGATAATATCGCAAAACGATATAGACAGGCGACAGGCGCAAGGAAAGCCCATTTCCCTGATCGTCACTCCGAACTTGATCCGCAGTCCATGACCGCATGCACTGTGCTTCCGATCAAGGGTGCTATGGATCCCGGGTCAGACCCGGGATGACGAAGGGAAGGGGCTCAAACGGCCTGCCAGTCGAACGCCAGCGGTGCTTCGCGAAAGGCGAAGCGATCGAGGTGGCGGGCAACGGCGCCCTCCAGTCCTTCAAGCTGCTCGCCGACGCTGGCATCGATGCGGACCGACAAACTGTCGGCCGCGGCATCGAAAGTCACCAGCGCATCGTCCGGCCAGTCGGCTCCGCGCGCATCCTTCGGGAAGGTCACGGTGCCGTGCTCGGCGGTGAACTCGACCGCCAGATTATGCTGCCAATGCTTGCACAATTGCTGGAGATATTTGTTCGCGTGCGCGGTGGGCACTTTGGCCATTGCTGAAACCGTCATGGCTATGCTCCTTACAGCCGCTCGATCTTCTGCGCTGCCTCGTCGATCAGCGCGACTATGTCGTGCCGCGCCGCATTGTCGAGGTCGCGGTCGCCGAGGCGGTTCATCAGAACCTGGCGCAGATTGCCCATCGCACGGCGGACCGACGCCAAGTCGGTGCGCTGCGTTTCTTCGCCGATCGCGGTCAGGCGCGCGATTGCGGCTTCGACGATTTCGCTATTGGCCTCGAGCTCGGCACGCCCGGCGTCGGTAATCGCGAACAGCTTTTTCGCGCCGTCGCTCTGCTGCGCTTCGATCAGGTCCATGTCGTCGAGCATCGTCAGCGTCGGATAGATGACGCCGGGGCTCGGCGCATAGGTGCCGCCGGCGAGTTCTTCGATCTGGCGGATCAGGTCATAACCGTGGCGCGGTTCGTCGGCGATCAGCTTGAGCAGCACCAACCGCAATTCGCCGCCATCGAACATCCGCCGGCGTTCGCCGCGCTCACCACGGCCGCCGCCACGACGGCCTCCACCGCCAAAGCCATGACCAAAGCCGCGTCCGCCGCCGCGATGCATCGCGTGCCGCCCACCGCATCTGCGGCCATCCATTTTTGCATAGAAAATCATTTATCGTTCCTCAGAGTTATTCTGGATGCATCTAAGATATATCTTATAATGGTTTGCGCAAGGGGCGCCGGAAAGATTCTTCATCGGCCATGTCGTGCGCGGTTCGACGCGATCAGGCTGCGGGGCCGAAGCGCAGGTGGATAAGCGGATACTCGCGGCCCTGGCCATCCAGTTGGGACCGACCGGTGGGAACGAACCCCAGCCGTTTGTAAAAGCCGACTGCCTGCGCATTCTGCTCGTTCACTTCGGTTGTCAGCGAAGGGCAGCGTCCCAGCGCATGTGTGACCAGCGCCTGCCCGATGCCGACGCCCCGGTGCGCGGGGTCGATGAACAGCGCTTCCATGCTCGTCCCGTCGAGCAACATGAAGCCGACAGGACGGTCATCGACATCGACCGCGAGCCAGAGTGGGGCCATGGGCAGGAATCCCCTGACCTCGACTTCGATCGCCGCCCGGTCTTCGGTTGTCAGGAAGTCGTGCGTAGCATCGACGGCATCGCGCCATATCTGGACAGCGCGCTCGCCATCGTCAGGCGTGGATTCCCGGATGCGGACCATCGGCGGAACCTTAGCCGATGCAGCTCGGGTCCGACAAGCCATGCGAGGGGGATGCCAAACCGCGCGATCTGCCTTGACTCTGCGGCCATCAACGCTAATAGCGCCCCCGTGTTGCCACGGGTTGGCCTGCGGCAATTCCGTCCGAGACAGTTGGTGAAGGGGATTTGCCCTTCTTAATTTCCAGCCGAGACGGGGAACAGTCTTTTTCGGTCGCCCGCCTGTATTCAGGCGACGCGTCTTGACCGACCCCATCGGACATCGTTGCGCAAATGCAGCCGAGCCTCGGCTCGCGTCTGTTTTGCGTGTTTTAGCCGCCCGGCGGTGCGTGCGTTTCGGCGCGCGGGCATCCGGGCAGATGAGTGGAGTATAGGCATGGATCGTACGGAAAAGGCCGAAGCCGTATCCTCGCTGAACGCTACGCTGTCGTCAGCTGCTTCGGTTGTGGTCGTCCGCAACCTTGGCATGACCGTCGCCCAGTCGACGGTGCTGCGCCAGCAAATGCGCGATGCAGGGGCCGACTTTCGCGTCACGAAGAACCGTCTTGCCAAAATCGCGCTCGATGGCACGTCCTACGCCGGTATCAGCGACCTGCTGACCGGTCCCACGGCCCTTGCAACCTCGACCGATCCGGTCTCGGCTGCAAAGATCGCCGTGGAATTTGCCAAGACCAACGACAAACTTGAAATCGTTGGTGGCGGCATGGGTGACGTGGTCCTCGACGTGAATGGCGTGAAGGCGCTGGCTTCGCTTCCCTCGCTCGACCAGCTTCGTGCCACGATCATCGGTCTGGTACAGGCTCCGGCCACCAAGGTTGCGCAGATTGCCGCAGCCCCGGCTGGCCAGTTGGCGCGGGTTTTTGGCGCATATGCCGCCAAAGAAGCAGCGTGATTTCGAACTAACCTTTAAACTTACTGCCGGGATATCCCGGTTCTGATGGAGAATGAACATGGCTGATCTTGCAAAGATCGTTGAAGAACTGTCGGCTCTGACCGTCCTCGAAGCAGCTGACCTGTCGAAGCTGCTCGAAGAAAAGTGGGGCGTTTCGGCTGCTGCTGCTGTTGCTGCCGCTCCGGCTGCTGCGGCTGCTGGCCCGGCTGCTGAAGAGCAGACCGAATTCGACGTCATCCTGACGGGTGACGGCGGCAACAAGATCAACGTCATCAAGGAAGTCCGCGCGATCACCGGCCTGGGTCTTGGCGAAGCCAAGGCACTCGTCGAAGGTGCGCCGAAGGCCATCAAGGAAGGCGTGAACAAGGCAGAAGCTGAAGAGCTGAAGGCCAAGATCCTCGCCGCTGGCGGCACCGTCGAACTGAAGTAATCAGTTTGCGAGAATCCCGCCGGTTCATCCGGCCGGGGTTCCAGCGAAAAAGAGAAAGGGCGGCGCCGCGAGGCACCGCCCTTTTTCTATGCGGTGAGGGGACCACCGCGGATTGTCGGTCTCAATTGTTCGAATAGCCCGGACGGAAGCTGGTCGAGGTGCGGACACGCGTCGGTTCGGGACGGCGCACTTCCTGTTCCTGCATAGCCGGGGCAGGACGCTGGGCGATTTCCCAAGCGCTCGCCGGTTTGCGGGTCATATCCTTCTGGGCTCCGAGCGTCTCGTCATAGGCGACGCGTTCCTGACGATCGAGGAAACGCGCACGCTTCAGGCGCTTGCTTAGCGTTGCAAACGGATTGTCGTCCGTCGGCCCCGCCATTGCCATGGCTTCGTGACGACCCATGCTGCCGCTCGGCGCGGCTGCGAATGCGGGCACCGTGCGCGGCGCAACCTCTTCGCGCGGAGCGTAAGCGGGCGTGATCCATGGCTGCGTTTCTGCGGTGGCGGGCGCAGGAGCCGCACCGGGTTGGGGCTCATACGCATAGGCCGCGGATTCTGCGCTGCCCACACGGCGGCGACGAACGGCAAACGCCAGCCCTGCACCGCCAACGATCAGCAGCGCGGCGGCACCACCGGCAAGCTCCCACGGAAATTCATTACCCGTCGGGGTCGTGCTGGCCATTTTAACGGGCGCCGCCGGCTCGGCAATCGGCTCCATATTCGTCGTCATGGGTGCCGCGATCGGCGCTGCTTCGTCGGGCATCGGCGTGTCGGCTGCAGGAGTTGCGGCGGCGGGAGCCGCGGCAACTGGTGCGGCTGCTGCGGGTCTAGCGCGCTGGGCCGTTCGCTCGGCGCGTGCCGGAGCGGTGGCGCGTTCGGCAGCCTTGGTCGCCGGTGCAGCAGTTTCAGGCGCGATATCCAGCGGTACGCGGATAACCACCGGTGTCGATGCGGCCGGCTGTGCAACCTGCGAGGTTGCAACGGGTGCCGTCGTCGTCGGCTCGGCCACCGTCGGCGGGGTTTGCGGCGTCGGCGCAGCAACTGGAGGTGTCATCGTAACGGTGGGGGTTTCCTGCGCAAAAGCGCCGGGCGTGGACAGGACCAGGAACGCGGCAATCGCGCTCATGGCGGGGCGGGAGAGGGCGATATTTTTCGTCATAGTGAAAGACGAACGAACCGCCTCGCGAAAGTGCTGCCTTTGCGGGTCGGTTTACACGATGAGCCGTTGCTGCCGAACGGCGCGGCGAAGATTCCAGTACCGCTGATTGCGGTCGACGATCAGTTTGGGGGTCAGCCGAGCGGTGCCGCGGACCTGTTCGTGGGTGTTCATGAAGCCTGGTTTTACAAAGCGGAATATGTAAAGATGACAGAGATCTTGCGCTTTGACGTCGCGCTGGTCACCAATTCGTCATCGCCGCGCAACCTGGGCGTGGTCAACGCCGCGCATGAAGACGACCGACCTTGCCCCGACCCGGCTTCCAAGCCATCTGCGCGAAACGCAGCGGCTTCTCTTTATCGCCAAACACGCCCGCTGGACCGGGGGATTGCATGCCGACGATGGCAATCACGCGCTCTATCACCGCGAGATGCGCGAAACGCTCGAGGGTCTCGGCATCGAATTGTCGATCGCGGACAGCTATGCCGCGCTGTTCGACCGGCCATCCGCCGATTTCGTTTTTCCGCTGCTCAATCGCGGTGGCTTCTTCAATTCCGAAATGCTGCTTCCCCTGCTTTGCAACCAGCATGACCTGCCATATCTCGGCGCGTCGCCGATCGTGCGCGGCCTGTCCGACGACAAGCATCTGACCAAGCTCGAGGCCGCAGCGCGGGGCGTTCCGACCGCGTCCTGGGCTCTGTTTCGCCGCGGCGCCCCCGTCGACCTGTCGCGCTGTCCGCCCGCACGGCGCTGGGTGATCAAGCCGAACAACAGCTCGGCTTCGTGGGGCGTGCGTGACGCGCACGACCGGATCGAACTCGCGCAATCGATTGCCGAAATCCACGCGCTCGACCATGACGCGCTGGTCGAACCCTTTATCGACGGCAGCGATATTGAAGTGCCGGTGATCACGCTCCGCGGCGAGCCTGCGATGCTGCCGATGATGATCTTCGAGCAGGACGATCCGACGCAGCTTCGCACCTATCAGGAAAAGCGCGATCTGATCGGCAACGTCGGATATTGCATTAAGCGCTTTGACGATCCTCTAATCGCCAGCCGTGTTACCGAATATACAAAGCGGATGGCGGATATCTTCCGCCCGTTCGATTATGGTCGGTTCGAGTTTCGTGTCGATCAGGCGACGGGCGACGTCCGGCTGCTCGAGGTCAACCTCAACTGCAACCTCTGGTCTGAGAAGCTGTTTTCGCGATCGGCGGTCGCGGCGGGTTTCACCCACTCGACGCTGATCGAAACGATCGTCGCAGAAAGCATGATCCGCCAGATCGCACCGGCGGCGGCGCGGCGGGATGCGGCATGAGCGGGTCGATCCTGATCCTCGCGGGCCGCCGTCCGGGTGCCGCCGATCCGCTCGCCAAGGCGCATGGCGTCGCTGACAAATGCCTTGTGCCGGTCGCGG
Organism: Sphingopyxis sp.; assembly: GCA_051861185.1. GTDB lineage: Bacteria > Pseudomonadota > Alphaproteobacteria > Sphingomonadales > Sphingomonadaceae > Sphingopyxis. The sequence goes on from JBIMKQ010000013.1 coordinate 94,965, forward strand.
GGCGGCCGATGATCGCCCATGTGCTGGAATGCGCGGCAGACAGTTCGGCGCCGCGGGTGTTCGTTTCCACGCACCACGCGGCGCTGCTGGATGATCTGAACGACCCGGTGGCCGAATTATTGGGCAAGCGGCTGATCGTCGTGCCGGCTGCGGACAATCTTGCGGACTCGGTCCTTGCGGTTGCGGGGGTAGCGGCGTTTCCGCTGTTTATCACGACCGCCGACAATTGCCTGCTGACGCCGGCGACAATTGCCGAGATCGAGGCCGGGGCGAAGCGGCTGGGCGCCGAAGCCGGTGTCGCGCTGGCGCGGCGCGAAGATGTGCTCGCGGTCCATCCTGAGGGGCAGCGGCGCTTTTACAAGTTTTCCGACGTCGCGGTGTCGAACTGCAATGCATATTGGATCGGACATCCCAATGCGTTGCGCGCCGCCGAGGCTTTTCGTGGCGGTGGCCAGTTCGTCAAGAAGCCGCTGCGCGTGATGCAGGCGTTCGGCCTGATCAACCTGCTTCGCTTCCGTTTCGGACTGGGGCCGATCCACCATCTCTTCGCGCGCATTTCCCGCCATCTGGAAATTGAAGTCGCCCCGCTGCTGGTGAGCAACGGGGCGACGGCGATCGATGTCGACAACGAACGCTCGCTATGGGTGACCGAGGCGTTGATGAAGCGCCCTGAGATCGTCAGTCCGCGACCCAGTTGCCGTGAAAGCCAGGAGGGACCCGATGCGGCAGGTGAACGACAGCTTGCGGTGACCCGGTAAAATCATCGGCGTTGAGGATGACCAGGTCGGTGGTCTGGTCATTCATGTCGACCACCAGCCCGATCAGCCAGCCATCATCCTCGGCGCTGTCGGGGCTGCGCGGAACGAAGACGAACTCGCCGGGATGCCGGCCGGCACCGAAATCATGGATCGTGGTCGTGCCCTGCTTCAGATCGTGGCGGAACAGCCGCGTGTCGGCCATCGCCCATTCGATGCTTTCGCCGTCAGGCATCGCGACGCTGTAAACATAGCGATAGGCCTGTGTGGTCAATCGTTCGTCGTAGCGCGGAAATTCCTGCGCATGATCGTGGATGACCGCGCGGATCGTCGTGCCCGCGACCGGATCGATCGTCCAACGTTCCATGCGTGACTTTTGGCTGTCGGGGCCGCGTTTCGATTCCGCAAACATGGTTTCGTGCGCGACGACGTCGACGATCACCTTGCCGTCGGCCGTTTCGTAGGCGTTGGCGGGGTGGAAGACATAACAGGGCTCGACCGGCACCCAGATGATGCTGTCGCCGTCGCCTTTCCTGGGGAGGAGGCCGACCCGCGCCTGATGCGCGTCGTTCCATGCATAGGGGAAGCGATAACCGGACAGCAGCATCTTCATCGAGAAGGTGACGGGCAGGTCGAACACCAGCGCGTAATTTTCGGTGATCGCGCAGTCGTGGATCGACGGACCATCGCTCACCGCGATCGCCTCTTCGCGGATGACATGCGCGTCGCTGTCCATCACGACGTGCCAGACCTTGTTCGGCTCGTCGCCACGATAGGTGATCGCATGGACCTCGTTGGTGACCGGATCATGGTGGGGATGCGCGGTGTAGGCGCCGACCAGCGTGCCGTCGAACGGGTTATGCGCGATCGTGTTCAGTTCATAGCCGAGCTCGACGGGTTTACCGCCTGCTTCGACGATCGCGAAGGTACGGCCCGCGAGGCCGACGACGTTCGTGTTGGGTGCGTCGTTGCGGTCGGCGCGCGGGCCGGGTGGCAGTGCTTCGCCCAGCACTTCGCAGGCCTCGCTGCCGCGCACCCAGCGGTTGCGGTACCAGTCGGCCTTGCCGCCTTCGATGCGAATGCCATGGACCATGCCGGCGCCGGTGAACCAGTGATAGCTCGCCGGGTCGGGCGCGACCGCGGGGTTTGGCCCGTTGCGTAAGTAGCGGCCGGTCAGCGCGGCCGGGATTTCGCCTTCGACGCGCAGCCCTTCGAGCGTCAGTTCCTCGGTCATCGGCTGGTGGATGCCGGTGAGGAAGGGGTGGGCATCGGTGGGGCGGGGAAGGCGTTTGCGGTTGAAATCGGCGACCTTGCCGATGCCTTTGACGACGGCGCCGCGGATCAGGGTTTCGACGTTGCTTGCCATGATATTGCTCCTTACGGATGTTGGCGAAAGTGCCGCGTAGCGTGGGGCTTGTGCGGACGACTCGATATGTTTACAGTGAAAACATGATGGCGAACAAAGATAACAGTGTCAACATAAAAAGCGACGGCGCGAAGGCGTCGGGCGCTTATCATCATGGCGACCTGCGCGCGGCGGTGATCGCGGCGGGGCTGAAGCGGCTCGGCGAAGGCGACGGCGCCGAACTGGGGTTGCGGGCGCTGGCGCGCGACGTGGGCGTCAGTGCGACCGCGCTTTACCGGCATTTCCCGGACAAGGAGGCGCTGCTCGACGCGCTCGCCGACGAGGGGCTGCGCCGGCTCGGTGCGCTGCAGGCGCAGGCATGGCTGAAGGCGGGCGGCGGTCATGCGGGCTTCAAGGCGACGGGCATCGCCTATGTCCGCTTCGCCTATGACGAGCCGGCGGTGTTCCGGTTGAGCTTTACCCGCCAGATGTCCGAACGCTGCGAGCCAGGCGCCGACGGGGGAGAGGTGGGCTATAATTTGTTGCGGGCCGGTGTCACGCAGACGATGCAGCACCTTGAGGACCCCGACACCGCGGCACTCCATGCCTGGGCATTGGTGCACGGCCTTGCGATGTTGATCCTCGACCGGCGTATCGGGTGGGACGAGGCGATGGTCGAGAAGGTCGTCGGGCTGACCTTTGGTGGAAAGGCCTGACGCGCCGCGCAATATAGGGATGCGGCGGGATCAGACAGCCCCGTCATAATATTAGCGGTTTCTTTTCCCCTTTTCGGCTAATTGGTCGCATGGCCCAGTCGCTGTCCCCCAGAGTCGAGGCGGTCTTTTGGTTCCTCCTGACCGCAACAGGATATTTCCTGCTCGCGAACCTGTCGCTGCATGCGACCAAGGGTGCCGACAATATTGCGGCGGTCTGGCCCCCCAGCGGCTATTTTCTCGCGCTTTTGCTGTTGATGCCGGCGCGTGCGCGCATTGTCGCGTTCGCCGGGATGGTCGGGGCCAGCCTTGCCGCCAATATGCTGGGCGGCGCGCCGTTATGGACCTGCGTTGCGTTCACCATTTCGAACTGCTGCGAGGCGGCGGTCGCGCTGTGGCTGATCCGCCGCCGCGAGCCGGGCGAAATATCGTTCATGGTTCCGCGATCGGTCGTCAGCTTTTGCACCGCAGCCTTCGCGGCCAGTGTCGTCAGCGCGATCCTCGCCTGGGCGCTCGCGGGAAGGGGGCTCGATTTCTTTCTCTCGTGGCTGACGACGGTGCTGCTCGGCATGTTGATCGTAACCCCGCCGATCGTGATGCTGGCGCGGATGGTGGGTACGAACGCGCTATCCAACGCGCCTGGGAGAATGAAGGCAGAGGCAACCGCGATCCTGACCGCCGCCGGGCTGGTCACCATCCTGGCCTTTTCGCAGGCGCAATTTCCGGTCACGTTCCTGCCCTGTATCGCGGTCATAGCGGCCGCCTATCGGCTTGGCCCCTTTGGCGCCGCAGCGGGGATGTTGATCGTGACAGTCATCGCATCGCTGCTGACGGGACAGGGCTATGGCCCGATCGCGGCAATCGACGGCGTGCAGAAGACAAGGGTCTTGTTCCTGCAATTCTATCTGCTCGTTCTGTTGTTCACGACCTTGCCGCTCGCTTCGCTGCTGATCGGACGCCAGCGGCTTGCGAAACGCCTGGAGCAAAGCAATCGCTGGCTGCTCCAGGCCGAGGCCGCGGCGCTGGTCGGCCATTGGCGGGTCGATCTGATCGGCTGGACGATCCAATGGTCGGACCAGACATACCGCGTCCACGGGCTGGAACCCGGGATGGCCGTCGACGTCGATTACAGCGTCCAGCAATATGTCGCCGAAGACCGGCTGGCGGTGCGCAAGATTCTGGCGGAAGCGGTTCGCACCGGGCAGCCCTTCGAATTTCAGGGGCGAATCCTGCGCACCGACGGCGAGATCCGGCACGTCAAATCGCACGGATCGATCGAAATGGGCCGCGGCAACAAGGCGGTCGGCATTTTCGGGACCGTTCAGGACGTGACCGAGACGGTCGAAAATGCCCGGATATTGGAGGCAGCACGCAGCGCGGCCGAGCGGGTCGCCAACACCGATATGCTGACCGGCCTGCCGAACCGGCGCCACACGCTGGCCTTTCTTGAAAAGGCCCTCGCCGGCGCCCGCGACAATGGCGCGCCGCTTGCGGTTGCGATTTTCGACATCGATCATTTCAAGCGGATCAATGATTCCTATGGTCACGCCACCGGCGACCAGGTCATCCGCCGGGTTGCGCAGCGCGCCAACGCGGCGTTGCGCGAGGGCGATATGCTGGGCCGCATCGGCGGCGAGGAATTCGTGTGCATATTGCAGCGGTCGAGCGCGCAGGCGGCCGAGATCGTCGCCGAGCGCGTCCGCCGGGCGGTCGAGACCGGCACCGTTGCCGAGGAAGGACTGCCGCAAGCGACGATCAGCGTCGGGCTGGCCATCTATGACAGCGAGGCCGACGTCGAAGAATTGCTGCACCGCGCCGACAAGGCACTTTATGTCGCCAAGCGCGACGGGCGGAACCGGCTGCGCATGGCGGCGTGAGCGTGGCGTATCGTGGAGGGTCTTTAGTGGCCTTCATCGTGTGACGGCCGAGATATATCGCCTGCCATAGAAGCGGCGGGTATCGACCAATTTCAGTTACGACGGATCGGTCGGCGGAACGCGCAATGTGGCCGCGATTTGTGCTTCGGCCGCAGTCGCTTCATCAATGAGCAGACGCAATGCCTTTGCGGTGTCTCCCAGAAGCCCGTCACCAAGTGGCCGCTCGCCATTGATGAAACGACGGATCGCCCGCTCGTCGATGCCAAGGCGCCGCGAGAATGCAGTGGTGCCGCCAAACAGCTGGACGCAATAAGCAAAATGCTCGCGTCGATCGTCCACTGAAAATGACGCGGCCATTGCTTTCCCCTTTTTGTTCACTGTCGGGGCCTTAGGCTATCTTGCGGATCAGGCGCAATCAGCCAATTGCGGTCGTTCAGCGGGAAAGCCTTCGGATCGCAGAGATTGTCCGCTTTGCTGCTAAGGCGCCGAAAATGGTCCCGAACGCCGCCCAAAGTGCCACCAGCGCGAGTCCAGGAAACCAGAACCCCAATCTGGCCATTTCCGGCGTGCCTACAAAATCAGACGCAGCCAAAATTGTCGAAAATGCAAAAGGCCACACCAATCGCGGCCGTGATCTTTTGGCGAGGGTAATACCGATGAGGATCGTGAACGCGATTGAGGCGCTGAATAAAAAGACAAATATGATCGAGAAATCCACGGCCAGAGCTTGGCGATGTCGGCGTCGGCTTTCGACACCTTATCCGACATTCAGTAATCGATCGGCGCGATGGCAGTCGCTGCGCAGCAGGCGGCGGCGGCGGGGGCGCCGCCGCGCTGCGGGATCAGTCAATGTTTTCGATGTCAACATAAGGGTTGCGCCGACAATGGTGGAGTTTACAGTGTAAACACTGTCGCGCGGTTTTCCCTTGGACGCGCCGGCAGGCTTTACGCCGACTTTATGCAGCACGCTGAAATCGCTCTCGAAACTTTATGCGCTGCGCTCCTAAATTCGGGGCATGATTATCGATATAGCCGTTTATGCCGCGCGCAAACCTTCGGTTCGCGATGCCGGCCCGTCTGCCTTTCGGCGTTCGGGCGTCGGTCCGCGCTGGCCGGTCGTTGCCGCCGCGCTCCATCATCTTTGGTTGAGGCGCCGCCGAAGTTTGCGCATCGTCGATGTCGCATGCGGCAACGGAAGATTGCTGATCCATGCCGCCCGGCACGCCCGCGCGCTGGGCTTTACCGCGATCGAAGCGCGCGGGATCGACGCCGCCCCGTCGTCGATCCGCGAAGCGCAGGCGATTGCCATGCGGATTCGCGATCCGGCGATCGGGCTGCTGTTCGAGCCATGCGACCTGTTGACCGCCCTGCGGGAAGAATCCGGCTTTCCTGCCGATATCCTGCTGTGGAGCGGGAATGATGGCGCCGCGCCCGATATGGCGGCCGCGATCGCGGCGGCCGGGACCATCGTCATCGGCGGACCGGCGCGGCGTGGCGGTCGGCGGGTGGCCGCATGACGCGACACGACCGCGCGTGGCGCGCCGCCGGTTTTCTGGCGATGGGGGCGGGCTATGCCGTGCCACTGGTCGGCGACATGGTCGTCGACGGGCGCGCGGAGCAGGTGCTGGCCGTGCTGATCGGGATGCCCCTGGCGCTCACCGGGGCGTTGCTGATGGTGCAGGGCGACCGCGTCGTCCGCATATTGCGCGTCGAACGCAGCCGGCACCGCGATCTGATATTGGCGATCCGGGTGCGGCGCCGGTCGCGAACCGGCTCAGCCCGGCGGCGCTTCGACTGCGAGCTCGCCGACTAGCCAGCCGCGGAACCGTTGCATCGCCTCGCTTTCGGGGCGCGACATCAGCCGCGTGAGCCAATAGCGCCCGGCGTCGATCGTGAGCGCGAAAGGTTGAACGAGCAGTTCCGACGCGAGTTCGCGGGTGAACATCGCAGGCGGAGCGAGCGCGACGCCAAGGCCCGCGGCGGCGGCGGCCACCATCAGCGCCGAACTGTCGAACATCGGGCCGCGGAAAACCGGGGCCGCAACGCCCGCGGCGCCGAACCACAGCGCCCATTCGTCGGCGCGGTATGAACGGAGCAGGCGTTCGGGGACGAGGTCGGCGGGGCTTTTGAGGCGCGCGGCGATCGCGGGCGCGCAGATGGGCGCCATCGGGGCGGCGAGCAAAGGCTCGGCATGCGTTCCGTGCCACGCGCCGTCGCCAAAGCGGATCGCATAGTCGAGCGCCTCGCCGGCCAGATCGACGCGGTTGTTGTTGGTCGATATGCGCAGGTCGATCGTAGGGTGCGCCCGCGCGAAGGCATCGAGGCGGGGGAGGAGCCAGCCGGTGGCAAAGGTGCCGACGACGCCGACTTTAAGCGCTTCACGGTACCGGCCATCGGCATATTGGTCGAGCGTTGCCGCGACGCGATCGAACGCGTCGGCGACGACGGGGACGAGCGCGTGACCCTCGTCGGTGAGTGCGAGGCCGCGCGGCAGGCGGTGGAAGAGGCGCGTGCCGAGGCGGCGTTCGAGCTGCGCGACCTGATGGCTGACCGCGCCCTGGCTGACGCACAATTCGATCGCGGCGCGGGTGAAGTTGAGGTGACGCGCCGCGGCCTCGAAGGCGCGGAGGGCGTTCAAGGGGAGCTGGGCGCGGTCCATGGCGTCGTCATCAATTATTCTCATGGCTTTGTCGAGAAATCATGCTTTGTGAGCGGCGCCCGAGCGCGGCATCCCGGCGAGGAAGGGAGACGGATATGATCGTGATGATGACAATTGCCGCCTGGCTGGCGGGCGCGAGCCATGTGCCGCTGCCGCTCGCCCAAGAGGCGAATGCGCAGATGGTGGCGGGCGGAGTGGCGCCGGGCGCGGAAGATCCGCTGACGCGCCCGATGGCGGTTTCGCGCGCAGCCGAATGGCTGGCGCCGCAGCCGCCGGAGAAGATTCTCGGGACGAGCTATCTCGTCGGCTTTGGCGGGTTGAGCGTCGCGCTCATCGATACAGGCGACGGGCTGGTGCTGATCGACGGTGCGCTGCCGCAGGCGGCCCCGGCGATCCTCGCCAATGTTCGCAAGCTGGGTTTCGACCCCAAAGACATTAAATTTATTCTGAGCACCGAACCGCATTTCGACCATGCCGGCGGTCTGGCCGCGCTGGCGCGCGACACCGGCGCGACGGTAGTGGCGAGCGCGCGCGGCGCCGCGGGGCTGCGGTCGGGCAGGCACGCCAAGGACGATCCGCAGCTCGCCTATGGTGGGAGCTGGCCGGCGGTGACGCGGCTGCGCGTGATCGGCGATGGCGAGGTGCTGAAGCTCGGCAAGATATCGATCGCCGCGATCGCGACGCCGGGGCATACGATGGGAAGCATGAGCTGGCGCTGGCAGGCGTGTGAGGACAAGGTCTGCAAGACGATCGTTTTCGCATCGAGCCTGAACCCGGTGTCGGCGGATGATTATCGTTACACCGCACCCGCGAGTGCGCCGATAGTCGCGGCGTTCGCGGCAAGCTATCGCAAGATGGACGCGACCGCGTGCGATATCCTGATCTCGGCGCATCCCGACAATGCGGGCGAAGGGCGCTATAATGACAAGCCGGGGGCTTGCCGCGCCTATGTCGACCGCTCGCGCAAGTTGCTCGCCAAGCGGCTCGCGGACGAGAAAGCGGGCGAAAAATAGCGTTGTTATCGGCGCCTTTTCAAGCTTGTAAGCTGCCGCGATCGCGCTAGGTTTGGTCCCGGATCAAGCGCGGTTGAGGATGTTGCATATGCTGAAATCGGGCGTTTTCTTTGGCCTGCTGGCAATGACGATGGATATCTCGATGCCGCCGCCGCGATTTGGGCCCGACGGAGGGCCGCCGACGCGTATGCTGCTCGGCTGGATGCCTGGCGATGTGCAGTGCGGTGGGATGCCCGTGGCGCATGTGGCGCTGCGGCGCCCGTTGAGCGAGCTGAGCTGGGGCATGCCGATCACCGCGCCGTCGATTTCCTACAAGTTCGAAATCGATGCCTCGGGACGCCCGCTCTCGATCGCGCGTGACAGCGAGGGATCTACGGGCTTTTCCAGCGACGTCGCGCCTGCGCTCGCCGCGAGCCGTTTCCCCGACGGTGCGCGCCAGAATTGCCGGATCACCTATGTCGCGCAAATCAGCGCGCTCGACCAAGCGCCGGTCGCCGATCTGGTGTCCTACTCGATCACGCCGACGTCCGGCCCGCTGCCGAAGGAGGGGTGGGAACGGATCAAAAGTGAGGGAGATTGCACAACCGCGCCCTTTCCGCAGCCGCTGCTGCGCGCCTTTCCCGATTTCGACAAGCTGCCGGGCACACCGGGGGTGAAGGACTGGTCGCTCGTCGGCTACGACACCGACGGCACGGGCGCGCCCGTCGGGACGAAGACGGTGTTCGGCACTGGCAACAAAGCACTCGATGACGCGGCAAGGAAGGCGGTCGGCAATTCGCGCTTTACCGGCGGTGCGCGGAAGGGGTGCCGCTATCCCTATTGGAAAGCGCCCGGGACATTGGCCTCGCCGCCGGCCCCCGCCGAACAGGATTTCCGTCCCGTGGGCAGCAATTGCCAAGCCAAATCGCGTTGGAAACGGCCGCTGGCAACGCGGTTCCCCGAACCTTGGCGGCGCCGCTCGATCGAAGGCTGGGCGATCATAACCTATGACATCGCGCCGTGGGGCGGCATCGGCAATGCGAAGGTCGTCGCGGCGCAGCCCTCGGCCGACTTCGGTCAGGCGGCATTGACGATCATCCAGAACGCGAGCGCCGAGCCGTCACCGCAGGGCGCGACGGGGTGCGTCGAAACGGTTCGGTTCGCGATGGGACGTCGCACCGGTCCGGCGATGGCAGAAGAGCAGGGCGGAGTAGAGATTTTCTGAATTCGGACGCGTTTATCCGAATGCTCCTTTGCGTGGCTTAACTATTTATCGACCACCAGACAGGTCTGGCCGCCTTTGCGCGCCGCGGCGCAGAAGGCTTCGGCCTCGCCCTTGTTCGCGAAGCCGCCGGCCTGCAGACGGGTGAGCTTGCCGGTCTTGACCAGATAGGGCGTTCGGCCGGCGAAAGCGGGATTCTTCTTTTCGAGCGCAGCCCAGAGGTTGCGCGCGTTTGCTTCGACCCCGAATGCGCCGAACTGCGCGCGCCAGGGGCTTGCGGTGCCATTGTGGACGCGGACGGGCGCGGGCGTGGCTGCTGCGGCTGCAACGGGCGCCGCCTTGACCGGCGCGGGCGTGGGTTCGGCGGGCTTTGCCGGTGCGGGCTTCGGCGGGAGCTTGCCGCTCTCGGGCGGCGGCGCATAGGTCGTGCCCGGCTGGCCTGTCGCGGCGACGGCGTCGGCGGTCGCTTCGGCAGCGGCGGCTGCCGCTGCGCTCGCGACCGGTGAGGATGGCACGGCGACGCTGCGGATCGGTTCGGGCGAAGGCTTCGGCGCCGGAGGTGTGCCGATCGCCGGCGGCGGTGTGTAGCTGGTGCCAGGGACCGACGCGGGCAGGCTGGCCACCTTCACCGGCGATGCGGGCGGGGCTTTGGGGGAGGGCGGCGCGGCGGCGTTGACCGCGGCAAGACGCGCCTGCTGTTCGCCCTTTTCGATTTCGGGGAGCATCGCGAGACCGCGCTGGCGCTGGTCGAGCGGGATCAGGCTGTCGAGTTGCGCGAGGCGTGCCGAAGCGATGCCGAGCCCGGCGTCGCTCGCGCGCTTGGTCAGCGCATAGGCGCGCGGCCAGTCCTGCGCCGCGAGGTCGCCGTTGAAGTGCGCGGTGCCCAGAACATATTGCGCGCGCGGTTCGCCGCGTGCGGCCGACGCGAGGATGAAGGGCATCGCATCGGCGCGGCGATTCGCGGTGAAGAGCACGAGGCCGAGGTTGTCCTCGGCCTGCAAATGCCCCTGTTTTGCGGCGCGGCGATACCATGCCTCGGCCTGCACCAGATCGGCGGGAACACCGCGGCCCAGCTTGTACGCCTGGCCGAGGTTGAACTGTGCATCGGCGTCGCCGGCGATCGCGAGCGGGCGCCATTCGGCGACTGCGCCCTGATAATTGCCCGCCTGCCAGGCATCGACGCCGTCCTTGACGTCAGCAGTGGCCGGCGCCGCCAGCATCGATGCCGCGATCAGCGGCAGAGCCAGCGAAACGGCGGTGCGGAATGAACGCATCTTATTCTCCAATGACTTGCGCCGCATGAAGCGGCTGCAGTCCCCGGGGTTCCTTATAGCGCGCAATGGCTAACACTGCGTTAGCGACATGCACCCGCTGCCGAAGCTGATCCGTTATGGCACAAGTTTTTGTTGAGGAGTCGTTTACCATATTCGCGAGGAAGTCGTTCACCCTCTTTTTATCATCGTTAACTCAATTTTAGCGCCCCGCATGGCATTCCTTCGCCGATTATTGGATTTCCGAGGGGGTACAGCAGTGCGCGTATTGGCATTGGCTTCACAGAAGGGCGGGTCGGGAAAGACGACGCTGTCCGGGCATCTTGCGGTGCAAGCGCAGCTAGCGGGCGCCGGCCCGGTCGTTCTGATCGACATCGATCCGCAAGGCTCGCTCGCCGACTGGTGGAACGAGCGCGAGACCGATCTTCCTGCCTTTGCACAGACGACCGTCGCGCGGCTTGCCTCCGACCTGGAAATCCTGCGCCAGCAAGGGTTCAAGCTGGCGGTGATCGACACGCCGCCGGCGATCACCATGGCGATCCAGAGCGTGATTTCGGTCGCCGAACTGATCGTCGTTCCGACCCGGCCGAGCCCGCACGATCTGCGCGCCGTCGGCGCCACCGTCGACCTGTGCGAACGCGCCGGCAAGCCGCTGGTGTTCGTCGTCAACGGCGCCACGCCGAAGGCCAAGATCACCAGCGAAGCCGCGGTTGCGCTGTCGCAGCACGGCACCGTCGCCCCGATCACCCTGCATCACCGCACCGACTATGCGGCGTCGATGATCGACGGCCGCACCGTGATGGAGGTCGATCCCAACGGGCGCTCCGCCGATGAAATCCGCCAGCTGTGGACTTATATGAACGACCGTCTCGAAAAGAATTTCCGCCGGACCGTATTTGCCGCGCCGTTGCCGACACAGGGCAATTATGGCGCGGTTCGCCCGATGGGTGGTGGCTTCGGCCGCCGCATCGCTGGCCAGTGACGGGGAGTTCGGGAACCATGGGCGAACCAAAACCCCTCGCATCGCTGAGCGCCGGACTGCTTGCCCGCAAGGGCGGAGCGCGTCCCGCAATGCGCCGCCAGCCGCTCGGTAGCGGCCCCGCACCCATGAACGCCGGTGGCTATGACGACCTCGGCTGGAACGACATGGGTTATGATGTCGATCCCGATCAGTCGGGCGAACCGGCGCGGATGCTCGACCTCAAGCCTTTGCTCACCGGATCGGTGCTGGCGCACAATGTCGAGGCCGAACAGGCGGTCGACGAGAGCGCCGGGCACGAGCTGATGCCGCAACCGACGGATGAATTCACTGGCGAAGTGACCGGGTTGACCGACGATTATGGCGCCGACCAGTTCGAAGCCGAAGCGCCCGAAGTTCCCGAAATCGTTCGCCAGCAGGAATCGCTGATCGAGCGCGTCGCCGCGGTGGCCCGCAAGGTCGAAGCGCGTCCGGTGCCTGCGCCGAAGAAGGAAAAGGCGCCGCGCGCACTGCGCGCTCGCGAAAAGGCGGCGTTCACGCTGCGCCTCGACGCCGAACGCCATCTGCGCCTGCGCCTGGCGAGCGCGGTGACGAACCGGTCGTCGCAGGTCATCCTGACCGATCTGCTCGACGAATATCTGTCCACGCTGCCCGAAATCGACGCGATGGCGAGCCGCCTGCCGGCTGCTCGCCCGCCGCGTCGCGTGCAGCGCTGAACGAAGAACAGGGGACCCAGACATGAACCGCAAGATGCTGATGAAACTGGCCGTATCGGGCTTTGTCCTCGGTGCAGCCACGGGTTGCAGCGGGATGGGCAAGATGGCCGACGCACCGTCGCGTGCCGCCGGCAAGCCCGCGATCGCTGCCAAATCGGCCAGCGACGCGCGCGTCGCGCTCGAAGCCGGCAAGGTCAGCAAGGCTGTCGGCCTCGCCGAAACGGCGGTGGCGGGCAGCCCGCGCGATGGCAGCTATCGTGCGTTGCTGGGTCAGGCCTATCTGAACGACGGCCGCTTCGCATCGGCGACGGCGGCGCTGACCGAGGCCATGGAACTTGGCGCAACCGACAGCAATACGATCCTTTCGCTGACGCTGGCGCAGATCGCGCAGGGCAAGAATGCCGATGCGGTCGCGCTGCTGACCCAGCATCGCGAGACGGTGCCGGCATCGGATCTGGGCCTGGCGCTGGCGCTGGCGGGTGACAGCGAAGGCGCGATCTATGTGCTGAGCGAAGCCGCGCGGGCGCCCGATGCGGGTGCGCGCACGCGGCAGAATCTGGCGCTCGCCTTTGCCCTGTCGGGCCGCTGGGTGCAGGCACGCGTTCTCGCTTCGCAGGATCTGTCGATCGCCAAGCTCGAGGCACGGATGGCCGAATGGTCGAAGCTGGCCGAACAGCCGAATTCGCAAATCCGCGTCGCAAGCCTGATCGGCACCAAGGCGCAGCAGGATGCCGGCATGCCGGTACGGCTCGCGCTCAGCAATTTCAGCGATACGCAGATGGCCGCGGCCGCACCCGGCGTCGAGCTGGCGAGCGCCGATCCGGCGCCGGTTGCCACCTATGCACCGCCGCCGCCGGTTCTGGCCGACGCGGGCAGCGCCATTCGCAGCGTCGAACTGCCGATGCCCGAGCGCACCGCCGACGGTGTCGTTCCGGTGACCGAATTGCCGCAGCCAAAGGCCGCGGGCGACGTGATCCTTGCCGATGCCGCGCCATATCGCGCCGCGCCGCGCGTCGAGGGCGAGGGGCGTATCCGCCCCGCGCAAAAGCAGGCGATCGAGCTTGCGACGGTGCTGATTCCCAAGGCGATGGGCTTTGACGCAAAGAAGCCGAACGGCTGGGCGGTTCAGCTCGGCGCCTATGACAGTCTGGGCATCGCCAAGGAAAAATGGGGCAGCCTGAAAAAGCGCAATGGCGCGCTGGCGAATTTCCCGGCGTCGAGCCACGCCGCGACGGTGAACGGCCGCACCTTCTATCGCCTGACGGTCAACGGCCTTGCGACGCGCGCCGACGCGACGAGCCTTTGCAACGAGTTGAAGGCGCACGGCCAGACCTGTTTCATCCGCGCGATGGGGGGCAGCGAAGCAATCCAGTGGGCATCGAAAGCCGGCCCGATGCGGCTCGCGTCGCGCTAAGACAAGATTATCGCGAGATAGGGGGGAGGGGCGTGGTCGTAAGACCGCGCCTCTCTGTTTATTGGGGCAGCGTCCGGCCAATAATGACCATCGCCTTCCGTACCGCTTGCGGTGGGCCGGGACGACCGTGTCGATTTCGTGCACATCCGACCCGTCTGCGTGCTATGCCCGGCGTTCGGGGCAATGGTCGGCGACGTCGATCAAGCTCGCCCTGCGATTTGGTTGCCGACAAGGCCGCGTCCCGCGGTCCGGGCCGACCGGGAAGGCGCGCCGCATGGCTGCCGACACTCCACCGATCAATCTGGGCCGCACGCTGGGGCTGGCGCTGGTGCTCGCGTCCGACGCGCCGCTGCTGCTGCTCGACGAAAATCTGGCGATCGTCGCGGCGAGCGACAGTTTCTGCGCCGCCTTCGGTATCGATCCCGATACCGTAACGGGGCGGACGATCTATGACCTCGACCATCATCATTGGGATCTGCCGCGGCTCCACTCGCTGATCGACGCGACGCTGTCGGGCGCGGCGGAGGTCGAGGCGTACGAGATGGAGATCGAGACCAGCGCCGGGGGCTCGCGCTGCGTCGTGATCAAGGCGCAGCGGCTCGATTATGGCGACATCCACAACACGCGAATGATGGTCACGGTGATCGACGTGACCGAGGAGCGGCAGAACGAGAAGCGCCACCGGGAACTGGTCCACGCCAACGCCACATTGCTGCACGAAATGCAGCACCGCGTCGCCAACAGCCTGCAGATAATTGCCAGCATCCTGATGCAGAGCGCGCGCAAGGTGCAGTCGGACGAGGCGCGCGGCCATTTGAGCGACGCGCATCAACGCGTGATGTCGATCGCGACGCTGCAACGCCATCTCGCCGAATCCGACGGCGGCGCGGTCGAGCTCGAACCCTATCTGGCGCAGCTGTGCGCCAGCATCGGCGCTTCGATGATCTTCGACCGCGAGCAGCTCACCCTGACGACTGACGTCGATCCGGTGTTGATCGGCGGCGATATATCGGTCAGCATGGGGCTGGTTGTCACCGAACTGGTAATCAACGCGCTCAAACACGCATTTCCGGACGGGCGTGCGGGCCATGTCGTCGTCGGCTATGCCGCACAGGGCGACGACTGGACGCTGTCGGTGTCCGACGACGGGGTCGGCATGGCCGAGAACGCCGAACGATCGCAGGCCGGGCTGGGGACCCGCATTGTCCAGGCGCTTGCCAAGCAATTGGAGGCCGAGATACTGGTCGAGGATGTTGCGCCGGGAACGCGCGTGTCGCTGACTCGCACCGCGAAAATTGCGCGACAGGTCGCCGCCAATGACGAATTGGAAAACGCGGCGGTGTGATCTCCCCGCCCGCGAGCGGGACGGGAGATTCAGGGCCACTTGTCCCGCCTCATCGCGCTTTGGTGGCGGCAAGTTTGCTGATAGGGTTTGCCATCGAACCCAGGCAGCGGAAGGCACATCATGGATACCGAAGAGGCAAGGGCGACACGGCGGATGTTGCTGGCGGGGATGGCCGGGATGTTCGCAATGGCCGGCGCGCCATGGGCTTTTGCCAAACTGCCCAAGAGCGGCGTGAAGGGGCTGATCGGCAATGCCTCCGACGGCGCGCTCGACAAACTCGCGGTGCCGGGGGCCTTTTACGCCGATACGGCGGTGCGCATATTGTTGCCGGGCGCGAACGGGAAGCTCGCTTCGAAATTGTTCGGCATGGGCGACAGGCTGGGGCTCACGACCAATCTGACCAAAAGCCTGAACGATGCCGGCGGCAAGGCGGCGGGCGAGGCCAAGCCAGTGTTTCGCGCCGCGATCGACAATCTGCGCTGGAGCGATGCACCGGCGCTGGTGACGAAGAATGATGGCGCGACGCGCTATCTTCAGACAAGCGCGGGGAGCGTGCTGTTCACCAAGGTGTCGCCGCTGATCGGTTCGGCGCTCGAGAATTTCGGCGCCTATCGCCAGCTCGACCAGCTGTCGAAGGGCAATCAGCTGATGGCGTCGGCCGGATTGACGCGCGACGGGCTGACGCGGTCGGTGACCGAACAGGCGCTGAAAGGCATCTTTCATTATATGGCGGGCGAGGAGGCGGCGCTTCGCCGGAACCCGGCCAATCTGCTGAAGGGTGTTTTCTAGCGCGCAGCGCGCATGAAAAAGGGCGCGGGAAAAACCGCGCCCTTATCCATTCATCATTACAGTTTATTCGGCCGCGTCTTCCGCTGCGGCGTCCGCCGGGGCGGTTGCTTCCGTTTGCGCGGCTGATGCTGGCGAAGCTTGTGCGACGGCCGCGGCGAATTGTTCGGCGGTGAAGCTCGTCGCGAGGCCGTGAGCTCCAACGAAAAACGCGTTGCGCGGCAGCTTTACGTCGCCAGTCGGAGTGGTCAGGACGACACCATCGGCCTCCGCCAGTTTCACCTTGCCGACGACTGTCGCGCCCTTTGCGCTCTTCACGTCGGTGCCGGGGACCAGTGCTGCCGCAAGCTTGGCGTCCGCGCCAGCCGTAGCCTGATCGACCGCAGCAACCACGACTGCCTTGGTCGCGCCGATCGTCGGACCTTTCTCCAGCATGCCAAAGCCATTAGCTGGGAGCGTGACCTGCTTGCCCTCACCCAGATCGACGACGACATTTGCGCCGTCGATGCTCGTGACGGTGCCGAGTTCGGCGCCGGTGGAATCAAAGACTTTGGCGCCTGCGGTCAATCCCGCCGATGCGGGCGCAGCCGAGGCTGTTGGCGCGGCAGCAGGGGTTTCCTGGGCGATCGCCGGAACGGCGATGGCGGCTGCGCCGAGAGAAAGGCTGGTGAAAAGGCGTGCAAAATTCCGCATTAAATCTGATCTCCTATACGAGCGTTGGTATGGAACGGTCGGGCTTCGAACGCACCGGAGCCGATAACGGCTATGTCGCAATGACGAATCGTGCGCAGGGCGCGGTGAATTGATGCGGCATCCCGAAACGTGCCGGTCCGCATTGACACCCAGGGCCCTAAATCCTATATCGCCGTCTCACCCCATCGTCCGAGATAGAGCCTGACTTTGCGCAGCGGGCTGTACGGATAGGTCGGCGGGGATTTCGACAGGCGTGGAAAGCTGCGGTAAACCGGCAACGGTTGCCTGCGGCTTTTTTCGCGTCGGAGCGCTCGCGATTTTGATTTTTGACAGGCGAGACAATCACTTATGGCGACCAAGGCGAAGTCGGTGGGCAAAGCCCTCGAAGCAACCGCGAGCAAGCGAATCCGTAAGCTGTTCGGCAACATCCACGAAGCGGTGGAAATGCCCAACCTCATCGAGGTTCAGCGCGAATCCTATGAACAGTTCCTGCGGTCCGACCCCTCGGTCGGTTACGTCTCGGGCCTCGAGAAGACGCTGCGCAGCGTGTTCCCGATCCGCGATTTCGCCGGCACCGCCGAGCTCGACTTCGTTCATTACGAACTCGAAGCGCCGAAGTACGACGTCGACGAATGCCGCCAGCGCGGCATCACCTATGCGGCGCCGATGAAGGTCACGCTGCGTCTGATCGTCTTTGAAGTCGACAGCGAAACCGACACGCGTTCGGTGCTCGATATCAAGGAGCAGGACGTTTACATGGGCGACATGCCCCTGATGACGGGCAACGGCACCTTTTTCGTCAATGGCACCGAGCGCGTTATCGTGTCGCAGATGCACCGTTCGCCGGGTGTGCTGTTCGACCATGACCGCGGCAAGACCCACTCGTCGGGCAAGTTCCTGTTCGCTGCCCGCGTTATTCCGTATCGCGGTTCGTGGCTCGATTTCGAATTCGACGCCAAGGACATCGTCAACGTCCGTATCGACCGCAAGCGCAAGCTGCCGGTCACCAGCCTGCTGTACGCGCTGGGCATGACGGGCGAGGAAATCCTCAACCACTTCTATGACCGCCTGATCTTCGAGCGCGCCGAAAACGGCTGGCGCGTGCCCTTCATGGTCGAAAACTGGCGCGGTTCGAAGCCCGCCTTCGACGTCGTCGACGCCAAGACCGGCGAAGTCGTCTTCGCTGCCGGCCACAAGATCAGCCCGCGCCTTGCCAACAAGGCCGCGAAGGATGGTCTCGACACGCTGCTGATCCCGACCGAGGAAATCTTCGGCCGCTACAGCGCCTATGACCTGATCAACGAGTCGACCGGCGAGATCTACATCGAAGCCGGCGACGAAGTGAGCGCCGAAAATCTCGAAAAGATCGACGCCGCGGGCATCGACAAGCTCGTCCTGCTCGACATCGACCACAACAACACCGGCCCGTGGATCCGCAACACGCTGAAGGCCGACAAGGCCGAGGACCGCGACCAGGCGCTGAGCGACATTTACCGCGTCATGCGCCCCGGCGAGCCGCCGACGCGCGAAACCGCCGAAGCGCTGTTCGGCGGTCTGTTCTTTGACCCCGAGCGTTACGACCTGTCGGCGGTGGGCCGCGTGAAATTGAACATGCGCCTGGGCCTCGACGCCGAGGACACGGTCACCACGCTGCGCAGCGACGACATCCTCGCCGTCGTCAAGGAGCTGGTGAACCTGAAGGACGGCAAGGGCGAAATCGACGACATCGACAACCTCGGCAACCGCCGTGTGCGTTCGGTCGGCGAGCTGCTGGAAAACCAGTATCGCGTCGGCCTGCTCCGCATGGAGCGCGCGGTGAAGGAGCGCATGAGCTCGGTCGACGTGTCGACCGTCATGCCGAACGACCTGATCAACGCAAAGCCCGCGGTCGCCGCAGTGCGCGAATTCTTTGGTTCGTCGCAGCTTTCGCAGTTCATGGATCAGACCAACCCGCTGTCCGAAGTGACGCACAAGCGCCGCGTTTCGGCGCTCGGGCCGGGCGGTCTGACGCGCGAACGCGCAGGCTTCGAAGTCCGCGACGTTCACCCGACGCACTATGGCCGTATCTGTCCGATCGAAACGCCGGAAGGCCCGAACATCGGTCTGATCAACTCGCTCGCGACCTTTGCGCGCGTCAACAAGTACGGCTTTATCGAAACCCCGTACCGCAAGATCATCGACGGCAAGGTGACGACCGACGTCGTCTACCTCTCGGCGATGGAAGAGCAGAAGCACACCGTTGCGCAGGCGAACGCCGATCTCAACGACGATGGCAGCTTTATCGACGAGCTGATCTCGGCGCGTGAAGCCGGCGAGTTCCTGATGGCCCCGCGCGATCAGATCACGCTGATGGACGTGTCGCCGAAGCAGCTTGTTTCGGTCGCGGCATCGCTGATCCCGTTCCTCGAAAACGATGACGCCAACCGCGCGCTCATGGGTTCGAACATGCAGCGTCAGGCTGTGCCGCTGCTGCGTGCAGAGGCTCCGGTCGTCGGCACCGGCATGGAAGAAACCGTTGCGCGTGACTCGGGCGCGGCCATCGCGGCGCGCCGCGGCGGCGTGATCGATCAGGTCGATGCGACGCGTATCGTTATCCGTGCGACCGATATGGTCGAACCCGGCAAATCGGGCGTCGACATCTATCGCCTTCAGAAGTTCCAGCGTTCGAACCAGAACACGTGCATCAACCAGCGTCCGCTGGTGAAGGTGGGCGAAGTGGTCCGCACCGGCGACATCATCGCCGATGGCCCGTCGACCGAACTGGGCGAACTGGCGCTTGGCAAGAATGTGCTCGTCGCGTTCATGCCGTGGAACGGCTATAACTATGAGGATAGTATCCTCATCAGCGAACGCATCGTGAAGGACGACGTCTTCACCTCGATCCACATCGAGGAATTCGAAGTCACCGCGCGCGACACGCGCCTTGGGCCAGAGGACATCACGCGCGACATCCCGAACGTCGGCGAGGAAGCGCTTCGCAACCTCGACGAAGCGGGCATCGTCTATATCGGCGCCGAAGTCGGCCCGGGCGACATTCTGGCCGGCAAGATCACCCCCAAGGGTGAATCGCCGATGACGCCGGAAGAAAAGCTGCTGCGCGCGATCTTCGGTGAAAAGGCGAGCGACGTGCGCGACACCTCGCTTCGCCTGCCGCCGGGCGTTTCGGGCACGGTCGTCGAAGTCCGCGTCTTCAACCGTCATGGTATCGACAAGGACGAACGTGCGATCGCGATCGAACGCGAAGAAATCGAGCGTCTGAAGCAGGACGCCGACGACGAGCGCGCGATCCTCAACCGTGCGACCTTCTCCAGCCTCAAGGATATCCTGATCGGTCAGGCGACCAGCGCGGTTCCGAAGGGCCTGAAGAAGGGCGACGTCGTTACCGAAGAGATGCTGACCGAACTCGATCGTGCCGATTGGTGGAAGCTGGCGGTTGTCGAAGACAACAGCCAGACCGCTCTCGAAGCGATCAAGGCGCAGTATGACGACGCGATCAAGCGCATCAACGCGAAATATGAAGATCGCGTCGAAAAGCTGCAGCGCGGCGACGAACTTGCCCCGGGCGTGCTCAAGATGGTCAAGGTCTTCGTTGCGGTGAAGCGCAAGCTGCAGCCGGGCGACAAGATGGCCGGCCGTCACGGCAACAAGGGCGTCATTTCGCGCATGCTGCCGGTCGAGGACATGCCGTTCCTGGAAGATGGCACGCATGTCGACATCGTGCTCAACCCGCTGGGCGTGCCGTCGCGCATGAACGTCGGGCAGATTCTGGAAACCCACCTTGGCTGGGCGTCGCGCGGTCTGGGGCAAAAGGTGACGCAGGCGCTCGACGAATGGCGCGATGCCAATCCCGACGTGACCGGCGGCCAGATGCCCGAAGCCGTCCGCGACGCGCTCGAGCATGTCTATGGCGCCGAATATCTTGAGGACATCAAGGGACGCGATGCCGATAACATCGTCGAAATGGCCGAAAACCTGCGGGTTGGCGTGCCGTTCGCGACCCCGGTGTTCGACGGCGCCAAGGAAGCCGATGTGACCAACATGCTGACCCTCGCGGGGCTGCATGAATCGGGTCAGTCGGACCTGTACGACGGCCGCACCGGCGATCGCTTCGATCGCAAGGTGACCGTGGGCTACATCTATATGCTGAAGCTCCATCACCTGGTCGACGACAAGATCCACGCGCGTTCGATCGGCCCCTACTCGCTTGTCACCCAGCAGCCGCTGGGCGGTAAGGCGCAGTTCGGTGGCCAGCGCTTCGGGGAAATGGAGGTCTGGGCGCTCCAGGCCTATGGCGCGGCGTACACGCTCCAGGAAATGCTGACGGTGAAGTCCGATGACGTGATCGGTCGCACCAAGGTTTACGAAGCGATCGTCAAGGGCGACGACACCTTCGAGGCCGGCATTCCCGAAAGCTTCAACGTGCTCGTCAAGGAAATGCGCTCGCTGGGCCTCAATGTCGAACTGTCTTCCTATGCGGAAGAAGACCCCGACAATCTCCCGGATGCCCTTCCCGAAGCCGCCGAATAAGATCTTATCCTCACCCCCTTCGCTTAGCGCGAGGGGGGAAGAGTGGAGCTAGAATATGAACCAGCTTACCAACTTCATGAACCCGGTCGCGAAGCCCGAAACTTTCGACATGATCAAGATCGGCATCGCGAGCCCCGAGCGTATTCGTTCGTGGTCGTTCGGCGAGATCAAAAAGCCCGAAACCATCAACTACCGCACGTTCAAGCCCGAGCGTGACGGCCTGTTCTGCGCGCGCATCTTTGGCCCGATCAAGGATTATGAATGCCTGTGCGGCAAGTATAAGCGCATGAAATACAAGGGCATCGTCTGCGAAAAATGCGGTGTCGAAGTCACGGTGACCAAGGTCCGCCGCGAGCGCATGGGCCATATCGAGCTCGCCGCGCCGGTCGCGCACA
Organism: Sphingopyxis sp.; assembly: GCA_051861185.1. GTDB lineage: Bacteria > Pseudomonadota > Alphaproteobacteria > Sphingomonadales > Sphingomonadaceae > Sphingopyxis. The sequence goes on from JBIMKQ010000013.1 coordinate 116,654, forward strand.
TCTGGTTCCTGAAGTCGCTGCCGTCGCGCATCGGCCTGTTGCTCGACATGCAGCTGAAGCAGCTCGAGCGCGTCCTCTATTTCGAAGCCTATATCGTTCTCGAGCCCGGCCTGACCCCGCTTGAGAAGTTCCAGCTGCTGACCGAAGACGAGCTGCTCGACGCGCAGGACGAATATGGCGAAGACGCCTTTTCGGCCGGCATCGGCGCCGAGGCGATCCGCGTCCTGCTCGAAAATCTCGACCTGGAGCAGGAACGCGTCGACCTGATGGAAGACCTGGCGACGACCAAGTCGGAACTGAAGCCCAAGAAGATCATCAAGCGGCTGAAGGTCGTCGAGAGCTTCATCGAATCGGGCAACCGCCCCGAGTGGATGATCCTCGAAGTCGTGCCCGTGATCCCGCCCGAACTGCGCCCGCTGGTGCCGCTCGACGGCGGCCGCTTTGCGACGTCGGATCTGAACGACCTCTATCGCCGCGTGATCAACCGCAACAACCGCCTGAAGCGCCTGATGGAACTGCGCGCGCCGGACATCATCGTCCGCAACGAAAAGCGCATGCTGCAGGAAGCCGTCGACGCCCTGTTCGATAACGGCCGTCGCGGCCGCACGATCACCGGCGCCAACAAGCGTCCGCTGAAGTCGCTGTCCGACATGCTCAAGGGCAAGCAGGGCCGCTTCCGTCAGAACCTGCTCGGCAAGCGCGTCGACTATTCGGGCCGTTCGGTCATCGTGACCGGTCCCGAACTCAAGCTCCACCAGTGCGGCCTGCCGAAGAAGATGGCGCTCGAACTGTTCAAGCCGTTCATCTACGCGCGCCTCGACGCCAAGGGTCTGTCGATGACCCTGAAACAGGCGAAGAAGTGGGTCGAAAAGGAACGCAAGGAAGTCTGGGACATCCTCGACGAAGTCATTCGCGAGCACCCGGTCATGCTGAACCGCGCTCCGACGCTTCACCGTCTGGGCATTCAGGCGTTCGAGCCCGTGCTGATCGAAGGCAAGGCGATCCAGCTTCACCCGCTGGTCTGCTCGGCATTCAACGCCGATTTCGACGGCGATCAGATGGCCGTGCACGTTCCGCTGAGCCTCGAGGCGCAGCTGGAATGCCGCGTCCTGATGATGTCGACGAACAACATCCTGAGCCCCGCGAACGGCAAGCCGATCATCGTTCCGTCGCAGGACATGGTGCTGGGTCTCTATTATCTGTCGATGGAACGCCCCGGCGAGCCGGGCGAAGGCATGTTGCTGGCCGATATGGCCGAAGTGCACCAGGCCTTGTTCATCGGTGCGGTCACGCTGCACACCAAGGTGACGAGCCGCATTCCGCAGACCGATGAGAAGGGCAATGAATATTTTCAGCGCTTCGAAACGACCCCCGGTCGTATGCTGATTGCCGAATGCCTGCCCAAATCGCACACCGTTCCCTTCGACGTCGTCAACCGCCTGTTGACGAAGAAGGAAATCGGCGACGTGATCGATCAGGTCTATCGTCACACCGGCCAGAAAGAGACCGTGCTGTT
>JBIMKQ010000014.1:0-115734 GCA_051861185.1 Sphingopyxis sp.
TGCCAGCAGCCCAAGGACTGGGTGTAGTTTGCGGGATCGGCGTCATAGGCGGCCATGTCGGCGCGCATGATGCGCGCGGTGTAGCGGGCGACGTCGAGGCCGGTGCGGAATTTGTTCTGGGCACGCATGCGGGCGATGCTTTCGCCGCTGATGCCATCCCATGTGCCGTCGTAGTCGCGGATGAGGCGGCCTGCCTGCGCCATGTCTTCCTGATAACCCATCGTCTTATCCTTGTGCGGAGGTGATGGGTGGAAGTTGGCGAAAGTGTCGCGGAAAGTGAAAAGCTTTGTCAATAATATTTGTGAAATATGGCTGATAGGTGTAAATTGGGCTGTAAATCAGTAAAGAAAGTTACAAAATGGCAGAGCGGCGAGTGTTTGCAGGGCCGGCGGTGCGCAAGGTGCGGCGCGAGGCTGGGATGACGCAGGCGGCGATGGCCGAGGCGCTGGCCATCTCGCCGAGCTATCTCAATCTGATCGAGCATGGCCAGCGGCCGCTGAGCGCCACGGTGATCGTCAAGCTGGCCGAACGCTTCGGTTTCGACGCGGCGAAGCTGGGTGCCGAGGATGTGCCGGGCGGGCTTGCCGGGCTGCGGCGGCGGCTGGGCGATCCACGCTTTGCCGACCTGGGGATCGGGGCGCAGGAGGTCGAGGAGTGGCTGCAGACCGCGCCGGCGACTGCCGCCGCCTTTGCGCGACTGTTCGACGCCGCGCCTGAAGGGCGCGCGGAAGGTGAAGGCGATGCGCCCGAAGTTGCCGCTGTACGCCGCGCGATCGAAAAATGGCGCAACCATTTCCCCGACCTCGACGCGCGCGCCGAGGAACTGGCCGACGAGCTGCGGCTTGCGGGCGGTGACCTGTACGGCACGATTTCCGAGCGGTTGCGCACGCGGCACCAGCTCGGCATCCGCATCCTGCCGAGCGATGTGATGCCCGACCGGCTGCGCTGGCTCGACTGGCACGCGCGGCAATTGATGCTCAACGAATTGCTGCGCCCTGCATCGCGGACCTTTCAGGCGGCGGCGACGCTGGCGCAGATCGAGGCGAAGGCTGAGATCGATGCGCTCGTCGCGGGCGCGGAATTCGCCGAGACGGCGGCGGCCAAGCTGTTTGAGCGCCACCTGATCCAGTATTTCGCCGCGGCGCTGATGATGCCGTACAGCCGGTTCCTGCGCGCCTGCGACGCGACGGGATATGATCTGCTGCTGCTCCAGCGGCGTTTCGGCGCGGGCTATGAACAGGTCGCGCACCGGCTGACGACGCTTCAGCGCGTCGGGGCGCGCGGGCTGCCTTTCTTCATGCTGCGGATCGACCGCGCAGGGCAGGGGTCGAAGCGCTACGCCGGGGCGAGCCAGTCGCCGCTGGTCGATGGCGACACACGCTGTCCTTTGTGGGGCGTTCACGAAGCCTTTGCGCGGCCGGGCGAAGTGATCGCCGATCTGGTCGAACTGGAGGACGGATCGCGCTGGTTCACTCAGTCGCGCAACGTGGCCGCCCCCGGTTCGACCGGCAGCGGCACGCCGGCACGCTTTGCGGTATGTGTCGGGGTCGATGCGAAGGTGGCGGCGCCGCTGATCGCCGCGCGCGGGATCGACCTGATGCGCAGTCCCGCGACGCCGATCGGGCTTGGGTGCCGGCGCTGTACGCGCACCGGCTGCGTCCAGCGGTCGATGCCGCCGCTTGGCCGCCCGTTGCGCTTCCGCGAGGGCGAGCGCGGTGTCAGCGCGTTCGATTTCGCGGGCGACTGATTCTCCATTCGGCGCAAAGTCCGCTTAAAGTGGCACGCGGCGTGCCGTATTGAGACCAGGCGCGGTGATAGGCCGCGACGGGACCGAAAATGCTTGTTCGAATAAGGCCAGAAGACGTCGAGATCGGCATGTTCATCCACGCCTTTGAAGGGTCGTGGTTCGATCACCCGTTCTGGCGCCGCTATTTCTCGGTCGAAACGCAGGATCAGCTGCAGCGTATTCGCCATTCGGGCATCGCTGGCATCGTGATCGACGCCGAGCGCGGTCTCGGTCCGACCGAGGATTTGCCCGAGGCCGAAGCCGAGGAAAAACCGCCCGCCAAAAATGTGCGCGCGAAACAGCCGCCCACATCGGAGCGCCCGTGGGGCGATGCGATGTCGTTCCGCCCAGCGCCGACCCTCGCTCCCCCGCAGGCCCCCGCGCGCGACGCTCCGCGCCGCCGTCGCGGTTATGCTGGCGAATGCCGCCGCGCCAGGCGCGCGATCGACCGGACGCGCGAGGCTGTGGCCGACATGTTCGACGCCGCGCGGCTTGGCCGGGCGGTCGAGGTGCGGCGCATGGTCAAGCTTGCCGCGTCGATCGGCGCGTCGATCGAGCGCGATTCCAAGGCGTTGATCAATCTCGTCCGGTTGAAGGAAAAGGACGAATATACCTATCTCCATTCGGTCGCGGTCTGCGCGTTGATGATCAATTTCGCGCGCCACCTGAGCCTCGATTCGCAAGAGATAAAGGATCTGGGCGTGGCGGGGTTGCTCCACGACGTCGGCAAGGTCGCGGTTTCGGATGAGATATTGAACAAGCCCGGCGCGCTGTCGAAAGGCGAAACGCGGTCGGTGCGAACACATCCGGTTGCCGGTCATCGCCTGCTCGCAAGCTCGCCCGGCGCGCCCGATCTGGCACTCGAGCTGTGTCTGCGGCATCATGAAAAGATCGACGGGTCGGGGTATCCGGGCGGCCTGAAAGGTGACGAACTGTCGCTCGCGGCGCGCATGGGCGCGATTTGCGACGTCTATGACGCAGTGACGTCGAACCGCCCGTACAAGACCGCGTGGACGCCGTGTGAGGCGTTAACCGCGATGCAAAAATGGGCGGGGCATTTCGACCCGGTTCTGCTCGACCGCTTTGCCGACAGCCTGGGCATCTTTCCGGTCGGGACATTGGTGCGGCTGTCGACCGGCGAGCTGGGCGTCGTAATCGGAAGCGACGGCGAGGCGGCCGAGGATGTGGTCGTCCGCGCCTTTTTCGACTGCGAAACGTTGAGCGAAATCGAGCCGATCGACCGGGCGGTTGCGCCGTCGGCCGAGCATCCGCGGATTATCGGGCGCGACAGTCCCGGCTTTTGGCGTTTCCATGACTGGGACGTGCTGCGGCGCCGGATTCTGGCGGGTGGTGCCGAGGCCGTTGCCGCCCGCGACCCCGATCAGCCGATCGGTCCGCGGGGCGCCCGGAGCTGACCGGCGTCCGTCCGCCGGCCGCCCGATCGAGCCGGAAACCCTTCGCCTGCGAACCGGGCGAAGGGTTCGCGATCAAGCCTTTTGCGCCGCGGTCCAGCGTTCCATAACCGACGCGAGCACCGAGATCGGCATCGCACCCGCCGACAAAGCGGTGTCGTGGAAACCGCGCAGGTCGAACTTGTCGCCAAGCGTCGCCTTCGCCTTTTCGCGGATGCGGACCCAGCTCGTCTGCCCGACCATGTAGCTCGTCGCCTGGCCCGGCCAGACACAATAGCGCTCGATCTCGGTCACATTCGACGGCTCGGGGGTTCCAAGCGTCTCGTTATAACAGGCAATCGCCTTCTCGCGGGTCCAGCGGAAGTGGTGGAGCCCGGTGTCGGCGACGAGGCGTGCGGCGCGGAACATATAGCTTTGCAGATAGCCGAGCCGGCCCCATGGGTCGTTTTCATACACGCCCATCTCGTCAGCGAGCTGTTCGGCGTAGAGGCCCCAGCCTTCGGTATAAACCGAGTAAGCGGGCAGGCGGCGGAGGCGCGGAATACCGGTCGCCTCCTGTGCGAGCGCGATCTGGTGGTGATGGCCGGGCGATGCTTCGTGATAGGTCAGCGTCGGCAGCGTCCAGCTGGGATTTTCGGCGGTATCGCGCAGGTTGATATAATAAGCGCCCGGGCGCGAGCCGTCGAGCGCCGGGATCTGGTAATAGCCGCCGGTCGCGCCATCCTCGATGTCCGCCGGGACGCGGCGGATCTCGACCTTTGCCTTGGGAAGGCGGCCGAAGGTTTCGGGCAGCCGTGCCTGGATCGCCTGCATCTGGGCGTTGAGTTCGGCGATCAGCTTTTCCTTGCCCGCGTCGGTGTTCGGATAAAGGAAACGCGGGTCCTTGCCGAGCGCGCGCAGGCGTTCGGCGACACTTCCCTTGGTCATGCCCTGCGCCTTGAAGATCGCATCGGCGCGGGCGCTGAGTTCGGCGACGCGGTCGAGCCCGAGCTTGTGGACTTCCTCTGCCGTCATCCCCGTCGTCGTCGCGAAGCGCAGCGCATAGGCATAATATTCATCGCCTTTAGGCAGGCGCCAGACGCCGGCGTCGTGCGTCGCCTTGGGCCGCACGGCACGCAACGCGTCGGCCTGACGGCGCATCGCGGGATAGATGCGATCCTTGACGATCGCGGCGCAGCGCGCGGGCCAGTCGCCCGGGATATCCTTCGTCCTGGTGGCGAGGTTGGTGGTGAGGCCGTTCGCTTGCGGTGCCGGAGCCCAAATGCGGTCGAACTGACCCAGCGTGCGGTCGATGACGAAGTCGGGCGGGATGATGCCGCGGGCATGATCGGCCTTCACCCGCGCGGTTTCATTGTCGAGCTGCGCCGCGAAATCGTTGCAGCGCGCGAGATACGCCTCGGCATCGGCGGCATTCGCGATGCTGTGCTGGTTGATCAGGAAATCGGGGATCGAACGGTAGGCGCCGCTGAGCTGGGTTACCGGATGCGGTTCGGGCCAGCTGTGGAGGCCGTAGGTGAATGTGTCATAGGCTTTGACATAATCCTCCCACGGGCCGCGGAAGGTTTCGTAATTGACGAGGTCCATGCCCGACAGCTTCGACACGTCGATCTTTTTGAGTTCGGCAAGGCCGGTACGATAAAGATCATGGCCGCGCTTGATGCCCGCGGGCGAGCGGTCGGCGAGTTTGGATTTGGCGGCAACATTGTCGCCCTTGTCGAGGCCGAGCGCGGTCGCGAACTCGGGGTCCTGATCGACGAGCATGTCGTAGATGCGTTCATAGATCGCGGTGAGCTTTGCGCCTTCGCCGGCGGGCGCGTCGGCGAGCATCGCGCGCGCGGGCGAGCGGACTCCGGCAATGGCAGAGGTCGCGGCGAGCGTGGCGAGCAGGGTACGGCGGTCGAGCATGGGGAGGTCTCCATCAGTGTGTATTGCTCGACTATAACGGCGAGTTCAGCGCTGTCTTGTATCCATTTGATGTCGTCGCCACCAACCGGGGGGCGCCCCGGTCAGGCTCGCGACCGCATGCGTCATATGCGCCTGATCGGTGAAGTGGAGACGGTGCGCGATCTCGGCGAAAGGCTCGTCGCCCATGCGCGCCGCGGCAAAGGCCGCACGGGCGCGGACGCCCGCGCGATAGGATTTCGGCGTGCAACCATAAGCCGATCGAAAGCCGCGGCTGAGCGTTTCGGCGCGGACGCCCTTTTCCTCGGCCCAGCGCGAAAGCGCGAAGGGATCGAGACGGCGCAGGTCGTCGGCGAGCAGGTCGGGCCAGTCGAGCGCCGCCGGTGCGGCGGCGACGAACAGCTCGGCGAAATGCGCCGACGCGGCGCGGCCGTCGCGTTCGGCAAGGCGAACGAGGCGGTCGGGATCGGAGACCTGGCCGCGGAGGTCCGTCGTCGCGGCGAGGCCGTCGGGCAGCGACAGGACGAGAACGCGTGCGCCCTTCGCCTCGAAACGGTCGAGGTGCGATTCATAAGCGTGGTGGATGAGGGCGTCGCCGGGGCGGACGTTCCAGCGGCCTTCGTCGCCGGCTTCCTGATAGCCGCCTTCGAGCACGACCGCGACAAACGCATGCTCGTGGCGATGCCGGTCGCGCAACTCGCCGGGGCCATGGTCGAGCAGCCCGAGCGGGGCATCGGCGAAGCAGGGCGGCGATGGCATGGCGCCTATTCGCGCGCCCTGGCGGCCGCGCGGACCTCCTGCGACCGTTCGAGCGGGATGATCAAGATATCGTCGCCGTCGACGATGACGGCAATATTGTCCATGCCAAGGATCGAGATCCGCTTGTCGCCCGCGCGCACCAGATTTCCGCGGCTGTCGTGGAGGAAGGCATCGCCGGTGACGGCATTGTCGGCATCGTCCTTTTCGGCGAGCGCGTGGATGGTGTGCCAGCTGCCGAGGTCGGACCAGCCCATTGCCACGGGAACGACGGCGACGCGGTCGTCCTTTTCCATCACGGCATAGTCGATCGAAACCGAGGGCGCCTTTGCGAACGCGATGGCGTCGGCGTAAAGCGCGTCGCCGTCGTACATCCCCGCCGCCACGGCGCGGTCGGCGGCCTCGAAGATTTCGCGGCAATGGGTCAGCATCGCGTCGCGCATCCGCGCCGCGCGAAACAGGAAAATCCCGGCGTTCCAGCTATAGCCGCCGTCCGCGAGCATCGCCTCGGCATCGGCGAGCGGTGGCTTTTCGACGAACCGGTCGACCACGAAGCCGTCTTCGCCGAGCGCGGTGCCCGCAGCGATATAACCGAACCCGGTTTCGGGGCCGTCGGGGGCGATGCCGAAGGTAACGAGCCAGTCCTGCTGCGCGAGGCGGACGCCTCTGGCGATCGCGGCATGAAACGCGGGAACATCGGCGATGACATGATCGCTGGGCATCACGAGCATCAGCGTGTCGGCGTCGGCCCGCGCGGCGGCCAGCGCGATCGCGGCGGCTGTGTTGCGCGGCATCGGTTCGACGAGAAGCGTTTCCTCGCGGTCGCGCATCTGTTCGCGAACCATCGCGACATGCCCGTCGCCGCACAATATGATCGGCGGCAGGAAATCGGGGCCCGCGGGGACGCGCTCGACCGTCTGGCGGAAAAGGCTGCGTTCGCCGTGCAGCAATAGGAATTGCTTGGCGCGGGTCCCGCGCGATTCGGGCCAGAGGCGGGTGCCGGCGCCGCCGCACAGGATAACAGGCTGGATCATCAGCGTCATAGAAGCGGGGTCTATCGCGTTGGATGCTGCCGGTCATCATTTGATTTGGGCCGGGAGGAGTGTAAAATTAACCGACAGTTGACGCCTCGGCTGTAGTATCGCTGCGTCGAAAGGGTCAGCGATTTTCCATGTTCCGGCTGTTTAAACATTATGTTCCGCACGCGGTCGTCTGGCTGGCGTTGATCGAATTTTTCGCGCTGCTCGGCTCGGCCGAGGGGGCGTGGCATCTTTACGCGCATCAGGCGGGGTTCGACGCCGGACCGCTCGCGGGCCGCTGGCTGCCGCTCATGACCTTCGGGCTTTCCAATTCGCTCGCGATGATGGCGACCGGAATGTACGGGAACGAGGGGCTGCGTTCGATGCGCTTTGCGACCGCGCGCCTGCTCGCCGCGATTTCGCTTGGCGTCATCTTCCTGTCGGTGCTCGGTTTTCTGTTGCCGACCGCGACACTGTGGCGCGCCAACAGCCTGTATGCGATGATCTTTGCCATCGCGGTCCTGTTCGTGATCCGGCTCGCGCTGACCCAGTCGGGGGGCGCCGAGGCCTTTCGGCGCCGGATCCTGGTGCTGGGCGCCGGGCCGCGCGCCGCGCGATTGGCGGCGCTGGCCGACGCGCCCGGAAGCGGGCTCGAGATGGTCGGCTTCGTTGCGATGAGTGCGGCCGAAAAGACCGTGGCAGGCGCCATACCGCGCGAACAGCTCGACAATCTGTCGGACCATGTCGTGACGCTGCGGGCGGGCGAAGTGGTGCTCGCGCTGGAAGAACGGCGCAATGCGCTGCCGCTGAACGACCTGTTGCGCGTCAAGACGACGGGGGTCCATGTCAACGACATCGCGAGCTTCATCGAACGCGAGACGGGGCGCGTCGACCTGGCGACGACCAACCCCAGCGGGCTGATCTTTTCCGATGGTTTTTCGGCGGGGCAGCGGATTTCAAAGGTCAGCAAGCGGCTGTTCGATATTGTCGCGAGCCTGCTTGTGCTGGTGGTCGGCCTGCCGCTGATCATCATCGCGGGCATCGCCGTGATGTTCGATAGCCGCGGGCCGGTTTTCTATCGCCAGCCGCGCGTCGGCCTGTTCGGCGAACCTTATGATATCTTCAAGATCCGTTCGATGCGCACCGACGCCGAAGCCGAGGGCAAGGCGGTGTGGGCGAGCGAGAACGATCCGCGCGTCACGCGCGTCGGCCGGGTGATCCGCAAGCTGCGCATCGACGAACTGCCGCAGACCTGGTGCGTGCTGAAGGGCGACATGAGCTTTGTCGGGCCGCGTCCCGAACGGCCGAGCTTTGTCGAGGAACTCGAAAAGAAGCTGCCCTATTACGCCGAGCGCCACATGGTCAAACCCGGCCTGACCGGTTGGGCCCAGATCAATTATCCCTATGGCGCATCGGTCGAGGATGCGCGCGTGAAGCTGGAATATGACCTCTACTACGCCAAGAATTACTCGCCCTTCCTCGACCTGTTGATCCTGCTCCAGACCGTGCGTGTCGTGCTGTGGCCGGAGGGTGCGCGGTAGCCGTGGGCGCGTTTGCAGGCCTGTCGCAAATCTTGTCCGGTCTTGCACTGGCGGGCTTTGCCGGCGTCACGCTGTGGCTGCTGATGCGGCCGCGCGCACGGATGGCGGCCCTGGTGTCCGCGCCGCGTCTGCTCACCGCGACCGCCGCGGCGACCGCGCTGTGGTGCATGGCCATCTTCCTCTACTCGCCCGGATCGTCGCAGTCGCTGGTCGTCCAGACCTTGCGCGATCTGGCGATGCTCATCTGGCTTGGCGCGACCTTCTGGTCACCCCGCGCCCCGATGTCGCGGCCGCTGCGCCTGATCTTGCGTATGCTCGCGACGATCTGTGTGCTGACGCTGCTCCTCGGCGCGGCGGCGCATTTGCGTGCCGGCGCGGCGGCCGAATCGTGGATGACGCCGACGCTGGGTTTCGCCGCAGTGGTCGTGGCGGTCGGCGGGCTGCTGATCATCGACGGCGGTGTTCGCCATGCGAGCGCGGGGCAGCGGATGCCGGTGATGGCGGTCGCCGGCGGCTTTGCGATGCTGTGGGCCTATGAACTCAATGTCCAACTGATCGGGGCGCTGACCGGGCAGAAGGCGTCGACATTGATCGCCCTGCTGCCCGCCGTCGTGCTGCTGACCCTGCCGGTCTATGTCATCGCGGCGATGGATGTCGGGCGCGAGCGGATGCGCCTGTCGCGCACAGCGGCGATGCGCACGCTGATCCTGCTCGGCGGCGCGGCCTATCTGATCGTCATCGCGCTGGCCGGCGCGGTGGCGCGCGCGGTCGGCGGCGATTATGCCGAGCTGGCGCAGGCGATTTCCCTGTCGGTCGCGCTCGGCGCCGGCGGACTGATGCTCGCATCATCGCGGTCGCGGGCGTGGCTGTCGGTGATGATCTCCAAGCATTTTTTCGAGCATCGCTATGACTATCGCGCCGAGTGGATGCGCTTCACCGCGACGCTGGGGCAAGGCGCCAAAGGCGACGGGGGCGAGGATGACCGCAATCTTTATCGTCGCGTCGCCAAGGCGCTCGCCGAACTGACGGGCAGCCCGGCCGCGCTGCTGATGACGCCGGGCGCCGCGGGTGGCTTTCGCATTGCCGAGCAATGGCGCTGGCCCGACGGCGCGGGTGAGGAGGCGACGCTGTCGCTGCGATCCGCCTTCATGCTGCAGGAGACGCAGCATATCGTCGACCTCGACGCCGAGCGGCGCGGGCAGGCGGTTGCGGATCTGGCGATCCCCGACTGGCTGATCGCCGATACGCGCGCGTGGGTCGTCGTGCCGGTGCTGCATTTCCAGCGGATGATCGCGATCGTCGTGCTGCACCGCCCCGCGGTGTCGCGCGCGCTCGATTGGGAAGACCTCGACGTGCTGCGCATCGCGGGGCAGCAGGCGGCGAGTTATCTTGCCGAATCACAGAGCCAGCAGGCGCTGTCGGAGGCGCGGCGATTCGACGAATTCAACCGGCGCTTCGCGTTCATCATGCACGACATCAAAAATCTGGCGAGCCAGATCGGGCTGCTCGCGCGCAACGCCGAGCGCCATGCCGACAAGCCCGATTTTCGCGCCGACATGGTCGAGACGCTCAAGATTTCGGCGGGACGGCTCAGCGACCTGCTCGTTCGTCTGTCGCCGCGCGAGCGTGGCCCCGCGGCGGAGGCCGGGCGTACGCTGGTCGAACCCGTGCTGAACGATGTCGCGGCCGAGGTGCGGCCCCGCCGCGCGCTGTTCATCGGCTGTCAGGCCGGATTGTCGGCATGGGGCGATGCGGGGGCGATCCGGCAGATCGTCGGGCATCTTGTCGCCAATGCGATCGATGCGTCCGATCCCGGGACGTCGGTGCAAGTCGTTGCGGTCGCCGAACAGGGGCGCGTGCGGATCGACGTGATCGACCAGGGCAGCGGCATGACGCGCGACTTCATCCGCGACGAGCTGTTCAAGCCCTTTGTGTCGACGAAGGAATCGGGCTTCGGGCTGGGCGCGTTCGAAGCGTTGCGGATTGCGCAGGCGATGGGTGGCGCGATCGAGGTGGTGAGCGAGCCCGGTCACGGGAGCAGCTTCACCCTGTGGTTGCCGCTGGCCGATACGCGCGGCAACGCGGGCGTCGATGCGAGCGTGATGAAAGTAGGATCGAAATGAGCGAAAGCGGGGCCTGTCTGCGCAAACTGCTGGTGGTCGAGGACGACGCCGGGCTGCAGACGCAGCTCAAATGGGCGTATGAGGATTATCAGCTATTCGTCGCGGGCGACCATGACGCGGCGATCGAGTTGTTGCGCGCCGAGGAACCCGATGTGGTGACGCTGGACCTTGGCCTGCCGCCCGACCCCGACGGCACGCGCGAAGGGTTCCGGACGCTGAAGACGATCCTTGAGGTCAAGCCCGACACCAAGGTGATCGTCGTGTCGGGGCATGGCGAACGCGCGAGCGCGCTGACCGCGATCGCGAGCGGCGCGTGGGATTTTTATCAGAAGCCGATCGACATCGACGAACTGGGGTTGATCGTTGCCCGCGCCTTTCACGTCCGCGAGCTCGAGGTCGAAAATGCGCGCCTTGCCGGGCAGGGCAGCAGCGATAATCGCGTCCTCGGCGGGATGATCACCGGCGCGCCCGAGATGCTGAAGGTCGCGCGGACGATCGAACGCGTCGCGAACCTCGACGTCAGTGTGATGCTGCTTGGCGCGAGCGGGACCGGCAAGGAGTTGCTCGCACGCGGGCTGCACGAGGCGAGTGGGCGGCGCGATGGCGCCTTCGTCGCGATCAACTGCGCCGCGATCCCCGAGAATCTTCTCGAAAGCGAGCTGTTCGGGCACGAAAAGGGCGCGTTCACCGGCGCGGTGAAGACGACCGAAGGCAAGATCGAGCTGGCGCATGGTGGCACCTTGTTCCTCGACGAGGTCGGCGACATTCCGCTGCCGCTGCAGGTCAAGCTGCTCCGCTTTTTGCAGGAGCGCACGATCGAGCGCATCGGCGGGCGCAAGGCGATCGCGGTCGATACGCGGATCGTGTGCGCGACCCATCGCGACCTCGACGCAATGATCGCGCAGCAGAGCTTTCGCGACGATCTCTATTACCGTCTCGCCGAGATGGTCGTGAAAATCCCCTCGCTCGCCGAACGGCCGGGCGATGCGGTGCTGCTCGCGCGGCATTTTCTCCATCAATATGCGCCCGAGATGAACCCCGGCGTGCGCGGTTTCGCACCCGATGCGCTGCACGCGATCGACGAGGGGCGCTGGCCCGGCAATGTCCGCGAGCTTGAAAACCGCATCAAGCGCGCCGTTATCATGGCCGACGGCAAGCTGGTGATGCGCGAGGATCTGGATATGGCGGGCGGCGAAGGCGCCAATGGGGCCGGGAGCGAGGAGGCGTGGCTGAACCTGCGCAGCGCGCGCGAGGCCGCCGACCGCGTCGCGATCCGCCGTGCGATGATGCAGAGCGAGGGCAATATTTCGCTCGCCGCGAAGCTGCTTGGGATCAGCCGGCCGACGCTGTACGATCTGCTCAAGCAATATCGGATGCAGGCCTGAATGGATTTTCGCCGCGTCTGGACCGGCGCGCTGCTGCTGGCGGCGCTGCTGCTGGGGGCATGTGACGGCGCGCCCGGCGCACCGCGCAAGGCGTATGAGGCGCGCCGCGCCGCGTTGCAGGAAGCGATCGCCAGCGATCCGAAAGACATCGCCCGGCGCGTCGAACTGGCGCGTGTCGCCATCCGGCTGGGCGACGGAGTCGGTGCCGAAGCTGCGGTAAAAGGGGCCTTGGCGGCCGGCGCCAACGACGCGGCGCTGCGGCCGCTGCTTGCCCGCGCCTATGCCATGCAGGGCGAAGGCGGCCGCGCGCTCGCAACGCTCGACGACGGGCCGGTCATTCCCGAGATGATCGGCGAGGCGGCATGGGTCGCGGGCGACGTCCACCTGAGCAATGGTGATATGGGAGCGGCGCGCGAAGCCTATGATCGCGCGGTGCACGAGCTGCCGCGCAGTTCCGGATTGTGGGTCGATGTCGCACGGTTCCGCGATGCCAATGCCGATGTGCTCGGCGCGCGCGACGCGGTCGATTATGCGATCGAGCTGGACAAGGCGAACAGTGCCGCGCTGGCGTTCAAGGCGAATCTGGTGCGGACCGCGGACGGGCTGAGCGCCTCGCTCGCCTGGTACGACGATGCGCTCGCGGCCGATCCCGACAACGCCGACGCGCTGATCGAGCAGGCGGCGACGCTGGGCGATCTGGGGCGCTATCGCGACATGCTGACCGCGCTGCGCCACGCCGCGACGATCGTTCCGCGCGATCCGCGCCTCTATTATCTGCAAGCCGTGCTCGCGGCGCGCGCCGACAATTACCGGCTTGCGCGCAGCCTGCTTCAGCGCACGCGCGGCGAACTCGACGCACAGCCGTCGTTCATGCTGCTGAGCGCGATCGTCGAACTCAAGCTGGGCGGCGAAGCAGTCGCGGCGACCTGGACCGACCGGTTGCTGGCCGAGCAGCCGGAGAATTTTACCGCGCGCCGCATCCTCGCCGCGGCCGACTGGGCCGATGGCGACGCCGACGGCGCGCTCGAGGCGCTGTTGCCGCTGGTCCAGCGTCCCGACGCCGACAGCTGGTCGCTGCTGCTCGCTGCGCGCGCGGCGGCGGAGCTGGGTCGCCGGATCGAATCGGCCGATTATCTGGGGCGCGCGGCAACGCTGGCGCGGGGCGAAGCGGTGCCTTTTGCCGCCGACGATGATTATGGGCTTCTGACGATGGCGGCCGATTCCGACCCGCTCGATCCCGCCAAGGCGATCCCCGCGATTTCCGCGGATCTATCGGCCGGCAACAGCGCGCGCGCGATTGCCCGCGCGATACGGCTGCGCGAGGCCAACCGCGGCGTTGCCGATGCGCATATCCTGCTCGGCGATGCGGCGCTTGCCGGCGGCCGCTATGATCTGGCGGTTCAGGCCTACCGCGCCGCGCGTGATCTCGACGCGAGCGAGCGCACGACGTTGCGGCTCGCCAATGCGCTGTTCCGCGCGGGCGATGCCGCCGGATCGGGCGCGGCAATCCTTGCGCTGCGCGACAGCCAGCCGTCGAGCATCGCCGCCGACCGGCTGGCGGGACACCTTGCAATGGATCTCGAGCATTGGGATCAGGCGATCGCGCAGTTCGAACATGTGCGCAGCCGGATCGGCAACCGCGACGTCGTCATCCTGCGCGAACTTGCGCGCGCGTGGGCGGCAAAGGGGGAGGACGAACGCGCGCTGCCGCTGATCGACAGGGCGTATCGATTACAGCCGCTGAATGCCGGGATCATGACGTTTTACGCCGACCTGCTCGAACGCCGCGGGAATAAGCAGGCGGCAATCGACTTGCGCGACAAGGCGAGCCAGATCGGGCGTTAAGGCTCAGGCTTCTGCCAGATCCAGCAAAGTTCGCGCGTCGAGGCCAATGCGGCGCATCTGTTGCGCGACCGGCGGCCAGACATTGGCGAGAAAATCGGCGCGCATCAGGTCGCGGAGGCGTTCGGTCGCGCCCTCGGCGACGAACATGCCGACGCCGCGTTTGACCGTAACCAGCCCCTCGTCCTGAAAAGTCTGATACGCCTTTGCCACCGTCAGCGGGTTCGCGCCCTCTTCGGCGGCGAGCGATCGGACCGACGGCAACATGTCGCCATCGCGAAACTGGCCGTCGAGGATGGCGTTGGCGATGACATCGCGCAGACGCTGATACACGGGTTTGGACTGATCGAGCATGCCGCCTTAATGCCATAAGACAGCAGCACAGTCAAATGCGACTAATTACAAATCAGGTTCGGAATATGAAACTAAATTTCCCAGGCCCGGACAACGTCGTCATATTCGGGTCGCGGCCGCTCATCGAGTTCGCGCGCGGGGGTCCCGAGGAAGAAATAGCCGACGACCGTGTCGCCCTCGCCAGCGCCGAAGGCCGCCGCGACCTTGTCGCTGTACGCCGCCCAGCCGGTGAGCCAGCTGCCGACGAAGCCATAAGCGTGCGCGGCGTGGAGCAGGTTCATGCCGACGGCGCCGGCCGACATCTGCTGCTCCCAGACGGGAATCTTGCTGCCGGCGACCGGGGTCGAGAGCAGCACGAGCAGGGTCGGTGCCTGATGCGCGAACTGGTCGAGCGCCGACAGGTCCATTCCCGCCGCACCGGGATTCTCGGCAATCCATGCCTGTTTGAGCAGCGCGGCCAAGGCTTTGCGCTGATCGTCCGCCACCGTGACGATGCGCCAGGGTGCGAGCTTCCCGTGATCGGGCGTGCGCAGCGCCAGTGAAATTATGTCCCTGAGCCGTGCGGCGTCGGGCCCGGGGGCGATCACGTCGCGCGCCTTGCCCGAACGGCGCGTGGCGAGATGGGCGAGGAGCGAGGAGCTGTCGTTGAACATGGTTCGCCATGTGGCGTTTCGCGTCGCTTTGCGCAAGTGTTGCGAACGGCTCGCAACAGTTTTTGGCGCGACGAAGCGGTTTCATGCGCAATTAGATTCTTCCCATACGCAATTTTCGCGCTAGGTTGCGGCCATCTGCCCCGTTTTCGGGGCCATAATCATAATAAGGGAAGGGTCGCCATGACCAAAGCCTATGCCCAGCACGGGGATGCCGCCGGGACGTTTCTCGGCCACCCGAAGGGCCTTTTTGTCCTGTTTTTCGCCGAAATGTGGGAGCGTTTTTCCTATTATGGGATGCGCGCACTCCTGATTTTCTACCTCACCAAGCACTGGCTGTTCTCCGACGGGGAATCGGGCGTCATCTATGGTGCCTATACCGCGCTTGTTTACATCACGCCGGTGCTCGGCGGCTATCTGGCCGACCGATGGCTGGGGCAGCGAAAGGCGGTTACTTACGGCGCCATCTTGCTGACGTTCGGCCATTTCATCATGGGGTTCGAGGGCGACGGCGGACAGGATCCGGCCAGCCTCAGCATCTTCTGGCTGGCGCTCGCCTTCATCATCGTCGGCTCGGGTTTCCTGAAGGCCAATATCTCGGTGATCGTCGGCCAGCTCTATCCGCGCACCGACGTGCGCCGCGATGGCGCTTACACCATCTTTTATATGGGGATTAACCTCGGCGCGTTCCTCGGCTCGCTGCTCTGCGGCTATCTGGGCGAAACCTATGGCTGGTCCTATGGCTTTGGTGCCGCTGGCTTCGGCATGCTGCTCGGCCTGATCGTCTTCATCTGGGGCAAGCCGTTGCTGCTCGGCCGCGGCGAACCCGAAAATCCGGAGAAGCTGGCGCAGCCCGTCATGGGCATCAAGTTCGAATGGCTGCTCTACATCGTCGGCCTGCTTGCCGTCGGCGTTTGCTGGTGGATGGTGCAGAATCAGGCGCTGGTCGGGACCTTCCTCGGCGTCGCGGGCGCCGCCCTCGTCGCCTATGTCGTTTTCACCGCCGTCGTGAAACTGCCGCCGCAGGACCGCGACCGCATCTTTGCCGCCTTGTTCCTGATCCTCGGTTCGATCCTTTTCTGGGCCTTGTTCGAACAGGCCGGTTCGTCGCTGAATCTGTTCGCCGATCGCTATGTTGATCGCGCGGGGGTTCCTGCATCGGTCTTCCAGTCGCTCAACGCCGGTTATATCGTCCTGTTCGCGCCGCTGTTCGCGGCGCTGTGGACCTGGCTCGGCCGCCGCGGGTGGGAGCCTTCGGCGCCCGCCAAATTCGGTCTCGCGATGCTCCAGCTCGGTCTTGGCTTTTTCGTCCTCAAATGGGGCGCCGAGGCCGCTGGCATGGAAAATGCGACGCCCGTTCTGTTCATCTTCCTGATCTACCTGCTTCATACGACCGGCGAGCTTTGCCTGTCGCCCGTCGGTCTCAGCGCGATGAACCGTCTGGCTCCGGCGCATATGGCGTCGCTGATCATGGGCACCTGGTTTTTCGCATCGGCAACCGGTAATTTCGCCGCGGGCCTGATCGCGGCGGCGACGGGGTCTGAAAAGGCGAGCGGTGAGGGGGCGGGCAAGGCGCTTGTCCTCGACGTCTATCAGACGATCGGTCTGTGGGCGATCGGGTTCGGCGTGCTCGTCATCGTCGTGTCGCCGCTGATCAAAAAGCTGATGCACCTCGACACGCTGAGCGATGCCGACGGTCTTGCCGGCCAGAACGAACTCGCCGAACCGCAAGCGGCTGGCATCCATCCCGAATCCAAGGGGGCGTAAACCATGATCCGGGGTGTGAAGGGCAGCCTGCTGGCTGCGGTATCGCTGGCGCTCGTCGGCTGTGCGGCGAGCAAGGGGGAAACGGCTTCGGCGGGCGATAAACCCGCCCCCGCCGAAAAGCCGGCCAAATTCAACAAGGATCCCTATCCGTCGACGTACAAGGGATATCCGACCCGCCTGACGGTGGTGAAGGGTGTCACGATCTTCGACGGCGAGGGCGGACGGATCGACAATGGGTCGATCGTGATGACGAGCGGCAAGGTCGATCGCATCGGCGGACCCGAAATGGACTTGCCGACCGATGCCGATGTCATCGACGGCACTGGCAAGTATCTGACCCCCGGCGTCATCGACATCCATAGCCACCTTGGCGATTATCCCTCGCCCAGCGTCGATGCCCATTCGGACGGCAATGAAGCGACGTCGCCGACGACCCCCGAAGTCTGGTCCGAACATAGCGTCTGGCCGCAGGACCCGGGGTTCAGCCGCGCGCTCGCCAATGGCGGGGTGACCAGTCTGCAGATCCTGCCGGGCAGCGCGAACCTGATGGGCGGACGCTCGATCACGCTTAAAAATGTGCCCTCGCGCACGGTGCAGGGCATGAAATTCCCCGGCGCGCCCTATGGCCTTAAGATGGCGTGCGGCGAGAATCCGAAGCGCGTTTATGGCGGCAAGGGTCGCGCGCCTTCGACCCGCATGGGCAATTTCGCGGTGAACCGCGCGACCTGGCAGAAGGCGGCGGCGTACAAGAAGAAGATGGACGACGGAAAAGCCGTCGACCGCGATCTGGCGATGGAAACGCTCGCGGGCGTGCTGTCGGGCGAAATCCTCGTCCACAATCATTGCTACCGCGCCGACGAAATGGCGCTCGTCATCGATATGTCGAAGGAATTCGGCTATAAGGTGTCGACCTTCCACCACGCGGTCGAAAGCTACAAGATCGCCGATATCCTTGCCAAAGAGGGCATCTGCTCGGCGATGTGGGCCGACTGGTGGGGCTTCAAGATGGAAGCCTATGACTCGGTCAACGAAAATATCCCGCTCGTATACAAGGCCGGTGCGTGCACGATCGTCCATTCCGACGACGCGAACCAGATTCAGCGTTTGAACCAAGAGGCTGCGAAAGCGCGCGCCGCGGGGCGCCGCATCGGCATCGACGTCAGCGACGAGCAGGCGTGGACCTGGCTGTCGTATAATCCCGCCAAGGCGCTGGGCATCGGTGATCGCACCGGCAGTCTGAAGCCCGGCAAGATGGCCGACGTCGTGCTGTGGAACGGCAATCCGTTCAGTGCTTACACCCGCCCCGAAAAGGTGTGGATCGACGGGGCGCTGATGTTCGACGCACAGGATCCGAAGCGGCGTCCGGTGAGCGATTTCGAGCTGGGCCAGCCGGGCGAAGGAGACGTGAAATGATGCGCGCCCTTCTTCTTTCCGCTGCGGCGCTGATCGCTGTTCCGGCCGCGGCGCAAAATATTGCTATCGTCAATGCCAGGCTCGTCATCGGCGATGGCAGCGCCCCGATCGAGGGCGGCACCGTCGTTGTGCGTGGCGGCAAGGTCGTCGCGGCGGGGGCGGGCGTTGCCGTGCCCGCGGGCGTCGAGCGTGTCGATGCGCAGGGCAAGTGGGTTACGCCGGGCATCGTCGCGGCGTTCAGCCGGGTCGGCCTGACCGAAGTCGACGCCGTCACCGGCACGAACGACCGATCGGCACCGCGTACGCGCTTTTCGGCGGGGCTCGATATCGCGCCCGCGCTCAACCCGATGGGCTCGCCCGTCGCGGTCAACCGTGCGTCGGGCGTGACGCGCGCGATCGTTGCGCCGGGGGGCAGCAGCAATTTGTTCGCCGGGCAGGGCGCGGTCGTCGACCTCGCCGACGATATGGACATGGTGACCAAGCCGCGCGCGCTGCAATATGTCGCGTTCGGCGAGGATGGCTCGGCGAAGGCCGGCGGCAGCCGTGCGGCGCTGTTCTTGCTGTTCCGCGAACAATTGCTGGCGGCCCGCAGTTACGCGCGCAATCCCGCGACGCTCGCCGAATGGGGCAATGACGCGATGATCCAGCGCGCCGATGCCGATGCGCTGGTGCGCGTGATCGACGGCACGACGCCGTTGTTCGTGCGCGTCGACCGCGCGGTCGACATCGTCAATGTGCTGAAGCTGAAGGGCGAATTTCCCGCGCTGAAGCTGGTGCTGGTCGGGGTCACCGAAGGCTGGCTCGTCGCGCGCGATATCGCGGCGGCGAAGGTGCCCGTACTCGTCTCGCCGCTCACCGACCTGCCGTCGAGCTTTGAACAGCTCGGAGCGACGCAGTCGAACGCGGGCCGCCTCAAGGCAGCCGGGGTCGACGTGTCGGTCGGCGTGTTCGACGACGATGACGCGCACAAGATGGGCTATGCGACGCAATATGCCGGAAACCTCGTCGGGCTGACGCGGGTGCCGGGCGCAAGCGGGCTGAGCTGGGATCAGGCCTTCGCCTCGATCAGCAGCGTTCCCGCGCGCGCGGTCGGTATGGAGGGTAGCATCGGATCGCTGCGCCCGGGCCGCGTCGGCGACGTCGTGATCTGGGACAATGACCCGCTCGAACTCGGCAGCCGCCCGACGGCAGTCTGGATCGACGGCAAAGCACAGTCGCTGACGACGCGGCAGGATCGCCTGCGCGACCGCTATGCGACCCCGCAGGAAGGGGCCTTGCCCAAGGCTTACGACAGGTAAAGCCGCACCTGATCCAAGGCGGCGAAGGGGAGAGGGAGAGGCTTCCATGCAACCGATGTCGCTTTTGATCACGACCTGCGCGCTGTTCGTCGGCTCGCACCTCGCGTTATCGCATCCGCTCCGCGACGGGCTCGCGGGGCGGATGGGCGAGCGGGGGTTCCAGATCGTCTATTCGGTCGTCGCGATCGCGACCCTGATCATGGTCGTGCAGGCGTGGCGCGGGATGCCGCCCGAAACGCCTTTGTGGGGCGTCGGCGACGGGTTGTGGATCGTTGCGTCGGCGCTCGTGCTGTTCGCCAGCATCCTGTTCATGGGATCGCTGATCGGCAATCCGGCCTTGCCCGCGCCGGGAGCGGCGAAGGCGGCGCAGACTGCGCCGCGCGGCGTGTTCGCGGTCACGCGTCACCCGATGATGTGGGGCTTTACTTTGTGGGCGGTTGCGCATGCGATGGTGATGCCGACGGGTGCGCAGATCATATTGTCGGGCACGATCATATTCCTCGCGCTCGTCGGTTCGGCGGGACAGGATGCGAAGAAGGCGCGGCTGATGGGCGACGCCTGGCGGCATTGGGCGGCGCGGACGAGCTTTTTACCGTTTGCGCGGCAGCTGGGCGGCGCGGCGCCATGGGGTGATACGATCCCGCGGTCGCATGCATTGCTTGGCGGGACCGTGCTTTGGTTTGTGGCGACCTGGGCGCATGGCGCACTGGGCTATATGGTTGCCGGCATCTGGCGCTGGATGGGGTGACATAATGCACGACGCGACGACGACCGCCGACCTGTCGCTTCGCCTGCTCGGGCGCCCGCTTGACGAGCTCGACGACGACGAACGCCGCGTTCTCGACGCGATCGCCGAACGGCGCCTGATCAGTCGCGACGCCGCTGACCTGGACGCTGCCGAGGCGAGCTTTGGCGCGCGCCTGTCCGATCGCGTTGCCAAGGTCGGCGGGTCGTGGGGCTTCATCATTCTGTTCACCGTCGTGCTGGTGGGCTGGATGCTGCTGAATTCGGCGGTGCTCGAGCGCTGGGGGATGGCGTTCGACCCCTATCCGTTCATTTTCCTGAACCTGATGCTGTCGACGCTGGCGGCGGTGCAGGCGCCGATCATCATGATGAGCCAGAACCGCGCCTCGGCAAAAGACCGGATCGCGGCGGGGCTCGACTATGAGATCAACCTGCGCGCCGAGCTGGAAATCATGCGGCTGCACGAGAAGATCGACCAGATGCGGATTCATGAAATCGCGGGGAAGGTCGATGCGTTGTGCGACCGGCTGGAGATTAAGGGATAGGTTGAGGGGCGGAGGTTGATGTCGGCTTTGGGGTGGAGAGCTTCCTTTCTGCTGACGATTGAATTAGGCCGCAAAGCGGACGACCAATTCTAGCCGGGGCGTGATATGCTGCGCGGGATCACAAGTATTTTTCAAGCATCACGTGGGCATTCCGTGCTGGGCCAACAAATAGGCTCGACATTGTGTGCAGGGATGGGGCTGCCGCAGCCTCTCGAATTGCTCTTCCGTTGGATTGAAGCGAGGCGATGTTATGTCGACACGCCAAACGGCAGGATCGGGTTTCTTTTCCCCGAAGACGAAATGAAACAAGGTTGGACTGACCATGGGCGACCGGGCGGGACTGACATTGGTTTTGCAGCGGAAGGCAACGTCAATCTAAGATATTGGTTTAAGACTACCGATTCTGAAGTCATGAATCGGCTCTGCGTCTTCGCGAAATCAGGCGGGGACGGGTCTATGGCCGCATTCTGGCTGGCAGACGATGGCACTCAGAAGATTGTCCATTTGGGCTCAGGCTCAGGATCTGTGACGCTCTGCGTTCTCGCCGAAGATCCCATCGACTTTCTGCGGCTATTAGCCATCGGATATGACGAGATTTGTTGGGGCGACGCCTATTCTCAGCCGCCAAATGCCAGCGAGGAATTCATCGTAGAGCCAAATCGGCCTTATCAAGAATGGGTAGCAGAAACATTTGGGGTCACGATTCCAACTCGAGCTATCGAGATTGTTAAGCACCCGGCTTCAATGGATGACGATCACTCCGACGACGTCTTTTGGCAGTGGGTGAAGAAACACGTTGGGTGATAGGGTGGGCGGCCGCTTTTGGGCCACTCGATTTCCAGAACTAATGGCCGGAATCGGTCGTTAGGAGCCACTCCGATGCCGCGCCTACAGCCGTACCATCCGCATACCCTGTTCGCCATAGCGCGGGCCGCTCGTCCCGCCCTTTGGCGCCGCAGCGTCGATTGCCGCGATGTCTTCGGCGGTCAGCGTGACGTCCGCCGCGCCGACGCTGTCTTCCATTGTCGCGCGGCGCTTGGTGCCGGGGATCGGGACGATATCGTCGCCCTGCGCGAGCAGCCAGGCGAGCGCGACCTGCGCCTTCGACACGCCATGCTGGTCGGCGACCGCGCCGATCGCGTCGACGATCGCGAGGTTGGCGGGCAGATTCTCGTCCGAATAGCGCGGGTCGTTGCGGCGCCAGTCATTTTCGGGAAGCTCGTCGCGGCTGCGCACGGCGCCCGCAAGAAAGCCGCGGCCGAGCGGCGAATAGGGGACGAAGCCGATGCCGTTTTCGCGGCAGACGCCGAGGATCTCGTCTTCGATATCGCGTTCCCAGATCGAATATTCGCTCTGCAGCGCGGTGATCGGCGCGGCCTTCGCGGCGCGGCGCAGCGTTTCGGGGCCGGCTTCGGACAGCGCGATGTGGCGGACCTTGCCTTCCTTCACCAGCTCCATCATCCCGCCGACGACCTCTTCGATCGGGATCGAGGGATCGACGCGGTGCTGGTAGAAAAGGTCGATCGTGTCGATGCCGAGCCGCTTGAGCGAGCCTTCGCACGCGGCGCGGGCGTTGGCGGGCGAGCCGTCGACGCCGACGATCTGGTTGCCGTCGAATTTGAAGCCGAATTTGGTCGCAATGACGAGCCCGTCGCGCTTGCCCTTGATCGCCGCGCCGAGCAGTTCCTCGTTAGAGAAAGGGCCATAGATTTGCGCGGTGTCGAAAAAGGTGACGCCGAGGTCGATGGCGCGGTGGATCGTCGCAGTCGATTCGTCGAGGTCGGCGGCCTCGCCGTACAGGATATTGCCGCCCTTGATCATCGGCATGCAGCCGATGCCGATCGCCGACACTTCGAGGCCGTGGCCGAGCTTGCGATATTTCATGATGCGACTCCTGCTGGGGGAACATCGTCCTCTATACCATCGGCGGCATATTTGGTCGCGGCGACGTCGCCGACGACATTGCCGAGCGTCCGGAAGATGTCGGGGAAGGTTTCGACGGCCACGAGCAGGCCGAGCGGGGCAACGGGCACCCCCATCGCAATCGCGATCGGCGCGATCGAGGTCACGAAGCTGATCGAGCCGGGCAGGCTGACCGAGCTTAGCGCAGCCGCCAGCGCGACCAAGAGTCCGACCGCCATCTCCCACGGCGTCAGTTCGACCCCGAACAGCCAGGCGACATAGACGACCACTGCAAGGTTCATCGCCGGGCTGGTGAAACGGAACAAGGCGACCGCAAGCGGCAGGACGACGTCGGCCTTCTTCGGATCGACACCGAGTTCCTCGGACGATTTGAGCATCGCGGGCAGGCTGGCGAGCGAGCTTTGCGTGCTGATGGCGACCGCGAAGGTCGGCACCATCGCGCGGACGAAGCGCGGCAGCGGGACGCCGACGACGAACACCGCCAGAGCCAGGCCGAGAATGATCGTGCAGACGCCGATCGCCGAAAGCATCAGCACATAATGGACCAGCCCGCCGAACGCCGCGACGCCCGCCTTGATCGCGAGCGCATAGCCGAGCGCGAAGACGCCGATCGGCGCGAGCGCGAGCACCCAGCCGATCACGACGAGCATCGCATCGCCCAATGCCTTGAAAAAGCCCGACAGCGTTGCGCGTTCGGTGCTGCCGATGCGGCTTATCGCGAAGGCGAAGATGGTCGTGAAGACGATCAGCGGCAGGATCTTGGTCTCGGCCGCCGCAGCGATCGGGTTGGTCGGAATGAGGCCGAGGACGAAATCGGTGAAGGTGGGCGACGGTATGGCTTCGGTCGAGCCGCCGAGCCCATGGCGCAATCCGGACGCCGCCGCGGCGGACATCGGAAACGTCTGCAGCAACAACGGCAACACCAGCAAGGTCATCAGGCCGGCGACCAGATTCGCGCCAACGAAGATCGCGACCGCGCGGCCCGCCAGCTTGCCCGCGCGCGCGGCGTCGGCGGTTGCGGTGATCCCGGTGATGAGCAGAGCGACGATCAGCGGGATGATCGTCATTTTGAGGGCGTTGAGCCAGAGCAGGCCGATCCACTCGATATAGGGCAGCGATGCGGTTCCCCACGGGACCGAAATCATCTCGACGCCAATCCCGAGTAACATGCCGGCGACCAGAGAGGACAAGATGAACCAAGCGGATTTCAAGACGGATTCTCCCGGCGATTATTCTGGCCTGCTTGCCAAGCAAAAGAGGGTGACTTAGAGCACCTCCCGGAAGAAACGGGAACCGGTTTTTGGGCCGGGAAATGCTCTTTGGGGGCCATCCTGTGAGTGCCGGGGCAGGCGATTGCCCGACCATCGGCGTAAGTAGCAAGAGGTGTCATGCGCAAGTTTTTCGGAACCGACGGGATTCGCGGTCTGACCAATCAGGTTCCGATGACGGCGGAAGTCGCGATGCGCGTCGGCATGGCCGCGGGCGCGCACTTCCTGCGCGGCGATCACAAGCACCGCGTCGTGATCGGCAAGGACACCCGATTGTCGGGCTATATGCTCGAAAACGCGCTGGTCGCGGGCTTCACCAGCGTCGGGATGGACGTGGTTCAGGTCGGCCCGATGCCGACCCCGGCGATCGCGATGCTGACGCGCTCGATGCGTGCCGACCTGGGGGTCATGCTGTCGGCAAGCCACAATCCCTATTACGACAATGGCATCAAGCTGTTCGGTCCCGACGGATATAAATTGTCCGACGAGGACGAGGCGCAGATCGAGCATCTGCTGACGCAGGATCCGAAGCTGGCCGACGCGACGCATATAGGGCGCGCGAAGCGCATCGACGACGCGCGCGGGCGCTATATTCATGCGGTGAAGCAGAGCCTGCCCGAATCGGTTCGCTTCGACGGCTTACGCATCGTACTCGATTGCGCGAATGGCGCCGCGTACAACAGCGCGCCGACGGTGTTCTGGGAACTCGGCGCCGACGTCGTCGCGATCGGGGTCACCCCGAATGGCATCAACATCAACGATAAATGCGGTTCGACCGCACCCGCGCTGTTGCAGGAAACGGTCGTCGCGAGCGGCGCCGACATCGGGATCGCGCTCGACGGCGATGCCGACCGGCTGATCGTCGTCGATGAAAAGGGCGCGATCGTCGACGGAGACCAGATCATGGGCCTTATCGGCGCGAGCTGGGCGCGGCAGGGGCGGTTGAAGGGCGGCGGAGTCGTCGCGACGGTCATGTCGAACCTCGGGCTCGAACGCTTCCTCGAAGGCGAGGGACTGCGGCTCGAGCGGACCAAGGTCGGCGACCGCTATGTGCTCGAACGGATGAAGGAGGGCGGCTTCAACGTCGGCGGCGAACAGTCGGGACATATGATCCTGTCCGACTATGCGACGACCGGCGACGGCACGCTGGCGGCGCTCCAGCTGCTCGCTGAACTGGTTACCGCTGGCAAGCCCGCGAGCGAATTGCTGCACCAGTTCGACCCGGTGCCGCAGCTTTTGAAGAATGTCCGCTTTGCCGGCGGCCAGCCGCTCGACGATGTGCATGTCCAGGCGGCGATTGCCGAGGGCGAAGCCGCGCTCCAGGGACGGGGCCGCCTCGTCATTCGTCCGTCGGGCACCGAACCCCTGATCCGCGTGATGGCCGAGGGTGACGACGCCGGCGAGGTGGAGCGCGTCGTCGACATGATCTGCGACGCGGTCCGCACCGCGACGGCATAACCAATCCATTTTTGTAGAACTGAAAGAGACTGATCATGCTTGAAATGCGACCCGATTGCGAAAAGTGCGGCCGCAACCTGCCCGCCGATGTCCATGGCGCCTTCATCTGTTCGATGGAGTGCACCTTTTGCGCGAACTGCGCCGACAAGCTCGATGAAATCTGCCCCAATTGCGGCGGCGATCTGCTCGACCGTCCGCTCCGCGAGGGCGCGATCCTCGCGAAATATCCGGCTTCGACGGAGCGAAAGCATAAGGGGTGACCGCGCGCGTCCTGATTATTGCAGGGTCCGATAGCGGCGGCGGTGCGGGCATCCAGGCCGACATCAAGGCGGTAACGATGCTGGGCGGTCATGCGATGACCGCGATCACCGCAATCACCGCGCAGAATACGCTGGGGGTGCAGGCGGTGCACCCGGTGCCGACGGCGATGGTGATCGCGCAGATCGACAGCGTGGCGTCGGATATCGGTGTTGACGCCGTCAAGATCGGGATGATCGGCAGCGCCGAAACCGCCGCTGCGGTCGCCGAGCGGCTGTCGCAGCCCGACCTCGCGCAAGCCGCGCTGGTATTCGATCCGGTTATGGTCGCGACGAGCGGGTCGGTGCTCGCGGACAGCGCGACGATCGATGCGTTTCGCGCGCTGCTTGATCGCGCGATGGTGGCGACACCCAATCTGCCCGAACTCGACGCACTCGGCGGCGAGGATGCGGTTCTCGCGCATGGCTGCTCGTTGCTGATCAAGGGCGGCCATGCCGAGGGCGAGACGGTGATCGACCGCCTGCTCGAAACCGGCGAGGGCGAGGTCGCGCGCTGGGAAGCGCCGCGCATCGACACCCCGCACAGCCATGGCACCGGATGCACGCTGGCGAGCGCGATCGCGTGCGGTTTGGCGCAAGGCATGCCGCTGGAGCCCGCGATCGCGCGCGCGCGCGATTTCGTGCGCCTGTCGCTGCTCGATGCGCCCGGGCTGGGGCAGGGACATGGCCCGATGGGGCAGCAATATGTGCGCAATGACGGGCTGTTCACCGGACCCGCGCTCAATCAGATTACGCTGCCCGCGAACGACTATGCGGCGTCGGCCGCCTTCTACAAGCAGATGGGTCTGACGCAGATCGTCGACAGCCCCGACAATGGTTATGCGCGGTTCGAGGCCGCGAACGGGCTGACGCTGTCGATCCATGTCGGCGATGGCACGGCGGGCGGCGCCACGACCTATCTGGAGAGCGGTGCGCTCGACGCGTGGGTTGCGTATCTCGCGCGGCGCGGGGTGCGGTTCGAGCAGATGCCGAAGGACGAGGAATGGGGCTGGCGCGAGGCGCGGCTGGCCGATCCGGCGGGCAACCGCCTGTGCCTGTATCAGGCGGGTGAATATCGGCGTTATCCGCCGTGGCGCATATGATCGTCGGCGTCGACG
This sequence comes from Sphingopyxis sp., assembly GCA_051861185.1. Lineage (GTDB taxonomy): Bacteria > Pseudomonadota > Alphaproteobacteria > Sphingomonadales > Sphingomonadaceae > Sphingopyxis. Next base: position 26,601 of record JBIMKQ010000014.1, read on the forward strand.
AGGCCGGACGCGGACCGCTTGCGGGGCCGGTGGTGGCGGCGGCGGTGCTCCTCTGCGAGGGCGGGATCCCCGGGCTCGACGATAGCAAGAAACTCAGCGCGAAGCGCCGCGCCGAACTCGAAGCGCAGATCAAGGCGCGCTGCCGCTGGGGCGTCGGCGAGGCGACCGTTGCGGAAATCGACCGCATCAACATATTGCAGGCGACCTTCCTCGCGATGACGCGCGCGGTCGAGGCGCTGGGGTTCGAGCCCGCCGAGATACTGGTCGATGGCAATCGGCTGCCGCGCTGGCGCTACACCGCGCGGGCGATCGTCGGCGGCGACGCGCTACACCCATGCATTTCGGCGGCGAGTATCATCGCCAAGGAGCATCGCGACCGGTTCATGGTCTCGATGGCGCGCGATTTTCCGGGCTTTGGCTGGGAAACCAACATGGGTTATGGTACCGCGCAGCATCTCGCGGCGCTGCGTCAGCATGGCCCCACGCCGCATCATCGGACCAGTTTTGCCCCGGTCGCACAAATGCAACTGGTCTGAAGCCGAGGGAGAGCGCGATGAGCAGGGGATTCACGGCCGACGATGTGTCGGCCCAGACCGGCCGCACCTTCCTTGTCACCGGTGCCAATGCCGGGATCGGGTTCGAAGCCACGAAAATTCTGGCGGCGCGCGGTGCGCATGTCATCCTGGCATGCCGCGATGCCGACCGGGCGGAGGCGGCGATGAACCGTATCCGTGTCGATGTTCCCGCCGCCGAACTGTCGTTCCAGCCGCTCGACCTCGCCGATCTCGATCAGGTGAAGGATGCGGCGCGGGCGGTGCTCGCGGGGCCGCGGATCGATGTGCTGGTCAACAACGCCGGGGTGATGATCCCGCCCAAAACGCTGACGAAACAGGGATTCGAACTGCAATTCGGGGTCAACCATCTGGGCACGTTCGCGTTCACCGGCCTGGTCCACGGCCATGTCGATGATCGGATCGTCATTACGTCCAGCATCGCGCACAAGAGCGGAGAAATGGATTACAGCGACCTGTCGGCATCGCGCAGCTATCACAATTGGCAACGCTATCAGATGAGCAAGCTCGCGAACCTTGTCCACATGTTCGAACTCGACCGTCGACTGAGCGCCGCGGGGCGGGCGACGCAGGCGATCGGATGTCACCCCGGCGTGGCTCTCACCGAATTGACACGGCATTTGCCGCTGCCGCTGCGCACGATGACGCCGCTGGCGGCGCCTTTTTTCAACAGCGCGGCGCAGGGCGCATGGCCGACCTTGCAGGCGGCGACCGGCGCGCGGGTTCAGGGCGGCGACTATCTGGGGCCGCAGGGGCTGGGCGAGGTATCCGGGCGATCGGGCCCGGCGCGCGCGACCCGCGACGCGCGCGATCCGAAGCTGGGTCGCGAGCTGTGGGCGCGTTCGGTCGAACTGACGGGCATCGATCCGGGTCTTTGACCTGCAGCGCGAATTTTTTTCGCCAGTGAGTCCTCATCGCCACACCACCAGTGGTTGAGTCTTCGAGTCGCGCGCGACTCCATATGGTGTGTCAGACTCCTTTCGTTCTCATCGCGTTAACCAGTTAGAGAGGCGGATTCCCTAGAGTCCTGCGCTTGACGGCGGACTCCGCCTGACTCATCAGGGCCTTCTTACGAGCAAGGAACGGGGTGAAGAATGGGTGTTATGGAACGGGTCAAGGCCCCGGTGGCGAAGCAGCGCGCGGCGAAAGCGGCGCCCGTGGAGCTGCCGCTCGACAGCATCCTGCAGGGCGATTGCATCGAAATGATGCGCTCGCTTCCCTCCGCCAGCATCGACATGATCTTTGCCGACCCGCCGTATAATCTCCAGCTCGGCGGCGACCTCCTCCGCCCCGATGGCAGTCAGGTCGACGCGGTCGACGACGACTGGGACAAGTTCGACAGCCTCGCGACCTATGACCGTTTCACCCATGCGTGGCTGAAGGAAGCGAAGCGCATCCTGAAGCCCGGCGGCAATATCTGGGTGATCGGCAGCTATCACAACATTTTCCGCGTCGGCACCGCACTGCAGGATCAGGGCTATTGGATCCTCAACGATATTGTGTGGCGCAAGGCGAACCCGATGCCCAATTTCAAGGGCACGCGCTTCACCAACGCGCACGAGACGCTGATCTGGGCGTCGATGGGCGAAAAAGCCCGTTACACCTTCAATTATCGCACGATGAAGACGTTGAACGACGAACTTCAGATGCGCAGCGACTGGCTGATCCCGATCTGCGGCGGTCAGGAGCGGCTGAAAAAGGGCGGCACCAAGGTGCACCCGACGCAGAAACCCGAAGCACTGCTCTATCGCATCCTGCTCGCCTGCTCGAACCCCGGCGATGTGATCCTCGATCCCTTCTTTGGCACCGGCACCACCGGCGCGGTCGCGAAGCGCCTCGGACGCCATTATATCGGGATCGAGCGCGAGGATGATTATATCGCGGCGGCAAAAGAACGTATCCAGATGGCTTTGCCGCTCGACGAAAGCGCGGTGAAGACGATGATGGCGCCGAAGGCTGCGACGCGCGTCGCGTTCGGCACCTTGGTCGAAGGCGGACTGATCGCGCCGGGAACGGTGCTGACCGATGCCAAGCGGCGCTGGAAGGCGATCGTGCGCGTCGACGGAAGCCTCGATTGCGAAGGCCAGCCGGCGGGGTCGATCCACAAGGTCGGCGCCGGCCTGCAAGGCGCGCCGAGCTGCAACGGCTGGACCTTCTGGCATGTCGACAATGGCAAGGAATTGCGCGTGATCGACGCGGTGCGGCAGGACTGGCTGCTGGCGAACGAGGCGTAATGTTTCAGCCGCTGACCAAGCCCGACCTCGGCGCCGCGTCGGCGGATGCGCAAATCTATTGCCGCCCGGCCTGTTTCGTCGACCGGCCGCACGAACTTGACGACGACTGCCTCCGCCTCGCCGATACGATGGTCTGGTTCGCCGCGTGGCACGTCAGCCTGCGCGATGGTCTGGTCGTCCGGTCGGCGATCGTTCCGGTTCCCGAATGGGACGGCTGGATCGCGGCGATGCCCGATCATCTGGCACAAGCTGCGACGGCGCAGCGCGCCGGGGTCGCCCGCCCGCGCGGGGTGCTTCAGCTGGGCGAGCGGACGATCCGTCTGAACGAGCCGCAGCTCATGGGCATATTGAACGTCACGCCCGACAGCTTTTCGGACGGCGGCAAGCATGTCGATGCCGTTGCCGCGGCCGAAGCCGGCTTTGCGATGGGATCGGCGGGCGCCGCGATCGTCGATGTCGGCGGCGAATCGACCCGGCCCGGCGCGCTGCTGGTCTGGGAAGGCGACGAGATCAAGCGCATCGAAGGCGTCGTGGCGGCGCTGTCGAGGGGCGGGGTCGCGGTGTCGATCGACACGCGCAAAGCCGCGGTGATGGAGGCGGCGCTCGCCGCGGGCGCGCGGATCGTCAACGATATTTCGGCGCTGCGCTATGACGACCGCGCGATGGAGGTGGTCGTGCACGCGGGGTGCCCGGTTGTGCTGATGCACGCGCCGTCGGCAAAGAGCGATCCGCACGAAGGCGGCACTTACGCGCATGTCCTGTTCGACGTTTACGACATGCTCGCCGCGCGGGTCGCGGCGTGCATCGCGGCGGGGATCGATCCCGCCAGAATCATCGTCGATCCGGGGCTGGGCTTTGGCAAGAGCGTCGCGGACAATCTGGCGCTCATCAACGGTCTCGCGCTGTTCCACACTTTGGGCTGCCCGATCCTGTTCGGCGCGAGCCGCAAGCGGATGATCGGCGCGCTCGACAATGAAGCGGCGGCCGACCAGCGGCTCGGCGGCACGATCGCGCTGCACTATCAGGCGGCGACGCAGGGTGTGCAGATGCTGCGCGTTCATGACATTGCGGAGAACCGGCAGGCGCTGCGGATATGGCGCGGGCTGCGTGACGCGGCGCTGACCGCCTGAAGCAACCCTCGCCGACCTCCCGCGTATCTCCGTGGACCACAGGCGCCAGCTCGGCGCAGATCCCCACAGGAGATATTATGCAACTTCCCACCGGCTCACATGTCGTCGTCGCCGACGGCACCCAGTTCCAACTGTTTCTCAATAGCGGCACCGAACAGGAGCCCAGCCTGAAAGCGGTCGATCTGCCTACGAGCGAGGAATCGGCGCATAACGCCGGGCAGGGCGACACGCCGCGCCAGAATGAGGAAGCGGGTCATGCCGCGTCGGTCGCCGCGGCGCTCAACGCAGCGGTGCTATCGAACAAGATCAAGCATTTGGTGGTGATCGCCGATCCGAGCACGCTTGGCGAGATGCGCAAGCTCTATCACAAATCGCTCGAAGCCGCGCTGGTGGGCGAGATTGCGAAGACGCTGACCGGTCAATCGACCGACGACATTTTGAAGTCGATTGCCAACGCCTGACACCGAATAGCGCCTGACCGGTCTGGCCCGGTCAGGCGGCGGTGTCGATCCCGAGATCGCTCAGCTTGCGATACAGCGTCGAACGCCCGATGCCGAGGCGGCGGGCGACTTCGCTCATCCGGCCGCGATAATGGCCGATCGCGAGGCGGATGACGTCGGCCTCGATTTCCTCGAGCGGGCGCAGATTGCCGTCGGGGAGATAAAGCGTGACGCCGATGGCCTCGCCATTGATCGCGATTTCACCTTCGCCGGTCATGCTGCCGCCGCCCAGCGTCGCCTCGATCGCGCGGAAATCGGCGCTGGTGAGGACGTCGGTGGTGCTGCCCACCGCGGCGCGGAACAGCACATCCTGCAGCTGGCGAACATTGCCCGGCCAGGCATAGGCGGCGAGCAGGCGCAGCGCGTCATCGGTTACGCCGATCGATGCCATGCCGGGCAGGCCACCGATCCGCGCCAGCAGGTGGCGGGTCAGCGGGCCGACGTCGCCGCGCCGCTCCGACAGCGAGGGCAGGGTGAATTGCGCGCTCGACAGCGCATAGAACAGGTCCTCGCGGAAGTGACCGGCTTCGATCAGCTTGTCGAGCGGGCTGGTGCTTGTCGCGATGATGCGGACGTCGACGCTCTGACGGATCGAGCCGCCGATCATCTGCACTTCGCCGCTGTTCAGGAATTCGACCAGCTTGGCCTGCGTTTCCAGCGGGATACATTCGACATGGTCGATGATGATGCTGCCGCCGTCGGCTTGCACGAGCCGGCCGACCTGGCGGTCGAAGGCGCCGGCGAAAGCGCCGCGTTCGTGGCCGAACAGCCCCGATCCGATCAGGCCGGGCGAGACCGCCGAGCAATCGACCATGACGAGCTGGCCGCGCGCGCGCGGGCTGGCGCTGTGGATTGCGCGGGCAAAGACTTCCTTGCCGGTGCCGGGCTTGCCGTTGATCATCACCGGGACGCGCGCGCGCGCCGCCTTGGCGGCGATCGCGAGCGCGCTGCGGAAATTGGGGCTCGATCCGATGATTTCCTCGAACGCCAGGGGCGCGCGAAGCTTTTCGGTGAGCGGACGCAGTTCGCCCTGCGGCCCGCCGGTCGACACGACGCGGTCGAGCGCTTCGAGCAGGCGGTCGGGCGCGATGGGTTTCTGGACGAAATCGCTGGCCCCGGCGCGCATCGCGCCGACGGCGACCTCGACCCCGTTGCGCATCGTGATGACGACCAGCGGCAGCGCGGGGCGCCAGCGGCGCAGTTCGGCGACGAATTCGGAGATATCCATCCCCGGCGCACCCTGATCGACGAGCACGGCGTCGAGCGTCATGCCTTCCTGAGTGCCAAGCTTGGCGAGGGCGGTATCGGTATCGGTGGCGATGACGCTGCGCCAGCCACCGCGCGACACCAGTGCCGCCAGAAAGCGCTGCTGAGCAGGCTCGCTGTCGACGATCATCACCATCCGCGTGTCGCGCGTGTTCGTCATCGTATCGAATCTGCCCCCTGAACCGACATTGCTATGGGTTTGTTCTGCTGAGGGCTGCATATCTATCCGATAGGGGTAAAAGGGCGATTAAGGCCAATGGTCTTTTGCCACAGCGTCGCAGAGGTGCCAAACCCGCACTTGAGCATCGCAAGGTGCGTGGCTAAGACCGGCGCGAAGCCGATTCTGGGCGGGGCGCCGTGCGCTCCCCCATATGCAATGGCGATAACAGGGGAAAAGCGATGGCACAGCAGGAAATGAAGGCAGCCGAAGAAACCTATTCGGGTTTCATCAGCCTGTTCAAGATCGGGTCGATCATCACCGCGGTCGTCACCGTCGGCGTCGTCCTGCTCATCGCTTCCTGACCGGCTTCGCGCATGCGCATTGCTGTCCTGAGGGAGCTCGCCGCTGGCGAGACCCGCGTCGCCGCCACCCCTGAGACCGTGAAGAAATTCATTGGCTTGGGTGCCGAAGTTGCTGTGGAATCGGGAGCAGGCGAGCAGGCCTCGATCGCCGATGCCGACTATAGCGCCGCGGGTGCCAGCGTCGGCAGCCGCGCCGATGCGCTGAAGGGCGCGAACATCATTCTCGCGATTCAGGGGCCCGATCCCAAGGGGCTTTCGGGCTTTGCCGAGGGCGCGTGGCTGGCCGCCGGGCTCAATCCTTTTGGCGAGCGCGCGCGCGTCGATGCCTATGCGAAGCTGGGGCTCGAAGCGCTGGCAATGGAATTCATGCCGCGTATCACGCGCGCGCAGTCGATGGATATCCTGTCGAGCCAGGCGAATCTTGCGGGTTACAAGGCGGTACTGATCGCCGCGAACGCCTATGGCCGTGCCTTTCCGATGATGATGACCGCCGCCGGCACCGTCAGCGCCGCCAAGGCGTTCGTCATGGGCGTCGGCGTCGCCGGGCTGCAGGCGATCGCCACCGCACGCCGCCTCGGCGCGCAGGTCAGTGCGACCGACGTGCGTGCTGCGACCAAGGAACAGATCCTGTCGCTCGGCGCCAAGCCGATCTTCGTTGAGAGCGTCGCGGGGATCGAGGGCGAGGGCGCGGGCGGCTATGCCACCGAAATGTCCGACGAATATAAGGCGGCGCAGGCTGAACTCGTGTCGTCGCACATCGCCAAGCAGGACATCGTGATCACGACCGCGCTGATCCCGGGACGTCCGGCGCCGCGGCTGATCTCCGACGCGCAGCTTGCGACGATGCGCACCGGCAGCGTGATCGTCGACATGGCGGCCGAAAGCGGCGGCAATGTCGAAGGTTCGGTATCGGGTGAGGCGAAGCGCATTCATGGTGTCACCGTGATCGGCGCGAGCAATATCGCCGCGCTGATGCCCGCCGACACCAGCGCGCTGTTCAGCCGCAACCTGTGCAACTTCCTCTCGGCCTTCTGGGACAAGGAAGCGGGCAAGCCCGTGCTCGACGAGGAAATCGGCAATGCGGTGCGCCTGACGCAGGGCGGCAAGGTCGTCAACGAGCGGTTGTTGGGCTAAATCCATCGTGAAAATGGCCGATTTCGGCCTTTTCATGAAACATTCTTCGGTTAGGGTGCGTTCAGGGTTTCCCACCCTGACGTTCAACCAACTGGAGAATGATTGATGTTGTCTGCGAAGCTTTTCGCCACTCCCCTCCTTGCGCTTGCTACTCTCTCGCCCGTTTATGCGCAGGACACGGCCGCGCCGGCCGAGTCTGCTGACGTTGCTGTAGATGCTGCGGCGCCGGCTGAAGCTGCCGCGCCGGCTGCGCCCGCCCAGCCGACCGGCATCGCGCTCGAAATCGCCGCCAAGCCCGATCACAAGACGCTGGCATCCGCGCTGACCGCGGCGGGGGTTTCCGAGAAGCTCGCCGGACAGCCTTTCACCCTCTTTGCGCCGACCGATCAGGCGTTTGCCGCGGTGCCGCAGCCGATGACCGATTGGCTGATGAACCCGTCCAACACCGAATCGCTTGCCAAGGTGCTGACCTATCATGTCGTCCCGGGCAGCGTGACGTCCGAGGATCTGTTCGCGAAGATCAAGGCCGGCGGCGGCAAGGCGACGCTGACCACCGTCGAAGGCGAGACGCTGACCTTCACCGAGGTGCAGGGCAACATCAAGGTCGACGGCACGCAGGGCAGCAGCGGTTTCATCACCCAGCCCGACGTCGAGCAGTCGAACGGTAACATTCATGTCATCAACGGCGTGTTGATGCCGACCCTCGGCTAAACTCCCGGCCAATGCGGTCGTTTTGAAAGGATAAGCACATGAAAACTCATCTGTTACTGACGGCCGCAGCGGCTGCGCTCGCGCTCGCGGGTTGCGGCAGCAAAACCGAAACCCCTACCGAGACGACGACCGTCGCGGGCGGGGAAACGGCAGCGCCCGAAGCGACCACCAATCCGCTCGTTGGCGGCGCCGAGATGTTCCCGACAAAGACCATCGTTGAAAATGCGTCGGCGTCGCCGATCCACAAGACGCTGGTCGCTGCCGTAAAGCAGGCGGGTCTGGTCGAAACGCTTTCGGGCGCAGGGCCGTTCACGGTTTTCGCGCCGACCGACGAAGCTTTCAACCAGGTCACGCCGGTCACGCGCGACGGCTGGATGCGTCCTGCGCAGAAAGAGGTTCTTGCCGGAATCCTGAAATATCATGTGGTGCCCGGCAAGTTTACGGCGGCCGATCTGTCTGCCAAGATCACCGAGGGCGGCGGCAAGGCGATGCTTAAAACCGCCGATGGGCAGGACCTGACAGCGACAAAGAGCGGCGATTCGATCCTGTTGACCAGCGCGACCGGCAACAAGGCGACGGTCACACAGGCCGACGTTGGCCAGTCGAATGGCGTCATCCACGTCATCGACGCCGTTCTCGTACCCAAAATGTAATCGTTCGGGTCGGCGTACCCGGCCCGACGACATTTCCTGTCTCAAAGGGCCTGCATTTCTCTTCTGGCGGAATGTGGGCCCTTCTTTTTGACCGCTTTGGAGTCGACAGGCTGGCATCGTCACGGCAAGAGGTGCGCTCGCGGAATCAGCAGGGGAGCTTGCCGTGGATTTTATCGCTATTTTTTCGATTTTCGTCCTGGCCTGTTTCGTCGGCTATTTCGTCGTGTGGTCGGTGACCCCGGCGCTGCACACGCCGCTGATGAGCGTCACCAACGCCATTTCATCGGTCATCATCGTCGGCGCGCTGATCGCCAGCGCCGCGGCGGGATCGGCCTCGTCGAAATGGCTCGGCCTTGCTGCCGTCGTGATGGCGAGCATCAACATCTTCGGCGGCTTTGCCGTCACCGCGCGCATGCTCGCGATGTACAAGAAGAAGGAGCGCTGAGATGGAATTTCAGTCGATCCTTTCCGCCGCAACCGGCGGCCACGGCCTCGCGGTCAATCCCTGGGCGGCCGTCGCCTATCTGGTAGCGGGCGTCCTGTTCATTCTCGCGCTGCGCGGACTTTCGAGCCCGGCGACGGCGCAGAGCGGCAACCGTTTCGGCATGGCCGGCATGGCGATCGCGGTCGTCACCACGCTGCTGACTCACGCGCCCGTCAACCTGGACGGCGCTCTCGATACGGTCGGCCTGATCGAAATTCTCGTCGCCATCGGCATCGGCGCCGTCATCGGCATCGTCATGGCGCGCCGCATTGCGATGACCGCGATGCCGCAGCTCGTCGCGGCCTTCCACAGCCTTGTCGGCCTGGCCGCGGTCGCTGTGGCCGCCGCCGCCTATCTCAATCCGCAGGCGTTCGGTATCGCCGACGCGGCGGGTCAGATTTTCACGGTCAGCCGGATCGAAATGGGTCTGGGTATCGCGATCGGTGCGATCACCTTCTCGGGTTCGGTCATCGCCTTCCTGAAACTCAACGGCAATATGTCGGGGTCGCCGATCATGCTGCCGGGGCGGCATGTCATCAACCTCGCGACGCTCGCCGCGATCATCGGTCTCGTTGCCTATTTCACCGTCGACCAGTCGCCCTGGGTGTTCTGGACGGTCACGGGGCTCAGCTTCGCGATCGGTTTCCTGCTGATCATCCCGATCGGCGGCGCCGACATGCCCGTCGTCGTGTCGATGCTCAACAGCTATTCGGGCTGGGCCGCCGCGGCGATGGGCTTCACCCTCGGCAACACCGCGATGATCATCACCGGCGCGCTCGTCGGCTCGTCGGGTGCGATCCTGTCGTACATCATGTGCCGCGCGATGAACCGCAGCTTCATCAGCGTCATCGCGGGCGGCTTTGGCGCCGATGCGGGACCGAGCGATGGCGGATCGAAGGAACAGCGTCCGTGGAAACCCGGCAGCGCCGAAGACGCGGCGTTCCTGATGAGCCAGGCGGATACCGTCATCATCGTCCCCGGTTACGGCATGGCGGTCGCGCAGGCGCAGCACGCGCTGCGCGAAATGGCCGACCAGCTGAAGAAGGAAGGCGTGACGGTCAAATATGCGATCCACCCGGTCGCGGGCCGTATGCCCGGCCATATGAACGTGCTGCTCGCCGAAGCGAATGTGCCCTATGACGAGGTGTTCGAGCTGGAGGACATCAACGGCGAATTCGCGCAGGCCGACGTCGCTTTCGTCATCGGCGCCAACGACGTGACCAACCCGTCGGCCAAGACCGACAAGACGTCGCCGATTTACGGCATGCCGATCCTCGATGTCGCCAATGCCAAGACCGTGTTGTTCGTGAAGCGCTCGATGGGCGGGGTCGGCTATGCCGGCGTCGACAACGACGTCTTCTACATGGACCAGACGATGATGCTGCTCGGCGACGCCAAGAAGATGGCCGACGACATCGTCAAGGCGCTGAACGGCGGCGGGCACTGACGCTTTGCCGCAAAGTTTTGCCCCCGGCCTTGCCCGTGGGCTTCACTTTATCTAGCGATACGCGGGACCGGGCCGGCAACGACCCGGTCCTGTTGTTTTTTGGAGGACCATCTTGCGCAAAATCGGCCTGATCGGGGGAATGAGCTGGGCATCGACCGAGCTGTATTACCGCCATCTCAACAAGGGCGTGCAAAAGCGCCTCGGCACCGCCTGTTCGGCGCCGATCGTGATGGAGAGCCTGAACTATTGCGAGCTGTCGCGGATCACGACGCCTGAGGGGTGGACGCATGCGAAAGAGGTGCTGATTGCGTCGGCGCAGCGGCTCGAGGCCGCGGGCGCGACCGCGCTGATGATCGCGGCCAATTCGATGCACAAGGTCGCCGAAGATGTCGCGGCGGCGATCTCGATCCCGATCCTGCATATCGTCGACGAAACCGGCGAGAAGATGAAGGCCGACGGGATCAAGGCCGCCGCGGTGATCGGGACGCGCAATGTGACGACCGAACCCTGGTTCCGCCAGCGCCTCGTCCAGCATGGTTTGACGCTGGCGCCCTATGATACGACGCGCGTCGACGAAATCGACCGCATCATTTACGAAGAGCTGATGCTGGGCAAGGTGAACGAAAGTTCGCGCCGCACGATGAAGACTTTCATCACCGACATCGCGAAACAGGATATCCAGGCGATCGTCCTCGCGTGCACCGAACTGGTGATGCTGGTCGACGCCGACGCCAATGTCCTGCCGATCTATGACACGACGCGCATCCATGTCGCGGCGGGTGTCGACTGGATTTTGGGCGAGGGTTGATCCTTCTCCCCTCCCGCTTGCGGGAGGGGATGTGGCTTAGCTCATCTTCGTCCATGTCACGGTGCGACAAAACAGGCTGACGCAGCCTTTCATCGTCATCTTGCCGCCGTTGGCGCGCAGATGCGCCTTGTAATATCGGCCGTCCTCCGGGCTATAGCCTTCGCCCTTCCAGCCATCGCCGTGGGGCACGAGATCCCAGTAGATTTGTAATCCCGTGACCTTGCGGGTGCGTTTCGCCTTGTCGGGATTGCGCTCATCGAGCTGGCCCCCGGCCGGCTGTTTGATCAGCAGGCGTTCGACACGCCCGCACATCTTGTTGCCGCACGCCGCCATCACGACGACACCCTTGCCGTCGTCGGTTTTCCAGCGTCCGGTAATCGGCGCGGGCGCCGCCGCCATCGACGGCACCGCAATCAAGGCGACAAGCGCCAATGCGTATCTGTGAATCAAAGCGACCTCTCCCCGGTTAGCTACACATATGTCAGCAACATCGCTTGGCATCCGTCAAGTCTTGCACCATGCTCCGCCAAAATAAGGGGAGAGACATATGCGATTCCATGGCCTGCGCCACGCGGCGACGCTTTGCATCGTGGCAGTTCTTGCCGCCCATCCGGCGGCGGCGAAAGTGATCAGCGTCAGTGCGACAACGCCCGACGCGAACGAAAAGCTGCAAGAAGCCCTGATCCTCGCGGCACCGGGCGATGTGGTGCAGCTGGGCGCGGGTGTGTGGAAGCTGACCGACGGCCTGTCGCTCGACGTCGCCAATGTCACCATCCGGGGTGCCGGGGCCGGCGAGGGCGGGTCGATCCTCGATTTTGCGGGTCAGCAGGGCGCGGGCGAGGGGCTGCTCGTCACCTCCGACGATGTGTATCTGACCGGATTTGCGGTGCTCAATACCAAGGGCGACGGCATCAAGTCGAAGGGCGCCGACCGCATCGTCTATCACAAGCTGCGCGTCGAATGGACCGCGGGGCCGAAGGAAACCAACGGCGCCTATGGCATCTATCCGGTCGAAAGCAGCGATGTGCTGATCGACAGTGTTTTCGTGCGCGGCGCGTCCGACGCGGGCATCTATGTCGGCCAGTCGAAGAATATCGTCGTCCGCGATTCGATCGCCACCGAAAATGTCGCGGGGATCGAGATCGAGAACAGCTATGACGCCGACGTCCATGACAATATCGCGACGAAGAACACCGGCGGCATCCTGGTGTTCGACCTGCCGAGCCTGCCGATGCAGGGCGGGCACAATGTCCGCGTCTTCGAAAATATCGTGAACGACAACAGCACGCCGAACTTCGCGCCGAAGGGCAATATCGTCGCGAGCGTGCCGACCGGGACGGGCGTGCTGGTGATGGCGAACCGCAATGTCGAGATTTTCGGCAATGTGTTCGACCAGAACGGCACCGCCAATGTGATGATCGTCGGTTATCGCTACGAGCATAAGGATCCGAAATATCAGCCACTGCCCCGGCAGATCGTCGTGCGCGACAATCAGCATGGCAAGGCGGGCTATGCGCCGAAATTCCCGGGCGGCGACATGATCGCGGCGGCAATGGGCGGCAGCATCCCGCCGGTGCTGTGGGACGGCGCGGGCGATGCGGTCGTGCTCGACAAAGTCGGCGTACTGTCGTTGAACCTGCCCGATGTGAAAACGCCGCAGAGCGAGGCGAAGCCCGCGCCCGCCGACCTGTCGAAAGGCACACCGCCTGCGGCGCTGCCCGCGATCAAGCTGCCCGATGCGATGGAGGCGAAGGTCCGGTGAGACGGGTATTTGCCGCGGTCGGAGCGGCGCTGCTGTGTGCGAGCGGCGGGGCGGCGGGATCGCTGCCGGGGGTGGATCAGGCGGTGGTCGAGGGCGATGCGATGCCGACGAAACTGTCGGCGTTCGGGCTGTTTCGCGGCAATGATCCGAAAACGCCGTCGACCGGCATCGGCTATACGCTCCGCGCGCCGCTGTTCAGCGATTATACCGACAAGCACCGTTTCATCTCGGTCCCCTCGGGGAAAAAGGCGAAGGTGCTCGCCGATGGGGTAATCGAGTTTCCGGTCGGCACGGTGCTCGTCAAAAGTTTCGGCTGGAGCGACGTCAATGATGGCCGCCCTGTCGAAACGCGCCTGCTGATCCGGCGCGTTTCGGGCTGGACCGCGCTGCCCTATATCTGGGACGCCGACGGCAAGGATGCGACGCTTGCGCTTGGCGGGCGCCGCGTGCCGGTGACTTTCAAGAGCCCCGATGGCGAGACGCACAGCATCCGTTATGCGGTGCCGAACAAGAACCAGTGCAAGGAATGCCACAGCCTGAACGGCGAGATCGTGCCGATCGGGCCGAAGGCGCGCAACTTCATCGTCGACCCGGCGGCATCCGAAAAGCTGCGCAGCCTCTATTTCGAGATCCCCGCCGCGCTCAAACCGACGATGCCGCAATGGGACGATGCCAAGAGCGGCAGCGTCACCGACCGCGCCCGCGCCTATCTCGACGTCAATTGCGCGCATTGCCACAATCCGGCGGGCAGCGCGTCGAACAGCGGACTGTTCCTGCGCTGGACCGATGATCCGGCAGGCGTCAATTACGGCATCGGCAAACGCCCGACCGCGGCGGGGCGCGGCAGCGGCGGGATGGATTTCGCCATCGCGCCGGGCGATCCCGCGCGCAGCTTCCTGATCTATCGCCTCGAAAGCACCGACCCCGGTATCGCGATGCCCGAGGTCGGGCGCTCGACGGTGCATAAGGAGGGCGCGGCGCTGCTGCGGCAATGGATTGCGGAGATGCCGAAAGCATCGCATTAGGCGGGCCATGACCCAGCTTGTCCTTCACGATTATTTCCGCTCCTCGGCCAGCTTCCGCGTTCGCATCGCGATGAACCTGAAGGGGCTCGATTACGAACGCGTGGAGGTCAGCCTGATCGCGGGCGACCAGCGCAGCGATGCCTATCTTGAGCAGAATGCGCAGGGTTTTGTACCGATGCTGGTCGTCGATGGCGAGCCGATCATCCAGAGCATGGCAATCATCGACTGGATCGACCGCGCCTATCCCGAACCGCGGCTGATCCCCGAAGAGGCGATGCCGCGCGCCGTGGCGCTGGCGCGGGCGCAGGTGATCGCGAGCGACATCCACCCGCTCAACAATCTGCGCGTGCTCAAATATCTGACGCGCGACCTCGGGCTCAACGAGCAGACCAAGGATCGCTGGATCGCGACCTGGATAGCGCAGGGGTTCGAGGCGCTCGAGGCGATGGCGGGCGAGGGCAAATATCTCGGCGGCGACACGCCCGGGATCGCCGACTGCTGTCTCGTCCCCCAAATGTACAATGCGCGCCGCTTCGAGGTGCCGCTTGATGATTATCTGCGGCTGGTCGAAATCGACGCGCTGTGCATGGAGCATGAGGCGTTCCAGCGCGCGCATCCCGACGCGGTAAAGCTCGTATGATTCGTCTTTTAACGGGGGTAGCCGCGCTGGCGCTGCCGGTGGCCGCGATGGCGCAGGACCAAGTCTCGGATTCTCTCGAGCCGATCACGATCCCGATAAAGACATATTATCCGGACGCGATCGTGGTGAACGGTGGGCTGCTCCCCAATAATGCCCGTAATCCGCTAGGCGCGACGGTACTGACTGATTTGGAATCCGGTATGGGGGCACGCGTCGAAAATCGACTGCGTGATGAGGCTGGTATTGTCCAGTTCCGCCGCTCGGACGGCCGCACGGCGCACCCGACCAGCCAAGGCGTGACATTGCGGGGGCTCGGCGGGAATGCATCGAGCCGCGCGCTTGTCACGCTCGACGGTGTTCCCCAGGCTGACCCGTTCGGTGGCTGGGTTGCCTGGAGCGCCTATGATGCGATCAACCTTGGCGGCATCGCGATTGCTCGCGGTGGTGGCAGCGGGGCCGACGGGCCGGGTGCATTGGCCGGGACGATCGGACTTTATTCCGAAATGACTAATGGCGCCGAGGCGAGCCTCGCATATGGCAGCCGCGACAGTTGGGACGCATCTGCGTCGGTTGGCGGCAAGGTCGGTAGTGGGCACATAGCTGTGGACGGGCGCTACGGCCGCGGCGACGGATTTGTGCCCGTGGCCAAAGCGCAGCGCGGCAGCGTTGATCGCGTCGCGCCCTATGAGCAGGGCGGGCTTGGGCTGCGTCTCCGTTTTGATGCGGGCGACAATAGTCGGATAGAGGCCAGCCTTCGTGGCTTTTCCGACCGTCGCGATCGCGGCACCGACTTTACCACAAGCAAGGTCGATGGCGTCGATGCAAGCCTGCGCTTCATTCATGACCGCTCGGGTGGCACGCAATGGCTTGCACTCGGCTATATCCAGCTCCGCGATTTCGAAAGCGGTTTCGCGAGTGTCGCGGCTGGCCGGAATAGCGTGGCGCCGGCGCTGTTCCAGCGCGTTCCCGCGACCGGTCTGGGCGCGCGGTTCGAATTGCGCCCGGGGTTCGATGGATCGAACCCGCTCCGTGTAGGTGCCGACTGGCGCCGAACAACGGGCCGCACCGAGGAAGATTTCTTCTTTGCCGGCACGGTGCCGGGCCGCCACCGCATCGCGGGCGGCAGCAGCGATATCGTCGGCGCCTTTGCCGAATGGGAATCGGGTGACAGCGGCTACGGCTTTTTCTGGACGGTCAGCGGTCGCTTGGACCATTGGCGGCTCGGCGAAGGCTATCGCCTCGAACGCAATATCGCCGGCCCCGTCATCACCGACGCGCGCTTTGCCGCGCGGCAGGGCTGGGAAGGCAGCGGGCGTGCAGGGGTGCGCTGGTCGTGGGACGATGTGTCGCTGCGCGCCGCAGGCTATCGCGGCTGGCGCTTGCCGACGCTCAACGAGCTATATCGCCCCTTCCGAGTCGGTGCCGAGGTGACGACCGCGAACGAAATGCTTAAACCCGAGCGGCTGTGGGGCGGCGAGGTCGGCGTTGACTGGAACAGCGGCGGTACGAAGCTGTCCGCGACACTTTTTGCGAACCATCTGACGAACGCGATCGCCAATGTGACGCTCGCGCCGAACCTCAACCAGCGGCAGAACCTCGACGCGATCGACAGCAAGGGGGTCGAGGTCAGCGCCGAACAGCGGATCGGCCCCGCGACGTTGCGTGCGACCTATGCCTTCACCGACGCCCAGGTCGACGCGTCGGGTGGCGCCGCCACCCTCGATGGCCGCCGACCGGCGCAGATTGCGAAGCATGGCGGCAGCGTGTCGCTGCGCAGCGACGGGGGCGGTCCGTTCGGCGGCTTTGCAACGCTGCGCTATGTCGGCAAACAGAATGAAGACGACCTCGGCCTGCTGGAGCTGGACGATGCGCTGACGCTCGACGCCGGGCTTTCGTGGAAACTGGCCAAGGCGATCAGCATCGAGGCGCGCGGCGAAAATCTGTTCGACGAACTGGTGCCCGCCGCGATCTCGTCGGCGGGGATCGTCGAGCGCGCAACGCCGCGCACCTTGTGGGTCGGCGCGCGCGTTTCTTTCTGATTATCCGGCGTTCCGCCCTTCACAGGCCCGAAACAGGCGATAGGATGGCGCCGACCGGGTGGGACGTTGGGGATTGATAAGGCATGGCCGCGAAGAAGCTGAATCTCGATAATTTCCTGCCGTACCGCCTGTCCATCGCATCGAATGCCCTGTCGAGCCGGATTGCCGCCGAATATGAAAATCGTTTCGGCCTGAAGATTCCCGAATGGCGGCTGATGGCGGTGCTCGGCGAAGGGCAGCCGAAGACGCAGCGCGAGCTGGTCGAGGCGACGCGCATGGACAAGGTGACGGTGAACCGCGCGGCAAAGGCGCTGGCCGATCGCCAGCTGATTGCGCGCCAGGCGCACGCGGCCGATGGCCGGTCGCACCATCTCGAGCTCACCGAAACCGGGTGCTCGCTTTACGACGCGATCGTGCCGGCGGCGCTGGCGAGCGAAGCACAACTCGAATCGAATATCAGCGCCGACGAACGCGCGACGCTGATGGCCATCCTCGCGAAATTGACCGCCGCCGCCGAAGATTATGACTGATCGCGCCTATCGTGCCGCACCGCCGGGCGCGCTGCGCATCGAGCCCCTCGGTGAACTCACCGCGATTTTCGACCGGCGTTCGATGCAGACGCATCTTGTCGTCGCGCCGATGCCCGAGATCCTGGACGCGATGGGCGAAGACGCGTGCAGCGCCGCGACCCTGGGCGCGCGCCTTGCCGCGGCCTTCGACCTCGGAGGCGCGAATGCGGTAGAGCCGATCCTGGCGGAGCGGCTGATTGAACTCGCGGAAATGGGGCTGGTGGAGCGCGCGTGAGGCATAGCATACGCATCGCGGTCGGCCCCGTGCAGTTCCGTATCGGCAGCGACTGGCCGGAGCCGATCGCGGCGCTCGAACGGCTTTACGCGGGCTATCCGCACGACGATGCGCGCCCTGCCGAGGCGACGGTGCGGCTGTTCGCGGCGCGGCCGTGGCGGCGCTGGCTGCGCCCGTCGGTGCATATCGGCGGCGATTTTGTCGTTCCCGACGCGCTGCCACTGCCGCTGTCGATGGGGCTGCTCGCCGCCGAGATGGGAATGAATTTGCAGGTCGCGCTCGGATGGCGGCGGCATATGCTGCTCCACGCGAGCGCGGTCGCGCGGGATGGGCGCGCGGTCATCCTGTCGGGCGAATCGGGGTCGGGCAAATCGACCCTTGCGGCGTTGCTGGGCGAGGATGGCTGGCGCTTGATGGGCGACGAGTTCACGTTGATCGATCCCGCCGGCGGTGATGCCTTCGCCTTTCCGCGTGCGGTCAGCCTGAAGAATGAAGCGATCGCCGCGGTTGCGGCGCGCGTCGACGCTGCCCGGATGGGGCCGTTGCTCGCGGGAACGCCAAAGGGCGATATTCGCCACCTGATGCCGCGGCCCGAAGCGATCGCCGCGATGCACGAACCCGCGCGCCCCGCGCTGCTGCTCTTCCCGCGCTTCGGCGGCGAGGTTGCGGTCGAGCCGATGGGCGAGGGTGAAGCCTTTGTGCGCCTGACCGAAGCGTCGACCAACTATGTCGCGCTGGGCGAGGCGGGCTTCGCCGCGCTGACGCGCCTGGTCCGCGAGACTCCCGCCTTTGGCATCTCCTATCCCGACAGCGCGGCCGGGCTGGCACTGGTCGAGCAATTATGGTCGGAAACCGGTCGATGAGCGCGGTGCGGACCTTTGTTGATCTGCTTGCGGGCCGCCGCAATCCGGCTGCGCTGGCGCCGCACGACTGGGATGGCGTGATCGGCGTTGCGCGCAGCGAAGCGATGCTCGCGACGCTCGCACACCGGGTGGACGGTACGGGCCTGCCGCCTGCCGTCGCGGCATTGTTCGCCGACCAGCGCGCCGCGGCGAAGGTCGCTCAGACCCAGGCCTTGTGGGAGGCCGAGATGGCACGGCGCGCGCTCGCTCCTGCGGGGATCGAGTTCGTGTTGCTGAAGGGGGCGGCCTACGCCGCCACCGGGATGGCATGCTCCGAAGGACGGCAGATCGGCGATCTCGACATTCTGGTACTCGCCTCCGACATTCGCCGCGCCGAGAATTTGCTGCTCAAGGCCGGGTGGGAATGGGTGAAGTCCGATCCCTATGACGATGCCTATTACCGCGAACATATGCACGAGCTGCCGCCGCTGATCCACAAGGCGCGCGACCGGATGATCGACGTCCACCACACAATCTTGCCGCGCACGCACCGGATCACTCCCGATGCGCTCGCGCTGATGAGCGACGCGGCAATGGGTGCGGACGGATTTGCGGTGCTGAACCCCGCCGATATGGCATGCCATTGCGCCGCACATGTGCTGGCCGACGGCGACCTGCAGGGCGGCCTGCGCAATTTGTGGGATTTCCACACGATGACTCGCGACTTCGCCGACGCCGATCCAGGGTTCTGGGGGAAACTCGATGCGCGCGCCACGCTTCACGGCTTGCAGGATGCGGTGCACCGCGCCGCGCGGCTCTCACGCGACCTGTACGAAGCGCGATTGCAGGCGGGATGGGACCGCGCCGATCCGGCCGACGGCTGGTTTCGGCGCCGCCTGTTCGCGCGCGACGATTGGGGCCGGGTGACGCGCCCGCTGCTTGAACAGGCGTTCTATATTCGCTCGCACTGGCTGCGCATGCCGCCGCTGCTGCTGGCGCAGCATCTGTGGACGAAATGGCGAAAGCGCTAGAGGGTTTCGAGCAACGGGATCAGTTCGTCATAATGATCGATGACATGGTCGGCGCCGAGCTCGCCGACGGGCCGGTCCAGAAACCCGAAGCTGACCGCGATGCTGGGCACGTCGGCATTCTTTGCCGCCATCACGTCGTAGATGCTGTCGCCGACAAAGGTCGCGGGCCCACCTCCGCACTGATCGATCATCGCGTGGATCGGTGCGGGAGAGGGCTTGCGGGCACCCAGCGTGTCTCCGCCGATAATGGTCGCCATACGGTCGGCGAGGCCGAGCCCGCCGAGCAGCTTGCGCGCCAGATGCTCGGCCTTGTTGGTCACGACCGCGGTTCGAACGCCCAGAGCGTCGAGCTGGTCGAGCATCGCTGTGACGGCGGGGAAGGGGCGGCTGTGGACAAGGATATGCACCTCATAATAGCTGAGCAGCTCGGGATAGAGCCGCGCGATGGAGCCATCCGGCACGCCGCCCGTCGCTTTTAATCCCTCTTCGAGCATATGCTTTGCGCCGAGGCCGATCATCGGCCGGACTTCGATTTCGGTCAGCGGCGCGCGGCCGACCAGCGACAGGGCATGGTTCACCGCTGCGGTCAGGTCGCCCAGCGTGTCGACAAGCGTGCCGTCGAGATCGAAGCCGACGATCGCAAAAGGAAATCCGTTCATCCTTGCCGCATGGCGCGATGCTCTGGAAACCGCAATGATTTGCTGGCATGGCAGCGCGCATGAGCAATCCGATCGCCGCTATCATCCTCGCCGCGGGCAAGGGCACCCGCATGAAGTCCGACCTCCACAAGGTGCTCCACCCGATCGCCGGGCGGCCGATGCTGCTGCACCTGATGGCGAGCGTCGACGAATTGAACCCGGCGAAGAAGGTGGTGATCGTCGGCGACAAGGCCGACCAGCTCGAAGCCGCGCTTGGTGGCACCGCCGATCTGGCGGTGCAGGACCCGCAGCTCGGTACCGGCCATGCGGTACAGCAGGGTGCGGGCGCCCTGGCGGATTTCGACGGCGATGTACTGATCCTCTATGGCGATGTGCCCTTCGTTCCCGCAGCGACGATGCAGGCGATGATCGACCGGCTGAACGCCCCCGATGCGCCCGCGGTCGTCGTGCTTGCGTTCGAGCCTGCGGATGCGCAGCAATATGGGCGCGTCATCACCGAAGGCGACCGCGTCACGAAAATGGTCGAGCACAAGGACGCGACCGAGGCCGAGCGCGCGGTGCGCCTCTGCAACTCGGGATTGATGGCGGCGAAGTCGGCGGACCTGTTCACGCTGCTCGCGCGTGTCACCGACGACAATGCGGCCAAGGAATATTATCTCGTCGACATCGTCAATATCGCGAACGCCGACGGGCGGCACTGCGCGGTGGTCGTCACCGATCCGTATGACGTCGCCGGTATCAACAGCCGCGGCGAGCTCGCCGCGATGGAGGGTGAGTGGCAGGCGCGGCGCCGCGTTCGGGCGATGGCCGACGGCGCCAGCCTGATCGCGCCCGACACCGTCTGGTTCGCGTGGGATACCCAGCTCGGCCGTGACGTTACGATTGAACCGAACGTCTTTTTCGGCCCCGGCGTGACCGTCTCCGACAAGGTGCGGATCCGTGCGAACAGCCATATCGAGGGCGCGACGATCGGCACCGGCTGCGAAGTCGGCCCCTTCGCGCGACTGCGCGAGGGCACCATTTTGGGCGAGAAGGCGAAGATCGGCAATTTCGTCGAGACGAAGAAGGCGGTGTTGGGCAAGGGCGCGAAGGCGAACCATCTGACCTATCTCGGCGACGTTACCGTGGGGGCCGGCGCGAACATCGGGGCGGGGACGATCACCTGCAACTATGACGGCTATTTCAAATATAAGACCGAGATCGGCGAAAATGCCTTCATCGGATCGAACAGCGCGCTTGTCGCGCCGGTGAAGATCGGGCGCGACGCGATCGTCGCCGCAGGCAGCGCCGTAACGCGCGACGTCGCCGATGGCGAGCTGCGCCTCGTGCGCGGCGAGCAGCTGATCAAGCCCGGCTGGGCCGACCGCTTCCACGACGCGATGCGCAAGAAAAAGGCGGGCAAATAATCGTCATGCCCGCGCCAATGCTAACCACCGCGCGCCTCGTGCTGCGCCAGTTGCGTGAGGACGACGCCGCCGCGCTTTTTCCCGTACTGTCCGATCCGGACGTGATGATCTGGTGGTCGAGCGGACCGCACCAGTCGCTCGCCGAGACCGCCGACTATGTCAAAGGCAATGCGGCGGAGGATAGTGGCTATGCCTGCTGGGCGATCACCGAGGCAAAGGACGACACCGCGCTCGGCTGGGTGATCCTGATCGACGGCAAACCCGACGTCAAAGAGATCGGCTATATCCTGCGCCGCGACCGCTGGGGCAGCGGCATCGCGCGCGAAGCGGTGTCTCGGGTGATCGATCATGGGTTCGGCGACCTCGGACTGCGCCGCATCTTTGCCGACACCGACCCGGAAAATCCCGGCTCGATCGGACTGCTCGAACGGCTGGGTTTCGAGCGCGAGGGCCGGCTGCGCGGCGAATGGGAAACGCATATCGGCATCCGCGATTCGCTGATTTTCGGTTTGTTGCGCGATGAATGGATGGAGAAGCAGACGTGAGTGACCGCTATACCGACAAGCCTTTCCTGCGCTTTGTCGACGCTTGGGTGCTCGAGGCGATCGGGCATCTCGACACGGCAACCGAAACCTATTGCAAGGCGATGGTACCCCAGCTCGAGCAGAGCTTTGGCGTCAAGGGCAGCTGGCAACAGATTGTCGAGCAGCAGATGAAGTTCGGACCCGAACTGCCCGAGCAAATCCGGAAAATCTGGAACGACGGCAAGGCGCGCTTTGCCGCGGGCCATGGCGAGGCGCCCGATCCGGTTCAGTTCGCCTATATTTTCGTCGACCGGAGCTTTCAGCGGACTTGAATTGATATCATGATATGATATCAGGCCCCGATGCGCTTTCTTGCCGACATCCCCGACGATGATATCCAGTGGCTCGACGCGCTCGCGGCGGAGCAGGGGGTGTCGCGCGCCGAGCTGGTCCGCCGGGCTGTGACCGCTTATCGCGCCGACGTGTCAGGCGACGCGATCGACAATGCGTTTGGCATCTGGCGCGGCCGTGACGACGTCGGCGACGGGCTGAAATATCAACGGCGCCTGCGGGGCAAGCGCGAATGATCGACGCGCAATTCGACAGCGACATATTGATCGATGCACTGAACGGTGTCGAGGCGGCGCGCGTCGAAATCCGCCGCGCGGGGCGCAAGAGCATCAGCCGGATAAGCTGGACCGAAGTCATGGCGGCGGCCGACCCCGCGTCGATCAAAGCGGTCGAGGCGTTTCTCGGCTGTTTCGCGGTCGAGGAGGTCGGCGATGCGGTTGCGCGCCGCGCCGCCGCCCTGCGCGCCGAACGCAAGGGCTTGACGCTGGCCGATGCCTTTGTTCTGGCGAGCGCGCAAATCAGCGGTCGCATCCTCGTGACTCGCAATATCAAGGTGTTCCCGGCCGCAATGCCGGGTATTCGCGTTCCCTACACGTTATAAAGAAAGCCAGAAGCCATGTGCGGAATTATCGGAATCATCGGCACGGCGCAGGTCGCGGACCGCCTCGTCGACGGGCTGAAGCGCATGGAATATCGCGGCTATGATTCGGCGGGCGTGTGTACGGTCGAGGGGGGACAGTTGATCCGCCGCCGCGCCGAGGGCAAGCTGGGCAATCTGGTCAAGGAACTCGCGGGCAATCCGGCGCCGGGCACCGTCGGCATCGCGCATACGCGCTGGGCGACGCACGGCGCGCCGACGACGAGCAACGCGCACCCGCACGCGACGGGCGAAGTCGCGCTGGTCCACAACGGGATCATCGAGAATTTCAAGCCGCTGCGCGAGGCGCTGCAGGCGCGCGGCCGCACATTCGAAAGCGAGACCGACACCGAGGTCGTCGCGCACCTCGTGTCCGAACAGGTCGAGGCCGGGCTGTCGCCGCAAGACGCGGTGAAAGCCGTGCTGCCGCAGCTTCGCGGTGCCTTCGCGCTCGCGATCGCGTTTCGTCAGCATCCCGATCTGTTGATCGGCGCGCGCCTCGGCTCGCCGCTGGTGGTCGGCTATGGCGACGGTGAAACCTATCTTGGAAGCGACGCCCTCGCGCTCGCGCCGCTGACGCAGAAGATCGCCTATCTCGACGAAGGCGACTGGGTCGTCATCACGCGCGACGGTGCGCAGATCTACGACGCGGAAAACAAGCCCGTCACGCGCGAAATCACGACGTCGGGGGTCACCGCGGCGGCGGTCGAGAAGGGCAATTACCGCCACTTCATGCAAAAGGAGATTTTCGAGCAGCCGACGGTGGTCGCGCAGACGCTGTCCTCCTACATTCGCCCGCTCGAACAGACGGTCGCGCTGCCGCAGATGGATTTCGACCTCAGCAAGATCGATCGCATCACGATCGTCGCGTGCGGTACCAGCTTCTACGCGGGTATGGTCGCGAAATATTGGTTCGAGACTTTCGCGCGCGTTCCGGTCGACATCGATGTCGCTTCGGAGTTTCGTTACCGCGACCCGGTGCTCCAACCCGGGGGGCTCGCGCTCTTCATCTCACAGTCGGGCGAGACCGCCGACACGCTCGCGGCGCTCCGCCATTGCAAGGCGAACGGACAGACGATCGCGGTCGTCGTCAACGTGCCGACCAGCAGCATGGCGCGCGAGGCCGACCTTCTGCTCCCGACGCATGCCGGGCCCGAGATCGGCGTCGCCTCGACCAAGGCCTTCACCTGCCAGCTCGCGGTGCTCGCCGCGCTCGCCGCGCACCTTGCGCTCAAGAAGGGCAAGCTCAGCGCCGGCGAGGAACGCGAGATCGTGCGGCATCTGATCGAAGCGCCCGCCGCCCTCAACGCAGCGCTCGCGCATGACGAGGATATCGCCGGCATGGCGCATCTTGTCGCCCCGGCGCGCGACGTCCTCTACCTCGGCCGCGGCCCCGATTATCCGCTCGCGCTCGAAGGCGCGCTGAAGCTCAAGGAAATCTCGTATATCCACGCCGAAGGCTATGCGTCGGGCGAGATGAAGCACGGGCCGATCGCGCTGATCGACGAGTCGGTCCCGGTCATCGTCCTCGCCCCCAGCGGACCCTTGTTCGAAAAGACCGTCAGCAACATGCACGAAGTCATGGCGCGTGGCGGCAAGGTCGTGCTGATTTCGGACGCCGACGGCATCGCCGAGGCCGGCGATGGCTGCATGGCAACGATCGAAATGCCCAAGGTCCACCCGCTGATCGCGCCTTTGGTGTACGCGGTGCCCGTGCAGCTGCTGGCCTATCATGTGGCGGTGGCGAAGGGGACTGACGTGGATCAGCCGCGGAATCTGGCGAAGTCGGTTACGGTGGAGTAGCGGGAAACATTCGCCGCTCGCCTATCGCACGTTTATTCCACCGCATTCGCCTGCGCCAGAATCGACGCGGCGATTTCATCGATCTTGCCGGCGACCAGCAGCGGCGCGCCGCCGACCATGCCGACCTGGGTCTGGCCGTTTTCATAGTCGCGGAGCCAGGCGACATTTTCGGCGACGACCAGATAGTTGCCGCCGCGCGACTTGAGTTCGATGAATTTCATGGGGTGTCTCCTGTTCATCGAGGCCCTAGGCGGGAAATATGAAGATTGTAGGATTCATATGAGCTTCGCAGCGATCATTTTCGATTTCGACGGCGTCGTCGCCGACAGCGAAGTGCGCGCGAACCAGTCGCTGGCCGAAAGCCTGACCGCCGCCGGGATGCGCGCGACTTATGAGGACTGCCTGCGCGATTATTATGGTCACAACTGGCAGGAGACCGAGCGGCGCATTGTTGCGCGGTACGGGCGTTCGCTGCCCGCCGATTTCCGCGAGACGCACCGCGAGCGCGCGCGGGCGCGCTATATGGAGGGCTTTGACGCGGTCCCCGGCGTCGCCGCCTTTCTCGACGCGCTCGGGTTCTTGCCGCGCGCGATAGCTTCGTCGAGCCGCGCCGAATATATCGGCTGGGCGCTCGGTCTTTTCGGCCTCGGCCATCATTTCGGCGAGCATGTCTACAGCGCCGACGGCTGGGAGCGCGGCAAACCGTTTCCCGACATCTATCTCGCGGCGGCAAGGGGGCTGGGGATCGGTCCGGCGGACTGCCTTGCGATCGAGGATTCGCCGACGGGCGCGCAGGCCGCGATCGCGGCGGGGATGACGGTCATCGGCTTTTGCGGGGCAGGGCATATCGTCGACCGTGTGGGCCATGCCGCGATGCTGCGCGACGTTGGCGTGCATCATGTGGCGCTGTCGTTCGACGAGGTGGCGGAGCTCGCCCTCTAACTGGTGGAGGCCGGCTAACCTGCTCAAAAACCGCTGTCCTATAAATGCGGGCTGGATTAGCTTCGCCATAGATTCATATCCCGATGACGGGACTGGAAATAGAATCCCGAGTGAAGTTGCGCAGTTTTCCGCGACTTTTCAAACCGCGCTTAGAGGAGTGAGATATGTGCACCGAGGACACCGAAGCCGATCTTGACCGTGCGGGTATGTCCGTCGGGCGGCGCAATTTTGCTGCGCTCGCGGGGGCGGGCGCATTGATCGCGGCGCTGCCCGCGCGGGCGATGGCGGGCAAGCCGGTGAAGGGCCGCGATGTCGAAATCAAGACCGACGACGGCACCGCCGACGCCTATTTCGTCGCACCCGCGACCGGCAAGCATCCCGGCGTGCTGATCTGGCCCGACATCCGCGGGCTGCGCCCCGCCTTTCGCCAGATGGCCGACCGGCTGGCGGGCGAGGGTTATGCGGTGCTCTGCGTCAATCCCTTCTATCGCTGGCAGAAATCGCCGGTGGTCGATGCCGCGAATGATTGGAGCGACCCCGCGATCCGCGAAAAGCTGTTCGGTTATCTGAAGCAGCTGACGCGTCCGATCGTCGAGACCGACGCGAAAGCGCATCTGGCATTCCTCGACGCGCAAAAGGAAGTCGATACCAAGCGCAAGCTTGGCACGACCGGCTATTGCATGGGCGGCGCGATGACGATCTATACTGCGGCGCTGAAGCCCGACCGCGTCGGCGCGGCGGGGAGCTTCCACGGCGGCGGCGTCGGCACCGACAAGCCCGACAGCCCGCATCTGCTGATCCCGAAAACCAACGCCGGTTACCTGTTCGCGATCGCCGACAATGACGACAAGGAAGCGCCGAACGAGAAGGTGCTGCTCAAGGCCGTGCTCGAACCGCGCAAGCAATGGCGCGAGGTCGAAGTTTACGAAGGCGCAATGCACGGCTGGTGCCCGCCCGACGGCCGCGCCTATAATGAAGCGGCGGCGGAAAAGGCGTGGGGACGGATGCTCGAACTGTTCAAGGCCGAGCTGGCCTGAGGCGCGCGAGCGGGGACCGCGATGGACAGAAATCTAATCATTTTCGGTGTCGCCGTGGCTTTCATCCTTGTCATCGCCGGCCTCGACGCTCGCTATCGTAAGCGGACGGGCAGTTCAGGTCGTGGCGGGGGCACGGATGACGGCTCGTATAATTATACGGCGAGCAGCACCGGTATGAATACGACCGACGCCTCCTGTGGCAATTGCGACGTATCGGGCGGCGGCGATACTGGCGGAGGCGATTGCGGGGGCGGCTCCGACGGCGGAGGTGGCGACTAGCTTCGCCGGGTCAGTGCGCGTGCGCGCCGCCGCTCGCGGCATAGCTCGCATAGACGCGCTGGCCGGCGGGGCCAAAGGTCATGACCTTATACGCCTCGCGGTGGTTGCCATGTTCCATGCCCGGCGAGCCCGTCGGCATGCCGGCGACCGCGAGGCCCTTCACGCCCTTGGGCTTTTCGCGAAGCAGCCGCGTGATTTCCTTCGCCGGGACATGCCCCTCGATCACATAGCCGCCGACGAGTACGGTGTGACAGCTGCGCAGCGCCTGCGGCACGCCCTGCTTGTCCTTGACCGCACTCATGTCGGGCGAATTCACCACGACCGCTTTCTGCCCGAACGAGGCCTTTACCGCCTCGAGCCATTTGAGGCAGCAGCCGCAGCCCGCATCGCGGAACATCGTCGGATTTGCGGCATGCGCACCGCCCGCGGTCCCGGTCAGGAGCGCGAGGGCGAGCAAGGAACGGCGAATGGACGACATGGCAAACTCCCAAAGATAATATCACGCGGCATAGCATTCGCCATTGCCGCGGGACAAGCCGCTCAACCCATCGGGTAGAGGATATCCTTGCTGACCTTGTGCAGCGCCTTCATCACGTCGGCAGACAGCACGAGGTCCAGCGCATCGAGGATCGGCTGGACCTGATCGTCGGCGCTGACCCCGACGATCGTCGACGCGACGAAGTCGTGCTGTTTCGACCAGGCGGTCGCCATCGTCACCGGGTGCAGCCCGGCCTCTTCGGCGATGGCCAGATAGCGTTCGGTCGCGGCGAGGCTCTTTTCGTTGACGAAGCGGCGGCCCATCGCGGCCTGCCGTCCCTCCATCCCGAGATAGCGCGAGAAGCGGGCGCCTTCGGGCTTCGCGCCGCCCTGATATTTGCCCGACAACACGCCGCCCGCGAGCGGTGAGTAGGGGATCAGGCTGACACCTTCCTGTCGGCACACCTGCGCCAGCTCGTCTTCGAAGCGGCGGTTGTTGAGGCTGAAATTATTCTGGATCGTATGGTAGCGCGCGCCGCCGAGATTCTCCGACGCCGCGAGCGATTTCATCAGCCCCCAGCTTGTCTCGTTCGAGCAGCCGAGGATGCGCACCTTGCCGATACGAACAAGCTCGTCGAGCGCGTCCATCATCTCGTCATAGGGCGCATCATGGTCGGGCCAGTGCGTCTGGTAGAGATCGATATAGTCCGTCTGAAGTCGCATCAGACTGTCATCGACCGCCTGAAAGATATTCTTGCGGTCGAGCGCGGTCATGCCATTGCGGCAGGGTGATTTGAACCAGACATGGCTCGGACCCGACACCTTGGTCGCAAGGATGATCGCGTCGCGCGGCTTGGTCTTCATCCAGCGCCCTACGATCTCCTCGGTGCGGCCGACCCATTTGGTATCGGGCGGCACCGGATAGCCCTCGGCGGTGTCGTAGAAATTGATTCCCGCGTCGAAGCAGCGGTCGAGGACGCGAAACGCCTCGGCCTCGTCGGTCTGGCTGCCGAAGGTCATCGTCCCCATGCAGATGTCGGACACATGGATGGCGCTCTTGCCGAGACGACGACTCTGCATGCTCTTGTTCTCCGGTCAGAAGAGGGGAGCGCCGTCCATAGGTTGCGCGATGCAACCTTGCAATCAGATCAGCAGCGCGAGTGATCCCACAAGCAGCGCCGCCATCGTCCAGTTGAACGCCTTGAGCCGCGCCGGGCTCGACAGCCAGCCGCGCAGTATCTGGCCCATCACCGCCCACAGGCTGGTCGACGGCAGGTTGATGATCCCGAACACGACCGCGACGAGCAGGACCGCACCGAAATTACGGTCGGGAGCGTAAAGCGCGATCGCGGTCAGCGCCATCGACCAGGCCTTGGGGTTGACCCACTGGAACAGCATCGCCTGGACAAAGGTCATCGGCTTGCCGCGGGCACCCGTTTCGGTGTCCGGCGCGGCGGCATTGGCGATCTTCCAAGCGAGCCAGAGCAGATAGACAACGCTCACCACCTTGAGCACGGTGTTCAACACCGGGAACAGGTCGAACAATCCCATCAGGCCGACCCCGACGAGCACGATCATCAGCGTGAAGCCGAACCCGACGCCGAGCGCGTGCGGTATCGTCCGGCGCAGGCCGAAATTCGCGCCCGACGCCATCAACATCATATTGTTCGGCCCGGGCGTGATCGACGAGACGAGCGCGAAGGCTGAGAGCGCGATGAGGGTGGTTTGTTCCATATCGCGCAACATAATGCGTTTTTCGATGCGATGGATTGCAAAGATTGGCGCCAATCGGATATGTTGCACAATCTATGATCAAGATTGATGCTATTGGCCGCAAGATATTGCGCGAACTTTCGTGCGACGGACGAATCTCCAATCTCGAGCTCGCCGATCGCATCGGCCTGTCGCCATCGGCGTGCCTGCGCCGCGTGCAGGAGCTGGAACGCAGCGGGGTGATTGCAGGCTATCGCGCGCGGATCGATCCGGCGAAGCTCGGCCTGACCTTCCTTGCCTATGTCACCGTCGGTCTGTCGACCCACACCAAAAAGGCGCAGGCCGATTTCGAGGCGGCGATGGCGGATGCGCCCGAGGTGCGCGAGTGCCACAATATAACGGGCGCGATCGAATATCTGCTGCGCATCGAGACTGAGGATCTGGCGGCGTACAAGCATTTCCATACCGAGGTGCTCGGCATGCTGCCGCAGGTGCATTCGATCACCACCTATGTGCTCATGGATTCGCCGAAGGACGAGCGGGCATAGTTTTTCTTCGCCGTGCCCGCGAAGGGGTGAGCTTGAACCGCGGCGTCCGGCACCGCATATCGGTTTCATGACGAAACTCTCTTTCCTCGACCTCGTCCCCGTGACCGACACCGGCACGATCGCCCGGTCGCTCGCCAACGCCGCCGATCTGGCTCGCCACGCCGAGGCGCTCGGCTACCAACGCTATTGGGTGGCTGAACATCATGGCATGACGGGAATCGCGAGTGCTGCGACGGCAGTGGTGCTCGCGCATCTCGGGCATGCGACCCAAAACATCCGCATCGGATCGGCCGGTATCATGCTGCCCAATCATGCGCCGATGGTCATCGCCGAGCAGTTCGGTACGCTCGAAGCCTTGTTCCCCGGCCGCATCGATCTGGGCCTGGGCCGCGCACCCGGATCGGACCAGCGCGTCGCGCGGGCGCTGCGCCGCACCCTCGCCAGCGACGAGCGGCAGTTTCCGCAGGATGTGCTGGAGCTTCAGGCGTTTCTGGCCGGCGACGAGCAGCTTGGTATCACCGCGGTGCCGGGCGCCGGAACGCACATCCCGCTGTGGATTCTGGGCTCGAGCACCTTTGGCGCGCAGCTCGCGGCGATGCTGGGACTTCCTTATGCCTTCGCCAGCCATTTTGCGCCCGACGCGCTCGACGAAGCGCTCGATATCTATCGCCGGCAGTTCAAGCCGTCGGCGCAGCTTGCCGAACCCTATGCCGCAGCCGCCTTCAACGCCTTTGCCGCCGACACGCGCGAGGAAGCCGAACTGCTTGCCTCTTCGCAGCAGCAGGCCTTCGTTGCGCTGCGCACCGGCAACCCCGGCAAGATGCAGCCGCCGCTGCCAGGCTATAAGGACAGCCTGCCGCCTAATGCGCGCGCGATACTCGACCATGTTCTGCAATGCTCGGCGGTCGGGACCGTTGATGATATCGCTGCTGGGCTGAAGGCCTTTGTCGCCCGGACGGGCGTCGACGAGGTGATCATCGCCTCTTCAATGTACGACCATGACGCGCGCAAGCATTCGCTCGCGCTGACCATGGAGGCCGGCAAGGCGCTTTAGGCGCTGGCGCGTGCCCCGTGTTGACGCACCTCCGGGTGCGGCAGTATAGGAGCGGCCCGACCAAGGGCGGCCCGTATCGGGGTCGCCTTTTTACTTTTGCCTGAAAGGTGCCACGCCCATGTCGATCACGCCGCTGATGCCCGTTTACCCCCGGTGCGCTGTGCGTCCGGTGCGCGGCGAAGGCGCCTATCTGATCGGCGAGCGAGGCGAGCGCTATCTGGACTTCGCGAGCGGCATTGCGGTCAACCTGCTCGGTCACGGCCATCCGCACCTGACGAAGGCGATTCAGGAGCAGGCCGCGACGCTGATGCATGTGTCGAACCTGTACGGCAGCCCGCAGGGCGAGGCTTATGCCGCGCGCCTTGTCGAGAACACCTTTGCCGACACCGTCTTCCTGACCAACTCGGGCGCCGAGGCGGTCGAATGCTCGATCAAGACCGCGCGCGCTTATCATTCCAGCGCGGGCAATGGTGAGAAGCATAATCTCATCACCTTCAACAACGCGTTCCACGGCCGCACGCTCGGCACCATCTCCGCCACCAACCAGGAAAAGCTGCGCAAGGGTTTCGACCCGCTTCTGCCCGGCTTCGCCTATGCGCCGTTCGACGATCTCAACGCCGCGCTCGATCTGGTCGACGACAATACCGCCGGCTTCCTCGTCGAGCCGATTCAGGGTGAGGGCGGTATCCGTCCGGCGTCGCAGCCATTCCTGCAGGGGCTTCGCGACATCTGCGATCAGCGCGACCTGATGCTGGTGTTCGACGAGGTCCAGTGCGGCGTCGCGCGCACCGGGCATCTTTACGCTTATGAACATTATGGCGTCACCCCCGACATCCTCGCCAGCGCCAAGGGTATCGGCGGCGGCTTCCCGATGGGTGCGTGCCTCGCGACCGAAAAGGCTGCGCGCGGCATGGTGATCGGCACGCATGGTTCGACCTATGGCGGCAACCCGCTCGCGTGCGCGGCGGGGCAGGCGGTGCTCGACGTCGTGCTCGAAGAGGGCTTTCTCGCGTCGGTCAAGGCGACCGGCGAGCGTCTGCGCGGGGCGCTCGAGCAGCTGATCCCCAATCATGACCAGCTGTTCGAAAGCGTGCGCGGTGTCGGCCTGATGCTCGGGCTCAAGCTCAGCTCGGACAGCCGTGCGTTCGTGGCGCATCTGCGCGACAATCACGGGTTGCTGACCGTCGCGGCGGGCGAGAATGTCGTTCGCGTGCTGCCGCCGCTCAATATCGACGACAGCCATATCGCCGAATTCATCGAGAAATTGTCAGCGGGCGCGGCGAGCTACACGCCGCCCGAAAGCTAATGCGGAACTTCCTGAACCTGTCCGATGCGGGCGGGGACGCGGTCGCCGCGATGCTTGCCGACGCGATCGATCGCAAGGCGGCGCGTGCGGGCTGGCCGAAGGGCAAGGTCGACGCCGATGCGCCGCTCGCGGGACATGTGCTCGCGATGGTGTTCGAAAAGAATTCGACGCGCACCCGCGCTTCGTTCGACATCGCGATCCGCCAGCTTGGCGGCACTGCGATGATCATGGACGCGGGGGTGACCCAGCTCGGGCGTGGCGAGTCGATCGCCGACACCGCGCGTGTCCTGTCGCGTTACGCCGATGCGATCATGATCCGAACCGACGACCATGCGAAGGTCGAAGAACTTGCGGAATTTGCCAGCGTCCCGGTGATCAATGGTCTGACCGACCTGTCGCACCCGTGCCAGATCGTCGCCGACCTGCTGACGATCGTCGAGGGCGGCAAGGCCTTGCCGGGGCTGGAGCTTGCATGGCTCGGTGACGGGAACAATGTTCTCGCATCGCTGATCGAGGCAGCCGGGCTGTTCGGTTTCCACGTCCGTGCAGGCGTTCCGCAGGGCTATGAACCCGATACGCGCTTCGTCGAGGCGGCGCGTGCGAAGGGTGTCCGCATCGACATCATGCGCGATGCGCGCGAAGCCGTTGCGGGCGCCGATCTGGTCGTCACCGACACCTGGGTGTCGATGGGACAGGATCATGCGCACAACAAGATCGCGGCGATGGCGCCCTATCAGGTCGACGAACGGCTGATGACGGGCGCCAAGAGCGACGCGATCTTCCTTCATTGCCTGCCCGCGCACCGCGGCGACGAGGTTGTCGATGCCGTGATCGACGGTCCGCAATCGCGCGTCTGGGACGAGGCCGAAAACCGCGTTCACGCGCAGAAATCGATTCTGCTCTGGGCGCTCGGAAAATTGTGAGTTCGATATCGTGAGTGACATCATCGAAACCTGGTTCGACCAGCCCTTGCTGTTCACCATCGCAGAACGCCATGTGCGCGGGCGGCTGGTGCGGCTCGGGCCGACGCTGAAGACCATCATGGCGGCGCACAATTATCCGCCGGCCGCCGAAAAGCTGCTGGCCGAGGCGCTCGTGCTCACCGTCCTCCTCGGTTCGACGCTGAAGGACGAGAATGGCCAGATGACGCTGCAGGCGCAGACCGGCGGCGGCCCGATCGAACTGCTCGTCTGCGATTATCGCGCCGGCGAACTGCGCGGTTATCTGAAATTCGATGCCGAACGGCTGGCCGAGGTCGGGTCCGACCCGACCTTGTTCGCGCTGTTTGGCGAAGGCTTCCTTGCGATCACATTCGATCAGGCGACGACCGCCGAGCGCTATCAGGGCATCGTCCCGCTCGAAGGGGCGTCGATCGGCGAGGCGGCCGAGCATTATTTCGAGCAGTCGGAACAGATTTCGAGCCTGATCAAGATAGCCTCGCGCCACGATGCCGAGGCGGGATGCCTCGCTGGCGGACTGCTGCTCCAGCATCTTCCCGAAGGCGAGGTGGGCCGCGACCGGCTGCACGTCCGGCATGACGTTCCCGAATGGGAGCATGCGCGCTCGATCGCGGTGACGCTGAAGGATGAGGAACTTACCGACCCCGCGACATCGCTCGAAACGCTCGCGTGGCGGCTGTTTCACGAGGATGTGGTGCGCGTCGAACCCGGCATCTCGGTATCGCGCGGCTGTCGGTGCAGCACGGCCTATTTTGCCGGAGTGCTCGCGCAATTCCCCGAATCCGAGCGCGTCGACATGGCGGATGAGGTGGGTAATATCGTCGTCGACTGTGCCTTTTGCTCGCGCGTTTTCCCGATCGCACTCGAAGAGGTGACGCGCTCTAGCCAATCGAATTCCGACGACGAAGCGGTATGATCTGACGGCCAGCGGTTGAAATCAAACCCGCGCATCGCTAAATTGGGGAGAACGGGGTCGCAATTCAGCCCGGTCACGGGCAGCCAATGGATAGGTGAAAATGGCGATCTTCTCTCCCTTCATACGATTGTGTTTGTCGGCGTGCGCGCTTGCGGGCGCGACGGCGGTGCCGGCGCAGGCGCCGTCGCTGGCGATGCTCGACCGGCTCGAAAAGGGCAGCTGGCAGCTTCGCGAACGTGGCAAGGACGCGGTGCTGCAGACGATTTGCGTCGGCGATGCACGGCGGATGATCCAGATTCGGCATCCGGGCGCTACCTGCTCGCGCTATGTGATCGAGGACACGCCGGGTTCGGTAACGGTCCATTACACTTGCCCGGGCGCCGGTCATGGCCGCACGAGCATCCGCAGCGAGACGAATCGCCTCGTCCAGATCGACACGCAGGGTATCGCCGACGGCAAGCCTTTCTCGCAAGCGATCGAGGCGCGGCGCACCGGCGGCTGCTAGGCTAATGTTATATTAACCATCGGTCGTTAGAGGAGAGGCGTGGCATATTGATGTGTGCCCTTCTCCCTAACGGCTGTCATGCCGAACTGGGCCGTGCGGCAAATGCCTCGCGGCCCGTTCTTTTGGTGCGCCGCGGCACTTGCACGCTCTGCGGCGCGGGCCTATCTGGCGCCGATGCAGGATCTAGCCGGAAAAACCCTGATCGTCCTTTTGTCGGGTGGCCTCGACTCGATGGTGTGTGCAGGCCTCGCGCGCGAGGCTGGCGCGCGGATCGTCGCGTTGACGATCGACTATAATCAGCGCCACCGCGTCGAACTGGAGTCGGCGGCGCGCATCGCGGACTATGTCGGCGCGGCGGAGCATATCGTGCTGCCGCTCGACCTTCGCCGCTTCGGCGGCTCGGCGCTGACCGCCGATATCGACGTGCCCAAGGATGGAGTCGGAAGCGATGTTCCCGTCACCTATGTCCCGGCGCGCAATCTTATCTTCCTGTCGCTGACGTTGGGGCTGGCCGAGGCGCGGCACGCGCAGGACATCGTTATCGGCGTCAACGCGCTCGACTATTCGGGCTATCCCGACTGCCGCCCCGAATTCATCGCGGGCTTCGAAGACCTCGCGCGGCTCGCGACACGCGACGGCGATCAGGGTGTCGATTTCCGCATCCACGCGCCGCTCCAGCACATGACCAAGGCCGACATCGCTGCCGAAGCGGCGCGGCTCGGCATGGACGCGGGGATGAGCTGGTCGTGCTACGATCCGGCGCCCGGCGGGCTGCATTGCGGCTATTGCGACAGCTGCCGGCTGCGCAGCAAAGGCTTTGCCGACGCGGGGCTCGCTGACCCGACGCGCTACGCCTGACCCCATGACATACGCGGTCAAAGAGATTTTCCTGACCCTTCAGGGCGAGGGCGCGCAGGCGGGCCGCCGTGCGGTCTTTTGCCGCTTTGCCGGCTGTAATCTGTGGACGGGACGCGAAAAGGATCGCGCGAAGGCGATCTGCCAGTTTTGCGACACCGATTTCGTCGGGACCGATGGCATGCTCGGCGGCAAATATCGCAATGCCGGCGCGCTCGCCGACGTTATCGCCGATAGCTGGGGCGAGGGTGGCGAAGACCGATATGTCGTGCTGACCGGCGGCGAACCGATGTTGCAGGTTGACGCCGCGTTGATCGACGCGCTGCACGAGCGCGGCTTCACGATCGCGATCGAAAGCAACGGCACTTTGCCGATTCCGCGCAGCATCGACTGGATCTGTGTGAGCCCGAAGGCGGGCAGCGCGCTGGTTCAGCTCGGCGGCGACGAGCTGAAGCTCGTCTGGCCGCAGCCGGGGAGCGACGTCGAAAGGCTCGCCGCGCTCGATTTCAAACATCGTCTCGTCCAGCCGCTCGACGATCCGCATGCCGCCGCCAATGTGCAGGCGTGCATCGATCTGGTGATGGACGATCCGCGCTGGCGGCTGTCGCTACAGACGCACAAGAATCTGGGATTGCGTTAGGGGTTATTCGCCCTTTTTGGCAGCGGAATCGGCGGTGATCGCCCGTTTCGCGACCGGAATGTCGACCGCTTCGGGATTGTCGTCGGCTTCGCTTGCGGGGTTAGCCTCATCGGCGCTATCCGCGTCGTCGGTCTTCGCCGCATCCTTCTTCGTGCCATCGTCGGGAACGCTGTTGTCGACCGCGGTGCCGTCGCTGATCGCATCGTCGAGGATGATCATCGAATCGCTCACCGAACCCGGCTGGACTTCGACCGCGTCGAGCTTGGTCGTCGATTTGCCTTCAGTGTCGCTGCCGCCGCAGGCGCCGAGCGAAAGAAGGAAGAGCGAAGCGATGAGGGTGCGGGTCATGCGCCGTTCCTAATCGCTCGGTCGAAGCTTGTCGAGAAAGGCGGGCAGGCTTTGCGCGAGCGCCGCGTCGACGTCGCCGAACGATGCGGTGCGGCCGAGCGCGGCAAGGCTGGTGACGGGAAATTCGGCGATTCCGCACGGCACGATGCCGCCGAAATGCGCGAGGTCGGGCGCGACGTTGAGCGAAAAGCCATGCAGCGTCACCCAGCGTTTCACGCGCACCCCGATCGCGCCGATCTTGGCTTCGCGGCCGTCGGGGGCGTCGGTCCAGATGCCGATCCGGCCGTCGGCACGGCGCGCTTCGACGCCGAGCAGCGCGAGCGCATCGATCACCCAGCCTTCGAGCGCCGAGACATAGGCGCGTACGTCGCGCCCGCGCCGGGTCAGGTCGAGCTGGACATAACCGACCCGCTGGCCGGGGCCGTGGTAGGTATAGCGCCCGCCGCGGCCTGCGTCGTAAACCGGAAAGCGCGGGTCGAGCAGTTCGGCAGGATCGGCGCTCGTCCCGGCCGTATAGAGCGGCGGGTGCTCGATCAGCCAGATTCGCTCGCCCGCGTCACCGGCATGGATCGCGGCCGCGCGCGCCTCCATGGCGGCGAGCGCGACGTCATAGTCGGTCAGACCGGGACTTATGGTCCAATCGGGCGGGGCAAGAGGGCTCATCGCGCCGGCTATCTGGCCCGCCGCGAGGCAGCGCGCAAGGGGCTGAGAGCGGATTGCGGACAGGGCTGGACAGGAGGGCCGAAGATCGCCACTTTCGGGGCGACCGGGAAATCGAAAAAATGACGGGGTATCAATGGTAAAATTCGACATGGGCGCGGCGTGGGACGACACGCTGCAGCTTTTGAAATCGCATACGGCGCTGGTCGGGACGATCGCGGGTGTGTTTCTGTTTCTGCCTGCGCTCGCCGTCGCATGGTTCGGGCCGCTGCCGATCGAGCCTGCGGCGGGTGCCGATTTCAATCAGGTCATGGAAAGTTTTCGCGAAAACTTTCGCCAGATGATCCCGGGACAATTGGCTATCGCGCTCTGCACGCTCATCGGCACGGCCGGAATTCTGCGGCTGTGGCTGTCGCGGACCGGCACCAGCGTTGGCGAAGCGCTTATCTTCGCGCTAACCGTCTTCCCGACCATGGTGGCGATCCAGATCCTGTGCGGTTTCGCGATCGGCTTTGGCTTCATCCTGCTGATCGTCCCTGGCCTTTATCTTGTCGGGCGTCTCGCGCTGGTGGCGCCCGCCGTCGCCGATCGCGGCCTCTTCAACCCGTTCGAGGCGATCCGCGCGAGCTGGGACCTCACGCGGAACAATGGCTGGGCGATCTTCTTCTTCCTGTTCCTCGTCGCGCTCGTGATCGTGATCGCGGCGCTGATCGTCGGCGGCGTCGTTTCGGTCATCGCCGGGTCCGAGCCGGGATTCGGGCGAATGGTCGGCGGCTTTATCGAGGCCGCGTTCGGCGCAGCCGGCAGCCTGGCGTCGGTCGCGGTGTCGGCCGCCGCCTATCGCCAGCTTGCGCTCCGGACGTCGTCCGATGTGTTTCAATAATGCGGACCGCCGCCAATAATATGATGTGTCGCAAACGGGACGAGGCCGTCCGGCTTTGTCCCACCTTGGGTGGAGTGTAAGAATCTGGTTTGAAAACAGGGGGAAGTGACATGATGAAAATGAGTATCGGTGCGGCCTTTTCGGAAACCTTCGCGTTTCTGAAGGCCAATTGGCAGCAAATGCTATTGTGGGTGGGTGGCGCTCTGGTCGTCGTCGGCTTGCTCGGCTTTCTTTTCCTCGGTTCGACATTTTCGGCGATGGCGATGGCACCGAACGACCCGTCGCTCATTCTCGGCGCCTTTGGCAAGATCGCGGTGTTCGCGCTGCTCGCCGCCGTCATCTTTTACGGCGTGTCGATGCTGATCTGGCGCGGCGGCATGCATCCCGGCGAAGCGCCCAATTTTCCCTGGGCGTTCCAGGCCGGGCCGGCGCTGGCGTTCGGCATGGTCGTCGTCATGATTGCCGCCTATATCCTGATCTTCATCGTCATGTTCATCCTGACGCTGATTTTCGGCGCGGCGCTTGGCGGAATGGGCGGATTGTCGCCCGGCGCGCTGGAATCGGGCGCGGTGGGCGGAGGAGCGATCTTCCTGATGATCATCCTCTATATCGCGGTCATCGTCTTCATGCTGTGGGTGCAGGGCCGCTTCATGGTGGCCGGTCCCGTGATGGCCGATCGCCTGACGCGCAATCCGATGACGGGACTCACCGAATCGTGGCGGCTGACCGGACCGTCGCAGTGGACGATCGTCGGCTTCTATCTGCTCTTCACGATCGCCATATTCATCTATGCGCTGATCGCCGGGATGATCTTTGGCGGCATTCTTGGCGCGATCATGGGCGGATCGGTCGTCGGCGCGATCCTGACGATGATCGTCATGGCCGCGGTGGTCTATCTGCCGATCATCATGATCTCGTTCTCGATGCCGGTCGGGGTGTATCGCGCCATCGCGCCGCGCGCATCGGGCGATGTCTTCGCCTGATCGACGGGACAGGGCAATGGAAAGGGCGCCGCCGGAAACGGGGGCGCCTTTTCTATGTCAGCTCCATTTGGCGAGCGGCGGCAGGCTCATCAGGATTGCGTCGATATTGCCGCCGGTCTTGAGCCCGAACAGGGTGCCGCGATCGTAGACGAGGTTGAATTCGGCATAGCGCCCGCGCCAGATCAGCTGCGCCTCGCGCTCGGCGTCGGTGTAGGGCAGCCCCATCCGGCGGCGGACGATCTGCGGGAAGATGTCTAGAAAAGCCTCTCCGACCGCCTGCGTCAGCTGGAAATTGCGGTCGAACTCGGCATCGTCGCCGCATTCGAGATGATCGTAAAAAATCCCGCCGACGCCGCGATGGACGCCGCGATGCGGGATATAGAAATAATCTTCGGCCCATTTGGCATAGCGTTCATAGACGTCGGGACCGAAAGGCGCGCACGCGGCGCGCAGGCGCGCGTGAAAGGCGT
Source organism: Sphingopyxis sp. (assembly GCA_051861185.1). Classification (GTDB taxonomy): domain Bacteria; phylum Pseudomonadota; class Alphaproteobacteria; order Sphingomonadales; family Sphingomonadaceae; genus Sphingopyxis. The sequence goes on from JBIMKQ010000014.1 coordinate 66,160, forward strand.
CGGTGTCCTCGGCATATTCGATCGGCGGGTTCAAATCGGCGCCGCCGCCGAACCAGCGCTTCGTCGTCGCAAGGAAGCGGGTGTTCATATGGACGGCAGGGACGTGGGGGTTCGCCATATGCGCGACGAGGCTGATTCCCGTGGCGAAAAAGCTCGGATCCTCGCCCGCGCCGTGAATCGATGCGGCGAAATCGGGCGCGAACTGTCCGCCGACGGTCGAGACGTTGACGCCGACCTTTTCGAAAACGGACCCGGTCATCACGCCGCGCACCCCGCCGCCGCCTTCGCCTGCCTCCAGCCCGTCGGCCTCGCGGTCCCACGGCGTATAGGCAAAGCGCGCGTCGCTGCCGGCCTCGGCTTCGATCGCCTCGAATTCGGCGCAGATCCGGTCGCGGAGCGATTCGAACCAGGTGCGGGCCGTCTGTTGCTGCGGGTCGAGCGAGATCATGCCGGAAAGCCTTTCGTTTGCCTGAGCGCTTCGGCGAGCGCGATGCCAGCCGCGACCGCGACATTCAAGGAGCGAAAGCCGGTCTGCATCGGAATTGCGACCCGCGCCGCCACCGCATCATGGACATGAGGCGGCACGCCCGAGGATTCGGCGCCGAGCAGCAAGACGTCGTCGGGCCGGAATGCGAAGACGGGCAGGGGGGTCGCGCCCGCCGTCGTCAGCAGCACAAGGCGCCCTCCGGCCTCCGCGCTCCACTCGCAAAAGCCCGTCCAGTCGGCGTGACGCCGCACATTGGCCCTGACGGCATAGTCCATCCCGGCGCGTTTCAGCGCACCGTCGGAAAAGGGAAAGCCGCACGGCTCGATGATATGCGCGGGCACACCGAAGCAGGCCGCGGTACGCAAGGTCGTGCCGACATTGCCCGCGATATCCGGCTGAAACAGGGCGATTTCCATAAACAGCCCATAGCCGCGGGCGTGCGTTGAATCGAGAGGTCTTCGCCCGGCGACTTGGTACAGTGCGAGAAGCGGAAATTGCCTGTTGGCAAGCCCGGACAGTGCGGCTATCAGGCCCGCAATTCCCGGAGGGGCCGCCGGGTTGTGCGCTTTCGTGCGCGTGCAACAGGGACGGCCAGAACTTCGAGAGCTTTTATAGTTCACCCATGCAAGGGCAGTCGAATGGCCAGTGAATCTGAACTCAACGCCGGTATCGAGGATGGCGTACGCCGTCGGGATTTCATCAATATTGCGGCGGTGAGTTTCGCTGGTGTCGGTGCGGTCGCCGTGGTGCTGCCGCTGGTCAACCAGATGAACCCGTCGGCCGACGTCCTCGCGCTGTCGACGACCGAAATCGACATCTCGGCGATCCAGCCCGGTCAGGCGATCAAGACCAGCTGGCGCAAGCAGCCGGTGTTCGTGCGCAACCTCGTCGCCAAGGAAATCGCCGAAGCGAAGGCGGTGCCGCTCGGCGACCTGCGCGATCCCGAAACGATCGACCAGCGCACCAAGCCCGGCAAGGAAAACTGGCTGATCACCCTGGGCGTCTGCACCCATCTGGGCTGCGTGCCGCTCGGCGCCGCCGAGGGCGAGAACAAAGGCGATTTTGGCGGCTATTTCTGCCCGTGCCACGGTTCGCATTATGACACCGCGGCACGCATCCGTAAGGGCCCGGCACCCAAGAATCTGGTTGTGCCGCCCTATGAATTCAACAGCGACACCGTCGTGACGATCGGCTGAGGAGCGAGATAAGATGAGCTTTCCCTGGGCCAAACCCTATGAACCGCAGCATCCGCTGATGAAGTGGATGGACGAGAAGCTGCCGATCCCGCGCCTGGTGTACAACGCCACCGGCCCCGGCTACCCCGTCCCGCGCAACCTCAACTATTTCTGGAACTTCGGCGTCCTCGCCGGCGCCGCGCTGATGATCCAGATCATCACGGGTATCGTGCTGGCGATGCATTATGCCGCCAACGTCGGGGTCGCGTTCAATTCGGTCGAGCATATCATGCGCGACGTCAATGCCGGCTGGTTCATCCGCTACGCGCATATGAACGGCGCGAGCATGTTCTTTATCGTCGTCTATCTGCATATTTTTCGCGGCCTTTACTACGGTTCGTACAAGGCGCCGCGCGAAATGGTGTGGCTGCTCGGCGTCGTGATCTTCCTCCTGATGATGGCGACCGCTTTCATGGGTTATGTGCTGCCTTGGGGCCAGATGAGCTTCTGGGGTGCGCAGGTGATCACCGGCTTCTTCTCGGCGATTCCGATCGTCGGCGAGCCGGTGCGCCAGTGGCTGCTTGGCGGCTTCGTTCCCGACAACGCGACGCTCAACCGTTTCTTCTCGCTGCACTATCTGCTGCCGTTCGTGATCCTGGGTGTCATCATCCTGCACATCTGGGCGCTGCACATCCCGGGTTCGTCGAACCCGACGGGCATTGAGGTGAAGGACGAACAGGACACCGTCCCGTTCCACCCCTATTACACGGCGAAGGATGGCGTCGGCGTCGGTGTCTTCCTGCTGATTTTCGTCGCGCTGACCTTCTTCAGCCCGAACATGCTCGGCCACGCCGATAACTATATCCCGGCGAACTCGCTTTCGACCCCGGCGCACATCGTTCCCGAATGGTATTTCCTGCCCTTCTACGCGATCCTGAAGGCCTTCACCTTCAACTTCCTGTGGATCGACGCGAAGCTGTGGGGCGTCATCGCGATGTTCGCATCGATTGCGCTGCTGTTCTTCCTGCCCTGGCTCGACAGCTCGCCGATCAAGTCGTCGAACTATCGTCCGCTGTACCGCTGGTTCTTCTGGATCCTGGTCGCCGACGTGCTTCTGCTCGGCTGGTGCGGTATGCAGCCGGCGGAACAGCCGTGGGTGATCCTCAGCCAGATCGGCGCGATCTATTATTTCGCTCACTTCCTGGTGATCCTGCCGATCGTGTCGCGGATCGAACGCCCGCTTCCGATGCCGAATTCGATCACCGAAGCGGTCCTCGCCAAACACGCCACCGACACCTCGTCGGCTTCGGCAACGGCCTGAGCGCCGGACTTTAATAGGAGCTGATACAGCCATGGTTCGTCCGCTCGGTTTTCTCGTCGGTCTCGGTTTCATTACCGCGCTGGTGCTCGCGATTTTCACGACGCCGCTCAGCAATGAAGTTAATGTCGCGCACGAGTTTCACAAACACCCCCGGCATCTGAAGCTGGCCAGCGATGGCATCGTTCTGCCGCATTGGGACAAGGCGCAGTTGCAGCGCGGGATGCAGGTCTACAAAGAGGTCTGCTCGGCCTGCCACAGCCTGCATCTTGTCGCGTTTCGCGACATTGCGGACCTCGGCTACACCGATGGTCAGATCAAGACCTTCGCCAAGGGCTTCCAGGTTCCGTCGGTCAACCCCGACACGGGCGAGCCGGCGACGCGCGATGGCCTCTCGTCGGATTACTTCCCGTCGCCCTATGCGAACGACGTCGCTGCACGCGCTGCGAACAACAACGCGCTGCCGCCAGACCTGTCGCTGATCACCAAGGCGCGCGAAGGCGGCAAGGATTATATCTATTCGCTGCTGACCGGGTTCCAGAATCCGCCGAAGAACTTGCCCAAGGAACTTCAGCCGAGCACGGGCTTGCACTACAACCCCTATTTCGCGAACCTCAACCTCGCGATGGCGCCGCCGCTGGCCCCCAATCAGGTGACCTATGCCGATGGCACCAAGGCGACCGTCGACCAGATGGCGAAGGACGTCACGGCGTTCCTCGTCTGGACCGCCGAGCCGAAGCTGATCAAGCGCATCCAGGTGGGTTATGCAGTGTTCTTCTTCCTGCTGATCTTCACCGTGCTGACCTATCTGTCGTATCGGAACATCTGGGCCGACAAGAAGCATTGAGGGCATAGGGGAGGGCGACCCGTTCGATGATCGCCCTCCCGCCTCAGCCCGACCTCGACCTTGCGTCGCTGGTCCGCACTATCCCCGACTTTCCCAAGCCGGGTATCCAGTTCCGCGATATCACGACGCTGATCGGCGACGCCGCCGGTTTTGCCGAAAGTGTGCGCCGCCTGAGCGCTCTGGCCGCCGTCCATCGGCCCGACTTCATCGTCGCGGTCGAGGCGCGCGGCTTTTTGTTCGGCGCCGCGATGGCGACCGCGATGGGGCTGGGCCTCGTCCCGGTGCGCAAGGCCGGCAAACTGCCCGGCGTCACCATCGGCGTCGATTATGAACTCGAATATGGCGTCGACCGGCTGGAACTGCATGAAGGCGCGGTTTTGCCGGGGCATCGCGTCGTCCTTGTCGACGACCTGCTCGCGACCGGCGGCACGATCCTCGCCACCGCCGCGTTGATGCGCGATGTCGGGGCAGAGGTCGCCGCGGCGCTGTTCGTGATCGACCTGCCCGACCTCGGCGGGTCGCAGCGGCTGGAGGCCGCGGGCCTTACATGTGAGACGCTGATCGCCTTCGACGGCGACTAGTCAGAATCTTTCGTCGCCAGGGCGATGGCCTCAACCTCGATGCGAAATCCGAAATGGAGCGGCCCGGTGGGGACTACGCTCCGCGATGGCCGCGTCGATCCGAAAAATCGGCCATAGACCTCGTCCAGTTCGTCCCAGTCGGCGATGTCGCTGAGATAGACGGTCGTCTTGATCACCTGCGCCAGGTCGGCGCCGGCGTCTTGAAGAACGGTCTTCAGGTTCTGGAGCGTTTGCTCGACCTGATCCGGGAACGGCGCGTCGGCCAATGACGTATCGCGGCCAGGACGCAGCGGCAGTTGGCCGGACACGAAGATAAGGCCTCCGCCGATGGTAAAGGGTGAATAATGCGGGCCGCTGGCAGGCTGCGATGTCATGTCGTCGATCTCCCTGACGGCTGCGTCGGCATACTAACATCCCGGCAAAGAAAAAGCCCGCGCCGAAGCGCGGGCTATCGCCCCCGGGGCAAACGGGTTGTGCTTAAAAGGGGACCCAATTCTGCTTTTTGCGGAACTTCATATAGCCGACGTTGGCGCCGAGCCGCGCGCCGACACCGACGCGGATCGGGATCAGCACGACGTCGCCCCGGCGCAGGTAGCTCGCGTTGAAGCCGCCGATCAGATAGGCGGCGCCTTCGCCCGCAGGATATCGCTTGTAGAGATCTTCGCTGTCGAAGAGGTTGTAGACGAGGACGAAGGTGTTGCCGGCGTTGGCGCCCGCGTCGAAGCCAATCGAAGGTCCGGTCCAGTAAGCGGGCAATTCGCCCTCGATCTTGTGATGGAGCGTTCCCGAACCGTAACGCACGCCGAGCACGAGCGCGCCGCCGGCTTCGCGGCCGATGATATAGGCGTTGGGTTCGCCCTGCTTTTTCAAAATATCCTCGATCAAGCCGGCAAGGCCCTGTGCCCCCTTGCCGAATACCCCCTCGGCCGCGCCGATCAGATCGTCCTTTTTATAGGTCGAGCCCGGCGCGGCGGTGACGGTTGCCGCCGAAGCATCGTCGCTGGTCGCGATGCCATCGACGGGCGTCTCGCTCGTCTGCTGGTCGCCGGTGGCAAGGTCGCTGTCGTACGAGGTGCCGGCGGTCGAATCGCTCGACGATGGAGGCGGCGGATTGTTGAGGTCGGCATCGATCGACGTGCTGTTGGGATCGACTTCGCGCATTTGCGCCGCCGCGGGAAGCGGAGTCAGCGCGAGGCCGAGCGATGCCATTGCTGTCAGGGCAAGGCTGGTGAACGTTTTCCGCATATTGGACCCCCAAAAATCGAACGACACAAGCGCGCCGAAATCTGTTTCAATCATGACTCGCTTTGGCGGTCGAGCAATGAACGGGCGATGACCTGAGTCGAAATTACGCCAGACCGAATCATTCCGGCGACGAAATGCCTGCCGCGACCGCAAAAATGCACAATCTTTGCCGTTGCGGGGCGCGAGGTGCATGGCTATAGCGACCCGCCTAGGCCAACTGTCGTTAGCGCGACAGGCCATGCGGAGACGTGGGTGAGTGGCTGAAACCAACGGTTTGCTAAACCGTCGTGCTGTGAATGCGGCACCGAGGGTTCGAATCCCTCCGTCTCCGCCACTTCTTTTCCGACCGACGAAAATTCCGGGCCATCGGCGCCCGGAGCCGGGCGTCCTGTAGCCCAAAAGCCGGAATAATTATTGTAATTGCGAATCGTTCTCGATAATGGCGGTGCGTCCTTACGGTAGAACTTTCCCACATGCATGCACCTACTCCCTCGCGACCGGCGACCAAGAAGAGCCGGAAAGCCTTTTGGCTGAAGCAGCTCCACATGTGGCACTGGATGAGCTCGGCTGTCAGCCTGATCGGCCTGCTGCTGTTCGCGATCACCGGCTTCACGCTCAACCATGCCGCCGATATCGAGGGATCGCCGGTGATCACGCAGAAATCGGCGCAGATGCCGCCGGCGCTGCTCACCCGGCTGAAGGCTGCGGTCCCCGACGCCGAAAAGGCGCCGCTGCCCCCCGCCATTGCCGAATGGGTCGAACAAAGCTTCCCCGTCAAGGCATCGAGCGTGGCGGAGTGGTCGGCGGATGAAGTCTATCTTCCCGCGCCGCGCCCCGGCGGTGACGCGTGGGTCGCGATCGACCTTGCGACCGGGGAGGCGTCGAGCGAGATCACCAGCCGCGGCTGGATTTCCTATCTGAACGATCTCCACAAGGGCCGTAATTCGGGCGGCGAATGGAGCCTGTTCATCGATATATTCGCTTTCGCCTGCCTCGTCTTCGCATTCACCGGCCTGTTCCTGCTCCAGCTTCATTCGGCGAAGCGCAAGAGCACCTGGCCGCTGGTCGGGCTGGGACTCGCGATCCCGGCCGCCATCGCCGTCATCTTCATTCATTAGGGAGACCCACCATGCAGCTTTCCACCCCCGCGCGCATCCTGGGCGGCACGATCGGCCTCGGTGCCGTGCTCGGCGCGCCCGCGTTCGCCGCCGACCCCGGCACGATGGATGTGACGATCAACATTCCGCGCCTGAAGGTTGCCGAATATCACAAACCCTATGTCGCGATCTGGGTGGAGAAAGCGGGGGCAAAGGCCAGGACCGTCGCGGTCTGGTACGATTATGACATGAAGGCGAACGAGGGCACCAAATGGCTGCGTGACGTGCGCCAGTGGTGGCGCGCCGCAGGCCGCTCGATGACCTTCCCCGCGAACGGCATCACCGGCGCGACGCGCGCGCCCGGCGCGCACAAGGTGTCTTTCTCGCGCGCGCAGCTCGGCGCCGCGGCGCCCGGCCAGTATAGCCTGATAATCGAGGCAGCGCGCGAAGTCGGCGGGCGGGAAATTCTGCGCATTCCCTTCACCTGGCCGGCGAAGGCCGGGGCAGGCGGACGCGCTGCTGGAACGACTGAACTGGGCGCCGTGTCGGTCGCCTTCCGCTGAACTTGAAAAAGAAGGACAGGACTATGAAAAAGCGAATTTGGGGTTTCGCCGCGACGGCCGCACTTGCGGCACTCGTCGCCGTTCCGGCCTCCGCGCATCGCCAGTGGATGATGCCGTCTGCCACCGTGCTGTCCGGCGACGATGTCTGGGTCACCGTCGATGCGGCGGTGTCGAACGATCTCTTCTATTTCGAGCATCAGCCGATGCGCCTCGACGCGCTCAAGGCCTGGGCGCCCGACGGCACCGAGGCGACGATCGAGAACAAGTCGACGGGACGGTATCGCAGCACGTTCGACGTCCATCTGACGCAGAAGGGCACGTGGCGGATCGCCTCGGTCGCCGACGGCGTGATGGGCAGCTATGATTTGGGTGGCAAGACCGAGCGCTTGCCGCGCGGAACCACCACCGCGAACCTCGCCGAGCGCATTCCCGCCGGCGCGACCAATGTGAAGACCGCCGAATCGAACAATCGCAACGAGATTTTCGTGACCGTCGGTGAACCGACGGACACGCTATTCAAGCCGACGGGCAAGGGCATCGAGCTGGTTCCCGTTACGCATCCGAACGACCTGATCTCGGGCGAGGCGGCGACCTTCCAGTTCCTGCTCGACGGCAAGCCCGCAGCGGGCCTGCCGGTCACCGTGATCCCCGGCGGTATCCGCTATCGCGACCAGCTCGGCCAGATTGACCTCAAGACCGGCGCCGACGGCAAGGTCGAGATCAACTGGGCCGAACCCGGCCTGTACTGGCTGAATGTCACGACGCCGCAGACCGAACGCGAAGAGGGTGCTCCCGAACCCGCGACGCCGCAGCGCCGCGCGAGCTATGTGACGACGCTGGAAGTGCTGGCACCCTGACCGACCGCATCCTGATCCCCCACGCGTTGACGCCCGCCGCGTTTGCCGGGCGCGATGCGGGGGCGGTCGTCGAAAGCTTCGCCGGGACGAGCATGGGAACAAGCTGGTCGCTGCAGGCGGTGTCGCCGCCCGCGGGGACGGCCGACGGCGTCCAGGCGGCGCTCGATCTGGTCGTGGCGCAGATGAGCCAGTGGGAGGACGGATCGGACCTCGTGCGCTTCAATCGCGCCGCGCCGGGCGTGTGGCACGATATCCCCGCCGAGTTCGCTGACGTCATACAGGCGGCGCTCGCAATAGCGCAGGCGAGCGCCGGGGCTTTCGATCCGGGGCTTGGCCGCCTGACCGAAGCCTGGGGTTTCGGCCGCGCCGGACCCGTCGATCAGGCCCCCAAAGGTGATCCCGCCGCGGACCGCACCGTCGATTTCGATCCGGCGGCCCGCCGCATCCGGCGCGGCGAGGGCGCCGCGCTTGATCTGTCGGGAATTGCGAAGGGCTATGGCGTCGATCTCGCGGCGGAATGCCTGCTCGCCGATGGCTTACGCCATTTCCTGCTCGAAGTCGGCGGGGAGCTGCGCGGCGAGGGGATTCGTCCCGACGGCCAGCCCTGGTGGGTCGATGTCGAAATGCCGCCGACATCGTCGATTCTGCCCTGGCGGATCGCGCTTCACGATTTGTCGGTCGCGACATCGGGCAATTATCGCCGTGGCTTTGTGGCTGACGGAACCCATTATACGCACAGCTTCGATCCAAAGACCGGACGCCCGATCGTCAACGGCGTCGCGTCGGTGACGGTGATTCATCGCAGTTGTATGAGCGCCGACGGCTGGGCGACCGCGTTGACGGTTCTGGGGGCGGAGGCCGCGATTGCGCTCGCCGACGAACAGCGGCTCGCCGCCTGCGTCGTTGCAGGCGACCGCGAATATCTGTCGCGCGCCTGGCGCGAAATGCTGGGCTAGCTGTCGGCCCAGCGGCGCAAGAGGTTGTGATATGTCCCGGTCAGGCGCACGACCGTCGCATCGCCCTGGCCGAGCGCGGCCGCCGCCCCTTGCACGCCCATATCAAGGTCGAACAGCAGGTTGCGCTGCCCCTGATCGCGGACCATCGACTGGATCCACATAAAAGTCGCGACGCGCGCCCCCGAAGTCACCGGTTCGACGCGGTGTACCGTGGTCGACGGGTACAGGACCATATGCCCGGCGGGCAGCTTCAGTCCGGGCGCGTCGGTAAAGCCCTCGACGACCAAGCCGCCGCCTTCATAGCTGTCGGGATCGGCAAGGAAGAGCGTCGCCGACAGGTCGCTTCGTATCCGGAAATCGCTGCCGCGGCGCATGCGGATCGCATTGTCGATATGGTCGCCGAAATTTTCGCCGCCGGCATAGCGATTGAAATAGGGCGGATAGATTTTGAGCGGCAGCGCCGCTGCGATGAACAGCGGGCTGCGGCCCAGCGCATCGAGCACGAAGCGCCCCGCCTCGGCGGCGGCTTCGCCAAACTCGGGAAGCTGCTGGTTGCGTTTGGCGAGCGCGGCCTGCGGACCCGATGTCTCATTGCCGTCGATCCAGTCGGCGGCGTCGAGAATCGACCGGAGCTTTGCGACGCCTTCGGCGTCGAGCACGTCGGGGATGATGCGGATCATGCGCCGCTTCTAGGCCGAAAAGGGCGGGAACGGCAATCGCCGCGCCCGCCCGGTTGATCAGAAGTTGTAGAAGAGGCTGAACACCGCCGAGCGTGCGTCGCCCGGGGTCGCCCAGCCACCGCTGACGGCGCCGCCGGTGACGGCACCGGGGTTGGCGCTGCCGTTCGGCGCTACCACGCCCGCGCCGACATTGTTGCGGACGCCGGTGTAATAATCCTCGTTCGTCAGGTTGCTGACGTTGAGCTGCGCCACCAGCCCATTCTTGAAGTCATACGACACGAACGCGCGGTGGATCAGATAATCGTCGACCATAAACTGCGTCCGCTGCGCGACGTTGCGCTGGTTCGTCGCGAATTTGCCCTGATAGGTGAGACCGTAGCCGACCTGCAGCCCGAACGGGAAGACGTAGGTCGTGAACAGGCTGCCTGAATGCTTCGGCGTCTGGATCAGTTGATCGCCAGCCTGCGGATCGCGGAGTGCCGCCGTGTTGGCACAAGCCGGACGCGCCGGAACCGTGAGCGGCTGCGGATCGGGGTTGGCGAGACAATAGTCCGAAACACTCTGACGCACTTCGCTGTCGAGATATGTGTAGTTGGCAAAGATCGCCCATTCGGGCGTCACGTTGCCGCTGACACCCAGTGCGATTCCGTCGACGCGCGACCGGCCGTCGAGCACCTGCAGCGAGTTGGGCTGCGCCGGATCGTTCGACGGGGTACGGAAGTTGGTGCGCTCGTTGCGGAACAGCGCTGCGGTCAGCAGCAGCTTCTTGTCGAACAGCTCGGCCTTCGCCCCGATCTCGTATGTGCGCGCCTTTTCGGGCGCGACGGCGCATGGATCGGCGGCGCCCGGCGCCGTCGGCAGGCCGCAGCCGGCGCGGACGGTCGCCGAGGTCGGCGTCTTGGCATTGCCATAGGCCGCATAGAGGCTGACATTCTCGATCGGGTGGAACACCGCGCCGACGCGATAGGAGAAGAGATTCTCGTCGCTCGTCTGATCGACGCCGCGCGTATAGACTGCGCCGGTCGCTGGCGTCGTCACCGTATCGGCGCGGAAGATGGTCCGTACGCTTTCATAACGAACCCCTGCGTTCAGTTCGAACATCGGCGAGATTTCAAGCGTGTCGAACGCATAAACGGCAAGGTTGCGCGTGTCGCCATAGCTGTTGCCGGTGCGGACATAATTGACCGGACCGGTCCACACGGTGTTCGGGTTCGACAGGCTGATCGGCGGCTGGGCGGGGTTGGGCAAGGCGCCGCCGGGATTGCGCAGCAACTGCGCATTCTCGATCGAATAATCTTCCTGTGTATAGGACGCGCCGATGACGAGGGTGTTGAACAGGCCGCCCTTGGCGCCATTGACGACCGTCAGATCGGTCTGGTTGTGGATCAGGTCGTTGACCTGGTCGCGGACAAGACCGCGCGGTCCGGCGGGATAGTAGAAGCCGGGGGTGTTTTGGCCGGCGGGGCAGGCGGTGCCGACGGTCGCATTGGCGCTGCCGCCGATCGGCTGCACGCCGCTTGCAAGGCAGAAAACACCCTGCGGGGCGCTGGTCTGGCTATATTGGTGGACGCGCTGCCAGCGGGTCAGGTTGCGGATCGAGACATTGTCGCTGAACGCGTGGCGGAAGGTCGCGGTCAGGCGGTCGACCTTCGTCTTCTGCTCGTCGAGGTTGACGATGCCGAAATAATCGCTGTCGTCGACGCCGGCCAGCGGCCCGTCGTTCACGCCGCTCAGGAAGAAGGGGACGCCATAGATCGGCGTATTGTCGTCGTCCTGATGGATATAGGCGAGCGTCAGGCTGGTGTCGCTGTCGACGCCGATCGTGATCGACGGTGCAACGCCCCAGCGCTGGTACGATTCGACATCGCGGCCCGGGACGTCGTTCTCATGATACATCGCATTCAGACGCACGGCGATCAAATCGTTCAGACGCCAGTTGCTATCGACCGATGCCCGATAATAATTGTCGGTGCCGACCGCCGCCTGCACCGTCGTCGCGTTGCGCGCGAAAGGGATCTTGCTGACGAGGTTGATCGTGCCGCCGACGCTGCCCGATCCGTTAAAGACCGAGTTCGCGCCGTTATAGACTTCGATCTGCTGCAGGTTGAAGGGGTCGGTGCGGCTGTACTGCGCGCTGTCGCGCACCCCGTCCACGGTCAGGTCGTTGTTCGCTGAATAGCCGCGCAGGTTGATCGAGTCGCCATAACCGCCGCCGCCTTCACCCGCGCCAAAGGTGATGCCGGGGATTGTCGCGAGCGCATCGCGAAGCGTCAGCAGGTTCTGCTGGCGAATCTGTTCCTGCGACACGACGGTGACCGTCTGTGGCGTGTCGACGAGCGGTGCCGTCGATTTGGGCGATTCCACCTCGGTAGCGAGCGTGCCGCTGACGACGATGTCGCTGCGGCTGCCGGGCGCGTCCTGCGCCGCGTCGCCTTCTGCGGCGAAGGCCGGTGCGCTGATCAGGCTGCCCACGCAGGAGAGTGCGAGGAATGAGGCGGATGTCGATGGCTTCACGTAAACCCCCTGTTTTTTGATTGGTTCGGAGGCGCCGCTATTGAGAGTCGGTTGCAAAGTCAATTAATATTGCGAATCGTTCGCGATACTGTCGCAATATCTCTCGTTTATGCGCAACGATCGAGAAGTTGCTCCTATCGCCGCCGCTCGAGCCACCAACTTTGCCGCCAGCCATATTGGCTGGCGATGGGGGCTCCAAAGGCGTCGGTCGCAGGTTTGAACCGGAAACGGTCCTCGATCAGCTCGCACGTCGTCCTGTCCAGCGAAGCATCTCCGCTCGACCGCGTTACGCGGCATCCGCTGACCCTGCCGCTCGGCTCGATCGTGAATCGCACCTCGACCTCGCCGCCGGCCTTGATCCGGCTCGCTTCGCGGGGATAGTCGCGGTCGCGGATCGTGCCGCTTCGCCATATGGCTTTGGTCCCACCACCCGTTCCGCTGCCCGTGCCGCCGGCGCCGGTCCCATCGCCGCGGCCACCTGCACCCGATCCGGGACCCGGATTCGGCGTCGCGCCCGCCGACGAGGCATGGCCAGCGCCCGGATTGGGGGCCATCGCGACCGGCGGGACGATAGGGGGAAGTTTGGGGGGCGGTGCTGCGACCGCCGTGGCCTTGGCATGTCGATTGGCTGCCGACGCCTTGCCGCTGGCCTTCTCGCTCGGCGTCTTCGACGGCACAACCTCTTCGCGCGGGGGCGGGGCCGGGACGGCAACCGCGGTGATGGCTTCGCCGACCTTGCGTACGACGCCGAGATCGAGGCCGCTTGCGAGGCCGAGGCCGATCGCGAGGACCGCGGTCAGCGCCGCGCCACCCGACAAGGCTTTCTGTCGCCCCGAAATCTGCCCTGTATAGGCCATCGTGTCGCCCTTTATCGCGCACGCAGGTGCGCAACCGGCGTCGGGTTTAGAGGAATTCGTCTAGCGTGGACATGAACCGGTCGAACTGGTCGTGGTGCAGCCAGTGGCCCGCATTTTCGAATTCGATGACCTTTGCGTTCTTAAAATGGACGAGCCGTCCGTCCCCCTCCGGATTCGAGGCCCAGCTGTTCGCGCCATAGAGCAAAAGCGTAGGGCAGGAGATTGCGTTCCACAGCGCCGCGATATCATCCTGTGGCATGTCGAAGGCAGGCCAGACGTTCAGATAATTGTCGAACTTCCAGCTCCAGGTCCCATCCTCGTTCCGGCTGATGCCGTGGATCGTCAGGTGGCGCGCCTGAACCTCGGTGAGATAGCTGTTCTCGCCCATCATGCGGGCCAGCGCGTCCTCAAGCGTCGCATAGCGGCGCGGGGTGCGCCCAGCCGCCTGGCGCTTGTCGTCGATCCATTTGCGAAAGCGTTCGGCGTAACCCGTCTTCGCGCGTTCGGCGATGACCTTGGGCGAGGGGCCAAGCCCCTCGATCGCGACGAGCTTGCGGACGTTTTCCGGATAGAGGCCCGTATAGCGCAGTGCGATATTGCCCCCCATCGAGTGCGCGACGATCGACAGCGGGCCAAGGTCGAGCTGGTGGATCAACTGTGCGAGGTCATAGACAAACGTGTCCATCGCATAATTGCCGTCGGGAGACCATGCGCTGTCGCCATGGCCGCGCAGATCGGGCGCAATGATATGATAGCGGTCGCGCAGCTTTTCGGCGACCCAGTCCCAGTTCCGACAATGGTCGCGGCCGCCGTGGACGAGCAGCAGCGGTGGCGCCCCGCGATTGCCCCAGTCGACATAATGCAGCTTCAGCCGCTGCGAGATGAAACTGTTCGAGGTGGGGCCGGCACTTGCCATCGGATCATCCTTGCTGTCTGTTCCAGTTTCAAAAGGCGACTGGTTTCGATCCGTCAACCCCGCATCGATGCCATCGACGAATAGAGACGCGCAAAGGAGAGAAACATGACGACATTCCGCGATAATCTGCTGGCCGGCAAGACCGCTTTCGTCGCCGGCGGCACCAGCGGCATCAACCTTGGCATCGCCAAGCGTTTTGCCGAATTGGGTGCAAAGGTTGCGGTTGCGGGGCGCGATCCGGACAAGGCGGCGCGTGCGGCGGCGGACATCGGCGAGGGCGCGCTGGGTCTGTCGGGCGACGTCCGCGATTATGCGGCGATCCGCGGCGTGATGGAGCGGGTTGCGGACGAATTGGGTCCGATGGACATTGTCATCTCGGGCGCGGCGGGCAATTTTCTGGCGCCCGCGCTTGGCATGTCGGCAAATGCGTTCCGCACCGTGGTCGATATCGACCTCAACGGTACCTTCAACGTATTCCGTGGCTGTCATGATCTGCTCAACCGGCCGGGCGCGTCGCTCATCGCGATCACGGCGGGGCAGGCGGTCAATGCGTCGGCATTGCAGGTCCATGCCTGTGCGGCGAAGGCGGGAATCAACCAGCTGATTCGCGTCCTCGCGCTCGAATGGGGGCCCGAGGTGCGGGTGAACGGCATCTCTCCAGGGCCGATCGCCGACACCGAGGGGATGAAGCGACTCGCCCCCGATGCCGAGACCCGGCAGGCGCACTATGACCGGATCGCGATGAAACGCTGGGGCAAGGTCGAGGAGGTTGCCGAATCGGCGGTGTTCCTGTGCTCGCCGGCGGCAGGATATATCACCGGCACGATCCTCGACTGCGACGGCGGGAGCCAGATCGGCGATGCGTCGCGCGGCGACGTGGCACGGGGCATGGCCTGAACGACGCCGACGACGCCCGACGATGAAAGCAAAAACGCCGCCAACCCTATCGGGCGGCGGCGTTTTTAATGGTGGGCGTGGCAAGGATTGAACTTGCGACCCCTGCGATGTCAACACAGTGCTCTACCACTGAGCTACACGCCCATCCCTTGGGGTGACGCGGCCCCTAATATCCCCGACGCGGCTTGGCAAGCCCTTCGCGCGAGGTCATGTCGTTATTGTTGGCTCGACCGGTCGGCGCGGCCGAACAGATTGTCGACTTCGCGCACCAGATCCTTGAGGTGAAACGGCTTCGACAGCAGCTTTGCCTGCGGTACATTCTCCTCGGCGCGGAGCGATACCGCCGCAAAGCCGGTGATGAACATGACCTGCGTCTGCGGTGCGACCTTTGCCGTGTGCTGCGCGAGTTCGATCCCGTCCATTTCGGGCATGACGATGTCCGACAGCAAAAGGTCGAAGGTTCCCGAATCGATATAGGGTACGGCGGCGGTGCCGCGGTCGACCGCAGTGACGTGATAGCCGGCACTGGTCAGCGCCCGTGCCAGATACTCGCGCATCACGTCATCGTCTTCGGCCAGCAAAATACGAATCATGCTGAAAACAATCCTCTGGTCCTTCGATGCGGCCGGTTCCGCTCGGCTGCACCCTCTGAAAGCCCCGCATAGCATCATAGATTTAACAAATTGACGCGGGCGCTGGATTTGTCCCGCTTTTTTTGCCACCCATATTTCATGCGATCCCGCACCATCCCGCCCACGGCCATCGCTGTCAACCGGCCTGCGGTGGCAGGCCCGGTCATCGTGTCGGTGCCGCACGCGGGGCGCATCTATCCGCCGGAAATCCTGGCGGCAGCGCGGGTGGATCAGGCGCAACTCGAACGGCTGGAGGATAGCTGGTGCGATCTGATCGCCGCCGGAGCCGCCGATGCGGGCGCAACGGTCGTTCAGGCCGTGTGGGCCCGCGCGGTCGCCGACCTCAACCGTGCCGAGGGTCAAATGGCGCCCGGGGAAGTCGCTTTGCCGCTCCGGACGCAATTTTCGGCGCCCGGCCGCAAGGAGCGCGCGGGGCTGGGCGTCGTGCCAACGCGGCTCGCGGATTGCGGTCCGCTGTGGAAACGGCCGATCGACCACGCGGGGCTGCACTGGCGGCTGGAATCCTTCCATCGACCCTATCACACCGCGCTCGCCGATGAACTGGCCGCTGCCCGCAGCCGGTTCGGCCATGCAATTTTGATCGACCTGCATTCGATGCCGCCGATTCCCCCGGGGCAGCCGGGGTACGGCGCTCGAATCGTCGTCGGGGATCGCTTTGGCGCGACGTCGGGCGAATGGCTGGTCGATCGGGTGACCGGGGCGGCGGAGCGATTGGGCGAGCCCGTGTCGCGCAATCAGCCTTATGCCGGCGGCCATATCGTCCGGACGCATGGCCGGCCCGGCGATGCGATCCACGCGGTGCAGATCGAGATCGACCGCACGCTTTACGTAACGTCCGATCGTTTGCCCGATACGCAGCGCATCGCGCGACTTTCGCGCTGGTTCTCAGAATTGGTGAGGGAGGTCGGACAGGCGCGACCCGAGGCCGAAATATTTCCACAAGCCGCTGAATAAAAAACCACCTCGTACCGAAGTACGAGGTGGCCAGGGTCCAGGGAGGACGCGTCCGCGTCAATGCTGACGGGACACTCACCGCGATGGAAAGGGGGAAAACCATGGCGGCGTAAGACGAATTTAGGATGTTGTGCGCCGACTTACAAGAAGAGACGGTGCAGAATCTGCAATTTGCAAGAAATTGGTCGGGGAGAGAGGATTCGAACCTCCGGCCCCTGCCTCCCGAAGACAGTGCTCTACCAGGCTGAGCTACTCCCCGACCGATCTGCGCGCCGACCTGGGTCGCCGCGAAGGCAGGGCGGTCCTCTAGACGTGCAATCTGGGAACTTCAAGCGCCAATCGGCACATCGGACAGGATTGCCCGAACTACAGCATTTCGCCAGTTCGAAAGCTGAAATGGCCCTGCTCGACGAAAATCAGATGATCGACCAGATCGATGTCGATGGTCCGCAGGAAAAGCGCGGCATCGTGGGTCGCGTCGATGTCGGCGTCGCTGGGCCAGGCGACGCCGGACGGATGGTTGTGGGCCATGACGACGGTGACGATTCCGCCGCCCAGAAAGGCGCGCCAGCATTGCGGCGGGATGACGCATCGCCCGGCATCGTCACCGTCGACGCGTTCCAACCGAACGAGGCGGTCGAAGGCGTCGAATCCGGCGAGAAGCAGCGTCTCTCGTTCGTTATCAAACATCGGGCGCAGCAGCTGGCGCGCCACCGCATCCTCGGATCGGGATGGCACAAATCCGGCCAGCGCCGAAGGTTCCGGCGTTTGGCCCACGGGTTCAGACAGAGTCATTCATGCCCCCATGCGCGCCCTGCCAACGATTCCCAACGCCCGACTGCCCCGCATCGGAGGCTTTGTGGCGTCGCTCCTGTTGGTCCCTTGTCCGCCGACGACGCGGAGCCTAGCAATGAGAAGGCGAAGCCGGGAGAATGTCTTGTCTGATTCCATCCATTATGAACTTCAATATCTCGACCTGATGCGCCGTATCTGGGTGGAAGGCGACGAGCGCGTTGACCGCACAGGGGTCGGTACGCGCTCGCTGTTCGGCGAGACGATGCGATTCTCACTGAAAGACGACGCGATCCCATTGCTCACGACGAAGCGCGTCTATTGGAAAACGGCGCTCCGCGAGTTGCTGTGGTTCCTGACGGGGAACACCAATATCCAGCCGCTTGTGGCGCAGGGGGTCAAAATCTGGACCGACTGGCCGCTTGAAAAATATCGCCGCGAAACCGGCGATCAGATGGCCGCGCAGGATTTCGAGGCGCGGATAGTCGCAGATGACGAATTCGCCGCGAGGTGGGGCGATCTCGGCCCGGTCTATGGCCATCAGTGGGTGAACTGGCCGCGATACGAGCCCGCGGGTGAGGGACTCTTTCGCCGCGCCGAACAAGGGTACAACCAGATTGCGGCGTTGATCGATTCGCTCCGGACCAATCCGGGGTCGCGGCGGCATATCTTTACCGGCTGGAACGTCGCCGACCTCGATCGCATGGCGCTGCCGCCGTGCCATATGACCTATCAGTTCCATGTCCGCAGCGACGGCGGGCTGTCGTGCCTGCTGTTCCAGCGTTCGTGCGACCTTGGTCTCGGTTTTGCCTTCAACATTTTCGAAGCGGCGCTGCTGACGCGCCTAATTGCACAGCAATGCGACCTTCATGCACACGAACTGGTGTGGACGGGCGGCGATGTGCACCTCTACCTCAATCACGCGGACCTGGTCGAACAACAGTTGTCGCGTGTGCCCGAAGGCAGCCCAAAGCTGCGTATCCTGCGGCGGCCCGACAGCGTTTTTGACTATGAGTTCGAGGATTTCGCGGTCGAGGATTATGCACCGCAGGCGCATATTGCCGCGCCTGTCGCGGTCTGACGGCTGGCGTTGCATTCGTATGGTGACCGTAATAATATGTCGCCGTGTTGAAATATAACTAGGCGCGATTCGCGCCTTCAAAGGGATGAAGAGATGACCGAAACGGATCGGCGCCCGGCGAGCAATCTGCCGCCGCTTTCGCTTCATATCCCCGAGCCGCGCTATCGCCCCGGCGATACGCCCGACTTCGGCGACATCGTGGTTCCCGCCGTCGACGCGACCCCGCGCCCGAGCGAGGCGACAAAGCCCGATGCGATGCGCGAGCTCTGCTATGGCCTTGTTCGCGTGCTCGATTTCGATGGACAGGCGAAGGGGCAGTGGGATCCGAAACTGACGCCCGAGCGGCTGCGCGTCATGCTGCGTTATATGATGCTGGTGCGGGCGTTCGACGATCGCATGTTCCGCGCCCAGCGGCAGGGCAAAACCAGCTTTTATATGAAGTGCACCGGCGAAGAGGCGACGTCGGTCGCCTCGACGATGGCGCTCGACCGCGGCGACATGTGCTTTCCGAGCTATCGCCAGCAGGGCATCCTGATCGCGCGCGACTATCCGCTGATCCAGATGATGAACCAGATCTACTCGAACCGCGGCGATCACCTGATGGGCCGCCAGCTGCCGATCATGTATTCTGCGCCCGAGCATGGCTTCTTCAGCGTGTCGGGTAACCTTGCCACGCAATATCCGCAGGCGGTGGGCTGGGCGATGGCCTCGGCGTCGAAGGGCGACAGCCGGATCGCGACCGTCTGGTGCGGTGAAGGCTCGTCGGCCGAGGGCGACTTCCACTCGGCGCTGACCTTCGCGACCGTTTACAACGCGCCGGTGATCTTTAACGTCGTGAACAACCAGTGGGCGATCTCCAGCTTCTCGGGCTTTGCCGGCGGTGAACGTACGACGTTTGCGGCGCGCGCGGTCGGTTATGGCATCGCCGGGCTGCGGATCGACGGCAACGACCCGCTCGCGGTTTACGCCGCAACGCAGTGGGCGGCGGACCGGGCGCGCACGAACAATGGCCCGACGCTGATCGAGCATTTCACCTATCGCAGCGAAGGGCACAGCACGTCGGACGATCCGACCGCCTATCGTCCCGCCGAAGAGCCGACGATCTGGCCGTTCGGCGACCCGATCGACCGCCTCCGCCAGCATCTCGAAGCGCTCGGCGAATGGGACGGCGAGCGTCACGAGGCCCAGGCGAAGGAGCTCGACGATCTGGTCAAGACGACCCAGAAACAATCCGAAAAGCTAGGCATCCTCGGCCACGGCATGCATCAACCGTTCGAAACGATGTTCGACGATGTGTTCGAAGAGCTGCCCTGGCATCTGAAAGAACAATGCGCGCAGATGCTCGCCGAGCAAGAGGCCAAGTTCGGCCCCAATTGGAAGCCCGAATAATGAGCGCCGACACGCAAACCGCCACCAAGACGATGAACATGATCGAGGCGATCAACAGCGCGATGGACGTCATGCTCGAACGCGATTCGAACATGGTCGTGATGGGCGAAGATGTCGGCTTTTTCGGCGGGGTTTTCCGCGCGACGGCAGGCCTGCAGAAAAAGCATGGCAAGACGCGCGTGTTCGACACGCCGATCAACGAATGCGGCATCATCGGCGTTGCGGTCGGCATGGGCGCCTATGGCCTGCGCCCGGTCCCCGAAATCCAGTTCGCCGACTATATCTATCCCGGCCTTGACCAGCTCGTCAGCGAAGCGGCACGCCTTCGCTATCGTTCGGCGGGCGATTTCATCTGCCCGATGACGGTGCGCACCCCGTTCGGCGGCGGCATCTTTGGCGGCCAGACGCACAGCCAGTCGCCCGAAAGCATCATGACTCACATCTGCGGCGTCAAGACGGTGATCCCGTCGAATCCCTATGATGCCAAGGGCCTGCTGATCGCTGCGATCGAGGATAATGACCCCGTCGTCTTCCTCGAACCCAAGCGCATCTATAATGGCCCGTTCAGCGGCTATTACGACCGCCCGGTCGAGCCGTGGTCAAAGCATGACGCGAGCGCGGTGCCCGAAGGCCATTACCGCATCGAACTCGGCAAGGCCGCGACGGTGCGTTCGGGTGAGGCGCTGACGATCCTCGCCTATGGCACGATGGTGCATGTGACGAAGACGATCGTCGAGGAAATGGGCATCGATGCCGAGATCATCGATCTTCGCACGCTGCTGCCGCTTGATATCGAGGCGATCGATACGTCGGTAAAGAAAACCGGCCGTTGCCTGATCATCCACGAAGCGACGCGGACCTCGGGCTTCGGCGCCGAACTCGCGGCGCTGGTGCAGGAACGCTGCTTTTATCATCTCGAGGCGCCGGTTGAGCGCGTGACCGGGTTCGACACGCCTTATCCGCATAGCCTCGAATGGGCCTATTTCCCCGGCCCGGTGCGCATCGCGACCGCGCTGACCAAGATTTTGAAGGACTGACGCCATGGCTCGTTATTCATTCCGTCTGCCCGACATCGGCGAAGGCATTGCCGAGGCCGAAATCGTCGCCTGGCACGTCAAGATCGGCGAGCGCGTCGAGGAAGACTCGCAGCTTGCTGACATGATGACCGACAAGGCGACCGTCGAAATGGAATCGCCCGTTTCGGGGATCGTCGTCGAACTGGCGGGCGAGGTCGGCGACCTGATCCCGATCGGCTCGACGCTCGCGGTGATCGAGACAGACGAAGAGGGCACGGTCGACGCGCCGCCGGACGATACGACCGCCGAGCAGGAAATTTTGGCGGAAACGCCGGGCGCCGAGGAAATATCCGTCGCTGAGGTTGCGCCGCCCGCGCCCGTTGCGGCTCCCGCTCCCGCGCCGACACCAGCGCCGGCACCGCCGCCCGTCGCAGCGGTCGCAGCGGCCGATCCTGGCCGCGCGGTCCTCGCATCGCCCGCTGTCCGTGCCCGCGCCAAGGATTTGGGTGTCGATCTGGGGCAGGTCCACGCCGAAGGCGACCGCATTCGCCACGCCGATCTCGACGCCTTCCTCCGCTACAGCAGCGGGCAGGGATATAGCGCGCCGGGTGCCAGCCGCGCTCGCGCCGACGAGCCGATCAAGGTCATCGGCATGCGCCGCAAGATTGCCGAGAATATGGCGGCATCGAAGCGTGCGATCCCGCACTTCACCTATGTCGAGGAAATGGACGTCACGGCGCTCGAAGAGATGCGCGCCGATTTGAACGCCAACCGCGGCGGCCGTCCGAAACTGACGATGCTGCCCTTCCTGATCGTCGCGATCTGCCGCACGATCCCCCAGTTTCCGATGATCAACGCCCGTTATGATGATGAGGGCGGTGTAGTGACGCGCTACGGCGCGGTGCACCTCGGCATGGCGACGCAGACTGACGCGGGGCTGATGGTCCCGGTCATCCGTGATGCGCAGGACAAGAATGTCTGGCAATTGGCGACCGAAATCACGCGCCTCGCCGAAGCCGCACGCACCGGCAAGGCGAAGGTCGAGGAACTGACCGGCGGCACACTTACTGTAACCTCGCTCGGCCCGCTGGGCGGGATCGCGACGACCCCGGTGATAAACCGTCCCGAGGTCGCGATCATCGGTCCGAACAAGATCGTCGAACGTCCGGTATTCGATGGTGACGAGATTCGCCGCGCGAAGCTGATGAACCTGTCGATCAGCTGCGACCACCGTGTCGTCGATGGCTGGGACGCGGCAAGCTATGTTCAGGCGTTGAAAAAGCTGGTCGAAACCCCGGTTCTGCTGTTCGCGGACTGAGTTCGAGACTGTAGCGGGAAGCAATCCGGGGCAGTGGACGCTCGCCCCGGATTGCTTCGCTACACGCGAGTGGACTAGAGTCCCAGCCCCGCGAAACTCGTCTGGTCGAACTTCAGTTTGAAAGTCACATAAGCCCCGGAGCGCGAGAAACGCGCATCTTCGAAATCGCGGTCGTGGAAGCCCGCGAAATTATAGCCGAAGGTGATATTCGCGTTTGTCATCGGCGCCAGCGTGACCGTAGGGCCGCCAGCCCAGCTCACCGTATCGGCGTCGGTGCCGACCCGCACGGTACCCGATGCGCCGACGTCGACATGCTGGCCGAGGTTGAAACGGAAGTCGGCGCCGATCAGGTTCGACCAGCCCTTCACATCGTCCGCGCCGAAGCGATCGAAATTATAGCGCGTGCCCCAGAAGAAGCCGATTTCGGCGCGCTCGTACCAGCTGTCGCCGCTGCCAATCCCGCGGTCGCCGAGCGCGGTCCAGTTCACCGACAGGCTGTTGAGCAGGCGGCGGCTCGTCGCATCGCCGTCGATCGTCAGCGACGGGCCTCCGATCGGACCGGCTTCACCCGCGATCGCATCACGCACCTTGTCCGAACGGAATTCGCTCTTGTTGAGCCACGAAACCTGCGAATCGGCAGGGCGGTGGGCCCAGCTCATTTCGAACTGGATGACTTCGGTGGTCGGTGCGGTGCCGGCGCCGCTCGCCTTTGCGTAAGTGAAGAGCGCGCCCAGTGCGCGACCTTCGCCAAGCTGACGGAGACCGCCCAGCGTCAAGCCGTACCGATTGGCAATCTCGCCATCGCGATATTCGGCGCGGCCGGTCAGCGTCCAACGGTCGGCGCGATATGTGGCGCCGGTGCTGATCGCAAGGAAGTCTTCGGTCAGCGTGCCATTGCCGCCAAGGAAGCCGCCCGAAGCCACCGGATGCTCGGCGTTGAGCACGTCGCCTGCGCGGACGCCGTCGATCGTACGATTGCCGTCGACCGACACATCGATCGACCAGCGCTCGCCGATCTTCAGCGACTGCGACAGGCCATAGGCGGCAAAACTGCGCGGGCCATACTCACCGATCTCCTGCTGGTTCGCAGTCGCGAGCAGCCGCGCGCCCGACCAGGGCGTCAGGTCGAAGCCCAGCCGCGCGGTGCGCGCCTTGATGCTGTCGCCGTCGGCGATTTCGTAGCTGCCGACCAGATTGACGTCGCGGTTGATCGCATAGCGCGCGCCGAGGCGGTGCCGCGTCGGGAAATCGATGCTGGCGTCCTTGCCGCCGAGCGCAAACTCGGTCTGCGCGTCGAGTTCGAGGCGTTTGCCCATCAGCCTTTGCGTAGCGCCGAGCTGGACGATGTTCGAGCGATTGCGGGTGCCATCGGACAAACGATCATCGGCATGCGTCAGCCCGGCGCGCGCAACGCTGGTGCCATTGTCATATTCGACAAGCGCGCGGGCGGCGCGCCGCCGGGCATTGGTGTCGAGATAATCTTCCTGCCACGCGCTGCCGGTGACTGACAGGCTGCGGCTGGCCTTTACCCGCGCGTCGAAGCCGAATTTGCGCGTGCCATTCTCGCTGTTGTTGAGCTGGCCTGTGCCGAATCCCGCCTCGCGCTCGCGGACATAGGCGAGGAAGTCGGCGTTGCTGCTGTGATGCTCGGCCTCGATCAGCCACGCCTTTGCGGTGCCGGCGGCCGCCGTGCTGCCGTTGGCAGCTTTGGCATCGCTGACCGCGAGTTCGGCACGGACTTCGGTTTCGATGCTCGGCCGATAGCGCGCATCGATGCCGCCGAGATTGGTTTTGGCGTTGCCGTCCTCATCGTGGATAAAGGTCGCGCCGACGCGCAGTTTCTCGTCGTTCGACTGATAGCTGACGCGGCCGCCGGCGTTGAGCACACGCTGGCCGACCCCATCGACTTCATATTCGGCGACGATGAATTGCGGGTCGAGGTTCGACGAGCGGCTGAGCACCGGCTCGCGGAAACGGATCGTGCCCGACAGATAGTCGATGTCGTAATCGACGTGGCGCGACAAGCTGACGCTATCGACGATGCGTTCGCTGTGCAGCCGGTCGCGCGTTTCGATCGTGATCCGCTCGCTGTTCGGGAGAATGTCCCTGGCGCCGAGCTGGTACGGACCCGTCAGGCCGTTGCCCTGAATCTCGTCGCGGCGGAAGCGATAGGGGGTGTCGGCGACGAAGGCGGTCGCGGCGACATTGCGTCCGCGATACTCGGCCTTGCCGCCGTTGAGCGCGCGCTGGTAGCGGGCGAGTTCGGGCTCCGAAATTCCCGTCTCGATATCGCCGAACATCGCATAGAATTGCGGGCGTTCGAGGCGGAGGTAGAGCTTGCGCACCGACGCGGCGTCATAGCGCGTCTCGTTGCGGTCGGCGTAGATGGTGTAATAGGCGCGCGGATCGATCACGCCGCCGAACCGCGTGTCATCCTTGTCCTTGTCGCTGTCATACGCCAGCGTCATCAGCCATTTTCCGCGGACGCGGCCCTTGGCATAAAGCGCGAGACGGGCATCGGCGTTGAGGTCGTCGAGCGTTTCCGCAACGGGCTCCATCCGGTCGTCGAGCGTGTTGTATCCGAGCGTACCGGCGGCAAAGCCGACGACGGTCCACGGGCGGTTGCCCGGGTCGAGCCAAGTTTCGATCGTCTGCTTGCGCGTCACCTTGTCGTCACGGAAGGTGAAATCCATCGCCAGCGTGCCCGATGCCGTGGTCGGCTCAAGTTCGATATAGGCGATGCCGTCATCGCCATCGATTTTCCACACCGGCTGCGCGCGTTCGAGGCCCGCAAGCTGGCGCGCCTGCTGCGCATCGACTTCGACGGCCGGATAATAAGGCGCGGGGACACTGAAATCGCCCGTCAGGCCGGCGCGGATCGGTTTGCCGTCGCGGTCGGTCAGGCGCACCGCGATCACAGGGCGCGTCACGCCATCGGCAACCAGCACCGACTTTTCACGGATCAGCGAGGCGCGCATCGGGGTGATCGAATAATGGACATTGCGCTCGAGCGTTTCGATGAGATTACCGCTTGCATCTTTCACTTCGGCGATCAGTCGGTTTTCGCCTTCGCGGATTTCGAGCCCACGCCAAAGGCTGACCGCAACGCTGCCGTCGGCCGACTTGCTCACGCCTTCGAAGGTCAGCGGGTCGGCGGGCTTGCCATTGACGCGGAGCGACACCGTCTGGCCGGGGGCATGCTTGATCGCGGCGCGGATTGCCTTGGCGCGCGGGTTGTGATCGACGTCGGGGAAGAGCCAGCCGATGCCGGGCGTCTGACCCGCGAGCCAGTCGCGATTGGCGCCGGCGGCATCGGGGTCGCTCAGAACCTTGGGCGCTTCGACAGCGGTCTTGTTCGGCGCGGCGCGGGGCGTGCCGGCGACGGCGCGGAAGTCGGCGCGCTTCAACGTACCGCCGCGACCTTCGACGAAACGCGAGATCGGGCTGCCGGCGCTCTGTGTCGAGCGTGCGCAATCGATCGGCTCGCGATCGAGCGGCAGGGTCGAAGGATCGATCTGCACGACGTGCAGGCCGGGGCGGACGCCTTCGAAATGATAGCGGCCATCCTCGTCCGTAACGGTGTAGCTGCCGTCCTGCAGCATCACGCGGGCGCCCATGATGCCGTCGGCCTTGCCCGGATCGACGCGGCAACCGCCGTCGGTGATGCGGCCGATGATCGTCATGCGGTCGCCGAGCTGGTCGCGTTTGATCGCAATCGTCGCCTCGGCGATATTGCTGGTCGAGCCGCGATTGTCGGTCGCGGTGGCGCGGTTGAGCGCGTTGCCGGGCTGCGCCGATACGATGACCTCGGCCAGATAGGTGAGGAGGACCGAGCGCGATGCCGCGATCGTGGGCAGGGTGACGGCAAACTCGCGGCCGTTCGCTGCGATGACGGCGTGGAAGCGCACGCCGTCGACGCGCACCGTATCGGCGCGTAGCCGCATGCCAGCGGGCAACACGTCGCGCACCGTCACCGCGCCGGTGTTGCGGCGCATGTCTCGGTTAGCGACTTCGATGCGATACTGGATCACATCGCCGGGCACTGCGACCTGCGTAGAGGTCGTCTTGCGCAAGATCAGCGGCAGACCGGGCTGGTCGACCGGAATATCGACGCGAACGGGCGCGGGGCTGTTCAGCGTGAAGGCATTACCATAGCTCGCGCCGGTGATCGTGAACGGTTGTCCGTCGTCGGGACGGCGCAGGCTGACGAGATCTGCTGGGCTAGATTTCGAGGGAGCAGCATAAGGCGCTGGCGGTGCGACGATCAGGCGATAGGTCCCCGGTGCGACGAATGGAAAGCGATAGTCGCCCGGCGGGAAGGTGTAGGTCGTGCCGCCGGCGTCGGTGACCGGCTGGCCCGTGATCACACTCGACGGATAGGCCGACACACCGTCGTCGCCGAACACCTGTGCGGGCTGGCCGGTCGCGGCGTCGACGATCGTTACACGGCTGCCGGCAACGGGGGCGCCGTCGCCGCTGTCGAACACGATGCCAAACGGGTCGACGAGAAAGTTGATCGTCGCCAGCGCGACAAGGCTGGCGTTCGCCTGATCGGTCACGCGCAGCGACAGCGGGGCGCCGGGATTGACCGACAGGCGGCAATCGCCTGCGATGACCGCGGGCGGGACGCCGATCGTGCTGATGATGCCGACGAATTCACTGCTGTTGTTCGCGGTCTCGGTCAGAATGATCGCTTCGCGGTCGCCATTCTCCAGTTCGAGGACGACGGGCAGGGTGTCGCGCGCCTGCGGATCGGTATTGGCCGATGCGAGCGTGACGCCGACGACGAGCACTTCGCCGGCGCGGAAATTGTCGGTGCTTTGCAGCGAGGCCGGCGCGGTCGAGATGCCCTCGTAAACGCCGCTCAAATCGATGGTGCTGGTCGCGCTGCGGGCCGCCGGGCGGATGCACTGCGTCGGGGCAAGTGGTACCGATTTGTTGCCGCTGCCATTGGTAAGGCGATAGATCGTGATCGTCGGCCGCTCAGGCGGCCGCGCGGTCACGGTCACATCGACGCGGTTCGACAGCGCCTGACCGGGCTGCCCGTCATGCGTCCACTGCGCCGAAGCCGTGTTCGTGATCACCTGTGCGTGCGCCGTGGGTATCGCAGGCAGCAATGCTGCTGCGACCAAGGAGGTCACAAGGCCGGAAAATTTCGTGCGGAGTGCCATATCAGCCCCGGAAGGAGCAGCGGGAGACGGTTTTTGGGCCGCACCCGCTGCTCCATCGGTTACCCGATCAGTTGACGGTCGCGCGGAAGACGAGCGTGCTGGCGGTGCCCGCAGCGATCGAAGCGATCGTGCCCGACACGTTCGGCGCGGCATAGCTGCCACCGGCGGTGCCGTTGAAGTCGCACGTGCCGCTGGTGACCGTGCCGCCCAGCAGGATCGTGCCGGCGTTGAACGTTAGCTGCCCCGGAACCGGGTCATTGATCACGACCGAGGTCGCGGCCGCGCCGCCGGTGTTGCCCACCGCGATGCAATATTCGACCACGGCACCCGGAATCAGCTTCGGATTCGTCGTATTGTTGAACGGATCCGAAATGACACGGCTGGTCTTCGTGACGGCAAGGGTTGCGGTTTGCACCGTATAGTCGTCATTGTCGCTGTGCGATCCGTCGCGCGCGACGTCGCCTGCGACACCCGCGATATCGGCAAAGACAGTGTCCTTGCCCGCGGTGTTTGCGCCCGTGGTCTCGGTGATGACCGCACCCTGGGTACCGGCAAGCCCGCCTTCGCGCGCCGTGGCCCGCAGCGTCACGCCCGCGACGGCATTGTTGGCGAGCCCTGCGGGGATGTCGGCGACGACGAAGAGCCTGATTGCCGTATCGACGACGAGTTCGTCGACATAGGCGGTGATCAACGTATCGCCCGCATCCCAGCTACCGATCGTGCCCGTTGCCGTATTATCGCGGTAAATCCGTATATTGTTGGCATTGAACGTGTCGGTTCCGCCATGTGCGGCGGTACCGCCCGTGATCTGCGTTGCCACGAGCGCGAAGTCGAGCGTTTCGTTCGAGCTGTTGGTCAGCTGGAACGTCGTGACGGCGTTTGTCTGCCCCGGCACGACATTGGTCGTGACGGTGCCGACTTCTTCGACGAGCAGGTTGATCTTGCGGTCGACGGTGAAATTGTTCGACGCCGACTGCTGTCCCTGTGCGACGCCACCGACCTGATAGTCGACTGTGGCGGTATTCGTAATCGTGGTGCCTGCGGTCGTGCCGGCGGCAGAAGCCGGCGTGGCGGCGACGCTCGAAAGCGCCGCCAGACCGATGACACCCATATAAGTCAGCTTGCTGGTCATAGCTGAGCTCCTGGGCTTTATGTTGGTTGCCGTTTCCCCACCGCTGGCAACCGTTAAGCGGTTTTATTCATTCGCTATTTTACAACTCCCCGAAACATGAGCTTGCCCGTGCCACCGACCGGAATCGGCTTTTGGAAAGCCCAGCGAACGTGCGTGACGTCGGCTGGCTGCGCTGCACGGTGCGTGCCGCCGGTCATCGGAACCGAGAGGTCGGCAAGCAGTCCCCACTGCTTGCCGCCATCGACCGAAACCAAGGGACGCGTGTCGCCGGCGTCCGCAAAACGAACCGCCGACGGCATCGGGTTGGTAATCACGAATTTGTCGGCGGGCTGCGCGCCGGCGTTGCGATAGTTGAGCACGAAAACGAGGCGGTCGCCGGGAACGACGACCTTTGGTTCTTCGAGCAAAATCCGCTGCTTGCCCTGAGCGTCGATCGACACGCGTTCGACGAACACATTGTTGTCGAGCGCGACCTGGTTCGCGGCGAAAGCCTGGCCCGGCATGAGGGCAGCAAGCAAAAGGAAAAGGGCCGTGCGCATACGGGTCTCCATCATCGAATCGTGGTGCGGAAGGTGACGGTGCGGGTCTGGCCGCCGGCGACGGTGCCAAGCGCGACGTTGACCCGCGTGCCGTTGTAATCGCCCGCGTCGGCGTCGGTCGCGTCGGACAGCGCGGTGCCGCCAAGCGTGATCGATCCGGGGACATAGTTGGTGTCCGCGGGAATATTATCGGTGATTGCAAGGCCGGCGACCGAACCGCTGCCCGCAACGGTTGCGACGATCGTATAAGTGATCGTCGCGCCGGGGACGGGGTCTGCGGTGCCGAGCGAATTGGTGACGACTGCCGATTTGACGAGTGTCACCGTCGCGGCCGACACAATATAGGCACCCACGTCCGTGCCATCGGCACCCGTAGAGCCAACAACGGCATCGCCGCCGCCTTCGCCCTGGCCTGCAAAGCTGGTGCCCGGTGCACCGGTGCCCGTCTTCGCCGCCGCGACGAGGCTGACGATGCCGCGATTGCCGTCAACGACGGTGCCGGGCGTCGTCGCCAGAACGAAGACGGTGACGCTCTGGTCGGGATTGAGCGACGGATCGTTCGCGCCGGCCGTGTAGAGCGTGTCGGTGCTGGCGTCGAAAACGCCGTCGCCATTGTCGATATAGATTTGCGTAACGACGGGGTCGTAATTGTCGCCGCCTGCGTTTGCGATTGTGCTGAGCCCGAAGGCTTCGACGCCGTTGCCGTTGTTGGTGACCGAGAAGGTCAGCACCTGGCCGGTCGCGCCCGGCGTCGTCGGGACGTCGGCGGGATTGCTCGAATCGACCGTGACGTCGAGCAACTCGTCGACGAGCAGGTCTACGCGGTTCGAATCGATCGTCGTCGTACCGCCGCCGGTATCAAAGCTGGCGCTCGCGGTGTTGCTGATGGTCGAGCCGGCACGAGTGCCGGCGGCCTGAGCCTGCATTGGCAGCGCGAGCGCGGCCAGCAAGGCGAGAAGTGAACAAGAGGGTAGAAGCTGATGCTTCGCGCCCCCCACAGGCGCTTTCATCATCATTTTGACTCCGAACAGGTTGGTCCTTGGAGCCTTCAGTCGCCGATAAAGGGTAATTTCTGGTTAAAAAGCAGAGAGAAAGACAATTTTTGATCCACAAAGGGACAGAATGGGCGCTCCCATCGTCGCAAAACGGGGCGACTGGCGCCAAAAGATTAGCTCGCGTAAGGAGAGGCGGCTAACAAGGAGAGCAGGGGTGGCGGACGAAAGGGGCGGCAGGGATACGCGTTCGCCGCGTCCCAATCCGCTGCACCAGATCGAGGTCGATGATTTTCGCCGCGACCGGCTGCTTGCTGCGCTTGCGCTGATCTTCGGTGCGGCCTTCTGCCTCGGACTGCCTTTCGCTTTACAGGCCGGGGCCGAGTTCTTCCTGCCGCTGACCGCCGCGATCGTCATCGCCATCGCGCTTGTCCCGCTGCTCGAATGGCTCGAGCGGCGCGGCATGCCCTCGGCACTCGCAGCCTTTCTCGCGCTCGCTACCTTTCTGGCGATCATCAACGCCGCGCTGGCGATCATCGTGGTGCCAGCGACGGGATGGTTCGCGCGGCTTCCCGATTCGATTCCGCGCATCCAGAGCAACCTGGCGCCGCTGATCGATTTTTATTCGACGCTGCAACGCTTTGTCGACCGCACATTGATGTCGGTGGCGAGCGGGACCGAGGCGACGGCGCAGGCGGTCGCGGCGACCGCGCCGACGTCGGTCGTCGATTATTTCATCACATCGGCGCCGGCGGCAGCGATCCAGCTCTTCTTTGCGGTGCTCGTGATCTTCTTCTTTCTCTCGGGCTGGACGCGGCTGCGCAAAGGCACGATCAGGCGGCGTGGCAGTTTCGACGGCGCGATGCAGACCGCGCGCGTGATCCAGAATGTCGTCGATGCGACGGCCGACTATCTGGCGACGATCACGATGATCAATGCGATTCTCGGCCTGACCGTCTCGCTCCTGCTCTGGGCGCTCGGGATGCCGTCGCCCTTCATGTGGGGCGGGATCGTCAGCATCTGCAATTTCGTGCCCTATCTGGGGCCGATCGTCGCGGCGGTCCTGCTCGGGCTTGGCGGGTTGATGACGTTCGATGCCGTCGGGCTCGCGCTGCTTCCTGCGCTGATCTTTATCGGCGTGCATCTGGTCGAGGCGAATCTGATCACCCCGCTGGTGCTCGGCAAGCGGCTGACGATCAATCCGCTGCTGATTCTCGTGTCGCTGAGCTTTTGGGGATGGGTATGGGGAACGCCGGGCGCGCTGTTGGCTGTACCGTTGCTGTTGATTTTGCAGACCGTGCTGGCGTCGACCGGAACGCCCGATCTGGCGGGTTTCCTGTTCGAGCATGGCACGCTGACAACCCCCGATGACGTGCGCGATCGATTAAATCGCACGCACGAGGAAAGCGACGGTTGACAGGCCGGAGCGCGCCGCATATTGGCGCTGCTCCCAAGCACACGCGGGTGTA
The DNA here is from genome assembly GCA_051861185.1 of Sphingopyxis sp. Lineage (GTDB taxonomy): Bacteria > Pseudomonadota > Alphaproteobacteria > Sphingomonadales > Sphingomonadaceae > Sphingopyxis. Next base: position 97,656 of record JBIMKQ010000014.1, read on the forward strand.
GCTCAGTTGGTTAGAGTGCCGGCCTGTCACGCCGGAGGTCGCGGGTTCGAGCCCCGTCACTCGCGCCATTCCTTCCATTTTCGGACGGAATGGCCACCGCGTCTTGGGACCATTCCATCGCTGGAATATCGGAAAATGGCGCGGCGCTTCAGCCGCGCCATTTCCCCAACTCCATCCACCGCAGCAGCGGCTTCAGCGGCAGGATCCAGATGATCCCCGCGACAAGATAAAAAATCGCCTGCACCAGCACCGGCCAGGTTCCGACCCATGGCGAAACGCTGACGACGATCACTGTCCATACGGCAATCAGCGTCAGGATCAGGAACATGCCGGCAGGCTTGCGCCAGCTCGGTTGGGGATCGGCGGGGTTCTGGCTCACAAACGGTCTCCGCAAAGGATGAATTCTTGTTCGGTTAGTATCGCATCGAGCGCGATGTCGGTCGATTCGCGCGGCGTCGCGTCGATTTCCTGCACCGACCATCCGATGCCGATCCGCAAAGCATCGGGATACGCGGCGAAATAGCGGTCATAGTGGCCGCCGCCTTGCCCGATCCTGCCGCCTTGGCGATCAAAGCCGACGAGGGGGCAGAAGATGAGGTCGGGTGTGGCTGCTAGCGCGTCGTCGGCCGGCTGCTGTGTACTCCACGGGCCTTTGACCAGCGGTTCGCCCGGTCGCCAGCGACGAAAGCTCATTTCGTCTATGCGGCCTGCATGATGGGGCAGAGCGAGCGCGCCCGCCTCGGCGAGGTTCGCGAACATCGGCATGATGTCGGGCTCGTCGCCCCACGCCGCATAGGCGCCGACGATGGCATGCTCGGCGAGCAGTTCGGAAAGCGGCGCGGGCAGAGCACGAAATGCGGCCAGTTGCGCCATGTCGTCGAGATTCGCAGCGAAGTGCTTCCTTCGGAAGCGCAACTTTTCGCGCAATTTCTGTTTTTGCTGAACCAGATCGACGGACAAGTCGGTCATCGCCTCCTCTGGGTTTAGCGGATCGGTTGGCGGGACCGCCGAGGTCGTTTGCTGGAAAGTCCTCTGACGCCAGTAACGTCAGGTGGGAACCATATACGTCGGACCAGGGTCCGGGCAGGGACAGCTCCCTAGGATGATGTATCGCCTCAGGGATTTTCGCAAAAGCTCGTGCCGGGCAGTACCCGCCGCCCCCTATGTAGGGTGGCGGGCGTGTCGGCTCAAGGGCTTTACGCGAAAGCCGAACCCCCTCTTACGGGAGTTGCTCAACTTTCGCCGCCAAGGCCTCGATGCGGTCCGCAATTTGCAAGAGGGCGCGGTTGTTCGACGGGCTTGCCGGGGCCGAAGCCACCGGAGCATTTTGGCGTGCCGCCTCCAACTCCTTGAGCGCGGACTGCTCGCGGGAAACCGCCGCGCGCAGTTCGTCGCGCGCCGCAGCCTCGCGGCTTTCGGCGAGAGCCACTGCGGCACGGAGCGAATCGGAATGAGGCTCGGACTTTTCAATCTTGCCCTTCGCTTCCTGAGCATCGTCGGCAAGCATCAGCGCGGCGAACAGAAGCTGTCGTACCTCTGTTCCGCCCGGCATTTCGCGTGCCTTTTCATCGACGACGGCGGCAAGCTGAAGTAGCTGCGATTCCTGCCCGTCGGCGCAATACAGGTCGTAGGGGCGCCCGGCGACCGTCAGTTTGACATCAGCCACGATTGGCCTCCGCGATCAGCAGGTCGAGTTCGCCAATCACGGCGGCGACTTCGGACTTCAGCGCCGACTGGTCGACAGCGGGTGCCGCAACGGCCACGGCGGGGCGGTTAGCGCGGTCGGTCAGAGCCTTTTCGATGCGGCTCAATGCGCGTTCGATACGGCCGATGGCCAGGCTGGATTCGTCGAGATCGAGTTCCATGACGAAGGGTTAGCAGCGTGGGGGAGGGGGTGCAATTGTCCTCTCGGTCCAAAATGCGCCGATTTTCCGTTACGAGCGGTTGACTCCTGCCCCCACCACCGCAAAGGGCTGTGCGCATCCAGTCCGGACGCCCAGAGTCTTTTTGGGTCCGGCACCAGCCCAGCCATTTCCGGGGGACCAATGACACTGCCCGAACGCCAGCTCGCCAACGCCATCCGCGCGCTTGCGATGGACGCCGTACAGGCCGCAAACAGCGGTCATCCGGGAATGCCGATGGGCATGGCCGACGTCGCCACCGTCCTTTATTCGGATTATTTGAAATTCGACGCAACCGACCCGCACTGGGCCGACCGCGACCGATTCGTTCTGTCGGCAGGCCACGGCTCGATGCTCGCCTATGCGACGCTGCACCTCGCGGGTTACGCACGTCCGACGATCGACGACATCCGCAATTTCCGGCAACTGCACAGCCCGTGCGCCGGCCATCCCGAGAATTTCGAACTCGCCGGCGTCGAAACAACTACCGGACCGCTGGGACAGGGGCTCGCGACCTCGGTCGGCATGGCAATCGCCGAGCGGCATCTGAATGCGCTCTATGGCGACGATCTCGTCGATCATCGCACCTGGGTGATCGCGGGCGACGGGTGCCTGATGGAAGGCATCAACCACGAAGCGATCGGTCTGGCGGGGCACCTTGGCCTCGGTCGCCTGACCGTCCTGTGGGACGACAACAAGATTACCATCGACGGATCGACCGACCTGTCGACCAGCGAAGACATTCCGGCGCGCTATTCCGCGACCGGCTGGCATGTCGAAAGCTGTGACGGGCATGATCCTGCCGATATTCGCCGCGCGATCGACGCCGCGCTTGCCGATCCGCGCCCGTCGCTGATCGCGTGCCGGACGATCATCGGCTTTGGTGCGCCAAACAAGCAGGGCACCTCGGCGACGCACGGCGCGCCGCTTGGTGCAGACGAGATTGCCGCCGCGCGCAAGGAACTCGGTTGGACCGCCGAACCGTTCGTCATTCCCGCCGATATCGCTTCGGCATGGGCGGCGTTCGGTGAGAGGGGTAAGGCGCTTCATTCTGAATGGAATGATCGTCTCGCAAGCAACGAAAAGAAAACGGAATTTGAGGATCGTCTGGGCGGCAAGATCGTTCCGGGCGATGCGTTCAAGGCCTATCTCGACGGCCTCGTCGCCGAGCCGCCGAAGGTCGCGACGCGCAAGGCGTCCGAGAACACGCTGGGCGCGTTGACCGCCGATATCGCGGCGCTTGTCGGCGGCAGCGCCGATCTGACGGGTTCGAACAACACCAAAACTTCGTCGACCAAGCCGCTGACAAAAAATGACTATTCGGGCCGCTATATCTATTATGGTATTCGCGAATTTGGCATGGCCGCCGCGATGAACGGCATGGCGCTGCATGGCGGCGTCGTGCCCTACGGCGGCACTTTTCTGGTTTTCGCCGATTATTGCCGCGCCGCGATCCGCCTGTCGGCGCTCCAGCAGCAGCGCGTCGTGTATGTGATGACGCACGACAGCATCGGGCTCGGCGAAGATGGCCCGACGCACCAGCCGATCGAGCATCTCCAGTCGCTTCGCGCGATGCCGAACCTGCTCGTGTTACGTCCCGCCGACGCGGTGGAAACCGCCGAATGCTGGGCGCTCGCGCTGGCGCAGGAAAGCCGGCCATCGCTGCTCGCGCTGACGCGTCAGAACCTTCCGCCGCAGCGTCATGACGTCACCGAAAATCTTTGCCTGAAAGGCGGTTACCGCCTTCGCACGGCTTCGGCGGCACGCAAGGTCGTCCTTGTCGCGACGGGGTCCGAAGTGTCGCTCGCGATCGAAGTGGCCGACAAGCTCGAAGCCGCCGGTCATGGCGCCGACGTCGTTTCGATGGTCTCGACCGAACTCTTCGACGAGCAGAGCGCAGCATATCAAGCCGATATCCTGCCCGACGATGCGCTTCTCGTCTCGATCGAGGCGGGCACGACCTTCGGCTGGGAACGCTACACCGGCCGTCACGGGCTGCGCTTCGGCATCGACAGCTTCGGCGCTTCGGCACCGATCGAAGACCTATTCAAGCATTTCGGCCTTACCGCCGACGCTATCACCCCCCAGATCCTGGATCGGCTCGGCGCTTAACGACCAAGCCTCCACACGCAGAAAGGATTTTTTCGACATGGCAGTGAAGGTTGCAATCAACGGTTTCGGACGCATCGGCCGCAACGTGGCGCGCGCGATTCTGGAGCGTACCGACCATGATCTCGAACTGGTGTCGATCAACGACCTTGGCGATGCCAAGGCAAATGCCCGTCTGCTCCGCCATGATTCGGTGCACGGTGCCTTCAACGGTACCGTCGAAGTCGACGGCAACGACCTGATCATCAACGGCAAGCGCATCCAGGTGACCGCCGAGCGCGACCCCGCCGCTCTGCCGCATGCCGCGAACGGCATCGACATCGTGATGGAATGCACCGGCTTTTTCACCAACAAGGCCGGCGGCCAGAAGCATCTCGATGCCGGCGCCAAGCGTGTATTGATCTCGGCCCCCGCCAAGGAAGTCGACCTGACCGTCGTCTATGGCGTCAACGACGACAAGATCACGGCTGACAACCTGATCATCTCGAACGCGTCGTGCACCACCAACTGCCTCGCACCCTTTGCCAAGGTGCTGCATGAAGCGATCGGTATAGAGCGCGGCCTGATGACCACGATCCATGCCTATACCAACGACCAGAAGATTCTCGACCAGATCCATGACGATCCGCGCCGTGCCCGCGCCGCCGCGATGTCGATGATCCCGACCTCGACGGGTGCAGCGGCTGCGGTCGGCCTGGTCCTGCCCGAACTCAAGGGCAAGCTTGACGGGTCGTCGATCCGCGTTCCGACCCCGAATGTGTCGGTGGTGGACCTGACCTTCACGCCGCTCCGCGAAACCACCAAGGAAGAAGTCAACGCGCTGCTCAAGGCGGCCGCCGAGGGCCCGCTGAAGGGCGTGCTCGGCTATACCGACGAGCCGCTGGTTTCGATCGACTTCAACCATAATGCGGCCAGCTCGACCATTGACAGCCTCGAAACCTCTGTGATCGACGGCAAGCTGGTGCGCGTGCTCAGCTGGTACGACAATGAATGGGGCTTCTCGAACCGCATGATCGATACCGCGGGCGTGATCGCCAAGTTCCTCTGATTTAAAGGCAACGTCGATGACCGCTTTCAAAACCCTCGACGATATCGGTGACGTCACCGGCAAGCGCGTGCTCGTGCGTGTCGACCTGAACGTCCCGATGTTCGAAGGCGCGGTCAGCGACGTGACCCGGATCCAGGCGGCGATGCCGACGATCCGCGAGTTGTCGGACAAGGGCGCCATCGTCCTGCTTCTTGCGCATTTCGGGCGCCCGAAGGGGGCGAAGAACCCGACCCAGTCGCTCAGCCTCGTGATGGGCGGCCTGGAAGATGTGCTCGGCCATTCGGTGATGTTCATCCCCGAATGCGTCGGCGAGGGCGCCAAGGCGGGCATCGCGGTGCTCGCCGCCGGCGACGTTGCGGTGATGGAAAACACGCGCTTCAATCCCGGCGAGGAAACAAACGATCCGGTCTTTGCCGACGCGCTGGCGGAAATCGGCGACCTTTACGTCAACGACGCCTTTTCGGCGGCGCACCGCGCGCATGGCTCGACCGAGGGTATTGCTCGCCGGTTGCCGTCCTATGCCGGCCGCGCGATGGAAGCCGAACTCAAGGCGCTCGACGCCGCGCTGGGCAATCCGGTGCATCCGGTGGCGGCCGTCGTCGGCGGCGCCAAGGTGTCGAGCAAGATCGACGTGCTGCGCCATCTGGTGAGCAAGGTCGACCATCTGATCATCGGCGGCGGCATGGCGAACACCTTTCTCGCCGCCCGCGGGGTCGATGTCGGCAAGTCGCTCTGCGAGCATGACCTGGTCGATACCGCCAATGCGATTTTCGAAGCGGCCGACGCCGCGGGCTGCACGATCCACCTGCCGTACGACGTCGTGGTGGCAAAGCAGTTCGCGCCGAACCCGCCGACGCGCACCGTCAACGTGCATGAAGTCGCAGCCGACGAGATGATCCTCGATGTCGGCCCCGCCGCGGTCGAAGCCTTGGCGGACGTTCTCAAAAACTGCCGGACCCTCGTGTGGAACGGCCCGCTCGGTGCGTTCGAGACGCCGCCGTTCGACACCGCGACCGTCGCGCTGGCGAAGACCGCCGCGGCGCTGACCCGCGAAGGCTCGCTGATCTCGGTCGCGGGCGGCGGCGATACGGTCGCCGCGCTCAACCATGCCGGCGTCGCGGCCGACTTCACCTTCGTGTCGACCGCAGGCGGCGCTTTCCTCGAATGGATGGAAGGCAAAGTGCTGCCGGGCGTGGACGCGCTCAAAGCCTAGTTTTCCTGGCCGCATTGCATCCCGTGCTCGGGGTAGCTATGCGCGCCGCCACATACGTATGCAACCATCGGAGACGTTATGACGACCGCCAATGCCGCAATGCTCGAACAGATCAAGTCGGGACAGGGCTTTATCGCTGCGCTCGACCAGAGCGGCGGTTCGACGCCCAAGGCATTGAAGGGCTATGGTATCGAAGCGGACGCTTTCTCTAACGACGAGGAAATGTTCGGCCTGATTCATGCGATGCGCAGCCGCATCGTCACTGCGCCCTGCTTCAATGGCGAGAAAGTGATCGGCGCGATCCTGTTCGAGCGCACGATGGACGGCGAGGCCGACGGCAAGCCGGTCCCCGCGCTGTTGTGGGAACGCGGTGTTGTCCCGTTCCTGAAGGTCGACAAGGGTCTCGAAGATGAAGCCGACGGCGTCCAGCTGATGAAGCCTAACCCCGGCCTCGACGATCTCTGCGCGCGCGCGGTGGCGAACGGCGTGTTCGGCACGAAGATGCGCAGTGTCGTCAACCTTGCCAATCCGGCGGGTGTGAAGACGATCGTCGAGCAGCAGTTCGCCGAGGCGAAGCGCATCGCAGCGCACGGGTTGGTGCCGATTATCGAGCCCGAAGTGAATATCAAGAGCACCGAGCGCGACGGCGCCGACCGGCTGCTGCTTCGGGAAATCACGGTGGCGCTCGATAGCTGGGACGGTGCCCCGGTGATGCTCAAGCTGTCATTGCCAGCCGAAGCCGGCCTGTTCCAGTCGCTGGTCGATCATCCCAAGGTTTTGCGCGTCGTTGCGCTGTCGGGCGGCTTTGCGCGTCCCGAAGCCTGCGTCGAGCTGGCAAAGAACCCGGGCATCATCGCGAGCTTCAGCCGCGCTTTGCTTGAAGATCTGCGCCACCAGATGAGCGACGACGAGTTCAACGCCTCGCTGGGCGGTGCGATCAAGGAAATTCACGCGGCCTCCGTGGCCTAGGTGATGGGAGAGCGGTGGCAAGCCGTTGACGATTATATAGCCGCCAAATTGCTTGGCGACGATGGCGCGCTTGCCACCACCCTCGCGAACAATGCCGACCAGGGCCTGCCGCCGATCGACGTATCTGCGGCGCAGGGGAAGATGCTGTTCCTGCTCGCGCAGATGGCGGGGGCGAAGCGCATTCTCGAGGTCGGAACGCTCGGCGGATATTCGACGATCTGGCTTGCGCGCGCGCTGCCCGAGGGCGGGTCGCTGGTGACGCTGGAACTCGAAGCGCATCATGCGCGCGTTGCGCGAGAGAATCTGGACACGGCTGAATTGGCTGACGTTGTCGACATTCGTGTCGGCCCGGCGGCCGAAAGCCTGGAGGCGATGACCGACGAAGCGCCGTTCGACCTTGTCTTCATCGACGCCGACAAGCAGGGCAATGTCCGTTACGTCGAAGAGGCGATCCGGCTCGGCCATCCCGGAACCACGATCATCGTCGACAATGTCGTGCGCGAAGGCGGCGTGCTGGATGCAAACAGCAACGACGAGCGCATCATCGGCACGCGTGCGCTTTTCGACATGCTGAACGCGCATCCGCGCCTCGACGCGACTGTAATCCAGACGGTCGGCGCCAAGGGTTGGGATGGTTTTGTGTTGGCGCGGGTGCTTTAGAGTCCGCCCGCGAATCGAAATGAGAAGCGATAGTCCGACGGCTTGATCGTCACATTGGTCATCTTTTCGGGGCGGACCGATTCGAGCGTGAACTGGCCGTCGGCAAGCTGGACCGGTTCGCCCAGCGCCGCTTCGAACGTCTGCTTTTCGCCATTGCCGCGAATCCACAGCATTTTCACGCGCACGCGGCCCGCCCAAACGCAACGGGCATTCATCGGGCAGCGGCTATCCTCGACCACCTCGACGGGCTGGACGAGCGGGCCATCGACATAGGCTTTCTGACCGAGGGCGACGTCGCTGCCGCCCTGCAGCGGCGCGCCGCGCGTCGTGGCGCAGGCGGAAAGGGCCAGTGCAGCGGGGAGAGCGAGTGCCGCGAGGCGATAGATGTTCTGCATTTGCCCGTCTGTGACCGCGCCGCTATGAACGCGCCATGAAAACACCGACCTGCCAACTTTACCTGATCTCGCCGCTCGATGTCGGCGGCGATTTTCCGGACCGTCTGACCGAAGCGTTCGACGCCGGCCCGGTCGCGGCCTTCCAGTTTCGCGTCAAGGACCTCGAACAGCATGAAGCGGCGCGGCTCGCCGAACCGCTGCAAGCAATCTGCGCTGCGCGTGACGTGGCGTTCATCGTCAATGACGACATCGCCCTCGCGAAACGGCTGGGCGCGGATGGCGTGCATCTGGGGCAGGACGATGGCGATCCGCGCGAGGCGCGCCGTGAGCTCGGGCCGCAAGCGCAGATCGGTGTCACCTGTCACGCCAGCCGCCATATGGCGATGGAAGCGGGCGAAGCGGGGGCGGATTATGTGGCCTTTGGCGCCTTCTTCCCTACGACCACCAAGACCGTCGAGCATCATGCCGAACCGGAAATACTGGAATGGTGGCAGGGAATGTTCGAGCTGCCTTGCGTCGCGATCGGCGGGATCACCGTCGACAATGCGCGGACGTTGGTCGAGGCGGGGGCGGATTTTCTTGCGGTGTCGAGCGGTGTTTGGTCCCATCCCGAGGGTCCGGGAGCCGCAGTGCGCGCGTTCAGCGCGCTCCTGAACGATCAGCCAGCGGGGTAGTCGCGCCCCGGCATTTTCGGACCATCTTTGAGCGCGCGCGGCGCCGCCGCATCCTTGCGCCAGCCAAACAGGCCGGCGCAAGGAGCCCCGCGCGACGAAGTTGCTGCGTTGCCGCGAGGGGGCGGCGGGGTAAGGTCCGAAAGATCGATACTCATCATGGCTGCGGATATGGCATCGATGTCGCGACTCATATTGGATCGATGCGTCAAATCGGCTTCGGTTCGTCGCCTTTTGGCTTGTATCTGTTTTTGACTTGCGCTGGGCCCGGGGTGTCGCAACACAGCGGGCGGGGAGAAGTTTATGACCGAAATCACGACACCGGCTGCACGCGGACGCGAATTGACGCTCCGCGCGGTCCTGCTCGGCGGCCTGCTGACGCTGATGTTCACCGCGGCGAACGTCTATCTGGGGCTGAAAGTCGGGCTGACCTTCGCGACCTCGATTCCCGCGGCAGTGATTTCGATGGCGCTGCTGCGCTATATGGCCGGGTCGACGATTCTCGAGAATAATATCGTCCAGACGATCGCGAGCGCAGCGGGCACGCTGGCGGCGATCATCTTCGTGCTGCCGGGGCTCGTCATGGTCGGCTATTGGCAGGGTTTCCCGATGATCGAGACCACCGCGATCACGATGCTGGGCGGCATATTGGGCGTCCTTTTTTCGGTGCCGCTGCGCCGTGCGCTCGTCGTCGATTCGGATCTTCCCTATCCCGAAGGCCGCGCCGCTGCCGAAGTGCTGCAGGTCGGCGCCGCGAGCGCCGAGGGTGCCGAGGAGAATCGCGCCGGGCTTTCGGCGTTGATGTGGAACAGCATCGTTGCGGCTGCCTTTACCTTGCTCACCCAGATGAAGCTCGCCGGCGCCGAAGTCGCGCGCTGGTTCGCTGTGGGCAGCGGCGCAACCGGAATTGCGGGCGGCCTCGCTTTTGCGTTGTTCGGCGTCGGACATCTTGTCGGACTGTCGGTCGGCATGGCGCAGCTTGTCGGGATGGTCACCGGCTGGTGGGTGCTGCTGCCGATCCTGACGCAGGGCGGAACGGGCGATGCCGAGACACTGGCGAACACCGTGTTCCGCGCCGATGTCCGCTTCTTTGGCGCCGGCGTGATCGCGGTCGCCGCGATCTGGACGCTGATCAAAATCGCCGGACCGGTCATCGGCGGCATCCGCTCGGCGATGGCGGCGAGCCGCGCTCGGCAGGGCGGCGCCACACTTGCCATCGAAGAACAGGATATGTCGATCAACTGGGTCTTCGGCGGATCGCTGGCGCTGATGTTGCCAATCGGCTGGCTGCTCTGGACGGTGCTTGCAGGCGGACCGCTCGCGGGATCGTCGATGATCCTGATCGCGGGTGCGATCCTGTTCATCATTATCATCGGGCTGATGATCGCATCGATCACCGGCTATATGGCGGGCCTGATCGGCGCATCGAACTCGCCGGTTTCGGGGATCGGAATCCTTGCGATCATTGCCTCGTCGCTACTGCTGCTCGGCCTCCTTGGCCGCGGGGGCGGAGAGGAAGAAATTGCCGCGATGGTCGCCTATGCGCTGATCGTGACCGGCCTCGTGTTCGGCATCGCGACGATTTCGAACGACAATCTTCAGGACCTGAAGACTGGCCAGCTCGTCGGCGCGACGCCGTGGAAGCAGCAGGTCGCGCTGATCATCGGCGTGATCTTCGGCTCGATCATCGTTCCGCCAGTTTTGAACGTGCTCAACGAAACCCTCGGTTTCGTCGGTGCGCCGGGGGCAGGGCCGAATGCGCTCGCCGCACCGCAAGCGGGACTGATCTCGTCGCTCGCGCAGGGCGTGCTTGGCGGCGACCTCAACTGGACGATGCTGGGTTATGGCGCGCTTGCCGGCGTCGGCTTCATCATCGTCGATGCGATGCTCGGGCGTGCGGGCAAGCTTCGGCTTCCGCCGCTGGCGATCGGCATCGGCGTCTATCTGCCGATGGCGGTGATCCTGCCCGTGGTCATCGGCGCGGTCGGCGGCTGGTTCTATGACCGCTGGGCGGCGAAGCGCCCGAACGCGGGCTTCGCGCACCGGATGGGTGTGCTCACCGCGACGGGAATGATTGTCGGCGAAAGCCTGTTCGGCGTCGTCTACGCAGGCGTTGTCGCGGGGAGCGGCAGCGATGTCCCGCTGGCGGTCGTCGGCGACGGATATGCGCCCTATGCGCCATGGGTCGGGCTCATCCTGTTCGTAGGGCTCGTCTGGCTCAGCTACAAGCGGACCCGCCGCATGGTCGTCGAAACGCCCTGACTTGCCCTTCGGCGCTTGCGCGGCTAAAGGCGCGCACCTGATAGCTGTGCCCGGCGGGCGCCGCTTTGCTCTTTCCATCCTTGAACTGTGCCCCCAATCTTAGAAGGCTTGCGCGATGAAAATCACCGGCGTTGAAATCCGTCCCGGCAATATTATCGAATTTGAAAAGGGGATCTGGAAGGTCACCAAGATCCAGCACACCCAGCCGGGCAAGGGCGGCGCCTATATGCAGGTCGAAGCCAAGAATTTGATCGACGGGCGCAAGCTCAACAACCGTTTCCGCAGCGCCGACACGGTCGAAAAGGTCCGCCTCGACACCAAGGATTTCCAGTTCCTCTATGCCGAGGGCAACGACCTGGTGTTCATGGACAAGGACACCTACGAGCAGATCACGATCGCCAAGGACGTCGTCGGCGAAGCGCATGAGTTTCTGCAGGACGGCATGGACGTTGTGCTCGAGCTTTGGGAAGAGCGCCCGATTTCGGTCGAACTTCCCGAAACGATCGAGGCCTTGATCGTCGAGGCTGACGCCGTGGTGAAGGGGCAGACCGCTTCGTCGTCGTACAAGCCCGCGATCCTCGACAATGGCGTTCGCGTGATGGTGCCGCCGCATATCACCAGCGGGACCCGCATCGTCGTGCATGTGTACGACCGCGAATATGTCCGCCGCGCCGACTGATGGCACAGATCGTCACCGACGCGCGGAGCTTTCGGGCCGACCGCGCGTGGGGGGCGCGCGATCTCGCCGAGATCGAAGGCGCCAGCGTCCGTCTGCATTGGACGGACCAGCCTTATAAATGGCATGTCAACGATGGCGCTGAACTCTTCTGTGTCATCGCCGGGATGGTCGACATGCATTATCGAGAGGCGGGCGAGGAGCATATTGTGCGCCTCGACGCCGGCGATATGTTCGTGGCCGAGGTCGGCGACGAACATGTGGCGCATCCAGTGGGCGAGGCCCGCATTTTGGTCGTAGAACGTAAGGGATCCGTATAGTGGCCGTATCTGGCATCATCACCGTCATGGAACGCGCCGCCCGCAAGGCGGGAACGAAGCTGCGCCGCGACTTCGGCGAGATCGAGCATCTGCAGGTTTCGCAGAAGGGCCCCGCGGACTTTGTGTCGAAAGCCGATCAGGCGGCCGAGCGCACGCTGTACGACGAACTCGGCCGCGACCGTCCGGGCTGGGGCTTTGTGCTCGAAGAAGGCGGGATCATCGAAGGCGAGCCGGGCAAGCCGCGCTTCATCATCGATCCGCTCGACGGAACCTCGAACTTCCTTCACGCCATTCCGCATTTCGCGATTTCGATCGCGGTGCAGGAACCGAAGCCGGGCGGCGGCTGGGGCGACGTGACGGCGGCGCTGATCTATCAGCCGGTCACCGACGAAAGCTATTGGGCCGAACGCGGCCGCGGCGCGTGGTTGCACGACCGGCGCCTGCGCGTTGCATCGCGCCGCCACCTCAACGAATGCCTCGTCTCCACCGGCATCCCCTACATGGGCCATGGCAATATGGCGCAGTGGAGCCGTATTTTCGGTGCGGTTGCGCCCGAAGTCGCCGGTATTCGCCGCTTCGGCGCCGCCAGCCTCGACCTCGCATGGGTCGCGGCGGGCCGCTACGACGGGTTCTGGGAAAGCGACCTTCAGGTCTGGGATGTCGCTGCGGGTATGTTGCTCGTGCGCGAGGCCGGCGGCTTCGTCAGCGATTTCCGCGGTGGCGACCGGGCGATTGAGCGCAGCGAATTTATAGCCGGCAGCGCCGCGGTCCATTCGAAGCTGCAGAAACTGATCGCGGGCGCGCTCCGCAACGCCTGATTTCCAGTCCACCATCCCGGCGAAGGCCGGGGTGGTGAAGCTATGCGTTCAATCTACTTCTCGAAGACATACTCGCGGAAGCTGTCCATCAGCGATGCCCAGGTGTTGAACGTCTCGCCGACATTCTCGCGCGGGATGCCCGCGAAATCGAGGTCGACGTCCATTTCCAGCACCGGGTCACCCTCGTCGTCCTTGTAGGCGCGGGCGAAGCGCTTGTCCTTGTTCCACTTGTTGAGCTTGTCGAGCGAGACGCCCTTGGCATCGCTGAAACCCATATAATATTGCAGCGTCTTGCATTTCTTGCCCTCGTCGCAGTTCATGAAGAGGACGAGGAATTTCAAGCCGCCCCGACTGCTTTCGATATAGGGATCGTCGCCCGGCTTGGCGACGATCGTCGCCGGCCAGCCCTGCGACTCGACGATCGCCTGGATCGTTGCGGGATTCGCCGCGTTGATCAATTCGGCATGCGCCGGTGTAGTCGAGAAAAACGTTGCGGCTCCCAAGGCCAGCGCGGCGCGAAGGGTGATTGGTCCCATGAAAACTCCTCAAATCGAAACGACGCCAAAAAGCGCAGCGAAACGACCCACTTTTATCGGCGTATCACAGCGATAGGGCCTGTCACCAGCGCCGTTTATGCTTTTGGTCACGCGGGTTACGAAATTCCTGCCCGCAGAGGTTGCGAGGCGCGGCGCGCTGGCCTAAAGCGCCCGCAACAAGGGTGCTCAGACACCCCAATAGATGAACAACAGAACTGCGAGCTCCCATGGTCGATCTGACGCAATATTTGCCGATTCTGATCTTTCTGGTCGTCGCCATCGGCCTGTCCTCCGCCTTCGTGTTTCTACCGATGGGGGTTGCGCGGCTGACCGGGGCGCACAAGCCCGATCCGGCGAAGCTGACCGAATATGAATGCGGCTTCCCGGCGTTCGAGGATGCGCGCAGCCAGTTCGACGTTCGCTTCTATCTCGTCGCCATCCTCTTCATCATCTTCGACCTCGAAGCGGCGTTCCTCTTTCCATGGGCGGTCAGCCTGAAAGAAATCGGCTGGGCGGGTTGGGCCACGATGATGATTTTCCTCGCCGAACTGACGCTCGGCCTAGTGTATGCATGGAAGAAAGGGGCGTTGGACTGGGAATGAGCAGCTCGATCATCCTGCCGCCCGGCCAGATGCCGGTTGCCCCGGGGACGAACCCCGACGCGGCATTTTTTGACGACCTCAACAGCGAAGTCGGCGACAAGGGCTTTCTCGTCACCTCGACCGAGGATCTGTTCAACTGGGCGCGCACCGGCTCGCTTTGGTGGATGACCTTTGGCCTCGCATGCTGCGCGGTCGAGATGATCCACGTCAACATGCCTCGCTATGACATGGAGCGTTTCGGCGCCGCGCCGCGCGCATCGCCGCGCCAGTCGGACGTAATGATCGTTGCGGGCACGCTGTGCAACAAGATGGCTCCGGCGCTGCGCCGCGTGTACGACCAGATGTCGAACCCGAAATATGTCATCTCGATGGGCAGCTGCGCCAATGGTGGCGGCTATTATCATTACAGCTATTCGGTGGTGCGCGGCTGTGACCGTATCGTGCCCGTCGATATCTATGTTCCCGGTTGCCCGCCGACTGCCGAAGCCTTGCTTTACGGCGTGATGCAGCTGCAGCGGAAAATCCGCCGCACCGGGACGATCGAACGCTGATGGCCCATGCTGCTCCCCTCGTTGCGCCGCAGCCGGCGCTGGCTGCCGCGCTCACCAAGCTGCTCGGCACCGACCTGCTCGCGCATATCTTCACCGTCGATGAAGACAGCATCACGGTCGACCGCGAAGCCGTCGCCGGGGTGATGATCGCACTGCGCGACAATCTTGAATATCAGCAGCTGATGGAGATCGCCGGCGTCGATTATCCCGACCGCGCCGAGCGGTTCGAGGTCGTCTATCATCTGCTAAGCGTCACCAAGAACCATCGCCTGCGCGTCCGTGTGTCGACCGATGAGGCGACCCCAGTGCCGACGATCGTTCCCGTGTGGCCGAACGCCGGCTGGCTCGAGCGCGAAGTGTTCGACATGTATGGCGTCCTGTTCAGCGGCAACACCGACCTGCGCCGCATCCTGACGGACTATGGCTTTCAGGGGCATCCGCAGCGCAAGGACTTCCCGCTGACCGGCTATACTGAGTTGCGCTATTCCGAAGAGGACAAGCGTGTCGTGTACGAGCCGGTGAAGCTCGCACAGGATTTCCGCAATTTCGACTTCCTGTCGCCGTGGGAAGGCGCCGACTATGTTCTGCCGGGCGATGAAAAGGCAGGCGGAACGGGCGAAGCGCCGGGCAAGGGCGCGCCGACGCCGATGACCGCCGCCGAAGTCAAGAAGGCGGACGAAGTCAAAGCGTCTCCGGCACCGGCAAGCACGCCCAAGACAACCGACACGGCCGCGCAGACGGGCGCAGGCGCGAAGGTCAATCAGAAGGCTGCAAAGACGAGCCGCGACGGCGCAAGCGCGACGACGGCCGGAAAAGGCAAGACCCCGGCGACGGGCAAGGCTGAAAAAGCGCCGGCCAAGCCGCGCGCACCGCGCAAGCCCAAAGCAGGAGGTGACGCATGACCGACACTCCGCATGTCAATCACTATGGCGGCGACCTGTTCGAAGGCTATCCGGTCGATACCGCGAACACCGCGGGCGATCAGGCGGTCACCAATTACACGATCAACTTCGGTCCGCAGCATCCGGCGGCGCACGGCGTGTTGCGTCTGGTGCTCGAACTCGATGGCGAGATCATCGAGCGCGTCGATCCGCACGTCGGGCTGCTCCATCGCGGTACCGAAAAGCTGATCGAATATAAGACCTATCTGCAGGCTTTGCCCTATTTCGACCGGCTCGACTATTGCTCGCCGCTCGCGATGGAGCATAGCTATGTGCTCGCGATCGAAAAGCTGCTCGACCTCGAAGTCCCGGCGCGCGCGCAATATCTGCGCGTCCTGTTCGCCGAGCTGACGCGCATCTGCAACCATATGCTCAACATCGGGTCGCACGTCATGGACGTCGGCGCGATGACCCCCAACCTGTGGGTGTTCGAGCTGCGCGAGGATTGCCTGAACTTCTTTGAGCGCGCGTCGGGCGCGCGGATGCACTCGGCCTATTTCCGTCCGGGCGGCGTCCATCAGGATGTTCCCGAAAAGCTGCTCGTCGACATCGGCGAGTGGGTCGAAACGCGCCTGCCGAAGCTGTTCGGCGATGCGATGAGCCTCGTTATCGACAACCGCATCTTCAAACAGCGCAACGTCGACATCGCGACGGTCAGCAAGGAAGACGCGCTGGCATGGGGCTTTTCTGGCCCGATGATCCGCGGCAGCGGCATCGCATGGGATCTGCGCAAGTCGCAGCCCTATGACGCCTATGCCGCGATGGAATTCGACATTCCGGTCGGCACCCGCGGCGATTGCTATGATCGCTTCATGGTGCGCGTCGAGGAAGTCTATCAGTCGGCGAAGATCATCAAGCAGTGCCTGCGCGACATGCCCACGGGGCCGATCGCCAGCCTCGACCGCAAGGTCGTGCCGCCGAAGCGCGGCGAGATGAAGCAGTCGATGGAATCGCTGATCCATCACTTCAAGCTCTATACCGAGGGCTTCCACGTGCCCGCGGGCGAAGTCTATGTCGCGACCGAAAGCCCCAAGGGCGAGTTCGGCGTCTATCTGGTCAGCGACGGCACCAACAAGCCGTACCGTTGCAAGATCCGCCCGACGGCGTTTTCGCATTTGCAGGCGATGGACATGATGTCGAAGGGGCACATGCTGGCGGATACGACCGCGATCATCGGCGCGATCGATGTGGTGTTCGGGGAGTGTGACCGGTGACCAAGCTGGAAATCGCCGAAACGATGATCGCGCATTACAACGCGCAAGACGCCGATGCCTATGTCGCGTTGATGACCGGCGATGCGGCCGAAGCCGGCTATCGCGGCGCAGTCGTCCGCGATGGCAAGGAAGGCGTGCGTGCGGGATTGAAGGCGATGTTCGCCGAATTCCCGCAGAACCGGGCCGAGATCCTGTCGGGGTATGCGCTCGGCGACTTCGCCGTCCTGCACGAAAAGGTCGCGCGTTCGCCGGACGCCGAACCGTTCGAGGTTATGACCATCTATAGTTTTGAAGGCGACCAGGTGTCGCGTGTGGAGTTTGTCCGCTAATGGCCGACGCACCCCAAATCCCCGACGAAGCCGAAACCCGCGCACGCTGGGGCGCTTTCGCATGGACGGCGGAAAACGCCGAAAAGGCGAAGGCGGTCATCGCGCGCTATCCCGCGGGGCGGCAGCGTTCGGCGGTGATGCCGCTGCTCGACCTCGCGCAGCGGCAGGTCGGCGCCGAGACGCAGACGCAGGGCTGGCTGCCCGTGCCGGTGATCGAATATGTCGCCGCCCAGCTCGATATGCCGTTCATGCGCGCCTATGAGGTCGCGACCTTTTACACGATGTATAATCTCGTCCCCGTCGGCCGCTATCATGTGCAGGTGTGCGGCACGACGCCGTGCCTGCTGCGCGGGTCGGACGATGTGATGGCGGCGTGCAAGAACCGCGGCATGGTGAAGGGCAAGACGACGCCCGACGGGCTGTTCACGCTGACCGAGGTCGAGTGCATGGGCACCTGCACCAACGCGCCGATGGTCCAGATCAACGACGATAATTACGAAGACCTGGATTTCGATCGCATGGCCGCGATCCTCGATGCGTTGGCGGCGGGCGAGACGCCCAAGGCCGGGACGCAGATCGCCGGGCGCCATACCAGCGAACCCGAGGGCGGCCCGACGACGCTGAAAGAGATGGTCAAGGCGAACCACGATTATCGGAAGGATTGGTGATGGAATTGCAAAAACTCCTCCACCTGATCGTGCTGATCGTCGGCGTCATCGTGGCGTTCGTGCTGATCGCCTTTTTCCTGAAGGTCGCGGTCAACCTGTTGCAGCTCGCGCTGGTCGTGGCCGTCATTCTGGTGCTGTATTTCGGCGCCGAGCGCCTGTTCGGAAAGGGCCGCCGCTGATGCTCGCCGACAAGGAT
>JBIMKQ010000015.1:0-110892 GCA_051861185.1 Sphingopyxis sp.
GGACCCACAAGCTCACCTATCCCGGGCCCGTGCTAAGATTGCACATCGGTCTTGAAAGGGTGGATGACCTCATCGCGGATTTGCGGCAAGGGCTCGACACCCTTTCGCAGGACACCGCCGCGCCGCAGTGCAAGTTGCGCGCAGCAGGATAAGCGCCGCAACAGGCGAAAAATGAAGATTGCAGGTTCAATCGGGGGGACATTTTTCCGTGTTTAGGAGCGAGACCATGAAAACATATACCAGACTGCTGATGGGGGCGTCCTGCGTTGCCGCCGCCATGTCCATGCCCGCCTTCGCGCAGGATACCGCGGCCGACGACGCGGCCGATACGGCGTCCCAGTCCGAGATCATCGTCACCGGGACTCGCGGCCAGGCGAGAACGGTCATTTCGAGCCCGACCCCGATCGACGTGATCGGTGGCGAGGATCTCGAGAAGCTCGGCGGCGGCATGCAGTTGCGCGATGCGCTGACCCAGCTCGTACCGTCCTTCCAGTCGACGACGGTGGGCAGCTCGTCGTTCAACAGCCTGACGCGCCCCGCCGGCCTGCGCGGTCTTTCGGGCGTGCACGTCCTCGTGCTGGTCAACGGCAAGCGCCGCCACAACAGCTCGATCATCGACTTCAACTCGGGTGCGACCTCGCAAGGCGGCAACCCGGTCGACCTCGATCTCATCCCCGCAAGCGCGATCGAGCGCATCGAAGTGCTGCGCGACGGTGCCTCGGCGCAATATGGTTCCGACGCGATTGCGGGCGTGATCAACGTCATCCTGAAAACCAACGATTCGGGCGGCCGCGCCTCGATCGAGGCCGGCCAGCGTTACGGACGCGACGGCAGCGGCAGCGACGGCGAGACCATCTCGGCGAGCGTTTCGCACGGCTTCGCGATCGGCGACGGCGGTTCGTTCACCCTCTCGGTCGAAGGCAAGAAGGCGAACGCGGCCGTCCGCAACACCGATGTCACCGGCGCGCTTTATTATCCGCTACCCGGCGGCGCGCCCGATCCGCGCGAACTCACCGCCAACCGCCGCACCTATCAGGGCGGCCTTCCCGATGTGAAAGACGTCAAGGTCGCGCAAACGCTCGTCCTGCCGCTCGGCAATGTCGAATTCTATTCGGACGGCACCTTCGGCTATCGGGACGCGCGCGTCGGCCAGGCCGGCCGCCGCCCAAACAGCAACCAGAATATCCTCGAAATTTATCCCGATGGCTTCACGCCCTTCTATACGCTGAAGGAAACCGACTTCCAGTTCACCGGTGGCCTGCGCGGCGAAACCTCTGGCTGGAACATCGATCTCAGCAGCACCTACGGGCGCAACTATGCCGAGAACGGCGCCGACAATACGCTCAATGCGTCGCTCGGCCCGTCGAGCCCGACCGAGTTCAAGACCTTCAGCTCGGCGTTCGACCAGTGGACGAACAATCTCGATCTCACCCGCCGCGTCGAACTCGGCGGCGAAGCCGCGCTCCAAGTTTCGATGGGCGCGGAATATCGCTACGAATCCTACGTGACCAAGCCGCTCGACGTGGACAGCTACCGGAACGGCGGATATTTCTATCCGACCGGACCGCTCGCCGGGCGCCCGGCACAGGTCGGCGCGCAGGGTGCGATCGTCGTCACCCCCGAGGATGCGGCGGACATCAACCGCAACATCTGGGCGGGTTATGTCGATCTCGCGCTTGACGTCAGCCCGCGCTTCCTCGTCACCGCGGCGGGTCGCTTCGAGCATTTCGACGACAGCTCGGGCAGCGTCTTCAGCGGCAAGGTCAGCGCACGCTACGAAGTCACCGACTGGCTCGCCTTCCGCGGCGCGTTCAGCAATGGCTTCCGGGCGCCCTCGCTCGCGCAGCAGGACTTCGCGCAGACCTCGACCTCGATCAACCTCGTCGGCGGCGTCTATATCCCGGTCCTCACCAAGATCGTGAAGACGAACTCGGCGGTCGCACAGGCCCTCGGCGCGCAGGCGCTCAAACCCGAAAAGTCGAAGAACTTCAGCCTCGGCTTCACCTTGACGCCCGCGTCCGGCCTCTCGCTCTCGGTCGACGCCTATCAGATCGATCTCGACGACCGCATCACCCTCACCGGCCTGTTGTCGGGAACGGGCATTCGGAATATCCTGATCGCCAACGGCTTTTCGGGCGACCAGTCGGTGCGCTTCTTCACCAACGCCGTCGATACGCGCACGCGGGGCGTCGATGTCGTCGGCACCTATGCGTTCGACGTCGGCAGCGCCGGGCGCCTGCGCACGAGCGTCGGGTTCAATTATAATGATACCGACATCAAGAAGATTGCCGCCAACCCGAGCCAACTCGCGGGTCTCGGCCTGACCCTGTTCGATCGGCGCACGCAGGGCTGGTTCACCTCGACCCCCAAGACCAAGCTCATCCTCGGCGCCAACTTCGAGTCCGGGCCGTTCACCATCAACGTGAAGGAAACCCGCTACGACAAGTTCAAGTCGCTCGACAATCTCGTCGGTGGCCTTCCCGTCAACGACCAGAGCTTCGGCGCCAAGTGGATCACCGATCTCGAAGTGTCCTATGGCGTGACCGAGAAGTTGCGGGTCGCCGCGGGCGCCTATAACATCTTCGACGTCTATCCCGACCGCACGACCATCGCCAACACCATCGGGCTCGCGCCCTATGGCGCCGGACCGTTCGGACAATATGGCGGCTACTATTATGGCCGGATCTCGCTCGATTTCTGACCTGACCAACCACTGGAGTCCGTATCATGCGCGATGAACTGATGCGGATCCTGTCCTGGGCCGTCCTGTCGACCGGCATTGCCGGCGGCGGGGCGGCCGGGACGACCGAACCCGCCTTTACGCCGGTGCAGCCGGCGGACTTCAGCGTTCCCGGCTCGCTGTCGAACAGTTGGGCGGATTTCGACCGCGATGGCGATCTCGACCTCGCGGTGTCGATCAAGACCGGCGAGATTCGCCTCTACCGCAATGATCGCGGCACCTTCACCAACATCGGACCCGCCGTGGGTTTTCCTGTCTCCGGCGCCGAGATGCGCGGTTTGTCGTGGGGCGACTATGACGGCGATGGCTGGTTCGATCTTTACGCCGGCGCCACCAAGGCGACCGAGGCCAACCTCCTGTTTCGCAATGAGGGTGGCCGCCGCTTCGTCGCCCAGGCTCTCGATCCCGTCGCGCCCGGCCGTTCGGCGCGGCAATCGAGCTGGGTCGACTATGACAATGACGGCGACCTCGATCTTTTTGCGGCCGATCGCGCCGGCCCCAATGCGCTGTTTCGCCAGGATGCGGGCCGTTTCGTGCGCGTTGGCGCCGATCGGGCGGGGGGCGACGCGCGGCCTACCGTCGGCGCGTGCTGGTTCGATTATGACCGCGACGGCGACCTCGACCTCTTCCTCGCCAACCAGGCGGGCGCGACCGACGCGCTGTGGCGCAATGACGGCGACCGCTTCGTCGACGTCGCTCCCGCCCTCGGCATGGACCGCCCCGGCCGTCCGGTCGAAGACGGTAGCGTCGGCTGCGCGGTCGGCGACTATGACAATGACGGCGAACTCGATCTGTTCGTCACCAGCTACGGCGTCAACATCCTCTACCGCAACAAGGGCGACGGCCGCTTCGAGGACGCTGCACCGCGCCTCGGTCTCGCCGAGGACAATCATGCCGTCGGCGCCGCATGGGGCGACTATGACAATGACGGCTGGCTCGATCTTTTCGTCACCGCCTATACCGGCACTTCGGGCGCGCAGCAGCCCGCGAACCGCCTCTACCGCAATCTCGGCGGCAAGGGGTTCGTGAATGTCCTGCCCGCCGGGTCAGCGCTCAACGTCGCCGATCATGGCGTCCAGTGGATCGACTATGACCGCGACGGCGCGCTCGATCTTTCGGTAACGCGCGGATACACCGCGACCGGCGGCCATTTCCTCTTCCACAACGATCTCGGCAAAGAGGCCGCGCGCCGCAGCCTCTCGGTCCGCGTGCTCGACAAGGCCGGGCGCTTCACCCGCATGGGCGCCGAGGTCCGCCTCTACGACGGCGCCGGCAAGATCCTTGCGACGCGCCAGGTCTCGACCGGCGACGGTTATAATTCCCAGGGCACCCAGCCGTTACATTTCGGTCTCACCTCGGCGGCCCCGGTAACCGTCGAAGTGACGTACATGACCGCCGCCGGTCCCAAGACGCAACGGGCTCTCTCCGTGCGCCCAAGCCGCTATTTCGGCCGCACCCTCACGATCATCGAGAAATAGTGACGCAACGACCACCAACGGACAGGACGTGACCGGCTAGGTGGACGCCGGATTTGGCCGAGACCGATCGTCTACCTAGGTGAAGGCGCCTTCCGTTATCAGCGAAATTGCCTCAACCTCTCTTCCGCATCGCTCACAGCAGTCGCTGCCACCAACCGACATCGTGCCAGGCATCAAATTTACGTCCGACCTCCCGGTAGATGCCAATCGGCTCGAAACCCATAGCTTCGTGCAGTCCGACGCTTGCCTGGTTTGGCAATGCGATGCCCGCAAAAGCAGCGTGATAACCCAAGCTCGCTGCGGCCGGGAGCAGATGGGAATATAAACGACGCGCCACCCCGCGGCGTTGTGCGCCGGGCGCAACATAAACTGTTACATCGACTGATGTCCGATATGCCGCGCGGGTTCTGTGCTCTGAGGCGTAGGCGTAACCGACAACCCGCCCGTCCTCTTCGGCGACCAGATAGGGATAGCGCGGCAGAATAGCGGCAATGCGCCGTTCCACTTCCATGATGTCAGGCGGCACTTCCTCGAAGGAGACGGTGGTGTCGGTTACATAAGGAGCGTAAATCGCCTGCACTGATGGTGCGTCCCCGATGACTATTTGACGCACATCCATGTTTGCACACCCTAGAACTGGAAGTTAGCCAGACTGGTCTGCCACGTTCGGCCAATCAAGACACTATGTCCGGTACAAACCAGACCCGACCTGTCATATGCATCGTATTTTACCGATAGGTGTTGACGCGGGCAGACCTATCGAATAATCCCGATGCATGAATACCGACACGGCCCTTACCGCACTCGCTGCGCTGGCACATCCCACCCGGCTCGAAGCCTTCCGCCTGCTGGTTCAGCATGAACCCGAGGGGCTTTCGACGGGCCAACTCGTCGCGGCTTCGGGACTGACGCAGAGCACATTTTCCACCCACCTCGCCGTCTTGGCGAAGGCCGGGCTGGTCAAATCCGAAAAGCGCGGACGCCAGATCATCCAGCGAACCGAAATCGACACGCTGAAAGGTCTGATGCTCTTTCTCGCCAAGGACTGCTGTCAGGGCCGCCCCGAACTCTGCGAGCCTCTGCTCGCCGAACTGGCATGCTGTTGAGCGCGCCCGTCTTCGAACAACTGGACGCCGTCAAATCCCCGAACGAAATTCAACGCGGGTGCCTTTTCGCCCACTCAGGACCTCGATGAGGAGTCGCCGATGACCGACAAGACCTATAATGTGCTGTTTCTTTGCACGGGCAACAGTGCGCGTTCGATCCTCGCGGAAGCGTTGATGAACCGGGCGGGCGAAGGACGGTTTCGCGCCTACAGCGCTGGCAGCTTCCCGAAGGGCGATGTCCACCCGCTGGCGCTTGCCTTGCTCGAAGAGCTTGGCTTCGAAACCGAAGGCCTGCGCTCGAAAAGCTGGGATGAATTCTCGCAGCCCGGCGCGCCCCGCTTCGACTTCATCTTCACCGTCTGCGACAATGCGGCGGGCGAGACATGCCCGGTCTGGCCCGGCAAGCCGATGAGCGCGCATTGGGGGATCGAGGACCCCGCCGCGGTCGAAGGCCCGGGTCAGCGCGAAGCGTTCGAACGCGCGCTGCATTATCTGTCGAACCGCATCTCGCTCTTCCTCGCGCTGCCGCACGACAGCATCGACGAGATGGCAATGGAACGGAAACTCAAGGAAATCGGCCGCACCGAAGGCTCGACGAGCGAAGCGGAGTCGGCCGAATGACCACCGACATCATCATCTATCACAACCCCGAGTGCGGCACGTCGCGCAACACGCTCGCGATGATCCGCAACGCCGGCATCGAGCCGCATGTGGTCGAATATCTGAAAACGCCGCCATCGCGTGGGCTGCTCGAAGAGCTGATCGAACGCGCGGGCATCGCCCCGCGCGACCTCCTCCGCGAAAAGGGCACCCCCTATGCCGATCTCGGTCTCGGCGACGAAAGCCTCGACGATGCTGCCCTTGTCGACGCAATGATGGCGCATCCGATCCTGATCAACGGGCCGCTCGTCGTCTCGCCGCTCGGCGTGAAGCTCTGCCGTCCCTCGGAAGAGGTGCTCGACCTCATCCCGGCGCGACAGCGCGGCGCTTTCGCCAAGGAAGACGGCGAACGGGTCGTCGACGACGCCGGCCATCGCCTCGGCGCCTGAGGAGAGATAAGATGACGCAACCGAAGCGCGAACGCCTGTCGTTCCTCGACCGCTTTCTGACCTTGTGGATCTTCCTCGCGATGGCGCTGGGCGTGCTGCTCGGCTCGACCTTCGCCGGGCTCCCCGCCGCGATCGACAGCCTCTCCTGGGGTTCGACCAACATCCCGATCGCGATCGGCCTGATCCTCATGATGTATCCGCCGCTCGCGCGCGTCCGCTATGAAGAACTACCGCGGGTGTTCGAGGACAAGCGGGTCCTCGCGATCTCGCTGATCCAGAACTGGATCATCGGTCCTGTGCTGATGTTCGCGCTCGCGGTGATCTTCCTGTCCGACAAGCCGGAATATATGACCGGCCTGATCCTCATCGGCCTCGCGCGCTGCATCGCGATGGTGATCGTCTGGAACCAGCTTGCGAAGGGCGACAATCAATATGTCGCGGCGCTCGTTGCGTTCAACTCGATCTTCCAGATCCTGTTTTTCAGCGTCTATGCGTGGTTCTTCCTGACCGTCCTGCCGCCGCTGTTCGGTCTTGAAGGCAGTGTCATCGAGGTCAGTTTCTGGACCGTCGCCGAGGCGGTGCTGATCTATCTCGGCATCCCGTTCCTCGGCGGCTTCCTGATCCGCAAGATACTGGCCGGCGCCAAGGGCAACGACTGGTACGAGACGCGCTTCCTGCCAAGGATCGCCCCGATCACGCTCGTCGCGCTGCTCTTCACGATCGGTGCCATGTTCAGTCTCAAAGGCGGCGAGATCGTCACCATTCCTGGCGACGTTGTGCGGATTGCGATCCCGCTCACCATCTATTTCGTCGTCCAGTTCGTTATCAGCTTCTGGATGGGCAAGCTGATCGAGGCCGATTATCCGCGCACGACGGCGGTCGCGTTCACTGCGGCGGGCAATAATTTCGAACTCGCGATCGCCGTCGCGATCGCCGCTTTCGGCCTCGCCTCACCGGTCGCCTTTGCCGCTGTGATCGGTCCGCTCGTCGAGGTTCCTGTTCTCATTCTGCTGGTCAGCGTCGCCTTCTGGTTCGGACGCCGCTGGTTTCCGGCCTCTACCCCCGCGAAAGATTGACCATGTCGGCCACAAGCTTCTCCCGCCTGCGCACGCTCCCCGACCCCGATCATCTTCCGGCGCTACGTCCCGAATATATCCGGTCGCAGCCCGGCCTCGGGCTTGGGCCGCTCGATCCGGCGCCGCGCATCCTCCTGCTCTATGGATCACTGCGCGAGCGCTCTTTTTCGCGGCTCGTGGTCGAGGAGACCGCACGCCTGCTCCAGCTGTTCGGCTGCGAGACGCGCATCTTCGATCCGTCGGACCTCCCGCTCCCCGACCTGATCGCCGATGACGATCATCCTGCGGTCGAAGAACTGCGCCAGCATTCGCTCTGGTCCGAAGGCCAGGTCTGGTGCAGCCCCGAGCGTCATGGCCAGATCACCGGCATCATGAAGGCGCAGGTCGACCATCTGCCGCTCGCCTATAAGGGGCTTCGCCCGACGCAGGGACGCACGCTTGCCGTGATGCAGGTCTCGGCAGGATCGCAGTCGTTCAATAGCGTCAACACGCTGCGCATTCTCGGCCGCTGGATGCGAATGATCACCATCCCCAACCAGTCGAGCGTCGCGAAGGCCTATGCTGAGTTCGACGAAGCGGGCCGCATGCTTCCGTCGAGCTATTATGACCGGATCGTCGATGTCGCCGAGGAGCTGGTGCGATTCACCGTGCTGACGCGCGGCCATGCCGACCATCTCGTCGATCGCTATTCGGAGCGGAAGGACCGCAACGAGCCTGTCATCACGCCGGCCGAGCTGGCGCGGCTCCCCGGCACAGCATCGCCCGCGTCGACCATTCCAGCGGGATGAGGCACCAGTATCTGGAAGAACCTGGAAACGCCGGCTATCCTGTCCAGGAATGCGGAGAGATGGCAACCGCCCAACCGCCCGGCACCGCGTTGCGCGACACGTCGTTGAAGGAACAAAGCAGGATGAAACGCGCGGATGAAGTCACCATCCCCATGCGGATTGTCGTTGAAAGGCCGGTCGTTGCCGTGCGCCACAGTCTTCAGACAAAAGACAACCGGCCGTTCGACGCAAAAGAATCCGCGGCGGGCGAGGCGCTTTCGTTCGACTTCCCGGTGCGCCTCGCCCCCGGCCCGAAATTCTTCGGCGAGCAGGTGCGACGCGATGGCGCTGAGCGACGGTTTGTCTATATTTGCATCGGTCAATCGGCAGGGGATATGGCCTCGCCCTGGACGCGCCGAATGAAGATCGACATTCACGACATCGAACTGGACCTGCTCGAACGCGCCGCAGGTGGAGGCACAATTGAGATACGGGTGATCGGGACGGGTAAGGATGGCACGCCCGCCTGCGCGACGACGCGGCCGATCAGTCGGCGGCTCGCCTAGCAACAGGCCTTGAACGCGGTAACGTCCGATATTAGTGCGCGCGCTTCCGGCAAGTATGCCAGGTTGAAGCTCATGCATCGCCTGCCGATCTCGGATCGGCTATCGCCCCCGCGGTAAACCAGAGGCCCTAGCCGTCCGCGGATGGATCGAAGGCGCCGAATAATGTCTCTAGCAGCGGGCACTCGGGAGTGTTCCCATCGGCGCATCGGACGACGGTTCTGGCAAGCACCACCTCCATCGCCTGGAGATCGGCGATTTTCGTGCGAATGTCCGCCAAATGAACGACGGCGACCTCGCGCGCTTCGGCACAGGGACGTTCACGGTCTTCGGTCAGTTGCAGCAGCGCGCGTATCTCGTCCAGCGTGAAGCCCAACTCCCGGGCCCGCCGCACAAAGCCGAGCCGCATGAGATGGCCATGACCATAGAGCCGGTGACCGCCTTCGCTGCGCGCCGGCAAAGGAAGCAGGCCGATTTTCTCATAATATCGGATCGTTTCGATGTTGCACCCGGTGCGCTGCGACATGACGCCGATTGGCAGCCGCGGCGCCGTGTCCTGCAGACTTTTCCGATCCATGCTCGAATACCTCTTGAACCTGTAGGGACTACAGGTCCTATCTAGGGGCTGTATATTGATTCGGAGAATAGAAAATGTCCCAGCCAGAGGCCACTTCCAGACGTGGGACGTGGGTGGCGATCGCTGCGGGAAGCCTGGGCGCGCTCGGCGCGGCATCCTGCTGCATCGTCCCGCTACTACTCTTCACATTGGGCGTCAGCGGCGCATGGATCGGCAACCTGACCGCGCTCGCTGCCTACCAGCCCATCTTCCTGGGCGTGGGCATCGCCTTTCTCGCCGCCGGATTCTGGCGGGTTTACCGTCGGCCGCGCGCGGCCTGCGCCGAGGGTGAATGCGGCACGCCTACCTCCAACCGGCTGGCGAAGACGGCCTTGTGGCTCGCCACCGTGCTGATCGGACTTGCCATCCTCTTCCCCTTTCTCGCCCCTCTATTCCTCGACGTTTGAACAAGGAGATCATGATGAAAAAGCTTGCCCTGATCGCGACCGCTGCGGCGTTGTTCGCATCCGCCCCGGCCTATGCCGCAATCCGGACCACCACCCTCGCCGTCAAGAACATGACGTGCGTCACCTGCGGTCCCATCGTCAAAAAAAGCCTGTCGCGCGTACCGGGCGTGACCGCGGTCGAAGTTTCGACCGAAGGACATACCGCGACGATCACCTATGACGACGCCAAGACCAGCACCAAGGCGTTGATCGCGGCGACCACCAACGCTGGCTACCCCTCACAGGTTCGCAAGTGAACGTCTCATCATGAATAATTGCTGCGATCCGGCCGACCGCGCTCCGGACAAGAAATATGATCTGGTCGTCGTCGGCGGCGGATCGGCCGGGTTCTCGGCTGCCATCACCGCGGCCGAGCAAGGCGCCCACGTCGCCGTCATCGGTGCCGGAACCATCGGCGGGACATGCGTCAATGTCGGTTGCGTTCCCTCCAAGGCGATTATCCGCGCCGTCGAGAGCATCCACCACGCCAATGCGGCGCCTATGCGGTTCAAGGGCATCGAGGCCCGGGCGGCCATCGCCGATTGGAGCCAAGTGGTCGCCGAAAAGGACAGGCTCGTCTCGGACCTTCGTCAGGCGAAATATGCCGACCTGCTGCCTCTCTACAACAACATCGCCTATCATGAGGGCACGGCGCGCCTCGTCGAAAACGGTGTTGAATCTGGCGGAAAGCGCTTCACATCCGAACGGATCGTGATCGCGACTGGCACGCGTCCGGCGATGCCGGCCATCCCGGGCCTTGCGGATGTCGGTCCACTCGACAGCACCGCCGCGCTCGACCTGACCGAGCTGCCCAAATCGATGATCGTCCTCGGTGGCGGCTATGTGGGTGTCGAACTCGCCCAGATGTTTTCCCGCGCCGGTGTCAAGGTAACGCTCGTTTTCCGCAGTCGCCTTCTGCCCGAAATGGAACCCGAGATCGGCGCCGCGCTGTCCGACTATCTTTCGAGCGAGGGCATCACCGTCCTTGGGAAACTCGCCTATCAGTCCGTCCGCAAGACGGCGGAAGGGGACGCGGCGCTTACGGTGCTGCGCGACGGGGTTTCCGAAACCATCGTCGCGGAGCGCCTTCTCGTCGCGGCGGGTCGCACGCCGAATGTCGAAGATCTCGGCCTCACGGAGGCGGGTGTGACACAAACGCCCAGCGGCGCCATCCTTGTCGATGATCGTATGCGAACCTCGGTGCACGGCGTTTATGCCGCTGGCGACGTGACGGGGCGCGACCAGTTTGTTTACATGGCGGCCTATGGCGCAAAGATCGCTGCGAAAAACGCCCTCAACGGCGACAATCTGCGTTACGACAATTCGGCCATGCCCGCAGTGGTGTTCAGCGATCCGCAGGTTGCCAGTGTCGGGCTCACCGAAGCGCAGGCCATTGCGGCGGGATATGAAGCACGAACCTCGATCCTCCCGCTCGAGAATGTCCCGCGCGCGCTCGCGGCCCGCGACACGCGTGGCCTGATCAAGCTGGTCGCCGATGGCCCCACCCGCAAGCTGCTGGGCGCCCACATCCTGGCGCCGGAAGGGGCGGACAGCATACAGACCGCTGCCATGGCGATCCGTTGCGGCCTCACGATCGACGATTTGGCAGGGATGATTTTCCCCTATCTGACAACCGTCGAAGGCCTGAAACTCGCGGCGCAGACGTTCGACCGGGACGTGAAGCGATTATCCTGCTGTGCGGGCTAGAGTCGCCCGGCCGCGTCGTCCAAGCGCGCGAGGATGAGCCGGCCGCGCGATTTCGGTCCCGGCAAGGGCGCCGGGGACTGGTCCGGAAACTGGCGCACCCTCCTTATGCTGTGGGGCTTTCCAGGATTGGCCATGCTCGGCGCCTTGGGGCTGGACCCGACGCCGCGCGCAGTCGTCTGGACCTTCATGTTGAGCGCGATGGGATTGGCCTGCATCATTAATTCCCGCAGGTGCGGCCGGACGCATTGCCGGTTCACGGGACCTTTCCTGATCGTGATGGCCATCCTGGTCATAGGCCATACGATCGGGTGGCTGCCCCTCGGCCGATTTGGCTGGCCGATACTGGGAGCCACAACTTTTGCCGGTTTTGTCGCCTTGTGGTCGGGCAGAAAGCGGGCTTGGGGCATGTTCTCGCTTGACAAAAACAGCGATGCTCCGGTTGGCCGATAGGATCGCACGAGACGGGATGGCCGGCGGGAGGTGCGACGCAAGGCGCGGACGAGCTCCAAAAGAGCGCTCGCGAGTGGCCGCAGGGGGGGAGAAACGTCTAGGCCCTCTACAACGTTCGATTTTTCCCGACGGCTGGTTGGAATTCGACGCCGGGTAGCTGTATAGACGGCTGATGGACATTATTTCACGCAGGGCGGCCTTGGCGGCAAAAAATTCAGGCCGATCGGATGGCCGGCAAAGCCGCCACGCCGAGACAGAGGACCAAGCGCCGCCGCGCTATGCAGCCATCAAGCAGAGCATTTGCGATGCCGTCCGGGACGGTCATTTGAAGCCGGGAGACCGTGTCCCGTCGGAATCCGAGCTGGTCAAACAATTCGACGTCTCGCGCATGACCGCGAACAGGGCGTTACGCGAGCTTCAGGCCGCCGGCGTTCTCGTCCGGCGAGCCGGCAGCGGCTCGTTTATTGCCGAGCCAAAGCCGATCGGCCATATGATTGAAATTCGAAACATTGCGGACGAAATTCGAGCGCGCGGTCATGATTACAGGGCCCGTGTCATTCAGAACGAAGCGACGCGGGCCAATGCCGAAACCGCGCCGCTGCTGGAAGTCCCTGTCGGCACGAAATTATTTCATTCGATCATCGTGCATCATGAGGCAGAGTTTCCGATCCAGGTTGAAGAACGTTTCGTCCTCGCCTCGGTCGCCCCCGACTATGGCAGCCTGGACTTCACCCAGATGACGCCGAACGAATATCTCACCCGGACAGCGCCGCTGGAGCGTGTCGAGCATCGCGTTTGCGCCGCCGTTCCTGACGAGCGCATCCGCGAAATGCTTGGACTGCCCGATGGCGAACCGGTGCTGCGGATGACGCGGCGCACATGGAGCCGCTCGCGTCTGGTCTCGCACGCCTGGCTGACGCATCCGGGCTCGCGCTTCGAGCTGTCGGCCGCCTTCTCGATCGACGACTGACGCGTCAGGCGGCGCTTCGCGTCACAACTGGTTTGCGGCGCCTGCGGAGCCAGCGGAAGTCGGCGCGGCTGAAGCTTTTGAACAGCAGGTAGAATCCGGTCCCCGAAAGCCACAGTGCCCCGAACGCGACGAAAATGATCAGCGGGTGATTGAAGCTCTTCCGGTTCAGATAGTCCATATTGTGGAGCATCCAGAAGAAGTCCCACGTCCGCCACGTATCGCCGCGCATGACAAGAAAGCGCGCGGTATCGAGCGAGACATAGGCGCTGCTGTTCTCCGCATCGGCGAAGTCGACGCGCCACATCGCGCCTTCATGATCGCGCGATTCAAGGTTCGGCTTCGCGAGCACGCTGACTTTGCGGATCGGCGCCTCGTTCATCAACGAGCCGACGTCGCGGGCCATTTGCTCATCGACATGAACCAGCTCGCCACTCGTTGCATCGACGAGGCGAACTCCCTTGGCAGAGCGGAGTTCGTAGACTGGCCGCGCCCCGAGATCGCGCAGGATCACGCCGGTGACGGGCTCGCCGCGAGGCAAGGCAGCGACGTCGAAAAACTCCCCGGCCGGCAGCGGGTGCGCATGCGACATTTCGCCGCCGTGGCCACCGACCTTGTCCTTGTCGAGTAGCGCCATCACCGAGCCGCTGAGCGCCCAGAGCAGGAACTGCAAGCCGAGGATCAGCCCCACCCATTTGTGAATGCGCCGGAAAAACAGCGGCGTCAGCCGGATACGTTTCATGCCGTCTTCCTCTTGCGGCGCTTGAAGGACCAGAGCAGCAGCCATGCGCCCGTCAGCGCCATGGCAAAGGCGCTCCAGGTCGCAACGCGCAGCAGCGGATTGTTGACGTCGGTCCGCTCGTCATAGTCCATGATGTGGAGCATCCAGGCGAAATCGAAGACGCGCCAAAGCGCATGTCGCCGCGAAATCAGTTCGCCGGTCTGCGGCGATAAATAGAGCGTCGGGCGATTCCAGCCCTCGAACTCGACCTGCCAATAGGGCGGCTTGCGCGACTGCATTTCCTGCGGCGCCTTGGTCAGCAACCGCACAGACACGATCTGGCCGTCGCCGGTGTAGATGCGCCGCGCCTGCTCGCGGACCTGGGACTCGGTCAAGGCAGGCAGCGGCGCGCCCGTACGGGCATCGAACAACCGCGGTCCGTCGGGGGTTTCGGCCCGCCAGACGGGCGCCTCGGCAAATCGCTGCAAGCGAATTTCCGAAGCCCCGGGAGCGGCCGCGACGATTTTCGACGGCGACGCCAGACCCGACAGGTCGAACGGCCGGGCCGCGGGAGCGTGCACCAGATGGTCGCCGTGAATGGTGTCGATGTGGACAACCACCATATAAAAGCCCGTCAGCGTCCAGAGCAAAGCCTGGACGCCGACCACCAGGGCCAACCATTTATGCGTTCGCCGTACAAGCAACGGCCAGCGGATAGCCATGACGATAGCCTCAGAATGCCGTCCGGAAGCCGACATAGAAGCGGCGCCCAAGAAGGTCATAGGTCATCGTGTCGGTGTTCGCATCGGTAAAGCTCTGGATGTAAGGCGCCTTGCGGTCGAAGAGATTGTCGACACCGACCTGGAAACGCGTCTTCTCGTCGATCTCGAACGCAACCTGGAGATTGTGATAGAAGACGTTGGGGGTGCTATAGCCGATGTCACCCGGTGCCGCGTTGAAGTCGGTCGCCTTGCCGAGCCACTGCGTCGACCAGGTCGCGCTGACGCCGTCCTTTTCGGCGGTCAGCACACCATAGCCGCGCCACTTCGGATAACCGCCGTTGCCGCCGCCGATGAAGCCGTCGAAATCGATCGGTGCGCCGCCCGGGAAGGGCAGGACGACATATTTGTTGAGGTAGGTCAGGTTGACGTCGAGCGAGACGTTCACGCCGCCGATGTCGTTATTGTAGACGAGGCCGAGATCGAGGCCATTCATCTCCTCGCGCCCGGTATTGATCGGCTGGGCGGAGAGGAAAGTGACCTCGCCGGTCAGCGCGCTGCGCGTAAAATCTTCGCAGAAAGGATGCGAGAGGTTCTGGCTCGCATAGCAGATGCCGAGCTTGGTCGAGCCCGGAATGGCGCGGATGGCATCCTTGATCTTGATATCGAACCAGTCGGCGGTGAGCGACAGGCCGGGGATCAGCCCCTTCGGCGAGATCACGGTGCCGACGGTCCAGGTCGTCGAGCTTTCGGGCTTCAGATTCTCGTTGCCGCCCACTGTCGTCAGGATCGTCGTACCCAATTGGACATAGTTCGCTGGCACGCCCGACGCCTGACAATTGGCGATTAGCGTCGCATTGCCACTCGTCGCATAGCGCGAGCAGGGATCGGTCGTGGTCAGATTGCCTTCGGACACGCCGCCGAACAGTTCGGGGACGTTGGGGATGCGGAATCCGGTGCCATAGGTGCCGCGCAGACGGAAGCTGTCGCTGATCATCCAGTCGAGGCTGGCCTTGTAGTTCCAGTCGCTGCCGAACAGGTCATAGTCCGAATAGCGCACCGCGCCGCCCGCCGTCAGGGCCTCGAAGAAGGGCTTGTCCGCGAGAATCGGGACAGACAGTTCCAGATAGGCTTCCTTCGCGGTGCTCGTTCCCGAAATCGGATCCTGCTGGTTGGTATTGGCGATGCCGAGCACGGTCAGCGGATCGGGGTCGCGCCAACCCTTCTCCTTGCGATAGACGACGCCCGCGGCGAAAGACACGGGTCCTGCAGGCAGTTTGAAGAGGTCGCCGTTGAGATCGGCGGTGACCGTCGCGAGTTCGTTGCCGCCGCGATCGCGCGAGGTGAAGAGAATATAGTCGAGTGCTTGCGGTGTCAGATCGCCGAAGCCGAGATAATCGGCGCACGGGATCGACGCGCCGGCCGCAAGACTGCATTTGCTGGTATCGAGTGTATTGGCGACGCGCTCGAGATTAGCGATGTTGGTCGAGCCGTCGACCGCGGTATTGCGGCCGAACGCGCCCGCGACCTCCCAGCCCCAATTGTTCGACAGCTTGCCACGGAGGCCAAAGGTGCCCTGCCAGGTATCGGTTTCCTGGAAGAATTGGCGCGGTCCCGGCTCGGCAAGGCGCCGCTGGACGAGAACGATGTTCTGCCCGGTCGGGTTGGTCGGGTTGCTCGCCGCGATTGACAGGTTGCGCAGCGTTCCCGGGGTCGCGATCTGGTTCGACTTGCGGAAGGTATAGAGAAATTCGCCGAATGCTTCGATATTGTCGGTGATGTCATAGTCGGCGAAGAATGCCGTGCTGACGCGCTCGACGGGGCTCACTGCGTTGAGAAACGGATTCGAGTTGAAATTGTGCTTTGCTGCGCTGTAAGGCTCGAAGAAATTGCCGTTGCCGCCCAGAACCTGATTGAAATTGATCTGCTGGCCGTTCGGCAGCACCGCGCGTCCGCCGATCGTCGAGGCACTGTTGACGCAGCTCAGCGCGCCCGGGGTGGTTTCGGCGAGCGAACAGGGCGCGCGCGTCGCCATATTGACCGCGCTGGTCTTCTGGTACGTCACTGCAGCCATGAAGCCGCCGCGATCGTTGCGGACGCCCCACAGCAAATCGGCAGTGAAGTCCGATCCGTCGCCCTTTTCGGTGATGCCCTGGCGAACGCTGAGGCCAAGCCCTTCATAGTCCGTCCGTGTCACGAGATTGACGACGCCCGCCATCGCGTCGGCGCCATAGATCGCCGAGGCGCCGTCCTTGAGGACATCGGTGCGCGCGAGCGCGGCGACCGGGATCATGTTGAGGTCGGGCGACGAATTCGCGCCCGTGCCCCCCGCGACAAGACGGCGACCGTTGAGGAGAACGAGCGTGCGCTTGATGCCGAGGCCGCGCAGATTGACCTGCGCGGTGCCATAGCCGTTGTTCGCCCAATAGGCCGAGGTCTGATTGCCCGCGAAGCCCGCGTTGGCGGGGAGGCGCTGCAGCACCGTCTCGATATTCACGACGCCGGTGTTCTCGATCTGCTCGGCCGAGACGACCGTGGCCGGACCGACGCCGGCGAGATCCTGGCGGCGAATGCGCGAGCCGGTCACGACGATGTCCGATCCGTTCGGCGCTTCCCCGGCAGCGGGCGCCTGTGTCGCAGCATCGCTCTGCGCAAGAGCCGGTGTTGCAAAGGTGGTGATCGCCGCGGCGCTGGCGAGCAAAATTGTCCTGGTCATCATAGCGAAACCCCCTGATGGTTACCTGATTCCCCTCAGAGAGCATCAAATGTATATACAGGTCAACAGGATTTAATCGAATTATATCAATTATTTATGAAGAAAATTTCGGGCGCATGATACATACTATATACGCATCCAAAAGCTTTACCCCTCATCAATTTTGAAAGTTTTTTCGCGAGCTTTTCGCGCAAGGAGCTGACAGGCCCCCACTGAGTGGTCCGCGTTGATTGTTAGTGCATTGCCCCCTCCTTTGCCATCGCCGCCTGGAGGTGGAGCGAAGCGGAACCGGAAGGCGGCAATGGCGGAGAAGCCGTTTCCGGCGCTGGCGGTCGGTAGCCAAGACTGCTGTGGGGGCGGATCGTGTTGTAATGCCGCCGCCAGGCTTCGATCAGCACCTTGGCCTCGGCGAGGCTGTAGAAGATCTCGCCATTGAGCAGTTCGTCGCGAAGCGACCCGTTGAAGCTTTCGTTGTAGCCGTTCTCCCATGGCGACGCCGGGGTGATGTAGAGCGTCTTCACGCCGACCTGCGCCAGCCCCTTCTGGACTGCCGTCGCGATAAATTCGCTGCCATTATCGGACCTGATATTGGCAGGCGGCCTGCGCGCGATGAACAGGTCGGCCAAGGCCGCCAGCACGTCTTCGTGTTTGAGCTGCCGCACTACGATCAGGGCGAGGCATTCGCGGCTGGCCTCATCGATGATCGTCAGAATGCAGAACTTGCGGCCATCATGAGTCCGGCCCTCGACGAAGTCGTATGCCCAGACATGCCCCGGATATTCAGGGCGCAGCCGGACACACGAGCCATCGTTCAGCCATAACCGGCCCCGCTTGGGTTGCTTGTGCGGCACCTTCAGGCCCTCACGCCGCCAGATACGCTCGACCCGCTTGCGGTTTACCGTCCAGCCCGCATCACGGAGCAAAGCCGTAACCCGGCGATAGCCGTAGCGACCATATTGGCGCGCCAGGGCCACGATGTCGTCGGTGAGAGCTTCCTCGTCATCTGCCCCGCGCGGGACCTTGCGCTGCGTCGACCGATGCTGGCCAAGCACCCGGCATATCCTCCGCTCGGATACCGCCAGTTCGCCACGCACATGATCGATGCAGCGCCGCCGGCGCGCAGGGCTCAGAAGTTTCCCCGAGCCGCCTCCTGCAGGATCAACTTGTCGAGCGTCAGGTCGGAGATCGCCCGCCTGAGCCGAAGATTCTCCTTCTCCAGATCCTTCATGCGCCGCGCCTGGTCGGTCTTCAGACCGCCATACTCCTTGCGCCAGCGATAATAGGTCTGCTCGGTGACCGCGATCCGCCGACACGCATCCGCTGTCGTCCCGCCCCGCGCCAACACGATCTCAGCCTCACGCAGCTTGCCGATAATCTCTTCCGGCTTGTGCCTCTTGCCCATTCCCAAACTCCTTCATGATCCAAAATAACAGAGATTTTGGACCACTCAGAAGGGGGCAGATCAGGTCGAGCGACTCTTGCATCCAAAAAATCGCTGGCTGTCATCTTATATCATCGGGAATATGCATCCATAAGTCGCGGGTGTAGTCAATCAGGAGATCCCCCGCGATCGCGCCGTAGATTGCGAGGAATAAGACTAACATCAGAAGCTTCGGGATAAAACTTATCGTCGGCTCGTTGATTGACGTGGCTGTTTGGATAATCGAGATCACGAATCCGATAACGAACATTAGTATGAGCGGAGGTCCTGCGACAATCATGATGACCCAGAGTGCCTGGCCCATCGATAATGAAAACGGACTATTTAACTCCAACGCGCCCGCCCCTTTTGCCAATGGACTATGTCTATATTACGCATCGATTGCGCCTCCCCCTCGCTCCCCTGGTTTTTTTTGAGAAAAGCGCCCACTTCCAAGGGCAGGCTCAGTGTGCCGCGTATAATAACGATACAACCCGCGTCAGCGAAGGATGGCCATGTACGACTGCATTATCATCGGCGGCGGACCGGCAGGCCTGACCGCCGCAACCTACTTGGGCAGATTTATGCGTTCTACGCTGCTATTCGACGCTGGAGCAGGCCGAACAGCTCGGATTCCGACGACACATAATCTCCTCGGATTCCCAGACGGAATATCTGGCGAAGAGCTACTTTCACGTATGCGTGAGCACGCCGCTCGTTACGGCGCCGAACTGGTGAATGGCGTCGTCAAATCCATCGAGCGGGTCCAGACTGGCTTTATCGTCCGCACGGATTCGCAAGCGATAGAGGCGCGAACCATATTGCTTGCGCAAGGCGTTTTAAACCATCAACCAAGGATTCCACAGGAAACACATGATCGAGGGGTTGCCTACGGGCTTATACGCTATTGTCCAATCTGTGACGCCTACGAAGTCCGCGGCAAGAGAGTTGCGGTACTTGGCTGTTCTGAACATGGCGCGGCCGAGGCGATGTTCGTGCGCCATTATAGCGAAAGTGTGACTTTGCTCACGCAGGAGGTTTCCCAACTGTCAAAAACCGAAAGTACAGACCTCACTCAAAACGGCATCATTATCAAACAGGTGCCCGTTCGCGACTATTCGGTCAATGATCAGGATATTGGCGTAACTCTGGCTGATGGTCAGTACATGCAATTCGACACGCTATACGTTGCTCTTGGAACCTCAGCGAACTCGAAATTGGCGCGAATGGTGGGCGCAAACTTGAGCGATTCAGCTTGTATCGTCGTCGATGAGCACCAGCAAACAACGATCAGTGGTTTATTCGCCGCAGGCGACATTGTTGAAGGGCTAGATCAAATTGCCGTGGCGTCAGGCCAAGCCGCCAAGGCGGCGACGGCAATACACAATCGTTTGTCCAGCTAACCTGGGGAGAGCGAACGCCAACCACGGAAGTTTTTTAACGTCCGGCTTTGGAGTCGTCTGAGCGCCGAAGACAGTGAGCAAGATCTTCGTAGATGAGATTGAAACACGATGTGGCCTTCAGCGACGGTCATCGTAGTGACGTCCGCCCTTTCGCAACTCCTCGGGTCAGGCTCGCAACGATGCGCTGGTGATCGTCACAGCACGGCGACGGGCTCAATGAAAGGTTCCTGCGGATTCGAATCATCGCGACCTGGGGTCTTTCGCTTCACCGAACTCAAGCGAACCACAGGCTACGGCATCATGAGACCGGAATCAGACTGTCACATTTTGTCCATGTCGTGGCCGGCATGAGGATCGGGTTCGGGATCGGCCGGTTTCACCGCTTCCGGCATGGCCTTTGCCCGAGGCGGAGCAGCCACTTTCGGTTCTTGTTTGGGTCGGGATTTCTCGGGAGGCCGGGTCACTTCAGTCGCTTCCGCCGGGTCAGCAGCGGTTGCCGCCGCCTCTTCAGCAGGCATGGTCTCGACCATCGTAGGGGCCTCACCAGCCGGAACCTCGCTCTGATCCGGTGTGGCGGCACTCTCCTGCGCAGGCTCGGCGCCGCATCCTGCCAACGCGAGCATTAGCGCAGCGGCGCTGGATAGAGGAACGAATCTCGTCATATCAGTCTCCACTTGTTGTTCCGGCAGGTCATGCACGGAATACCGAAACCTTGCCGTCGCTGCCGAACGCCGTCACTTCGAACGCGTCCGCACTGCCGTCTGGCATTTCCATCCCAGGAGACCCGCGCGGCATTCCAGGCACCGCTATTCCACGAATGTCGCGCGGCTTGTCACGGAGAAGTCTTGCGACATGCTGCATCGGCACATGGCCCTCGATCGCATAGCCGCCGATCACGGCCGTGTGGCACGACGCCAGTTGGTCGGGCACGCCATATCTCGTCTTTACGGCAGCCATGTCAGCGCGGTTCTCGACGGTCACCGCATAGCCCTCAGCGCGGGCAATATCGGCCCAGGCTTCGCAGCAACCGCACTCGGGGTCCCGATAGACGAGGATGGGCACACCCACCTTCCCTTTAACTGGCGAACTGGGGCCGGCTGCCCCGGATACCCCAACGGCGGCCGCGGGCTTACGATCGCACCCCGCCAGCGCTGCTCCGCTGACCACCGCGAAAAGTCCGAGTAGCCCGCGTCGGGTATATGCAGACGTCATGCTCATTTTCGTTTCAAAATTTGCTTCATTTGATCGATCTCCGACTTTTGGCCAGTGATGATGCCGCTGCAAAGCTGCCGGACTTCGGGATCCGAAAGCTTCGCTTGCTCGCACATCAGGATAGCGCCCGAATGATGGGGAATCATCGAGCGGAGAAAAGCCGTGTCGCCGATCGTTGTCTGGGTCCGGATGAGCGCAAAGCTCCCGAAGAAGGCTACAGTCGATCCCAGCAGCAGAAGCGTGTTTAGCCGTTTCGACGGGAACATGTCGCGCATCGCAAGGACCATTAGCACAACCATCGGCGACACCATCATCAGCGTCATGTAAAACATGTTGAGATTGTTGTAGAAGCTCGACAGGCGGTCGATCATCACAAACATCACCAAATACATGATGATGCCGCTGACGATCGTCTGCAGTGCGAGGCTGCGATAGGCTGGTTTCACACCTTTTCTCCTAGACTATTGTCGCCCCACAAAACTAGAACCAGAGTCTCACCCCCATGACGAGACTCACGCTGTCTGCATCCTCTCCTGCCGTACGCGCAAATCGCGCCGTGTCGCCGACCTTGCGCGCCCATTCGACGCCGACGTAGGGCGCAAATTCCTTTACGATCTCGTAGCGTAGCCGCAGCCCGAGTTCGAAGTCGGACAAGCCCGAGCCGATGCCGGTCTCGGGCACGTCCTGCAGGGCGAAATTAGCCTCCGCCATCGGCTGGAGGATCAGTTTCTGCGTAATGCGCTGGTCGTAATAGCCTTCAAGCCGAGCGAGCAGATCACCCTTGTTCGAGAGGAAAAGTGCGCCCTCAACTTCGAACCAATAGGGCGCGAGCCCCTCGAAGCCGATCGTCGCATAGGTGCGGTCGGGACCGGGTCCAAGGTCTTGCCTGATACCCGCCTGCGCGTTGAAATAAGGTCCGATCGCCCGGCTGTAGAGCGCCTGCACTTCGGCGCTCTCGATGCCTTCACCTAGGAGGCCCTCGCCTTCGCTCTTGATCGTAAGCCGGTTGATGTCGCCACCGTACCAGGCCTCGCCATCCCAGCGGAAACCATCGCGGCCCTTGCGCGCCTGATATTCGGCGAGATTAAAGCTGATGAACGCGGTGGTTTGCCCGCCATTCTCCTTCATCATCTCGTGCCGCGACCGGTCCATCTCGGTCGCGGGATAGACGCGATCGGCATACCAATTACCCGGTGGTGCTGGCGCGGGGGCGTCGCCCGGTGCAAGGTCGGTGCCGGCCACGCCTGCGGTCGGTTCGTTCGTCGTACTTGCCTTCGGCGTGCAATGTCCCATTTTCGCATGCTCGGGAGGGCAGTCGGGGTCGGCCGGCGCGGCGGCCGGTTCGTCCATTGTCATCGCGGGCTTCGACGGCTCTGGTTCGGCCGTGCAATGGCCCATCGCAGCATGCTCCGGGGCACAGGCGGGCGGGCGCGTGTCTGCCTGATTCATCTCCATGCCGGGCATATTGCCATGATCCATTTCGGGCATGGGCGCGGGTTCGGATTGGGGCTGCGGGACCGGCACCGTCTCGGCGACGGGCTTTTTAGGTTCGACCGGCATCGTCATACCAGGCATCGATGAATGATCCATCGATTGCGCGGCAGCGGGAGACGCGAACGAAAGTACGGCGGTGCCGGCTAGAAAAAGAGCTGTGCGCGTCATGCCGCTTCTCCCCGCGGACGGACGCTGACGACGCGCATCATCCCGGCGTGCATATGGTAGAGCAGATGGCAATGGAACGCCCAATCGCCGACTGCATCGGCGGTGAAATCGAAGCTCGCGGTGCCCCCCGGCTGGACAAGCACCGTATGCTTGCGCGGCGAGCGATCGCCCTTCCCCGTGACCAGTTCGAAAAAATGACCGTGAAGGTGAATAGGATGGCTCATCATCGAATCGTTGATGAGATTGATCCGCACCCGCTCGCCTTCGATGAAGGGGATCGGCTCGTGATAATCGGACATCTTGACGCCGTCGAACGACCACATGAAGCGTTCCATATTGCCGGTCAGATGGATGTCGAGTGAGCGTTCCGCGGCGCGGACATCGGGATTGCGGTCGAGCGCCACAAGATCGTGATAGGTCAGCACCTTGTGGCCAGCGTTTTCAAGCCCCTGCCCTGGCTCGCCCATGCGATCCGATGGCATAGGGGAAATCGTCTGAACCCCAGGATTCTTGTCGACTTGCGGGGCGACCGAGAAGTCGCGCATTTTCATGCTGCCATGGTCCATTCCTGCCATCGCTCCGGCAGCGGGCGCAGCGGCACCGGGCATTTCCATGCCCGGCATCGACTCCCCTGCAGGCATTTCCATGCCCGGCATCAACTCCCCTGCGGGCATCTCCATCGCTGCCGCCCCGCTTTCGGCTCCCATCGCCATGCCGCTATGATCCATGCCAGCCATCGAATCGCCCGACATGTCCATGTCGCCCATGCCCATGTCCTTCATGTTCGCGAGCGGCCGTTCGCGGAGCGGCGGCACCGCGGCGACCATGCCGGCGCGCGGTGCGAGCGTTGCGCGCCCCATGCCCGAGCGATCGTTCGCCTCGGCGACCAGCGTATAAGCGCGGTCCTCGACCGGCGTCACGATGACATCATAGGTTTCGGCGACGGCGATCTGGAATTCGTCGATCTCGGTCGGCACGACATTGAGCCCGTCGGCCTGCACAACGGTCATTCTGAGACCCGGGATGCGGACGTTGAAGATCGTCATCGCGGACGCATTGACGATACGCAGCCGCACGCGCTCACCCGGGCTGAAAAGCGCGGTCCAGTTGTCGCGCGGGCCGTGGCCGTTGACGAGGAAGGTGTAAGTCGATCCGTTGACGTCCGCGACATCGGTCGGATCCATCCGCATCTTGCCCCAGTCGATGCGTTCCTTGAGCGACTGATCCTTACCGGCAAGGAGGCCGGACAGCGTCTGCCGCTGCATATTGAAGTGGCCGGGGTTGACCTTGAGCTTGCGGAAGATCGCCTCGGGCGAGATCTGGCTGTGGTCGGACAGCACCACGACATGCTCGCGGTCGTAGCCGATCGGATCGGCGCCCGCCGGATCGATGACGATCGGGCCATAGTGGCCGAGTTGTTCCTGCAGGCCCGAATGACTGTGATACCAGTAGGTCCCCGACTGGACGACCGGAAATTCGTAGATGAATTTCGAACGCGGCTTGATTCCGGGGAAGCTGACGCCCGGCACGCCGTCCATCTGGAACGGCAGGATCAGGCCGTGCCAATGGATCGAACTGTCCTCGTCGAGGTCATTTACGACGGTGAGCTTCGCAGTCTGTCCTTCCTTGAGGCGTACCAGCGGCGCCGGCACTGTGCCGTTGATCCCAATCGCACGGCTCAGCTTGCCGTCTATCCGCATTGTCTGGCGTGCGATGCGCAGCGTAATATCGTTGCCCGACACAGTCGGCAGCGGCGCGGTGATGCCGGGCGACACCGGCTGGGCCCAGGCCGGGAACCACGCGGCCATCGCCGCAGCCGCCCCTCCGCCCAAAGCTCCACTGACGAACCGACGCCTTTCCATCTGCATATTCTTCCCGACCGTTACTGAGTGTTCCTAAAGCTATACGCAGGCGACACGGCTACCCCTCAATAAATATGCCGGACGATGAGGAGACGCAGCACGAATGGGCATCTGGGACCTCAACCCCCTACCCTCGCCGTGGTTCCCGCGAGCAACTCCCTGAGCTTGGTTCGCGCGCGATAAAGGCGGGTTTCAACCGTCTTCTCGCTGACCCGCAAAATCACCGCAGTGTCGGCTTGGCTCACTTCGTCGACGCCGCGAAGGAGCAATACCTCGCGCAAACTCTGCGGCAATTGGTCGATCGCCCCACGAACCCTGGCGAGTTCCCGCCTATCGGTCGCCACAGAGTCCGGCGCGGGTCCATCGCTCGCTATGTGATGCGCACTCTCGAGCGGA
The DNA here is from genome assembly GCA_051861185.1 of Sphingopyxis sp. Taxonomy (GTDB): domain Bacteria; phylum Pseudomonadota; class Alphaproteobacteria; order Sphingomonadales; family Sphingomonadaceae; genus Sphingopyxis. Next base: position 25,077 of record JBIMKQ010000015.1, read on the forward strand.
AGCGCACGGGAGAAAAAGGCACGCACCTTTCGTCGGCGCGCCCAGTCGTGACATTTGTTGAGCGCGATATGAGCTATCCAAGTGCGGAAGGGGCGATCCCCATCATAGCGATCGAGCGCCGAGAAGCCGGCGACGAAGGCTTCCTGCGTCAGGTCCATCGCCTCGTCGGCATCGCCGATCTGCCTCACGATGAGCCGATAAACGCCCGCTTTGTAACGGCGCAGAAATTCGCGATACGCATCCTCGCGGTGTGCGCGAGCGAGGATCGCCAGGTCCTGGTCGCTACACTGCGATAGGTCAGCGCTCACCGCGCGTCGGCGGTCAGCGCCTTGACCACGCTTTTGTCGAACATCTCCGCCTGACCGGGATTGAGGACCCCGCGCATTGCGAAAAGATGCTGGAGCGTTTCCTTTTGCAGGCCGCCCATCACCTCGTGGGTCTCGTCGACCGCCTTGGTGACCTGCTGCCCATAGCCATGTTCGGCCTCGATCGCCTGCGCGAGTCTGACATTGGCAGCGCGCATCTCAAGCTCGAGCGCTCGGCGGCGGCCCGAGAAATCGGCTTCGATCCGTTCGAGCTTCGCTTCCTGCCCCGTGGTCAGGTCGAGTTCCCCGTGGAGAAGGGCGTGCAGTTCGGTCTCGTTCGCTTTCGGCGCATCCGACACCATGCGGCCGACGAAAACACCAGCGATGGCAGCGGCGAAAGCGATGAGCGCGACGAGAAGAAGGCGGCGCGAAGGCATCGTTACCGCACGTCCAGCAAGGTGGAAGGCGCCAGTGTGCTCGGCGGACCGAAGGGTGCAAAGGGACTTGCCGCAACTGCCGGCTGGGGGACTGCGCTCCCCGCAACGATGCCGCCGCCGAGCGAAACAAAGGCCGCCAGCGCCATCAGGCGGCGCATCGCAACCGCTTCGCGCCGGCGGATCGCCAATGCGCCCATGATGCGATCATCGAGCGCGTCGAGCGCTGCGGGTAGATCGATCCTGTTCAAAATGCCAAGCTCCTTATCCATCGATCTTCTCTTCAAAACTTTCCATTATTGTACATACGCGCCGAAGCGCCTCATCCCTCAAACCATAATATTATGCCAGAATATTGAGGGCCATGCCGACATCCTGCGTATAGACAAGACGGACAACCATTTGGAGGTTTTTATGTTCAAGTCTTTTCTCCCCTCTGCAGCGGCGGCTTTCGCACTGCTTCTCATGTCGACCGCAGCGAGCGCGCACACCAAGCTCGTCGGCTCGACGCCGGCCGCCAATTCGACCGTTTCCAAGGTCACTTCGGTCAATCTGCAATTCAACGAAAAGGTGATCACCTCGACCCTCAAGACCGAGCTTGTCATGACCGGAATGCCCGGCATGGCCAATCATGCGCCGATGAAGGTGCCTTACTCGTCGATGATGGGCAAGGAAGGCAAATCGGCAATGCTCATGCTCAAGCGGCCGCTGACGCCGGGGACCTACAAGGTCAAATGGTCAGCGGCGGGCGCCGACACCCACCGCATGGGTAGCGAATTCAGCTTCACCGTAAAGTAGGGCGGTGGGTGACCCCGTCCTGATCGGCATCAGGTTCGCGCTTTATGCGGACCTGATGCTCATCGCCGGCCTTGCGGCCTTTCCGCTCTATGCGCTGACACGGAGCGAACGTCTCGAGCGGCAGCCGCTGGCCGCGATCTGGCGCGCAGAGCGATGGCTCTGCGTCGCCGGGCTGCTTCTCTCTACCCTCGGGATGGCCGTACTCGCGGCTTCGATGCAGGGCGTGGGCCTCCTCTCCCTGGAGTTCCAGCCTTTCTGGGACCTCGTGCGCGAAACCGACGTCGGGATGGCCTGGATCACCCGGAGCGCCGCACTTCTGCTCGCGCTGGCGGCGTCGATCTGGATGACGCGCCGACCGGCGACAGCAGCCAGCACGCTGGCCGCTGCGGGCTTTGTGGCCGTTGCGACCCTGGTCTGGTCGGGCCACGCGGGCGCAACCGAAGGCACCGCGGGCAGCATTCACAGGGTCAGCGACATAGCGCATATGATTGCTGCGGCCGTCTGGATCGGCGCGATCGGCGCCTTTCATCTGCTGATCTCGCCGCAGCGTATCCGCGAGATACCTGACGGGCTCGGCATCGCGGCGCGGAGCCTCGATCGATTTTCGCTCATTGGCACGATCTGCGTCCTCGTCATCGCCGTAACCGGCCTGATCAACAGCCAGATGATCGTTGGCGCCGAGAATCTCGGACGGTCTCTCGGCTCACCCTATGGACAATTGCTCCTCGCCAAGCTCGCGCTGTTCGGACTGATGCTGGCGCTCGCCGCCGCGAACCGCTGGCGGCTTGCTCCCGCGCTCGCGGCCGCCGTTTCGCGGGCCGAGACCGAAAGCATTGACGCCGACCCCGATCGGGCGCTTGCGGCCATGCGCAAAAGCCTGATCATCGAAGCGTTGGCGGCGCTCGCCATCCTCGCGCTCGTCGCCTGGTTCGGCACGCTCGAACCCTTCGTCGGAACCGAAGTGAGTTGACCGCCGACACCGACTCCTGGTCGGGCTCGATCATGCTCGGAACCGGCTGGGCATTGATCGACGCGCGCATCGGCAGCAGCCGCCCCCACGGCCATTTGGCGCATCAGATAAGCCTCGCCGTCGAGCGCGATCTGGAGATTTCGGGGGACGCCCGCATGACGATACCCGCCGGACATGCCGTCGCCATCGCATCGCATGTCCGGCACCGCTTGGGACCGCAGGGCGCCTTTGTGCGGTCCTTCTATCTCGACCCGCTCTTTCGCGCCGATGCGCGCCTACCCGCCGGATCGCCACCCATCCTGCTGTCGCCGGCGGAAACGGCCGACCTGGGCGCGATCGCGAGCGCCGCAGACGCGAAGCGTTGGGCATCCGACTATCTCGACCGGTCGCGGGCCACTCCAGTGGATGCACGTCTGCCCGCGGCGCTGGCCATCTCCGACGCTGTGACGACTGCGCGCGCTTTGGCCGATGTTGCCTGCCTCTCTCCTTCGCGCCTGCGCGAAATCGTCAGCCGCGACTTCGGCGTTCCACCGGCGAAGTTGCTGCAATGGCTTCAACTCCAGCGAGCGATGCGGGCGCTGGTCGGCGGCGGAGGCCTCGCCGACGCGGCGGCGGCGGGCGGCTTTTCCGATCAATCGCACTTCACGCGCCGCTGTACCCAATGGCTCGGGGTGACACCCTCGGCAGGCCTCAGCGCGTTCGCATTCGAAATCGTGCCCTGAGCGAAACACGCGCCGCACCCCGCGCGCCGGCGAAACATTCAAGACTGGTGCGCCTGCTTGCCCCTAAGCGGCTCGTCAAAACTGGCGCACGGCCGCAATCCCGCGGCCACCAAAGCGCCAAAAGGAGACGGCTATGCCCGAACCGACACCCACTGCGCGCGCCTACACGCCGGCTGCAGGCTATCACGTCCTGACGCCGCTCTATGATTTAGGCGTCGCTTTCACGACGCGCGAGCGCGTGTGGCGCGACCGTCTCGTTCACCACATGGCTCCCACCGAGGGCGAGGTCATTCTCGACGTCGGCTCGGGCACTGGCAATCTCGCGTTGGCGATCGCTCGCCTTTGCCCCAGCGTTCGCTATCTGGGCATCGATCCCGACGAGACGGCGACGCGAATTGCCCGGTCCAAGACCGCGCGGCTTGTTCCGCCACCGGAGTTTCTCGTCGGCTTTTTCTCGGCATCGGCCGTCGCCCACTGGCCCGCCCCGGCGAAGATCGCGATCTGTCTCGTGCTGCATCAGGTCGGACTGGAAGAAAAGGCACGTCTGTTGCGGGAGGCCTGGCACACACTCGCGCCCGGCGGCAAACTCTATATCGCCGACTATGGGGAACAGCGCGGCCGCATCATGCGGTTGCTGTTCCGTCTGACGATCCAGCAACTCGATGGGCTCCAAGATACGCAGCCCAATGCCGACGGAATGCTCCCGGTTCTGATGAGAGAGGCCGGCTTTCACGATATTCGCGAGCTCGAGACATTCCGCACGCCAACCGGTGCGATCACCATCATCGAGGCCGGCAAGCCCCGGATCTGACGGCAGGGGCAAAGAAAATCCGAGGGATAACCAGCTTTCTTGCGTATCGATAGGAGCGGCTCCATTCTGGAACCGCCAGGAAGGACGCCATCGGCGAACTCGACCGGGGCGTTCGGACGGCCCCGCCATCAGGCGGGCAACCGATATGTACGGGAGCGGCGACGGTGCACGATCATCTGGGCGCGGAAAAAGGCAGCGGAAGTACGACCGATCCGGTCTGCGGCATGACGGTCGACCCGACCACCACGCCGCACATCGCGACGCACGGCGGCGAACATCAATATTTCTGCAGCGCAGGCTGTCTCGCCAAATTCCAGGCCGATCCCGATCGCTATGCCGCAAAAGGCGAGGCGGCCGCAGCCGATGCACCCGAGGGCGCCATCTGGACCTGCCCGATGCACCCCGAGATCCAGCGGGATAGTCCCGGAAGCTGCCCGATCTGCGGCATGGCGCTTGAGCCCGTCATGCCGACCGCATCGGACGGCCCCAGCGACGAATATCGCGACATGCGGCGACGCTTCTGGATCGGGCTCCTGCTCGCTCTTCCTGTGGTCGCGCTCGAAATGGGCGGCCATATGACGGGCCTCCACCAATATATTGGTCGCCAGTCGAGCAACTGGATCCAGATGCTGCTCGCGACCCCCGTCGTTCTATGGGCCGGCTGGCCCTTTTTCGAGCGCGCCTGGCTTTCGATCCGCAACAAGAGCCTCAACATGTTCACCCTCATTGCGATGGGGACGGGCGTCGCCTGGGGCTATAGTATGATCGCAGCGATCGCCCCGCACATCTTCCCGGCCGCCTTCCGCGCCGCCGACGGCTCGGTCGCAGTCTATTTCGAGGCCGCCGCGGTCATCACGGTGCTGGTGCTGCTCGGACAGGTGCTCGAACTCAGAGCCCGCGAGACGACGAGCGGTGCGATCCGTGCGCTCCTCGACCTGACGCCGAAGCTCGCAAGGCGCGTCCGCGACGACGGGAGCGACGAGGAGATCGCGCTCGACGATGTAGCGGTCGGCGACACGCTGCGAATTCGGCCGGGCGAGAAGGTCCCGGTCGACGGGACCGTACTCGAAGGGCGCGGCACGGTCGACGAGTCGATGGTCACGGGCGAGTCGATGCCGGTCACCAAGGATGTGGGCTCCGCTCTCATCGGCGGCACGATCAACCAGACCGGCGGCCTGCTCATGCGCAGCGAAAAAGTCGGACGCGACACGATGCTCGCTCGCATCGTCCAGATGGTTGCCGACGCACAGCGCAGCCGAGCGCCGATCCAGCGTCTCGCGGATACCGTGTCGGGCTGGTTCGTGCCGGGCGTCATCCTTGTCGCCATCGTCGCCTTCGTCATCTGGTCGCTTATCGGTCCCACGCCCGCCATGGCTTATGGTCTGATCGCCGCCGTTTCGGTGCTGATTATTGCCTGCCCTTGCGCGCTCGGGCTCGCGACGCCGATGTCGATCATGGTCGGCGTGGGCCGCGGCGCCGAAGTCGGCGTCCTGATCAAGAATGCCGAGGCGCTCGAGCGGATGGAAAAGGTCGACACCCTCGTGGTCGACAAGACCGGGACCCTCACCGAGGGCAGGCCATCGGTCGTCGCCATCGAGGTCGCCGATGGCTTCGAAGAGCAGGATCTGCTCCGGATTGCCGCGAGCCTCGAGCGCAGCAGCGAGCATCCGCTGGCGGCGGCCATCGTCAAGGCGGCCGAAGACAGGGGCCTCGTGCTCGTCGAACCCTCGGGAGTCGACCAGCCGGTCGGCAAGGGCATCGTGGGAGTCGTCGATGACAAGGCGATCGTCCTCGGCAATGCGAGCTTTCTCGAAGAATATGACGTCGATTTGGGCGCGCTTGCCGAAGCGGCGGACCGGCTGCGCGCCGATGGCGCGACGGCGATCTATATTGCGGTCAACGGAAAGGCCGCCGGCGTCATCGCGATCGCCGATCCGGTCAAGGAGACGACCGGCGAGGCACTTGCGGCGCTGCGCGAGGCGGGTATCAAGGTCATCATGCTCACCGGCGACAACCGCGTCACTGCCGAGGCAATCGCGCGGCGCCTCGGCATCGACGATGTCGAGGCCGATGTCCTTCCGGACCAGAAGAGCGCGGTCGTCCAGCGGCTGCGTGAGCAAGGCCGGATCGTCGCCATGGCGGGCGACGGGGTCAATGACGCCCCGGCGCTGGCGGCCGCCGACGTCGGCATCGCGATGGGCTCGGGAACCGATGTTGCCATCGAAAGCGCGGGCGTGACGCTGCTGCGCGGCGACCTTCTGGGAATTGTGCGGGCGCGGCACCTCAGCCATGCGACAATGACAAATATCCGCCAGAATCTCTTCTTCGCCTTCGCCTATAATGTCGCGGGCATTCCGGTGGCAGCGGGCGTGCTTTATCCTGTCTTCGGGCTGCTCCTGTCGCCGATCATCGCCGCCGCCGCAATGGCGCTTTCGTCGGTCAGCGTGATCGCCAATTCGCTGCGGCTGCGCTTTGCCAAAATCTGATCGAAACAGCCGGACACTCGCGAAGTGCAGGCGCAACAAGGGGAAATGATATGGGAAGACTGAAAATCACAGCGATCGCACTGGTCATGCTCATGGCCGTCCCCGCACAGGCGATCGAGCCTGCGGACTATCAAAGCGTGGCCGCAACGCTCGCACAGTATAAGTCAGCTATGGAAAAGCGGGACTTGACCGGCGTGGAGGCACTTTTTTCACCAGACGCCGAGATTTTCGAGACAGGAGGTATAGAAGGTAATTTCGCTCACTATCGCGACCATCACCTCGGTCCCGAACTCAAAGAGTTCAAATCCTTCACCTTCCGCAATTACAAGATTTCGGTGCGGGGCGAAGGCGATGTAGCAATTGCGACCGAGACCTATAGCTTCTCGATAGTGCTCGCGAGCGGCGAGACAATCGAACGGGACGGCGTCGCAACGAGCGCCCTGAAATGGGCAGACGGAAAGTGGCAGATCGTCAATTTGCACAGCTCCTCACGCAAGCCCAAGGTCCGGCCGGCGGGCGGCACGTGATCGGGCAAAGACAGAACTCGATCGGGTTGCGGGCATGGCAGAACCTTGACGTCTCTTCCGCGCCCGACCTCGGGCAGTAATGGTTTTCTCGTGCCGGCATTTGGGCGGCAAAAGGCGGTCTGAAGATTTGGGACGTCTGCCTATCGGGACGGCGCCGGTAGCAGCCCGTGCCTTAACGAGAAGCTTGAATCCGATTACGTGCGGCCGCACGGACAAGCCTCGATGCGACGAGGCGCGGGAGCCACCTGCTTTCCTTGCGGCAAGGGGAAATGCGCCGTGGTGCGTATTATTTGATGAGCAACGTTTGCATCGCGTTCAGCGTCCGCGCTCAACGCCTGTTTTGAGGGAGATAGACGATGGAGCGTTTTCGAAACTTCGATTTCCGGAAACACATGCCGAGCTTTCCGTTCACGCTCCTGGCAGTTGCCGTCATAGCTGGCGCTGGAGCAATCACCATCTATCTCGGCCTATACAACATTGCTGCTGATGCACCTCATAGCCGCATGACTTACAGCGTCATCGAAACGTTCAGGGAACAATCCATCGCAGCCCGGTCCGGATCGATCGCGGTGCCCGCAGATTTGGCGGCTCCGGAGCGGGTCGCATCGGGCGCCGGCCTTTACACCGAGATGTGCAGCGGCTGCCATCTGGCGCCCGGAATGGAAAAAACCGAGATGAGTCAGGGGCTATATCCGCAAGCGCCCATATTGTTCAAAGGTTCGGATCGTTCTGCCTCGGAGCAATTCTGGATCATCAAGCATGGAATCAAGATGACCGCCATGCCAGCGTGGGGGAAAACGCATGATGATCGTCTTATCTGGGATATGGTCGCGTTCATCCGGCAACTGCCGAGCCTTTCGCCGGCTCAGTACCAGGCAATGACGCAGAATGTGCCAATGGACCATGATGCGATGATGAAAGGCATGACAGAGACCAAGGCTGCGGGTCCGGAAACAAGCGAGTCGGGGGAACACACGGGGCACTGACGTCGTCGACAATCCAACATCGCCGGGCATAGCTCGACCCGCCCCCACCTTCGAAATTTGCCGACATTTGCTGGTGGGGCCTGAGGTCTTAAATTTTCGCTAAAGGACGGAGGGAGGCGCCACCTCAAGGTTTGTTCGCCAGACAACGATTCTACGGACAAAAGTGGAACAGGGCCCTCGGTGAGGCGTCATGCCGGGCCTGGGTGAAATATACGCAGCCATCTCGCGTACCAGCGCGGACTGGCTGTCAGGTGCTCCGGCGAGCAAGGCGACGACGAGGTTCTCAAGCGCGATAAGGCGCACGCGCAGGTTGCCGGCCTCGGCATCGCCGATCTCGCCGGCTACCGTCGGCGTCCGGTGCTGGTGCAAGCCGGTGAACGAGCCGCCTTCGTTTTCCCACCGCCCGATCGCACGGTCGTGGACCTGGCACCGCGCCGCGTCGAAGCCGGCGCCCTCAATAGACATGGCGTACCCTTCCCTGCTCGATCCCCAGCGAAGCGAGCCTCAGATCACGTATTTGTCCCAGCTCGCATAATGTTCGGCGCTGCGCTTGCCGCGCGGCAGGCTGAGGCCGATGAGGGCGATCCCCAATACCACCGACGTGACAGCGCCCAGATGGCCGACGCCGGTCAGCAGGAAGGGCGCGGCGACGAGCCAGGCGCCGAACGCGACGTTGATAAAGCGCAGGGCGCGGGCGACCTCGGCGGTGGCGATGATCGCGACGGTGATAACCAGCGCACCCACCACATGGTCGCTGTTCGCCATTGCGCCTTCGTTGCCCAGGGTCACCCGCGTCAGCATGAGGAAGACGCCGAGCGCGATGCTAGCTGCCAGCGTCCACGGCAGCGTCAGCCCGCGCTTCGCATCCGCCCAGAAGGCAGAAGGAGAGGCCATCACGTCGGATGCGTCCTCGGCCCCCGCCTCAATCGCGTCACCCTTGAAGAAGGTGCGGATCAGCGGCTTGCCGCGGCGCTTTGCCCAGGCGAGGAACTGGCCCATGGCGATGACCTCGTCCAATGCGAACGGGATCATGATGAGCATGGCGAGCGCGGCGATCAGCGCCAGCGTGCTCCACGTGCCGATGACGATCGGCTGGCTGATAATGAAATAGATGCTGATGACGCCGAGCGGGATAACGAGGATGCCGAAGAAGGTCACCATCCACGGCATCGTCCGCCAGCGGTCGCGGGTGCCCATCACCGCCATCAGGATCTCGAGCACGTAGCTGATCGTGCCAAGGCCCCCATCAGGGATCGGCCACGCCTTCGACATGCCCGAAGTGATTATCTCCTCGGTGCCGTTGCGAGGATCACTCAGCGAACCAGCGAAAAAAGGCTCCCAAGCGGTATCGATGTGCCCCAACTGGTAAGCCGTCAGGATGCGCGAGGTGAGAAGCCCGATCAGGCCCATCGCGACGATCGGCAGGCGTTGCGCATCGGTCGACGGCGAATAGGTCCAGCCGGGCGGGATGTTCTTGGGGTCCATCATGCCTGCCATGCTCATGCCCGGCATCATTGGCACGAGCACCGACAGGGCGATCACGGCCGAGCCGATGAGCAGGTTGTTGTTGTACTGCGCGGCGCTCGGGCTCCAGAAGATCAGCGGCGCGAAGAACAGCCAGATGCCGACGAACGCGACAGCCCACTGCGCCCATGTCTTGGTGCGCGGGGCGAGCGACAGCGCGCCGAACAGCGCGATGGCGAGCCCGCTGACGACATCGCTGATAGCCAGTGCGCTAGCCCGCCATTCGATCGAAGGCAGCCCGCGATCGACGGTTACGAAACGCGCGGCTTCGCCGACGCTCTGCGTGGTCATGGAGTCATAGATGAGCGGGCTGGAGGCGAGCCACAGACCGAGACCAATGTTGGCGTAAAGCGCCCAGCGTGCGCGGCGCTCATCGCGGTCCATCAAGGCCATGTGATCGCCGTGCCCGCCGTGGTCCGACATGGCCGCGACCGCGGCGCCGGGCCCGTGCCCCATCGCCGCGTGGTCCATTTTGCTGTGATCCATCCCGCCGTGATCTATGCCGCCCGTTCCGGCGGCCGCTGCGGGCTGGTGGTGGCCAGACCCCGCAAGCTCGGCCTCTGGCTCTTCATCCCACGCGACCAGGTTCTCGTTGAGCTTGTTGTTCCGGTACCAGGCCCGCGGATGCCGCTTGAGCGCAGCGACGATCGCCGGGAGCGTGTCGCGAAGGCTGTGCTTCGGTTCCCACCCGAGCAGCGACCGTGCGCGCGAGATGTCGAGGATATAGTGGTCGTTGCTGCTGTCGATCATCCAGGGCTGGATAAAGTCGTCGCCGCCGAGCGCTTCGTTCTGCAGGATGATCCCGGCCTTCGCGAGCGGCTGCGGGATGCGGATCGTCTTCCAGCCCTCGCCGTGGAGCGCCTCCCCGATGATGTCCTGGATCTCGGCATAGCCGGGCGGGTCGGGTTCGCCGACGAGCAGCGGCAGTTCTGACGGCAATTCGTGCCGCCGATCGACCAGGCGCAACACGGCGTCGGCCAAGTCCTCGCGGTGCACCGATGACTGTGCCGCGCACAGCATGCCGGGATAGAAATGCGAGATCAGGCGGTGCTCGTAGATCTGCGATATCTGCTGCGCGAGAAACGCCGAGCGCCCGTCGTCGTCATAAACTCCGGCGGCGCGGAGGAAGACAACGGGGATCTTCCCGCGCCGCGCGTGCAGCAGTGCTTCCGTATCGACTTTGGACTGCGGATACGCCCAAGACGCGCCGATGGGCGACTTCTCGCTGATGCGCTCGTCCGGAGTAGGGGTCGGCTTGTGGACCAGCATCGTGCTCGCGAAGACGAACTGCTCGACCTCGAACGACTGCAGCCCGTCGATCAGTCGGCGGGTGCCCTGCACGGTGACCTTCTCATAGAGCGGATTAGGATCGCCCGTGACGTCGTAATAAGCGGCAAGGTGGATCACCGAGGCGATGCGATTGCCAAACCGTGCGCGCACCTCGTCGAGCGCGGCGCGGACCGCTTCGTCCGATCCGAGGTCTATGTCGATCGCCGCCGCGGGCGGCGGCGGGTCCGGCGGACCGGCGCGATCGAGGCCGACAACCGTGTAGCGTTCGCCAAGCCTAGCGATCAGCGCGGCGGCTATAAAACCGCTCGCACCGGTGATGAGGACCAGTTCGCGCGCGTCCTTGTCGCTCACGGACCCGCTGCGTTCGATGTCGGTCATGACGCTGCCACCCTCATTCATTTGTGCTGCGGAACGTGGACAGGCCCGCTGCACTTATGATCGCGAGGCGGGCACGTGCGGATCACCGCACAATCCCTTTACGCGCCCGCCCCGCAAAGCCCTCAGATAAAATCGGGTTTATTGCGTCACCACAAAGCCGGCCTTCTCGATGGCCTGCTTGAGTTGCTGTACATCGGCTGCCGAGCTTACCGACACCGTCTTGCTCGCCAGGTCGACGTTGACGACGGCATCCGCATCGACGCGTTGAAGCGCGTTCGTCACACCCCGCACGCAACCGCCGCAGGTCATTCCCTGTACCTTGAAATCGATCATCTTCGTTCTCCCATGAGGTGAATGAAGCAAATGTGGGGTTTGACACTGTGTCAGGGTCAAGGGGTAAGTTTTCGTTGTTGACCTTGACACGATGTCAGGGACGATAAGCTCGTCGACTCGATATTGGAGACGACCATGAACGCACCGGCACGACTGCAGGCGACAGCGCACGCGGGAAGAGAAGAGATGCTGTCGCTGCCCATCGAAGGCATGACCTGCGCGACGTGCGTTGGTCGGGTCGAGCGTGCTATCGCCGGGGTGCCCGGCGTCGTCGTCGCCTCGGTCAACCTCGCGACCGAGCGGGCAAATGTCGAATTCGTCGACGGACGATCCGATGTCGGCGCCGTGGCCGATGCGGTGCTCGCGGCGGGCTACACGCCGGTGACGCAAACGACCGAGCTGACGATCACCGGCATGACCTGCGCGACGTGCGTCGGTCGGGTAGAAAAGGCGCTGCTGAAAGTGCCCGGCGTCCGCTCCGCGAGTGTCAACTTGGCGGCCGAAACGGCGAGGATCGAAGCGGTAGGGGACGTCCCCGCGTATGTCCTGATCGAGGCCGTCGAAAGCGCCGGTTACACCGCATCCGCGCGCACCGGCTCGGCGGAGACGGAGCGGGGCATCGAGGACGCCCGCCGCAACGCCGCCGCGACAAGAGAGCTCCGCCATGTGCTGATCGCCGCGGCGCTGTCGCTGCCGCTGGTCGTGCCGATGCTGCTGGCCCCGTTCGGTATCGAGGTGGCGGTGCCAGGCTGGATCCAGCTACTGCTCGCGACACCCGTGCAGTTCTGGCTGGGCGCGCGCTTCTACCGCGCGGGTTGGAAGGCCGCGCGTGCCCGCACCGGCAGTATGGACCTCCTGGTCGCGATCGGCACATCGGCCGCCTATGGGCTCAGCCTCTACCAGCTGCTGTTCGCGCCGATGCACGGCATGGACGCGCATTACTACTTCGAGGCTTCGGCCGTCGTCATCACGCTCATCCTGCTTGGCAAGTGGCTCGAAGGCCGCGCCAAGCGCCAGACCGGCGAGGCGATCCGCGCGCTGATGGCGCTGCGACCCGACCAGGCGCGCGTCGTCGGCGCCGACGGTGCCGAACGAGAGGTCGCCCTCTCCGAGGTGCGTAACGGCGACCGGGTGCGCGTCCGGCCCGGCGAGCGCATCCCGGTCGACGGGCTGTTGATCGACGGGGCTACCCATGTCGACGAGTCGATGCTCACGGGAGAAAGCCTGCCGGTGCCCAAAGCCGCCGGAGACAAGGTGACCGGCGGGTCGATCAATGCGGACGGGCTCATCCTGGTCGAGACGACAGCCGTGGGCGCCGAGACCACCCTCGCGCGCATCGTGCGCCTGGTCGAGAGCGCGCAAGGCGCCAAGGCTCCGATCCAGCGGCTCGTCGACCGGGTTAGCGCCGTGTTCGTTCCGATCGTCCTCGTCATAGCCTCGCTTACCCTCGCCGGCTGGCTGATCGCCGGCGCCGGAGTGGAAGTTGCGATCCTGAACGCGGTGGCGGTGCTCGTCATCGCCTGCCCGTGCGCGCTTGGCCTGGCCACGCCGACCGCAATCATGGCCGGCACCGGGGTCGCCGCGCGAGCAGGAGTGCTGATCAAGGACGCGGAGGCGCTCGAGACCGCGCACCGCATCAACGTCGTCGCGTTCGACAAGACCGGCACGCTCACCGAAGGCAAGCCCTCGCTGCTGGCGGGACTGCCCGCCGCCGGAGTGGAGCGCACCCAACTCATCGAGCTCGCCGCAGCACTGCAGGATGGAAGCGAGCATCCGCTCGCGCGGGCCGTCATGGCATGGGCCAAATCGGAAGGCGTCCAACCCGTCAGCGCTGAAGGCATGCGCGGCCTGCCGGGTCGCGGCGTCGCTGCGGACGTCAACGGCCGCAACTTGATCCTCGGCAGCACGCGCTTGATGGCGGACGAAGGTATCGCCCTGGAGCAGCTGGCCGTCGAAGCGGCCAGACTGGAATCGGAGGGACGGACGGTCTCCTGGGTCGCGGAACGCGCTCCCGAGCGCCGCCTCCTCGGCCTCCTCGCGTTCGGTGACGAGGTGAAGGCCTCCGCTGCGGCCGCCGTGGCGGCGCTGCATGGCCGCGGTATACGCAGCGTGATGCTTACCGGGGACAATGCGGGAAGCGCGCGCGCAGCGGCCGCCAAGCTGGGCATCGCCGACGTCGTCGCCAATGTCCTGCCGGAAGGAAAGTCGGATGCGGTGGCAGCCTTGCGAGGAGAGGACCGCACGGTCGCCATGGTCGGCGACGGGGTCAACGACGCCCCTGCCCTCGCGGCAGCCGATGTCGGCATCGCCATGTCGACGGGAACGGACGTCGCCATGCACGCGGCCGGCATCACGCTGATGCGCGGCGACCCGCGCCTGGTCGCGGATGCGATCGACATCTCGAAGCGGACCTATGCCAAAATCCGCCAAGGGCTGTTCTGGGCGTTCATCTACAATCTTGTCGGCATTCCGTTGGCGGCCTTAGGTTATCTGAGCCCGGTGATCGCCGGCGCGGCCATGGCGCTGTCGAGCGTCAGCGTCGTCGCCAACGCTCTGACGCTTCGCCGTTGGCGCCCAACCGCGGCTTGAGGAGAGGACAAGTGAACATAGGACAGGCCGCGAAAGCCTCAGGGGTCAGCCAGCGAATGATCCGCCACTATGAGGCGATCGGCCTCATTCCGAAGGCCGCACGGCGTGATTCCGGCTACCGTGACTATGGCGACCGCGAGGTTCACATGCTGCGCTTCATCCGACGCGCGCGCGATCTCGGCTTTCCCATTCCCGAGATCGCGCAGCTCGTCGCGCTCTGGCAGGACGGTGACCGGTCGAGCGGCGAGGTCAAGGCACTCGCGCTCGCACGGGCACGGGAAATGGAGCGCAAGGAGCGGGAGCTCCGCACGATGCGCAAGTCGCTCGAAGATCTGGCTCGTCGTTGCGCTGGTGGAAATCGGCCGGACTGCCCGATCCTGGACGATCTTGCGATCGGGACGGCCTAACCACCTCCGACGCTCAGTGCAGGCAGATCCAGCGGGAGGGCTCGCCGTCGAACCATTCACTATGCCGCAATTCGCCCGCGCCAACGTTATCAGCCCTTTTGCGGTGCGATCGACTGAGGTGAGGGCGAGCCCTTGAAGAGGGCAAAAGGATTGGTTTGCCTCAGGCGCTTCGGTTGGCGCCACACACCGCCGATACAGGCGTGGCCGCTGGATCGACATTGAATGTTGTGCGGGCGCCGCCGCTCGAGCGCGTTCGCTAGTCTAGACTTGGTAGACAGCCGTGGCGCGCGTTCGCGCTGTTGCTGCTCAGCGGATGCCGCGTCGAACGCTGACCCGCAATGAGCAGCCCAGAGATCTTGGTATATGACAGATGTGGCGGTCAGGATCCCTTGGGGCGGCGGCCGCTATTGTGCATGCTGACGATTTTCCACGTGCCGCCGACCTTCTTGAGCACGCTCGTCGCGACACCGATCCGCTCCGCGACATCTCCAGTCTTGGGCTCGATCCGGTAGCGATAGGTTTCGGTGGCGAGCGCAATCGGCCCTTCGAACCGCACGTCGACCTTGTAGTCTGAGAATTTGAAAGACTTGAAGGCAGCGAGCTCCGGCCGGAGGTGATGGCTGAGGTAGTTGGCGTAGGTTCCTTCCGAGCCGCCAGTTTCGAATATCTGCGAATCCGGCGTGAACAGCCGCTCGGTCCCCGCCCCGTCAAGTTTCTCGATCGCCGCTTTATATTGCGACAGAACTGCCTGCACGGCGAGCGTGTCGGTGGCATGGTTCGAAGGCTGCGCGGTTGCTGCGGTAGGCAGTAGCAGCGACGCCACCAATATCTTCTGCAAACGGAAAGCCATATCTTCACCCACGATTTCAGAATGCCAGATGGTTCAAGCCGCCGTGCATGAACGTTCCTCCAAGAAAGCCTTGTACCGAGATCGCCAGCGTCATCAAGCCGAGCAGGACCAGGTAGAGCTTGCGTGATCGCTCCGGCGCGCGGCGGTGACCTGCCGCCAAGTAGACCAGCACCAGCCCGACACCGGCAATGGCGGTTCCAAGCCAGCGGTGCGTCATTAGAATCGGATTGCGGTCGGTTAGGTAGAAGCCGCCTGCGAACCAGCCCAGGAACGCTGCGACGATCGCGCCTAATGCCCCGACCACGAGCATCACGTGAGCAACGTGCTGCATGTCACGGTTGCGGCGCCATAGTCCGAACAACTCGACGGCAAATGCACCGATGAACATGGCGATTGGAAAATGAATGACCATCGTGTGTAGGCGGCCGAGCCAGCTCACGATGCGCTGTCCGAAGGTCTTGTTCTTGTTCGCGGCTTCTTCGTGCATTCCGCCCATGTCCATGTCATCGCCCGCAATGCCGCGCCCGCCCAGGTTCATATCGACGGTCGACATCGATCCCATGCCCACGTGGCCGTCGGTCGCGTCCGCCTTGTCGGCTCGCTGGTTCGGGGTGGCATTTTTCGCCGGCCCTGGGCCCGCGCCTATAGCGTCATGATTCTCGTGCGCCGATGCGATCGAACCGGCCGACAAAGCCAGCACGGCAAACACCATCAGGATCGCGCGTCTTGCCCCGTCGAACATCCAGCTGCCCCTTCTCAATCCATAGTGTCTCCGTTCCTCATACGCATGGGCCCGCACTTGCCCTCACACAGGAAGCGGTTTTATCGCGGACGCGGCCCTCCCGACTCTTGTCGCGATTAGCGGAGCCGATCGCTCCACCATCGAGGTGCTGTAGCCTAAAAACAGACACGCGTAGCGCTATGAGGCGCACTCAAATCGCGCCTGACGCCGGAGGCGCCAGAAGTCCGAGCCAGGCGACCGCGGCCAGGATGGTGATCGCTATCGCGCTCTCAAGAGCCAGGCTTCTCCGCAAGGCGGCGACGGCCGTAGCGTGATCCCCGTTGTCGAGCGATGCCTCGAGAGCGGGCGTTAGACGGAATCGATTGCTCGCCGCCAGACCGAGTATTCCTGCAAACAGCACGAGCTTGGCGATAAGAAGCTGGCCGTAAAGAGTCGTGGGCAGGGCCGCCAGATTGGCTGGGCCAACGAGTATCCAGCTATTGATCAGACCGGACACGATGATAAGGCCCACCACTAGCGACCCCACTGCCGTGAAGCCGTCCAGAGTGCGGTGCGAAAGGATGATGTGATCGGCGGTCAGTGTGGCGGACGGTCGCAACAGGAGCATGGTGAGCGCAAGCAGCGCACCGATCCAAACGCCGGCCGCCAGAAGATGAATGATATCGGCGACCAGGTGGGCCCACCCTAAAGCGCCCTCGTCGGCCGCCCCATGCCCGGTCCACGCCAGCGAGCCAAGCGCAACTGCGGCAGCGGCCGTCGTAAGCGTCAACAGTCTGATGGGCCGCACCATCAAAACGGCAGCGATCGTGGCTGATTGGGATGACATCGTCAGGATTGTCGCCTCAATCAAGGACGGGACCGGTGAGAGGATGGTCGAAAACGTACGCTAAGCGTGTCGCGTAGATCATCCGCATCGTTCGAGCCTATGGCTTGAAACGGGACCGCCTCCCCAACTTGTCGATCGCGAACGCTGCATTGTGAGGATCGGACCGCGCTGGCGAAGCGACCAGAGTTCGCCGTGTTCGCCGGTCTTGTCTTTGCAGGTAGCGCGATAGTTCAGCGCACCATCAATGCCGCTTGCCACCGCCTTGGCCGTGCAGCTTTCTCCGGTTCTTTCCAGACGCACAGGGTCATAGCCGATGAACGTCCACGGATCAGCCGGACACGCAAGGCGCGATGGAGACCAGGTTCCCGGCAGCGGAGGGTCGCGATCGGGTTCGGCGGACGCTTTGTAGCCCCTCATTTTGACGCCGTTCAAGCTGGCTTCGCCGGGCCGATCCTCGATCAAGCGAGCGGCAAGAAAAGTGCTGGCAGCCTCCGCCGCAGTCTTCACCTCGGTCGCCAATCGGGGCCGATCGCGCCACACCAGAATGACTTGACGACCCCTGAACGGCAACTTGGTCGCACATTGATAGAAAAGCCGGTCAGGTCCGGGTGTCGATTCCGGTGAACATAAGACGGTCCTCTCGCCGAGCTTGCGCGCCGTGCCGCGCCCGCGCGGCACGGCTACCGACATGCTGGAAGGATCGATCAGGATGCTCTCATCCAGCAGCAGATCATAGTTCTCGTTCGGCCTGACCCTGAGGAAACGTGGAAAATCGGAGACGTAGGTTTCCACTTCGCCCGGCCTCAAATTGAACACCAATCCCATTACGCTTGGATGTTCGGCATGATCGGTGGAACCGGCCTGTGCCGTTTCGTCGCCCGTTTTTTGACGAACCATTGCAGCCAGCAGATGCGATGAGGCAGCAGAGCAAAGCGATCCGATGCATAATGCTATGATTATTCATCCCGTTCGCCCCTTGCGTTGCAGCAGCTTCTCGCCATCGGGTCTGATCTCGCCCTTGGGGGTGACGTGTCGGTAGAGGGTCTGCCGGGTAACGCCGAGTTCGGCGCACAGCTCGGCGACCTTGGTTTCGGGCTTGCCCATCGCAGCCTGGGCAAGGCGCAGCTTGGCGGGCGTCATCTTGAACGGCCGTCCGCCGTGCCGTCCCCGCGCACGGGCGGAGGCAAGGCCGGCGCGGGTACGCTCGACGATCAGTTCTCGCTCGAACTCGGCGAGGCCGGCGAAGATCGCGAAGATCAATCGACCGTTGGCGGTAGTGGTGTCGATCGACGCGCCTTCGCCCGCCAGCACCTTGAGGGGCTCTGTTGCAAAGATTGGCGGCAGTCAGAGGTAGGCTGTCGCTCTGCGCCGATCAGGCGGCTGCTGCGAAATGGTGGTTGAGCATGCCCATGGCCTCCGTCAGCGCCGAGGGCCCAATGCCAAAAGCTCTCTCCACAAGGCGCACCTCGCCCCTGATGCCGGGCTGCAGGCACCAGGGGCGAGCCTGTCCTTTGCGCAGGGCTCGCATGACTTCGAATCCCTTGATCGTGGCATAGGCCGTGGGGATCGATTTGAAACCGCGCACCGGCTTGATCAGTATCTTGAGCTTTCCGTGATCGGCCTCGATCACGTTATTGAGATACTTCACCTGCCGGTGGGCCGTCTCCCGGTCCAGCTTTCCTTCGCGCTTCAATTCGGTGATCGCTGCACCATAGCTCGGCGCTTTGTCGGTATTGAGCGTGGCAGGCTTTTCCCAGTGCTTCAGGCCTCGCAGGGCCTTGCCCAGGAACCGCTTCGCTGCCTTGGCGCTGCGGGTCGGCGACAGGTAGAAATCGATCGTGTCGCCCCGCTTGTCGACTGCCCGGTACAGGTAGGTCCACTTGCCCCGCACCTTGACGTAGGTTTCATCCAGGCGCCAGCTCGGATCAAAGCCACGCCGCCAGAACCAGCGCAGCCGCTTCTCCATCTCCGGGGCGTAGCACTGGACCCAGCGATAGATCGTCGTATGGTCGACCGAAATGCCGCGTTCCGCCAGCATTTCCTCAAGGTCGCGATAGCTGATCGGATAGCGACAATACCAGCGCACCGCCCACAGGATCACATCACCCTGGAAATGGCGCCACTTGAAATCCGTCATCGTTCCGTCCGTCCAATCTCCGCCAAGCATGCTCAAGCTTCACGATTTTTGCAACAGAGCCCTCGATCTCGCCCTGAGCAGCGAGAATCTTCATTTATCGACGGCACTTTTCCTTGTTGCACCTGACGCCCGAGAAGCAGATGTCCGCGCCCAGCTCCGACGCCCGGCATTCAGCCGGATCGGAGACCTCGACATCTCCTACCTGCCGTATAGCGAACTCGAGCGGCACCAGACCGCCATCGCCCGCTTCGGATCGGGTCTGAAGGCGATTAAGGCGATTGCGCATCAATTGCCGTGAGGCTCCGAAAACAGGGTTCCGTTCCAAACCAATCGACCATTGCATCGTTGCGATGTTCGCGGGGCTCGAAAGACACATAAATTTCGCGCGCTGCAGGCGTTCAGGATCAGACTGCTCTGATCTGCTCGTGGAAATCGCCCTGACCCGCTCAGCGTCCCATCGTCCTTGTTCCCGATGTGGCCATGCGACAGCGCCCCTGGAGTGACGAGCATACGATGACCTGCGTCCAGAAGAGATATTCCTCCCGGGCACGTTAGCGCCCGGGAGGACCGACGGCCGTAGGGGTGCCGCCGGGGACCTCGCAGAACGAGGAGCTCAGAAGAAATAGCGCAGCTGCAGGCCGTACTGACGCGGCTCGCCGTAGATGTAGAGCGGCAGGGTCGGATTCGAAACACCGGTCGCGTCCGTCCCGATCGTGCTGTAGCTCACATATCGCTCGTCGGTCAGGTTTCGACCATAAAGCGCAATTTCCCAAGCCTCGCTCCCAGGCTGCCATGCAACACGACCGTTGACGAGTGTCGTAGCGTTTCCTGAGAAGAGCGGATTGTTGTTTGGCTTGAAAAAGACGCTGTCGCGCCATGACACATCGGTCCGCAATGACAGTGTTCCATCTCCAAGTGGTGCCTTATATTCGCCGCCAAGAGTGACGTTCCATTGCGGCGCATTCGGCAGGCGGTTGCCCCTGAGGCTTCCGCCAACATCATCAAAATAGACGTCGTAGCGGGCATCGAGATAAGCGATCGTCGATGTGAGCGTCAGCCGATCAAGCGGGCGCGCCATGAGCTCCGCCTCGACCCCCTTGATTGTCGCCTTGCCGGCATTGGTCGTGCTGGCGACGCCATTATTATATTCGACCACCTGAAGATTGGTATAATCATAATAGAAGGCCGAGAAGTTTGCCCGAAGCCGCCGGTCGAGGAGGGTCGATTTCAGGCCCACCTCATAGCTCCAAACATATTCAGGAAGAAAGGGCCGCCCGTCGCCCAGCTGGAATCCGCCCGATTTGAACCCGCGGGTTGCCGATGCATAAACCATGACATCAGCGGCAACGTCGTAATCGATCCCGATTTTTGGAGTCCAGGCGGTCCAGGATGATTTGGGCTGACCGGCATCGACCTGATTTCCGTTCAGCAATACCCGATATGCGAAATCCTTTTTCTCGTAGGAGTATCGGAGCCCCCCGGTCAGTCGGAGGCGGTCGATGAGTTCGTAGCTCGCTTGACCGAAAAGCGCGAACGCGTTCGTCGTGTTGCTTTCCGGAATCGCGAGCCGACGGCTCGGCTCAATGATTCGTATTTCGTCATTGCCCTTTTCATTGAGATAGAAGGCTCCGACGATCCAGCGCAGCTTGTCCGCATCATTGTTGAGGAGTTGGAACTCCTGCGTGAAGCTGCGTGAGCGTTCGTAAAACTCGATATCGCGGAGGAAGAGGTCGGTTGAGTCGACGTCGAGCGCCTGAACGACCTTGCTCTTGCGCAGCGCAGTGATCGAGCGGACCGTAACCGGACCACCGTCCCAGTTCATCGTCGAGGAGACGCCCCAAGCATCGACATCGTAACGCGGCAGACGGTCGAGCGCGGCTTCTTTGTCATTGGCTGGGATCGTTGCACCCGCATCGATGAAACCCTGTGGATAGAAGGGGCGGACAGAGCGCGCGCCGGTCTCGCGATCGCGGCTGGCATCCGCCCGCAGCACGATCTCAAGACGGTCGCTAGCGTCGATCGCAAGCGTCAATCGTCCGGCGAGATTGTCTTCATTCTGGTATCGCCGCCCCGAGACGATGTCGCGGTAGATGCCTTCGCGCTGGTTAGCGAGCAACGTTATGCGGCCCCGGACGCGTTCACCGAGCGGCCCAGAAATCGTCCCGCTGGCGGAGCGCTTCTCATAATTGCCGATAGTGAGTCCAAGCGTACCGCTCAGTTCGTCGGTCGGCATTTTGGAGATGATATTGAGCGTGCCGCCCGCAGAGTTGCGACCAAAAAGTACGCCTTGTGGGCCGCGCAGCACCTCTATGCGTTCGACGTCGAACAAGTCTTGATAGCTCGTTGTGGGGCGCGAGATATAGACGCCGTCGTAATGAACCGTCGTGCTGGGGTCGGTTGCGACACCAAACGCGGAAGTCCCAATCCCGCGAATATTGATGATCGCCATCGAATCGTTGGTAATCGAAACACCGGGAACGAAAAATTGCAGGTCTTCGACATTGGAAATCCCATTCGCGGTGAGCGCCTCGCCGGTCATCGCTGTGACCGAGACGGGAACAGACTGCAAATTTTCCTCACGCTTCTCGGCGGTTACGATGATCTCGGCGAGGCCTTCCGACTGGGCTTCCTGAGCCTGCACGGGCATTGTGAAAGCCATCGCGATCGCCGCTAGCGAGGTTCGTTGTATTGCACGCTTCTTTGACGCGCAGCAGTATCTATTATTCATTATGCTTCCCCTGTTTCGAAGAACAGCGCAGTCGCGCAGCTCAAATGAGTTCGGGGAATTCGAGTACAAGTCATACATGCCCGGAAACCGCTATTTACGGCGTCCGGGTTCAAGCACCCAACATCCCCTACTGATATTGATTACGCACCAGGACGCCCCATCCCTCAAAAAATGATACAGAGGCCGTTAGCCCGAAGGAAATGGGACTCCCGATTTGTCCAGCTTGCCAGAAGAAGTTGACTTGGAATGCGCAGAGGATCATGCTTTGATCATGAAGCGCAGCTTCTCTTTCCTGCTCCTCCTCGGAGCCTTGTTGGGTCTTCTGGCTCAGGAAGCGGCGTTCGCTTCCGCGATGCCGATGCCCGACACGGCCATCGCCGCGTCGGCGATGCGCGACGAATGCGCGGAGATGATGGGCATCGACACGTCGCAGGACAAAGGGCCCTGTCAGGGCCTGACGCTCGACTGCATCGCGAAAATGGGCTGCGCTTTGCCATTGGTGGTCACCACGCCCGCCGCGCCGCTGGTCGTCGCCCAGCGTCGACACGATCCGGTCGAACCGGTCGCGGCCACACGCCTCATTGGGCGCACCTTCGGGCCCGAGCCTGAACCCCCGCTATCCCTCGGCTGAATTGCGCGATGCGCGCCGCTCAATGAGGCGCGCATTTCCTAGCTTTTCAATCGAGGAATTTCCAAAATGAAAATAATATGGTTCGCCGCAGCGATTGCGGCCCCCGGCCTTGCCACGCCGACCTTCGCCCAGGAAAGGTCGAACGGCCATTATGAATGGCAGTCACGCCAGCTTCCCGGCCCGAACAAGTCCAAACGCTCGTTGCGGGTGCGTGTGTGGGTCAAGGGCGTGTCCGAACAGGACGCCCATCGTGATTGCGATATGATGCGGTCCGATGCCGCCGGTTGCATGAAGATGGCATCCGGCAAACGCATGACGCACTCGAAAGTTTGACCGCCGCCACTCCCCGCATTCGCCGGGTGCGGCTTCGCCAATTTCCAAAGGGGGACGTCATGCGTATCTTTATCGCGGCGGTCTTGCTGATCCCGCTGCCCACGGCGCTTCATGCCGAACCGATGACATTCGACGCAGCGCTCGGCCGGGCCGCCAGCCACGCGCCCGAACTGCAAGGAAGCGATGCGGGGATCGCAGCGGCTCAATCGGCCGCGATTGCCGCCGATCGGCTGCCCGATCCCAAGCTCGACCTCGCGATCAAGGATTTTCCGGTGACCGGACCCGATGCGGGGCGGCTCAATCGCGATAATTTCACCATGCAGGTCATCGGCATCAGCCAGGAGTTCACCAATCCGGCCAAGCGCCAAGCCCGCGCGGCGCGCGCGCAGGCCGAGATCGGAATCGCATTTGCCGACCAGGCGCTCGAAGCGCAAGACGTGGGACTGGGCACCGCTCTCGCCTGGATCGATCTCCATTACGCCAAAAGGCGGCTGGGCCAGCTCGACCTTCTCGACGAAAGCCTCAATGATCTGCAATCGACCGTCACCGCGCGCTTGGCGTCGGGTTCGGCGCGCCCCGCGCAGGCGCTCGAGCCCGAACAATTGCGCGCCGCGATCGCCGACCGACGAAGCGCCCTCGCCGCCGAAGTCGCTAGGGCGCAGGCTATGCTAGTGCGCTTCACCGGCGACCCGATGGCCGATGTGCAAGGTGCGCCGCCGCCCCTCGCAATCGATGGCGAGAAACTGAAAGCGGAACTGGCGTCGCTGCCGCAGCTGCGCGTGCTGGATGCCCAGACGACCGCCGCCGATGCCGAGACGCGGCTCGCGCGGGCGGACAAGCGCCCCGACTGGACGGTGAATGCTTCCTATGGTCGCCGCGAACCCAATTTCGGCGATCTGGTCACGGTCGGCGTGACAGTCGACCTGCCGCTGTTCGCCAAGCGCCGTCAGGATCCCAAAATTGCGGCACGGGCGAGCGAGGCGTCGCGCTCGCGATTCGCCCGTGTTGCGGCTGAACGCGAAATCATAGCGGCGCTCAGTTCGGACCTCGCCGATTACCGCATGCGCCGCCAGCAGCTCGACAATGCCCGAAAGACGCTAGTCCCGCTCGCGAAAAAACGCGCCCAGCTTGATCTCGATAGCTATGCCGCCGGCAATCTCGATCTGGGCACCGCGTTGCTCTCGACGCTGGCGCTGGCCGAGGCGGATGTCGACGCGCTAGCGCGCGAAGCCGATGTCGCCCGCGACGCGATCCGCATTCAGTTCACCTATGGGGACACACAGCCATGAACGATATTTCAACCGCGGCGCGCTGGCGCGCCGGGATTTTGGCGGCCGTCTTGATCGCCGGTGGGGGCGGATACTGGCTCGGCCACCGCGGCGACAATGGCTCGGGGACCGCTTCGGGCAAGGCCGATGGCCGCAAAATTCTCTATTATTACGACCCGATGGTGCCGCAGGAAAAGTATGACAATCCGGAATCGTTGTCGTCGATGGGCATGAAGACCATCCCGAAATATGCAGATGAAGGCGATAGCGGCGCAGCGAGCGTCAAGGTCGATCCATCGGCGATACAAAATCTCGGCATCCGGGTCGTCGCCGCCGAAATGGGCAGTCTCGCGGCGACCTTCGACGTCACCGGCGCAATCGATTTCAACGAGCGCGATGTGGCCATCGTGCAGGCGCGCTCGGGCGGCTTTGTCGAGCGCGTCTATCGGCTGGCACCCGGCGATGTCATCCGCGCCGGGACACCTATCGCCGATGTGCAATCGCCCGAATGGGGCGGCGCCCAGACCGAATATCTGAGCGTCAAGAAACTCGGCCGGCCCGAGCTGACCGCGGCGGCGCGGCAGCGGCTGCGGCTGATGGGAATGTCCGATGGCGTGATCACGCGGGTTGACCGCACCGGACGGACGAGCGGGACGATCACAATCAGTTCACCGATCGGCGGCGTCGTCCAGACCCTCAACGCGCGCGCCGGGGTGACATTGGCGCAGGGTCAGACGCTCGCCGAAATATCGGGACTAGGCACCGTGTGGCTCAACGCCGCCTTGCCCGAGGCGCAAGCCGGGGCGGTGCGCGTCGGGCAACGCGCGGTTGCCACCCTCACCGCCTTTCCCGGCGAGACGTTCGGCGGGCGGGTCATCGCCATTCTACCGACGGCGCAAGTGGACAGCCGGACGCTGACCGTGCGGATCGAGCTCGCCAATCGCGGCGGACGCTTGCGTCCGGGCATGTTCGCCAATGTCGCGCTGGGCGGCGACGCCAAGCCCGCGCTGCTGGTGCCGAGCGAGGCGGTGATCCGCACCGGGACGCGCAGCATCGTCATGCTCGCGACCGGCGACGGGCGCTATCATCCCGCCGAAGTCCAAACCGGGCGCGAAGGGGGCGGTCAGACCGAAATTTTACACGGGTTGGCGGTCGGCGAGAAGGTCGTTGCCTCGGGCCAGTTTCTGCTCGATTCCGAGGCAAGCCTGACCGGCATCGCCATACGCCCGCTGGGTGAAGCCAAATGATCGAGCGGATCATTCGCGCCTCGGTCGCGGCGCGCGGGCTGGTTATTGCGGCGGCGCTGATCCTGACGCTGGTCGGGATAGCCGCCGTGCGGACGACCCCGGTCGACGCCATCCCCGATCTGTCGGACGTTCAGGTCATCATCCGCACCACCTATCCGGGCCAGGCACCGCGCATTGTCGAGGATCAAGTGACCTATCCGATCAGCTCGACGATGCTGTCGGTGCCGGGTGCGCGCGTGGTGCGCGGCTATAGCTTTGTCGGCGACAGTTTCGTCTATGTGCTGTTCGACGATAACACCGACCTGTATTGGGCGCGCAGCCGGGTGCTCGAATATCTGAGCCAGGTTCAGGGAAAATTGCCCGACGGCGCAACGGCATCGATCGGTCCCGATGCGACCGGGGTCGGCTGGATCTATGAATATGCGCTAGTCGACAAAAGCGGACGCCACGATTTGGCCGAACTACGCTCGATCCAGGACTGGTTCCTGCGCTATGAATTAAAAGCCGTCCCCGACGTCGCCGAGGTCGCGACCATCGGCGGGATGGTCAAGCAATATCAGATCGTCCTCGATCCCCAGAAACTGGCATCCTATGGCGTAACAATAGGCGAAGTCAGCGACGCCGTGACGGCGGCCAATCAGGAAACCGGCGGCGCGACGGTCGAACTGGCCGAGGCCGAATATATCGTCCGCGCCAGCGGCTACCTAAAGACCCTCGACGATTTTCGCGCGGTGCCGATCCGCACCGCCACCAGCGGGGTGCCGGTGACCGTCGGCGACATCGCGACGGTGCAAATCGGCCCCGAGATGCGGCGCGGAATCGCCGAACTCGACGGCGAAGGCGAAGTCGCTGGCGGGGTGATCGTCATGCGACAGGGCAAAAACGCTCGTGAAGTGATCGAAAATGTCCGCGCCAAACTCGACAGCCTGAAGGCGAGCCTGCCGCCCGGGGTGGAAATCGTCACCACCTACGACCGTTCGGGGCTGATAGACCGCGCAGTCGAAAATCTCTCGACCAAATTGGTCGAGGAATTTGTCATCGTCGCGCTCGTCTGCGGACTGTTCCTGTGGCACGCGCGCTCGGCGCTGGTCGCGATATTGACGCTGCCGCTTGGCATCTTGATCGCCTTCATCGCGATGCGCGCGCAGGGGCTGAACGCCAATATCTTGTCGCTCGGCGGCATCGCGATCGCGGTTGGCGCGATGGTCGATGCGGCGGTCGTGATGATCGAAAATGCGCACAAGCATATCGAGCGATGGACCCACGACAATCCTGACGGCAAGTTGGAAGGCGCCGAGCGCTGGCGCGTAATCACCGGCGCGGCGGCCGAGGTCGGCCCGGCGCTGTTCCTCAGCCTGCTCATCATTACCTTCTCTTTCATCCCGATCTTTTCGTTGCAAGGTCAGGAGGGGCGGCTGTTCGCGCCGCTGGCGTTTACCAAAACCTATGCGATGGCGGCGGCCGCTTTGCTGTCGATTACCCTCGTCCCGGTGCTGATGGGTTGGCTCATTCGCGGCAGAATCCCTGACGAGAATGCCAATCCGATCAATCGCTGGCTGACCCGACTCTATCGTCCCGGGCTCGACTGGGTGCTTGCGCGCCCGAAACAGGCGTTGCTGATTGCGGCGCTGATCTTTGCGACCAGCCTGTGGCCGATGGCGCGGCTGGGCGGCGAATTCATGCCGCAGATGAACGAGGGCGACCTCCTCTATATGCCCTCCGCGCTGCCCGGGCTGTCGGTGGCCGAGGCGGGGAAATTGCTTCAACAGACCGATCGCCTCATCAAAACGGTGCCGGAAGTTAGCCGCGTGTTCGGCAAGGCCGGTCGCGCCGACACCGCGACCGATCCGGCGCCGATCGAAATGTTCGAAACGACAATCCAGTTCAAACCCAAAAGCGAATGGCGCGCGGGGATGACGCAGGAAAAGCTGATCGACGAACTTGACGCGCGGGTGCGGGTGCCGGGGCTCGCCAATTTCTGGGTGCCGCCGATCCGCAACCGCATCGACATGCTGGCGACGGGGATCAAAAGCCCCATCGGGATCAAGGTTGCGGGGTCCGACCTCAAAGCCATCGACGCCAGCGCCAAACGGATCGAAGATGTCGTCAAGACGGTGCCCGGCGTGGCCTCTGCACTCGCCGAACGGCTTACCGGCGGACGCTATATCGATGTCCAGATCAATCGCGGCGCGGCGGCGCGTTATGGCATGAACATCGCCGATGTTCAGGCGGTTGTGTCGGGCGCGATTGGCGGCGCAACGATCGGCCAGACGGTCGAGGGACTGGCGCGCTATCCGATCAGCGTGCGGTATCCGCGCGAAATCCGCGACAGCCTGGACGAGATCATCAATCTGCCGGTGCTGACGCCGTCGCGCCAACAGATCACGCTGGGCACCGTCGCCGATGTGCGGATCAGCGACGGCCCACCGATGCTGCGCAGCGAAAATGGCCGCCCGGTGACATGGATCTATGTCGATGGCCGCGGGCGCGATTTGCAAACGCTTGTGACCGACATACAGGCCGCGATCGCGCGCGATGTCAAACTGCCCCCGGGCGTCAGCGTTTCCTATACTGGCCAGTTCGAATTTCTGGTGCGCGCGACCGAGCGGATGAAGATCGTCGTTCCGGTGACGCTCGCGATCATCTTTGGGCTGCTCTATCTGACGTTCCGCCGGTTTGATGAGGCGCTGCTCATCATGGGCACCCTGCCCTTCGCGCTGACCGGCGGGCTGTGGCTGCTCTATCTGCTGGGATATAATCAGTCGGTCGCGAGCGGCGTCGGCTTTATCGCGCTGGCCGGGGTGTCGGCGGAGTTCGGGGTGGTGATGCTCATCTATCTCAAACAAGCCCTCGCCGCGCGCACCGACGGCGATGTCGCGGCGGGCGTGCGCGAAGGCGCATTGCTGCGCGTCCGGCCCAAGGCGATGACCGTCGCGGTCATATTGGCGGGGCTATTCCCCATCCTGATCGGCACCGGCACCGGATCGGAAGTGATGAGCCGGATCGCCGCCCCGATGATCGGCGGGATGATCACCGCGCCCTTGCTGTCGATGCTGGTCATCCCCGCCGCCTATCTGCTGATGCGCCGCAAAGCTGCGCCGCTCCAGCTCAACTTGAAGGAGAGATGATATGAAGACCATGCTGATGTTGATGACCGGTCTGTCCGCGCTGGGGTTGGCGGCCTGCGACCCCGCCCCCCAATCCACCGCGCCCGCCGCCGACACGGTGCCGTCCGAAACACAGGCCGCATCCGCAATCACCCAGGCCAAAGGCACCGGGACAGTGACCGCGATCGATTCCGCCGCAGGCAAAATCACGTTGGATCACGGCCCCATCGCCGAACTTCAATGGCCGGCGATGACGATGGTCTTTGACGCTCCGCCCGCGCTGCTGACAGCCGTCAAGATTGGCGACCAGGTGTCTTTCGATCTTGATTGGGACGGTACAGGCGGAACGATCACAGCGTTCACACCCGCCGATTGAACAGGTAGACTGCAAGGGCGATCGAGGGGAATAGGATTCCCCTGCGTATGTCCTTCAAGAAGAAGAACGCGACCGCGCCGGTCGGCAAAAGGGAGAACAGGGATGATTAAGGTTTGGAGCTGGGGCATCGCGGCGCTTGTCGCTGCGGGCACCGTCACGGCTGTAAATGCGCACGAACCGGCCAAAACGGCATCGGCAAGCGCTTCGCTCGCACCGACGGCGCTCGAGGCCGCTGCCGTGGTCGACGCCTTTCATGCCGCGCTTGATCATGGGAACGAAGTCGATGCTCTGGCCCTGCTCGCCGATGACGTCCTGATATTCGAAAGCGGCGGCGCCGAACGCAGCAAGGCGGAATATGCGGGCCATCATCTCGCGGCGGACGCGACCTTTTCGCAGGCGACCGCACAGACCATCACCCAAAGGACCGGTCGAGCGGAAGGCGATCTGGCCTGGATCGCGACCGAGAGCAAGACGGTGGGCACGTACAAAGACCGCCCGATCAATCTCATCGGAACCGAAACCATGTTCCTGCGCCGCCAGAATGACGGGTGGCAGATTGTGCATATTCACTGGTCGTCCGCCAACGCCAAATAGGATCTCCGCTCTTTGTCGGCAGTTCCGCCGGGCCGGGTTTGGCGAAGGAACCTCGACAGTCTTCCGGCATTGTTTCTGATGGAGGGGTCACAAGCGGCGGCTGACCCTAGATTTGGAAGGAACAGGGGCTATGGACGATGATATGAAAATGCAGCGATCGAGCTACGGGCGGTTCGGGGCAATGATCGTCACATCGACGATCGTCATGTTCGTGCTGATGTATCTCAACAGCTATGCCCTCGACCATGTCTTCTACAGCCAGACGCGGACGTGGATGGCGGTCTATATGGGCGCCGCCATGGCGATCATCATGCTTGGCTTTATGTGGTCGATGTACAAGGATCGGCGCAAGAATGCCGCAATCATTGCGGCCAGCATCCTTGTCTTCGCGGTTTCACTATGGCTCGTCCGCAGCCAGCAAACCGTCGATGATGTCTCTTATATGAAAGCCATGATCCCGCATCACTCGATCGCGATCATGACGAGCGAACGCGCCAAAATCCGCGACCCTCGGGTTCGCAAGCTTGCCGATGGCATCATCGAGGCGCAGGTTCGGGAAATTGACGAGATGAAGTCCTTGATCGCGGATCTTGAACAGCACCCGACGCCGGACGATGCTCCATTGCTTCCCGACTATCGACAGAAATAGGACGTCGATCGCCGATGTTGGCGTTTAAGGCCGCGTGCGTCGCTAGGCCGATTTCTCGGGAGTGCTGGCGCGGCGGGTGGACAACCAGAATATGATCGTGCCGACGGCAACAATAAGTCCGGCAATCAGAAAATTGTCGATTGTCGAGTAGCCAATCAGCCACAGGGTGAGCAAAAATCCGATTCCCGGTATTATCAGCCCTCCACGCAATTGGAACTGTCCCGCTTCGGCCGCGATTGTCTTTTCGATTTTCGGCAGGGACGCGATGCAGAGGGCATAGCTTAGCAGCCGAACAAAAGTGCTGAGCGTAACGAGCCACACAAAACCATGGCTGACCGCCAGTCCCATGCTGAACACCCCGCAAAACAGGATCGAGTTCACAGGTGTTCGGCTCTTTTCGTTCACTTTGCCAAACCAAGCCGGCAAGCTGCCATCGCGGGACAGGGCAAAGGTCAATCGCGGCGCAGTGAGCAATGAAGTCAAGCTTCCGCCGCCGACCGAAAACACCACACCGAGCCCCAGTGCAAGCGCCCCGGCGGGTCCCATGAGCCTTCCGGCTACGTCGACAAGCGGCGCCTCGCTAGTTCCAAGGTCAGATCCAACCGACACAATTACGAGCTGGATAAGCGTGTAGGCGACCGAAATGGCGACAACCGTGCCGACAAGTGTCCGCGGAATCGCCGTTCGCGCATTGCGGGTCTCGCCGGCCGCGATAAGGCTGAATTCGAATCCGATAAAGGCGTACATTAGGACGAGCATGGATTGCCCCAGCGTCTCGGTACCCGGGATGTCTGCGCCTGCCACACCTGCCCATTCAATGTGAGGAAAGCCGACAAAAATCAGCAAGATCAGCGGCGCCAGTTTCAAAATACTGATGACATACACCATCGCCATTCCTGCCCGCACTCCGACGGCATTCAAAAGTGTAGCGATGGAAATATAGCCGATAATCGCCGCGATTTTGGGAGGGCCCGATGCGAGCGGCGCCCATAGGGCGGCGGCATAGCTTACAATGAGATTGGCGCTGGCGGCAATCGCCGCAACGCGGCTCACGTAAATCAGCAAACCTGTCTGGAAACCCACATATCGCCCAAAGGCGTGGGTGGTGTACGCAACTGGCCCGCCGGTAATGTGAAAAAAGCCAGCGGTACGCGCAAGCGTGAGTGCGACGGAGAGGATCAAGAGACCGCACAGAATGAAAACCCAGGGACTGAAATAACCGGTCTGCGCGATCGCGACGGCAGGCAATGCGAAAATGCCCGATCCGATCACGCCGTTCATCGCGATCGTCCCGACACCGATTTTGCCAATCTCGCGGCGCAGGAGCGAGTCAGAAGCCTCCGCCTGCATCATCGATCACTCTCGTCGCTGGCGAGTTCCTTATAGCCATTTGAGGTTGCAATCAGCGCAACCGTTTCGTCGGGTGAAATCACCTCGTCCTTTAGAAGAAGCTCGAGCCCTGTGAGCGCCGCCGCCGATGACAGTTCGGCGTAACAACCATGGCGTGCGAGGCGAAGTTGATCGCGGGCGACCATTTCATCGGCGACAATCACTGCGCCGCCGCCAGACAAGCGGATCGCCTCTATCGCCTGATAGGTGACGGTTGAACCACCTATCGATGTGAGTTTTGTCGTTCCGGGAAATGAGCCGGTGACCGTCTCTCCGCCGAGCACCGCGCTGATCCGCGCAAAAGGCTCGACTGCGAACAGCCGGGGTACTGCGGTGGTCAAGTCTGCGGCCTTAAGCTGCCGGAAGCCTTCGAAAAGTCCCCAGATAAGATCGCCTCGCGAGGTTGGAACCAGCACGGCATCGACGAGATCCGGCCCCAATTCTTCGAACATCTCATAAGCGATGGTCTTGAACCCATCTAATCCGAAATGATTGCTGCCGACGGGCGGGTCGAGATAGTTTGTCGCCGGAAACGCGCTCTGTTCCTTCACCATGTTGGCGATATGGTCCCAACGCTCGAGGCTGTCCGAAGCGGTGACGATTTGGGCACCGGTCATGATGATCGCTCGCCTAAAGACCGGCGACAAGGCAGACGTCGTGACGATGCAGCATTGCAGCCCCGCCGCTGCTGCATAAAGTGCCAATGACGCCCCGCCATTGCCACTCGACGCTGCAACTATCATTGTCGCCCCGACGTCGAGCGCGCGGGTAACCGCGAGGCAGCTCATCCTGTCCTTGTGCGATCCGCTGGGGTTCTGACCCTCATTCTTGATGTGAATCGCAGCCACCCCAAGCTCATGGGCCAAGGAAGAAAAGTTCGTGCAGGACGTCCCGCCCTCGCCGAGCGAGACCCACGACATATAGGGCATCCACGCCGCATAACGTTGCATCCCACGGGCCTGATTGTCGGTCAGCGCGGTCGGCAAGGCGCTATATGTCGACCGCAACGTCGAAGGCTCGCCGCGCGCAAGACAGGACGGGCAGCCTTCAAAATAGTCCGCGACCGCCAGTTCCAATTGGCACCGGATGCATGAAAATCCCGCCAGCACCGGATTCAACGCATGACGGCGTGCATTCCCGGCATCGACGAATTGGCTTGGCTGCGATGGAATGGATTTCGTCACGGTCTTCCTCCGCTCCGGAAGGCCCGGAGCCGGTCGAAAGCAGCCGACAGATCATCGATCAGATCCTCGCCTGTCTCAAGACCCGCATGGACGCGGATCAAGCTGCCTTTTTGCAGCGGCGTGCAACTACGCTCCGGCGCGGGCCAGGCGGGAACAATCAGACTTTCAAACCCGCCCCAGCTGGCACCGAGCTGAAACAACCGGAACTGATTGAAGAAAGCCGAATTTTCTTGCGGTGTCATATCGTCCAGCAAGACACCGAACAGCCCCGTGGCCCCGTCAAAATCGCGCCGCCAGATCGCATGCCCCGCGTCCGAAGCGATGCCGGGATAAAGCACATGACGAACTTCGGGCTGCTGTTGGAACCAGTCGATGAGCTCCAAAGCGTTGCGCTGATGGCGCTCGAGGCGCACCTCAAGCGTGCGCAATCCGCGATGCACGAGGTAGCAATCGTCGGGGCTCACGCAGTTTCCCCAGTAACGCGCCGCATCCTTCAGCCTCCGGAAGATGTCGGCATTCGCCGCGGTCATTGCGCCGAGCATGACGTCGGAATGTCCCGAAAGATATTTGGTCGCTGCAGCGATCGACACATCGACACCATGTTCAATCGGCCGAAAATAGAGCGGGGTAGCCCAGGTGTTATCGATCATTGTGATGATCTCGCGTGGGCGCGCCACAGCAGTGATTGCCGCGATGTCGGGCATCTCGAAGGTCAGCGATCCCGGCGTCTCGAGAAAGATGGCGCGAGTGTTCGGCCGGATTTGGGCGACGATGTCGCTGCCGACGCCTGGGTCGAAATAGGAGACCTCGACACCCATGGCCGTCAAAACATCGTCACAAAAGCGGCGCGTCGATCGATAGACGGTGTCGATGACCAGCAAATGATCGCCCGCCGTCAGGAACGCCGACAGGCTGAGCGAGATAGCCGCCGTTCCCGAAGAGGTCACCACCGTCCGGTGGCCGCTTTCGAGCGCAGCGATCGCCGCCTCGAGCGCAAAGGTCGTTTCGGTCCCATAGAGGCCATAGATGACATCGTCATAAATGCGGCTATGCCGACCCGTATAAGCCTCGACGCTATCATACGTAATCGTCGAAGCGCGGTGAACCGGAGGATTGAGCAATCCCGCCGCCTTTGCGGATGGCGATCCCGAATGAACCAGATTTGTCATTGCCGACACCCTGCGAGATCGGGCGCCATATTCGCCGCGTTTGGCGGTCTCGTCATTCATTATATTTGCCTTCTAAACCTGGAGTCTGCTCGACCCCGCTAAAATGTCGCTTGAAGAATCAAATGAGGAGCAAATGCTGGCGCCAGCGCAGCCGAATTTACGAAGAAAGGCGCGCGCGATTTCCTCATCGACGGCCCCGCCACAGCGCAGCTCGATATGGAGAAGTCATTCCTTGCGCCCCTGTATCAATCTTGGTCTATAACCAATGCTGATAACTTGGGAGGGTTTTGGATGAATTTGCGCCAGTTGGAAGCGTTTCGGGCGGTCATGGTCACGCGGTCGATCACGCAAGCCGCACAATCGATGCACTTGTCGCAGCCGGCGGTGAGCAAGCTCATCGCTGACCTTGAATATGCCATCGGGTTCAAGCTTTTTGTGCGATCGAAAGGCAGCGCCCTCACGGTAACGCCCGAAGCCGAATATTTTTACCATGAGGTCGAGCGCAGCTTCATCGGCGTTGATGCGCTCAAGAAAACGGCCGACGATATTCGCAATCTTTCCACCGGCAACCTTCATATCGCCTCGCTGCCCGCACTCGCGTTCAGTTTCTTGCCGCATGTGATCCGCGCGTTCCAGAAAAGACATCCGGGCGTTTCGATCCATCTCGACACGCATAGCTCGTCCACCGTCCGGCAGTTGGTTGCGAACCAACAGTTCGATATTGGCCTTGCGACGCGCGCGCACGAGGTAGCGGGAATGTCCGCCAGCACCTTCCTGCGTTCTGTTGGCGCGTGTATATTGCCGCCGGGGCACCGACTCGCGGACCGCGCCTATATCGAACCGGCGGACCTCGCCGGCGAACCCTTCATATCGCTCATGCACGGCGATCGGACACGACGCCGGGTCGATCGCATCTTCGAGGACGCTGGCGTAGAACGCGATCTGGTTGTCGAAACACAATATGCCATCACCCATTGCAACCTCGTAACGCTGGGCGTCGGCTGTTCGATCGTTAACCCCGCGACCGCCATCGGATTTGTCTCGCAAGGCCTGGTCATTTTGCCATTCAGGCCGCGCATCGAGTTCGAATATCTGCTCTATACGCCCTCGTTCCGTGCGCTGTCGCAAACCGCGTTGCGCTTTATCGAGATCATGACCGAGGTTCGCGACGAGATGGTCGCCGCCGGAACCTTTGGCGAGCCGCCAGTCGGTCAGGGAGCACCGACTGACGACACATAAATTGGCGACCATTTGTGACCATGGCCAAGCCGTGATGGTTCTGGACAACCTGTCGTCCAAGGCGCCGTGTTTTCGCTGAGACGTACACGGCCCCTTATGATCGGAATGCTCGCATACACGTTCGACCGGATTGATAGATGTCATGACGGCGAGATTCAGAATTTTGCCGTGCCCCGGACGTACCAGAATCCCCCATTGAAACCGATCGGGGAAAAGCGAAGATATTTGAAACCATTCCCAATCTGTCCGGCGCGCATTTCACGATCAGGATAATTATTGAAAATGTTGCTCCCACCGGCTGCGAGAGTGAAATTGTCGGTAAGCCGGTAAGAAATTTCGGCATCGACGAGAATTTCGGCTCCGCCGGTCTGATCGTTGGCAAGATCGGGACCAAAATCGGTCCACTTGCCATAATAGCTTGCGGTGGTTGTGAAGCCGATCCGATCACCCTGATAGTTGAAATTGACGCCGCCTTTCCAGTCGGGGACAAAATCTTCCAATTCCAGCAGCCGCTCGCGATCACCCGCGATCAAAGGCCCGGCCCTGGTGACTTGATTTTTGGTATAATTGGCGTTGGCGCTGAGCGTTGCCTTGCCGCCGAACATATCAAATCCATAAGTCAGGACCGCATCGACACCCTGCGTGCGGCTGTCGAAGGCATTGCCGAAGAACTGGATCGTGCGGAAATCACCGCCGCCAGGAATTCCTGCCGCTACCAGCTGGGCTCGCTGCGCCGGGGTCAGCGTAAAACCACCGGAAAGTCCAATGCGTTCATCGATCTTGATATTGAAATAATCGAGCGTGAAGGTCAGTCGCCGCGCGGGTGTCAAAACGATGCCCGCGGCAATATTAAACGACTTTTCCCGATCGAGCGGCTGGGCGCCGAAAAGTTGAGCGACCGGATTGCTCGGCGATACGATGCCGGTGATGAAGGGCGCGCCCGTAATTGCGTCGATATTGGCAAAGGTTGAGGAAACATTCGACTGACCGGGGGTCGGCGCACGAAATCCGGTGTTCACCGAACCGCGAATTGCAATCGCATCGGAGAATTCGACCCGACCATTGACCTTCCACGTAAAGGCCGACCCGAAATCCGAGAAATCCTCATAGCGCGCTGCAAGACCGAGACTAAACCAATCCGTCACATCTCCCTCAAGTGCGGTGTATGCGGCCCAATTGCTTCGCGAGAAAGTCCCTGCCTGCGACGGCCCCAAGCCTGGAAAGCCGCTCGACCCTGCGGGCAGGCCAATACGGTCTGTGGGATCAGGCGTGTCGGGATCGAGAACCGACGCAAAGGGCCCGACCTGATAGGATGCCAGTTCGCCGGGAGTGACCTCCCATGTCTCGCGGCGCCATTCGAGACCGCCCGCGAGATTGAGCGGCTCGGCGAAACCAACTTCGATCGGATAAGTTAGGTCGACGTTGAAGTTGAGTTCGCGCTGTTCGAGTTCACCCGTCCGAAACTTGGTTGGCGAAAGCGGGCCAAGCGACGGATTGACCGTATTGGAGATGCTGTAGGACACATTATTTTGCCCATAGGAGCTGCTCACATCATAGGTGAGATCGCCGGCAAGACTACCGCGCAAACCACTCACCAGCGACGCATCGCGGATGGTGGCGTGGAAATCGGGAGCAAAGCCGCCCGGGAACATTGTCCTGAAAGTGAAGCGGGGTCCGCCGGGAGTTTGGGTTAGCGGAACGCTGGTGAAAAGCGAATTGGTAACGGGGTTGCGATAGAAAAAAGCCGTTGTCCCTGCGGTCCAGCTATAGTTTCCGAAGGCGTAGAATTCCGTCGAATCGCTGAGATTGACGCCTGCATTCACAAATAGTCTGGCCGCTTCGGCCTCGGGGTTGCCGGTTCGCTGCGCCGGAACGGGAACGCCCTGGACGCCCATGTCGATCAACGCTTGCGCATCGGGACGCTGGTTCTGGCGCGAAGTTATCCCCGAATTGCTATACTCACCGCTGATATTCACAAACCCGTCGGGCGTGAACGGCAAGCCGACATTGCCCTGAAGCAGATAATCCTCGCCATCACCCTTATAATATTGCCCGTAGCGAGCGATGAAGGTCGCTCCTTCGCGGTCGTCGCGCAGACGAAAATTGAGCACACCGGCGATCGCATCGGACCCGTAATTCGCCGACGCACCGTCGCGAAGCACTTCCAATTGGCCGATCGCAATCGAAGGAATGGTCGCGAGGTCAGGGCCTTGTGATCCCCGGATATAGGGGATGTTGGACAATTGTACGGTAGCACCGCGATGCCGACGCTTGCCATTGACCAGCACAAGAGTCTGATCCGGTGGCAGGCCGCGCATGCTGTACGGCCTTGTAAAAACCGAACCGTCATTGCTGGTGAAGCGTTGGACATTCAGCGCCGGCACCTGCTGGCGCAAGATGTCGGTAACGTCGGACGAGCCCTGATTGAGAAGCTCGTCCGAACTGATGATATCGATAGGGGTCGGGGATTGGGCAGCGGTCAAATCATTGCGGCGCGTGCCGGTCACGATGATCTCTTTATTCCGATCTGAATCGGCTTGAGCAGCGCCGGTATCGCGCGGCGGTGCGCTGGCTCCTTCCTGCGCGTGTGCGGCCGTTGCGAGACCCAGCGCCAAAAAGGATGCGATGGCGATTGCTGACGTCGATGTTGCTTTGGCTCTCCACGTGGTCATTTTGATGATCCCCTCTTCGGAACGTCGTTCACCTTCACCAGAAGGCGCATGCGTTTCTTGAAGCTTTGTTAGCTGACATCGAACCCGAGCTCTAAGATAAATGCCGAGTCATCGAATCTTTCGACGAGGTTATCAGATTAAGTTATATATAATGG
This sequence comes from Sphingopyxis sp., assembly GCA_051861185.1. Taxonomy (GTDB): domain Bacteria; phylum Pseudomonadota; class Alphaproteobacteria; order Sphingomonadales; family Sphingomonadaceae; genus Sphingopyxis. The sequence goes on from JBIMKQ010000015.1 coordinate 62,933, forward strand.
ATATTTGGTTACGAATGTCGCTTCTGCTGCTTACCCGCGAAGCGCGGCACCAGCTCGCTCGCGTTCGAAGCTAAGGTGGCTCAATGAGATAAGTGACCGGCGCAAAACCGTTACAAGTCCAGTCGTTGGCCTCGGCGTCATTACATCAGCGATCTGGCGGTCTTTCCACGCCATCCCCCCCTAGGCCGACCTCATGGGCGGCATCGGTGTCGTGGCATTGCTCGTCAACATGTCGGCGGCGCTGGTGCTGAGCCGCTTCCGTGACGAAGGTGACGCGGCCGCCCGCGCGATGTGGCTGTTTTCAAGGAACGATGCCCTCGCTAATGTAGCGGTTATTGTCGCGGCGGGTCTCGTTGCCGTGACGGGCGAAGCCTGGCCTGACCCGCACAGTAGCGCAGGACCGAAACTCGCCCTTTTACATCCCCGCAATCACGCGGTTTCTTTCGGGGCGCTGTCAAGTCGCGCGCGGCGCGCTCGCACGGTTGAACCAGAAACCCGCGACAAGGACGATCGCGGCCGCCAATTGTGCGACAAGCGTTTGAGCCGTCGGGTACACCCCCAGCATCGGGATTCGCGGAAACTCTGCCAGCGGCGTAACGCCGAGCAAGCCTGCTTCCTGCAGCCCGCCAATGCCCTTGCCAGCTAGCACGACGGCCAAGACTGCTATAAGCGCCGCACTCCAAGCAAAGAACTGCGTGATCGGCAGCCGAGCACTGTAACGCAGCATAGCCCAGGCGATCAGCCCCAACAGAGAGGCAGCCGTGGCCGCCCCCGCGAGCATTGCACCGCCATTTCCCTGCGCCCATATCGCGGCGTAAAACAGGATGGTCTCGAAGACCTCGCGATAGACAACGAGAAAGGTCAAACCGAACAGGAACCACGCCGACCGGCGCGACAGGGCAGCGGAGATCTTCTCCTTGATATACCGCTGCCAGGCTTCGGCATTGCTTTTGCCGTGCATCCAGATGCCCACCGAGATCAGGATGATCGCGGCGAAAAGCGAGCCAAAGCCTTCGGTGAGCTCGCGCGACGCCCCGCTGATTCCGATGAAATAGGTAGCGACGAACCAGGTCGCCGCCCCCGCGGCTAGAGCGGAAACCCAGCCGCCATGGACATATCCCATGACGTCGGTTCGCCCGGTTTTGCGAAGGAAGGCCATCATGGCGATGACGATCAGCAGCGCCTCGAGCCCTTCGCGTAGCAGGACTCCGAATGCGCCAAGAAAGCTCGACGAAGCGCTTGCCTGTTCGGGCGCGAGGGCCGCCTCGGCTTCGACGAACAGCCGCGCCACTTCGGCATTTGCTGCCTCCACCTCCGCGAGCGGTCGGCCCTTGCCAATGGCCGAGCGCAAATTCCCCATCGCCATCTCGATCTTCGCCATGAGGTCAGGATCGCGGGCCGCAAGGACCGGCTCGACGGGCTCGAAACCATCGAGATAGGCGGATAGTGCCAAGTCGGACGCGGCGCCACGGTCGCCGGCCGCATAGGCCTTTAGGCTCGCGTCGAGGCGCTGGCGGGAGAGCATCAGCGAGCCGGCCGGTTTCGCAACGACGGCTTCGGGCTGGCGGCGCAGATATGAAGTCAGCGGCCCGGCCTTGCCGTCGCCCAGTTCACGGGCGATATCCGCGGGAGTCTTGCCGACGAGAGTCGCAAGATCGGGGATGGCGGCACGAACGCGCGCGTCCTTTTCCCACATCTGTCGGCCCTGCGATTGCGACGATTCCGGAAACGCGAGGCTTCCGACGTAAAAGGACAGGGCCCAGCGGTCGCTGTCGGGGAGGGCGTCGAAGCTCGCCATCGACGTCCCCTCGAGCCCCTGCGAAATCACCTGATAGAGCGCGAACAGGCTGCGCTCGCGTGCGCGCGCCGCGTCCGTGAAGGCGATCGGGGGCGGATCGAGACCCGCGGCGCCCGGGCCGTTTCCGGCGCCGGTCGCGCCGTGACACATGGCGCAGTTTTCCGCATAGAGCTTCGCGCCGCGCGCCAGGTCGGGAGCCGAGCGCGGCGCGAGCGGAACGGGATAGCTTGCAAGCAAGGCCCCGGCGAGCTGCCGCGACTGCACCTCGATGGTCGCCGGTGCGGATTTCGCTGCGATCGATTGGCGCAAGGTTGCGGCTTGGGCCACCAAATTTGGCTTGGCGGTCTTCTGCGGCAGGCGTTTCAAGCGCGTTTCGACCTGCGCTGCGAATTCGGTCATCTCGGCATATTCCGCCGGACTGACGACCTTGCCGCCCGACACCGCACCCGGATAATCCACAGCGACATAGTCAAGCAGACGCCAAATGGTCTGAACCTCTGGCTCGCTCGCGCGCGCTGGCTGGACCGCGACCAGCGCCAGCAGCAGGAAAGCAAGCGCCCCCCTGCCCAGGGCACGCATCAACGCGAAGGAAACGCTTTTGGAGAAAATCGCCACGCCAGCTGCCTTTATTGAGAATGATTTGCATTGACCGATCGGAGCGTGGCTATCAACCGGAAATCGGCGCTTGGCAATCGGCAAGCTGCCATCGACAGTCTCACCCGCAGCAGGTTTTGTCGCCGCTCTCCTGAATCGGCGGGCAAGGGATATCGCCGTAGGAACAATAGACGCAGCAGTCTCCAGGCTTGGGCTTGAGAACCGCACCGCAGCCGCGGCAATCGTAGAAATATTGGCACGCGTTGGTCGGCATGGTCTCGGTCGACTGGTGGCCGCATTTCGGACAGGTCAGGGTCGAAAACAGTTGGATCGCCGCGTCAGACATAGGTGTAACCCGCCCAGAGCAGCGCCGCGCCGAGAAGCAGACCAAAAAATGTGAGAATGCGCATCCAGCGCGGCGTGCACAGGCCGCCGGGGCCGCAGCGCGCGGCAATCAGCTGCTGCCGCGTCAGCAACATGGCACCGACAATGAGGCACAAGGCGCCGATGACGAGCAAGGGCGTTCGATATGGAGCCGCCACGATGGCCACGCCGCCAAGCCACGCCGCACCGATGCCGATCGAGGCCAAGAGAAAAGGCAGCGCGCAGCAGGCGGCGGCGGCGAACGCGGCAGCGATACCCGCGAGGGTAATCGTGACGGTAGCGATCCCCTTGGACGGATTTGGCGGGTCGATCATGGCAGACTCCTTGCGAGTAACATCGGGCCGCTCTACCATCTGTAGTAACTACAGATTCAAGAGGTATTTTTGCGATGGCGGCGAGCGGCGCGCTCCAGATCGGCGAACTCTCGCGCCGCACCGGCTGCAACATCGAGACGATCCGCTATTATGAGCGAATTGGCCTCTTGCCGACGCCCTCTCGTCGGGGCCGTTTTCGCAGCTACGCACGCGAAGATGTTGCTCGCCTCGGCTTCGTGCGACGCGCGCGGGAGCTGGGCTTCACCTTAGACGAAGTGCGGGCACTGCTCGAACTGGCGGTGGGCGGCAAGAGCCGCTGCGCCGACGTCCGTGCGCTTGCCGCCTCGCACCTGAAGGACGTGCGCGAGCGGATCGCGGACCTTAGGAAAATGGAGCAAGTTTTAGCCGCTTCCGTGCGCGCTTGCGATGCCGGCTTGGAGCCGGGATGCCCGCTGCTTGACGCGCTTGGTGCGGAATTGCGGATCGCAGGCGCCGCGTAGGGGCTGCGCACGCGTCCAGCGCCGCGAAATTCTTTGCTGACGCAATACTGCGGCCACGACAAATTTGCTGATCGCCTGGTCGTTACATGCTCGGGCGAAGAATGATTATGAACAGGTATGACGCGCGCCAATTGTGAACGCCAAGCGAATTCATCGCCCGGGGTGACGGCCAGGTAGACCTGCTGCTATCAGAATAGCATGACCGGCCTCGCACATTGGAAAGGCAGACTTCGCATTGGCGATTTCCTCGCCTGCTGGTCGGGTTCGGTCGGCGATACCATTCCCCATCGGCACTTCGCCGCGCAGGCGGTCTTTGCTGACGATCCGGTCGAAGTCACCGACAGCCAGGGGCGGCGCTACAAAGGTCGGTGCCTGCTCATCGAGCCCGAAGCCGTTCACTGTCTTCTTCCGGCGAGCGAGGCGGAGCTTTGGTATGTCGAGCCGACGATCCAATTCGGTCCGCCCGACGATCTGAAAGCGCGCCTGAACGGCGTGATGCCGGTCCATGTCGCGAGCGACTGCGGCGCGGGCTTCTGGAAGGCTTGGCTCGCACTTGAACCGCGCCGACCGCTCGATGCGCGCATCGTGCAAGCGGCGGCGACGATCGATCGGCTCATCGAGGCAGGCCCCGTCCGGCTTGCCGACGCGGCCCGGGAGAGCGACCTGTCGCTCGGACGATTCCGCCATCTCTTCGCCGCCGAAATCGGAATGCCATTCCAACGCTATGTGCTGTGGCGCCGTTTGCTGATCGCGTTCGAGGCGATCGGCGGGCTGCGTAGCGCAACGGAGGCGGCACACATGGCGGGGTTCAGCGATAGCGCCCATTTCGCGCGCACGATCAAGGCGATGTTCGGCATTTGCGCGAGCGATCTCATGATCGAGGGATAGCCCCTCCGTTCAAGCGCGGATGCGATGGCCGCCGTTAAAGAAGGGTCATGACCGACACCGACAGAGATTTCGTACCCGCGCTTGGCAAGAGCGGTTCACTCGAACGCTATGACGCCGCCATCGCGTTGATGACTCGCGAGAAAAGGTGGCGAGGAGACCTGCTCACGCTCGTCGCTCCTGAGCCCGGGAACCGGATCGTCGACATCGGATGCGGAACGGGCACGCTCGCGATCGCGCTCAAGGGAGCCGAGCCGGAGAGCGAGATATTGGCGGTGGACCCCGACCCGGCCGTGCTGGAGATCGCGCGAACCAAGACCCAAGCGGCAGGCGCCGATATCAAATGGTTCGAGGCGATGGGCGATGCGCTGGATGGGATCGCCGCGCTGCAGGGGTGCGACAAGATTGTGTCGAGCCTCGTGTTCCATCAATGCCCCATGGAAGTCAAACAGGGTATTGCTGCGCAGATGTATCGCCTGCTCAGGCCCGGCGGTCAGCTCTTCATCGCCGATTATGGCGAACAGCGCTCTCCGCTGATGCGCATGCTGTTCCGCCAGATTCAGTGGCTCGACGGGCATGAATATACCGAACCCAATGCGCGCGGCTGCATGCCCGAAATCCTCGCCGGCGCGGGGTTCGACGCCGTAGAAGAGGCAAAGGTCATCGCGACGCCGACCGGCTCGATTTCAATCTATCGGGCGCAGCGGTAACAGCCTTCGCCCACGGCGCGATCGGGCCTAGCCGCGCCAGTGGCGCCCGCGATGATGATGGTGCATGCGGCGCTTCTGGTAGCGTCGTTCATAGCGATCGCGCCGCTCGTAGCGATGATCATTGCCGCGATAATAGCGATCATTCGAGCGATAGCCTCGATCATAGCCATGATTGGGTATGTCGTGGCGCTCCGAGCGATAGTCGCGGTCGTGCCCCCGCGGGGCGTTATGGTCGCGGCTCCAGCCGCCGCGATCATCATGATGCTGGGCAAGGGCTGTGCCCGGAACGGCGAAGGCGAACATCGCCGCCGCAATGGTCAGAAATCTGCGCATGTCAGTCTCTCCTTTTCGGCTTCCAGCAATTCACCCTCGTCTTTGAATGCCTTCTGAATATGCCGTCTTCGCCCGCGACGGGGCGGCAATCCGGGTCATATTCGCGGCAAGGTGGCCGGAATCTTGCGCATCAATTGCGGTGCGGAGGCCCCGCCCCGGCCTTCGCCGGGACGGGAATTATCACTTGCCCTTCGCAGCGACCGCCGCGCGAACCTCAGCTTCGAGCTGTTCCGGCGAGGAATTGGGCAGTTTTTGTCCATTGATGAAAAAGGTGGGCGTTCCGCGCACGCCGACAGCGCGCGCATCCGCGATGTCCTGCTCCATCCATGCCATCGCCTCGGCGGAGGGCATGGCACGCGCCTTCGCGACATCAAGCCCCACCTTTTCGGCCGCCGCCCATGCCGCGTCCATCTTGCCGTCATGCCAGTCGGGCTGAGCTTCGAGTAGAGCGGCCATCACCGGTTCGAGCTTGCCCTGAACGCGTGCGGCCTCAAGCATAACGATCGCTTCGGCCGATCCCGGGTGGAGGGGAAGATAGCGCATCACCAGCCGCACATCTTTCGGATATGCGGCGAGGATTTCCTTCACCTTGGGAAAGAATGCGCGGCAGGCTTCGCATGACGGATCGAAGAATTCGACGATGGTCACCGGCGCATTTTTCGGCCCGATGACGGCCGAATGCGGCCGGATGAGCGCATCCACGGGACCGGCGATCACCTTTGGTGCAGGTTCGCCGGCGACCGATCCGCTATAGAGCATGGCGCCGCCGGTGAATGCGAGCGCCGATACGACGAGGGTTGCTACCACGCCGAAACGTCTGTTCATGATTTCAGTCTCCTTTGGAAAATGAGCAAAAGCCCGAAAATGGCCGAGAAGGCAGCGAGTGACAGCAGCGGAAGCGGCACGCCAGCGACGCTCATCGATTCGCCCGAGCAAGACGGCCCGCCGTCGCACGGAACGATCGGTGCGGAGATGAATCCCACGTAAGGGAGCAGGTGATAGAGGGCGACAAGCCAGCCCCCCGCCGCCAGTGCGAGCCCATAGGGCACGACATGGCGGTCTGACCGGAAGGCGGCGATGGCAAGCATGATCGCCAGCGGAAACATGAAGGCGCGCTGGAACCAGCAAAGGACGCACGGGGCCTGCCCCATCACCTCGCCGATGAAGATGGCCCCGAGGCTCGCGGCGAGCGCAACCAGCCAGGCGGCAAACAACGCTGACCAGGCGGCGCGATCTCCGGCCCGCGCGTCGCGGACAATCCGGCTCACGGTCGCCGCCCGCCTTTCGGTCGCATGACCTTCGCCGGCGGCTTGGCGCGCGGCCGAGCGAGATACTGGGTCAGGAAGCGGTCGGTTTCGCTGAGAAGAACTTCAAAATTTCGGCGCGTCTTGGGCAGGCTGAGCCGCGCGATCAGGCCCTTACAGTTGATGGTGTGGGTCAACCGCGCGCCTTCCGGCGCGGGCTCTATCCGGAAATGTTCCTCGATCGAGAGCAACAGCCGGCTGAGCTTTACGTCGAACGCGAGGTGCGCACCCGGCTCGCATTCGGACACGGTTGCCGTCACGCGCCAAAAGCGCGGATTGGCCGGATTCATCCGGAAGGAATATCCGACCTCCGCTCCGCGTTCGGCGAGACCTTTGGGCCGGACATAGGGATTCCAGCGCTCATATTGGTCGAAGTTCGCCAGCACGTCCCAAAGCTGCGCCGGCGACCGCGGCAGCAGCGTCTCCTTCGCAATCTCAAACACATTCACCTCCCATATTGGCTACGCCACCACGGCCCTGTTACTCTCGATAAGCCAGAAGCCGCAGCGCGTTGGCGACGACAATGAGGGTCGAGCCTTCGTGCGCCGCGACCGCCGGACCGATCCCGAGGCCGAAGATCGTCGCCGGCACCAGCACGACGACGACGCCGAGGCTGACGACCATATTCTGCCGGATGATCGAGCGGGTACGGCGGCTGAGTCCGATTGCGAAGGGCAGATGCGACAGGTCGTCCGCCATCAGCGCGATGTCGGCGGTCTCGAGCGCGACGTCGGAGCCGGCGGCGCCCATTGCGATGCCAACGGTGGCGCTCGCCATGGCGGGGGCGTCATTGACGCCGTCGCCCACCATCGCGACGGGCATCTCGGCGCGAAGCTTTTTGATGGCATCGACCTTTTGCTCGGGCATCAGGTCACCCCATGCCTCGCTGAGACCGACCTCGGCAGCGATCGATTCAGCAACCTTCTGATGGTCGCCGGAGATTATGATCATGCGACGAATGCCGAGCTTGCTGAGACGCGCGATCGTCTCGCGCGCCGCGGCGCGCGGCGTATCCATGAGGCCGATCGCCCCGAGATCGCGCGCTCCCTTGCGCACAACCATCGTTGTTCGGCCCTTCTCCCGGAGCCCGGCGATGGCCGTCGCCATTTCGGCCGATAGCGGTGCGATGCCGTCGGTGCCGAACATTTCGGCCTTGCCGATGCTGACGATTTCGCCGTCGACCTTGGCTTCGACCCCGCGGCCCGTCAGGCTCTTCAGATCGGTGGCAACCGGAAGCGCGGCGCCGGGAAAAATCTCCCGGCCATCGCGTGCGATGGCGGCCGCGAGCGGATGATCGCTCAGGCTCTCGACTGCGACTGCAATGGCAAGCAGCTCTTCCTTGGTGACCCCAGGCGCCGGGATGGTGTCGGTGATGCGCGGCCGTCCTTCGGTCAGCGTTCCCGTCTTGTCGAAAGCGAGCGCGGTCAGCGAACCGAGATTTTCGAGCGGCCCACCGCCTTTGACGAGGACGCCGCCGCGCGCGGCGCGCGCGACCCCGGAGAGCACGGCGCTGGGGGTGGCGATCGCCAGCGCGCAGGGGCTCGCCGCGACGAGGACGGCCATGGCGCGGTAGAAGCTGTCGCGGAACGGCTCGTCGACGACGACCCCTGCGAAGAGAAGGAGGAAAACGAGGCCGAGAACACTCGGCACGAATATCCGCTCGAACTTGTCGGTAAAGCGCTGGGTCGGGGATTTCTGGGTCTCGGCCTCGTTGACCATCTTGACGACTTTGGCGAGCGTCGTGTCGGTGGAAAGTCGGGTCACCGCAATCTCGATGGCGCCTTCACCGTTGATCGTGCCCGCGAACACCCGGTGTTTCGCCTCAAGCGCGTCGGCGCGCAACGCGGCTTCTTTCGCATCGGCGACCGGCTCCTTGTCGACCGGCACGCTCTCTCCGGTCACCGGAGCCTGGTTGACGCTCGACCGGCCGAGGATCACGAAGCCATCGGCGGGAAGTCGTTCATTGGGCTTCACGATGACGATGTCGCCGACAAGCAGCTCCTCGACCGGCACCTCGCGCGGTTCGCCGTCGCGGCGAACGAGCGCGGATTGGGGTGCGAGTTCGGCCAGCGCCTCGATGGCGCGCTTCGCACGGCCCATGGCATAATGTTCGAGGGCATGGCCGAAGCTGAACAGGAAGAGCAGCAAGGCGCCCTCGGCCCAGGCGCCGAGCGCGGCGGCGCCAGCGGCCGCGACGAGCATCAGTGTATCGATCTCAAAACGCTTGAGCTTCAGATTTTCGATCGCCTCGCGGAGCGTGAACCAGCCGCCAAGGCCATAGGCACCGATATAGAAAGCGAGCGGCACCCAGCTCGGCAAGCCTGTCAGCTTCTCGATCGCGAAACCGATCCCGAGCACCGCGCCGCACAAGAGCGCGACATAGAGTTCGGTGTTTGCGCCGAATATCCCGCCGTGGGCGTGACCATGATCGCCGCCGGTCCCTTCGCCATGATCATGACCCTTATGGTCGCCCTTCTCGTCACGCGCGTGCTTCGTCGGCATCGCCTTCGTCCCCTCCGCCGATTTTTGATAGACGCCCATATCGGCGAGTGCCGAGCGGATCTGGTCGAGCGAGATCTCGGTCCGGCTGAACTCCGCGCGGATCACGCCCGCCGCGGTCGCCTCGGCTTCCACGACGCCGGGAAGCTGGCGCAGCCGGTCGCTGACCGTGCGGGCGCGGCGCGTATGCCCGAGCCCCTCGACGTCAGTCCAGAGGAGATGCTGATATTGCTCGGTGAGCTTCGCGCCGGCACGCCGCGCGAGCTGGCGGACCCGCTCAAGCGGGAGGATGTCGGGCCGGTAATGAATGCAGAGCTGCGGCACCATGCTGTCGTCGGCGCGCACGACATGGACCTTGTCGACACCTTCGCGGCCTTCAAGCTCGCTGGTCAGGCGCGCAACGCAGCGATCGGCTTCGTCGCCGACCTCGGGCAGAAGAAGCGGTATATCGAGCCGCAGTTGGTCACTCATCATGCGATCCTTTTCTTTTGCCAAATTCGAGAGGGTCCGGGCTACACCCGGTCCTGCCGAAAGGATGAGGTGCGGGAGCCTTGGCACGCGACCCACTCCCGCACCTCCTTGGCCGCCAGTGACCCTCGACCGGGGGGGGCGGGGGCAAGGAGCCAAGGGCTCCCGGCGGCCAAGATCTTATCATCCTTCATGCGCGCCGTCCGCTTGGCCGAGCGTATCGGGATTGGACCGTCGAGCGACGGAAATGCTGTTCGAGCGCGCTGTTCGAGCGCGTCAGGAAGACACGGCAGAAGCGCCGCAGGAAAGGGTAGCCGAGCCAGGAGAAGAGGCCGCGGCAGGCGAGCCGATGCGTCACCTCGACGCCTTGTCCCAATTTTTCGAGGCGGTAACTTTCCTCGATCACGAGCACGCCCGGCATCCCCGTCAGCCAGGAGAAGCTGGTCAGCCAGTCGAGCCCGGTAACCCGTCCCTCGGCCGCCAACTCCGGCCCGCGTGCGCCGCGCGGCGAATAGACATAGTTCAGCCGCTCCTCGTCGCCGGGGCGATCGGTAAAGCGCAGCGTCGGGTGCCAGTCGCCGTAGCGCTCGACATCGACGAGCAAGCGCCAGACGCGCCCGATCGGCACCTGCAGACGGAGCGAGGTTCCTACCGCGAACATCGGCTAGTTCCTCGCTTCGGCAAGCTAGTCCGCGACGCAGGCGGGGGACCTGCGCCGCGGTGAAAACCGGCAAGGCGCCGGTCAGCTCTGGACATCGTGACGTTCTGCGGCGCACGCATCGGTGCCAAATCGGAAAGAAACGGGGACAGCGGATGCATCCTTTCGCATCTCCGTCGCTGCGCTTTCGCCGATGCCGCCGAGCCTTCCATCTAGGTCGACCCGTCTTTCGCAGTTCTTTCCTCGCTGCGCGCGTCGCGCAGGATTTCGATGCCGCCCTTGATCGCGATCCCCGCTGTCGCGAGGCCGACGAGCAGATCGGGCCAGTTGCTGCCGAGCCACAGGACGAGCGCTCCGGCGACAAGAATGCCGCCGTTGGACACGAAATCGTTGAAACTGAACGTCGTCGCTGCGCGCAGGTTGACGTCGGGCTTCTCCAGACGCTGCAGCAGCCGCAAGCAGATATAGTTCACGACCGCGGCGATGGCGGACATGATCATCATCGTTGCGCCAATCGGTTCGCTCCCCTGGAGATAGCGGCGGGCGACGTCGACGAGTATGGCGACAGCGAACAGCAGGAGCATCGCGCCCGACGCCTTGGCCGCGCGCGTCTTCCACTGGTCGCCGCGACTGAGCGCGGCGAGGCTGATCGCATAAACGGCGACATCGGCGCTATTATCGACCCCGTTCGCCACCAGCGCGCTGGAATCCGCGAAGAAGCCGCTGACAAAGAAGCCGCCCGCGATCGCCGCATTGAGCAGGAGAACGACCCATAGCGTCCGGCGTTCGTTCGGGTTTTCAGACCCGCCCGCGGCGCCGGCACGAAGGGGAGCCCCGGCCATGTCAGTTCACCTTGGGCGGGCTTTGCGGCGCCGCCTTATCGCGCCGCGCCAGCCAGCTTCGCATTATGGTAATTTCCTTCTCCTGCGCTGCGATGACCGATTTGGCGATCTCGCGCACTTCGGGATCCTTGCCATGTTCGAGCGCGACCTTGGCCATCGCCACGGCGCCCTCATGATGCGGGATCATCGAGCGCATGAAGTCTGTATCGGCGTCGCCAGTGAGAACCACCGCCATATCTTTGTGCATCCTGTCAGCGGCCGCCTCGAACGCCTTGGCCGCCGGCGTCGAGGTGGCCGCGGCCGCATGCTGCATATCGCCATGTCCGGCGCTGTCCGCGTCGGCGCTCGGCTTTCCGGATGAACAGGCCGCAAGCAAGAGTCCAAGCAGCGATATGGAGGTCTTCATCACCCTGCCTCCCGGGAAAGCCGATGGCGGCGGAGAGCCGCCATCGGTTTCGTCCTGCGTGGCATGAGGAGCTTGATGCTCGCTCATGCCGGTTTGCCGCCCGTGTCGTCACCAGGCAGGAACACGCGCTCGCCGAGCGCCGTGACGTCGGTATAGTCGCCGGCGACATGCTTGTTGTGCCGGCCGCGAAGCAGCAGATGGCTGATCGCGGGCAGGACGAACAAAGTCAGCAAAGTCGAGGTGATCAACCCGCCGATGACGACGATCGCCAGCGGCTTCTGCACCTCGGCGCCGGTTCCGGTGGCGAGCGCCATCGGTACGAAGCCGATCGCGGGCACGATACCCGTCATCAGCACCGCGCGGACGCGTTCCATGACGCCCTCGCCGATCGCGACATCCACCGGTTTTCCTTCGTCGATGCGCTGGTTGATGCTCGACATCACCACCAGCCCGTTGAGCACCGTCACGCCCGAAAGCACGATGAAGCCCACCGCCGCCGACACCGAGAAGGGCAGCCCGGTCAGCAGCAACGAAAAGACGCCGCCAGCCAGCGCGAGAGGGATTGCGGAATAGACCGCGATCGCCTGGCGCACACCGCCCAATGCCATGAACAGGATGCCGAATATCGCCGCGAAGATGATCGGGATGACGATCGACAGCCGCGCCGATGCGGCTTGCAGATTCTCGAACTGCCCGCCCCATTCGATAAAGCTCCCTGTAGGAAGCTTGACCTGCGCATTCACCTTCTCCTGCGCCTCGGCGACGAAGGAGCCCAAGTCATTGCCGCGGACATTGGCTTGCACCACGACGCGCCGCTTGCCGTTTTCACGGCTGACCTGGTTCAAGCCTTCGGAAAAGCCGAACTTGGCCAGTTCGCTGAGCGGCACCGAGGCCCGCGCGCCGCCCTCGCCCGGAAGAAGCACGGGTAGCGCCCCTACCGCGTCGAGATCGTCACGCGTGGCGCGATCGAGACGGACCACGATGTCGTATCGCCGGTCGCCTTCGAACACGATCCCGGCTTCGCGACCACCGAGCGCAGCCGCCACCGTGTCGCTGACATCCTGCAACGTCAGCCCGTAGCGGGCGATGGCGTCGCGATCGAACTGGACATCGAGCACGGGGAAGCCCGCCGTCTGTTCGACCTTGACGTCGGCAGCGCCAGGAACGGTGTTCAGGATCGCTGCCACCTGCTGCGCCGCGCGGCCCATTTCATCGAGATCGTCGCCATAGAGCTTGATCGCGATATCGCCGCGCACGCCGGCAATCAGCTCGTTGAACCTGAGCTGGATAGGCTGGCTGATCTCGAACGCATTGCCAACGAGCGGTTCGAGCTTCTTCTCGACCCGCGCGATCACATCATCCTTGGTGCTGACGCCATCAGGCCATGCGTCCTTTGGCTTCAGGATGATGAAGGTATCCGAAGCGTTCGGCGGCATCGGATCGCTGGCGACCTCCGCCGTACCGGTCTTCGAATAGATGAAGGCGACCTCGGGAAGCGTTGAGACGGCCTTTTCGACCTGTAATTGCATCGCCTGCGACTTGTTCAGCGACGTCGAGGGGATCCGAAGCGCCTGCATCGCGAGATTGCCCTCGCCCAGCACCGGGATGAACTCGCTCCCGAGCATGCCGAACACCAGGATAGCCGCGGCGAAGGTCCCGCCGCCGGCACCGATCCACGGCCAGGGCCGCGCGATGACGCGCTTGAGCACGGGCTCATAACGCGTTTTCACCCATGCGATCGCGCGCACTTCCTTCTCGGCAACCTTGCCGCGAAGAAGCAGTGCGACCATCGCGGGAACGAAGGTCAGCGACGCGACGAACGCGCCCGCCAAAGCCAGCAACACCGTGATCGCCATCGGCGAGAAGGTCTTGCCCTCCACCCCGGTGAAGGTGAGCAAAGGCACGAACACCAAGAAGATGATCGCCTGCCCGTAGATCGTCGGCTTCACCATTTCGCGCGAAGCTTCGAACACTTCGTGCAGACGCTCGCTCAGCGAGAGCAATCGCCCTTCATGATGTTGTCGTTCCGCCAGTCGCCGGAGACAGTTTTCGATGATGATGATCGAACCGTCGACGATGAGGCCGAAGTCGAGCGCGCCGAGGCTCATCAAGTTGCCCGACGTGCCGGTGATGTTCATGCCCGTCCCCATGATCAGGAACGAGATGGGAATAACCAATGTCGCGATAACGGCGGCGCGGAAGTTCCCGAGCAACCAGAACAGGACCGCCGCCACCAGCAGGGCGCCTTCGGCGAGGTTCTTTTCGACCGTGCCGATCGTCGCGTCGACGAGCTGCGAGCGATCGAGCACCGGCTTGACGATGATGCCCGCCGGCATCGACTTGGCCACGTCCTTCAAGCGTTCGGCGGCCGCCGACGCGACGATCCGACTGTTGCCGTTGGCAAGCATCAGCACGGTGCCTATGACGAGTTCCTGACCATTTTCGGATGCCGAACCGGTGCGAAGTTCGCCGCCGATCTGCACCGTCGCGACATCGCGCACCATGACGGGGACGCCGCCGCGGCTGGCGACGGTGGCGCGGGAAATTTCGTCAAGCGTACGAATGCGTCCATCAGCGCGGACGAGGAAAGCCTCGCCCCCGCGCTCGACGAAGTTTGCGCCGACCGAGATGTTGGCACGTTCGAGAGCCTCGGCGAGTTCGGAGAAAGAGATGCCGTAGCTCGCCATTTTCGTCGCATCGGGCTGAACGACGAACTGCTTTTCATAACCGCCGATCGAATCGATCCCGGCGACCCCGGATACCGAGCGCAGCTGGGGGCGGATCACCCAGTCCTGAACGGACCTAAGATAACCAAGCTTGGCGACCTCATCGACGAGCTTTTCCCCTGTCGGCGTTATATAGGAGCCGTCGGGCTGGAGTCCCGGCTTCCCGGCGACCGCGGGTTTGCTCTTGCCCGACGTCGGCGCGAAATCGACGGTGTACATCAGCACTTCGCCAAGACCGGTCGACACCGGTCCCATTTGCGGTTCGGCGCCGTCGGGCAAGGTGCCCTTGGCCTGATTGAGCCGCTCGGCGACTTGCTGCCGCGCGAAATAGAGGTCGGTATGATCCTCGAAGATCACCGTGACCTGGCTGAATCCGTTGCGCGAAATCGAGCGCGACGTCTGCAGCCCGGGAATCCCCGCCATCGCGGTTTCGATGGGGAAGGTTACGAGGCGTTCGATGTCGAGCGGACCGAGATTCGGCTCGACGGTATTGATCTGCACCTGCTTGTTGGTGATGTCGGGAACAGCATCGATCGGCAGCTTCATGAGCTGCGTGATGCCATAGGCTGAAATGATGAGGGTGAGGATGACCACACCCCAGCGAAAGCGTATCGACGCGTCGAGGAGTTTTTCGATCATCTCAATGCTCCGCCTCGCCCTTGCCGATTTCGGCTTTGAGCAGGAAAGCACCCTTGGTCGCGATGACCGCGCCCGGTTTCACCCCGTCGACGATCTCGATACGGCCGCCGCCGCGCTTGCCGGTAACCACCGTCGTGGCCTGGAAGCCTTTGGCGGTCTTGACGAACACGACCTCGCGGCCTTCGACGGTCTGCACAGCTTCCTCGGGCAGCGCGATCAGGCTCGACCCGGCAGCGCCGCGCGGCTTGATCCGCGCACGCAGCCCCTGGCCGGGCGTCAGGCCGCCGATACCATCGGGGACGAGGACAATCGTCGCCGTCTTGCTTTCCGCGTCGAGGCTCGGGGTTGCCGACCGCACCACCGCATTCACGGTCTCGCCGCCCAGCAGTTCGATGACCGCGGTATCGCCCGGCCTGATCCGCCGCGCATCGGCGGCGAGCACCGAGGCATTGATCTGGATGCGGCGGGGATCGGAGACCCGGAACAATTCGGTGCCCGCGAGCACATAGGACCCGAGTTTCGCGTCGGACTTGGTGACCCGCCCCGAAATCAGGCTCGTCACCGCGAGAGTGCGGCCGTCGCCCGATACCTTAGCTGCGGATGCCGCCGACTGCGAGCGGCGCGCTTCGGACTCGGCCTCTGCGAGGGCCGCCGCGGCGGCCTCGAGATCCTGCTTCGCCGTGATGCGCGCATCGAAGAGCTTCTTCTCGCGGGAGTAGGTCGAGCGGGCGAGTGCGAGGCGCGCCGTTGCCGAACTGCGCTCGGACGCGATCGCGGCCGCATCGCGGCTTTCCATCACCGCTACCGTGTCACCGATACTGACATAGTCGCCAAGCCGGCGATTGATGCGCGTGATCGCCCCGTCGGCGCGCGCCGTCAGCACGGCCTCGCCTTCGGGGGTCGCCGCCACGATACCCTGTGCCAGGATCTCCGATCCGAGACCGCCGGACTGGATCGTCTCGGTGACGATGCCAGCGCCCTTGGCGCGCGCCTCGTCCATCTGGATCTGGCCTTCGACATGGCCTTCCTCTTTTTCCTCGGCGGGTGCCGCCGCCGGTGTGGCAGCTTCGGGCGCGGTCATCGATCGTCCGATCAATATCCCGCCGCCGCCGAGTACGAGCGCCCCGACCGCGACGGCGGCCATGAGGCGATTCTTGTTTTCGAATATTTGCATGATGTTCAGTCCCCTATTGCGCGTTCGCGCGGCCCAGCGCCGCAAGGGCGCGGGCGCGATCGAGCTCGGCTTCGATGAGTTTGAGGTTGGCGCTGGTCAGCGCTTCCTGGGCGTCGATCAATTCGATGAGCGTGAACTTGCCTTGCTGGTAACCGATCTCGGCGACCCGCGCGGCTTCGCTCGCCTGGAACAGGCCGGCGCCCGACAAGGCCGACACCCGCTCGGTGGCGGCCGACAGCGTCAGTTCGGCATCGCGCCGCGAGAAGCGGGTATCGAGGCGCGTTTGCGCGAGTTGCGCTTCGGCTGCTTCACCGTTGGCGCGCGCGGCATAGATGTTGCCGCGATTGCGGTTAAACACCGGCAGCGGGATCGAGACGCCGACGATGAAGGCGTTGTCCCTGCTCTCGCGGAAGTTCCGCACGCCGCCCGACGCCGTGATGTCGGGCACGCCCTCAGCCTGGGCGAGGCGAACGCGCGCCGAAGCGGCATCGCGCTCGGCTGCCGCGAGACGTTCGTCGAGGCTCTGGGCATCGGCAGGCAAGGCCGGTGGCGTCGGAATGTCCGGAGCGATGGCCGACAGCTCGGGATCGTCGCTGCCGATGCGCAAGGCTAGTTCCTGCCGCGCCGAGAGCAATTGGGCGTCGGCCCGCAGGCTTTCTGCCCGGGCTTCGGCGAGCAAGGCGTCAGCACGAAGCTTGGTCAGCGGCGGATCGCGGCCGACGTCGACAAGCGTCTCGGCGATCCGCGCCAGCTCGATCGCCCGTGTCAGGACATTCCGCGCCAGAACGGCCCGGTCTTCCGCAGCGCGGAGCTCGGCATGCGACACGATGATGTCGTATGCGAGATCGGCTTCAGCTCTGCGCAACGCAATTTGCGCAAACTGGCGTTCAGCGGCCGCAACTTCTTTGCGGGCTCTTCTTTTGCCACCGAGTTCGAACGGCTGCGACACCGAGAAGGTCGTCTCGGTTTGGCGGAAGGTCCGGTAAGGGCCGGTGCCGCTGAAATTCTCGACTTCGGCGGACACCGTGGGGTTGGGACGCACGCCGGCTTGCAGGGCGCGCCCTTCGGCCGCTTTCAGTTCAGCTTTGGCTTTGGCAATTCGAGGGGAGACATCCTGTCCGCGCGCAAGCGCATCGGACAGGGAGACAGGCTCGGCATACGCCGGTTGACCTGCCATGGCCAGCATCCCTGCGAACAGCAGGGTGCCCAATGATTTAGACATAAATTCTCCTGATCAATGCAAGTGGGCGCAGGCAAAAGCCTGCGCGAAGCAGTGATCAGGCGGCTGGAGGTTGTGTTGGTGGCGCGGTCGCGCGCGACGCGAGCGCCGCAGAGGCACGCGACATATGGCTGTCTCGCGCAAGAACCCCCGAGTCTGACAGCGCGGAGTCTTCCGCGATGAGGCCGGCTGGGCAGTGATGATGATGGAGCAACTCGCTGCCGCTTCCGGTCGGCGAATTACCGTCCGGCGCACTCTCGTTCGAGACTTCGACACAGGTTTGATGGTGCGCCTCAACCAATGTTGCCGGCACATTGTCGAAGGCCATGGCAGGCGTATCCACGCCCGCCAAGAGCGCCGCAATGAGCAACATAAACTGGATGAGGCCATTTCGCATCACCCGCCGGTTAGCAGCCGGGCGAGGTGCAGGCAAGTCGCCGTTCATGACGCATCCTGCAGCACAAAAGGCTGCAAATCCTCGGGCACCGGCATCGGGATGAAGGCACTGACGCGGGCACGCCCCGTGTTGCCGACAGGCAGGCGTCCGGTCAGCGCGCCGAGCGGAACAAGCGCTAAGCGGAGCAGCTGACCCGACATTTCCCGCATATCGCGGCGCGAAAACGCAAATGCGAACATCCTCGCATGCGAACCCATGTGCAGCGACAATCTGGGCTGAGCGAGGATATGGGCGCGCTCAAGGTGCCGCCATGCCGCGGCGATCTCGCCGATTGCCCGCGCTGTTCGACATTCCCTCAGTTCGAGAAAATAAGCGGTGCGCACGGGGTCTTCGGCATTGCTTGATGCCTTAGCGATCTTAGCTGGGTGGGGGTCGTTTACCATGCGCGTTCCTCTCGAATCACCTCGAGTCGGAACGCGACCTACACCCTGTAGTCGCTACAGGGTCAAGAGCCTGAATCTAGAACAGTCCTGATCTTGAGGTCATACGCAACGGCTTGGAATGGACTATTGTGCCGACCGAATGGCGCCCGCCGCCGATATTCGACAGCGCAGATTGGGTTTGAATGACCTATATTGGTCACGATCCGCTGCAGGAGGACGTGATCCGTGGATTCCATATTCGGCCGATTCTCACCTCAGTTTGACGAATTTGAATGGGCGTCACCGGCGCTGCGCAGCTTCCCGAACACGCGCAGCCTCCACTCGGGCATTGGTTTCGATCGCTGCCGAAGCGGGTCAATCTGCCGCTTGTCAACGGAAGGGACCGCAACTACACGCGTGGTGTGCCAACATCTCCCGCCCGTGCAATTGACCGCATGATCGCGACGCTCTGCGTGGCGGTGATGATGTTTTATGCGGCGACAATGCCCGCCAAGGCAGCCGCCCAGATCCAGCATGCGCCGGCCCTCATGGTGGCGCACGATCATCAAGGGGCAGATAATTTCGCGATTGACGTGGTGCACGACGACCATGCGGCGCCTCATGGCGATCCGCCCGATAGCGGTGATCAGTCCGACGACGATCTGGGTGGCAGTCACCATCATCATGGCGATAGCGGGCCGAACCTGCTCGTTCTCAATGTCGCTGCGGTACCCTCCATCGCGCCTTGGCGCTCACCGCATGGGACGCAGATCGAACGGCCCATTGCCGGGCTGCGATCTCTCGGGCCCGAGCGCCCTCCCAGAACCACCTCGCTGACCGTCTGAGTTCCCGCGCCGCCTGAGGCGTGGGATGTTTCCACGCCTTTCAGCGAGGCCGTTATCTCATGTTATCCCATCATCGCGCGCGCTTCGGCGCGCATGCTGCCTGTAGAGCCTTGCTCTGCGGGAGCGCCCTGCTGGCTGCGTTCGCGCTGCCGGCCCAGGCGCAAAATCTAAGTCTCGACGAAGCGCTTTCGCGGGTCGCCGCCAGCGATCCTGCCGTCGCCGCCAACGCCGCAAGGCTCGAAGCGGCCGATGCCGCCATATTGCAGGCCGACATCCGGCCGCGCGACGTGGTCGGGGTCGACTTCGAGGACTTCGCGGGCACCGGTCCCTATTCGCCGTTGAACCAGTCCCAGACAACCGGCTGGTACGAGCGGACGTGGGAACGCGGCGGAAAGCGCGAAGCGCGGATCGGCGCCGCGCGCGCCGATGTCGCGATCGTCGGGCAGCAGAACCGCGTTCGCCTGCTCGATCGTCTCGCACGCGTTCAAGCGGCGTGGGTAGAGGCGCTGGCGGCGGAAGCGACCATCCCTGTCGCCGAAGCCCGGCTTGCCGATCTCAAGCGCGTCGAACTCGACGTTGTTCGCCGGGTGACTGGCGCGCTCGATCCGTGGTTCGCCGCCGAGCGGGCGCGGACCAATGTCGCGCAGGCCGAGATCGCGCTTGAACAGGCGCAAGAGACGGCGCGGATTGCCCGCAACAACCTCGCCGTATGGTGGGGCGGAAACGGCGACTACAAGCTCGACGCCGCGGCGCTCCAGACGCTCGACATGCAAGTGCCCGCGGCGGGCGATGCGGCTGATGTCGCGGTCCTCTCGGCCGAAATCGCTGCCGCAGAAGCCAAGGTCAGACTCGCCGAGAGCGGCAATGTCGCCGATCCGAGCGCCCGCGTCGGTCTTCGCCATTTCGGCCAAGGCAATGACCTTGCGATTATGGTCGGCGGGTCGATCCCCCTGGGCAGCAAGGCGGCCAATCGCGGCAATGTTGAACGCGCGCGCGCCGATCAGCGCGCGCTCGAAGCCGAGGTGGCGGTCACCCGCGTCGAGATCAGCCGCGAGATCGACCGGCTCGTTGCCGACCGCCGGCTGATCGCCTCCGAGATCAAGCGTATCGACGAGGAGGTGCTCCCAAGCGCCAGTCGCGCCGTGCGGCTGATCCGCGACGGGCTCGCGCGCGGCGGCACCGCGTTCACTTTCCTCGAGTTCAGCCAGGCGCAGACCGCGGCGCATGACGCGCGTTCGCGCCGCGTCGAACTGCTGCGGCGCTTCCATCTGATGGGCGTGCGCCTCGACCGCCTGACCGGCCGCCATGCGGCCCTCATTTCGACCATGGAGAATGCTCGATGAGCAGAAAGCATCTTATGTGGGCGTTCCCACTTCTCACCGCCGCGCTTCTCGTTTCGTGCAGCGACGGTCCTCCGACGAAAGAAGGCGGCGAAGCCGCTGCCAAGGCCGGGGAATATGAGCGCGGCCCGCATCGGGGGCGGATGCTGCGCGACGGCGATTTCGCGCTCGAGGTCACCATCTTCGAGGATGGCGTCGACCCCGAGTTCCGCGTCTATGCCTTCCGGAACGACAAGCCGGTCAAGCCGGCCGAGGTCAAGCTGACGATGGAACTTGGCCGTCTCGGCGGCAAGGTCGACCGTTTCAGCTTCACGCCGCAAGAGGATTTCCTGCGCGGCAGCGGTGTCGTCACCGAACCGCACAGCTTCGACGTCCGCGTCGCCGCGTCGGAGGGCGGCCGCAATCACAAATGGTCCTACGCCTCCTATGAAGGGCGCACCACGATCACGGCCGAGGCCGCCAAAGCCGGCGGGGTCAAAACCGAGGCCGCGGGCGGCGCAACCGTCAGCGACCTCATCGACATGGGCGGACGGATCGAGATCACCCCCGAAGGCAAGGCCGATGTGCGCGCCCGCCTTCCCGGCCTGATCATGTCGCTGAATGGCAAACTGGGCCAGCAGGTGCGGCGCGGCCAGGTACTGGCAAGGGTGGAATCGAGCCATTCGCTCCAGACCTATTCGGTCACCGCGCCGATCAGCGGGACGATCGTCGAGAAGAACGTGAATGTCGGCGACACGACCGGCGACCGCGCGCTCTTCGTCATCGCCGATCCGACCAAGCTTCATGCCGAGTTCTTCGTCTATCCGCGCGACGCCGAACGGGTCCGCGTCGGCCAGCCGGTGAACCTGCGAAGCCTGTCGGGCGAAGCGCGCTTCCAGGGCGTGGTCGAAGCAATCCTGCCGACCGCCGACATCACCAGCCAGACGCTGATGGCGCATGTCCATCTGCCGCCGGCAGCCTCGCGCGAATTCCGTCCCGGCATGGGAGTCGAGGGCAGCTTTGCGGTGGCACAGGCCGATGTTCCGCTCGCGGTGCGAACCAAGGCGATCCAACGCTTCCGCGACTTCGAGGTCGTCTTCGCAAAGGTCGGCAACACCTATGAGGTGCGGATGCTCGAAATCGGACGCCGCACCCCCGAATGGACCGAAGTGCTCGGCGGGCTCGCGCCCGGCGAAATCTATGTGGTCGACGGTGCCTTCCTGATCCGCGCCGACATCGAGAAATCGGGGGCCAGCCATGACCACTGACACCAGCCCCCCGCCGGGCAAGGTTCATTTGCTCGAACGGATGATCGCCGGCGCGATCCGCTTCCGCTGGGCGGTCCTCACCACCGTCCTCATTCTCTGCGCGATCGGCGTCTGGAGTTTCCAGCGGCTGCCGATCGACGCCACGCCCGACATCACCAATGTTCAGGTCCAGATCAACAGCGAGGCGCCGGGCTTCTCGCCGCTCGAAGCCGAGCAGCGCGTCACCTTCCCCGTCGAGACGGCGATCGCCGGCCTGCCAGGGCTGCAATATACGCGCTCGGTATCGCGCTATGGCCTCAGTCAGGTCACCGCGGTGTTCGAGGACGGCACGAGTATCTATTTCGCGCGGCAGCTGATCAACGAGCGGCTGCAATCGGCGCGCGAACAACTGCCGCCAGGGGTCGCCCCCGAGATGGGGCCGATTGCGACCGGCCTCGGCGAAATCTTCATGTACACGCTCGAAGCCGATCCCGGGGCGAAGAAGCCCGACGGCACCGCCTATACGCCCGAAGATCTGCGCACGCTGCAGGACTGGGTCATCCGGCCGCAGCTCCGCAACACGCCGGGGGTGACCGAGGTCAACAGCATCGGCGGCTACGAACGCCAATATCATGTCACCCCGGTCCCGGCGCGGCTGTCAGCCTATGGGCTGACGCTCGACGATGTGGTTCGCGCGCTCAAAGCCAACAACGACAATCGCGGCGCGGGCTATGTCGAGCGCTATGGCGAGCAATATCTGGTCCGCACCCCGGGCCAGGCGTCGGGGATCGACGATCTGAAAGCGATCATCGTCAGCAACCGGAACGGCATCCCGATACGTATTGCCGACGTCGCCGACATCGATCTGGGCGAGGAGCTGCGCACCGGCGCCGCGACCGAAAATGGCAAGGAAGTCGTGCTCGGCACCGTCTTCATGCTCGCGGGAGAGAATAGCCGCATCGTCGCGCGCGCCGCGGCAGAACGGCTCGAAGTCGCCGCACGGGCGCTTCCCACCGGGGTCAAGGCGGTGCCGATCTACGACCGCACCGATCTCGTCGAACGCGCGGTGTGGACCGTCGAGAAGAATCTGCTCGAAGGCGCCCTCCTCGTCATCGTCATCCTCTTCCTGCTGCTCGGCAATGTCCGCGCGGCGCTGATAACCGCGGCGGTCATCCCGATCACGATGCTGATGACGATCACCGGCATGGTGCGCGGCGGCATCTCGGGGAATCTGATGAGCCTCGGCGCGCTCGATTTCGGGCTAATCGTCGATGGCGCTGTGATCATCGTCGAAAACTGCCTCCGCCGCTTCGGCGAGGCGCAGCACAAGGCCGGGCGACTGCTCGATCGCGGCGAGCGGTTCGCGCTCGCGGCCTCGGCGACGTCGGAAGTCATCCGACCGTCGCTGTTCGGGATGCTGATCATCGCGCTCGTATATGTGCCGATCTTCGCGCTCACCGGAGTCGAGGGCAAGATGTTCCATCCGATGGCGATCACCGTCGTGATGGCGCTGACCGCGGCCTTGATCCTATCGCTGACCTTCGTGCCGGCGGCGGTCGCGCTGTTCGTCACCGGCAAGGTCGAAGAGAAGGAAAGCCGACTGATGCTGTGGGCGCGCAAGGTCTATGCGCCCGCGCTCGACAGCGCCTTGAAGCTGCGCACCGCATATGTCGCGGGCGCGGTGGCGCTCGTCGCCATCGCGGGGTTTGCCTCGACGCGCATGGGGTCGGAGTTCATCCCCAATCTCGACGAAGGCGATATCGCGATGCACGCGCTGCGCATTCCAGGCACCAGCCTGAGCCAGGCGATCTCGATGCAAACGACCCTCGAAGCACGGATCAAGCAATTCCCCGAGGTCGACAGGGTGGTGGCGAAGATCGGCACGGCCGAAGTCGCGACCGATCCGATGCCGCCCTCGGTCGCCGACACCTTCATCATCATGAAGGACCGCAAGGACTGGCCTGATCCGAGAAAACCGAAGACCGAGCTTGTCCGCGAGATGCAGGCCGCAGTGGCCCAAATCCCGGGGAATAATTACGAGTTCACCCAGCCGATCCAGATGCGCTTCAACGAACTTCTCTCGGGGGTTCGCGCCGATGTCGCGATCAAGGTGTTCGGCGACGATCTCGATACGTTACGCGAGGTCGGCGACGCGATCGAAAGCGTGGCCTCGAGCATCGAGGGTGCGCAGGATGTCGGCGTTGAGCAGGTTACCGGCCTGCCGGTGCTGCAGATCACCCCCGACCGGGCGGCGCTCGCGCGCTTCGGACTCAACGTCGGCGACGTCCAGAATGTCGTCGCCGTGTCGATCGGCGGCGTAGAGGCCGGGCAGATCTTCGAGGGTGACCGGCGCTTCCCGATCATCGTGCGCCTGCCCGAGGCGGCGCGCGAGCGGGTCGACGAGCTCGGCCGGCTGCGCATCCCCTTGCCAGGTCCAGACAGCGAGATGCGCGGGTTCGTGCCGCTCGCCGATGTGGCGAAGGTCGAGGTGGTGATCGGTCCGAACCAGATCAGCCGCGAGGACGGCAAGCGCCGCGTCGTGGTGACCGCCAACGTCCGCGGCCGCGACCTCGGCTCCTTCATCGAGGAGCTGAGAACAAAGGTCGACGCCGAGGTCGAGGTGCCAGCGGGCTATTGGATCAGCTATGGCGGGACGTTCGAGCAGCTCATCTCCGCGGCGAAACGGCTTCAGCTCGTGGTGCCCGCGGCACTGCTGCTGATCTTCGGGCTGCTCTATGCGCTGTTCCGCTCGGCGAAGGATGCCGCGATCGTCTTCTCGGGGGTGCCGCTCGCGCTCACCGGGGGCGTTGCGGCGTTGCTGCTGCGCGGCATGCCGTTGTCGATCTCGGCGGGCGTCGGGTTCATCGCGCTCTCCGGGGTCGCGGTGCTCAACGGCGTCGTCATGCTGAGCTTCATCCGGCAGCTCCGCGAGGGAGGAAGCAGTCTCGACGTGGCGATCCGCGAAGGGGCGCTCACCCGCCTCCGTCCGGTGCTGATGACCGCGCTGGTCGCGAGCCTCGGCTTCGTGCCGATGGCGTTCAACGTCGGCGCGGGCGCGGAGGTCCAGCGTCCGCTCGCGACAGTGGTGATCGGCGGGATCGTCTCCTCGACGATCCTCACCTTGCTCATCCTGCCGGCCCTCTACCGCATGGTGCACGGCCGGCGCGCCAAGGACCCAAATCCCGAGCCCCCAACGGCCGAGCCCTTACCGGCTTGACCGCTCGCCCCGCGCACCAGGCGGTGCGCGGGGCACCCTTCTTGACCTTTCAGGAGTCCCAAGATGCTTATCCGATCCATCGCTCCACCGGGCGGCTTCCTACGCGCCGCACTGCTCGCGGCGAGCCTCCTTCTTCTCTGTTTTGCTGTCGGCGCCGAGGCCTGGGCGCATAATGTCGCCGAGGGCGACAAGGGCTATATCCAGGAAAGCAGCGGCATCCTCTTCTGGCCGTTCGTCTATCTCGGGGCCAAGCATATGGTCACCGGCTACGACCATCTGCTCTTCCTCTTCGGCGTCATCTTCTTCCTCTACCGGATGAAGGACATCGGCCTTTATGTGACATTGTTCGCGATCGGCCATTCGACGACGATGCTGTTCGGCGTGCTCACCGGCATCAGCGCCAACGCCTATATCATCGACGCGATCATCGGCCTCTCGGTCGTCTACAAGGCGCTCGACAACCTCGGCGCCTATCAGCGCTGGGTCGGTTTCCAGCCGAACACCAAGGCCGCGACCTTGATCTTCGGCTTTTTCCACGGCTTCGGCCTCGCGACCAAAATCCTCGAGTTCGAGATCGCGAACGACGGCCTCATCCCCAATCTCCTCGCCTTCAACATCGGGGTCGAGATCGGGCAATTGCTCGCGCTCGGCGCGATCCTCATCCTGATGGGCTATTGGCGGCGCACACCCAGTTTCATGCGCCATGCCTTCGCCGCCAATGTGCTGCTGATGACCGCGGGCTTCGTGCTCGTCGGCTACCAGCTCGCCGGCCTCGCCATCAGCTAATTCAAAGGAAATCCGATCATGTTCAATTCCCAGCGTCCCCGCCCCGAAGACCTGCCGACCAGCCGCCAGCTGATCCGCGCAACCGCGCTCGCCGCCGTCGCGGCGGGCGCCATCCTCGTCACCGTCGTGCTGCCCAGCGAATATGCGATCGATCCGACCGGCATCGGCGGTGCGCTCGGCCTCACCGAAATGGGCGAGGTCAAGCTGCAGCTCGCAAAGGAGGCGGCGGCTGACGCGGCCACCGGAATTGCTTCCGCCGCTCCGGGTGCCCAAGTGGCGTCTCCGACGGTCACCCCTGCCAAGGCGGACGCTCCGCAACGCTCGGAAACGATGAAGCTTACACTCGCGCCAGGCCAGGGTGCTGAGATCAAGGCGACGATGGCGAAGAACGCACGCCTCAACTTCAACTGGTCAGTCGAGGGCGGTCGCGTCAATTTCGACACGCACGCCGACGCTCCGGGCATCGCGTACCACGGCTATGGCAAGGGCAAAGATACGACCGGCGAGAGCGGCGAACTTGTCGCCGCCTTCGACGGCAAGCACGGTTGGTTCTGGCGTAATCGCTCGGACGCGCCAGTGACGATCACATTGCGCACCGACGGCGCCTATAGCGACATCCGCCGCGTTGTCTGACAAGGCAGGAATGATTTGACGGACTCCGGCCCGGTCGCCGACCGGGTCGGAGACGATGCCCATATAAACGCCGAAAGCGGAGTTCCACCTATGCTCGCCGTTCTTGCCAACCGGACCTACCGCCACCTGTTCCTCGCGCAGATCATCGCGCTCGTCGGCACGGGCCTCGCCACGGTTGCGCTTGGCCTCCTCGCTTTTGAGATCGCCGGCGCCGATGCAGGCGCGGTGCTCGGGACCGCGATGGCGATCAAGATGGTCGCTTACATCGGCGTTGCGCCGGTCGTCGGAGCTTATGCTTCGCGCCTGCCGCGCAAGCCCTTCCTCGTCGCGATGGATGTGGTGCGCGGCCTCGTCGCGCTGTTCCTGCCCTTCATCGACCAGGTATGGCAAATCTATCTCCTGATCTTCATCCTCCAGTCGGCGTCGGCCGGGTTCACGCCAACCTTCCAAGCGACGATCCCCGACGTGCTACCCGACGAGAAGGATTATACGCGCGCCCTGTCGCTCTCGCGTCTCGCCTATGACATGGAGAGTCTCGTCAGCCCTATCCTCGCCGCCGCGCTGCTTGGCGTCATCAGTTTCCACTGGCTCTTCTCGGGCACCGCGATCGGCTTCGCCTGTTCGGCTTTGCTCGTGCTGTCGGTCACGCTGCCGCGCACCGCGGCCAAGGCGCCGGACGGCGGCATCTATGACAAGACGACGCAAGGCACCCGCCAATATCTGAAGACCCCGCGGCTTCGCGGCCTGCTCGCGGTGACGCTTGCCGCGGCGGCCGCCAGTGCGATGGTCATCGTCAACACGCCGGTGCTCGTGCGCGGCCTTCTCGGGCTGGGACAGAGCGAGGTGGCTATCACGCTTGCAGCCTTCGGCGGCGGCTCGATGCTCGCGGCGCTGCTGTTGCCGCGACTGCTCGATCGGGTTGCCGACCGCGCCGTGATGATTGCGGCGGCCGTCGCGATGACCGCGGTCCTCGCAGTGCTGGCAGCGTCATGGTCGATGCACGAGGCGCCGGGCTATTGGAGCTTCCTGCTGCTTTGCTGGTTTGCGCTCGGCGTCAGCTATTCCGCCAGCATCACGCCGGGCGGACGCTTGCTGCGCCGATCGTCGGATGCCGGGGGGCGCCCGGCCCTGTTTGCGGCCCAATTCGCCCTCAGCCATGTCTGTTGGCTTGTCGCCTATCCGCTGGCCGGTCAGGTTGGCGCCCGCGCCGGCATGGGCACGGCTCTCGCCGCAAGCGCGGTGCTGGCGCTCATGGGGACGCTCATCGCCCTGCGTGTCTGGCCGCGCAAGGACCCGGATATCGTCACGCATCGTCATGACGATTTGCCGCCCGGCCATCCGCATCTTCGCGAGGGCCATGCCAAGGGCGAAGCTGATCACCCCTTCGTCATCGACGAGTTGCACTCCCATTGGCCCGATAGATAGATAGGCGTTTGCTGAAGGGCGACTTAAGCCCGGGATCTCAATTGGGCTGCTTTTTGACCGCCTTCATTTTGCGTCAGGCGTTCGAACGTAGCTCGGGCTTAAGGTATAGCGGCCAGCCAAAGGGCGCCAAAATCAAAATCGATCTATCGTCAGGTTCGGCGCATTTCCGGCTCGGCGGCTCGCTGCGGGATTGCAAGGACCAGCGTCACGATCGCTAGACTCAGCACGAGAGAAGCGCCGGCACGGCTCAACTCGAGCCCGCCATGCGAGATGGGCTTGTCGAGGAAATCGCCGACAACTGCGCCCAGCGGTCGCGTGAGGATGAAGGCGGTCCAGAACAGCGCGACGCGGCTGATCGACGTGCGATAATAAGCAAGCGCCAGCAGCGCGAGCAATGCGCCGAAGACGACCGCTGCGCCAAGATAACCAAGCGGGCCATCTGCGATCCAGTCGCCGAGCGCGGTGCCCAGAGTCTGTGAAAAAGTGATCGTAAGCCAGTAATAGAGCTCGGCCTTCGGTTCATGGACCGTGCTCACCGAGATGCTGCCGAGCGCCTTGTGCCAAATCGCAAGCGAAGCGAGCACCGTACCAAGCAGCAGCAGGGATCCGCCCGGATAGCCGATGCCGAGCGACCGCGTGGCGAAATCTGCCATCGTCGTGCCCGCGGTGGTCGAGGCGATGATCGTCGCCCAATAGAGGAAAGGGTGAAATTGCTTCGCTTTGATCTGCAGCGTCACGAGGAAGACCAGCAGCGTCGCAAAGATACCGGTGCCTACCAGATAGCCGAGGTTCATCGACATGCTGACGGTGTCGCCGGCGGTCTCACCAAAGGTGGTCGCCAATATCTTGATGGCCCAAAACCCAAGCGTCACGGCCGGGACCTTGGTCATCGTCGAGTTGAGAGAGGTCTGCATGGAATTGTCGGCCCATTTCTTCAGAATTGCGCGTTGCCACCAAGGAGCTATGCTCTCGCGCTGGCCGCGCCCATAAGCAGGCGCTCAAATTGGCCATATAAGCGGGAGTCCTATGCCGCAGCCCGAGCGCCGCCCTGCGGTCATTCCCAAGCTGATGACCGATCGCCGCCTTGTCGGTCCGGTCGCCATTGTCGCGCTGCAATCGGTCGCTGCGATCTATTTCCTCATCGACGGGGTCGACGATCTGATCGTGGAAGCGCGACAGGGTTTCAGCATCGGCATGGCGATGGAATGCGTTGTCGCCGTCGCGCTGCTTGGCGGCGTCGTGATGGGGTCGCGCTACATTCGGCGCCTTACGAACGAGCTTCATCATAAGGAGCGCGCGCTCGCCAAAGCACGCGGCGCGCTTGCCGATCATATTGCTGTACGCTTCGACGAGTGGGGCCTGACACCAGGCGAAGGAGATGTGGCCCTCTTCGCGCTCAAGGGCTGCGACGTCGCCGAAATTGCCCGCCTTCGCTCCGCTGCTCCGGGCACGGTGCGATCACAGCTCAGCCAGATCTACGCGAAGGCCGGGGTCAACAGCCAGGCAATGCTCCTGTCGCTGTTCATTGACGATCTGCTGCAAACCACCCCCTGACCCCCGGTCCCGCCAACCTCCGATCCGCATCGCAAGTCGGCAATCCCGTCATCATCCGGCCTTCTGCGGCCAGTCGGTTTTCAGACTTTTTGCTCGTTAAGCGGACTCTAGGATAGGCACGCAGCACAGGGTCGCCTCTACGTGCGCTTGTCGTTGAGCTTCGCCAAGCGACGGGGGAGGTCCGCCGCTATCTTGCGGTGCTGATAGGGCTGCGCTTTCTTCCAGCCGCGACATTCGGGCTTCGTTCGCCCGCAGGCGATGCACCAGCCCGTTCGGCCATCGAACGCACAAATCTCGACGCATGGCGACTTCACCGGATCTCAACCGTCAGATGGGCCAGTTCGTGAACGGGCTGGAGGCATCGGCGGATCGATTCCTGGTCGATCCCGGGTCCGTCCGCTACACTGACGATGCCGGCATGAGCGTCGGGCCCGACGCGCCAGATATGGAGATCGGTAATGCGCGCGCCGGTGGGTCCTGCCAGCAGTTCGCGCACCTCGTCGGCAATATGATCGTCGGTCTTATCGAGCAGAACCGCTGCCGTGTCGCGCATCAGCGACCAGGACCAGCGCGCGATCACCACCGCGCCGACGATCCCCATGACCGGGTCAAGCCAGATCCAACCAAGGTAACTGCCCGCGAGAAGCGCAGCGATTGCGAGCACCGACGTCAACGCATCGGCGAGGACATGGAAATAGGCCGAGCGCAGATTGTTATCCCGGCTTTTGACGCCGACGGGATGATCCTGTGCGCCATGATGGCCATGGTCATGATGGTGATGATGATCGTGCGAATGCGCGTGACCGTGCGAATGGCTGCCCGAGAGCAGGAAAGCGCTCGCGATGTTGACGCCGAGACCAATGATTGCGACCACGGTTGCTTCCCCGAAGGCGACGTGGATCGGCTGATACAAGCGAAGGATGGATTGGCCCCCTATGCCGAGTGCGACGAGGCCGAGCACGAGCGCCGAGGCAAAGCCCGCAAGATCGCCTACCTTCCCGGTGCCGAAGCTGAACCGGCGGTCCGCGGCATGGCGCTTCGCATAGGAATAGGCCGCCGCAGCAATGGTCAAGGCACCTGCATGGGTCGCCATGTGGAAGCCATCGGCCAGAAGCGCCATCGATCCGGTCACATAACCGGCGATGATTTCGCCGACCATCATGATCGCGGTCAGCGCGACAACCCACAGCGTGCGCCGCGCATTTTCGTCGTGCGATGCGCCCAGGAACATATGGTCGTGGACGAGCGGGTCGATTCCCGGGGAGTTTGCCATCGTGCGTCCTACTTCGCGTACCGGCGGATGACTGTCATGAGTTCCTCGGCGCCCTTGGCACGCTCGGCGTCCGAGAGACCCGACTTAGCGACATGCTCGCCCAGATGATCGACAATGATCTCGTCGAGGAGGCCGTTCACCGCGCCGCGCACCGCCGCCACGAGGTGGAGGATCTCGGCGCAGCCGGCATCGCGATCCAAGCCGCGCTCAACGGCCGCGACCTGCCCGCCAATTCGTTTCACGCGGGCGAGTAGCTCGCCCTTCTTTTCAACCATATGTCCCATAGGATAACCCCCTATCCTATATGGTGTCGATGCGCCAGCCCTCAAACTCGCCGGCGGGGTGCGAGCGCGCCTCCAGTCCAAGTGCGGGCTCGCGGCATGAAGCCAGAGAAATCGATCAGCGGTGTCCGTTGACGGACGGGGGTCGATCGCATCCCGGGCATTATGGAACGATGGCAAGCTGTCGGCCGGACGCGGCCGCTTACCGCCGTCCACCTTTTTGGAGCCGCCTAATGATCAATTTTATCAGCGCGGTCCCTCGCCGAGACCATTGGCGGGAAAACAAGATCCTGAAATCGGGACACATGATCCTGAACGCCCGATCGTCCATAATCGCGGCATGAGACGCGAAATCAGAACACACCCAAACGGTAGCGGACAGATGTGTCCGTTTCACCCGTCTATTCGGGCAGACTTGTCCGCTCGCGTGATGCTAGCGACGGCTAGTGAAGGCGATAAAGCGGAAAATCTGGCCGAAACGCCGTGGATCAGCGGTGGGCGGAAGCAGCATAGAGCCCAAACCCGATCGAAACCGCACCGGCTCGATCTCTTTTGTGGAACTGGAGGCTTGATGACGTTTTTGTGGGTGCCCGACAATTGGGCGATCGGTGGCGGTTCGGGCCGATCCTCCATCCGTTCCGCTCGGCAGCGGTTCCGGATGGAATCCTGTCCATACCGCTGGCTGGCGGACAGGATTCCGTCCGCCCATTTGCGCTATATGACGGCGGTAACGCGCTCATCGGGGACATAGGAAGATGCGCATGGAAAGGTTCAGGAAACGCCCATGACCGAATTGCTGCTGATATTGGGCTGCCTCGCCATACGCGAGCTGATGCGCTCGCTGCCCGCGATCATCTGGGCGGTGCGGTGCAAGGCCGACAGTCCCAATTACAAATTGCCCGTCCCGACTCGTCCGGGCCGGCGCCCATGATCGCCCACGCTTCAGCGCCGGCGCCGCTCGGTTGCAAAGCCCCGATCGGTCGCGATGAAACGCTCGATCATCGGAACGGCGATCTTCTCGGGCGGCAAGGGCTCGGCGAGACCGGTCGCCTTCGCATGCACCTCGGCATAGGCGATCAGTTCGCGATGAAGCGCGCCGGGCAATTCGATGGCAAGTTTCACGGGCTTGTCGTCGGCGATCGGCCCGAGTCTGAGCTTGCTCATGGCGCGGCCTCCTCGGGCTCGAGGATCAAATCACGCGTCACCAAGACGCGCAGCGCGAAGCCGGGACGAATTGTCAGGGTCGGCGCGATGTTCATCTGGCGCTCGACGAGTCGCCGTCCCGACTGATTGATCGTATCTTGCGACCCGTCGCGAAGCGCGCGCACGATCGCGTCATCGCCGTCCGAGCCAAGCTCGGCACCGACCCCGAGCAAGGTCGAGACGAGCGCCGCGCGCAGCATCGCCCCCCAATGATGGTCGGTCCGATCGGCGAGGCCTGCCATGCCACGCGCATCGGTGCCGGACTGGCGATCGAGCCGGATCGACCGGCCGCCGGGCAGAATCAGCCGGTCCCAGGCCAGCAGGACGCGTTCCTGCCCCGCGGCGATTTCGCTGTCATAGTCGCCGACGAGCCGTGCGCCTTGCGGAATGAGCAGGATCCGGCCGGTCGGACTGTCATAGACATTTTGCGTCACCTGCGCGGTGACCTGCCCGGGCAAGTCGGAGCGGATGCCGGTGATCAGCGCCGCCGGGATGACGCTCCCGCTCTGGAGGATGTAGGGCGAGCTGGGTCCGCCAATGCGTTCGGGGCTCTCGTTCGGTTTACCGGCGCCGCCTTCGAGAAAGGCACGGCGCGCCGCGACTGGGCTTCGCTCACCGGCTACAGGCACCGGTGCGGCCACCGCAGGCTCGATCGATCCGCGCAGCGCCTCGGCCACGCCTGCACCCGCGGACCCGCCGCCAAGAAAGAGACGACTGGTAGTGGCGGCGTCGCGCTCCTGCCGCGCCCGGTCGCGCGCCTCGTCGGCCGGTGAGCGCGCGCCAGCTGGCGAACTGCCCATCGGCGGCACCGGGACGATTTCGCCATCGCGCTGCGCCGCCACGATCGGCCGCCCGAGGTCGCCGGGCAGCGGCGGTCCCAGCTTCGGCACCTTGCCATAATCGGCGGGCGCGCCCGTCACGACCTCGGCGCGGTTCGCCGTGTCGGCAGAATAGAGATTATCGGACGACTTGGGCGCTGAGGGTTGCAGCGCCCAGAGCAAGGCGCCGCCAATCGCAATTCCCCCAGCCGCACCGATGCTCGCCAGCGTCTTGCGCGACAGGCGCATGACCCGCGGCGGTTCCCCGCGCAGACGGAAGGCGTCGACGGCTGGCGGCTGCGCGTCGCGATCCTCATCGCCTGGCTCCTTGGCTGGCGGCACGGCCTGGTCCTCGCGCTCGGTCATGACCGGCCCCGGCGGCGCGGCGTCTCGCGCTCGATCCGGACGGTCCGCGCCTGTTTCCCGGCCCCCAAGCGCAGTTCGCCGCGCTCGAAAAGGCGGTCGACGATCATATAGCGCCCCTGCACCCGATAGTTGACGAGTTCGGCCTCGCCGCTGCTGCCGATGACGAACAGCGGCGGCATGTCGCCCGATGCGATATCTGCGCCAAACTCGATGAAGAGCTGGCGCGTATCGTCGAAGGCGCGGACCGGGCGCCAATCGACCTTGTCGCCCGCAATCCGGTAGCGGAAATTGAGCGCCGCCAGGTCGATCGCCCCGGCGACGGGCGCGGCGCGCGCCGCCTCGGCCTCGGCGACTTGCAAGGCGATGAGCTCGTCGGCGGGATAGGTCCAGGAGACCGACGCCATGTAGGATGCGGCGGTCGCGCGCAGTTCGACATGATAGGTGCGACGGTCGGTGTTGATGATCATGTTGGTCATGATGTCCGAGCGGGTTGGCTTCACGAGAATATGGACGCGGCGCCGTGTGCCTGCACCGCTCACCGTGTCGCCGATGATCCAGCGCACCGTGTCGCCCGACGCGACGGGACCCGGACCGACGAGCTGCTCGCCTTCCTGCAGCACGATGTCGGTGACCTGCCCGGGCGCGGCATAGACTTGAAACAGCGCCCCTTCTGACCAGGCATATTGCTGGATCGCGTTGCGATAGGCTTGGCGATCGGGCTGGACCCGCGCCTCGGCGTTGGCGCGACCGACGCGCTGGCGGGGATCGGCCGGATCGCTTGCCGCGGCGGGCGCGGCGAGCAAGGCAAAGGCGGCCCCGAGCGCGATCGGGAGGGAATGTGGCGTCGTCATTGGCTGAGTTCCTTTGACCAGTTGATGGCGGTGACAAAAAGCCCGAGCGGATTTTTGGTGATCGCGTCGGGGGTGCGCGGCGGCTGGAGCGTGACGGTGACGATCGCCGACCAGCGCGAGCGCTCGACCAGGCTTCCGTCCTGATAGCGGCGCTCGGTCCAGGCGATGCGGAAGCTGTCCTTCGAGGCGCGAATGACGCTCGAAACATCGACCGCGACTTGAAACTTCCCGACCTCGGCGAAGGGATCGTTGGTCCGGGCATAGTCATTGAGCGCCTGCGCGCCGGTGGCACTCGCGAAATCATAGGCACTGAGCCAGTCGGCGCGGAGCACGACCGGATCGGCGGGGATCGAGCGGACATGCTCGATGAAGCGCGCGAGGTGGAACGCGATCTGCGGATCGGTCGGCCGATAGTCGCCGTCGGCGGCCGCGACGGCGCGCGCGGCGCCAAGCTTGTCCACCTCGACGACCCAGGGCGTGATCGTGCCGCGCGCGGCCTGCCAGACGAGTCCGCCCGCTAGTCCGCCCGAGATCAGGAGCGCACCGAAGAAAGCGAAGCGCCAGTTCTTCGCCTGCACACGCGCCGACCCGATCCGGTCGTCCCAGACCTGCGCGGCGCGCTGGTATGGCGTGACCGGCTCGGGGGAGCGGCCATAATGATTGGAGGGTCTTTTGAACATGGGATCAGTCCTTTTCGCTGATGTCGGGCGCCGATCCGGCGCCATGGCTGTCGCCGCCCTTCAGGGTCTGGGCGCCAATGGTCGCGCCCTGCGTCATCGTCTGGCGCCGCCGCATCGCGGCGGCCCAGGCCGGGGGTCCGTCCGCGCCGCGCGCGGGCGCGGCGCCGCCCGCTGGCCCATCGCGGCCCGCCGCGAAGTTCGACCGGATGCGCTCGGCCATGCTGCGAACCGGAGCAGCAGCGCCGCTGGCCGCGGTCCGCGCCACATTGGCGAGCCCCGCCCCAAAGGCCTTCGCCCCGCTCTTCCCGGCTGATCCCGCAACATAGGCGGCCGATGCGCTGCCAGCACCGCGCGCACCCGCTGCGGCCGCGCCGCGCGCCGTCATTGCGGCGGCTCCTGTTGCGAGCGTGGCCCCCGCCGCCCCGGCAGCGAGCGTCGCGCCGGCCGCGATCGCGGTGCCTGCCGCCGCGCCAGCCCCAAGCTGCGGGCCCCCGGCGACGATGCCATTGGCGATCGAAGGACCGAAGATGCCGAGGCCGAGCAGGGTCAATGCCCCGAGCGCGATGGCCATGACCTGTTCGATGTCGGGCTCGGGGCCGAGCCCCGCCTGCATGAAGCGATCGAAGAGAGTCACGCCGATGCCGGTGATGACCGCGAGCACCAGCACCTTGATGCCGGATGAGACGATATGCCCAAGCACGCGCTCGGCCATGAAAGCGGTCCGGCCGAAGAAGGCAAAGGGCAGCAACACGAAGCCGGCGAGGGTCACCAGCTTGAATTCCAGGATGGTGACGAAGACCTGCACCGCGAGAATGAAGAAGGCGAGCACGACGATCACCCAGGCGATCAGCAGGATCATGATCTGCACGAAATTGGTGAAGAGGCCAACGGGCCCGACCAGGTCCGCCGATGCATCGAGCAGGGGCTGCGCCGCATCGATCCCGGTCGCGGCGACGACGCCCGGGCGCATGAAGTCGCCGATCGCCATGGCGCCGCCACTCGCTTTCAATCCAAGACCGGCGAAGCTTTCGAGCAGAATGACCGCGAGCGTCTGGAAATTGCCGATGATGAAGGCGAAGACACCGATGTAGAGCGTCTTCTTGACGAGGCGCTGGATGATATCCTCGTCGGTGCCCCACGCCCAGAAGAGCGCCGCGATCGTCACATCGATCACGATGAGGGTCGAGGAGAGGAAGCCGACCTCGCCGCCGAGCAGGCCGAAACCGCTGTCGATATAGGTCGAGAAGACCGCCAGAAACTGGTCGATCACGCCGGTGTCTTCCATGCGGCTAGTCCTTCTGTCCAAAGAAATGGCGGCGCTTCGCCTCCCAGGCGGCGGCGCATTCGGTATCGGCCACGGTCACGGTGCGGCAGCGCTCCGAAACGGTCGAAGCGACGGGGTTTGCGTCCGCCGCGATGCGGTTCGGGGGAGACGCATTGGGCGCGGGCGGCGAGGAGAGGTGCAGGATCGCCAGCGTCATGAGTAGGCCGCCCATCACCGCGACTGCCGCGATCTTCGCCGCCCGGCCCATCTCAATTGCCTTTGCGGAAGCGGCGGAAGCGTTCGCGGCCCTCGGCTTCGGCGGCGGCGCTGCGCGCGGCATCGAGCATCTGCGCGCGGCCCTGCGCGGCGATCGCGGCGGCGAGATCGGAGAGTTGCTGCGACTGGACCGCAAGGATCTGGTTGCCGGCCTGTGCCGCCTGCAAGGCACCGGTCGCCGACTGGCTTGCCGAGACGAGGGTGCCGATCGACTGGCGCGTGACCCCCATATTGGTCACGACGCCGGCCTGCACCTTCATCGCGTCTTGGAAGGCGCCGACGCTGTCGTTCCAGCGCGCCTCGGCGTTGGCGACCATCGCGGCCTGCGATCCCGACAGCGCCGCGCCCTTGTAGCGGGCATCGAAGGCCGTCTGGATATCGCCGACATCGAAGGCGACGCGCTGCGCCTCCCCAAGCAATTGGCGGGTGCGATCGACCTGGCCCTGCAATTCCTGCAGCGTCGAGACCGGCAGGCTCGTCAGATTGCGCGCCTCGTTGGCCAGCGAAGTGGCCTGGTTCTGCAGCATGCTGATCTGATTGTTGATCTGCTCGAGGGTGCGCGCGGCGGTCAGGATATTCTGCGCATAGTTGCGCGGATCGTGGACGATGCCGCCGACCTGCGCCGCAGCGGGGACGGATGTGCCGATCGCGGTCACGGACGATCCGGCGAGCAGCGCGGCGAACAGCGCCCGGTTGATCACATTTTTCATGGCATTCACTCCTTCAGGTGGTCGGGGGTTTCGAGATTGGCGAGCAGATCGGCGGCCCAGTAGAGGCCGCGGTGACGCAGCCAGAATTCGGCGAAATCGGCATGGCCGCGGGTTTCGATCAGCTCGCCGATCTTGATCTGGTCGGTTTTCGAGGAGGCGGCGGTAAAGGCGAGAGCGACATCGCCAAGGCCTAGTTCGAACAGCCGATTGCCGCGCCGCGACTGGCAATAATAGTCGCGCTTCGGGGTCGCCCGGCTCAATATCTCGATCTGGCGATCGTTGAGCCCGAAGCGTTCGTAGATGCGCGCGATCTGCGGTTCGGCGGCGCGCTCGTTGGGCAGGAAAATGCGTGTCGGGCAGCTTTCGACGATCGCCGGCGCGATGCGCGAGCCTTCGATGTCGGCGAGGCTCTGCGTCGCGAAGATCACGCTCGCATTCTTCTTGCGGAGGGTCTTCAGCCATTCGCGCAGCTGCGCCGCGAAGGCGGGGCTGTCGAGGACGAGCCAGCCTTCGTCGATGATGATCAGCGTCGGCGAGCCGTCGAGCCGGCCTTCGATCCGGTGGAAGAGATAGGCGAGAACCGACGGCGCGGAGGATGCGCCGACCAGCCCTTCGGTTTCGAGCGCCTGCACGCGCGCCGTCCCAAGATGCTCGGCCTCGGCGTCGAGCAGCCGGCCCCAGGGACCACCGACCAGATAGGGCGCGAGCGCGAGCTTCAATTCCTGCGACTGGAGAAGCACGGCGAGGCCGGTCAGCGTGCGCTCGGCGACCGGCGCGGTTGCGAGCGAATTCAGCGCGGACCAGATATGCTCCTTGGCGGCGGGATCAACATTCACCCCTTCGCCCGCGAGCAAGGCGGCGAGCCATTCGGCCGCCCAGGCGCGCTCGGCCGCTTCGTCGATGCGTGCGAGCGGCTGGAGGGCGACCGATCCCGCGCTGCCGGCATCGTGCAGCGCGCCGCCGAGATCCTGCCAGTCGCCGCCCATCGCGATCGCCGCGGCGCGGATCGAGCCGCCATAATCGAAGGCGAAAATCTGGCTGGCTTCGTAGCGGCGGAACTGGAGCGCCATCAGCGCGAGCAGCACCGACTTGCCGGCGCCGGTCGGCCCGACGACCAGCATATGGCCGACGTCGCCGACATGAAGAGTGAGGCGGAACGGGGTCGAGCCTTCGGTCTTGCCGTAAAGCAAGGGGGCTGCACCGAAATGCTCGTCCCGTTCCGCCCCCGCCCACACCGCTGATAAGGGAATGAGGTGGGCGAGATTGAGGGTGGAGACCGGGGGCTGGCGGACATTGGCATAGACATGGCCGGGTAGACTCCCGAACCAGGCTTCGAGCGCGTTGACGCCTTCGACCGTGCAGGTGAAGTCGCGGCTCTGGACGATCTTCTCGACGAGCCTGAGCTTCTCGGCCGCGAGCGCGGGATCGCGGTCCCAGACGGTGATCGTCGCGGTGACATAAGCGATGCCCGCCTCGTCGGCGCCAAGCTCCTGGAGCGCCATGTCGGCATCGGCCGCCTTGTTCGAGGCATCGCTGTCCATCAGGACCGACGCCTCGTTGGTCATCACTTCCTTGAGGATCGCGGCAATCGACTTGCGCTTGGCGAACCATTGGCGCCGGATCTTGGTCAGCAGCTTGGTCGCGTCGGTCTTGTCGAGCATGATCGCGCGCGACGACCAGCGATAGGCGAACGCCTGGCGGTTCAGCTCGTCGAGCAGGCCGGGAAAGGTGACGCTCGGGAAGCCGGTGATGGTGAGGGTGCGCAGATGATGGTTGCCGAGCCGCGGTTCGAGGCCGCCGACGAGCGCCTCATCGGCGAGCAGTGCGTCGAGGTAGGCCGGCGTCTCGGGGACGCGGACGCGCTGGACCTTGGTCGAGATGCAGCTGTGGAGATAGGTCAGCGTCTCGCCGTCACCCAGCCACTCGGCCTCGGGCATGAAACCTTCAATGAGATGAAGCATGCGCCCGGTGCGGTCGATGAAGCTTTTCAGCAATTCCTTCGGGTCGATGCCGGTCTTCGAGCGGCCCTCGTAGAGCCAGGCCTCGGCGCGCGCGGCCTCCTCGGCGGGCGGCATCCACAAGAGGGTGAGATAATAGAAGCTCTCGAAATGCGCGCCTTCCTCGCGGAATTGCTCGCGGCGTTCCACATCCACCAGTTCGGACACCACATCGGGGAAATCCGACACGGGATAGGTCAGCGCGGGCACGCGCTGCGCCTCGACGAACACCGCCCATCCCGAACCCAGCCGCCGCAGCGTGCTGTTGAGCCGCGCGGTCACCGCGACGAGCTCGGCGGGCGTGGCGCTGTCGAGATCGGGTCCGCGGAAACGCGCGGTGCGCTGGAACGAGCCGTCCTTGTTGAGGACGACCCCCTCGGCGACGAGCGCAACCCAGGGCAGGAAGTCGGCGAGGCACGAGGATTTGGTGCGATATTCGGAGAGGTTCATCATGGCTGCATCCAGACGGGATATTTGAGGTGACGCCGGGCGACGTCGACGAACTGCGGGTCGTGGCGCGCGGCCCAGACCGAGAGGGCGTGCCCGATCGCCCAGATGGCGAGGCCGGCGAGCCAGAGCCGAAGGCCCAGGCCGATCGCGCCGGCGAGCGTGCCGTTGACGATCGCGAGGCTGCGCGGCGCGCCGCCGAGCAGGATCGGTTCGGCCAGCGCCCGATGCACCGGCGCGAAGAAACCCGGCACCTCGCCGTCCCGGCCCATCAGACCAGCGCCCCGCCGCCGAAGGAGAAGAAGGACAGGAAGAAGCTCGACGCCGCGAAGGCGATCGACAGGCCGAACACGATCTGCACGAGGCGGCGAAAGCCGCCCGACGTGTCGCCGAAAGCAAGGCTGAGCCCGGTGACGATGATGATGATCACCGCGACGATCTTGGCGACGGGGCCTTCGATGCTCTCGAGGATCGACTGGAGCGGTGCCTCCCAGGGCATCGACGAGCCGCCGGCGTGGGCCGGCGCCGAGAGGGCGAAGGCGATGGCGAAGGCGGCAGCGCCCAACATCGCG
The DNA here is from genome assembly GCA_051861185.1 of Sphingopyxis sp. Lineage (GTDB taxonomy): Bacteria > Pseudomonadota > Alphaproteobacteria > Sphingomonadales > Sphingomonadaceae > Sphingopyxis. The sequence continues at coordinate 102,969 of JBIMKQ010000015.1, forward strand.
CGATCGGGACGGGCAAGTTTCATGTGAGGTCTCCTGCGGGAACAGAGGGAATGAGGCGATATTCGCCGGTCGCCGGATCGAGCCCGTCGACGCGCGTCAGTTCGGACAGGCGGCGGCCGGTGCCGTCGCGGACGAGCACGGCCACGAGATCGATCGTCTCGGCGAGCAGGGCGCGCGGGACGGTGACCACGGCCTCCTGAATCAGCTGCTCCATGCGGCGGAGCGCGCCGAGCGCGCTGCCCGCGTGGATCGTGCCGACGCCGCCCGGATGACCGGTGCCCCAGGCCTTGAGGAGATCGAGCGCCTCGGCGCCGCGCACTTCGCCGATCGGGATGCGGTCGGGTCGCAGCCGCAGGGACGAACGAACAAGATCGGAGAGCGAAGCGACCCCGTCCTTGGTGCGCATCGCGACGAGATTGGGGGCCGCGCATTGCAGTTCGCGCGTGTCCTCGATCAGGACGATGCGATCGCTGCTCCCGGCGATCTCGGCGAGCAGCGCGTTGGTGAGCGTCGTCTTGCCGGTCCCGGTGCCGCCCGCGACAAGGATATTGAGGCGGTCGCGGACAGCGGCGCGCAGAAGCTCCGCCTCGCCGGCAAGCATGATGCCGGCCGCGAAATAATCGTCGAGCGAGAAGACCGCGATCGCGGGTTTGCGGATGGCGAAGGTCGGCGCCGTCACGACCGGCGGCAGCAGGCCCTCGAAGCGCTCTCCGCCCTCGGGCAGTTCGGCCGAGACGCGCGGGGCGGCGGCGTGGACTTCGGCGCCGACATGATGGGCGACGAGCCGGATGATGCGCTCGCCGTCCGCAGGGGTCAGCGTCCGGCCGCTGTCGGCGATGCCCTCGCCCAGCCGATCGACCCACAGCCGGCCGTCGGGATTGAGCATGATCTCGATGATCTGGGGATCGGCGAGCCATTCGGCGATCGCATCGCCGAGCGCCGTGCGCAGCATGCGCGCGCTACGATGACGTGCCTCCAGCCGGTTCGGTTCTGTGCCCATCGGGGACCCCGTTTTCAGGGCCGGGCGGACATGCCCGGCTCGATGGGGACGAGTAAGAGACGCAGAAAAGTCGGGAGTTCAACAAGCTTTTCGTGTCGTCGTACAATGGGATAGAAAGACAGGGAGCGGCGTAGGCGCCGTGCAGGTAACATGGGCAAAGCAAACGCGAAGTGGAGCGGGAAGCTTGTGCTGCACGCGATTTTGACAACAGTGTAACTATGACTGATTCGGGGTCGCACCCATCTGACGAGGCGGCGCGCTGGGCGCGCCTGACCGACAAGCAGCGCGCTTGTCTCGATTTGCTGCTCGAGCGGCAAACATCGAAGCAGATCGCGCGGCGTCTCGACATTTCCAAGCAGGCCGTCGATCTCAGGCTGACCGCGGCGCGCGATATCCTGGGAGCCTCGGGCCGCGACGAGACCGCTATCATCTACGCGCGCCTCAAACAGACCTATGATCGGATACTATGTGATCCGATCATACTTCCCCAACCGCCCCGGCTGGTGCCATCCAACTTTCCAGACGGGCGTTCGGCCGACGACCCGGGACTGCTAGCCAGCCTCGGGACCGACGCCGAACGATCGGGCAGCAGCCCGCCGTTCGGAATTAGCTGGAGGCGCGATTACAAAGCAACAAAGAGGATGGCGATTGTGGCAGCGATATTGCTGTTCCTGCTTCTCATCATCCTTGCAGGTCTCGCCATCGGGCAGACGCTGACGCGGCTGCTCTCCAGCTAATCCCTTCACCCTTCGTGTTCATTGAACCGAGACGCATCGCGTCTTCGGAAAGGAGAAGTTATGACCCAGCCGATCAACCTGAATGCAGCGCGACTCCAGAAGGCGGTGCCCGCCGCCGAAACCCAGATCGACGACGCTTTGATCGCCGTGTCGTCGCTGATGGCGACCGTGGTCACGGCGCGCCGTGATACGATTGGCGTCCCTGCTGCCAGAGGTCATGCGACGATCCAGCGGCTGGCCAAGGCGCAAGTGGCCCTCGTCGGCGTCAGTGGCGACATATTGCGCGTTCATGGGGAGCTTGCCGAAATCGGCCGCGAGACGGCGGGGCTCGATCTCCATGAGTGCCCGGAGATTGCGCCCAATTCTGCGGCACTTGCCGCTGCTCTTTGACGAGATTGACCAGGAGCCATCGGCATGGTCTGTGATCACGATGCTGCGGATCGCTTTCTTCGTGACAATCCTGCTGGTGGCCCTTGCCTATGCGATGCGCAAAGGCGGGGGACCCGAACGGGCGATGGCGGGCGTGCTTCTCGCCATGCTTCTGACAGACCAAGCGCTGCACCTGTTCGTTCCAGTGCAATATCTCGCAGTGGACACCGGGCACCTGCTGATCGATCTCGCCGCGGCGGCAGCGACGCTGGCCATCGCGCTGATGGCGCATCGCTTCTGGCCAATGATCGCGGCGGCACTGCAATTCCTGCCCCTCATCGCGCATTCGACACGCGCGATCGAGATGGACCTGCACTCGGCAGCCTATCTGACGATGCAGGTTGCCGGCTCCTGGCCTCTGGCGCCGCTCCTCGTCGTGGCAACCTGGCGGCATCAACGACGGCTAAAACGGAACGGCAGCGATCCGTCCTGGGTGCCTTTATCTCGGCGATCGACCCCGACGGCAGCGAAGCGATAGCGTCCGCGCTGCTGGCCGAGTTTCGCAGTCTCGGCAATATCTGGTCGCAGCCGCCCGAAGCGCTTGCCCGGGTTCTCGGGGCAAATTCGAACTCGGCGCTCCTGTTGATCCGAGCGCATAATATGTTCCTCGAAGCGATGCGGGGTGAACTGGAAGCGGGGGCGATCGATCCGCTAGACCCCAACCTGCGCCGATATCTCATTGCATCGATGGGATCGCTCAAGGATGAGAGACTTCGGATCCTTTTCCTCGACGCACGCCATCGGCTGATCGCCGACGAATGCCTCCAAGATGGAACGCTGGCCCACTTGGCCGTTTACCCGCGCACGATCTTCCGCCGCGCGCTGGAGCTCAACGCCGCGGGCATCATCCTCATCCACAATCATCCGAGCGGCGATCCGACCCCGAGCAAGGAGGACGAGCAAGCGACGCAGCACATCGACGCGGTTGCGCGTTCGCTCGACATCAATCTCGTCGACCATATTGTCGTCGGTGCATGCCACACCCGCCACATTACCAGCCGCGACCAGATCGCCCGCCAGCGATCGCGAACAGCCCGCGTCACGCTCAAGTCGCCGAGGCAGGAGACAGATGGGGGTAACGGCGCCGCGCTGGAGAACGCGCGAGCGACGCTTCGCCGCCGACTGCTGCGCCGCCAGCTCATCGGGGCGGAGGAATTATTTGGCGAACCCGCTTGGGAGATGCTTATCGACCTCTTCATTCATGAGGGAGAGGGCAAGCCGTTGTCGACCAGCGACCTTTGCGTAACCTCGACTATTCCGATGAGCAGCGCCCTCCGCCTCGTCCAGAAGCTGTGCGACGCGCGCCTCGTCGACCGGACGCCCGATCTGATGGATGCCCGGCGCAGCTTCGTGCGGCTACGGCCGGACACCGCGCATCGCCTGCGCGCCTATTTCAGTGCTAGTGAAGATTAGCTCTTAAGAAACCTTGGAAGCACCCTTTACTACTCGGTATCATTCTGTCCCTCGGCGGCACTGGAGCGCGAACGTGCTCAAGTAGGAGCAATAAATCATTGCAAAACCACGCCTCATCCTGTCCCTTCGCCAGAAGAAATAGTCGCTGAGCGATTTGGGGGACGATCATAGTCGCATCATTAGCCTTTATTCCTCGAGATGATCACGGGGCTCAGCGATGAGTGACGCTGAAAGCAGTGCAGAGCCCGCGTTCGAATGGCCTTCGATTGCCGACGCGCCTCCAGCGGAGCAAGGCGGCCCCGTCGCTCGCCAAGGGTTTAATTACCAAGATGAAATTGCCGTCGGTTTCCTGATCGCTATGATTGAGGATAATCGGTTGCGGCGCGTCCACTGCGAGACGCATGACGATATCGTGCTCATTTGGACGGCGCCCGACTCCGAAGAAGCCGAGTATGTCCAAGTGAAGGGTGACGCCCACAACCAGCTCTGGTCGATCACTAATCTCTTTGGAGCGAAGTCAAAGGCCAACGCGGACCAGAACAGCGACTTATCTGCTGGGAATGAGGCGACAGTCAAAATCAACCCTTCGATCTTCGAAAAATCGCTAGCGCGCGATGGGCACAAGGAGAGAGGGCGGTTCCGCCTGGTGACCCTCAGACCAGTTTCGGATGCGCTGGAAGCGCTCACCTACCCCTGCGGATCAGCGGGCCGGGCGATGGTCCAAGGCAAGATTTCGGCCATCAAAGCGGAAGTCGACGACCGTTGCCCGGGGGCGACATCGCCAAAGGGGAATGACGCGCAATATTGGCTCGACAATTGCTACTGGGAGGTAGCGAATGATCTTACGTCGGCCCGGCATGAAAATATGCTCCGTCTCTTCAAACTTTCCAGCATCGCTGAAGTTATTCTCCTTCCCGAGAAAATCGAGGTTCTGCTCGATGAGCTCCGCGCGCTGGCGAAGGCTGCGGGAGACGCGAAATGGATTCCTGACAGGACCAAGAAGATAGTCGTGCAGGCACAAATCCGGCAATGGTGGGCCCAGCGGCTCTCCGAGGCTTCGGCCGCAATCACCGGCTCTGCGGCAGAAGTATTGGCGATCAAGATGAAAGAGGCATCCTTGCCGTCCGAGTTGGTCGATCTCGCGATAGAGCTGCGTCGAGACTACGCCGCAAATGTTCGGACGACGCGCTACATGGAACCGGATCGCATCCAGCAGTTACAGGAACGCGTCAAATCCGAGGCGATGTCGCTTCGTGCCAAGCAGGTCGGCGGCGCCCTTCCTTTGAACGGAAAGCAGTTTCATCACCAATGTATCGAGCGAATGGATCAAATCAACGCAGAGATACCGAACGATGACGTCTCCGCTTTTTTGAAGGGTTGCCTTTACGACATCACTGATCGCTGCCTTCTCCGGTTCGAGCCACCAGCATGAAATCCATCGACAGTCTCGGTATGCAACCTGCAAGCCTTCCGCTCGCAGCCGACAACATCCTTGAATTTCATGCAGCGCGGCTGCTGCTTCTTATGGAGATTTGTGGAACGGCCGGGAGAATCGACGGATTGACTAAAATGGCGAAACTCGACTTTTTCACTCGCTATCCCGACTTTTTTGCAGTTGCTCGCGCCAGCCTGCCAGCGAGTTCGGAACCAGCCGCCGCTCCGAACTTGAAAGCGGTTCAACCCCCGGCAGGCGCCGTTGAGGCCTCGATGGTGCGTCACCATTATGGCCCATGGGACAAGCGCTACTATCATGTCCTAGCGCATCTTGAGGCTCGAGAACTCATTACTGTTAGCAAAGAAGGCAGATCATACCGCCTTGGACTGACGTCGCTTGGGAAGTCGAAGGCAAAGCTCCTTGCGGCGAAACCATCGTTTGAGCCTTTAGTTGCACGCCTTCGTGAAGTGAAATCCGTGTTTGGACGGAAGTCCGGTACATATCTCAAGGACCTCATTTACCGCCTATTCGACGAGGAGGTTGGACGGCGGGAAATGGGTGGAGTCATTCACACATGAGCCAGCCCCTCCTATCGATCGCAAGACTCGAGCGGCGCCAGGTTGATGGGCGCTTAGAGGTTCTCACTTTCGATGCCGGCGTGACCCTTCTGCTCGGACCTCCGAACACCGGCAAAACCAAATGGCTGCAAACGCTCGATTTCCTCCTCGGCGATGCGGGCGACAACCCCTACGGCGAGGCAGACGAGACGAGCCTCGCAGACAAATATGAGAGTGCCGCGGTCGACATCATTGTTGGAGAGGAGCGATTTCGCGTCGAGCGGCGATGGCGCGAGCCTGGTGCGAAAACAAAGATTTTTGTCGATGACAAAGGCCTCAATCCCAAGGAGTTTCAGCAGTGGTTGCTTGAAAAACTGGAGATACCACTCCTCCATTATCCTCGGGGCAATCCGCTTTCCGGCCAGACGTGGCCGGAACTCAGCTTTCGCACACTTCTACGCCACATCTACCGGCAACAGCGCTTCTGGGGCAGCCTCGTTGACCAACAGACCGATGCTGAATTCCACGCAAGCCTATTGCAATTTCTGGGCTTGGCCGAACATGTTTACACCGACGAACTTGGCGAACTGGTAACGCTGAAGCTCGATGCCGAGCGGCTTCGGGCAAGACGCGACCAATATGGCCTCACGCTGGGTGAACTCGCCCGCGATCTTGTGAGCAGCGAGGACCTGACAGTCGATGCAAATGATGCAACGGTGGCGGCAGCGAAGGCGAGCCTGCAGGTCCACGTCGACGAGCTTCGCGCGCACCGCATCGATCTTCTCAACCGCGCTCAGGAACAAGCTCTCACTTCCGAGCAGCAAAGTCGGGTGGCGGTATTGGGAGAGGAAAGATCGCGTCTTGCCGTTGGAGTAGAGGAACTCGCCCGAAAAAAGGCTTCACTTGCTGAACGGGCGCAGGATATCGGGACGTATCACGCGGATTTGTCAGAAGAAATCGAGCGGCTCACGCGAGCCGAGGACGCCGGTTCGGTTTTTGCCGATTTGAAGATCACCAATTGTCCGGCGTGCGACCAGAGTGTCGCTCACCTTTCGCAATCCCGCAACGATTGCTTTCTGTGTCATCAACACTTGCCCTCGACACCGAATATAGCCGGACTCGGAGCGGTACGCTTGCGCTTCGAGAAAGAACGTATTGAAGGGGAGCGGCGCGAGGCGGTCGAGCTCTCCGCCGCGATCGCTCTCGATCTCGAGGCAACTGACCGCGAAATTGCCTCTCGCAACGGTCGGATTCGCGAAATCGAGAACATGCTGATACCTGCGCGCGCCGCCGTAGGTGCGCTGGCACAGTCAGCGATTAGCGATATCGATGTGGCGCTCGGGCAAGCCAGCGAACGCGAACGTCAGCTCGACCGCGTGGCGGCGGCACTTCAACTCGAAACCAACCTTACCGAGCAGATCGCTGCGCTCGAAAAGCGGATTGTGCCGCTTCAGGAAAGCGTCGATCGATCTGGGCAGACCGTTGATTTTGATGCGGCGTCGAGCGCGCTCGAAGACGGAATGAATGCCTACCTCGATGCGTTAAACAGGCTGCAGCCGAAAACATGGCGTCACAATCCTGTTCGGGTGGATCTAACCCGTCGAAGCGCCAGTTTCCGTGTCGGAAGCAAGCGTTGGTCAAGTGCCCTTGGCGGAACAGACTCACTTTATTACCTAATGGCGTATCATTACGGGCTTTTGACGCTTTCCGCGAAGTCGGGATGTCATTACCCTGGTCTCGCAATCATCGACCTTCCCGGTGAGTTTCTTGGTGAGGCGGTCGAAGACAAGGAAAACTTCATTGTTCAGCCCTTCGTCGACCTACTCGCGCAAAGCGAATATGCAGGCGCCCAGCTGATCATCACTGGCGCATCCTTCACGGGCCTTGGAGGCGTTCACGTCGAACAATTACGCCACGTCTACGTTGCGTGATGGCTTTTGGGTTTGCCACAAACCTTGCACGGCGTGCGCATATGTCCCGGCCGGCGGAAATTCCCGAACCATCTTAGCGTCCTAAAAGCCACTAGCCTGCCCGCAGTTGCCAATCATAGCGGAGTTCGCCGAATACCGAAGTAGAGACCACCTCGGGGAAGAGAATACCGTAAATTTTGCGCTTATTGTCCCAGCCTGGCTGCGATTCCCCCATAATAAAACCGAGGGTGTTGCGGTTGGCAGGCGTGAGATGATCCAGGATTTCGATGATGAAGGCATGCATCGCGAGATAATCATCGACCACGCCTTGGGGATTATATTGGTCGATCAGGCGCAGCCAAAGCTTGTCAATCGGCGTGCAAACGGGACCCCCTATCGGCGCGCAAAAGGGACCCCCTTTCACGATGGCGCAAGGTTGATCG
>JBIMKQ010000016.1:0-103858 GCA_051861185.1 Sphingopyxis sp.
TCGAGCGTCTCGATTTCCTCGGGCTTCGATTCGACCTCCATGCGGATGCGGCTCGCGGCCTCGTCCATCAGGTCGATCGCCTTGTCGGGCAGGAAGCGGTCGGAGATGTAGCGGTTCGACAAAGTGGCGGCGGCTACGATCGCCGCGTCGGTGATGCGCACCCCGTGGTGGAGCTCATATTTTTCCTTGAGTCCGCGCAGGATCGAGATCGAATCCTCGACCGTCGGTTCGCCGACGAACACCGGCTGGAAACGCCGCTGGAGTGCGGGGTCCTTCTCGACATGCTTGCGATATTCGTCGAGCGTCGTTGCGCCGATGCAATGGAGCTCGCCGCGCGCGAGCGCGGGCTTGAGCAGGTTCGAGGCGTCCATCGCGCCTTCGCCTTTCCCTGCCCCGACAAGCGTATGCATCTCGTCGATGAACAGGATGATCTCGCCCTCGGCAGCCTTCACATCGTCGAGCACGCCCTTGAGGCGCTCTTCGAACTCGCCGCGATATTTGGCGCCCGCGATCAGCGACCCCATGTCGAGCGACAGAAGACGGCGATCTTTCAGGCTGTCGGGGACGTCGCCATTGACGATGCGCAACGCGAGGCCTTCGGCGATCGCGGTCTTGCCGACACCGGGTTCGCCGATCAGCACGGGGTTGTTCTTGGTCCGGCGCGCGAGGATCTGGATGGTGCGGCGGATTTCTTCGTCGCGGCCGATCACCGGATCAAGCTTACCCTCGCGCGCAACCTCGGTGAGGTCGCGGGCGAATTTCTTGAGCGCTTCGTAGCGGTCTTCGGAGCTGGCGGTATCGGCGGTACGTCCGCCACGCAGATCGTTGATCGCGGTGTTGAGTGCGTCGGCCTTGACCCCGGCATCGGCGAACGCCTTGCCGACGGGTGTCGTGGTCGAAAGGACCATCGCGAGCAGGAGGCGTTCGACGGTGACATAACCGTCACCGGCCTTGGTCGCCACTTGTTCCGCCTGATCGAGCAGGCGCACGGCGTCATTGTCGAGACCCGGCGTCGCCTGCGCGCCCGATCCCGACACGGCAGGAACCTTGGCGAGCAAAGCGTCGATACCGGCAACCGCGCGCGGGGCGTCGCCGCCGCTCTTTGCGATCAGGCCAGCGGCCATGCCTTCATTATCTTCGAGCAGCGCCTTGGCGACATGCTCGGGGCTGATCCGCTGATGGTTCATGCGGATCGCGATTGTTTGCGCCGCCTGCAGGAAGCCCTTGGCGCGGTCGGTAAATTTCTCGAGGTTCATTCAGAAAGCCCCTTTCTCACCGAGCAAGATAGTGTTGCCATTGTGCAACACAAGGGGCCTTCCGAGGTTCCGCAAAGCCTAGTCGCCGGACCGGGCCAATTGGTCGAGCAACCGCACGCCAAAGCCGCTCATTCCCTTGGGAACGAGCGACGTCGCCTTGTCGGCCTGATTGACCCCGGCAATGTCGAGATGGGCCCAAGGCGTTGCCTCGTCGACGAAGAAGCCGATGACATGCGCGCCGAGGCTCGCGCCCGGCCCCTGGCTCGGTGCGATGTTGCGAATGTCGGCGATGTCGGACTTGAGCTTTTCGGCGTAGTTCTTGTGCAGCGGCATCCGCCACAGTTCCTCGCCGCTCGCGGTTCCGGCGGCAATCAGGGCGGCGGCTAGCTTTTCGTCGCGCGCGAACAGCCCCGCATATTGGTCGTCGAGCGCGCTAACGATCGCCCCGGTTAGCGTCGCGATATTGACGATCGCGCGCGGCTTGTACGTCTGCGCGATATATTCATTGGCGTCGGCGAGTACGAGGCGGCCTTCGGCGTCAGAATTGAGCATCTCGATCGTCTTGCCCGACATGGTGCGGGTGACGTCGCCGGGGCGCTGGGCGTTGCCGTCGGGCATATTCTCGGCAAGCGCTGCGACTGCGACGATGTGGACCGGCGCCTTCGATTTGGCGAGCGACAGCGCGGTACCGACCACCGAGGCGGCGCCGGACATGTCGCCCTTCATATCCCACATGCCTGCGCCGGGTTTCAGCGAGATGCCGCCCGAATCGAAGGTGATGCCCTTTCCGATAAAGGCGATCGGCGCGGCGGGAGCGTCCGCGCCGCGATAGCGCACCGCGAGCAACCGCGAACCGCGCGGGCTGCCCTGGCCGACGCCGACGAGCGTGCCCATGCCGAGCTTGCGCATCGCGGCCTCGTCGAGCACCTCGATGCTGACGCCCGGGATGCCGGCAAAGGCATCGCGCACGCGCGCGACGAAGCTCTCAGGATAGATGACGTTCGCAGGCTCGTTGGCAAGGTCGCGCGACAGGCGCACGCCTTCGGCCAGCGGCTTCCAACGTGTAGCGAAGGCGGCTGCCGCCGCGGAGGCGTTCGCGCTGACGAGCGTCACCGCGCCCGTCGGCGGGGCCTTTTTGTCGACCGTCTTGTAGCGGTCGAACCGGTACTGGCCGAGCGCGAAGCCATAAGCGACATCGGCGGCCGAGGTGTCACCGAACGCGCCGCCGATCGTCACTGGCTGGGCTTCGCTTTTCAGGTCCTGCGCTGCCTTGCCGCCCGCTTCGGCGAGCGCGAGCGACGAGGGGGTGTCGCCCGCGCCGACCAGCAAGATTCGCGGATGCGCGCCGATTCCGCGCAGCGACAGCGTCGCGCCGGCCTTGCCATCGAAGCTGGCCGCCGCGATGGCCGCGGTCACGGCCTGATGCTCGGCGGCGCTCAGTGCGATACCTTCGAGCGGCGGTAAATTGGCATCGGTCATCACAATGACGAGCGCGGCACCCGCCGGGGCGTTGGCCGCAAATCCGATCGCCCGCTCAGTGCTGTTCGCGGCGGTTGCGGGCGCGACGCCAGATCCCGCGATATTCTGCGCGACCGCCGCAGGTGCGAGGGTGAGCGACAGGCAAGCGGAAAGGAGCAGGCTTTTCATGCGCATGGTTCGATATTCCCCGTTGTTCAATGACCTGTGCCTTGCATAGCCGCGTACCGCCTCTCCGCAAATCCGCCTCGACGAACGACAGTCGCTTGCCATCGGACGACATGGCCGCCACATAACCTTGCGGGCGACGCACCGAAGAGGACCAGAGATGTTGCGACGGATTTTGCTGGGTTTCCTGCTGTTTCTGGTGGTCACCGCCGCCTCGCTCGCGCTCTGGGAGCCGCTCACAGCTGAGGCGCCCGCAGCGCCTGCCTTCAAGCCCACCGACGTCCGTATCGCGCGCGACAAGTTCGGTGTGCCGCATATCTTCGGAAAGACCGATGCCGACGTCGCCTATGGCGTCGCCTATGCGCATGCCGAAGATGATTTTTCGACACTACAGGAGGTGCTTGCGATGACGCGCGGGCGCGCCGGGGCAATGCTGGGTCAGGATGGCGCGAAGGTCGATTATGCGGCGGCGCTGCTCGACATCCGCACGACGACCGCGCGCGACTGGCCGCGCTTGCCCGCCGACGTGCAAAAGCTGTTCACAGCCTACGCTGCGGGGCTCAACCATTATGCCGACAAGCATCCCGGCGAGGTGCGGCTGACGGGCCTGTTCCCGGTGACCGGCGAGGATGTCGTCGCTGGCTTCGTGCTGCGTTCGCCCTTTTTCTTCGGGCTCGATTCGGTGCTGGGATCGCTGGTCGAGGACAAGCCGATCGGCCGTGAGGGCGGCCCCGCGCTTGATGCGACGGGTAAGCTGGTCCCGCGCGAACTGACCCCGGTCGGCACCGATCCCGCCGACAATGGGTCGAACGGCATGGCGGTCGCCCCCGCGCGCTCGACCGACGGCGCGACGCGCCTCGTGTCGAATTCGCACCAGCCATGGACCGGAGGTGTCGCCTGGTACGAACTGGTTGTCCATTCGGAAGAAGGGTGGGATTTCGCGGGCGCGAACTTCCCCGGCTCGCCTTACCCTTTCCTTGGCCACAATAAATATCTCGGCTGGACCAACACGGTGAACCGGCCCGATCTGATCGACGTCTACAAGCTGGTTCTCAACGACAGCGGCAAGAAATATCGCTTCGACGGAGCGTGGCGGCCGCTCGAGGAAAAGCGCGTGTGGCTGAAGGTCAAGTTCGGGCCGTTCGTGCTGCCGGTGCCGCGCACCATCTATCGCTCGGTCCACGGGCCGGCGGTGAAGAATGAAAAGGGCGCGTTCGCGATCCGCTATGCGGGGATCGATCAGGCGAATATGGTCACCCAATATTACCGGCTGAACAAGGCGAAGAACTTTGCCGAGTGGCGCGCGGCGATGGCGGGGCAGGGCGTGCCCGCGACCAATTTCATCTATGCCGATGCGAAGGGCAATATCGGACTTTTCTACAACGCGATGTTCCCCGACCGGCAGGCGGGGTTCAACTGGCGCGGCGTGTTGCCCGGCGACACGTCCGCTGATCTGTGGACCAAGACATTGCCATTCGACCGCGTGCCGACTTTGGTCAATCCGCGCTCGGGCTATGTGATGAACGCGAACAACACGCCGTGGGTCGCAGCGGGGCCGGGCGACGAGCTCGATGCGGCGGCTTTCTCGCCGTTGCTCGGGGTCGAGGACGATATGACCAATCGCGCGACGCGGCTGATCACGTTGTTCGAGGCGCCGGGGCAGATCGACGAAGCGCGGTTGAAAGCGATCAAATATGACACCGCCTATGCGAAGTCGGGCTATGCAGCGGCATGGATGAACCGGCTGCTCGCGCTTGACACGAAGGATGATCCCGCGCTCCGCGAAGCGCAGAATTTGCTCCGCCGCTGGGATTGGAACCTTGACGGCAAGGGGAAGGGCGATGCGCTCGCGCTGATGGTGCTTCGCCCGGCGAACGGCAGCCATTACCAGCGCCGCGCGGCGCCCGACCCGCGCACCGTGCTGAAAGAGACGGTTGCGCATTTGCAGGATCATTTCGGCGGGCTCGATCCCAAGCTGGGCACCGTGCTGCGGCTGCGCCACGGCGAAGGAGCGAGCCGCGTCGACCTGCCGCTCGACGGCGGTAACGATACGGTGCGTGCCTCGACTTTATGGGATGCCGAACCGGACGGACGGTTGAAGGTCCGGCATGGCGACAGCTTCATCATGTTCGTGACGTGGGACAAGGACGGGCGCGTGCGGTCGGAATCGATCCAGCCGTTCGGGTCGGCGACGACGCGGCCCGCAAGCCCGCACTATAATGATCAGGCTCCGCTTTTCGTCGCCCACAAGCTCAAGCCCGTCCTGTTCGATCCGGCGGCGTTGAAGGCAAGCGGAGCGCGATTCTATCGGCCTTGAAAGCCCGAAAGCGCTGTCCTAAACCGTTGATACAGTGCCCTCCGGCACCCGGTCGCAAGCAGGCATAAGAGGCCTGTGCCCGTATAAGAGGATTTTCATGCCCCGTTTCCATCGTTTCGCACTCGCCTTGGCAGTCACCACGTCGCTCGTCGCTGCGGGCCCTGCGTTCGCCAAGGCGAAAGCCGCCGCCGCCCCGATCGCTGACCTGGTGAAAGCGGTCGATATTCCCTACGAAGCCTTCACCCTCGACAACGGGCTGCGTGTCATTGTGCACGAAGATCGCAAGGCCCCTGTCGTCGCGGTGTCGGTCTGGTACCGCGTCGGTTCGAAGCATGAGCCCAAGGGCAAGACGGGCTTTGCCCATCTGTTCGAGCATCTGATGTTCAACGGGTCCGAAAATTCGCCCGGCGATTTCTTTGAACCGCTGCAACAGGTCGGCGCGACCGACAGCAACGGGACGACCAACGTCGACCGCACCAATTATTTCGAAACCGTGCCGACCGGCGCGCTCGACCGCGCGCTTTTCCTCGAAAGCGACCGCATGGGGCATCTGCTCGGCGCGGTGACGCAGGAAAAGCTGGATAACCAGCGGGGCGTGGTCCAGAATGAAAAGCGGCAGGGCGACAACAATCCCTATGGCCTGCTGCGGTACGAGATTTTCGAAAATCTTTTCCCGACCGGGCATCCCTATCATCACAGCACGATCGGTTCGATGGGCGACCTGAATTCGGCCAGCCTCGGCGACGTGAAGAAGTGGTTCACCGACAATTACGGCCCGAACAATGCCGTGTTGGTGCTGGCAGGCGACGTTGATGTCGCGACCGCCAAAGCCAAGGTGCAGGAGTGGTTTGGCGACATCCCGCGCGGTCCCGAGATCGCGGCGCCCAAAACGTCGGTTCCGATGCTGCCTGCGCTGCTGGCGAAAGAGGTCAAGGACCTCGTCCCGACGACGCGCATCTATCGCATGTGGGCGATCCCCGGGCTCAACGATCCAGAAGCGGTGCCGCTTCAGATGGCAATGAGCGTACTCGGCGGCCTGTCGTCTTCGCGTCTCGACAATGCGCTGGTGCGCAAGGATCCGGTCGCGGTGAGCGTTTCGGCGGTTGCACAACCGTTCGAGGATGCGGGTATCCTGCTGGTGCAAGCCGATGTGAAGCCGGGTGTCGAAGCCCAACTCGTCGCGAAGCGGCTCGACGAGGAAATCGCAAGCTTCCTCGCCAGCGGCCCGACGGCCGACGAGTTGCAACGGACCGCCGCCAGCTATCTGGCCGGGACGATCGCCGGCCTCGAATCGGTCGGGGGCTTTGGCGGGAAGGCAGTGACACTTGCCGAGGGCGCGCTTTATTCGAATAATCCCGCTTATTACAAGGTCGAGCTCGACCGGATGGCGAAGGCCACGCCCGAGCAGGTGAAGGCTGTTGCGCAGAAGTGGCTGTCGCGACCTGCATTCTCGCTGACCTACACCCCCGGCGAGCGCACTGAGGGCGGCGAGAACCGCGGCGGCGCGGTGACAACCGGCAAGGTCAGTGCCCCGATCCAGCCCGACCGTTACTGGAACGAGGCGCTGGGCGATGTCGGCCCCGACACCGGCGGTGCTTTGTCTTTCGCCGATCGTTCGCAGCTTCCGGCGGTCGCCGATCTCACCGCGCTCGATTTCCCCGCGATTGAACGCACCAAGCTGAAAAACGGTGTCGAGGTCGTTTTCGCGCGGCGCACGACGGTGCCGACGGTCAATGTCGCGGTGAGCTTCGACGCCGGCTATGCCGCCGATCCGCACAATGCGCTCGGCACCCAGTCGCTGATGCTCAGCCTGATGGACGAAGGGACGAAGAGCCTCGATTCGATCGCCTTCGCCGAAGCGAAGGAGCGGCTCGGTGCGCAGATTGACGCCACCGCCAATGCCGACGAAACGGTGTTCAGCCTGTTTGCGCTTAAGCCGAACCTTCGTGCCTCGCTGGGCCTGCTTGCCGACTATATCCGCAACCCGGCGTTCGACGGCAAGGAACTGGAGCGCGTGCGCGCGCAGCAGCTCAACCGATTGAAGGCGGAGCTTAACAATCCCGGCGCGATCGCGTCGCGCGTGCTCACGCCGGTGCTCTATGGCGCCGACCATCCCTATGGCATTCCGCCGTCGGGCCTTGGCAATACCGCGTCGGTGAAGGCGGTGACGCAGAGCCAGCTCGCAGATTTCCATGCGGCGTGGATTCGCCCCGACAACGCACGCATCTTCGTCGTCGGCGACACGACGCTGGCCGAGGTAAAGAAGCAGCTCGACGCGACCCTGGGTCAATGGCAGGCGCCCGCTGCCGCGAAACCGGTCAAGAATTTCGACATCGCGATCCCGGCACCGAAGCCACGCATCCTACTGTTCGACCGCCCCAAATCGCCGCAGTCGGTGATTCTCGCAGGCAAGGTGCTGAGCGCCAAGGGCGGCGACGAGCTGGAAGTTCTGCGCTCGGCGAATGATATTTTCGGCGGTAACTTCCTGTCGCGCTTCAACACCAATTTGCGCGAGACGAAGGGCTGGTCGTACGGCGTGCGCAGCCGGATCTCGGGCGACCAGGACCGTTTGACTTGGGTTGCCTCGGCGCCGGTGCAGGCCGACCGCACGGGCGATTCGATCAAGGAGCTGCAGAGCGACCTCAAGAGCTTCCTTGGCGACAAGGGCGTGACGAAGGAGGAGCTGGAGCGCACGATCAACGGGAACGTCCGTGAACTGCCTGGCAGTTTCGAAACCTCGGGCGACGTGCTTGTGGGCCTCAGGCAGATCGTGAAATTTGGCCGCCCCGACAATTATTACGAAACGCTGCCTGCGACGTACGAGGCGATGACCGCAGCCGAAATCGACGCGGCCGGCCGAAAGGCACTCAGCACCGACGATCTCGTTTATGTTGTTGTTGGTGACGCCGCGGTCGTAAAACCGCAGCTTGACGGATTGGGTCTGCCGGTGGAAACGGTGTCCCTCGATAACTAACATCAGTTTCAGTAAGGAGAGCCCAGATGTCTCAAGTCGATGGCAGCTATGATTGCGTAACCAAGTCGCCGATGGGCGACCAGAAGTCGGTGTTCACCGTCAGCAGCGACGGCGGCAGCTTTACAGGCCAGAATGCCGGCGCGATGGGTTCGCTCGATGTCGAAAATGGCAAGGTCGACGGCAACAAGCTGACCTGGACCATGAACATGAAGGTCCCGATGCCGATGGCGCTCGAATGCGAAGCGACGATCGACGGCGACGCGCTCACCGGCACGATCAAGGCTGGTGCGTTCGGTTCGATGGCGATGACCGGCACCCGCCAGGGCTGATCGCCGTCTCCGCGCGAATTGAAGGGCCGTTCCCCCGGGAGCGGCCCTTTTCTTTGCATAGCATTGCGGGCGCTTTTCGACGCTCGGGGACTATTCAAACCAGCGTCGGCGGCGCATAGCCTGACGCAATGCACGATATCTCTCAATCTTCTCAGCGGTCGGGTCTCCCGGGCGAACGCGAAATGGTGGTCATGATGGCCATGGTGATGGCGCTCAACGCACTCGCCATCGACGCGATGTTGCCGGCGCTACCCGCGATCGGCAGGGGATTGGGCGTCGCGGTCGCGAACGACCGCCAATATGTAATTTCCATCTATCTGCTCGGGATTGGCTTCGGCTCGCTGGTCTATGGCCCGCTGGCCGACCGGTTCGGACGCAAGGGCGTGCTGGTGCCGGCGTTGCTTGCCTATGTGGTCTTTTCAATCGGCTGCGGTCTGGCGACAAGCTTTCCGATGCTGCTCGCCCTCCGCTTCGGACATGGCCTGATCAGCGCGGCGCTTGGCGTTATCGTTGTTGCGGTCATCCGCGACCTGTTTTCGGGCGATGCGATGGCGAAGCGCCTGTCGCTCATCTTCCTCGTCTTCATGATCGTGCCGATCATCGCGCCGACGATCGGTGCGGGGGTTGCGGCGATCGCAGGCTGGCGCGCGATTTTCATCGTTCTCGCCGTGATGGGCCTCGTGATGCTGCTCTGGCTTCGGCGTCTTCCGGAAACGCTCGAACCCGGCGACGTGCGCCCGCTCGACTGGCGGACGATGCTGGCGGGTTGGGCGACGGTCACGCGCCATCGCCGCGCCGCGGGCTATATGATCGCCTCGGGCATGATGCAGGGCTCGCTTTACGGCTATCTCAACAGCAGCGAGCAGATCATCGCCGAGGTGTTCGACGCGCAAACGCTCTTCCCGCTGATCTTTGCTTGCGTGGCCATCGGAATCGCCATCGCCAATTTTTCCAACGCAGCGATCGTCGAACGTTTCGGCGCCCGGCGTGTTTCGCAAACCGCTGTGTTCGCGTTCATGGCGACATCGGTCTTGCAAATCGTCGCAGCGCTGAGCGGAGCCGAAACATTGTGGATGTTCACCGCGCTGATGATGGTGAATGTCGGTCTGATCGGCTTTATCGGCAGCAACTTCGGGTCGATCGCGATGGAAGATTTCGGCCATATGGCCGGGGTCGCATCTTCCTATCAAAGCTTTGCCAAGACGTTGCTCGCGGCGGTTGTCGGTGCGTTGATCGGCCAGCAATATAACGGGACCACTCTGCCGCTTGCCTATGCGTTTCTTGTCAGCGCCGTCGTGGGTCTGGGGCTGGTCTTCTGGGCCGAGCGCGGCAAGCTGTTCACGCGGCCGGGAACCGCGCCGAAAAGTCCGTTCTGACGGCCATAATCGGCGGCAGCGAGGCCAGGCCGGTTCGGGCTTGGTGAGCCGCAACCCGAATTTTCGTCATCCCGGACTGGATCCGGGATTCACTGCAGCGTTGAGGTCATGCATCCCGGATCCAGTCCGGGGCGACGATAAGGAAAAGATCCGCGCTGGGCCGGAGATATGGGGAGGTGGCAGTCCGGAGAGAAGTCACCCTTCTCCACCAACCTTCTCTTTCCCCACGACTCCACTTCCCGTTGTCAGCGCCATGGGCCCATTTGGTTGGACCTGACAAAAAAAGGGGGCCGAAGCCCCCTTTCCTTTTAATTCGAAACGTCAGTTGAACGACGGCGCCGGCGGAACCGGTGGGGGGGGGGCGTCGGCATCGTCTTCATGCACTTCGATATGGCCCTGCCCGACATGGCTGCGCTTGCGGCTGTAAGCGAAATAAACGACCAGGCCGATCGCAGCCCAGATCAGGAAGAGGTTGATGCTCTTCTGGTCGAGGTTGAAGAACAGGTAGAGGCAGCCAAGGATCGCGATCGGCGCCGTGACATAGATCAGCGGCGTCTTGAACGGGCGATGGCGGGCCGGGTCGGTTTTGCGGATGACCATCACCGCGATCGACACCGCAGCAAAGGCGAACAGCGTACCCGAGTTCGAGATATTCGCCAGCTGCCCGACAGGGAAGAAGGCGGCGAACAGCGCGACCGCGATACCCGTGATGATCGTGATCACGTGCGGCGTGTTGAACTTCGGATGGATCTTCGAGAAGGCTTTCGGCAGCAGGCCGTCGCGGCTCATGACGAAGAAGATGCGGGTCTGGCCGAACATCATCATCAGGATGACCGAAGGCAGCGCGAGGCCGGCGGCGAGGCCGATCAGATTGCCGACCTGCGGCCAGCCGATTTCACGCATGGTCCACGCCAGGGCTTCCTTCGAGCAGACCACGGCCTGATCGCCGATCGCGCCGCACGCGGCAGCCAGTTCGCGGCTACCGGGTTCGAGCGCATGCTTGGCGGCGGCATCGATGCCGACCGGCTGTGCGCCGACCGAGCCGATGACGCCAGCGGCGACGAGCAGGTAGAAGATGGTGCAGATGGCAAGGCTGCCGATCAGGCCGATCGGCATGTTGCGCTGCGGGTTCTTGGTCTCCTCGGCCGCGGTCGAGACCGCGTCGAAGCCCACATAAGCAAAGAAGATCGACGCGGCCGCCGCGCCGATGCCGGCAAAGCCGAGCGGTGCGAAGGGCTCGAAATTCTCCATATTCATCACCGGAACGGCGAGGACGATGAAGAGGGTCAGCGCGGCGACCTTGATGACAACAAGAAACGCGTTGATCGTTGCGGATTCGCGCGTGCCGATAACGAGTAGCATGGTGACCAGTCCGGCGATGAACATCGCGGGCAGGTTGATCAAGCCGCCGTCGAACGGCCCGAGCACGAATTTGGCAGGTATATCTATGCCGAAACTATGCTCTATCAAACCAACGACATAACCCGACCAGCCGACCGAGACGGCGCCCGCCGCGACGGCATATTCGAGGATCAGCGCCCAGCCGACCATCCAGGCGATCAGTTCGCCCATCACGGCATAACTATAGGTGTAGGCCGATCCCGACACCGGGACCATAGAGGCCATTTCTGCATAACAGAGCGCGGCAAAGGCGCAGACGAAACCGGCGATGATGAAGCTGATCATCATGCCCGGCCCCGCTTTTTGCGCGGCCTCGGCGGTCAGCACGAAAATCCCGGTCCCGATCACGGCGCCGATTCCCAGCATGGTCAGCTGGAAAGCGCCGAGCGTGCGCGTAAGCGACTTTTTCTCCGCTGTCGCCAAAATGGCATCCAACGACTTTACGCGGTCAAATAGCATAGTCTTCCCCTTGGGAGCGGCTGAACTGCCGCCCGTCTCATGGCGGGGCAGACTAGCCGCTCCGCGCGTCAGCGCAACTTAATTTCAGGGCCCGATGTGGCTTACCGTACGGTAAAGCGCACGCGATCAATCATTCGGCCGCCCGGATCAACGAGCGCGAGCATGTGGCTGCCCGGGCGCGGCAATATCTGTTGCCCCGCGTCGGCGTCGCCGAGGGGTTTTTTGTCAAGGATCAGGCGATAGCCGGCGACCGAGCCGCTGACGGTAACCGCCAGCCGCTGGCGGTCGATCGGGATGTCGGGATCGAGCGCATAGACGCTGCCGCTGACCGGGCTGGTGATGCGCGGGCGGCGCGCGGCTTGGGGCGCCGCCGCCATTTCGGTCTGGGCGGTACCGCGCAGGAAATATTCGCGGCGCGGCGGTTCGCGGGTGCCGGGGAGCGCGATCTGGCGCGCTTCGACGCCTTCGGGCATCGTCGGCGGCTTGCCGGGTCTGCCCGCGTGGAGTGCGAGCATCACGTCGCGCCAGACGGGTGCGGCGCCCGAGGTGCCCGAGACGGCGCGCATCGAATCGCCCTCGAGATTGCCGACCCAGACGGCGACGGTGAAGCGGTCGGACCAGCCGATGCACCAATTGTCGCGCATGCCTTTCGAGGTGCCGGTCTTGGCGGCGGCCCAGAAGGGGAGGCGCAGCGCGCTGTCGGAGCCGAAAGCGTCGGTGCGGGCGGAGGGGTCGGCGAGGATGTCGCCGACGATGAAGGCGGCGGCGGGATTGACGATCTGGCGCGGCGGATGTTGGCGAAGGTGCCGCGTAGCGAGGTAGGTGACAGGCGACCACTTACCCATATTTGCGAATGTTCTGAAGGCGTTGGCCTGTTCGACCAAGGATACTTCGGCCGAGCCAAGTGCCAGGCTGAAGCCATAATATTCGCCGTCCTCGACAAGACCGTGGTAGCCGAGCGCCCAGAGGCGGTCGCGGAACTGCTGGACGTCGTCGATGACGAGCGCGCGGACCGCGGGAACGTTGAGCGACGACGCGAGCGCGTGGCGGACGCTGACCGGCCCCTTGAAGCTATGGTCGTAGTTTTTGGGCACGTACAATCCCGAGGCGGTATCGAGCTGGACTGGGCTGTCGTCGAGGATCGACGCGGCGGTGAGCCAGCCATGTTCGATCACCTGTGCATAGAGATGCGGCTTGAGCGTCGATCCCGCCTGCCGCCGCGCGTTGGCGCCGTCGACCGACGCCGCGGTCGATTTGAGGCCGACGCCCCCGACATAGGCGAGCACCTCGCCGGTGGCATTGTCGAGCACGACGACCGCGCCGTCGCGGACGCGGTCGGAGCCGAGCCCCGCAAGCTGACGGCGCAAGGCGACGATCGCGGCGGCCTGGATGCGGCGATCGATCGTGGTGGTGACGCGCTTGCCGGGCTTGTCGAGCAGGCGGACGGCGAGGTGGGGCGCGAGCGCGGGGTCGAAGCGCGCAACATGTTCGCCCGAGACGAGCGTCGCGGCGGCGGCGCGGATCGCGGTGCAGTCCTTTGTTTGCGCCACCCGGCACGCGCGGCGGCCGAGCGCTTCGGCACCTGCGGCGGGATTGGGCAGGAGGCCCGCAAAGAGCGCGGCGTCGGTGCCCGTCATGTCGTCGGGTTTTTTGCCGAACAGGCTTTGCGCGCCCGCCCCGATACCCTGCGCCTCGCCGCGCAAGGGCAGGAGGTTGAAATAGGCCTCGAGCATTTCGTCATGCGACCAGTTCGCGGCAAGCGCCTGCCCGGCGCGCATCTGGCGGATCTTGGTGCGCCAGTCGCGCTTGCCCGGCTGCGCGAGGCTGGGGTCGAGGAAGGCGGCGAGCTGCATCGGCAGCGTCGAGGCGCCGCGCGAGCGGCTGCCGGTCCCCCCCATCGCCAAGCGCCCGCGGACCGCGCTGGCGATCGCGAGCCAGTCGACCCCGCCGTGCGACCAGAATCGCCGATCCTCGCTTTGCACGACGGCGGTGCGGACCGCTGGATTGATGTCTTTGAGTGGCACCCAGGCGAGGCGGCGGCGCTCGAAATTCACGCGCTCGCTGTCGAGCAACCGGCCGTCGCGGTCGTAGAGCCAGGCTTCGCTGGGCTGCCAGTCGGCGCGCACGTCAGCATAGGCGGGCATGGGGGGCGGGCGGGTGGCGAGGTGCGCCGCCGTCGTGAGGATGAGCAAGGCGAGGGCGAGCCATGCGAGGATGGCGCGCCAGCGGGGTCGGGCGGTCATTGATCGCTAGGCCTAAACGATGCTCCCCGTGGCGAAGCCATGGGGAGGGGGACCGCCGCCGCAGGCGGGGGTCGAGGGGCAGCGACGCTGCGCCAAAGCCCCTCCGTCAGCGCTTCGCGCTGCCACCTCCCCATCGCTGCGCGACAGGGAGGATCTTATCCATCCGCAGCCGATCATCACTGGCCGACGCTGGCGATCGTCGTCGGAGCGTTCGGCCACTGGCCGCGGATCGCGGGCGAGTACATCGCCTCGACCCGCGTCGGCGGCAAGGTGAAGCGGCCCGAGCCGTTCAAGCGCACGACATATTCGACCGCGTGGGTGCCCGCGGGCATCCAGCCGAAATAGCCGCGCCAGCTGTCCTTGCCGCGCTCGACATAGCTCGGCTGCGCGCCCGATCCGCTCGCCTGTTGGCCAAGCATTTCGGACTGGCCGCCGAGATTGCCGACGATCGTCGCGCCGGGAGCGACCGGATCGTTGATGACGACCCATGTCCGGCCCGCGGCCGCGACGACCTCGATCCGCACCTTGATCACGTCGCCGCGCGTCAGCCGATCCTTGTTCGCCGCCTTGACGATGCTGACCGAACGCTTGATCCGGTAGCCTGCGTTGAGCGGTTCCTTGAGCGGGACCGCGGCCTTGACGCTGACCGTCGCCCATGGCGAGCCGGTGCCCTCATGCTTGAGGCTCATCGTGGCAGCGTTCAGCGCGACACGCAGCGGCGAGACCGGGTCGGCGGGCAGTGGCCAGCTTTGCGACGCCGTGCTGCCCGACAGGCTGATATTGGTGACGCCGGTGATCGCGTTCGCCGGATACAGCTCGGCGAAGCGGCGAACGGTCACCGCTCCCCAAGCGTTGGCGGGGGTGGTGTCCCAATGGCCCTTGCGCTGACGCTGCGCGACGCCGACCATCAGCTTGCCCGCGTCATCTTCCCAACCCTTGCGGCCGAGCACGGCTTCCAAGGCCTTGATCGCCATTTCGTCGCCGCTGGTCATCATCCACCAGGGTGCCTTGGCATCGTCGACGAGGTCGAGACGCGTGCCTTCATAGACGAGACGCTTGCGCAGCTCGGCCTCGGCTGCGGTGCGCAGGGCGGGGGCATTCCGCACGCCGGGGGTGCGTTCGATCGCAACGAGCCAGTCGGCAAGGGTGCCGGTGGCCATGTCGATCGGCGCGACATCGATCGCCGCGACCAGCTGTGCACTCGACGCATTATTGCGCGCGAGCGCCGCCAGCGCCGCGATGCGGACCGGGCGGATGTCGTAAGGACCGTAACCCTTGCGCGTCAGGCGCCCGTCGACGACCGCCTGCAGCGCCTTGACCATCCTGGCCTTCGACGCCTCGGGGATCGCAAAGCCGTTCGCCGCGGTGATGCTGAGCACATAGGCGGTGAGTTCGATCGACCCCTCCATGCGCTCGTTCGGCCAGTAACGCAGCAGACCCTCATTATCGAGATAGGTCGGCATCGCGCCGGCCAGCGCCTGCCAGCGGCCGAGGTCGCCGAGCGCGATCGCGCGCGAGGTCGACTGTTCGAAGCAGTTGTACGGATAGGCGCTCATATAATCGCGCACCCCCGACAAGGGCGGCGCAAGCGTGCCCGCTAGCGCGACGTCGACATAACCGCCGGGTAGCGCGCCCATCGGGATCGCGATCGGCAGCGTCGTGTTCGGGCCGACGCGGAACAGGCTGGCCGCCCAGGTTTCGACCGGGATTGCGGGGTCGACCTGCTGCGCGAAGACGAGCCGGTCGCGCTGCTTGCCGCCCTTGGCGACCGCCTCGACCGTCCATTCGATCGGACCGGTCTGTTCGGGTGCGGTCATCGACCAGCTGATCGGTACGGCCCCGCCCGCGGGGATGGTGACGGTCAGCGGCGGCGCGGTCGCGACGGCGGGCGACAGCGTCGGGGTCGCGGTGACCTCCATCGGCTGGTCGGTGCCGTTGCGCAGCGTGAAGCGCGCATCATAGGTGTCGCCGGTGCGCACCAGTTCGGGCATTCCGGCAAAGATGCCGAGATCCTGCACGGTACGGACGGTGGTTTCGCCGGTCCCGAAATATTGCGATCCGTCGGTCGCGATGGCGACGAGGCGGAAGCCCGACAGATTGTCGGACAGGGGGACGTCGACGGTTGCGCGGCCCTTGCTGTCGAGCGGCACATTGCCCTTCCACAGCAGCACCGGACGGAAATCCTCGCGGGTCAGCCCCGAAAGATCGCCGCCGCCGCCGCCGCCCGGTTCGAGCGCCTTGCGGCCATAATGGCGCTTGCCGACGACCTGCATCTGCGCGGTCGAGGTGAGCACGTCGAGGGTGCGTTCGCCCATCATCGCGTCGATGACCTGCCAGCTTTCGTTGGGGGCAAGCTGGAGCAGGGCTTCGTCGACCGCTGCGAAGGCGACATCGGCGTTTTTCGGCGCCTTGCCGCCCGGAGTCTTGACCTCGATCGCGACCTTCGCGGTTTCGCGGACCGAGTATTTCTCCTTATCGGCCTTTACCTTGACGCCGAGCTGATGGCCTTCCCAGCCGACCTTGATGCGCGCGATGCCCATGCGATAGCTCGGCTTGGCGAGGTCGACGAGCGCGGTGGGCGGGGCGCCCTCGCTATTCTCGATCTTGAAACCGACCGCGCGTTTCATCGTCCGGAACCAGCTTTCGCCGCCGGTGACGCGGCCGCGCACGGCCATCACCGAGACATAGACGTCGGGCGCATAGGTCGCGGGAAGCTTGACCTTCACGACAGGGTTGGTGCCCTTCAGCGGCACGACGAAGCTGGAGAGCACGCCCTCGCGTTCGACGGTGACGAGCGCGGTCGCTTCGCGGAACGGCATGCGGACCTGGAAGCTGGCGGTGTCGCCCGCGGCATAGCGCGGCTTTTCGGCGATCACGTCCATGCGGTCGCCATTGTCGCCGCCGAACCACCATTCATTGTCGCCCGCGAGCCAGACCGAGCGGACCGCGCGCGCTTCATTGCCGTCGGCATCGACCGTCGTCGCGACCACAGTGACTTCGCCCGAGATGCCGGGCGCCATCGCGCAGCCCGCGCGGCCGAGCTTGTCGGTGGTCGCAGTGCACGCGGTGTCGAGGCGCGTCGTGCGCATCTGGTTGTCATAGGCGTAGAAGCCGCCGATCAGGCGGCGTCGCGCGGTGATGATTTCGCGGTTATAGAGCGCGACCTGTACGCGCTGGCCCGCAATCGGCTTGCCGTCCAGGTCGAGCGCGATGAAATTCAGGCGCAGATCATTGTCGCGCATCAGCCAGCCGTCGGTCTTGAGCCCGAGGCGGACGGCGGAGGGATAGAGGGTGATGCGGCGGCTGGAGGTCAGCGTCTCGCCATTGGCATCCTCATAATCCATTTCGACCGCCATCAGCGTCGGTTCGGTGATCGGCTGATCGACCGCGATGCTGGTCGTCGCGGCGCCATTCGCGTCGAGTTTCAAGGGCACCGAGCGCGCGAGCGGCAGTTCGGCAGACGGTTCGTCACCGCTGTCGTCGAGCTGGACGACGCCTTCCTTGACCGGCTGGCCGTCGAAATCCCAATCCCTATAATCCTGCGGCGGCGACCAGCTCGACTGGAAATTGGTGCGCAGTTCGACGGGGATATTGGGGGCGGGACCGCCCGAGAGATAACCGACGAACAGCGACAAAGGCACCGCTGTCGGGCGGACGGGTGACGTTTTCGGCCCGGTGACCGTCGCCTTCATCGTCGGCAGGCGATATTCGTCGACCCTGACCGACTGGCCCGACCAGATCGTCTTGTCCTCGCCATCCCCCTTGGCTTTTGGGTCCTTGGTGACGAAGACGAGTTCATAATCGCCCATCGGCGCCGAGGCGGGAACGTTCCATGTCGTTTCGCCGCTGCCGGTCGTCGCGATGGCGAAGGGCATTTCGAATTCGGTGTCGGAACCGCGATGGACGAGGCGCAATTTGCCCGCGAGCGGCTGCGGCGTCATGAAGCCGGTGCCGACCGGGCGGCGCAGGATATGCTTCATATGGACGGTTTCGCCCGCCTTGACGAGCGAGCGGTCGAAGACGGTGTGGAGAATATCCTCGCGCTCCGACCAGCCATAGGGGAGGTCGAAATCATAGGGGCGGATGCCGCTGCCCCAATCGGTCAAGGTGAAGCTGAAATCGTCGCCCGAGCGCGCCGAGACCATCAGCGCATGGCCCTCGCTCTTGGTCGGGTCGGGCTTTTCCTCGCAGCTCGAGTAGGTTTCGGGCTGGGGCAGTCCGCCGGCAAAGGCGAGGCGGCCCGCCTTGTCGGCGGTACCGCGCGCGAGCAGGCGGCCGGTGCAGCTGTCCGAAACGCGGATTTCGGCGCCCGCGACGGGGAGGCCGGTATCGAGCGCGGTGACCCAGGCGAGCGAGCCTTCGCGGCCCCATTTGAAATGCACCGCCATGTTGGTGACGAGCGCGGCGGTCGCGACATAGCGCGTCGCCTTGCGCCCGAGCAGCGCGGCGCCGAGTTCGGGGCTGGCGATTTCGACGACATGGAAGCCCTTTTCGCCGAGCGGGATGCCGACGACTTCGAATTGCTTGCCGCCGCCGGGCGGGGTCAGTTGCAGGTCGCGGCGCTCGCCGCCCGCGGGGGCATCGGCGAACACCGATCTGGTGCCGGTGTAATTGACCCGGATCTCCTTGCCGGTGCGGTCCTTTTCCTCGCGATAATCGGTGTCGTCGGCGTCATCGACGCGTTTCAGCCAGCGCGCGATCGCGACATCGTCGTCGCCGACCCGGAGCGCGGTGGCGGGCATTTTGAGGTTCTTGCTGACCATCGTCCCTTCGACGCCGCGCACGGTGACGGGCAGGACGCCGCCCTCGCCGGCCTCGAGGATACCGAATTCGGCGGCGAATTTGACCAAAGGCGGGGCGCGGTCGATGTGGAATTTCAGCGGGAAATTTGACTGATTCTGCAGCTTGCGGCCGCTCTGGTCGGTGACATCGGCGGGCAGGATCAGCGTCGCGTCGACATTCTGCGGCAGCGGACCGGCGAAGCGTACGCTGGTGAGGTAGGCGTCATTCTTGTCGTCGTCGTCGACCTTGGGGGTCAGGCGCTTGCCGTCGGCGGTGGTCAGTGTCGCGGCGAGCGCGGCGTCGCGCGCGACCGGCGAGGCGAAGCTGAGCGTCACATCCTTGACCGGGTTGCAACCCGCCTGCGGATTGACGCGGCTGCACGACATTTTGGCGGTGAAGGCGGGGCGGACGTCGAAATCGAAGCGCTGGTCGCGTCCGGCGGTGCGGCCCGGCACCCCGGCCTGCGCGATGCGGGCATCCCAGACGACCGCCATCTCGCGCCCCGGGGGCAGCGGGCGGCGGCATTTGACCGGGACGACGCGGTCGAGCGCCGCCTCGCGGTCGGCGCCCGCGGCGGGCAGGCGCAGCGGCAATCCGGCGTCATAAGTGAACGACTGGCGCGACCAGTTGGCGTCGCCCAGCCCGGTCAGGATCTCGGTCGCGGTGCCGCGCGGCAGGACGTCGAGCGGGATCTTTTCGCCGATGCCGTCGACCGCGCAATAGCCGAAGCGGCCGACCGAGGCGCGGTCGGCGGCGACATTGGTGGCGACGAGGAAGATCTGGTCTTCCTCGATATCGCCGGACATTCCGCCCGCCAGCACCGCGCGCGCCGACGGGCCGCCGGTGTCGAGCGCAAAGCGGCTGTTGCCGACCACCGAAACGCCGCGCGCGGTCTTCAGCCCCTCGCGCAGATCGACGTGGCAGGCGAGCCCGCCGGGGAGCGGTTTGTCGAACTCGAGCACCCAGGTGCGCGTGTCGACCCAGCGGCCGGTCGCAGGAAGTTTGCAGTCGTTGGTCGCGGGAGCCGGGGCGCGGGGATCGCCGAGCGGGACCATGTCTTCGGAAAAGCGCAAGGTGAAGCGCGTGATCGTGCCGTCGCCGGTGCCCGAGCTGCCCGGGGTCGCGAGCGTCACCTGCGGCACGGTGTCGGCGGCGGTCGCGGCCATCGCGAGGCCGAGGGGGATGATCAGCGCCAGTTTCGCCTTGCCGGCCAATGCTGTAGCCAGCGCGCGCCATCGCATACCCATGATCAACTCCCCGTTCGGTCCGAACTTCTATCCTGCTGGAAACAGGGAACAGAGTCCACCCGTCGCCGCCTATAGCACACGGTTAACCGCGCTTCGGGAAAATGCTGTGACCGCCGTCATAGACAGCGCCCGAATGTCAGCGCGCGAGCATCGGCCCGAGCTTTTTCCCCGCGAAGAGATGGACATGGAGGTGCGGCACTTCCTGATGGCTGTCGAGGCCGACGTTCGCGAGCAGGCGGTATCCGGGGGCAACGAGGCCGGCGTCGCGCGCGACCTGGCCGACCGCGCGAACGAAGCCCGCGATCTCGGCGTCGCTGCCGCGCTCGGAAAAATCGTCCCAGCTGACATAGGCGCCCTTGGGGATCACGAGGATGTGCAGCGGCGCCTGCGGATTGATATCGTGAAAGGCGAGCGCGAATTCGTCTTCGTACACGGTCTTCGACGGCAGCTCGCCGCGCAGGATGCGCGCGAAGATGTTGCTGTCGTCATAGGGGAGGGTCGCGTCGATCGGCATGGGAGAACTCCTGTGCTTCTTGCCTATTGGGGGCGGCCGGCTTTTTCGGTGTGTCCCGACGTGCCGTGGCGCCGACCGATTTCGGCGGCGATCATGTCCCATGTCAAGCCACGCTCGGCGAGCAGGATCGAGAGGTGGAAGACGAGGTCGCTCGCTTCGCCGATCAGCGCAGGGTCGTCCTCGCTGACCGCGGCGATCACCGCTTCGACGGCTTCCTCGCCCAGTTTCTGTGCGATCTTGCCGCGGCCCTTCGCCGCGAGGCTTGCGACATAGGAGGCTTCGGCATCGCCCGCGCGCAGCCGCTCGTGGATGACCGCTTCCAGCTGTCCCAGCGCGTCGCCCATTGCCTTGCTCATCGCTCGATCCTTTCACGCCCGACCTTGGCAGCGTGCCTAGCCGCGACGCGCGGCTGCGACAAGCGGGCGACGCACGAGCAAAAACTTACCGCGACGTAAACCATATCGAAACGCCTTTTGGCGTAGTTTCCGCCCCGCCGGGGGGCGAGAACAACTTTTAGAAATCGGACGAAGATTATGAAAATGGGCACCAATCCCTCGGTGTTTCTGGCCGCGACGGCCTCGGTGATTGCACTGGCGGCATCGCCCGCAGCCGCGCAGAGCGGCGACGAAATCGTCGTCACCGGCTCGCGCATCGCAAAGAGCGAGTTTACCAGCGCCGACCCGATCCAGGTCATCGACCCCGAAAATGCGAAGCTGCAGGGGCAGGTCCAGCTGGCCGACATCCTGCAATCGACCCCGGCGGCGCAAGGATCGATCCAGGTCACCTCGGCGATTTCGAACCGCTTCGTCGCCAACGGCGGCAATGATGTGCAGACGGTGTCGCTGCGCGGGCTCGGTGCCGAGCGGACATTGGTGCTGATCAACGGGCGGCGCGCGGGGCCGGCGGGGATCCGCGGGTCGGTCGCGCCCTTCGACCTCAATGTGCTGCCGCTGTCGGTGGTGCGCCAGGTCGAAATACTCAAGACCGGCGCGTCGTCGATTTACGGTTCGGACGCCGTCGCGGGCGTGGTCAACATCCTGACCCGCAACGATCTGGACGGTTTCGAAGGCGGCGGCTTTTCGTCGATCACCGAACATGGCGGCGGCGAAAGCTATGGCGTCGACGCGAGCTTTGGCAAAAAATTCGACCGCGGGCATATTTTTGCGACCGTCGACACGTTCCGCCAGCAGAATCTCACGCGCCGCGACCGCGGTTTCCTCTTCTGTTCCGAAGAATATCTGAAGCGCGAGGCCGACGGCAGTCGGGCCGACATCGTCGATTTCCTGACCGGACGGCCGGCGTGCTACAGCACGCTTGGCAATGCGATCGTCTTCTCCGATTTTTCGGGGGTCGACCAGAATGGCTTTCCAACCTTTGGCCCCGGGCTGATCGCGCCGAACGGGCAGCCGATCTTTGCCGGCCAATATGGGTCCGAGCTTGCGGCCGTGGGCATCCCGCTCAACGCGTATAACCCGATCGGCGTGTTCGGCCCGGCCAATTTCTTCGGGGTCGATTTCAACGGACCGTCGAACGGTGCGCTCAACCGGTTCGAACCGGTCGAACAGGATTCGGACGTGTTTTCGGGCGTCAGCCGCGTCAGCGCCTTCCTCGATGCCGCTTATGACGTGACCGACGACATCACCGCCTATGGCGAGTTCCTGTTCAGCAACCGCAAGTCGAAGAATAACGGGTTCCAGTCGATGACGCTCGAGCAATTTACCGGCGCGTCGATGCTGCCCTTTTTTCTCTGCGATCCGACGGCGTATAATTGCGATCCCAATGACATGGGCGACCCGTTCAACGCCGAGTTCGGCGGCAACATCATCCTGCGCCCGCGCGTGCTGGTGAAGTCGCAAAGCGAGGCCGACGTCGATTATTATCGCGGCGTGCTCGGACTGCGCGGCGAGATCGGTGGCGGGTGGAAATGGGATGTAAGCGGTCAGCACAGCCGCTCGGACGCCAGCTATACGCAGGATGTCATCTATCAGGATGCGCTGGCGTCGCAGACGCTGCGCACGCGTTCGTGCGTGGGCACGGTCACGGCAATCCGCGGCGTGCCGTGCATGGATGTGGATTTTACCGACCCGCGCGTGCTGCGCGGCGATTTCACGCCCGCCGAGCGCGCATTTCTGACGGGCCGCGAGACGGGCCGGACTTTGTTCAAGCAGACGTCGGCCGAGGCGCTGCTGACCGGCAAGCTGTTCGCCCTGCCGGCGGGGCCGGTCGGGGTCGCGTTCGGTGCGAACATCCGCCGCGACGAAATCAACGGCACGCCGGGCGCGGCGACGCTGGCGGGCAATGTGGCCAATTTCACGACCTCGGGCATCACCGCGGGCCGCACCGTGGCGAAGGAGCTGTTTGGCGAGGTCGAGGTGCCGCTGCTTGAAGGCGTACCGATGATCGAGCGGCTGACGCTGTCGGGCGCGGCGCGCTATACCCATGTCGAGGCCACGCGCCGCGACGGGGTGCAGGACAAGTTCGGCGACACCACGTGGAAGGTCGGCGCCGACTGGGCGGTCACCGACTGGCTGCGCTTCCGCGGCACCTGGGGCACCTCGTTCCGCGCGCCCGCGCTGTTCGAACTGTTCCTCGAGAACCAGACGGGCTTTCTGGGCCAGCCGGCGATCGATCCGTGCATCCAGACCGCGGCGCGGCTCGCGTCCGGCGCGATCAGCCAACGCATTTTCGACAATTGCGCCGCAGACGGCATCGGTCCGAATTTCGCGGGCGGCATCGGCCCGGCGACGATCGTGTCGGGCGGCGGTATCGGCCAGCTCAAACCCGAAACCTCGACTGCGAAGACGGTGTCGGTCATCCTGACCCCCGATCTGTCGGGAGCGCTGTGGGGCGGGCTCAAAACGCGGCTCGCGGTCGATTATTTCGACATCGAGGTGAAGGACGAAATCACCCTGCTCGGCGCAGGCAACATCTTGCGCGGCTGTTATGACTCCGATGCCGCCGACGAGCCGCTATGCGGTCTTTTCACGCGCGTGGCCGCGGGGCCGGATGCGCGGAGCGTCGGGACGGTGACCGACCGCTATGTCAACATCAGCCGCCAGCGAAACCGCGGCGTCGATCTGTCGTTCGCGATCGATCAGGATCTCGGCAATCTGGGCGCGCTCGCTTTCCGCGGCCAGATGACCTGGCAGGTGAAGGACAAGGTCGCGCTCTTTCCCGGCACCGAGGTCGACGACAATGGCAAGATCGGCAATCCGAAGTGGGTCGGCGATTTCAACCTCGGCTGGACCAAAAGCGGGTGGACTCTATTCTATGGCCTCGACGTCACCGGGGCCGCGTCGAACAGGAAGGATCTGCTCCGCGCACAGGGCGGCGACGCGTGCCGCACGTCGAGCTATCGCCCCGGCGGGCGCTTCTGCCCCGACGTCAGCGTGCCTGCGACCTTCTATCATTCGCTGTCGCTGAGCCGCGACGTTGCCGAGCGGTTCCGCATCACCTTCGGGGTCGCTAACCTGTTCGACACCCCGCCGCCGCGCGTGTCGACCGTCGTCACCGCGACGCCGCCGGTGATCGGTCAGGCGCCCGCGTTCGGGACGCAATATGACTATCTGGGACGCCGTTTCTTCCTCGGCGTGCGGGGCAGTCTGTAAGCCTCTGGACAAGCCCGCGCTCCTCTGGTGAAGCGCGGGCATGTCCGAGGTCAAACTGCATCCCGAGTGGCTCGCGCGCGTCGGCGGCGAGTTCGAGCAGCCTTATATGGCGGCGCTCGAGACATTCCTTGCGGGCGAGCGCGACAAGGGCAAGGCGATCTATCCGCGCCCGCGCGACTGGTTCGCCGCGCTCGACGCGACGCCGCCGCAGGACGTACGCGTCGTGATCCTCGGGCAGGATCCGTATCACGGGCCGGGGCAGGCGCATGGATTGTGCTTTTCGGTCCAGCCGGGGGTTCGCACGCCGCCCAGCCTCGTCAACATCTACAAGGAAATGCAAAGCGACCTCGGCATCGCCCGTGCGTCGCACGGATATCTCGAACATTGGGCCAAGCAGGGCGTGCTGCTGCTCAACAATTGCCTGACGGTCGAGGCGGGGCAGGCGGCGTCGCATCAGGGCAAGGGGTGGGAGAAATTCACCGATGCGGTGGTCGCGGCCGTCGCCGCCGATCCAGCGCCCAAGGTCTTCATCCTGTGGGGCAGCCATGCGCAGAAGAAGGCGGCGAATGTCGCGGGGCTGGGGGCGGGCAGTCCGCACCTGATCCTGCGCGCGCCGCACCCCTCTCCGCTGTCGGCGCATAACGGCTTTTTCGGGTCGCGGCCGTTCAGTCAGGCAAATGCGTTTCTCGAGGCGCACGGGCGCGGTGCGATCGACTGGCGGCTGCCGGACAATCCCGGGCTTGCCCTCGCATGACCATTCTGGCCGATCCGGCGACGCTGGCGATCCTGATCGTCGCGGTGGTGTTGCTCGGCATGGCGAAAGGCGGTCTGGCGGGGGTCGGTGCGCTGGCGACGCCGCTTGCGGCGCTGGTGCTGCCGCCCGCGACCGCCGCGGCGTTGCTGCTCCCTATTCTGATCGTGCAGGATGTCATCAGCGTCTGGTCGTTCCGCAAGACGTGGGACGGCTGGATCATCGGCTGGATGCTGCCCGGCGCAGCGGTCGGCATCGCCGCCGGCTGGTATTATGCCGAGCGGGTGAATGAGGCGCAGCTGATGGCGGCGCTCGGCGCGATCACGCTCGCCTTTGGCCTTTATCGGCTGTGGGTCGAGCGCGGCGGGCGGATCGTCGCGGCGTCGCAGTCGCCGGGCTGGGTCGGCACGATCTTTGGCGCGCTGACCGGATTGACCAGCCAGATCGCGCACGCGGGCGGGCCGCCATTCCAGATGTGGGTCACGCCGCGGCGCCTGCCGCACCTCGTCTTCATCGGGACGAGTTCGGTTCTCTTCGCGCTCATCAACTGGATGAAGGTGCCCGCTTATCTCGCGCTCGGTGCCTTTCCGCACGAGGTTGTCGTCGCGGCGCTGCTGCTGATGCCGCTCGCGATCGTGTCGACCTTGCTCACCGTGCGCTGGATGAAGCGGATGAACCCCGAGCGTTTCTATGTGCTGATCTATGTCCTGATGGTGCTGCTTGGCGCGAAGCTGCTGTGGGACGGGCTGGCCGGATAACAGGCGACGTGGCGGGGTAAAGCGCCTAGACTGGCGGCCGACGGGCACAGGCGTCCGTCCCCTTTCAAGGTAAAGACCATGGCCAAAAGCCAGAAGAAATCGAGCCGCGAAGTCCGCAAGCCCAAGGCTGAAAAGCCCAAGAAGCAGAATGCGAGCAACCCGAGCACCAAGACCGGCGTCGTCGCCGGGCTGGACAATATGAAGAAATAAGCGCGCGCGATACGATCAGGAGGCGATCATGGTTCAGGCACGATGGAATGGCGCGGTGATCGCCGACAGCGACGACATCGTCATGGTCGAGGGCAATCATTATTTCCCGCGCGGGGCGGTCGACGCGGCGGTTCTGTCGGACAGCGCGACGACCAGCCTGTGCCCGTGGAAGGGGATCGCACATTACCACCATGTCACGGTCGATGGGCAGGTGAACGCGGACGCCGCCTGGTATTACCCCGACCCCAGGGAGGCGGCGGCGGCGATCAGGGATCGCATCGCCTTCTGGAAAGGCGTCGAGGTCGGCTGACCGCTTTCGCTGATGTTCGACGCTATCCAGATCCTGGTCGATGCCGACGCCTGTCCGGTGAAGGACGAGATTTACCGTGTCGCCTGGCGGCACGAAGTGGCGGTGAAGGTCGTCAGCAACAGCCGGCTGCGCGTGCCCGAGCATTCGCTGATCGAACGGATCGTCGTGTCCGACGGCTTCGATGCCGCCGACGACTGGATCGCCGAAGCGGCGCATGCGCGGAGCGTCGTGATCACCGCCGACATCCTGCTGGCCGACCGCGCATTGAAGGCGGGGGCGACGGTGCTCGGCCCGAATGGCAAGCCTTTCACCATGGCGTCGATCGGCCCGGCGATCGCGACGCGTGCGATCATGGCCGACCTGCGCGCCGGGGGCGATCAGATCGGCGGCCCGCCGCCTTTTTCAAAGGCCGATCGTTCGCAATTTCTGCAAGCGCTCGATAGTGCGCTGGTGCGGATCAAGCGCGGGTAGCGGGCGTTTTTGCATTCGGAAAATTTTTCGGTCGAGTGATGGCGATCACGGCCGGGCGCGACGGTGCGCGGCATAAGCGGGGCATCGGGACGGCCCACCACGCTGCTCCGGTACCAGCCCTTCCGCCGTAGCGACCCCGGCGGGAGGGCTGCAGTTTTTCTGGAGACCTGTTCCTAATTCCCCGCGCGGCGGTGCATGAAAAAGGCGAGCAGCAGGACGGCAGAGATCACCCCGACCATCATCCCTGCGGTCGTCGTCACCATCGAGATGGTGCCCGCCGGATCGTTAGAATTCCACGCGCCGCTTTGCGTCCGGCCGATCATCCACCAGGCGCCGGTGATGACGATCGCATCGAGCAAGACCAGCCCGACCAGTGCCCGCGTCGATTTTTTCATGAATATTCCCCCTCTGCCCGGCCGCCATCCTATCATGACAGGATGGGGATGGATGCGGAAAATATTGACCGCGTGCCGCGATCGCATCATCCTCTGTCCATGCCCCGGCTCTACACCAGTTTCGCCGAATTCTGGCCCTTTTACCTGCGCGAGCATAGCAAGGCGTCGACGCGGGCTTTGCATTATGTCGGGACGAGCCTCGTCGTGTTGATTGCGATTGGCGCGGTGCTCAGCGGGCGGTGGGCTTGGCTGATCGCGCTGCCGCTGGCGGGCTATTTCTTTGCGTGGGTCGCGCATTTCGGGGTCGAGAAGAACCGGCCGGCGACCTTTACCTATCCGCTGTGGAGCCTCGCCGCCGATTTCAAAATGTGGGGGCTGTGGCTGACGGGGTGGCTTGGTCCCGAGCTCGACCGCGCTGGGGTCTTGCGGGAAAATCGATCAGACTGACCTGAACATCCCTCTGGCAGTTGTTGCGAATCATTCTTAAATTGGCGCTTCGTCCATCGGAGAATGCGCCATGTCCACCGACATGATGAAGACCTTCACTTACCTCACGATCCACCTGACGATCGGGTTCAGCGTCGCTTATGCGATGACCGGATCGGTCGCGCTCGCGGGCGGGATCGCGATCATCGAGCCGTGTATCAATGCCGTCGCATTCTTCTTCCATGAAAAGGCGTGGAAGCGCGTCGGTGCGCGGCGTAAGCTGGTCTCCGCCTGAGGCTCCGAGTCCCGGGCCGCTTTTCCGCTTACTCCCCGAACCAACCAAGGAGATACGACCATGACCGTCAATCGCGCATCCGCCCGCTACGAAGGTTTCGGCAAGGAAGGCAAGGGGTCGATCACGACCAAGTCGGGGGTGCTCGACAAGCAGCCCTATGGATTCGGGACGCGTTTCGAAGGCCTGCCGGGGACCAATCCCGAGGAGCTGATCGCCGCGGCGCATGCGGCCTGCTTCACGATGGCGCTGTCGTTCGGCCTCGCACGCGCGGGCTATTCGGGCGACACGCTCGAGACGAGCGCCGCGGTGACGCTTGACCAGGTCGATGGCGGCTTCACGATCACCAAATCGGCGCTGACGCTGACCGGCAAGGTGCCGGGCATCTCGGCCGACGAATTCGCCAGGATCGCCGAAGAGGCCGAGAAGAATTGCCCGGTGTCGAAGCTGCTGAACTGTGAAATCACATTGGAGCATAATCTGGAAGCTTAGGCTGCCCGGAGCATCGGCGCGGGCAGGTCGTCGGCCATGAAGTCGAAGCTGCTCTGCGCCGGTGGCGCCAATGTCCAGCTTTGCAGCACGCGGTGCCGCCGGTGGCCGATATGGCTTTCGATGAGCACGAGGTCGCGCGGGGTCCAGTTCCATGCGACCGGGACGGGATCGAATTCGCATGTTCCATAGCCGAGGGTGACGTGCGGACGGAGGCCGGACTTGCGGTGCATCGGCTCGATGTCCTCGGCCGCGAGGCGGGCGACGATTGCTTCATAGGTCTGGCGTATCGCCGCGAGGCTGCCGGCGGTGATCAGCTCGGCTCCGGCGCCGCGCGAGACGATGCGCCCAAAAGATATCGGGCTCGCCGCCGGAAGGCCCGCTTTGAAGGCCCGGGCGACCTGGCCGGGCAGGAAGGGTTGCGGCTCCATCGTTTCGGCGATCGTGCAGAGCGTCAGATGATAAAGCTGCGGTTTCAGCCCCGCGAACAGGTCGCCGGAAACGGGCGGCAACTGGCGCGCCAGCCAGCCGGCGCGGGCGGCGTTCACCTGAAACCCCAGGAAATAGCGAAACATCGGGTCCATCGTCTTTCCTCCGAATCGGATTAATGTTCCCATTATGTTCTTTTCGGGCTCGGGAGTCGAATCTGACCGAATCCGCCGGTAGTGGACCTGCGCGGCTGTGACACGTCAGGGTTTCGGTGCTCGCGAGGCCGGGGTCATTGCCGAGCGGCAGGATGGGATGGTGTTTTGCGAAGCCCCAGGCCCGCATATCCGCGCTTGATCTCAACTGTGGTTGAGCTTTCATAAGAGCGGCAGATGATTCGCAAATGGAGCTTTTGTCATGTTGCACTATCCGGCCGCCACGCCTTCCAGTCCCGACGATTCGGCTACGGAAGCACCTGCCCCGGCCTTCCTGCCGCGCTATCTTGCACGGATCGGCTTTGCCGGGTCGGCCGCGCCGACGCTTGAGACGCTGGCGACGCTTCAGGCCGCGCATATTGCGGCGATCCCGTTCGAGGCGATCGACGCGCTGACCGGCGCGGGGATCGATATCGGCGCCGAGGCCATCGACGCCAAGCTGATCGGCGGGCGGCGCGGGGGCTATTGTTTTGAGCAGAACAGCCTGTTCCTCCGCGCTTTGTGCGCGATCGGGTTCGAGGCCGAGGGGCTGCTCGGCCGCGTGCGCTGGATGCTGCCCGACGATGCGCCGGAAACGCCGCGCACGCATATGGTGGTGCGCGTGATGCTGGACGGACGGCCCTGGCTCGCCGATGTCGGCTTTGGCGCGGCGGTGCCGCCGCAACCGCTGGCGATGGACGTCGAAGACGCACAGCCGACGCGACATGAAAGCTATCGCGTCATCCGGCATGGCGCCGAATGGCAGGTTGCGGCGCTGATCGACGGCGAATGGCGGACGCTTTACCGCCTCGATCCGGTGTCGCCCCCCGCGATCGATTACGAGATCGGCAATTGGTACACCTCGGCACATCCGGACTCGCATTTCCGGCATCAGCTGATCGCCGCGCGCACGACCGCCGAGGCGCGCTATGGCCTGCGCGACAACCGGCTGACGACGCGGCTGGCCGATGGCCGCATCGACCGGCGCTACCTGACCGCCGACGAGATCGAGCGGGCGCTGGCCGAGATTTTCCTGCTGCCGGTACAGCGCCACTGGCGCCCGGCGATCGAGCGCGCAGCGACCGCGGAGATTGCGGGCTAGCTTGACTCAATGT
The DNA here is from genome assembly GCA_051861185.1 of Sphingopyxis sp. Lineage (GTDB taxonomy): Bacteria > Pseudomonadota > Alphaproteobacteria > Sphingomonadales > Sphingomonadaceae > Sphingopyxis. Next base: position 29,988 of record JBIMKQ010000016.1, read on the forward strand.
GGCTATCGCGTTCTTTTGCCGGCGAAAGAAGGGAGCGCGATTCCATGGCCGATCAGAAGGTCGTCCTGCTGTCGGGCGGTAATCCGCAGATCGCAAAGGGCTATGGCGATGCGCCGGTGCAGGCCTATATCGCGGCGATGCCGGGGTGGAAGTCGGGCGTCTGGCGACGGCTCGACGCGCTGATCGAAAAGGTCGTTCCCGGGGTTGCGAAGGCGGTCAAATGGAACTCGCCGCTCTATGGTCCGCCGGGGCAAGGCGAGGAGCCGACGCACTGGTTCCTGAGCATCCATTGCTTCGACAAATATATCAAGGTCGCCTTCTTTCGCGGCCAGTCGCTGGTCCCGGTGCCGCCGGTCGCGTCGAAGAGCGGCGACACGCGCTATTTCCATATCCATGACGATGCGCCGGTCGACGAGGCGCAATTCGCCGACTGGGTGAAACAGGCGGCGGCGCTGCCGGGTGAGAAGATGTGATGGAGACGAGGAATATGGCGGCTGATCTGGTCGATGCGAAGATTGCGGGGCTGGGCGACTGGCGCGGGGCGACGCTGGCGAAGCTGCGCGCGCTGATCCACGATGCCGATGCGCAAGTCGAGGAGACGGTGAAGTGGCAGAAACCCTCGAACCCTGCGGGGGTGCCGGTGTGGGAACATGCCGGGATATTGTGCACCGGGGAGACCTATAAGGACAAGGTCAAGCTGACCTTTGCCAAGGGTGCGGCGCTCGCCGATCCGGCACAGCTGTTCAATTCGAGCCTCGACGGCAACGTGCGGCGCGCGATCGACCTGTTCGAGGGTGACGGGGTGGACGAGGCGGCGTTCAAGGCGCTGATCCGCGCCGCGGTCGCGGCAAATCTGGAGAAGCCGGCGCGCCCGAAGAAGGGCTGAGCCTAGTCGCAGCGCGCCCCTTCCTTGCGCGCCGCCCAGCCGATTGCGCCGTCCAGCATCTTCAGATGCACGCGGTCGGACCATGCTTCGGCCTTGTGGCCGAGCGCCGAGTAGAAGATGCGCGCGCGGCCTTCGCAGCGCCACCAGATGAGGGCGTGTTCGCCCATTCGCAGCTTTGGTTCGAGCCGCATGTTCGTTTCGTCGAGGCGCGCGAGGATATGGGCATCGGCGGTGGGGGCGGCGTCCCAACTATAATATTCGTCGGTCCACGGCCATGTCGCGGGCAGATGGCGCGTCGCGGGATGGCTGCGGTCGGTGAGGATGAGGTTCGCGGTCTGGAACTGGTCGCTGCCGCCGGGATGGCCGGTGAAATTGCCGTTGCCGCGCATCTTTACGAACCAGTCGGGGTGGCTGCCCTCGCCCGCGCTGTGGAGGCCGACGAAGCCGCCGCCGCGGGCGATCCACGCCTGAAAGGCCGCGCGCTGGTCGGGCGTATAGATGTCGCCGCTGGCGTTGGCGAAGACGATGACGTCGAACTTCGCGAGGCTTTCGGGGTTGAACACCGCGGCGTTTTCGGTCGCGAAGCTGCTCCAGCCGCGCGCTTTCACGAGCGCTTCTATCGCGGGCACCGCTTCTGCGATGCTGTCGTGGCGATAACCGTTGGTCTTGCTGAGGATGAGCACCGCCGGACGGGTGAGCGCGGGCAGATCGGGCGCCACGCTGTCGAGCCTCGGTGCAGGGCGGCGCGGGTCGGGAGCTTGCGCGGCCAACAGCAGCGCGGCGGCGAGCGCGAGCGCGATCTTCACTTCAAGGCCTCGCGCGGTTTCATGTGCCAGAGCGCGTTGACGATGATCCAGCGCTCGTCGAACTTGCCCATGTGGAAATAGTCGACGAACCACGGTGTTTCGACGCGGACCGCGGCGGCATTGCCCGCGACGTCGAGGATCTTGCACGACCGGTTCCAAGCTGCGCGCGGGGTCTTGAGCGCGCCGCGTTTGGTCAGGTCGACCAGCTCTTCGCGGCTCATCCGTTGCAGGCCGAGGCGCTCGTCGGGCGTGTCGCCGAGGACGCGGCGCTTGGCGAGGTCGGGGTGGAGCGCGCGCCTGACGCGTTCGGGATCGCCTTCGAGCTGGCCGTCGACATAATCGAAGCAGGTCGCCTCGATCGCCGCGAGGTCGGCGGGCGATGCGGCGGGGGTTGGCGCTGCGGCGGCGATGGCGAGGAGGGTTGTAAGCATCGGGGTTCCCAGGATGGAGGATCGCCTCGATCGGGCGCGATTGACCTTAAATCAATGAGGTGTATTAGTGCAATAATTCACTAGGCGGGACCGGGAATCTAAAAATGAGCACATGGCGCGGATGGAGCGGAGCGATCGCATCGGCGATTGCGGGCGGACTGGCGCCGGCATCCGTGCAGGCGGCGGCGCCCGAGGTCTGCGCGCTGGTGCGCGAGGCGCGCGCCGACGCGCTGCTCAGCGTGCCCTTCCGCGTCGTCGACGGGCGCATCTATGTCGAGGCGCGCGTCAATGGCGAGGGGCCCTTCGCCTTTGCGGTCGACACCGGAGCGAGCGGCATGGGTCGCGCCGATGCGAGCCTGACCAACGAGCTCGGCCTTCCGGTCGAACTGACGGGTTCGACGTCGGACGGTATCGCGACGGCAAAGGTCGACATGACCCGCTTCGCCTCGCTCGACGTTGGCGGTTTCATCCGCCGCGACCTGTCGGTCATCACCCGCGATTACAGCAGCCGGGCGGCGCCCGAGGCGAAGTTCGCGGGCATTATCGGGCGCGAATTTTTTGCCGACGGGCTGCTCGTCATCGATTACCCGTCGCGGACGCTGAGCTTTACCCGCGCCCACGCGCTGGCGCGCGGCGAGGCCGGCGTGCTTGGCTATGACCGCGCGTTTCGCGTCGCCGTGTCGATCGCCGGCGTGGTTGCCGAGGGCAACCTCGATACCGGTGCCAATGTCGCCTTCGTGCTACCCAAGGCGCTGTTCGATCGTGTGTCGGGCGGCCCGGTGACCGCAGCGGGTGCGGGGCGGCTGACCAATTCGACGATCGATACCGGGCGCGCGACGGTCGCCGGCCCCTTTGTCATCGGCGCGGCGCGCCTGTCCGATGTCGAGGTGCGCGTGTCGGAAAAATATCCCGAACTGCTCGTCGGTGCCCACGCGCTGCAGCATTTCGCGATGCTGATCGACCAGCGTTCGCAGAGCGTCGCGTTATGCCCGCCGCCGGATATCAATCGATGATCGGCGCGCCCTCGGCCTTCAGCCGGGCCAGATTATCCTTCATCGCCTGGAGTATTTCGGGTGCGTGCGGCTCCCAGCTTTCGACCTCGCCGACGATGCGCAGCGGCGACTGGCTTCGATAGCTGCGCGTCGGGTTGCCGGGGAATTTCTTGTCGGTGAGATTGGGATCGTCGAACCAGTCGCCGGTCGGTTCGACGATATAGATGCGCTCGCGGCCGTCGCCGGCCGCGAGTTCGCAGCCCCAGACCGCCGACTCGAGCGCGGCGGAGAAATAGATCCACGACATCGGGGCGGCCTGATAATTGCTGCCCCAGCCGACGCCAAGCAGGTCGCCGGTTTCGAGGTCGGCGCGGGTGCCGTGATAGAAGGTCGCGCCCATGTCAGGGCCGGTGGGGGCGGTGCCGGTCATCGCGGTGTCGCTTCTCGCTTCAATAGGCGTTGCGCTCGGTGCGCAGTATGGCCTTGCCGTCCTTCCAGTTCACTTCTGCGGCGGGCTCGTCGGCCTTGCCGGGCGCGAACAGTTCATCGACGATCGTGCCGTCCTCCTGCGTGCTTTCGATGACGCGCGCGGGGGTGAAGGCGTCGGGCGCGGCGGCGGCGACCGCCTTTACCGGCGCGGGGGCGTCGGCCCAGGCGATATCGCGCTGCATCTCGACGACGCGATATGTGCCTGCTTCCTCGATCAGGTCGAGCTCGACCGGGCTGCCGTCGGGGCGCGTGCCCTCGACGTCGTAGAAGATCCTGCCGCCGCGTTCCTTGCGCTCGGTCTCGGCAATTTTCATGCCGGGGATTTTGGCGAGCACGGCGTCGCGGACGCCCCGCGGCAGGTCGGCTTCAGCGATTTCGCTGATCTCGGCGGCGGGCCCGTCGGCGAGCACCGATTTTTCGGGCGCTGTGGTTTCGGGATTCGCCGGCGCCTCGGCCTTGCCGCAACCCGCAATCGCCAGCAACGCGCCCGCCATCAGCCAGGTCTGTCCACGCATCGTCACTCTCCCATATCGGCACGTGCGGTCAGCCTATCGGGGACGCGGACGCGAGTCGACCCGGCGTCGAGGTCATTCCACATCGTCGGAGGGATCGAGCCGCACCACCCACATCGGGTGACCGCCCGGCGACAGCGCGATGTCGTGGCTGGGGACCATGTCGGCCCCGGTCTCGATCCAGCCGCGCCCGTCGCATTTGGGGCAGGGGACGCGGATCGAGCGGTGGCTGATCAGGTCGATCTGGCTGTTCCACTGGCCATGGCCCACGCACACCGGGCAGCGCACGTCGAGGTCGCCGCTACGGTGACGGACGGAGATGCCGTCGAGCGCGTGCGGATCGTGCGGGCCGGCGCAATGGACGATGTTCGACGGGTGCGACATGCGGGCAGTTTATCACCGAAGGCGGGCAAGGAAAGGGGCCGCCAACCGCTCTGGCTGGCGACCCCTATCCGGTCAGGCTTTAGCGGCAGCGTACGTCGTTATTGTTGCCGCTGCGTTCGATCGCGCGTCCGGCGACCGCACCGCCGACGGCGCCGAGGATCGTGCCGAGCGTCTCCGACTTGCCGGGGGCGATGACATTGCCGATCACCCCGCCGGCGATGCCGCCGACGATCAGCCCGGTCGATCCGTCGTTGCGGCGGCAATAATATTTATTGTCGCGGCCGCGATAGACGCGGTCGTTGTTCGCGAGGCGGCGTTCCTTGTAACGGCGGTCGGTGCGGTAATAATTGTCGGCATAATAGCCGCCGTGGCGCGGGTCGGGGCGGTCATAGTCGTAATTGCCGTACTGGCTGTACGTATTCTGGTCGTAATAACCATAGCCGCCATCGTCATAACGGCCAGAGCTCGCGCCGGCACCGACACCGCCATACAGGCCGCCCGAGGCGCAGCCGGCCGCGAGCGCGGTTGCGGCGGCAAGGGGCAGGATCATCAGCTTGTTCATCGACATCACTCCATAAGTCGCGTGCCGGCCAAGCGGGCGTGGGCATGCTCTGTTTTTGCCCCTCGCATGGAGTAAAGCCCCGAGAGCGACGGGAGTTCCGCCGGGATCAGGCGGCGCGGAGCGGCCAGCGGCCGTGTTCGACATGGGTGGTCTTGCCGACGATGCTTTCCATCAGGATTATTTCGCCCACCGTCCAGCCGATCGGCGGCAATTTTAGCGCGTTTAACGTCTGAGAACCCAGGCGGTCGCCGCGATAGTTGATCGTGATGTGCGGTTCGGGGGTGGTGCCGTCCATGATCGGCGCTTTTCGCGCGAGCAGATGGTTCACCAGCGCCTTCTGGAACGCCCGCGCCTCGGCCAGCGGATCGCGCGTGCGCAGCGTCACCGCCTTGCGGTTCTCGATCCGGTCGAAGGCGAGCGGAAAGGGCGCCGCGGCGAAGCCGTCCAGCGCGGCGATGGTCGCGGGCAGCCACTCGGGCGGCGCATAATGGAGGTCGTAGAGCGAGATGAGCGTGACATGGAGGAGGTGCGGCCCGCGCGAAGGATCGTTGCGCGGCAGCGCGGCGATCTGCGCCTGCACCTCCGGCGGCGGCTTGGCCATGACGTAGAGGGGGTTTCGGGCGCGCATGGGTGGGGGTGTAGCATGATGTGGGGGTGGGGCCGAATGGTGCTCGGTCGATTCGGGTCGCAATTTAGGAGTTCAGGAAACTGTCACCGTAATCCGTGAGGTCGAGCGATCCATGCCTTCCCCCTAGCCGGCCCGTCAAAGCAGCTTGAGCTTATCGAACAGCATCTGGTTCCTCTTCTCAGCATCCAAAATCAATTTGTCGTAAGATATGACCTCAAAATACATTTTGTAGGTCCGATTATATCCATAGTAGCCATCGCCGCCTGGCATCGGCATGGCGTCCCAAGCGCCAAGTGTCATTTTGAGTTTCGGGGTAATATCGCATATTATGAAGCAGTTAGTCGGTATGTCGTCGCCTGCCAATTTGATGGGGCGACCCTCGTCATCCAGCGCCCCGCCGCTGCGAATGTCGGTTAGCGCAAGCGCAACTTGACGGAGCGGGTTGTCTTCGTCGGTATAATCATCGCGCATTGGGCGCTTAAATTCGATTATAGTAAGGCTCGTTAGCGGCCCTTTGCCTTCAGAAAGGGTGAATTTGCGATTGAACGCTAGCAGGTCTGGGCGCCGCTGAGAGTTTATGGTTGAGTCTACCGATTTGAGCGGCTTATCGGACGAAACAAACGAGTGGTAGTTGAGGCGTTCATCAATAACCCATAAGTTCTGCTGGGATATTAATGTGTCATCTGTCGAGCTCGACATAGGAAAAATAAGATCGTGAACGACTTTTTCTAAGGGGTATTTGTCATTCTCTTTTATAGAGAGCGCCTTTCGAAAGAGGTCCAGAATTATTTTTCTATGCGCAACGTGTTGCGCAAGCGCAGCGACACCGAGTGCATTCTGATCTTTAAGGAACGTAGAAATCCTGTCTCGATAGTCCTCATAGTTTCTTAGCTTTGAACCTTCGAGTATCTGGTTTCCTTCCTGTTTAAGAGCCACTTCCTTTTTGTAATATTCGCCATGTAGGAACGAATCCATTTCTGCTTGCGTGCTATCCATTGGAATTTTTTCGATAAAAGAATCTATGTCTTTGAGAAGTATTTTATAATGAGGCGCTTTGGATTCGACGAAATCAACGATTTTGCGCTTCTTCTGATCGTTTATTGACTCGATGATTTTTCCGAGGTCGCCATCAATAAAATCCAGAACTCCATGACGAATTTCTGAAGGGCGGACGTCTTCACGAAAAAGACCGTCTTGCTCGTCGTCACTAAATGACTCATCGGATATATCGAAAGAGGTTCTTTCGTTGTTTACCTTACGGTCAAGAAAATCTCCTCTTACGACTGCAAGATAAACGAACGCTTTATCCTCGTCGTCGACGAGTTTTTTTCTAAAGTTAGGCAGAAATTTGTCTATATTTTCAGTCATGACCGCCCGGTCATGGGCGCAATATATGATCCGATGTTTCTGAGTTCGAGTATTGTATATTCTGAATCCATGAATGCTGAATTCATTTTCGCCAATCGTGAAAGCTCCAACGCTTGCTGCGGTGGTGAATTGATCTGCGAACAGATCATTTATCGAAATTTCATTCTTGCCGTCGCGGATAACAATGCGAGGGCAATCCTCGTGCATCAGCACGAGGACAAAATGTTCACATATTTTCAGTGCGATATGTTCAATGTCGCTGGGGCACTGGGCTTTATAGCGATCCCTTAAGCGTAATAAGCTTACCGAAGTCCCGGTGCTCAGTCGATCCGTCTCGGAGACTTGATCATCATTGAGAGAGTATTGATCATGAAACACAATATCTCTTTTTAGGTATTCCCCGCCTTCTTCTGAGAAGAAGCTATTAATTTCAACTTTCTCAAAGGCCTTTAGCCAGAGAAACCTCCCTAATCCTTTGCCTCCTCGAGAGAACTTTAGCTCTGAATACGCGGTGTTAAAGGATTCCATGTTGCGATCATTAAAGCCAATGCCGTTGTCAGTTATGACAAAGCCGTCAATGTTAGGATCGATCCCCGGTAGGCCAAGAGTGCTTTCACGTAGAACGTTGACAATGATTTCACCGTCCCGCGGCGAAGCATCTTGGATCGCTTGGTAGGCATTCATGATTGCTTCGAAGAGCGGCATAAGAGGTCGCCACTCAGGAAGTCGTGTCTGACGAATTTGGCCGCGCAGACTTGTTTGAAACATTTGACTACCTGACTGACGTGATTGGGCACACGAGATACAATTCTCGCTGCGCCAAAGGCAAGGCAGTCGGAACGCACATGAAATTCACGGCATTGCCGACCGCCTCGGCCGGACGTTTTTGATCTTTTACCTTGGGATCAGTAGGGATCCTTGTCCACGAGCCGCTGAACCTCCGCATCGGTGGAATCTTCAAAAGCACCGGAAATGAAATCCTCCAAGTCGCCAATGTCGCCTTCGAGCTCTTCGCGAGTGATGCCCGCTTCGGCCGCATCTGCGAGCAACTGCTTCACAGCCGCATCTGCCTCAGGGTGTCGACCGTCTTCTGGCGCGTAGGGGCCAGCATTGATATTCTCGGAAATCCACTCATTAGCGAAATCTATACCGCGCTGACTCATTTTGGCCTCCATGCTAAACCTCAAACATAGGAGGTCAGAGAACAACTGGCGATAGTTCAGGGCAAATTATTCAAAGTGCAGCGCACTATGTTTGCTCCGATTCCAATCAATCATGCTCCCTGCCACCCGAACCCATATACAGCTCGCTCCCCGTTTCCTTGAACAGCTCGCTCATCTCGGCCATGCCTGCCTCGACTTCGCTCGGCACAAGCTTTTCGGCTTCCTCGGCGGCGAGGAAGTTTTCGGCGCCTTGATTCTGCTTCGCTGCAAATTCCCGCACTTCCTGGCTGATCTTCATCGAGCAGAATTTCGGGCCGCACATGCTGCAGAAATGTGCGGTCTTGGCGCCTTCGGCAGGGAGCGTCTGGTCGTGGTACTGCTCGGCGGTGTCGGGGTCGAGCGACAGGTTGAACTGGTCGCGCCAGCGGAATTCGAAGCGGGCTTTCGATAGCGCGTCGTCGCGGACCTGCGCGGCGGGGTGGCCCTTGGCGAGGTCGGCGGCGTGGGCGGCGAGCTTGTAGGTGACGACGCCGACCTTCACATCGTCGCGGTCGGGCAGGCCGAGATGCTCCTTGGGCGTGACGTAGCAAAGCATCGCGGTGCCGTACCAGCCGATCTGCGCCGCGCCGATGCCGCTGGTGATATGGTCGTAGCCCGGCGCGATGTCGGTGGTGAGCGGCCCGAGCGTGTAGAAGGGCGCCTCGCCGCAGGCTTCGAGCTGCTTTTCCATATTCTCCTTGATCTTGTGCATCGGGACATGGCCCGGCCCCTCGATCATCACCTGCACATCCTGCGCCCAGGCGCGCTTGGTGAGCTCGCCGAGCGTGTAGAGCTCGGCGAACTGCGCCTCGTCGTTCGCGTCGTAGATGCTGCCGGGGCGGAGGCCGTCGCCGAGGCTGTAGGCGACGTCATAGGCCTTCATGATCTCGGTAATCTCGTCGAAGCGTTCGTAGAGGAAGCTTTCCTTGTGATGCGCGAGGCACCATTTCGCCATGATGCTGCCGCCGCGCGACACGATGCCGGTCATGCGTTTGGCCGCGAGGGGGACGTAGGGCAGACGGACGCCGGCGTGGATGGTGAAATAGTCGACGCCCTGTTCGGCCTGCTCGATCAGCGTGTCGGCGAAGATTTCCCAGGTCAGATCCTCGGCGACGCCGCCCACTTTCTCCAGCGCCTGATAGATGGGGACGGTGCCGATCGGCACGGGCGAGTTGCGGATGATCCATTCGCGCGTGTCGTGGATGTTGCGGCCGGTCGACAGGTCCATGACGGTGTCGGCGCCCCAGCGGATCGACCAGACCATCTTGTCGACCTCGGCCGCGACGTCGGATGCGACCGCGCTGTTGCCGATATTGGCGTTGATCTTGACGAGGAAGTTGCGGCCGATCGCCATCGGCTCGCTCTCGGGGTGGTTGATGTTACTGGGGATGATCGCGCGGCCGCGGGCGACCTCGTCGCGGACGAATTCGGGGGTGACATAGTCGGGGATGCTCGCGCCGAAGCTTTCGCCGTCGCGCTTATATTCGGCGAGGCGCGCGCGGCCGAGATTCTCGCGCTCGGCGACATATTCCATCTCGGGCGTGATGATGCCGCGGCGGGCATAGTGCATCTGGCTGACGTTCTGCCCCGGCTTGGCGCGGAGGACGGTGCGGCGGACGTTGGGGAAGGCGGGGACGCCGCCGCTGCGGTCGGGGCCGAGCTGGCCGTTATCCTCGGGCTTCACCTCGCGCTGGGTGACCTGCTCGACGTCGTCGCGGCCGCGGATCCAGTCGGCGCGGATCTCGGGGAGGCCGGCGTTGATGTCGATCGTGGCATTGGCGTCGGTGTAGGGGCCGCTGGTGTCATAGACGCGGACGGGGGGCTCGCCCGAATGCGGGTCGAGGTCGATCTCGCGCATCGCGACGCGGATGCCGCTGCCGGTTTGCGTCGCGACGTGGATCTTGCGGCTGCCTCTTATGGGTCCGGTGGTGACGCCGATGGGGGTGGATGCGCTCTTGTCGAGGCGGGAATCGATGTCGGCCATGTGCAGTCGCTCCGTTGGTTATCGGAGCGAGAATGGGGATTCCTGATGTGGAATACCGACCCTCCCTCCGCCGGTATTATCCGGATCAGGTTCAACGGGTCGCGGTCTATTCCGCTCTCAACCGGCCATTACAGACGCGGCTCCCCGGGGATGGCCAAGGTGTAGCGGGACGTAGCGTCGCTGTCCATCGCCCGCCGCGATGTACCTGTGTGATCGTGGGCACTTTATGCACGTGTGGACCGGATTATAATCGCATTGTCAGATGGATGAGAGGGGCGAAAGCATGATGCGATTCGGAATGGTGCACCGCGCGAGCGCGATGCTGGCGGCGATGCTGGCGTGGTGCCTGTGGCCGACGGCGGCCTCGGCGCAGGCCTATCCCTGCGGCGCCGGTGCAGGCCCGGGTGAACGGATGGTCGGGATGACGCAGGGCGGTAACGGTGTCGCGTCGGTGCCGCTGTGCGTGCGCGACGACAGCGGCGGCCCGCCCGCACCGCCGCCGCCGCCCGTGGAAGCCTATGCGGCGATGGTCTGGCATCCTGACGCATCCGACGTCTGGGTCGACGGCAATTACACCGGCTCGAACAACCCCGGCGAGGCGAATGCGCTGGCGGCGTGCGCCAAGGTGATGGGCGACGGCTGCGTGCCGGCCGGCACCTGGTGGAATTCGTCGATGACGCTGATCCGCGACAAGGCCGGGTATCTTTACAAGGGCTGGAACGGCGAGGACGCCATCGAACGCAAGCGGGCGATGGCCGATTGTTCGGCCAAGCAACTGTTGCCGTGCGAGGTCTTCGCGACGATCAAGGCGAGCACCAACAAGCGGTTCCCGGGTCCCTCGGTACGCAAGAGCTATGCCGCCTCGGCTTGGGTGGTCGGCACCGTCGACGATGGATATGACCATAAAATCTATGTCGCGAGCGGCTATCGCAGCGCCGACGATGCCACCGCCGCCGCGGTGAAAGCGTGCGCCGACGCGACGGGGCGGAAATGCGAGGCAAACACGCTGACCGGCAACGGCTTTATCCAGGCCTATCGGCTTTTCAGCACCGACGACAGCGCGACGGTCGAGACGACCGCGAAGCGCGCGAAGGAAGCCGCGCAAGCAAATTGCAAGAAACAGAACAGCAAGAGCTGTGAACTGCAGGCCGTGTTCGACAGCCGAAAATCGGGGCTGTTTGTGCATGACTTTAACGCCGCAAAGGCGAAATAGCGCGGGCGGAGCGATTTGCGCGTCCGGACCCGAAACCGGCGGCAGGCTAAGCGAGAAAGGGACCCCGCGCGCGGCGGCGGGCCGTCGTCGCGGGCACGCCCGCGAGGGTGCGGAATTCGCGCGCCATATGCGCCTGATCGGCAAAGCCCTGCGCGGCGGCGTGCCCGGCGAGGCTGTCTTCGCCGGGAAGCGTTGCGAAGGCCGACTGGAAGCGGAGCAGCCGAAGCCAGGCACGCGGAGGCAGGCCAACGTGACGCGCGAACCAGCGCTGGAGCATGCGCGGGGCCATTTGCGTCGCCTCGCCCATAGCAGCGACGGTCGGGGCGACGACGATCGCAGAGCCGATGAGGCCGAGATCGTGCGCCGCGGCAAGGCGTGCTTCGAGGCTGTCGAACGCCGGCGCATCCCATGCGGCCCAGCGTCCGTGGAGCGCTGCGAGCGGAATGTCACCGATCAGATTCCATGCCCAAGGCCATAGGCGCAGCGCCTCGAACGCCGCGTTGCCGCTGATTTCAAAGGGCTGGGCGCGGCCGACGAGGCCGACGACGAAGCTGGCGGGCTGTTCGCCGTCCCACCGCGACCGGCCCTGCGTACGGCGAATGATCTCGATGCAGCCGTCGGGGGTCGCCTGTTGTTCGATCCACCGGTAGGCGGTGCCATCGCCCGTCAGCGTCCAGCGCGCCTTGATCAGCCCGGCGAGATGCGGCGGCGGCGGGGATTCGCGATAATCCATACGCCGGATTAGACGATGATTGTCGTGTCGGTTCAAGACAGGTGCGCAGGCGCGTGTCAGGAAGGCGCGCCAAGAGTGGGAGGTGCGAATGAAGGGACTATTTGCGGGCCTGGCGGCGACAGTGCTGGTCGCGGCAAGCCCGGCGGGGCAAGTCGACGATCTCGCGTGGATGGCGGGAGAATGGAGCCGCGAGGAAGGCGAGCGCTGGACCGAGGAAAGCTGGGCGGCCCCACGTGGCGGGATGATGATCGGCTATAGCCGGTCGGGGCGCCGCGAGAGCGTGCGCGAGTTCGAATTTCTGCGGATCGCAGCGGGAGTCGACGGCATACCCGCTTATATTGCGCAACCGGGCGGACGCACGCCGGTAATGTTCCGGCTGGTGCAGCATGATGCGGCGAGCGCGACTTTTGAAAATGGGGCGCATGATTATCCGCAGCGCATTCATTACCGACGCGACGGCGACACGATGACGGCAATGATTTCGGCGATTGACGGGTCGCGGCCGATGCGCTGGACCTATCGCCGCCGCTGATGCGCGGCTAACAGGAGCCGCTGGCGAGCGAAGGGAGCGATGGTGGCCAAGACCGGGCGGTTGTTTGCGATCATAGACAGCCTGCGCCGGCGCCGGCGGCCGGTGACCGCCGAAGCGCTTGCCGAGGAGCAGGGCGTGTCGGTGCGCACGCTGTACCGCGACGTTCGGGCGCTGGTTGCGCTCGGCGCGCCGATCGAGGGCGAGGCGGGGGTGGGCTATGTGCTGCGCCCCGGTTTTTTCCTGCCCCCGCTGATGTTCACCGCCGACGAGATGGAAGCGCTGGTGCTCGGCGCGCGCTGGGTCGAGGGGCGGCAGGACGGGGCGCTGTCGCGCGCGGCGGGCATGGCGCTGGCGAAGATCGCGGCGGCGAGCCCCGACGATCTCAAGCGGCGGATCGACGAGTCGGGGCTGTGGCCGGTGAACAGCCGCTGGCGCGAGAGCAATGCGCCTTTGCTCGCGACGGTGCGCGAGGCGATGCGCGCGGAAAGGACATTGCACATCGACTATGCCGACGAGAAGGGCGCCGCGAGCGAACGCGCGATCTGGCCCGCCGCACTCGCCTATTTCGAGGACAAGCAGATCATCGCGGCCTGGTGCGTGCTGCGGCAGGATTTCCGCAGTTTTCGTATTGACCGGATCGGCGCGGCGCGGATCGGCGACGAGGGTTTCGGGCGGCGGCGCGCGGTGCTGATGGCCGATTGGTGGCGCAAGAATGGATATGACGCCGCCTCCTGACATGATCTGTCAGGGGGGGTGCGCTAATCTGCTTCGGGTAAGGGGCACCGGCGGACGGCGCCCGCCAGACCGGAGGATTTTCAGATGCTCAAGACCCATCATGGTTCGTGCCATTGCGGCGCCGTCAAGTTCGAGGCCGACATCGACCTCGAGGCGGGGACGGGCAAGTGCAATTGCTCGATCTGCACCAAGAAGAGAAACTGGAGCGCCCAGATCAAGCCCGACGCCTTTCGCCTGCTGACCGATCCTGCCGCGCTGGAGGAATATGTGTTCGGGTCGGGGAGCGCGCACCATGCGTTTTGCAAGACATGCGGCGTGTCGTCGTTCGGCCATGGTTATGTCGAGGAGATCGGCGGCGCCTATTATTCGGTATCCGTCGCGTGCCTTGATGACCTGACGCCGGCCGAGATGGCGGCGTTGCCGGTCACCTATATGGACGGCGCGGGCAATAATTGGTGGAATCCGCCCGAAGTCACCGCGCATATGTGAGGCGTGGGCTCAGCCCGTGCGGCGCGCGAGCCAGACACCCGCGACCATCAGCGCGATCCCGGCGATGCGTTTGGCATCGACCGGAAAGCGCATCGCGCCGAACAGGCCGAAATGGTCGATCGTCGCGGCGCTGATCAGCTGGCCGACGAGCACGAAGAAGATCGCGTTGCCGACCCCGAAACGCGGCGCGATGAAGGTCACCGCGATGACGTAGAAAGCGACGAACAGCCCGCCGAAGTAGAATTGGGCGGGGATGTCCGACGAGAAACGGATCTGGCCGATCGACCCCGTCATCAGCGCACCGGCGGTGGCGATGAGGAAGGCGAGGCCGAAGAGGATCATCGACGCGGCCAGCGGGCTGCCGAGCCGGGTGCCCAAGCCGCCGTTAAGCGCGGCGAGAATCGGGATGCCGACCCCGGTGAGCAGCATGATCGCGGCGAAAGCGGGGGCGGCGTTGTTGGCGGTCATGGCGGCGGCTCCTTTGCGGCTTGCGCGGCACGATAGTCGAGGACGGGCAGTCCGCCGATCCCCCAATTTTCGAAATCGACCTCGTCGATGTTGACGACGGTCGTCGCGGGATTTTTGCCGAGGACGCGCTGGAGCAGCTCGGTGACGCCGCCGATCAGTTCGGCCTTCTGCTCGGGCGTCGCGCCTTCGCGGGTGATGCGGATATTGACGTAAGGCATTATGCAGCTCCTTCGGCCGGCCAGCCCGGCATGACGGGAAAGTCCGGCAGTGCGGCGATCCGGCGGGTCCAGTCGTGAATCGCCGGCCAGTCGGCGATGGCGATGCCCGCATCCTCAATCAACGCGAGATACGGGCTCGCCGCAAGGTCGGCGATGGTCAGGCGGCCGCCGGCGAGCCAGTCGCGGCGTTCCAGATGCGCCTCGACCACCGGCAGGATGCGCGCGGTGGTCGCCGCGGCATGGTCTTCGGCGATTGCGGTGCCGAATTTGCGCGCAAGGCGGAGCGTCGCGGGCCCGTTGGCGATTTCGTTCGCGGCATGCGATAGCCAGACGGCGATTTCGCCGCGCTCCTCGGGGGTGTGGCCATCCCAGTCGCCCGGCCGATGCCGCGCCGCGAGCAGGGCAAGGATCGCCTGGCTGTCGCGCAGGACGAGGTCGCCGTCGACGAAGACCGGGATCTGGCGCATCGGGGTGAGCGCCGCAAAGGCGTCGGACTGGCGTGCCGCGGCGTCGGTCAATTGCTCCTCCCATGGCAGGCCGAGGAAAGCGAGCGCCATACGCACCTTGTGCGTGTTGCCCGACAGCGGGGTCCCGTAGAGGCGGATCATCATGCTTCTCCTGAAAGCCGCGCGTGGAGCGCGGCGACTTCGGCGCGCAGCTGGTTGAGTTCGTCCGCCATCGGGCGGATCGCGGCGGAAATCTCGGCTTCGGTGAAGCGCGGTGTGATGTGCTGCGAACAATTCCATTCCCAGCCGATTACATCGATGAAGAAGGCGCGCTCGGGGGCCGCACGATACCCCTCGGGCATCAGCGCGGTGACGGCGGCGGGGTCGTCGGCGAGTTCGACGCTGTGTGCATGGCCGACGAGTTTCAGCCGCTCCTTGTTCGGATAATCCATCAGGAACAGTGAAACGCGGTCGTTGCCCATCAAATTGGCGGTGCTGATATATTGCTTGTTGCCGCGATAGTCGGCGAAACCGATGCGGTTGCCCGCGATATGCCTGAGGAAGCCTGCCGGGCCGCCGCGATGCTGCATATAGGGCCAGCCATCGGCATTGACGCTCGCCATGTAGAAGCTGTCGCGCAGCGCGATATAGTCCAACTCCTTGCCGGAAAGCCTGTCGGGTGTGCCGTCGGCGCCGGCATCCATTTTCGCATAGGACGCGCGCGAGCCATGCTGTTCCTGAAGCGCCTTCACTGCGTCGTTGAACAATATGTGCCGGTAATTTTGTGCCATCGGGCCGGACCCTTTTTGCGAAAGAAGCGAACGAAGGCCGGGAGGGGCTGGCCTTCGTTCGCCTTTCGCGATGTAGGACGTTGCGCTATTGGCGATAATGGATGAATATCGAACGAGTTAATTCCGTAAAGTGGAATAATGATGGACCGTTTGCTGACACTGGAAATGTTCGTCGCGGTCGCGAGCGAGGGCGGATTTGCGGCGGCGGCGCGCAAGCTGGGCAGCTCGCCGCCCGCGGTGACGCGGGGGATCGCCGCGCTCGAAGCGCGGCTGGGGACGAGCCTGTTCCACCGTTCGACGCGCGCGGTCGCGCTGACCGATGCGGGGGCGGCGTTTCTGGAGCAGGCGCGGCGCATCCTCGCCGACCTTGCGGGCGCCGAGCGCGAATTGCGCGGTGCCGAGGCCGAGCCGCGCGGCCAGTTGCACCTGACCGCGCCGGTGATATTCGGGCGGCTGCATGTGTTGCCCGTTGTCGGCGATCTGATGGCGCAGCACCGCGAACTGACGGTGCGGATGATGCTGATCGATCGCAATGTCCGAATCGTCGAGGAGGGAATCGACGTCGCGGTGCGCATCGGCCCGCTCGTCGATTCCAGTCTCAAGGCGGTGCGGATCGGCCGGGTGCGGCAGATGCTCGTCGCGAGCCCCGCCTATCTGGCGCGGCGCGGCGCACCGGCGAGCGTGGCGGAGCTGGCGGGGCATGATCTGATCGCGGCGATGGGGCCGCGCGCGGCGGGCGAGTGGCAGTTTGTATCGGGTCGCTGGCGGGTCGATCCACGGCCGCGGCTGGTACTCAACACCGTCGACGGCGTATTGGCGGCGGCCGAGGCGGGGCTGGGGATCGCCAATCTGCTGAGCTACCAACTGGCCGAAGCGCTCGACGCCGGGCGGCTGATTTCCTTGCTGGCCGACGAGCAGCCGCCCGCGCTGCCGGTGCACCTGCTGTTCGAGCCATCGCGCGCGGGATTGCCCGCAGTGCGGCTTTTCATTGCGGCGATGAGGGTGCGGATGCGGATGGCGGGGCTGGTGTGAGGGTCGGTCAGAACTGGTAGGCGAGCCCGCCGCCGAAGAGCCACTGGTCGGCGCTGCCGGCGTCGGCAACGATCGGCGAATCGGCGAAGCGCGAGAGCAGGCGGCCATATTGCGCGCCACCGATCAGCACGAAGCCTTTGCGCAGGTCGCCCGACAGGCCGTAGGCGCCCGCAACGCCGAGCGTATATTTGCCCGCGGTCGCCTTGCGTCCCGCGCCGGTATAGACCGGAAGGCCGCTCGCGGCGCTGCCGAGCGCGTCGATGTCGTAATAATAGCGGCCGAAACCCTTGCCGTAGAAATTTACCGACGCCGAAACGCCGATATAGGCGCGTTTCGATAGCGGGGTGCCGTAATCGATCGTAGGTGAGGCGGTCCAGCTGCCATGCTTGCCCGAGACGTCTTTGGTTGCGACGAGGCGGAAACCGATCTGGTCGTACGCGCTGGTGATCACCCCGGTGTGGGTGACGCCGGTGAAGATGCCCGCCTCCACTGCCATTTTCTTGTCGGGCAGCGCGTCGACCCGCGGATCCTTGACGCTGCCGGTGCGGTCGCCGCGCAGGCTGATGATCGGGCCGAATTTGAAGTCGGTCTTTTGGCCGCGGCGCTGGCGCAGCAGGTCGACCTGGAAATTGGTGCCGCGGGTCGAGAAGGAAAAGCCGCTGATCCGTCCGCGCAGGTAAAAGGCGGGCAGGAAGCGACGATCGTCCGAGCCGTTGTAATCGGGCGTATTGAGCACGCCTGCGGCAATCGCGATATAGTCACGCGACCATTTGCGCTCGCCATCGTCATCGTCGGATCGCGCGCCGGGGAGCAGGATATTCTCGTCGATGTCGGTGTTTTGAAGATAGCGCGCGGGTTCTTCGTCGATGCCGGGCGCGAGCGCGCTGTCGGCTGGCGTCGTCAGTTCGTAAGGGAGCGGCGCGTCTTCGGCGGTGGCGGGGGCCGCGAAGCCGACCATGAAAATGGCGAGCAAAGGGATCGAACGCATCGGGCGGCTTATGCGAAACAACAACGTCGAATCAGCCATCAGCATCCGCATCCTATCGCATCCTATATTTTGCCCCCTCCGACCGGGGGTGTAAGTGTTTGACCCGTCATTGCAACGGCTTCGTCTTGCCGAAGGATGCATTTGGCCGCATGTGCCTTTCATGCATCAACCTGTCTTCGCCGCTTTCATATTCCCCTGCAGCCTTGTTGGTTCCCGAGCGGGTGTCCGGGCGGGCGCCGGATCATGACCCGCGCGCCGCGTTTCATCGGCTATGCCCTGATGGCGGTTGCGGCATCGATCGCGGTCGCGTCCAGAGAGAAGGATATCGAGAGCATCGGCCCTTTTCCCGTCGTCGCGCTGGCCCTGTTCTTCGGGATGATCGGAGTTATGCTCGTGGTCACAGATTTGATGGTGCGCGGGCTGTATGCACAGGTCGAGGCGGCCGGACGGGCGCCGCGCGATCAGGAGAAAAGTGGCGATGATGAAGATTGATGTCCGTCTGGGCGTGGCGATCGCCGCGGTGCTGTGCCTGTCCACGCCGGCCGCTGCCGCGCCGGCTGACGAAACGGTGAGCGAGAGCGACCGTTTCTTTCTGGACGAAGCCGCGAGCGCGTGCCGCAATGGCGATTTCCCGGCCTTTCTTTGGCCTTTCGCGAACAGCAAAATGGTGCGCGACCGTTATCGCGGCGCGGCCGAGGGCCCGGCCGCTGCCGACGATTTCCCGATCATGATGATCGATTACACTTATGTCACGAGCGCGTCGGTGCGGCGCTTCGAGGCGGCCGGCGGCGACGCGAGCCAGCTCGTCTATGTCCAGATCGATTTCAGCACGCCGTCGGCGGGGGTCGAGCGTATCGCGTGGTTTCCCGGCCGCTTCGAACCCGGCGAGGGCGACGGGCCGGGAACGCTGATCGAAAGGACCGGGCCGGGCGGGTCGCTGCATTTCACGAAAACCGCCGATTGCTGGCAATTGACCAGGGATATAAGGAACCGGCCAAGCGCGCGCTGAGCAGCACGCGGCCCCTTTTCGTTCGACAGCTTCGGTGCTTAGCCTTATGACGGTCGCATGACCGATCGTCCGCATACGCCGCTGCTCGACACGGTGGATGTCCCCGCCGACCTCCGCAAGCTGAAGCCCGAAGACCTCCGCCAGTTCGCCGACGAACTGCGTAGCGAGATGATTTCGGCTGTGGGCACGACGGGCGGGCATCTCGGGTCGGGGCTTGGCGTCGTCGAGCTGACGACCGCGCTCCATTATGTGTTCGACACCCCGCGCGACAAGATCGTGTGGGACGTCGGGCACCAATGCTATCCGCACAAAATCATCACCGGGCGCCGCGACCGGATCCGGACGCTGCGCACCGGCGGCGGCCTGTCGGGCTTCACGAAGCGCAGCGAAAGCGAATATGATCCGTTCGGCGCGGCGCATTCGTCGACCTCGATCAGCGCCGCGCTGGGCTTCGCGATCGCCAACAAGCTGAAGGATCAGCCCGGGCGCGCGATCGCGGTGATCGGCGACGGGTCGATGTCGGCGGGCATGGCCTATGAGGCGATGAACAACGCGCAGCAGGCGGGCAACCGGCTGATCGTGATCCTCAACGACAACGACATGTCGATCGCGCCCCCCGTTGGAGGACTCTCGGCCTATCTCGCGAAACTGGTGTCGTCGCGGCCGTTCATCGAACTGCGCGAAATCGCGCGGCGCTTTGCGCGCAAATTGCCCGAGCCGCTGCACAAGGCGGCGAAAAAGACCGACGAATATGCCCGCGGCATGGCGATGGGCGGGACATTGTTCGAGGAGCTGGGCTTTTATTATGTCGGGCCGATCGACGGCCATAATCTCGACCATCTGATCCCGGTGCTGGAAAATGTCCGCGACAGCGACCATGGCCCGGTGCTCATCCACGCGGTGACGATGAAGGGCAAGGGCTATGCCCCCGCCGAGGCTGCCGCCGACAAATATCATGGCGTCCAGAAATTCGACGTCATCACCGGGCAGCAGGCGAAAGCGCCGCCGGGACCGCCCGCATATCAGAACGTCTTTGGCGAAACGCTGGCGAAACTGGCCGACAGCGATCCGCGCATCGTCGCGATCACCGCGGCGATGCCGTCGGGAACCGGGGTCGACAAATTCGCGAAAGCGCATCCGACGCGCAGCTTCGACGTCGGGATTGCCGAGCAGCATGCGGTGACGTTCGCGGCAGGGCTGGCGGCGCAGGGGATGCGGCCGTTCTGCGCGATCTATTCGACCTTCCTCCAGCGCGCCTATGACCAGGTCGTCCATGACGTGGCGATCCAGAATCTGCCGGTGCGCTTTGCGATCGACCGCGCCGGGCTGGTCGGCGCCGATGGATCGACGCATGCCGGGTCGTTCGACGTCACCTATCTGGCGACGCTGCCGAACATGGTGGTGATGGCGGCGGCCGACGAGGCCGAGCTGGTCCATATGACCTATACCGCCGCCGAATATGACGACGGCCCGATCGCGTTTCGTTATCCGCGCGGCAACGGCACCGGCGTAGCGCTGCCCGAAGTTCCGGTGAAGCTGGAGATCGGCAAGGGACGCATCGTGCGCAGCGGCAAGACGGTCGCGATCCTGTCGCTCGGCACGCGTCTGGCCGAGGCGCAGAAAGCAGCTGACATATTGGAAGCCCGTGGGCTTTCCACCAGCGTGATCGACCTGCGCTTTGCCAAGCCGCTCGACGAGGAACTGATTCGCAAGACGCTCGCCGCCCACGAAGTGTGCGTGACGGTCGAAGAAAACAGCGTCGGCGGGCTCGGCGCGCATGTGCTGACGCTGGCGAGTGACGAGGGGCTGATCGACGCGGGGCTTAAACTGCGCACGATGCGCCTGCCCGATATGTTCCAGGACCAGGACAAGCCCGAACTGCAATATGATCAGGCGGGGCTGAATGCGCCGCAGATCGTCGATACGGTGCTGAAGGCGCTGCGCCACAACAGCGCGGGGGTCGAGGAAGCGGGCGCGCGGGCTTGAGCAGTTGGTGGTTCGTCGCCGGTTGCGTCGGACTGTTCCTGGTGCTGTGGATCGTGATGAACCGACGCGGGAAAAGACAGGCTGCGGCCTTGCTGCAAGCGCGCCCTAGCCCGACCCGTGAGCAATTCGCCGCTTTGCTGTCGGGCGACTGCGACAGCGATATCGCCGATTTCCTCTGGAACAAGATGGCGCCCGAGTGGAGCCATTGGAATGGCGACCTGACTCCGCATCCCGACGACGATTATCTGGGTGGATTGCCGATCGATCCCGAGAGCCCGGAGGATTGGATTCGCGACTTTTGTTTCGATAACGGGTTGCGGCTGACCGGCTTGCCCGCTTGGCCCGGAGAATGGGAAATGACGGTGCGCAATTTCGCTCGCTGGTTATCATCCGCACGCCGAACGCAGGCGGAAAATGTAGCGGCATGACGGGGGAAGGGGGCGGCAGATGGATTTCCTGAAACTCATCCAGTCGCTCGACGAGCTGCTGTACGAAATCATGTCGTGGCTGATCTTTTATCCGGTCACCTTGTGGCGGACGCTGACGCGGCCGCTGAGCATGATGGATTATTCGGAGGCCGAGCTCGGCGATGCCGCCGGGCAGCAATATACCGATACGCTGTCGCCGCCCTTGTTCCTGATGCTGACGCTGGTGATCAGCCACGGGATTGAATTGTCGACGGTGGGCGAAAGCACCACCGTGACCGAAAAGACCGGGCTCAGCGGGCTGATCAGCGACGATTCGAGCCTGATCCTGTTGCGCGTCGCTTTTTTCAGTATCTTTCCGCTGCTGATGGCGGCGCGGCTGGTGCGGGCGCGGAGCGTCAAGCTCGATCGCGATACGCTGAAAGCGCCCTTCTACAGCCAATGCTATGCAACCGCGCCCTTCGCCTTGATGGTGACGGGGGCGTCGATCCTGATGCGGATGACCGCGGCGGAGGTGATGCTGGCGGGCTTTGCGCTGCTGATCGTCGCGCTGCTGTGGTTCGGGACTTTACAGATATTGTGGTTTGCGCAGCATATGCGCTCGAGCCGCTGGCGTGCCTTTGGTCATGCTTCGCGCGCGATGGTCGAGGCGTTGATCCTGTTCAGCATGGTATCGCTGCTGTTCAAATAGAAACGGCCCGGGGTTGCCGGGCCGTTTTCTTGATATCGATAGCGTAGGCTCAGGCGGTCGGGATCGCCGCCGATGCGTCGCGGCCGTCGCCTTCGGGGGCGGCGAGGATGTCGCGGACGACGAGGCCCTTGTCGACGACCTGTGTGTCGGGGCTGCCGACCTGGCTGCGGATGCCGGGGTCGGCGCGCGCGCCGTCGGCGCTGCCGATGATCTGCGTTTCGCTCGCGCTACGCGTCGAGGGCCCGCCGAACAGTGCGCGCAGCGTCTGTTCCGCAGTCGATTCGCCGCCGGGGCGAACGGTGCCGGGGGCCGGCGGGACCAGCGAGTAATCGGGCGGCACGACGAGCGGCGCCTGACGCGACACCATCATTTCGTCGGGACGGTCGCGGCTGAACAGGCTGTTCGACCCGCAGGCCGACAGGGTCGTGGCAAGAATCGAGGCTGCCAGGATGGCGGTGGTCCGGTTCACTTTACAAATACTCCCAATGCGCCCCGTAATCGACGCCCTGTTTAAATGACTGGCGGCTTGCCGTCCGTCGTTGCGGCCTTTTCGCCCAAGAGCAGCGCGCGCGCAACCAGCAAAAGCACGCCGAGCGTGATGCACGCATCGGCAACGTTGAAGATCATGAAGGGACGGAAATCGCCGAAATGCAGGTCGGCGAAGTCGACGACATAGCCGAAACGCACGCGATCGACGATATTGCCGAGCGCGCCGCCGAGGATCATCGCGAGCGCGATCACGTCGCCCTTCGCCTGTTCGCGCGTCATCCAGAAAGCGACTGCGGCAGCGACCAGCCCCGTCACCGCGACGAGCGTCCAGCGCGTCGTGTCGGTGCAGCTGGCGAACATCGACAGCGAAATCCCGCAATTTTCGGCCCAGGTCAGATTGAAGAAGCTCGTAATCTCGATCATCCCCTTCGGTTCCAGCGACAGGGGGACGGTGACGACCCATTTCGTGACCTGGTCGAGGATGAAGGCGAGGGCCGCGAAGATCAGGCCGAAGCGCAGGTGCGGCGAACGTGTTCTGCTCATGCTGCGTCCAATACCGTGTCGCAGCGATTGCACAAGCTGCCGTCCTCGGTCACCTCGGGCAGGTGGCGCCAGCAGCGGCCGCATTTGTGGTTTTCGGTGCGGGTGACGGCGAGTGCGTCCCCTGCGCGCGCGACCGATACGATGAAGATTTCTTCCAGCGCCGCCGGATCGAGCGTCGGATCGGGGATCGTGACTTCGGCCTCGAGGCTCGAGCGGATCGTTTTTTCGCGGCGATAGGGTTCGATCGCCTCGGTCACCGCCTCGCGCTGGGTGCGGACGCCCGCCCATTTGCTCGCGAGGGCGGCGTCGTTCCATGCCGCGTCGATGGCGGGCCATTCGAGCAGATGTACGCTGCCCGCATCGGGATAGCGCGTGCCCCACACTTCCTCGGCGGTGAACACCAGCACCGGCGCTGCGTAGCGGACGAGCGCGTGGAACAGGGTGTCGAGCACGCTGCGGTACGCGCGGCGGGTGTCGGTGCCGAGCGGCGCGGCGGGGCCGAGGTCGCAGTAGAGGACGTCCTTGCGGATGTCGAAGTAGAAGGCCGAGAGGTCTTCGTTGCAGAAATCGGCGAGCAGGCGCGTGTAGCTGTTGAAGTCGAAGTCATCGACCGCGCGGGCCATCTTCGCGTCGAGGTCGGCGAGCAGCGACAGCATATAGCGTTCGAGTTCGGGCATCGCCGCAACGTCGGTGATGCGCTCCTCTTCGCCGAACCCGTCGAGCGCGCCGAGCAGGTAGCGGAAGGTGTTGCGCAGTTTGCGATACTGGTCGGCAACGCCCTTCAGGATTTCGTCGCCGATGCGGTGATCCTCGGTGAAGTCGACGCTCAGCGCCCACAGGCGGATGATGTCGGCGCCGTTGGTTTGCATCACCTTGACGGGGTCGGTGGTGTTGCCGACCGACTTCGACTGTTTGAGGCCCTTGCTGTCCATCGTAAAGCCGTGGGTCAGCACCGCCTTGTACGGCGCCTGTCCGCGCGTGCCGCAGCTTTCGAGCAAGGACGACTGGAACCAGCCGCGATGCTGGTCGCTGCCTTCGAGATAGAGGTCGGCGCTGTGGGTGCCGCCGTCGTGGCGGACGAGCGCGGGCCAGCGGCCGCTTTCCAGCACAAAGGCGTGGGTGCAGCCCGAATCGAACCAGACGTCGAGAATGTCGACGATGCGTTCGTAATCGGCGGCGTCATAGGCGTCGCCGAGATATTCCTGCGCGCGCGCGTCGCTCCATGCGTCGACGCCGCCCGCCTTCACCGCCGCGACGATGCGGTCGTTGACGACCGGGTCGTTGAGATAGACGCCGGTCTTGCGGTCGACGAAGAGCGTGATCGGCACGCCCCACGCGCGCTGGCGCGAGAGCACCCAGTCGGGGCGGTCCTTGACCATGCTGCCGATGCGGTTGCGGCCCTTTTCGGGGACGAAGCGCGTGCGGTCGATCGCGTGCATCGCGGCCTGGCGCAGCGTCGGCGCGGCGCACAGATCCTCCTCGGCGGGGTTGATCGCGCCGCCTTCGCTTTCCCAGCGCTGCTCGCGCGGCGCCTTGGGCTCGATATGCGTCATCACCCGGTCCATCGGCACGAACCATTGCGGGGTGCAGCGATAGATAACCTTTGCCTTCGAGCGCCAGCTGTGCGGATAGCTGTGCTTGTAATCGGCGCTGGCAGCGAGGAGGCCGCCGCTTTCGCGGAGGTCGGTGCAGATCGGGCCGTCGGGGGCGTTGAACTTGGGGTTGATCACCGAGCCTTGCCCGCCGAGCCAGCCCCAGTCTTCGCGATATTTGCCGTCGCCCTCGACCGCGAACACGGGGTCGAGCCCGTTTGCCTTGCACAGGTCGAAGTCGTCCTCGCCATGGTCGGGCGACATATGGACGAGCCCGGTGCCGCTGTCGGTGGTGACGAAGTCGCCCGCGAGGAAGGGGCGCGGGCGCGCAAAGAAGCCGCCGAGAGCGTGCATCGGGTGGCGCGCGATGGTACCGGCTAGGTCGGCGCCTTTGACTTTGCCGTGTAGGACCAAGCCGTCTTGCTTGCCCCAAGGCGGAGACAACACGCTGTTGCTGTTTGGGATTTCGCGAAAATCGTCCTTAAATCGCTTCCAGAAGCTATTGAACAACTCTTCAGCAACGATGAAGCGACGGCCATCGTGTTCGAAGTGAAGATAGGTGACCTCCGGCCCATAAGCCAAAGCTTGGTTGACCGGGATCGTCCACGGCGTCGTCGTCCAGATCACCGCATGCGCGCCAACCAGTTCCTTGATCGGGCTTTCGACGATCTCGAACGCCACATCGATCTGCGTCGAGACGATGTCCTCATATTCGATCTCGGCCTCGGCGAGCGCGGTCTTTTCGACCGGCGACCACATCACCGGCTTGGCGCCGCGATAGAGCATGTCGTTCGCCGCGAATTTGAGCAGTTCGCGGACGATCGTCGCCTCGGCCTCATAATCCATCGTGAGGTAGGGATGGTCCCAGTCGCCGCCGATGCCGAGGCGTTTCAGCTGCTCGCGCTGGGTGTCGACCCAATGCTGCGCATAGGCGCGGCATTCGGCGCGGAATTCCTCGACCGGCACCTCGTCCTTGTTGAGCTTTTTCTTGCGATATTGCTCCTCGACCTTCCACTCGATCGGCAGGCCGTGGCAGTCCCAGCCGGGGACGTAGGGCGCGTCCTTGCCCTTCAGTGTTTGCGTGCGGACGACCATGTCCTTCAGGATATGGTTGAGCGCATGGCCGATGTGCATGTCGCCATTGGCATAGGGCGGACCGTCGTGGAGGATGAACTGCTCGCGGCCCTTGCGGCTTTCGCGAATCTGCCCTTCCAGATTGCCCTCGATCCATTTGGCGAGAATCGCTGGTTCCTTCTGCGGCAGGCCGGCCTTCATCGGAAAGTCGGTCTTGGGCAGGAAGACGGTGTCGCGGTAATCGCGCTGTTCGGCTGAGGGCGTGCTGTCGGTCATGGTGGCGGCGCTTAGCGCAGATTCGCGTGGGAGCAAACAGCGGCTTTTCCTCTCCCGCAAGGGGAGCGGGGGTCAAAGCTCCGCCAGCAATTCTTTCGCCGCGTCGCAATCCGCCGCGATCTGCACCATCAGCGCGTCCATGCCGTCATATTTCGCCTCGGGCCGGATGAAGGCGTGGAAGGCGACGTCGATTTCCTGGCCGTAGAGGTCTTCGGCGAAGTCGAAGAAATGCGGTTCGAGCAGTTCCTTGGGCGGATCGAAGCTGGGGCGGATACCGAGGTTCGCGGCGCCTTTCAGGATGCGCCCCCCGGGGCCTTCGTTCAGCAGGCGACCGGTGACGGCATAGATGCCGTAGCGCGGGCGCAGATATTGACCCATTTCGAGGTTGGCGGTCGGGAAGCCGAGCAGGCGGCCGTTCTTGTCGCCATGCTGCACCACATTGCGCACCGTGAAGGGGCGCGTGAGCAGGCGGGTTGCGGCGGCGCAGTCGCCCGCCTGCAAGGCTTCGCGGATGCGGCTCGAGGAGATCACTTCCTCGGTGTCGTCGACCGGGGCGACCATTTCGGTGAAGAAGCCGTGGGTCCGGGCGTGCTCGGCGAGCGTGACGACATCGCCGCCGCGGCCCTTGCCGAAGGTAAAGTCGCTGCCCGTCACAACCCCCGCAGCACCATAGCGGTCGAGCAGCAGGCCGGTGATGAAATCCTGCGCCGTCGTGCCCGCGAGCGTCGCGTCGAACGGCAGGACGAGCATCGCATCGGCGCCCGCCGCGGCGAACAGTTCCTGCCGCTGGTCGAGCGTGGTGAGGCGAAAGGGCGGGACGTCGGGTTTGAAGAAGCGCACCGGATGCGGGTCGAAGGTCGCGACGATCGCGGGGCGGCCCTCGTCGCGCGCATGGCGCACGGCGCGGCCGACGACCGCCTGATGCCCGGCGTGGAAACCGTCGAAATTGCCGAGCGCGATCACCCCGCCGCGCAAGGGTTCGTCGATGCGGTTATGGCCGTCGAGGCGGATCATGGGGCCGGAGGTGTCAGCGGGACGAGCCCCGCCTTGAGCACGCGGATCGCGTTGCCACCCATCGCGGCACGGATCTCGTCGTCGCTGAAGCCCGCATCGATCAGCGCCTGCGTTACCTGCACCAGCTTCGACGTATCGAAGCGCACCGTGGTGGCGCCGTCATAGTCGCTGCCGAGCGCGACATGCTCAATGCCCACAAGATCGCGGACATGCTTCATGGCTTTTGCGATGCTCGCGGGCGAGGTATCGCAGACCGCGGCGTCCCAATAGCCGATACCGACGAGGCCGCCGGTCGCGGCGACGCCGCGAATTTGTTCGTCGCTGAGATTGCGGTTGACCTTGCACGTTGCCTGCACGCCGCCGTGGCTGGAGACGACGGGACGGCGCGCGACCTTGAGGATATCGGCGACACAGGCGTTCGAACAATGCGCGATATCGACGATCATGCCCTTCGACTCCATCTCGGAGACGACCTGTCGCCCGAACGGGGTGAGTCCACCCTTCTTCAGCCCGTGCATCGATCCGGCGAGATCATTGTCGAAAAAATGGGTCAGCCCCGCCATGCGGAAGCCGGCGGCGTAGAGTTTGTCGAGGTTGGCGAGCTTGCCTTCGAGCGGATGCAGACCTTCGATGCTGAGCATCGCGCCGACCGTCCGTTGTCCCGTGGTTCGACGCCAGTTCAGAACGCTGTCTATACTGGCCGGCGACCAGATTGTTTCAAGCTTTCCTGCCGAATTGACGCGCGCGCGGTTCAGCTTTTCGGCGTGCCAGAGCGAGCGTTCGAGCAGCGAGTTCCACGTCCGCACCGGCTGCAGCTGCGCAATCACCAGACTGGTGATATTGTCGGTGTCGCCGCTGTTCGCGTCGTAATTCTGGCCCTTCGGCGACTTGGTCGTGCTCGCGAGGATCTGCAGCGCGACATTGCCGTCTTCGAGCCGCGGCAGATCCATATGGCCGCGCTCGGCGCGGTCGAGGATATTCCGCTTCCACAGCAGGGTATCGCTGTGGAGATCGACGATCGTCAGCGTCTGGTGCAGCGCCTTCGCGCGGGTGCTGACGGGGGCAAGCGGCTTGCCGTCGACCTTGTTCATTCCGCGTTCGAGCACGCCGGGGGCGAAGGCGAAGAAGGCGAGCGCGGCCAGCGCGACGACGAGCAAAATCCCGATCAACCAGCGACGCATCGGCCTATTTCCTTGTGAGCGTGACGAAGCTGTACGCGGGGCGGCCGGCGTCGTCGGCGGTATGATCCTCGCGCGCCGCTTCGTGCCAGTCGGCGGCCGCCGGATAGGCGATCACCGCGTCGCCCTTTGGCTCGAGCGCGACCTCGGTGAGTTCGATGCGGTCGGCCAGCGGCAGAAAGAGGCGATAGATTTCGGCGCCGCCGATCACCATCACATGCGGAGCATTGGCGAGCTTGAGTGCGTCCTCGATCGTCGCGACCGGCTCGGCGCCCTCGTCCTGCC
Organism: Sphingopyxis sp.; assembly: GCA_051861185.1. Classification (GTDB taxonomy): domain Bacteria; phylum Pseudomonadota; class Alphaproteobacteria; order Sphingomonadales; family Sphingomonadaceae; genus Sphingopyxis. The sequence goes on from JBIMKQ010000016.1 coordinate 58,439, forward strand.
AATCGGGGTCGCGGGTGAGGACGATGTGGCGGCGGCCTTCGAGCACCGCGGGCAGGCTGTCGAAGGTCTTGCGCCCCATGATCATCGGGCGGCCCATCGTGATCTGCTTGAAGCGGCGGAGGTCGGCGGGCAGGTGCCAGGGCATCTTGCCGTCGGCGCCGATCACGCCATTGGCGGCGCGCGCGAGGACCAGAGTGATTTCGGGACGGTTCATGTGGGAGAGGCTCCGGCCCAGGTGGCATGGCCGAGCTTGCGGCCCTCGCGGACCTCGGCCTTGCCATAATGATGGACGTGACACGCGTCGTCGGCGAGCAGCGCGGGCACGGTTTCGATGTCGGCGCCGATGAGGTTGCGCATCGTCACGGGAAGCGCGGCGGTCGCGGTGCTGCCGAGTGGCAGGCCGGCGACGGCGCGGATGTGATTTTCGAACTGGCTCGTCACCGCGCCCTCGATCGTCCAGTGGCCGCTGTTGTGGACGCGCGGCGCCATTTCGTTGAAGACGGGGCCGTCCGCAGTGGCGAAAAACTCGCCCGTGAGGACGCCGACATAGTCGAGTTCGTCGGCGATCTTTGCCATCAGCGCGCGCGCCTCGTCCAGCTGGTCGAGCACGGCTTGCGGCGGGGGCAGCGTCGAGGTGGCAAGGATGCCGCGTTCGTGGACATTGACGGGCGAGTCCCAGAAACGGACCTCGCCATCGATGCCGCGTACCAGCAGCACCGAAAATTCATGGTCGAAGTCGACGAAGCCTTCGAGCACCGCGGCGTGGCGGTCGATGGCATCCCACGCGGCGTCGGCGTCGGCGGGGGTCATGATCCGCGCCTGTCCCTTGCCGTCATAGCCCATGCGCACGGTCTTGAGGATCGCGGGCGCGCCGATCCGGTCGAGGGCCGCATCGAGTGCCGCGCGGTCGGGCACCGCCGCGAAGGGCGCGGGGCGGCCGCCGAGCCCGGCGACGAAATTCTTTTCGGTCAGCCGGTCCTGCGCGATCTCCAGCCCTTCGCCGCCGGGGCGAACCGCGACATGGCCCGAGAGGAAGCGCACCGTGTCGACCGGCACATTTTCGAATTCATAGGTGACGACGTCGCAATGCGCCGCGAAGGCGGCGAGGCGCGATTCGTCGTCCCACGCGGCCTGGACATGATGCGCGGCGACGTCGGCCGCGACACTCTCACGATCCGGCGCATAGATATGGATTTTGTAACCGAGCTGCGCCGCCGCCTGGCCGAGCATGCGCCCAAGCTGGCCGCCGCCCAGAATACCGATCGTTGAACCCGGTGGCAGCAAGCGATCAGCCCTCGCGCACAGGGGTAGGGGCGACGCTGCGCGTCTGCGCTTCGCGCCACGCGACCAGCTTTTCGGCAAGGCCGGGATCGTTGTTTGCGAGCAAAGCGGCGGCGAAGAGGCCGGCGTTGGTCGCGCCCGCCTTGCCGATCGCGAAGGTCGCGACGGGGATGCCGCCGGGCATCTGGACGATCGAATAGAGGCTGTCGACACCGCTGAGCGCCGCCGACTGGACGGGGACGCCGAGCACCGGCACGCGCGTCATCGACGCGACCATGCCGGGCAGGTGCGCCGCGCCGCCGGCGCCAGCGATGATCGCTTTCAAGCCGCGGTCCGCCGCGCTTTTGGCATAGGTGACAAGGCGGTCGGGGGTGCGGTGCGCCGAGACGATCTGGACCTCGTGCGCGATGCCGAATTCATCGAGGATCTGGACCGCGTGCGCCATCGTCGGCCAGTCGGACTGGCTGCCCATGATGACGCCGACCTGCGGGGCCGCTTCGCCCATTCCCGTCCCTCCTGTTCCGGCCCCATCGCTTGATGAATCGCCGTGGCATCCCCCCTAGCGACTGCATGGCGCGTGGGCAACGCCGTGCAATTGATGCCTTCGCGTTTACCGATTGGTATCAAGTCGCAGCTAGGGTTGCCGCGTTAAATCTGTCGGCATCCGGCCGGCGGAGGGTAAGGCGCGCCGGGGATCAGGCATGGATAGCGTAGGGGGGCACGGATCGCGGTCGACCATTTCGGGACCGTTTCCGTTGACTCCATCGAGGACCAGCTGCGTGACATACGCCGGGAACGCGACGCTTTGCGCCGCGAGAACCGCGTATTGAAGATCGCCGTCGCCGAACTCGAACGCGTGTCCGAGCGCGACACGCTGACGCCATTGTTCAACCGTCGTTATTTCCTGACTGCGATCCATCACCGCATGGCACGCTTCGAGCGTCACGCCGAACGCGCCGCGGTCGTCTTTATCGACGTCAACCAGCTGAAATATATCAACGACAGCTTTGGCCATGCCGCGGGCGACTTCGCGCTGATGGAAATTGCCAAAAGGCTGGCGGCGTCGATCCGCGCGACCGACGTTGCGGCGCGCATCGGCGGTGACGAATTCGGCCTGATCCTCGACCAGTCGAGCGAAGCAGGCGCCCGTACGCAGGTCGACCGGCTGTGCGACGTGTTGACCGCCGCGCCCGCCGAATATGACGGCCATGAAATTGCGCTGTCGGCGTGCTTTGGGGTGGCGATGCTGCAGACCGGCATGACCGAATCGGACATATTGGCCGCCGCCGACCGCGACATGTATCGCAGCAAGCAGGGTCTCGCAGGGCTGCCGGGCCACCGCTAACCGCGCGTTAACCAAAAGAGCGCATCGTCTCCCATGACGACAGGGGGGTAAGATGCGAAACCAGACCGACCCATATCTCGACATGCAGAACCGGATTACCGGCCAGATCGGTGCACTCGCCGAAGCGCTGCCGCACTGCGCGCTCGCGCAGATCGTGCAGGGGATCGACGATATCCGCTGCCTGGCGCGCGACAACGGCTTTGCCGCGGTCGAAACGCTCGCGAGCCGGCTCGAATCGGCGGTTGCGGGCGGCGGCTATCGCGCGGCGATCCTGACCTATCTTGATGCGATGAGCGACGCCGCGGGTGCGCCGCAAGGGCCGCTGCCCGCCGCCGTGCACGAGGCGTGGCTGGCTTCGGTCGCCGTCCGGCTGGGGCATTGACGCCCAACGCCTGACAATCCAGACCCGACCTCATGGATGCAATCATGCTTGCGCTGGTGGCGGTGCTGCTGGCCAATGCCGATGGGCGCAGCGGAATTGCGCTGTCACGGCTGGTCAGCGCGCGCAGCGACCGGCGCGCAACGGTCGTCATCGCCTTCGGAGCCTTTATCGTCAACGCCGTCATCGCCGCGGTCGCGGGGGCGGTCGCGAACGGAATGATCGGGCAGGGCGTAGCGGCATTGCTCGTCGCGCTCGCGATGCTGTCGGCGGCAGTCGCTCTGCTTTGGCGAATGAAGCTTCGGCCCGATTCGAGTATAGACGACGTGCCGACTGTGATGCTGGCCGGCAGGATGCTGGCCAGCCAGTTCGGCGATCGCAGCCATTTCCTGATCGGGGCGCTCGCGGCGACCAGCGGCGCGGGGCAGTGGGCCGCAGCGGGCGGGCTGGTCGGCTGGACGCTGTCGATGCTGCCGTTTCTTGCCTTTGGTCCAGCGCTCGCCGAGCAGCGCGCGGCCCGAAATTTGCGCTGGGTAGCGGCCGCGATCCTGATCGTCTGGGGCGTGCGCACGGCGCTGGGTGCGTTCGGATTGATCGGCTGACTGGCTATTTGGAATAGGCTTCATCGTTTTTATCGATCAAGCTCACCCAAAGGTTCAATGGGAAAGCGACATGCCGGACCGCTATATGGGCAGGATCAGCAGAAAGGATGCTCCCATGTCCGAAAAAACCGACAACGCTCCCGCCGTCGCCGATGCGCTCAACGCGCTGCTCGCCGACAGCTTCGCGCTCTATCTGAAGACGAAAAATTATCATTGGCACGTCCAGGGGCCGCATTTTCGCGAGCTGCACCTGCTGTTCGACGAACAGGCTGCGCAGATTTTCGCGACCACCGACCTGATCGCCGAGCGCGTGCGCAAGAATGGCGCGCCGACGCTGCGTTCGATCGGCGATGTCAGCCGCCGTGCGTCGATCCGCGACGACGACAGCGCGGGGGGCGATGCCGAGGGGATGATCCGGACGCTTGCGGGCGACAATAAAACCCTGCTGGGCCAGTTGAAAGAGGTGAAGGCCGCTGCCGAAGCCGATGGCGACATCGCGACGAGCGGGCTGGTCGACGGCTGGGCCGACGAGACGCAGCAGCGAATCTGGTTTTTGGAGGCCACGCTGGGGTATCGAGCCTGAGTTCCCCTCCCGCTTGCGGGAGGGGAATTGTCTCCAAACAAAAAGGGCGGCCCGAGAGCCGCCCTTTTCGTTTTCTGTCCGGCCGATCAGTCCTGATGCGGCTGGATGTTCACCGCCGCGAACTTGCCGCGGTCGTCGACTTCGATGTCGAACGCGACGCGGTCGCCTTCGTCGAGGCCCGCCATGCCGGCGCGCTGCACCGCGCTGATGTGGACGAAGGCATCGGCCTGTCCGTCGTCGCGCGCGATAAAGCCGAAGCCCTTCGTCGTGTTGAAGAATTTGACAGTGCCCGAAGTGCGTTCACCGGTCAGCTGACGACGGCCGCGGGCGCCGCCCGGGGCTGCGCCGCCGGGTGCACCGCGATCGTCGCGTGCGCGCGGAGCGCTGTCTTCGATCGGCATCGGCTCGCCTTCGATCTTGATGTCGATCGCCGAAACCTTGCCGTTGCGTTCAACGAGCGTGAAGCCCAGCGGCTGGCCCGAAGCGAGACCCTGGAGGCCTGCCTGCTCGACCGCGCTGATGTGCACGAACACATCTTCGCCGCCATCGTCGCGTGCGACGAAGCCGAAGCCCTTGGCTGCGTTGAAGAATTTCACTGTGCCATTGCCTTCGCCGACGACCTGCGCCGGCATGCCGCCGCCACGTCCGCCGCCGAAGCCGCCGCCGCCACCGCGGTCGCCGCCGCCGAAGCCACCGCCGCGGTCACCACCGCCGAAGCCGCCGCCGGGACGATCACCGCCGCCGAAGCCGCCGCGATCGCCGAAGCCACCACCACGATTGCCGCCGCCATAGCTGTCGCCGCCATAGGGTGCAGGTTCGAAGCTGTCGAAATTGCCGAAATCATCGCGCTTGCCGCGCCCCCGCTGGCCGCGGCGATCCTTGTTGAAACTCATTGTCTAATAGTCGCTTTCGGTTCGTCCATACCCCATTCGATCGGTGCCTGCGCCGGACGGGGACGCAATTCACCATGGGCACAGACTCGCCCCGTGCCTCTAACGGCGCAATATATAGCGTAAATGAACGCGCTCTGCGAACGGAAAATTCAGGCGCGCCTTCATAATAAAGTGCGCTTTGCCGCAGCCCTGCGGCGGACGGCCCATCGCCATGCAAACCAGTCATTGAGCGGCACGGCCGCTTCGCCTAAGGCGGGCTTTATGACTGTCCATTTCCATGAAGAAGATTTGCCCGAAGGCGTACTGGGTCCGGGCGCGGTTGCGATCGATACCGAGACGATGGGGCTGAATCCGCTCCGCGACCGATTGTGCCTCGTCCAGATCAGCGACGGATCGGGCGACGAGCATCTTGTTCGGTTCAAGCCCGGCAGCGCCTATGACGCGCCGGTGCTGAAGGCGATATTGACCGACCCCAACCGATTGAAATTGTTTCACTTTGCGCGGTTCGACATCGCGGCGTTGCAGCAGGCGCTCGGCGTCGTGACGGCGCCCGTCTATTGCACCAAGATCGCCTCCAAGCTGATCCGCACCTATACCGACCGTCACGGGCTGAAGGAACTGGTTCGCGAATTGCTGGGTCAGGACGTGTCGAAACAGCAGCAATCGAGCGACTGGGGCGCTGCCGAACTCAGCGATGCGCAGCGCGACTATGCGGCGAGCGATGTGCGCTTTCTGCACGCGATGAAGACGATTCTCGACGTGCGGCTGGCGCGTGAAGGCCGCACCGAGCTGGCGCAGGCCTGTTTCGATTTCCTGCCGACGCGCGCGGCGCTCGACCTCGCGGGCTGGCCCGAGGTCGATATTTTCGCGCATAGCTGAAAAGGCGATTCGCTGGAGCATGTCCGAACGCGCCGATCTTGACCGCACGATGCGCCGTATGTGGGCGACCAGCGGGTCGAGCCACGACCGCGTCGTGCGCATCCTGCGCTATGGTCTGCCGCTCGTCATCGGCGTCGTCGCGGCGGTGCTCGTCTTTTCGCCTTTCACCCAGCGCGCCGAAATCAGCTTCCTGCTGTCGAAGGACAAGGTCGACATGGCGAGCGAGCGGATGAAGGTGACGCGCGCCGAATATCGTGGTCAGGACGCCAAGGGGCAGCCTTTTGCGCTGCTCGCGGGAAGCGCGGTGCAGAAAAGCTCGGCCGAACCGATTGTGCGGATGACCGACCTGTCGGGCGCCATTCGTCTCGACGACGGCCCGGCAACGATCGTCGCCAGGAACAGCGCCTATAATATGGATACCGAAAAGATCGCGGTGCCGGGGCTGGTGCAGGTCAAGAGCGCGAACGGGTATCGGATCGACGCGAACAATGTCGCGGTCGATCTCAAGACGCGCAGCCTCGCCGGGCAGGGCGGCGTCAATGGAAGTCTGAACATCGGCCAGTTTTCGGCCAACCAGCTGTCCGCCGATCTCGACCGGCGGATCGTTCGCCTGCAGGGCAATGCGCGGCTGCGGATCAATCAGGGAGTGCTCAAATGAACCGCGGATCGCCGATGAAGAGCGTGATGCTAGCCGGCGCGGGCTTTGCACTGACCAGTCTCGCGCTGCTGTCGGCCGGCACCGGCGGTGACACCGCGCAGGCGCAGGCGCTCGCCAATCATAACAGCGGCGCGCCGGTCGATTTCGCCGCGGGCAGCATCGAGGTGCAGGATCGCGCCGACCGCGTCGTGCTCGAAGGCAATGTCCGCGTGACGCAGGCGGGGCTGACCGTTACCGCCCCGCGGATGACGGTCGCCTATACGCGATCGGGCGGCACCGACGTGAACCGGCTCGACGCCACCGGCGGCGTGACGGTGGTGAAGGGCGACGAGACGGCGAAGGGCAATGTCGCGATCTATGATCTCGACCGGCGGCTGATCACCATGGTCGGCAATGTCGAGCTGCGCCAGCGTGGCAACAATCTGCGCGGCGGACGGCTTGTCATCGACCTCAACAGCGGGCGCGCGACGGTCGACGGTCGCGGCGCGGCGCGCGGTCCCGACGGCAATCCGGTGCAGGGCGGCACCGGCGGGCGCGTGACCGGTACCTTTACGGTACCGGAAAGAAAGCAGTAACCACCGCTTTTAACGGACCCGCAACCACGCGCCTTCACCAAGGGCGCGGGACCAGATCCATAGCGGTGCCGGGGGGCGACGCCGCGCAATGAAAGCGAGCCCCCATGCGCTTCTCCCCCATCGTTCCGACCCGGCGTCCGGTGTTCGGCCGCCGTCAGGAGCCGCCCGAGCCGGTCGTGACCGGCCCCAGCAACGAAGAACGGCGATTGATCGATCGCATCATGCGCCACGCGGGGTATCGCGAGCCGCGATAATTGGTTCCCGGCGAGCCCGACGGAGGGCGTCATGGCCCCCGGCTTTCGCCGGGGAACAGGAAGCGTTGTTAGCACGGCCCATCACCCCTACATGGGGCGCGCATGCCGCCTGATACCTCCACCTCCGCCGACGCTTCGCGCGAACCGCCCGTCCTTGCGACGCTGAGACGATTCCTGCCCTATCTGTGGCCGGCGGGGCAGACCGAGCACAAGGTCCGCATCAGCCTTGCGGGGCTGATCGTGCTGGTGTCGAAGGGCGTCCAGCTGTCGATGGGCTTCCTCTATGGCGCCGCGATCGACAAGATGGCGCCGGGGATGGAAGAGGGCGTCGCGCTCGCGATCGGATTGGTGCTCGCTTATGCTGGCGCGCGTTTCGCCGGGGTGCTGTTCGACAATCTGCGCAACGTCGTGTTCGAACGCGTCGGGCAGGATGCGACGCGCGAACTGGCGATCACGACCTTCAGCCACCTTCACGCGCTGAGCCTGCGCTTTCATCTGGCGCGGCGGACGGGCGAGGTCACCAAGGTGATCGAGCGCGGGACGAAGAGCATCGACACAATGCTCTATTTCCTGCTGTTCAACATCGCGCCGACGATCATCGAATTGATCGCGGTGCTGATCATCTTCTGGACGAAGTTCAGCTTCGGGCTCGCCAGCGCGACCGCCTTGATGGTCGTCGTCTACATCATCTTCACGCGCAAGGTGACCGACTGGCGCAACGCGCTGCGCACGCGGATGAACGATCTCGACACGCTGACGATCGGGCGCAGCGTCGACAGCCTGCTGAATTATGAGACGGTCAAATATTTCGGCGCCGAGGCGCGCGAAGAGGCGCGCTACCGCGACGTTGCCGACCAATATGCCAAGGCGGCGGTCAAGAGCGAGAACAGCCTCGCGTGGCTCAACATGGGCCAGAGCCTGATCACCAACGCGGCGCTGGCGGGGGCGATGGCGTACACCGTGTGGGGCTGGTCGAAGGGGCAGTTTCAGGTCGGCGACGTGGTGCTGGTGAACACCTTGCTCGCGCAGCTGTTCCGCCCGCTCGACATGCTCGGCATGGTCTATCGCGTGATCCGCCAGGGGCTGATCGACATGGAGGCGATGTTCCGCCTGATCGACACCCCGTCCGAGATCAGCGATGCGCCGGGCGCCTGGCCGCTGGTCGTGAACGGCGGCGCGGTCGCGTTCGACAATGTCGTGTTCGGTTACGAACCCGACCGCACGATCCTGAACGGCGTGAGCTTTGCGGTGGGTGCGGGCGAGACGCTGGCGATCGTCGGCCCGTCGGGGGCGGGCAAGTCGACGATCGCAAGGCTGCTGTTCCGTTTCTATGATCCGCAGGGCGGGCGGATCACGATCGACGAACAGGATATCGCCAAGGTCACGCAGAAAAGCCTGCGCGCCGAGATCGGCATCGTGCCGCAGGACACGGTGCTGTTCAATGATTCGATCGGCTATAACATCGCCTATGGCCGCGAAGGCGCGAGCGCCGACGACATCGCGGCGGCGGCCGAGGGTGCGGCAATCGACGGCTTCATCGGCATCCTGCCGCAGGGATACGACACCGAGGTCGGCGAGCGCGGGCTGAAGCTGTCGGGCGGCGAGAAACAGCGCGTCGCAATAGCGCGGACCTTGCTGAAAAACCCGCCGGTGCTGATCCTCGACGAAGCGACGAGCGCGCTCGACAGCCGCACCGAGGCGGCGATCCAGGACACGCTCGAACGCATCGCCGCACGCCGCACAACATTGGTGATCGCGCACCGCCTGTCGACGGTGACCGGCGCCGACCGGATCGTCGTGCTCGACAAGGGGCGCGTCGCCGAGACGGGCACGCACGACCAGTTGCTGCGAATGCGCGGGCTGTACGCCGATATGTGGGCACGGCAGCAGGCGGAGCGCGACGAAGGCACGGTCGAAGCCTAGGCCGCGTCCCAATAGGGCGGATCTCCGAACGCTTCTCTCAGATGGTCGCGCAGCGCGCGCAGCTTCGCGGAAGGGTCGCGGCCCTGTGAGTGGGCCATATAGATCCATTCCTCATCGGGCACGATATCGAGCGGGACCACGACAAGGTCGCCTGCCTTGATCGCGGGGCCGGCGATGAAAGCGGGGAGCATGGCGAGGCCGAGGCCAGCGATCACGGCATCGCGGATCATATCGCCGTTGTTGACGCCGAAGGCTTGGCGAGCCTGGATCGCGACCGGACCCGCGCTCGTGCGGAAGCGCCAGTCTGCGGCGCCGCGGTTGGTATAGAAAATGCCGCGATGGTGGCGAAGGTCTTCAATCGTCTTCGGTGCGCCGTGATCGGCAAGATAGGTCGTGGAGGCGACGAGCAGCCGGTGGCTCGTCGCAAGCTTCCACACGACGAGGCGGGTGTCGTCGATCGCGCCCTGCCGGATGATGGCGTCGTGACCGCTCGACGCGACGTCGATGCGGCGGTCGTCGAGGTCGAGCGTGAGCTGGATTTCGGGATGGCTCTTGAGGAACGGATAGAGCGCCGGCCCGAGATGCATATGGCCGAAGGTGACCGGCGCCGCGATGCGCAGTGCACCCGCGAGCGTGCCGCGGCGTTCGGCGATGTCGGCGGCGGCCTCGACGACGTCGCGGGTGATCCGCTGCGCGCGCGGCAGGAAGGCGGTGCCGTCTTCGGTCAGGCTCAATTTGCGCGTGGTGCGGTGGAGCAGCGCGCTGCCCAAGGAGCGTTCGAGTTCGGCGAGGCGTTCGCTCACCACCGATTTGGAGAGGCGGAGCTGGCGCGCGGCGCCGCTGATCGAGCCATGCTCGACGGTGGCGACAAATGCGGCGATGCCTTCGATGCGGATCATTGTTCGGTAATCCCGAATAGTAAGGCCAAGAGTTGCTGTCTATTCCGAACGCAGTCCGAGGTCCATCTTCCTTTCATCGAGACGGGCATAGGGCCCGCCGCCGAACAGGAGAAAGATCATGGATCGTTTGTTGAACAAGGTTGCGATCGTCGCTGGCGCCAGTTCGGGCATCGGCCGCGAAACCGCGAAACTCTTTGCCGCCGAGGGCGCTTCGGTCGTCGTCGGGGCACGCCGCCAGGCCGAACTCGACGCGCTGGTCGCTGAAATCACCGCGGCGGGCGGCAAGGCCGTCGCGGTCGCCGGCGATGTGCGCGACGAAACTTTTCACGAAGCGCTCGTCCGCGCCGCGGTGGACAATTACGGCCGGCTCGACATCGCGTTCAACAATGCCGGGGTGTTCGGCGAAGCAGGACCGAGCACCGAGGTGTCGGGTGCGGGGTTCAGCGATGCGCTCGCTGTCAACCTGACCGGATCATTCCTCGGCGCGAAGCACCAGATCGCCGAGATGGTGAAACATGGCGGCGGCTCGGTGATCTTCACCTCGACCTTCGTCGGTTACAGCTTCGCCTTCCCGGGCAGTGCCGCCTATTCGGCGAGCAAGTCCGGGTTGATCGGGCTGACGCAGGCGCTCGCCGCCGAGTTCGGACCCCAGAATGTGCGCGTCAATGCCGTGCTCCCCGGTGCGGTCGCGACCGACATGTTCGAGGCGGTGAACGACAGCCCGGAAAAGCAGGATTTCGTGAGGAACCTGCACGCGCTGAAGCGCGTCGCGCAGCCGACCGAAATCGCCAAGTCAGTGCTTTATCTCGCTTCGGACGACGCAAGCTTCGTTACAGGCACGGCGTCGCTGCTCGATGGCGGGGCTTCGATCACGCGGAGCTGAGGCCGCGGCATCGCCATTCGGGCGGGGGTTTGACCGAACCTCCGCCCGAATGGCGTGCGAAGTGGCATCAATCGCTGCCAAAAAGATTGTGTTGGGTTGACCCCGCGCGCCCCCGCCCCCTAGGCAAAGCCCATGCCGCACGACACGACATTGATCGGCACCGTGGTCGCCGGGCTTGGCGTCGCATTCCTGATGGGCGCGCTTGCGCACCGGCTCCGCATCTCGCCGATCGCGGGCTATCTGCTTGCGGGCATTCTGGTCGGGCCGTTCACGCCGGGGTTCGTCGCCGACACCGGTCTGGCGATGCAGCTGGCCGAGATCGGCGTGATCCTGCTGATGTTCGGGGTCGGGCTCCATTTTTCGCTGAAAGACCTGCTCTCGGTGCGCAGGATTGCGGTGCCGGGGGCGATTGCGCAGATTGCGGTCGCGACCGCGCTCGGCATGATGCTCGGGCTGTGGCTCGGCTGGTCGATCGAGGGCAGCGCGGTCTTTGGGCTCGCGCTGTCGGTCGCGAGCACCGTCGTGCTGCTGCGCGCGCTGCAGGCGCGTGACATGGTCGAGACCGAAAAGGGACGGATCGCGGTCGGTTGGCTGATCGTCGAAGATCTGGTGATGGTGCTCGCGCTGGTGCTGTTGCCCGCGATGTTCGGCGCGCGCGGCGATGAGGGGGGCGGCGCGGGTCTGCTGCAATCGGCGGCGATCGTGCTGGTCAAGGTCGTCGGCTTTGTCGCCTTCATGTTCATTATCGCGCGGCGGGTGCTGCCGTGGGTATTGCACTGGGTCGCGCATTCGGGATCGCGCGAGCTGTTCCGGCTCGCGGTGCTCGCAATCGCGCTCGGCGTGGCGTTCGGCGCGGCGGTGATCTTCGACGTGAGCTTTGCATTGGGCGCCTTCTTTGCGGGCATGATCCTCGGCGAGACACAGCTTTCGCGGCGCGCGGCGGAGGAGACGCTGCCGCTGCGCGATGCGTTTGCGGTGCTGTTCTTCGTGTCGGTCGGGATGCTCTTCGATCCCAAGGTGCTGATCGAGCAGCCTGGGCCGGTGATCGCGACGGTCGCGATCATCCTTTTTGGCAAGTCGCTGGCCGCCTATGCGCTCGTCCGCGCCTTTGGTCACAATTCGGGGACGGCGCTGACGGTGTCGGTCAGCCTGGCGCAGATCGGCGAATTTTCGTTCATCCTCGCCGGGCTGGGAGTGGGCCTGAAAGTCCTGCCCGAAACCGGGCGCGACCTGATCCTCGCGGGGTCGATGCTGTCGATCCTGTGCAACCCGATCCTGTTCACCCTGGCGATGAAGCATGTTCGCAAAACCCAGGTCGAGGACGTGCCGGCTGAGGAAGAAGACGTGCCCGCGCCGTGCAATGCCGGCGTCGTGCTGATCGGCTATGGCCGCGTCGGCAGCCATATCGGCAGCCTGATCTGCGGGCGCGGCGAGGGGCTGACGGTGATCGAGGATCAGAAGGACATGGCCGCCGCGGCGCGCGAAGCCGGCGCGACGGTGATCGTTGGTGACGCGACCAAGGAAAGCATATTGCGGCAGGCGGGGCTCGACACGGCGTCCACGCTGCTGATCGCTATCCCCGAGGGGGTCGAGGCGGGGGCGATCGTGCGGCGGGCACGGGCGATCAACCCGAAGCTGGTGATCGTCGCGCGCGCCCATTCGGACGAGGAGGTCAACGATCTGGTGCGGCGCGGCGCCGACCATGTCGTGATGGCCGAGCGCGTGACCGCGTCGCGGATGGCCGAACGGGCGATGCTGACGCTGGCCTAAGTTCGTCATTGGAGGAGTCCGGGGCTTCCCTCTCTTCGCCATCCGCCCTATCGCGCACCCACAATGTCCGCCGACGCTCTTCTCCCGCTCCTCAAATCCACTTTCGGTTTCGACGCCTTTCGCGGGCGTCAGGCCGAGGTCGTCGACCGGGTGATGGCGCGCGCGCGGACGCTGGCGGTGATGCCGACCGGGGCGGGCAAGTCGCTGACCTATCAGCTGCCCGCGGTCGCACTGAACGGCTGCGTCGTCGTCGTGTCGCCGTTGATCGCGCTGATGCACGACCAGCTGCGCGGTGCACGCGCGGCGGGGATTCGCGCGGCGTCGCTGACCAGCGTCGATGCCGATTGGGCCGAGACGCGGCAGGCGTATCGCGACGGCCAGCTCGACCTTCTGTACGTGGCGCCGGAACGCGCAACCGGCGAGGGGTTCCGGACCTTGCTAGAGGCGCAGACGCCGGCGTTGTTCGCGATCGACGAAGCGCATTGCGTATCCGAATGGGGGCATGATTTCCGCCCCGACTACCGGTTGCTGCGCCCGCTGCTCGATGCGTTTCCGGCGGTACCGCGGCTCGCGCTGACGGCAACCGCCGACAAGCACACCCGCGAGGATATTCTGGTCCAGCTCGGCATTCCCGCCGACGGCTTGATCCTTGCGGGCTTCGACCGGCCGAACATCCGTTATGCGGTGCGGCCACGGATCAGCCCGGCGAAGCAGCTCGTCGATTTCATCGCCGCTAATCCGGGCCCCGGCATCGTCTATGCCCCGACGCGCAACGGTACCGAGCGGCTCGCCGAGCAGATCGCGGCGGCGACGGGGCGCCGCGTCGCGGCCTATCACGCCGGGCTCGACTCTGAACTCCGCGCGCGCGTCCAGCATGATTTCGTCGCGTCCGAGGACGGCATCGTCACCGCGACTGTCGCGTTCGGCATGGGGATCGACAAGCCCGATGTCCGATTCGTCGCGCACGCGGGGCTGCCGAAATCGATCGAAAGCTATTATCAGGAAACCGGCCGCGCAGGGCGCGACGGCGATCCCGCCGAGGCGATGATGCTGTGGGGCGCCGACGATTTTGCGCGCGCCCGGATGCGATTGTCCGAATTGCCCGAGGTGCGCGTTGCGGGCGAGCGGGTGCGGCTCAATGCGCTCGCGGCGCTGGTCGAGACGGTCGAGTGCCGCCGTGCGCTGTTGCTGCGCCATTTCGGCGAGAACCCGCCCGAGCGCTGTGGCAATTGCGACAATTGCCTTGAGCCCGCGGCGCAGGTCGACGCGACGGTGCTGGCGCAGAAACTGCTCTCGGCAGTGTATCGCACCGGGCAGAGCTTTGGCGCCGGGCATATCGAGGCGGTGCTGACCGGGCGGAGCGACGAACGGATCGCGAGCCGCGGGCATGACAAATTATCGGTGTTCGGGATCGTCGCGGGCGAAGAAGCGCGGCTGATCAAGCCGCTGGTGCGCAGCCTGATGGCGCGCGAGGCGCTCGATACGACCGAGCATGGCGGGCTGATGCTCGGCCCTGCGGCGCGCGCGATGATGAAGGGCGAGACTGCGGTGCTGATGGCCGAGCCGCCGGTGAAGCGGACGCAGCGGGCTTCGCGCGGCGGTGCTGGCGCGACGCCGAACCCGCTAGGCGATCCGCTGTTCGATGCGCTGCGCGTGATGCGGCGCGAGCTGGCAGCCGAAGCCGGGGTTCCGCCCTATGTTATTTTCCACGACGCGGTGCTGCGCACGATGGCGAGCGACAAGCCCGCGACGCGGAGCGCGCTGGCGGACATCCCCGGCGTCGGCGGCAAGAAGCTCGAGGCATGGGGCGATGCGTTCCTGAATGTGATCCGGCAGTACTGACACGCACCTTCACGCTTGTCAGCAAGTGCGCGGCAGGAGTAGATCGCTGGTATGAGCGATTTTCGAACCCTGTCCGCCGACTTCAGCGTCGCCCCGCAAATCAGCATCGAGGATGTCGCCGAGGCGAAGGCCGCGGGCTTTGCGATGCTGATCAACAATCGCCCCGATGGGGAAGAGCCCGAAGCGCCGCAGGGCGACGAGATCGCGCATGCCGCGGCGGCCGAGGGTCTCGCCTATGCCGCGATCCCGATCGGCCATTCGGGTTTCAGCCATGCGCAGATCGATGCGCTCGACACATTGCTGGGCGATGCGACGGGACCGATCCTCGCCTATTGCCGGTCGGGCACGCGCTCGACGCATCTGTGGGCGCTGACGCGCGCGCGCGCCGGCGACGACGTCGATGCCATCGTCGAGGCGGCCGCGAATGCGGGCTATGACCTGACGGGGCTGCGGCCGATGCTGGACGCGCTCGCGGGGGAAAAATGAATCAGGCCGAGTTGATCCAGCTGGGGGCATCGCTGGTCGCGGTGCTCTTCATCGCCTGGCTGGTCGGCAAGATCGGATTGGGCGCCGATCCGCGGATCGAGGACGCCGACCATGCCATCCGGCTCGCCGAAGAGGCCGAGGCGGGATTTCGCGGGGTCGAGGTCGCGCGCGACCGCGCGGGCTTTGCCGCGATCGTGCGCGATGCCGAAGGCCGGCAGATGCTGGTGCGCGCGCATGGCAATCATTTTGCCGCGCGGCCGATCGATGCGAGCGTCGAGGGACGGCTCGACAAGGATTTCCTGACGCTGACGATGCCCGAAAGAACATTCGGTTCGGTGACGCTGCAACTGGGGAAGGATGCGGGGATGTGGGCTTCACGGATGCGGGATCTGAATTGTGGATAAGCTGCCCGACCCGGTAACCTATGCGGTTCCCGCCTTCATCCTGCTGCTGATCGCCGAGATGATCATCTCGTTGCGCAAGGATAAAAGCCGCTACGAAGCGCGCGACACGCTGACCTCGCTGATGCTGGGGACGGTGAGCCAGGTTGCGGGCGCGCTGGTCGGTGCGGCGGTGATCGCGGCGTCGGTGTGGGTCTATCAATACCGGCTGTTCGACATCGGGATCGAATTCGGCAGCTGGTGGTGGGCGTGGATCCTCTGCTTTTTCCTCGACGATCTGGCCTATTACGCCTTCCACCGCAGCGCCCACCGCGTGCGCTGGTTCTGGGCGAGCCATGTCATTCACCACAGTTCGCAGCATTATAATCTGTCGACCGCGCTGCGGCAGACATGGACGGGCTTTTTCAGCCTGACCTTCCTGTTCCGCCTGCCCCTGTTCCTGATCGGCTTTCCGCCCGCGATGGTGTTTTTCTGCGCGGGGCTGAACCTGATCTATCAATTCTGGATCCATACCGAGGCGATCAAGCGGCTGCCCAGATGGTTCGAGGCGGTGATGAACACGCCGTCACACCACCGCGTCCATCATGGCGTGAATCCGCGCTATCTCGACGCCAATTATGCCGGGGTCTTCATCATCTGGGACAAGATGTTCGGCAGCTTCGTCGCCGAACGCGACGATGAGCCGGTGCGTTACGGCATCGTCAAACAGCTCGGCAGCTTCAACATTCTCTGGGCAGCGGTGCACGAATGGGTCGGGATCGCGAAGGATGTCTGGCACGCGCCGTGGAAGCACAAGCTGTCCTATATGTGGCGCGAGCCCGGCTGGAGCCACGATGGCAGCCGCGCGACGAGCGCGATGATCAAGGAACGCTGGGCGGCGGGGCGGCCGGTAGAGGAGCCGGCGGAATGAGCTGCCCCATCTGGTAGCTTGCGTCGCCCGCTAATGACATTCATGTAAGCACCCGGGATGACCGCCAGCAGGCGGCGTAAGGGAGAGTCGCAAGCATGGATCAGTTCGACATCATCGTCATCGGCGGGGGCAGCGCGGGGAGCGCGGCGGCGGGGCGGCTGGCCGAGGACGGATCGCGCACGGTCTGTCTGGTCGAGGCGGGCGGGACCAACGATAAAGTGCGGGTCAAGACGCCCGGCTTCATGCCCTTCATCCCCAAATCGTCGAACTATCGCTATGAGACGGTGCCGCAAGTGGGGCTGAACGGCCGCATCGGATACCAGCCGCGCGGGCGCGGGCTGGGCGGGTCGAGCGCGATCAATGCGATGGTCTATATCCGCGGGCACCAGTTTGATTACGACCAGTGGGCGTCGCTGGGGGCAAGCGGCTGGAGCTATGCCGAGGTGCTGCCCTATTTCAAGCGCAGCGAGGGCAATGAGCGCGGCGGCGATGAATTTCACGGCGCGGACGGGCCGCTTAATGTGATGGACCAGCGCTGGCCCAATGTGACGAGCCGGCGCTTCATCGAGAGCGCGGCGTCGTTGCAACTGCCGCGTACTGCCGATTTTAACGCATCGAACAACGAGGGTTTCGGCCTTTATCAGGTGACGCAGAAGGGCGGCGAGCGCTGGTCGGCGGCGCGCGCCTATGTCGAGCCGCTGCGCGCGCATGGCAATTTTGCCGTGCGCACCGGCGCGCTGGTCGAGAAGATTGTCGTCGAGGACGGCCGCGCGACCGGCGTCGTGATCCGCCGCGGGGCGCGGCGCGAAACGCTGCGCGCGCGGGGTGGGGTGATCCTGTGTGCGGGCGCCTTCAACAGCCCGCAAATTCTGATGCTGTCGGGGATCGGACCGGGCGCGCATCTGAAGGACATGGGCCTGGACGTGGTCGCCGATCGCGCCGGGGTGGGCAACGATCTGCAGGACCATATCGATTATGTATCGAGCTGGGAGACGCGCTCGACCGAGCCGTTCGGCGACAGTCTCGGCGGGACATGGCGGATGGTGAAGGCGATCTTCGAACATCGCACGAAGCGCAGCGGGATCATGACGACCTGTTTTGCGGAGGCGGGCGGCTTCTGGAAATCGAACCCCGACCTGCCCGCGCCCGACATCCAATATCATTTCGTCCCCGCGATGCTCGAGGACCATGGGCGCACGAAGGTGAAGGGGCATGGTTTTTCGTGCCACGCCTGCGTGCTGCGCCCCGAGAGCCGCGGCACAGTGCGCCTCGCGTCGGGCGACGCCGCCGCGGCGCCTGCGATCGATCCGGGCTTTCTGACCGACGCGCGCGACATTGCGACGCTGCGCGCGGGCGTGCGGATGATGCACCGTATCGCGGCGGCGCCGCCCTTGTCGGACTATGCGGGGGCCGATCGGCATCCGGTGAATCTCGAGGATGACGCGGCGCTCGACGCGCTGATCCGCAGCCGCGCCGACACCGTCTATCACCCCGTCGGCACGTGCCGGATGGGCAGCGACGCCGACGCGGTGGTCGATCCGACGCTGAAGCTCAACGGGATCGAGGGGCTATGGGTGGCGGACGCGAGCATCATGCCACGACTGGTCAGCGGCAACACCAATGCGCCCAGCATCATGATCGGGGAAAGGGCGGCCGATTTTGTGAAGGCGGCTTTGAACTGAATCTCCGCTTCTTTCAGGAATGCGAATCAGGCCGAGCACGCCTCGGCCAATAATTGCCCGTTGCGCGTCAAATCATAGCGGCTGGCCGGCGGGCGCATGTCGATCACCTCGCGCTTTACCAGCCCATGTTTGCCGAGCGCGCTCAGCCCCTGCGATAGCGCGCGCGGGGTCGCGGGGGCCAGCAGCCGCGAGAGCGCGTTGAAGCGGTCGTGACCCGCGCCGATTCCAGCCACCAGCGGCAAACCCCAGCGCGTCGCAGCACCGGGAGGGAGGCCGATCGCGGCCTGCGCCCCGGCGATCGTTGCGGCACGCGTTGCGGCCGCCGTTCCCGTTTCGGTGAGGATATATTCGGGGCGAAGCGGATGGCCATGGCCGGGGTTGCGCTGCACCCACCCGATCGCCGCCGCCGCCTCCAGCGTGCGCGCACAGCTGTCGCGCGACAGTCCGAGCCGGTGGATCAATTCGACGAAGCGCGCGCCCTTGTGCGCCGCCAGATCGGCGAGCAACGGCACCAGCCAGCGGTGGCTGCCGAGCTGGACGAGCAGAGGGTCGGCTGTGGTTGACGGCATTTGCAACTAACTATACAAATCAGACCATGGAGGCAAGCGATATGGGCCGGGCGATTCTCCGCGCGACCCGACGCTGGGCAAGAAAGGGAGAAATGGCATGGCGCTTCAGATCGGATCCGAACTCACCTGTTCGATGGGGGTCAAGGACATGACGGCGTCGATCGCGTGGTACGAGCGGGTGATGCAGTGCAAGCTGCTCTACCGTGCCGACGAGATCGGATGGTGCGAACTCGCGACCCCGATGGCGGGGGTGAATATCGGGCTGAGCGAGGTCGAGAGCGTGGTGCAGGGCGGCGGCGCGACCAATGTGTTCGAGGTCGCGGATATCGTGGAAGCCAAGGCGCATCTCGATAGCGAAGGCGTGCGGCAGGACGGCGATATCCAGCATATCCCCGGGCTGGTGAAGCTGATCACCTTCTACGATCCCGACGGCAACGCCTTCATGTTCTCGCAGTCCGAAGCGGCGGCATGACGGCAGGTTGTTGGGCTGCGGTGCTGGTCGCGCTTGCGGCGCCAGCCGCAGCACCGACGCCGTCGCTCACCGCATGGCATGGCACGTGGGTGGGGGAGGGAACCGCGTTCGGCCAGCCCGCCTCCGCGACGCTTGCCATCGGTTCGGCGGAGGGCGGCGCGACCGCGCTCGCCTATCGGCTGTCGATCGAAGGAACACCGTCCGTCGCCTATTCGGCCGAGGCGATTTATCGCATCGACAACAAAGGCCGGCTGAGCGGAAACTGGACCGATAATCATGGCCGCACGCGCCCCATCGGAGGCCGTGTGAGCGACCATTTGTGGGTGAGCAATTGGGGAAGCGCCGATGTCGAAATCGGCCGATCGACCTATCGGCTGGATGGCCCCAATTCGCTCATCGTCAGCGATTCGGTGCTGCAGGACGACGGTCGCTGGCGGGCCTTTTCGATGCTGCGCTATCGTCGCAGCAAGGGCTGAAAACAGCCGTTTTTGGCGCGCCCTTATGCTGCGCACAAAAAAAGAGGGCCGGGACTTGCGTCCCGGCCCAGCCTTTCAGGCTCTCCCCTCCTGAAACTGTTGACGCAATGAATGCCATATTAATGTCATGTTGAAAAGGCCTAAATTTACGGCAGCGCTGCCCAAATATTGTGCAGCGCAGCGTGCAGCAAAAAAGGGTCGGATCCGGGCCCGGATCCGACCCCTTTTCCAGACCTAGAAGGTCTTGCGCGCGGTGATGCCAAAGGTGCGCGGCTACCCGACGGTATAGCCGAGCCGGGCGCGGCCGCCGCGTTCGCGATCGAACGAAAGCAGGGCATTTTCGTCGAACACATTGTTGACATAGGCGATCAGCGAGAGGCCATTGTCGAAGTCGACTCCGGCGCTGAGATTGACCAGCTGGTAATCGGGAAGCTCCAGGTCGATCGTCGTCGACGCGTTCGCCGGAGCGCCGCCGAACGGCGTGCCATGGACGAAGGTGCGCGGATTATTCTCCTGATCCGCCGGCTGGGTATAGCGCGCCCCGACATGCTGTACCGATGCCGAGACATACATGTTCGCGGCATCGCCGATCGGCCATTCGTAGCTGCCCGACGCCGAGATCTGGAATTTCGGCACCGAGGGCAGGCGGTTGCCTTCACGGATACCGGTCGTGGCGGCGAGCACGCCGGGCAGTGTCGAATCGAATTCGGCCTCGATGATGCTGCCCGAGAGATTGAGGTCGAGGCCGTCGACCGGCGATACGCCCAGTTCGAATTCGACGCCCATCGAATGCGCCTTTGGCACGTTGAAGACGACGCGCGACGAACAACTGCCGGCATCGAGCGTGACCTGCAGATTCTTGATGTCGTTGTAAAAGCCCGCAGCATTGAAGGTGAAACCGCGGCCCTGCGACTTTACGCCGAGTTCGTAGTTCCACAGCGTTTCGTCGTCATAATCCTGGAAGCCACCGAACAGCGCGGCGTCGGCGGGCGAACAGAGCGGCAGGTTGAGCGGGTCGTTTACCCCGCCGAGGCGGAAGCCCTTCGACGCCTGCGCGTTGACCGTGACATCCTCGCTGACGTCGTAGGACAGCAGGAAGCGCGGGGTGAAGCCGCTCGACTTGGTGCTGTCTGTGCGGTTGTCGCCATTGGCGAAGAGGCCGCCCGATTTGAAGCTGCGCGTTTCCTTGAAGTCGTAATAGCGCCCGCCCGCGGTCGCGGTGAAGGAGTCGGAGAGGTCGTAGCTGACCTCGCCGAAGACGGCGAACTGCTTGATGTCGTACGGCAGGAAGGCGTTGTACGGCGAATCGGGCGCAAAGCCGTTGCGCACGCTGGCGGAGGTTCCCGCGCCGAGCGTTGCGTCGGTGACCGCATCATAGCCCGGCGTCGGCAGCGTTTGCTGGTAGACCCGGTCGACCTTGGAGTAAAAGCCGCCGACCACCCACTGGAACGGGCTGTCATTGTCCGAGGCGAGGCGCAATTCCTGCGTCCAGGTCTCCAGCGCGGTGGTATCGACGAGGTTGGACGGCAACAGGACGCCCGCGGCGGGGAAGCCGAGATCGACCGACACCGAACCCGACAGCGAACTCGCATCGCGGCTGACGAGAATGTCGCGGTTGATATAGCTCGTCACCGAGGTCAGCTTGGCGCCGCCGAGGCCGACGTTGATGCCAAGATCGGCGATCAATGTTTCGTCGTCGAACCCTTCGCGTAGCAGCAGATATTGCTCGCGTTCGTCGAACGTGACCTTGGGCCGCGTCGTCGTGAATTCATTCGCGTAAAGATTGTAGACGTCCTGCCGGTTGAAGCCGTCGGCCTTGACCTTCTGATACACGATGCGCGGGGTGATCGAGAGATTGTCGGTCGGCTCGAAGGTCAGCGCGAGGCGTCCGCCATAGCGTTCGCCGCTGTTGATATCGTCCTTGCCCGCCGGGCCGATCGCGTTGATGAAGCCGCCGTAGCGCGTGTAATAGCCGACCGCGCGTATCGCCGCATTCTCGCCCATCGGAATGTTGATCGCGCCTTTGAGATGGCCGCCGATATCGTCGCCGTCGACAAGATTGAGGTTCGCCTCGACGCTGCCTTCCATCACGCCAAGCTTTGGCTGGTTGGTGATGTAGCGGATCGTGCCGCCGACCGAACCCGAACCGAAGAGCGTGCCCTGCGGTCCACGCAGCGTTTCGACGCGGTTCAAATCATAAAGGTCGATGTCGGGGGTGAAGAGCGACAGCGAGATCACGCTTTCGTCGAGATAGACGCCGACCTGTTCCTTGACGCCGGGCTGGTCGCGGACGACCTGCCCTGCAGAGACGCCGCGTACCGACACCTGGCTCTGGCCGGGCCCGAGATTCTGGACCGAGAGGCCCGCGACGTTGCGCGACAGGTCTTCAAGCGTCACGGCGCCCGATTTCTGGATATCCTCGGCCGTCTGCGCGTTGATCGAGAAGGGAATGTCCTGAAGATTCGCGTCGCGCTTGGTCGCGGTGACGATAATGATATTGCCGTCGTCCTCGGCTTCGGCGGCGGCATTTTGCGCCGCGGCGGGTGTGCTGATCACGAGCGCGAGCAGCGACAGCCCCGCCAACATGTGGGAACGTGCCATTTAGATCCTCCTCCTGATGGCCAGTCTTCGCTGGTCCGGCAGAGGGAGTGCGCCTCTTGTCATAGATGCGCAATGGCGCATGAATCTTGCGCAAAGAATGACCGGGGCGTGTTGCGCGGCGGCCACAGTCAAAAAATGACCGGGTACAAGCCCCGGGCCCGTGACCGTTCCGGCCACAATCAAAAAAATGGCCGGGGACAAGCCCCGGCCAGTGGTTCGCAGGAGGAACCTCGGTAGGATCCCGCCGCCGCCGCTTGAAAGGAGAGAGACGTGCGGCAGCGGGTATCCTGTCTCGTTGATCAATAGTTGTAGGCGCGCTCTCCATGCTCGCCGAGGTCGAGGCCTTCGCGCTCCACCTCTTCGGAGACGCGCCCGCCGGTGACGGCTTTGGCGATGTAGAAGGCGATGGCCGAACCGACCGCCGACCAGAGGACCGCGACGCCGACCGACTTGAGCTGGATGACCAGCTGACCCGCGAGGTCGTAATCGTCGGCGCCCGGGCCGCCGAGTGCGGGCAACATGGTGACCGCGGTCAGGATCGAGCCGATCAGGCCACCGATGCCGTGGATGCCGAACACATCGAGCGAATCGTCGAAGCCGAACTTGGCTTTGAGCTTCATCACGAACCAGCAGCAGACGATACCGGCGACGGCGCCGAGCAGGATCGCGCCGAACGGGCCCGAATTGCCCGCGGCCGGGGTGACTGCGACGAGGCCGGCGATCGCACCCGAACAGGCGCCGAGCAGCGAACCCTTATGGCCGAGCGCGCGTTCGGTGAGCATCCAGAACAGGACGCCGGCGGCGGTCGCGGTGAAGGTGTTGATCAGCGCAAGGCCGGCCGAGCCATTGGCTTCGAGTGCCGAACCGGCGTTGAAGCCGAACCAGCCCACCCAGAGGAGGCCGGTACCGATCAGCGTCATGGTCAGCGAGTGCGGCGCCATGATGTCTTTCTGGTAACCCGAACGCTTGCCGATGATGAGGCAGCCAACGAGCGCCGCGACGCCTGCGTTGATGTGGACGACGGTGCCGCCCGCAAAGTCGAGCGCGCCCCAGCCGAAGATGAGGCCGGTCGAAGCATCGTCACCGCCCAGATACCAGACCATGTGCGCGATCGGGTAATAGACGATGGTCAGCCAGACGATCGCGAAGACCATGACCGCCGAGAATTTCATGCGTTCGACGAGGCCGCCGAGGACCAGCGCGACGGTAATCGCAGAGAAGGTCATCTGGAAGGCGATGAACACGAATTCGGGGATCACGACGCCATCGCTGAAGGTCGCAACGGTCGAATCCGCAGTGACACCAGCGAGGAACAACTTGCCCGCCGAGATGAACTGGTTGCCGTCGCCGCCAAAGGCGAGGCTGTAGCCGAACATCACCCACATGATCATTGCAAGCGCCGCGACGGCGAGGATCTGCGTCAGGACCGACGCCATATTCTTGGTGCGGACAAGCCCGCCATAGAACAGCGCGAGGCCCGGGACGATCATCGCCATGACGAGCACGGTCGAGATCATCATCCAGGCGGTGTCACCCTTGTCGGGCGTCGGCGCGGCGGCTTCGGCGACGGCGGGTGCCGCCTCCTGCGCCCAGGCGGGCAGCGCGGCGAACAGCGAGAGGCCGACGGCCCCGGCGCTCGCCGCAAATTTATTTGCGAACGTCATAGTTTCCCCCTTCGTCATTACAGTGCCGCCTCGCCGGTCTCGCCGGTGCGGATGCGCACGGCCTGACCCACGTCGAGAACGAAAATCTTGCCGTCGCCGATCGAACCGGTGCCGGCGCTTTGCTGCAGCGTTTCGACAACCCGCGGTGCGAGCGCGTCGTCGCAGACGAGCTCGATCTTCACCTTCGGCACCATGTTGGTGGCATATTCGGCGCCGCGGTAGATTTCTGTCTGCCCCTTTTGCCGGCCGAAGCCCTTGACCTCGGTCACGGTCATGCCGGCGATGCCCAATCCGGTGAGCGCCTCGCGCACCTCGTCGAGCTTGAATGGTTTGATGATGGCCAAGATCAGCTTCATGACGCCCCCTTTTGCTAATGGCTCCATGTTGCACTGCAACAGCCGTGCCAGATTGCGCGGGTGCTGGAAAAGTTAACATTTTGTGACGCTGGGGTGGCCGTGCGGCGAACAATCGTTCGTTCGATGGGCAGCAGAGGCAGAGGTTTGCCTAAATTTTGGGCAGCCTTGTCCCCATTCCGCAAGCGGGAGGAGACTAACCGACCGTTTTGAACCGTGCCCAGATCGGCAAATGGTCCGATGCGCGTGCCGCCAGCGCGCTTTGATGCACCCCGGCGTCGATCGCTTCGAGGTCGGGGGTGGCGAAAATGCGGTCGAGCCTGGCGACCGGACGGCGGCTGTGGAAGCTGTGGCCGGTTTCGACCATTGGATGCCGCTCGCCGAAATCGGCGAGGCAGCCGCCGCGATTGCGCCATTCGTTGCAGTCGCCCATCAGAATCGTCGGCAGATCCTCGCCGTCGGCGAGGTGCGACAGGATCGCCCGTGCCTGCTGGCGGCGGCGGAGACCCGAAATATCGAGATGCATGCCGACCACCCGCAATCTGGTGTCGCCGATGCGGATCGTCGCCGCGACCGCGCCGCGCGGCTCGAGCGTCGGCAAATGGAGCGCATGGCTTTCCTCGACCTCGGCGCCCTTGCGCACGAGCAGGGCGTTTCCGTGCCAGCCGATGCTGTGCGGGCGATTGTCGAGCGTCACCGGGACATAGTCGCTATTGTCTTCGAACATGTGCGGCGGGATCGCGCTGGCGCGCGTGCCGAAACGGCGGTCGGCCTCCTGCAGCGCGACGATGTCGGCGTCGAGCTCGCCCAGCACCGACAGCACCCGGCCGGGGTCGCGGCGGCGATCGAGTCCGATGCCCTTGCGCATATTGTAACTGGCGACCTTGATCATGATTTGCTTTTCAAGCGCTCAGGCCGCGTTTCCGTTCCCGCCGCCCTCGAATTCGGCGATCAGCGCCTGTGCTTCGCCCAGATCCTCGTCGAGCACCATGATGCGGACCGGGATCAGGAGCCCGACGCTTTCGGCGATATTCATGCCCGCATCGAAGCACACCGCATGCACACCTGCACTTTCAAGCCGGCCGCGCAGCAATTCGGCTTCGGCGCCATTGGGAAGGCGCACCAGTTCGACCAACGGCATCAGGCGGGCTCGCCCGGGATGAAGCGGTCGGTCGGGCGCGTTGGCAGGCCGTCGATGCTTTTGGTGCGGCCCTGGAGCTTTTCGACCCACAAATCGGGGTCGGCCTGACGGTGATATTTCTGCAGCGTTTCGCGTTCGTGCTGCAATTCCATCATCGGCACGCCCCAGCCACAGCTCGTCTGTACGCTGTCGATGTCGATCACGAAAATCTGGCGCGTACCGGGGACCAGCGTGAAGTTCGCGGCAAGCGCGTCCCACTCGGCGTCCTGCGGCAGCACGGGCCGCCCGCGGCCATAGATGCGCAGGATCAGCGCGGTGCGGTCGAAAGCGCAGAACATGATCGTGATGCGGCCGTCGGCGGCGAGATGCGCATGGGTTTCGTTGCCCGATCCGCCGAGGTCGAGATAGGCGACTTGGCTATCCGAAAGGATTTTGAAACTGTCGGCATAGCCCTTGGGCGACAGGTTGATGCGCGCGCCCTCGGCAGCGGTCGCGGTGAAATAGACCGGCTGCTTGTCGATGAAGGCGATATGCTTGTCGGTCAGCGTGTCGGTGAATTCCATGGCTGCGCTCCGCGGGTTGGATGCGCCCGCCCTATCACCAATTCTTGCCTTCCTCCACCGCCGCTTCCTCGTCGGGGCGCGTCGTGCGGCCGAGGACGGCATTGCGGTGCGGGAAGCGCCCGAAGCGGTCGATGATGTCGAAATGCTTTTGCGCATAATCATGGAACATCGGGTCGGCGAACTGGCTGAACAGGCGCAACGATTCGCGCTGGTCGGCGATGTCCTCGCTATGTTCGAAGGGCAGGTAGGCGAACTGGCGGCGCTCGTCGGGCCAGCCCTGATCCCAGCCGCGCGCGACGATGCCGCGTGCGATCGCGCGGGCAAGGTCGTCGGTGGCAAAGGCGTCGGCGTGGCCGCGGAACAGGTTGCGCGGAACCTGATCGAACAGGATCGTCGCCGCGAGCGCGGCATCGGGATCGGTCAGGAAGGTTTCGGCGGGCTGCGATCGCAACGCTTCGTGCCAGCCTTCAGCAAGCGCGCGAACCTCGGCATCGAAATCGGGGCCGCCGCCGTACCAGTCGTCGAAGCCATGTTCGTCGAACCAGAAAGTGAGAAGTTGTGCGGCCCAATCGGCGGGCGGTGCGGCGGGAGTCTCGGGGTTTGTCATCATCACCCGCAGCGAAGCAATCCCGAGCGGTTTAGGCAAGCCGGATTGCTTCATTGCGTGGCAATGACAAGATTATTCGCCTTTGACGCGGCGATAGGGGACGAATTCGCCGAGCGAGACGAAGCCGGTGTAAAAATGACTGGTGCGGTCGCGCAGTTCGATTGCATCGATGCTGCAAAGCTGGCTGCCGGTCGTTCTGGTCACGAGAATATCGTCATCATCGAGCGATTCGGCGCCGCCCTTTGGCCGGTTGACCCAAAGCGTGCTGCCGACCCGGTAGACGATTGCGGTCTTGTCGATGATCTGCGAGCTGCGCGCGGTCGAGAGCGAGATGCAATCCTGCGGTTCGCCTGCGACGCGGCCTTCGAGCAGCTTGGCGAGCCGGTCCTCAGGCGCGAGCTTTTCGCGTGCGGTGGCGGCGGGCGCGGCGGCGATGGCGGCGGCGGCGAGAAGCGCCGGGATGAGGTGACGCATGGTTCGACTCCTGTCTTTCATACCCTACCCGGCGCTTTTCTAAGCCGCTCCCGGTGAACGGGGGCTGACTCGCCGCCGTTTCAGCACGCCCCGTCGGGTAGCGGGATGCCGAGCGGGCCTTTGCATTTCTTCTTCTTCGCGGGCTCGGCCGGGGTGCTTCCGCCCGTTGACGATCCGCCCATGCCGCCGAAATCGGCCCCGATCATCAGCATCGTGTGCGAGCGGAAGCGGACCTTTGCGGTCCAGTCGATGTTCCACGTCGCATTGCCCGCGGGCTTGGGCGGATAGGAGAAATTCGCCTCGGGCCCGAAGGCGTTAAGATTGCCGATCATCATCTCGCCCGATGCCTTTTTGACCTCGGCCGGAATCTGGCAGCTGGTTTGCGATGGCGGCATCACGATCTTTTTGGTGATCAGGTTCGCGACGACCGATGGCGGCAGCCAGTCCCACAGGCCGCCGCCGAATTCCTTCGACGCGCTGCTCGTCCACCAGACGATATCGCCGACGTCGTTCTTGCCGCCGCCATTGCCCATGCCGCCGATCGTCCACGCGGCGTAGCCGGTCGCCGTGGGGACCTGATTCCAGCGCAGCATCACCGACTGGTCGCCCTGGATCGCGGTTGAGGCCGAAAGCCCCTGCATATAATCCTGCGCGAGGGTGAAGTTGATGTCGGGGCCGTAATTGCTCGCGACGCGGTGCGCACCGAGCAGCGACGATCCACCGCCGGGCTGCTTGCCATTCTTGCTGTTCGGCCAGTCGGTGTAGGAGCGGCTGTTCATCTGGCTGACTTCGCGGATCACGGGCACCGCGCTCGAAAAGAGACCTGGTGGAACCTGGCCTGCGGCGACCTTGGCGAAATCGATGATCACCGGCTGGCCCGGCCCGGCCTTCGCGCCGCAACCCCAATAGAGGAGCAGGCGGCCCTTCGGGCGCTCGAAGTCGGTCGGATAACTGCCTTCCTTGCGCTCGACGCTGATCAGCGGCACCGATTTGCCGAGCTTCGCCTGCGGCTGGAAGAAATGGTCGCCCTTCGGCGGCGGCGCGGTCGGCGCCTCGTTCGATCCGAGGCGGAGCATGAGCTGATAGGCGATCCTGCTCGACGGATCGCCGCCGAACATCATCCCCATCGCGCCGCCGATGCCGCCGCGCCCGCCGCCCGCCATCGCGGCGAAGCCCGACATCGTCGCGACATCCATCTCGTAACGTTCCTTGGGACCGGTCGATTTTTGCGCCGAGCCGGGGACGGCGGCGAGCATCGCGGCGACAGCGGCCACGGAAACGAAACGCAGACTCGAACGCATATTACCCTCCCTGTTGCAGGGCGTGCCCCGCGGATGATGCGACCCGATTCTTCTTTTGTTGGGGTGAGCTATATGCGCGGGAGGGGCGAACGCCAAGTGAGGGCGATCACAGCTATTCAACCTCCCCCTTGATGGGGGAGGCAGCGAGACTTGTCAGCTTGCTGGCTGGTCGCAGCGGAGGGGGTGGGCTCTCGCTCCCAGGCGACGGCGCGATTACGCGCGATCACCCTCATCCAACTTCGCCTAGCCGCTTCACGGGCAAGGCTTCGTATCCTTCTCCCATCAAGGGAGAAGGAATTTAAGCCGTACCGCCCACCGTCAGCCCGCTGACCAGCAGAGTCGGCTGGCCGACGCCTGCGGGGACGCTCTGGCCGCCTTTGCCGCAAATGCCGATGCCTTCGTCGAGCGCCATGTCATTGCCGATGCCCATGACCTTGGTCAGCACGCTGGGGCCGTCGCCGATCAGCGTCGCGCCCTTGATCGAATCGCCCAGTTTGCCATTCTCGATCTTGTACGCCTCGGTGCAGCTGAAGACGAACTTGCCCGACACGATATCGACCTGTCCGCCGCCGAAGCTTTTGGCGAAAATGCCGTTCTTGACGCGGCTGAGCAATTCGGCGGGATCGTCGTTGCCGCCCTTCATGAAGGTGTTGGTCATTCGCGGCATCGGCGCGTGCGCAAAGCTTTCGCGGCGGCCGTTGCCCGTGGGTTCCACGCCCATCAGGCGGGCGTTGAGGCGGTCCTGCATATAGCCTTTGAGGATGCCGTCCTCGATCAGCACGGTTTCGCCGGTCGGGGTGCCTTCGTCGTCGATGCTGAGCGAGCCGCGGCGGCCGCCGCCGACGGGGCTGTCCATCGCGCCGTCGTCGACCACCGTCACGCCGGGTGCCGCAACGCGCTGACCGATGCGGCCCGAGAATGCGCTGGTGCCCTTACGGTTGAAATCGCCCTCGAGGCCGTGGCCGACCGCTTCGTGGAGGAGCACGCCGGGCCAGCCGGGGCCGAGCAAGACGGTGAATTCGCCGGCGGGGGCGTCGACCGCGCGCAGATTGACGAGCGCCTGCGCCAGCGCCTCGTCGACCGCGCGGTTCCACTGCGCGGGTTCGAACAGATGATCGTACATATAGCGACCGCCGAGACCAAAAACCCCGGTTTCGCGGCGACCATTTTCTTCGACCACGATCGAGACGTTAAGGCGCACGAGCGGACGGATGTCGGTCGCGAGGAAGCCGTCGGCGCGGACGATTTCGACCACCGACCAGCTGCCCGCGAGCGAGACCGAAACCTGCACGATGCGCGGATCACGTTCGCGCGCGGCGGTGTCGATTTCCTGGCAGAGCGCGACCTTCTTGGCGAAGGGGATGAGGTCGAGCGGGTTCGCTTCGTCATAGAGATGGCGGTTGGTGCGCGGCGGCGGCGCGGCGTGCGGCTGGTTCGACGGGTCGAGCAGCGCGAGGGTTTCGGCGGCGCGGCGGATCGCCCCGGCGCTGATGTCGCTGGCGTGCGCAAAGCCCGTCATCTCGCCCGACACGGCGCGCAGGCCGAACCCGGCGTCGGTCGAATAGTCGGCGGTCTTGAGCCGGCCGTCGTCGAAACCGAAGCTCTCGGTCGCGCGATATTGCAGGTAAAGTTCGCCGTCGTCGGCCTTGGCGAGCGCTTCGCGCGCGAGCGCCTGCGCCAGATCGGGGTCGAGCGCGTCGGCGCGATAGAGGAAGCGGCGGGGGTCGGTCGGGCTTGTCATGAAGCCGATATAGGCACGCGCGTCCCCCGACGCCAGCGGTCAGAGATAATTGACCGTGAGGGTGAAGGTGCCGTTGTAGTCGCCCGCGGGCTGGTTCGCGGGGACGGTGAGCGTGCCGCCGATATAATAGGTCTGGACGCCGCTCGGCAGCAGCGTGCTGCCGAGCAGGGCGATGCCGCCGCCGCTGGTGCTCGTGGCGCGCACGAGGCTGGCCGTCATATTGGGCGCGCCGCCACCCGTGCGCACCAGCGTTACCGAGGTGTCGCCCGATACGGTGATGAGCAGGATGCCGCCGGTGCCCTGAAAGATCGCGCGCTGCGTCCCGGCGCCGACCGGCGTCACACCGCCCGCCGTCGTGCGCACGCCGGTGACGGCGTTGATCGACACGGTCCCGCCGGTCGGGCCGCTGACCATCGTTCCGAAATCGAGATCGTCGGTCTTGATCAACGTGTTCGGGCGGACGACCGCCGCGTTGACGGTGACATTGGTGTCGGCGGCATAAGCCGGCGCAGAAAGCCCCGCGCTCGCCGCTGTCGCGGCGATGGTCAGGGCGCGCAATGCGCCCCGACGGTTTTTGGTCCCTTGAATCCCCACAGATTCTGCTCCTGTCTGGCACATCTTATGCCAGCGGGACCTTCATCACTGATGCATGGGGTTGGTAAACTGGCCGTTTACTTCCGGCAGCCGGCTCAGGCTTTGTCGGCGATCCCGCCGATGAGAATGAAGCGGCGGTCGCAATAGCCGCAGTCGGCGAAGCCATCGTCGGTATCGATTTCGAGCCATACGCGCGGGTGGCCGAGCGCCGCATCGGCGAGGCCGTCGCCGGTGCCGTCGCAGGCGATGCGGGTCTTGGGCGTGCGGATCGTTTCGGGTGCGGGCTGGGTCATCGACCGCGCCCATAGCAAGCGGGGCGGGCGCCCGCAATCGGGTCTGCGTAATCTGTGTGGGGCTTTGACGGCACCGGTGCAGGCACCCTTTCGGGCGCAAGTGGTCCCCCGGTGCCGTCCTTCCCCCACAGAAGGTCTAAAGATAGTTGAGCGTGATCGTGAAAGTGCCGCTGTAATCGCCCGGGGTCTGGTTGGCGCCGACCTCGAGCGTGCCGCCGACGGGGAAATTATAATTTCCGAGCGCGCTGGCGATGCTGAAGCGTGTCGGCGTCGTCGACAGGATCGCGGTCGGCGTGCTGCCGATCTCGAAATCGCGTACACGCATCCGCACCCCCGGCCCGGTGATCCAGATCGTGTTCGATCCGAGCGAAATATTGACCTGTCGATTCGGCGTGCCGAGTCCCGCGAAGCGCGCAGGTTCGCCGCCGCTGCCCGAGAGCGTCACGCCGCCGGTGCGCGTCCGTGTCCCGTCGGGGGCGAGGCGCACCGTGCCCGCGGTTCCCGAGGCGATGATGCTCCCGAAATCGAGGTCGTTGACCTTGAAGAAACTGAGCGGCCGAAGCACAATGGCTTCGGCCTCGCTCTGCGCACTGTTCTGCGCCAGCGCCGGCGAAGCGGCGGCGGCACCCAGAAAAAGCGCAAAGCTGGCTAGGCCGCGCTGCGTCGGCAGCGGGCAAATGATGTGGCTGGTCCTCACATCATTGGTCCTAGCGGCGAGTTTCCAATTTAGCGTTAACGTCGCGCTGACGAAAAATTAGCGGGCTTTCGCACGCCGGTGCACGCGGCTATGGAAGCGGCCATGAGTGAAGCCGCCATCCGCATCGACGCCGTCTCCAAAGTTTACTCCGGCGGCAAGCAGGCGCTCGACAATGTCAGTTTCGACGTGCCGCGCGGCCAGATCTTCGGGCTGCTCGGCCCGAACGGCGCGGGCAAATCGACGCTGATCAACATCCTCGCTGGGCTGGTGAACAAGACGGCGGGATCGGCGAGCATCTGGGGCTTCGATATCGATGCCGATCCGCGCAATGCGAAATATTCGATCGGCATCGTGCCGCAGGAAATCGTCTTCGATCCCTTTTTCACGCCTTATGAGACGCTGGAGAATCAGGCCGGGCTGTACGGCGTGCCCAAGGCGAAGCGCATTTCGGACGAGCTGCTCGCCGCGGTGCATCTGTCGGACAAGCGCGATGCCTATGCACGCACCTTGTCGGGGGGGATGAAGCGCCGCCTGCTCGTCGCGAAGGCGATGGTCCATTCGCCGCCGATCATTGTGCTCGACGAGCCGACCGCGGGGGTCGACATCGAACTTCGCCAGCAGCTCTGGGATTATGTCCAGCGCCTCAACGATCGCGGCGTCACCGTCGTGCTGACGACGCATTATCTGGAAGAGGCCGAGGAGCTGTGCGACCGGATTGCGATCATCAACCATGGCAAGCTGATCGCGAACAAGCCGACGCGCGAGCTGGTCGACATGGCGCGCGAGAAGATCGTCGTCGTGACGCTCGATGCCGATATTACCGATTTGCCGACGCACCCGGCTTTTGAAAAGATTGAGCGCGAGGGTGAGCGTGGGCTCGCGATCAGTTACAACAAGGACCGGATGAACGCCGGCGAAGTGCTCGCCGCGGTCAATGCGATGGGGCATGGCATCGTCGATGTGTCGACGCGCGAGGCCGATCTGGAAGATGTGTTCCTGAATTTGACGCGCAGCGCGGCCTGAGACTCAACGGCGCGTCAGGCGCGCTGCTACGCCGAAATGGTCCGACGGATATTCGCCGTCTACCGCGATGTTGCCGATGACGCGGGCGTCGGTGACGGCGAAGGCCGCGCTTTCGGCGAAGATATGGTCGATTACGCGGGGTTGATGCCCGCGCGCGGGATTGAGCGTGGTCGCGGTGCTGCCGGCGGGCAGCGCCGATGTGAAGCGCGGCGGTCCCATCGCCTTCAGCCCCGGGTCGCTCAGCGGCGCGTTGAAATCGCCCATCACGACAAGCGGGGTGCCGCCAGCCGGCAGCCAGCCGAGCAGGTCGGCGAGTTGTTCCGCGCGGACGGCGGTGGCTTCATGCTGCCAGGCAAGATGCGTTGCGACGATATCGACGGGGCCCGCTTCGGTTCGCACGCGGACGCGTATCGCGGTGCGATAATCGGATAGGGGCTCGAGCTTGCGGCGGGCGACCTCGATCACGGGCAGGCGGGTCAGGATGGCATTACCGTAGCGCTTCGGTGATCCCTCGGGTTCGGGTGCGACGAAATGGACTTGCGTGAAGCCGAGCGCACCCGCGATCGTAACGGCCTGATTGGGCAGTCCTTTGCCCGCGTCCTCGAGCACCTCCTCAAGTGCGATCACATCCAGGTCGGCGGCACGCAGCGCGGCCGTCAGCAGTTCGAGCCGCTTCGGCCACTGGCCGCCCGCATCATGCCAGATGTTGAACGTCGCGACACCTAGCTGGCTTGCCGCGCCCGGGGCGATGCGGTGCGCACAAGCCGCGAGCGGAAGCCCCGCAATTCCGGTCAGCAACATGCGCCGGCCAAGTTCCGCTTTGAGCATGGCGATAAATTCCCTTGGCCGACCTCTTCGATCCCCCTGTCATGCAGCGTCCTGCTGTGCAACAGAGGCGCCATGAGTGAATACGACGTCATCATCGTGGGCTCGGGTGCCGCAGGGCTCACCGCCGCCATCGCCCTTGCCGACCATTGCAAGGTTCTCGTGCTCGCGAAGGGCGAACTGACCGGCGGATCGACCGCCTGGGCGCAGGGCGGGATCGCGGCGGTGCTCGATGCGGGCGACACGTTCGAGAATCACATCGAGGATACGATGGTCGCGGGCGGCGGGCTCAACCGGCGCGATACGGTCGAGTTCGTGATCGAGAACGCGCCGCACGCGATCGAGCGGCTCGTCGAAATGGGCGTGCCGTTCAACAAGGACGCCGAGGCGCTGCACCTGACGCGCGAGGGCGGGCATTCGCACCGCCGCATCGTCCATGTCGATGACGCGACCGGCTGGGCGGTGCAGGCGGCGCTGCTGAAGACCGCCGAAGCGCATCCGAACATCACCTTGCTCCCCGGGCAGGCGTGCGTCGATCTGATCACCGGGCGGCACGAGGAACGCTATTCGGGATCGGGGCGCGTGTGGGGCGTTTATGCGCTCGATGAAAAGAGCGGGAAGGTCCACGCGCATGTCGGCCGCGCGACGATCATGGCGAGCGGCGGCGCGGGGCGCGTGTACCAGTTCTCGACCGCGCCGAGAGGAGCGACCGGCGACGGTATCGCAATGGCCTGGCGCGCGGGCTGCCGCGTGTCGAACATGGAGATGATGCAGTTCCACCCGACCTGCCTCTTCAACCTCGACGTCAAGAATTTCCTGATCACCGAGGCGGTGCGCGGTGAGGGCGGCATTTTGAAGCATCCCGAGACCGGCCACCGTTACATGCCCGATTACGACGTGCGCGCCGAGCTCGCACCGCGCGACGTCGTGGCGCGCGCCAACGACGACCAGATCAAGCGTTTCGGGCTCGATTATGTCCATCTCGACATCAGCCATCTCGACCCCGATTTCGTCGCGGGGCATTTCCCGAACATCTATGAAAAGCTGCTGACGCTGGGCATCGACATGACCAAGCAGCCGATCCCCGTGGTTCCCGCGCAGCATTATACCTGCGGCGGGGTGCTGATCGACCTTGCCGGGCGCACCGACCTGCCCGGGCTGTATGCCGCGGGCGAATGTACCGAAAGCGGGCTGCACGGCGCCAATCGCCTTGCGTCGAACAGCCTGCTCGAATGTTTCGTGTTCGGCGAGGCCGCAGCAAAGGACATCATCGCGCGCTGGGACCAGCTGGAGGCGCCGCCCGCGATCCGGCCATGGGACGAAAGCCGCGTCACCGATTCGGACGAAGAGGTGATCATCAAGCAGAACTGGACCGAAATCCGCCGTTTCATGTGGAATTATGTCGGCATCGTGCGCACGACCAAAAGGCTCGAACGGGCGCGGCACCGCATCGACATGATGACGCACGAGGTCGAGGATTATTACGGCCATTTCCGCGTCACGACCGACCTGATCGAGCTGCGCAACCTGCTGCAATGCGCCGAACTGATCGTGCGCAGCGCGCTCCATCGCAAGGAAAGCCGCGGGCTGCATTATACGCTCGATTACCCCGACCTTCTGCCGCAGGCGGTCGATACGGTGCTGGTGCCGTGAGCGGTGGCTAGAAAGACGTCCCGGATCAAGCTTCCGCCGCCCTATCTGCGGCGGGTGTGGATGCCAGAGCCGGTCGCCGATGCCGACAAGCCCGCGATCGACCGCAAAACATACCCCTTTAATATCCCGTTGTTCGGCGATCCGGCGTTCGAAGTCCGATTCGAAAAACCCGTCACGATATTGGTGGGCGAAAACGGGTCGGGCAAATCGACCCTGCTCGAGGCGATCGCCGTACTGGCGGGGTTCAGCGAGGGCGGGGGCGGTTATGGCCACCGCGCGGTCGATCGGTCGGACATTTCGGGAAGCGATGGCGGCGTGCTGGCGGACGCCTTTCGCGCGGCCTGGCTGCCCAAGATCGGTCAAGGCTTTTTCTTCCGCGCCGAGACCTTCTTTTCGCTGGCACGCTATGTCGATCAGGCCGCCCATGACGTTGGCGCCGCGCGGCCCGATTATCTGTCATGGTCGCATGGCGAGGGTTTTCTGGGGTTTTTCGAAGAACGCGCCGATCAGCAGGGTATCTATATTTTCGACGAGCCCGAATCGGCGCTCTCGCCGTCACGCCAGTTCGAATTCCTCAAGCTGCTGCGCCGTATCCAGCGCGCGAACAACAGCCAGGTCATCATGGCGACTCACTCGCCGATTCTGATGGCGCTGCCCGACGCCGATTTGTGGCAGATCAGCGCGCTCGGCATCGAACCAGTGCAACTCGAAGACACCGCGCATTACCGGCTCTATCGCGAATTCATGCTTTATCCGCACGAAACGGTCGAGGCGATGACCGAATAGACGTCAGCCGCCGACGCCGAGCAGCCGCCCCACCAGGATCAACACGATCGCTCCGATCACCGACGCAAGGCAGCCCGCGCGGTGGAAGTCGCCGCGGCCGCGCGAGGTGGCAAGGCCGGCGAGCAGCGATCCGCCGATACCGAGCAGGATCGTCGCGATCCACCCCATCTGCACGGCGCCCGGATAGAAGAAGCGCGCGAGCGCGCCGATGATCAGGCCCGAGATGATCGCGCCGATGATATTGATCATGCATTGAATCCTTCGTTCAGAAAGCGTTCGGCAAGCGCCGCGTGCAAGGCGGCGCCGCGTGCCATAACCTTTTCATCAAGCACCATATGGTTCGAATGGAGGCCGCAGCACGCCCGCCAGTCGCTGCCTTCCACACTCGCGCCGAGCCAGAACATTGCGCCGGGGACCTTTTCGAGGACGTAGGAGAAATCCTCGGCTCCCATCACCGGATGGTCCATCGTCAGCCAGGCCGCCTCGCCGAAGATGTCTTCGACGACCGACTGGCCGAAGGTGACCGCGCGGCTGTCGCAGATGGTTACGGGAAAGCCCTCCTCGATCGTCACTTCGGCGGTGCAGCCGTGCGCCTCGGCGATCGCGGGGGCGAGGCGCTTCAATTCGCGCGCCACCATCGCGCGGCGTTCGGGCGACAGCGTGCGGATCGTGCCGAGCATCTCGGCACTTTCGGGGATGATATTGTTCGTCGTTCCCGCGGTGATCTTTGCGATTGTGACGACGGCAGGATCGAACACCGAGATGCGGCGCGTCACCATCGTCTGGATCGCGGTGACGATCGAACAGGCGACGGGGATCGGATCGATGCTGTCGTGCGGCATCGAGGCATGGCCGCCTGCGCCCTTGACGGTGATTGACAGCACGTCGGACGACGCGAGCAGCGGCCCCGCGCGCCCGGCGAAGATGCCGTGCGGCGCGTTGGGCATGATGTGGAGTGCGAAGGCGGCATCGGGCAGCGGGTCAATGATCCCGTCGTTCAGCATGAAGCGCGCGCCGTGATGCCCCTCCTCGCCCGGCTGGAACATGAACATCACGGTGCCGGGCAGGCGATCGCGCGCGGCACACAGCAGCTTTGCTGCGCCGACGAGCATCGCGACATGCGTGTCGTGCCCGCACGCATGCATCGCGCCGGTCGTTTCGGAAGAAAAGTCGAGCCCCGTGTCCTCGACGAGTGGCAGCGCGTCCATGTCGCCGCGCAGCAGCACGGTGCGCCCGTTCGCCGGCCCGCGCAGGATCGCGATCAGGCCGGTCGTCGACGGCCCCTCGCGAAACTCGAGCGGCAGCCCGGCAAGCGCCTGCTTGATCTTAGCGAGCGTCTTGGGGTTTTGGAGGCCCAGCTCGGGTTCGCGGTGGATCGCGCGGCGAAGGTCGATCATCGCATCGAGTTCGCCGGTCGCCGCGTCGGCCCAGCCACCCTGTCCATGGCCCACCGTGTCGAATATTTCCATCTGCCGTTTCCTGATTACCTGCCACGCGCCAAATTGCATCGAACATCGCCCATGCCGTCCCCTTTTGGCAAGCGGGAGGATCGAGGAATACCGTTTGTGCCAAAACACGGACGGTTGGTCGGCCGCGGCTTTCGCAAGATCGACAGATCGTCTATTGTTTCTGCATGTTCCAGATTCTGCAATCATCATCGCCAGACCGCAGCGCCGGGCGCCTTGTGGTCTGGGTAGGCCTCTTCGGAAGCTTCACCTATCTTGTGCTTTCGGCTTGGGCGCAGATCGTGTTCGGCGACCGCTATTTATGGATGAGCGATGTTCGTCTGGTGTCGATCTCCGGAGGCACGCTGCTGTACGCGCTGGTGCTGCGGGCAGCGATGCGATCGCGGACCGACGCCGGCGGTCCGACAATGCTGGCCCTCTATGTCCTGGGGGCATCGCTGATCATGCTGGCGCTGCGCTATGTTGCCGATCAGGCTTTGTCCGATACGCCACTGGCAATCGGCGACCATGTCATGTGGGTGCTCGTGTGGGCGGGCTATTTCGGGCTTTGGGTCAGCGCGTTTCTGGAAATGGAATGGCGGAAGACTTCGGCAGCGCCGGTCATATGGACCCCTGTCGCAGCCGGGAAGGCCGTCGCCGCCGATACCCCGGCGCGTCCGCATCGTCTGGACGACGGCGAAGCCGAAGCCTGGTCATGGATCATTGACGCGCTGGCCGACGAGATGTCACGCCATCCGCCGGAAGTGCGGACGGAATTGCTGGGCAATCTGCAGCGCCGCGCCGGCTATGAACTTGCCGACGACCTGAATGGTGCCGCCACGGCGCATAATCGGCGCGTGGCGCTTGTGGAACGGTTGGCGCTGCAGACAGGCGGGGAACGGAGTTTGCGCTCCCCGCATTGACGTTCAGCGTCCGCCCCCGAACAACTGCCGGCCCGCGAGGTCGAGCATGATTTCCTCGCTGCCGCCGCCGATCGCGTTGACGCGGACTTCGCGATAGATGCGCTCGACCTTGCTGCCGGTCATATAGGATGCGCCGCCGAGGACCTGTGCGGCCTCGCGCGCGACGGCCTCCAGCATGCGTGTCGCCTGGACCTTGAGCATTGCGAAGTCGGCGGGGCGGGCCTTGTCGTTCTTGACCTGCCATGCGGCGAGGTCGACCCATGCCTGCGTCGCCTCGAT
This sequence comes from Sphingopyxis sp., assembly GCA_051861185.1. GTDB lineage: Bacteria > Pseudomonadota > Alphaproteobacteria > Sphingomonadales > Sphingomonadaceae > Sphingopyxis. The sequence continues at coordinate 97,164 of JBIMKQ010000016.1, forward strand.
CTGGCGTTCCATGTCGGCGAGCTTGATACGTATCGACTGGTGACCGACGAGCGGCTTGCCGAAAGTCTCGCGGTTCTGCGCCCATTCGGCGGCTTCGGCCATTGCGACGCGGGCGTACGCGCAGCAGCCCATAGCCATGCCGAGCCGTTCGCTGTTGAAGTTGCGCATGATTCCGATGAAGCCGCCGTTCTCGGCGCCGATCAAATTGGCCGCAGGGACGCGGACGTCGCTGAAATGGATCGCGGCGGTGTCGCTGCAGCGCCAGCCCATCTTGTCGAGGCGGGTGCGTTCGACCCCGGGGGTGTCCATATCGATCAGCAGCAGCGATATGCCCGCGGCGCCCGGCCCGCCGGTACGCACCGCGCAGGTCAGCCAGTCGGCGCGCATGCCGCTGGTGATGAACATCTTGCCGCCGTTGACGATATAATCGTCGCCGTCCCTGACGGCGGTGGTCTTGAGGTTCGCGACGTCGCTGCCGCCGCTCGCCTCGGTGATGCCGAGCGCGATGATCCGGTCGCCGGCGAGTACCGGCGGGGCGATGCGTTGCTTCAGTTCGTCGGAGCCTAGGGCGAGGATCGGCGGAAGGCCGATGCCGTGCGTCATCAGGGACGCGCCGAGCCCGCCCGCGCCGACGGCCGCGAGTTCTTCGGTCAGCACGAGGCCGTGGAAATTGTCGAAGCCTTCCGAATGGCCGCCATATTGTTCGGGGTAGCGAAGGCCAAGGATGCCCGCGTCGGCGGCCTTTTTGTGCAGCTCGCGCGGCAATTCGCCCTCGGCCTCCCAACGGTCGATATGCGGCGCGATCTCGCGCGCGACGAAGCGGCGGACGCTCTGCGCCAGTGCCTCATGGGTTTCATCATAATAGGGCGATCTTGCGCGCCAGTCGTCAAATGCTGTCATGCGCCGATGCTGCGCGGGCTTGACGCGCGCGTCAAGCAGGGCTTGCGCCGCCGCGCCAAGCACTTAAGGTCGTTTTCCATGAACAAGCCCATCCTGCTCGCCGGCCTTGCCGCATTCGCCCTCATTTCCACCCCCGCCGCGGCGCAGAAGTCGCCCGAAGCGATCGCCGAAGCCGCGCTCAAAAAGGCGCCGGTGTTCGACGGGCACAATGACGTGCCATGGGAATTGCGGGGAGAGGTCGGCAATGTGATCAACGACTTCGACTTTCGCGACACCACCAGGCCCAAGCCCGACGGAACCGTGATGCACACCGACATCCAGCGCCTGCGCAAGGGGCATGTCGGGGCGCAATTCTGGTCGGTCTATGTGCCGTCGAACACGAACGAGCAGCAGGCGGTGCAGCAAACGATCGAGCAGATCGACGTCGCGAAGCGGCTGATCGCCCGCTATCCGAACGACCTTGGCTTCGCGTCGACCTCGGCCGAACTCGAACAGCAGATGAAGGCGGGCAAGGTCGCCGGCATGCTGGGGATGGAGGGTGGCCAGTCGATCGGCTCGTCGCTTGCCGTGCTGCGCCAGCTTTATGGCATGGGCGCGCGCTACATGACGCTGACCCACGGCAAGACGACGCCGTGGGCCGACAGCGCGACCGACGCGCCGCAGCACGACGGGCTCACCGACTTCGGGCGTAAGGTCGTGCAGGAAATGAACCGCATCGGCATGATCGTCGATTTGAGCCATGTCAGCGAAGCGACGATGAAGGATGCGCTCGAAGTGTCGAAGGCGCCGGTCATGTTTAGCCATTCGGGTGTCCGTGCGGTCAACGACCATCCGCGCAACGTGCCCGACAGCGTGCTGCCCGCGGTGAAGGCCAATGGCGGCGTCGTGATGGTGGTGCTCTACGCCGCCTTCCTCGACCCCAAACTGCGCGCGCATGGCCTCACCCGGACGGCGGAGAAGGCGCGGCTCGAAGCGCTGTATGTCGGCAATCCTGACGCTGTCGCCCCGGCGCTGAAGGCGTGGGACGCGGCGAACCCGGCGCCGCAGACCCCGATCGGGATCGCGGCGGACCATATCGACCACATCAAGAAGACGATCGGCGTCGATCATATCGGGATCGGCGGCGATTATGACGGGATGGATGCGACGCCGGTCGGTCTGGAGGATGTCACGGGTTATCCGCGGCTGTTTGCCGAACTCGCGCGGCGCGGCTACACTCAGGCCGAGCTCGAAAAGATTTCGAGCGGCAACATGCTGCGCGTGCTGAAGGCGGTCGAAGCTTATTCCGCGAGCCAGAAGGGCCAGCTGCCGATCGAGACGCCGGTCGCGAAATAAGGGTCAGGCGCGGCGGCGAAACGGCCTGTCGGTCGCGCCGCCCGCCCAGAGCGCCCACCAGATGATCAGCGGCTGCGCGGCAAGGCGCGGCCCGTGGTACCACCAGCTCAGCGTTTCGCCGCCGATCGCAACATTGGCGAGCGCATGGTGGAAATTGGCGGGCCAGACGCACAGGGCATAGAGCGCGAGGCCCCAGCCGGCGGCTTTGCGCGTGGCGGGGATCATGAGGCCGATCGCACCCGCGATCTCGGCAACGCCCGTCGCGGCGACGACGAGCTCGGGCGCGGGCACCCACGACGGGGTGATCGCGAGGAACGGCGCCGGACGCGCAAGGTGCGCCCAGCCCGCATAGCCATAAGCCAGCGCGAGCAGCCAGCGAAACAGCGTGCGGACCGGATGATCTTTCGTCTTGCCTGATTTCATTATTCTCTCTTACAATCTGTCCATGCAGGGGCAAGTATTCCGCCATCGGGGGATGGTATTCGCGGTCGCCTTGATGGCGCCATTTCTTGTTGGGTCGGGAAGGTCGGCGCCCAGGACAGGCGTCGCGGCGCCCGAATTCACCCTCACGACTTTGGCCAAGCGCAAGGTCCGGCTTTCGGAATTGCGCGGCAAGGTGGTGATCATAAACTATTGGGCAACATGGTGCGCGCCATGCAAGGCCGAGATGCCCATGATGCACAGCTATTTCCGGGCGAACCAGACGCGCGGGCTGGAAATGTTCGGGGTGACGACGCAGGACAGCGTCCCGCCCTACCGCCTGAAGGAAGTGTCCGCTGCCTTATCCTACCCACTCGCGGCGAGGATCAGCGGCGGGTACGGGGCGATCAAGAACGCCGTGCCGTCGACCTATATCATCGACCGCAAAGGCGTGCTGCGGGTGGCCCGATCGGGCGTGTTCACCGCCGCCGAGTTCAAGGCAGCGGTCGATCCGCTGCTCGCCGAAGCGCCTTAACGGCCGATCGCTTCGAGCATCGCCTCGATGCTGGTGAATTTTTCGCGCGGGTTGCCGTCGAGCGCGGCCTTGACCTCGGCCTCCTCGATCTTGCGCCAGTCACGGAAGGTGACCGGGGTGACGCCGCGGCTGGCGAGCAGGGCATCGAGTGCGGCGCGCCCTGCCTTGCCCCCGCCGCGGCCGATATCCTCGAGCACCATCTCGCCGATGCGCGCGCCGTCGGGCTTGTTTGTCCCGATCGTCCCCGACGGCCCGCGGCGTGCCCAGCCGACGCAATAGAGGCCGGGCAGGATTCGCCCGTCGTCGTTGGCAAAACGGCCGCGGCCATGCTCGTAGGGTACGCCGGGGATCGGCGGGGTCTGATAGCCGATGCAGCTGATCACGAGACCCGCGTCGATCGCATAGATTTCGCCGGTGCCGTTGCTGCGCAGATCGGCGTCGAGTGTCGTGCGCTCGACGATCACGCGCTGCGCCCGGCCGTCTTCGCCCTCGATCGCGACGGGCATCGCGAAGAAATCGAAATCGATCGTCACCGGCTTGGCGACCGGGTTGGCGGTGAAGCTGCGCAGATGCGTGACCGATTTGCGCATCCCGGGTTCGAGAAGCGCGTCGTCGCCTTCCGGCGGCAGGTCGGCGGGGTCGACGCGCGGGCTGGCACGCTCGAGGTGGCCAAGTTCGCCCAATTCCTTCGGCGTCATTGCGATCTGGTGCGGGCCGCGGCGGCCGAGGATGTGGATATGGCGCACCGCGCTCGCCTCCAGCGCCTGGCGGGCGTGCGCGACGATGTCGCTGCCCGCGAACTCCTGCGGCGTCTTCGCCAGGATGCGCGCGACGTCGAGCGCGACATTGCCGTTGCCGATCACTGCGACGCCGGGGGCGTCGAGCGGCGGATCGAGGTCCGCAAAATCGGGATGGCCGTTGTACCAGCCGACGAAGGCGGCGCTGCCGATCACCCCGGGAAGGTCGGCACCGGGAACATCGAGCGGTCGGTCGTTGGGCGCCCCGGTGGCGAGGATGACCGCGTCGTAAAGCTCGACCAGTTCGTCGATCGTGACATCGGTGCCGACCGAGACATGGCCGACAAAGCGGACATTGTCGGCCAGCGCGGTGCCTTCGTACCGGCGCGACACCGCCTTGATCGACTGGTGGTCGGGCGCGACCCCGGTGCGTATCAGGCCATAGGGAACCGGCAGCCGGTCGATGACGTCGACCGCGATATCGTCCGCCTTCTGCAGAGTTTCGGCGGTATAATAGCCCGCAGGGCCCGACCCCACGATCGCGACATGACGCATCAACCCACTCCTTCGGGTGTCCGCGCGGGCGCGCGGCCCCTTTCTTGTTATAAGTGCGATGCTAGCGGCGAAATGCGTCAGGGCAAGCGGACTTGTTCGAGCCGTCGCGGCGGTCTTGACAGCGCGCTCGTGCAATCATATTGCGCCCGCCTCTGCTGCCCTGTCGTCTAATGGTAAGACTGCGGTTTCTGATACCGCCTATCGAGGTTCGAATCCTCGCGGGGCATCCAGACTTCCTCGCTAACGCATTGATTTAGCGTGATAATTCTGGAGACGGCAGAGTCTCCTCCCTCATTTCCTCCCTCAGCTGGTCTCGCCAAGGATGGCGAAAAATAGCGGGTCGTGGGTGAGAATCTGGCGCATCTCAACAGAAAATCCGATGAGACTTGGCTGCCACCGGCGGACGCGGTTTCAGAAGCGTGAGGCGTTAGAGCGGCCGCCCGAGCTAGCGCGATCGCCCCGGTAGGGAGGCGCAACCCCGCTGGCGCGGCTCTGGGACCGCATGCTCCAATTAGATCCATTTTCGGTTCCAGTTTTGGTTGCTGATTACGATCAATCTGTTGGAGATAGGCTCGCGCCCGTACAGTAACTTGGGCGAGTGACCGGGCTCCGCCACGGATGTCCAGGCAATAGCTAAAGGTGGCGGTACGTGCTCCAGACGCGCGTTTCCTTTGCTCGGTCACTTTTTCAAAGAGGTCCGGCCGATAATCATTTCTGGGCAAGCTTTCGCGCTTTTTCCCCTCGTCAGAGCGGGCGCCACCAGTCATAGACATCTGAAAATCCGATGACGCCGTCAAACAGGGCGCAGAGGATCAGCATTTGCCGGCAAGGCACTGAATAGCGCTCGCGCGCGATCTTGAGATGACGGACCGCGGTCTCTTCGCTGATGCCGAGGATGCCGGCGGTCTCACCGGCGGTCTTGCCGCGGGCCGACCAGAGCACGCATTCGCGCTGCCGCTCGGTCAGCGCCGCCCGCCGTGTATAGGAATCTGTCCCAATGAGCTGCCGCGCCGCGGCGAGCGCGACGGCGCCGACAATCTCGGCGGCGTGGAGCATCTCGAGCGGAATCCTGGCATTGGGAGCGACGGCAAAGGAGCAGCTTCCGGTGGCTTCGCCGGGCAAGTGGCGTGGCACCGTGAAGCCGTCGCCGATGCCGCTCTCGCGGGCGACCTTCAGCAACTGCCGGTCGCCCCGGGAGAGCGGGATGTATTGGTCGACATCGCGCCATTGAAAGCCCGTCATGGATTTTTCGCCGGCGCGCCGGATCGGATCGGTGCCGCTGAGGTCGAAGCCGACATAGACGTTCGCCCAGGCGTCGGGATAATTATGCACGAGGATCGATGCGGCTTCGTCGCCGCCGCGGCGATCGAAGGCGAGCGCGAAAAGATCAAATCCCATGCGGTCCGCGGCGTTCGACAGGGCGGCAAAGAGCCGCTCTTCCTTGTCGGCGCCTGATATGTCGTGTGCGAGTTCCTCCGTCAGATTAAAATGCTTCACGTCGATTCATCGGCCGCCGACGCGTTCCCGACCCGTCCGCCTGCGATCCGCTCCATGGCTCATCGCTCCCGTTTCCTCTCCGGGAGACAATGAAGTTGGACAAGCTGCGCGATGGTCCTCGCACTGCGGCGGGCGGGTGATACCTCAGCCTCTATACGCAATGCCGATCGCCTCTTCGGTGTAACGACAGGAAATCGCCTGATAAAGCGGCTTGGTGTACCAATCGGACCCAGATTGACACCTAATGCCTTAGGACGCCGACCGCGGCGGAGCCGGCGTCACTCACCGGCTGCATCTGGAGTCGGGGTGGCGATCGACACGTCATGGGCCAGCAGTCGTTCGCAGCTCGGCGCGACAAGACCCCAGACCGCGTCGATCACGGCGGCGAATGTCACGCCTTCAAGCTCAAGGCTCGCGGCATAGGCGTCCCACTGCCGCCGCTTGTCGCCGTCTTCGAACATGGCAGCCGAGAGCCCCGGGGGACGGCCAGCCGGGATCGGCGTGCCGCGCCGATCGAATGTCGCCGCAAGTGCTGCGTCGAGCGCCTGAGGATCGATGGCGCAGGCCTGCGGAATCGCCCAGAGGTCGTAGAAATCTTTCATGCGGCCATTGGCGATCCCGAGCGCAACCATGGCCTGGAATTTCTCTGCGATGACGCTTGTCGGCGAATAGGTGCGGATCTCCGGATCGGGAAAGTCCAGCAGCGTCGGGAAGGA
>JBIMKQ010000017.1:0-76212 GCA_051861185.1 Sphingopyxis sp.
GAGGGATGCGGAGACGGTTCAGGCGATGACGCCCAGAATGTCCGATTCCTTCATGATCAGCAGCTCTTCGCCGTCGACCTTGACTTCGGTGCCCGACCATTTGCCGAACAGGATGCGGTCGCCGGCCTTGACGTCGAGCGGGGTCACCTTGCCATCGTCGGCGCGGGTACCGGTACCGACGGAGACGACTTCGCCTTCCTGCGGCTTTTCCTTGGCGGTGTCGGGAATGATGATGCCGCCAGCGGTCTTTTCTTCGGCTTCGATACGGCGGACGAGCACTCGGTCGTGCAGCGGACGGAATTGCATGGATATCTCTCCGGTAATGCAATGGATGTCGTTTTAGCACTCACGGGTTGCGAGTGCTAACAGCCGGCATATGGGTAGGAGTCAGAGGGGCGTCAAGCACCGCGCTACAAGATTCTTGCGAAGTTTTTGCGTCAGGCCGGAAGCAGGCCGAGACGGCCACGCATCCGCCAGCGAAGCAGCAGCACCGCCGAGACCACGACTAACCCCACAGCAAGGCCGATCCACACCCCGACTCCGGCAAGCGGGGTCCAGAAGCCAAGGTAAATCGCGGTGCCATATCCCGCGATCCAGTAACCGCAGATCGCGATGATCATCGGCGTCCGCGTATCCTGCAGTCCGCGTAGCACCCCGGCCGCAACCGCCTGCGCCCCGTCGAAAAGCTGGAAGGCGGCCGCGACGACGAGGAACTGCATAGCAAAGCCCACGAGCGCGGCGTTGCGCGCCGCATCGACATCGACATAGATCGATAGCACGAGCCCGGGGAACAGCCACATCAGCAACGCGGTAAAAGCCATGAACCCGATGCCGAGCACCAGCGACGCCTGCCCCGCATGCGCGATGCCGCGATGGTCACGCGCGCCATAGGCCAGGCCGACCCGGATCGTCGCCGCCTGCGCGACCCCGAACGGGATCTGGAAGGCGAGCGCCGCGACCTGCAACGCGATCGTATGCCCGGCCAGTTCAGCCTCGCCAATCCGGCCCATCAGGAAGGCGGCGCCAGTGAACAGCCCCGCCTCGGCAAGAATGGTCAGACTGATCGGGGTGCCGATGCGCAGCATATCGAAAAAGCGCGACCATTCGGTGCGCCACCAATTGCCGAACAGATGATAACGCCGCAGACGCCGGTCGCGCTGGATCACGACGACATAAGCGACGAGCATCAGGACGCTGGTCATCACGCTCGAGATCGCCGAGCCGTGCAGGCCGAGCGCGGGCATGCCAAGATGGCCGAACACGAGGACCCAGTTGCCGAGGACGTTGACGAACAGCGCGCCGAAGGTGATGACAGTTGCGATCACGGGTCGTCCCAATGCCGAGACGAAGATTCGCAGTACCGCCGCGGCGATCATCGGGAACAGACCCCAAAGAAGGATCAACAGGAAGCCCGCGGCGCGCGCCGATGTGTCCGCCGGCTGCCCCGTCGCGAGCATGATCGGGCCACCCGCAGCGCAAACCCCCATGAAGACCAGCGATACCAGCACCGCAAGCCACATCGCCATGCGTACCGTGCGCCGCACTTCCCGCACCGCATGTTTGCGGCGCCCGAGTTCGGCGGCGATCAGCGGCGCCGATGCGCCGATCAGGCCCGTCCCCGTCCAGAGCAGCAGACCAAAAATCGCAACCCCCAGCGACGAGGCGGCAAGCGCGGCGTCGCCGAGCCGCGCGACGAAGATCACGTCGACCGCATGAACCATCATCTGCAACAGGTTTGCCGCCGCCAGCGGCACGGCGAGCGACAGCGTCGCCCGGAACTCCTTGCGAAGACCCTGCGGTGTTTCCGCGGTCAAGGGGGCAGCCTGCTGCAACATAGCCGGCCCGGATAGGCGCGCGAGTCCGGGGGTTCAATACCGGGCGGTGCTGGGCAGGCCATTTGTGGGCGAGGGTGGCAGAAAGGCAACAGGCGAGGCCTTCTCCCTGGATGGGAGAAGGGTCGCGAAGCGGCCAGGCGGAGTTGGATGAGGGTGATGGCGCGTCATCGCGCCGCCGCTTTGGGCCGAAGCCGCACTCCGACCGCTGCGACTAGCCAGCAAGCTGGCAAGTCTCGCTGCCTCCCCCACCAAGGGGGAGGGTCTTCAGGTCCACAGCATCGCCATCTCGACCCCGAACGCAATGAAGGTCAGCGTCAATCCGACGACGAACAGACGGTAGGCATAGGCAAGGTAGCGATATTTGCGCCGCGCCAGCACAACGCCGTTCTGGTAGGTATCGCGCAACATCGTCTCGTAGAGATCTTCTTCGGTGCGCAGCCGCGCCTTTACCGCAGAAATGAATTCATCCTCATCCATCTGTTCGAAGCGGCCGAAGAACAGGATGTTGCTGTGGTCCTTGCCGTCCTTGTAGACGACCGGCGGCGCCTTGCCGACGCGCGGCAGCACCGCCGACACCGCGAGCAGCGCCGAGAGGAAAGAAAAGGTCGCGAGGATGGCGAGCGGCATCGCCAGCGCCCCGCCGCCCGAGCGCGCCTGCCCGATCGCGAGGGTGAAAACGACAAAGGTCGCGCCCATCAGGATCGACGCCTTTTGATCGGCCATCTGCGACAATTGCATCGTGATCTGCTGATTGGTGCGAACGAGGTGCACCGCGTTCGGCGGGAAAGAGATTGCCGGCCGTTCGGCCGATGCCTTCGATTCTTCGCTGCCCATGTGCCTGCCCCTTGTCAGTAACCCGCCAGCGACCCGTCACAGGGATGACATGAAGTGACAGGGGCGGCAAGATGCTGCCCTGTTCCCGCCGCATTCGCTTGCCAATCGGAAGCCTTCGCGGCATGCCGCACGCAACTTCATATCTTTATGGGACGCACAACATGAGCACCGCCCTGCGCGACCAGATTTTCGGCCTGATCGGCCCGTTCAACAAGAAGGGCATCGAGCTGACCGACGCCACGACCTTTGCCGGCGACCTCGAATGGGACAGCCTGACGGTAATGGATTTCGTCGCCGAGGTCGAAGACACGTTCGACATCATCATCAGCATGAATATGCAGGCCGAAATCGAGACCGTCGGCCAGCTGGTCGCGGCGGTAGAGAAGCTGCAGGGCTGACAGGGCGATGACCGACCTCTTTTCGAAATTCGACCCGCTGATCCAGCAGCGCGAAACCCTGCTCGCGACCGGGGTCACCGATCCCTATAATCTGGTGATGGAAAAGGTGATCTCGCCGACCGTCGCGATCTGCAATGGGCGCGAGACGATCCTGCTCGGCACCTACAACTATATGGGCATGACCTTCGACGAGGATGTCATCGCCGCGGGCAAGGACGCGCTCGCCAAGTTCGGCAGCGGCACCACCGGCAGCCGCGTCCTCAACGGCACCTATCAGGGGCACAAGGAATGCGAGGACGCGCTCAAGGAATTTTACGCCATGGACCATGCCATGGTGTTTTCAACGGGTTATCAGGCGAACCTCGGCATCATTTCGACGATCGCGGGCAAGGGCGACTATGTCATCCTCGACATCGACAGCCATGCGTCGATCTATGACGGCTGCGCGATGGGCAACGCCGAAATCGTCGCCTTCCGCCACAATGACGTCGACGCGCTCGAAAAGCGGCTGAAGCGCCTGCCGCCCGAAGCGGGCAAGCTGGTCGTGCTCGAAGGCGTCTATTCGATGCTCGGCGACATCGCGCCGCTGAAAGAGATGATCCGCGTCTCGAAGGAAGCCGGCGCGATGGTGCTGGTCGACGAGGCGCATTCGATGGGCTTTATCGGCGAAAATGGCCGCGGCGTTGCCGAAGCGCAGGGCGTGCTGGACGATGTCGACTTCATCATCGGCACCTTCAGCAAGAGCGTCGGCACCGTGGGCGGGTTCTGCGTTTCGAACAATCCGAAGTTCGAGATATTGCGGCTCGTCTGTCGTCCTTATGTCTTCACCGCGTCGCTGCCGCCGAGCGTCGTCGCGACCGCGGCGACGAGCATCCGCAAGCTGATGCACGGGTCGAACAAGCGCGCGCATCTGTGGGAAAATTCCAAGGTTTTGCACAAGGGCCTGCGCGACCTGGGTTTCCAGCTCGGCACCGAAGAGCCGCAGTCGGCGATCATCGCGGTGATCATGCCCGACCTCGAAAAGGGTGCGATGATGTGGGAAGCGCTGCTCGAGGAAGGGCTTTACGTCAACCTCGCGCGTCCGCCCGCAACCCCCGCGGGCATGACATTGCTGCGCTGTTCGCTGTGCGCCGAACATACGATCGAACAGGTCGGCGAAATCCTCGGCCGGTTCGAGCGTGCGGGCCAGCGCGTCGGCATTATCGGCTGAACCGAACCACCCGCCGACCAGCGGATTCCTTTTCGCGGCGAATGGAAGCGGCGGTGAAGCCCGGGGGGCTTCGGCGCTTTGCGGCGACGCGCTTGTCCGGTAAGAGATGCGCGTGTTCGAGAGGGATGGCGATACCGAAACCGAAGGCCGGCGAGAGCGGACGCGCTTCTGGCTGACGATCGGGGTGGCGACGATGCTGGCGGGCGTCGTGGCGGCGCTTGTCCTGCTGCTCGCGCGCGCCAACGACAATTATGACCGCTCGCTCGGCTGGCAAACGCAGAGCCTTGAAGTCATCTCGCAGACCCGCTCGCTCGACGCCGCGCTCGCGCGCGCCGAGGCCGCGCTGGGTCGCTTCGCCGTCGGCCTCCAGAAAGAGGATGGGCGCGTCTTCGAACAGCAATGGGGGCTGGCGCGGCAATATCTGTCGTTGCTGAAACGCAATGTCCGCGACAACCCCGCACAGGCCGGGCTGGTCGACGAATTGACAACCGAAATGAACCGCCGCGGCAGCCAGCTCGGCGATGCCGCGCTCAGTGCCAATTACAACCAGACCATCGCCGCGATTTCCAAATATCATGCCGCGGGCCACGACGCCGGCCTTGGCCGCATCGACAAATTGCTCAATCGCGTCATCGCCACCGAGCGCACGCTGCTTCGCGAGCGCAACCGCATCGCGGCGGCCGACCGCGCCAGTCTGAACCAGGCCATTTTGCTTTTCTCACTGCTCGGTGCCGGCGCTGCGGTGATCGCGATCGGCGCCACCTTCTCGCTGGTGCGCGCCGAAGCCGAACGCCGGGTGGCGCGGCGCGAACAGGCCGAGGAAAGCGACCGCGCGATGCAACTGGAGGAGGCGGTCAATGCCCGCACCGCCGAACTGGAACAGGCGAATATCGCGCTTCGCAACGAGATGAGCGAGCGTGCAGCCGCAGAAGCCCAATTGCGGCAGGCACAAAAGATGGAAGCGGTCGGCCAGCTGACCGGCGGCATCGCGCATGATTTCAACAATATGCTGGCGGTTGTCGTCGGCGGCCTAGAACTGGCGCAACGCGCGCCCGAAAAGGCATCGCGTCACCTCGCCAATGCGCTGGACGGTGCCAACCGCGCCGCCGACCTGACGCGGCGGCTGCTGACCTTTGCCCGGTCCGAGCCCGCGCGACCCGAGATGGTGACGATCGACGAGTGTATTACGAGCTTTGCCGAGCTGATCGAACGCACGATCGGCGACCGGATCGCGCTGACGCTCGACCTTCGCGCTGACGGCCTCGCCTGCTGGGTTGATCGGCAACAATTCGAAAACGCGCTGCTCAACCTCGCGGTCAATGCGCGCGACGCGATGAACGGCCATGGTTCGCTGACGATCCAGACGCTCGACGATGGCGAGGGCAAGGCGTTCGCAGTACAGGTGATCGACACCGGCTGCGGCATGTCGCCCGAGGTCCTCGAGCGCGTATTCGATCCCTTTTACACGACCAAGCCCGCGGGTCAGGGAACCGGGCTGGGCATGAGCCAGGTTTTCGCTTTCTGCCGCCAGTCGGGCGGCGAGGTGCAGATTTCCTCGACCGAGGGCGAAGGCACCAACGTCGCGATGCTGTTGCCGATCGCGAAGCCGCAAGACGATAGCGTGACGGAAAGCGCGATCGGCGATGCGGACGCCCCTGTATTGCCCGCCGACGCGCTGAGCATATTGGTGGTCGAGGACGACGAGCGCGTCCTTGCCGCGACGGTCGATGCGGTCAGCGAACTGGGCCACACTGCGGTCGCATGCGGCAATCCGCTCGAGGCCGAAGCGCTGGTCGAGGGGCGGCTGGCGGAGGGCCAGGGCGGTTTCGACCTGATCCTGTCCGACGTGTTGATGCCCGAGCTGACCGGTCCCGAAATGGTCGCGCAGCTGAAACAGCGCTGGCCCGAACTGTCGGTGCTGTTCGTGACGGGCTACGCCGGTGACGCGGGCGAGATCGCCAGCTTCGGCGATCATGACGTGCTGCGCAAACCCTTCACCCTCACCGCGCTCGACCAGGCGATCCGGCGGTGCGGCGATGCACGGCCGGGCGAAGGGCAACGGCTCGCGAGTTGAACGCCCGTCGTAATCCGGCAGACGGGCCGCGGATTACCGGATCGCGCCGCTTTTCATCAGGCGCGGCACCAGCGTCAGTGCGGCGACCAGCGGCCAACGGCGCTGCCACGGCTTGATCTCGATCTTCGTCCCCGCGTGGCGATTGATCTTCCATGCCAGATAATCGATCCCGCCGGCATAGGTCAGGCTGGCCTTGGCGAGCCGCACGATGCTGAGCGCCTTGCCCTCCAGCCGCCGCCGCGCCCAGGCGCCGTCGCGCGTGTCGGCTGGAATCGCATCGATCGCCGGGGCGCTGAACCGCTCATAGCGTCCGGCATCGGCATCGACGACCGACTGCGCGCGGCTCGTACGTTCGGCGCGCAATTCGACCGAGTAAGTGAGCGAAAAGGCGCGCCGCCACCAGTCGAGCGGCGTTTCGCCATCGACCCGGCCAGCGGCGGCGAGTAGCGTCGGCGCCGCGCGCGCAACCGCCGCAATCGCACGATCGCGCGCGGTGTCGTCGACCGCCCAGACCAGCCGCGACGGCTGGGCAAAGCGCGCCCACACCGACACATTGCGCGTTTCGGGCCCGTTCAGACGGTCAAAATCGGCTTCGCTGAGCACCGCATATTTGGCGATCAGCCCGTCGTGCTGGAACGGAAAGACATTGGGCGGGATCAGCCGGTTCGCGGCGGCCATCCAGCGTTTGGGATAGGCATCGCTATAATCGGACACGATCAGGTAGAAATCCAGCATCAGCCCGTCGAGCTCGCGCTCGCGCAGGCAGCTGCCATAGAATAGCACGGCGCGCGCGCTGCCCGGATATTGCGCGGCGATCGCGCGCGCCATCGCGGCGGCACGCGGGTCCACCGGGACCCCGAGTTCTTCGCGGACGAGTTCGTTGAGGGCGGCCATAAAGAACGCTCAGGCGGCGAGGCGCAGAAAGGGAACCGGCTGCGTCGAGGTCAGGATGATCGGCCTGCCATGCCGGGCCTGAAAAATTTCGCCGTCGAGGATGACGTTCGACCGCTCGCCTTCGATGCGGATTTCGTCGCCCTGCTGAAAATGCACGCCGTCGAGCTGGTTTTGGCCGAGCGTGCCGCGCCAGGTCGCGCCGAGCATGCGAACGAGCGCGCCCATGCCGCGTTCCACCGCTAGCAATTTCATCTGTCCGCTTTCGCCCGCAGCGTCGTTGGTGCGGATGCTGAGCAGCAGCTTTTCCAGCGTCGTCACGATCAGCAGCGAAAACTTGCCCTTGAACTCGCCCTGACGGATCAGCGACACCGTCATCGCCTCGGGCTTGGGCGGCAAGCGCCCGCCGCCGAGGCCGAACAGCATCGCGAACAGGCCGAGGATCGCCGCAAGGAAATGCGAAACCCCGTTCGGCAGGCCGAGCGGATAGATGCGGTTGCGGCAATAGAGCATCACGTCGGCGAGGTAGGCGCCGCCGAGAAACATGCCGAGCACCGGCCGCGCTTCACCGCCGCTGTCGAGCGAGATCAGCTGGCGCTGGATCACATGATCCTCCAGCCGGCCGGTTTCGACGAGGTCGAGCACGCGCTGCAACGCCTTGATCGGATCGCCCTCGGCGCCAAGGTCGAGCGCGATCAGATTGGTCTTGCCGTTTGGAAGCACCGCGACCGGCGGCGGCGAACCGCCGAAATGACCGCCGGAATAGAGTTCGGTCAGCGCGGCCTGGACCGTGCCGTCGCCGCCATTGATGACGACAACCCGCGGACCGACCATCGCCATCGTGCGAATGGCCTCGCCGATCTGGTCGACATCCTCGACCTCATAATGAAAAATGTCGGGGTGCGCCGCGCAATATTCGCGAACCCGCGGCAACAGGGCACGGTTGCCCGTCGAATGCGGATTCGAAAGAAGCGCGACGCTGGCCATATATCCCCTATTCCACCGGGTCGAAGGACAGCCCGTTGACGTAATTCAGCACGACCGGAACGCGCTTGGTGGCGCCGCCGACCGCAAAGCTGACCTGCGTCAATTTGGGCTTCCGCTTGAAGATGAAATCGCTGACTTTCATGTCGGGATTGCCCGACAGGCCCGCGCCGTCACTGCGGTCCGACTTGCCGTTGCCGTTCATGTCGTGACGCACCGAAACGACATAGCTGCCCGGCTGCTTCACGGGCACGCAAACCGACATGGTGCCGGCGCGCGAGACGGGTACGTCGACGCGTTCGATCCACTTGCGCTTTTCCAGATAGTTGCTGTTCGCGCTGTAGATCTGGACGCGCACGGTTCCCGTACGCTGCTTGAAACCGCGCACGTCGACCTGGACGGCGGTGGCGTTGCTGTTGCACAGCGCGGCGCTCGGACCCAGCGCGGCACCCTGCGCCGCGACGGGTGCGATCAGCACTCCGGCGGCACCGGCAGCCAGCAGTCCGGCGAGAAAAATTTTCGACATGACCTCAAAACCTCCAGAGGCTATAGCCATCTCAGCAAGCGCAAATGCGCGCGCTGACACGGGTCCCTGTCGCCCTTGAATCGGCATATCGGGAACAACTGCGGCCAAAACATGGTGATGGGGCGACCAAAGATTGAATAAGCTTCCTGCCATCGACCGCTACATCGCGCGGCTCATTTTTTTCCCGATGCTCGGTACCCTCGTCCTGTCGGCGATGCTGCTCGTGCTCGAAAAGATGCTGCGCCTGTTCGACTTCGTCGCCACCGAGGGCGGCCCGGTCAGCGTCGTGTGGCGGATGCTCGCCAATCTGATCCCCGAATATCTCTCGCTCGGCATCCCGATCGGGCTGATGCTGGGGATTTTGCTCGCTTTCAGAAAGCTTGCGACCTCGAGCGAACTCGACGTGCTGAAGGGCGTGGGGATGAGTTTCGGGCGGCTGATGCGCGTGCCTTACGCCTATGCCATCGCGCTCGCGCTGCTGAACCTTGCGATCGTCGGCTTCATTCAGCCCGTCGCGCGCTACGCCTATGAAGGCTTGCAGTTCGAATTGCGTTCGGGCGCGCTCGGTGCGTCGATCAAGGTGGGCGAATTCACCAAATTGGGCGACCGCATGACGCTGCGGATCGAACAAAGCTATGACGATGGACGCAGCCTGCGCGGGATCTTCGTGCGCGGCGACAACAAGGACGGCCAGCGCGTATCGGCAACCGCCGCGCGTGGGCAGTTCCTGGCGACCGACGATCCGAACACGATCATCCTGCGCCTGTCGCAGGGTGTATTGATTCATGAATCGCCCAAATTCGCGGTGCCGCGCGTGCTGACCTTCGACAATCACGACCTGCCGATTCCGCTGCCCAAGATCGAGGCGTTCCGGCTGCGCGGCGGCGCCGACCGCGAAATGACGATTCCCGAACTGTTCGTTGCGGGCAAGGACCGGAGCCAGTCGGTGCAGACGCGGCTCGAATCGCGCGCCAATTTCCACTTCCGCATCGTCGAGGTGATGTCGATGCTGCTGATTCCGCTGATGGCGATCGCGCTGGCGATCCCGCCCAAACGATCGACCTCGTCGCTCGGCGTCTTTCTGTCGATCGTGCTGCTGGTGACCCAGCACAAGATCAACCAATATGCCGAAGACCTCGGCGCGCGGGGCGTCATCGATCCGCTGATCGCGCTGTGGGTGCCGTTCCTGCTGTTCTCGGCGCTCGCGATCTGGATGTATTACACCGTCGCGCACGTCCCCGGCGGCCAGCCGATCGGCGCACTCGAGCGCGTCGCGGCGAAGGCGGCGCAAAAGATTCGCACGATGCTCACCATGTTCCAGCGCAAGCCACAGGGCGCCTGATGCACCAGCTTCATTTTTTCCCGTCGCGCACGATGGCGCTTTATGTCGGGCGCCTTTTTCTCGTCCGCTCCTTCTCGATCCTCTTCGCGCTGGTGCTCATCCTGCAGACGCTCGACCTGCTGGGCGAAAGCGGCAAAATCCTCGCCGTCGCGGGCAACAGCGATTCGGACGTCTGGCGGTATGTCGGGATGCGGCTGCCGCAGATCGTCGAGACCTTCCTGCCCTTTTCGGTGCTGCTCGGGACGATCCTGACGCTGATCACGCTCAATCAGAACAGCGAGGTCGTCGCGATGAAGGCGTCGGGCATGTCGGCGCATCAGGTGCTGGCGCCGCTGTTCCTCGCCGCGCTGCTGGTCGCCGGGATCAGCTTTGCCTTCAACGAACGCATCGTCACGCGCTCGACCGCTGCGCTCAGCGCCTGGCAAAAGGTCGAGTATAAAAAGGTCCCCAAAGACAGCGGCATCCGCACGAACATCTGGGTGCGCGACGGCGACGATTTGATCAATGCGGCGACGGTCGATACCAGCGGCCCGGTGATCGTCCTCGGTTATGTGACGATCTATGAACGCACGGGCGGCGTGCTGTCGTCGATGCTGTCCGCCGACAGCGCGCGCGCGGTCGCGGGCGGTGGCTGGGAGCTTAACAATGCGCGGCGTTTCATTCGCCGGTCGGGCACGCTCGAACCGCTGGGTACGATCGTCGCGGCCAAAAATGTCCGCCCCGACCAGTTCACCCTCGCGCAGGTCGATGGCGATGAACTGCCCTTCCTGCAGCTGAAGGCTGCGATTGCCGACCTCGAAGCCGCGGGGCGCCCCGTCGACGCGCTCAAGGGCGTGCTCTGGCACAAGATTTCGGGGCCGCTTTCGGCGATACTGATGCCGCTGCTCGGTGCGGTTGCGGCGTTCGGCCTTGCCCGCTCGGGCAAGCTGTTCATCCGCGCGATCCTCGGCATGGGGCTCGGCTTCGCCTATTTCGTCGCCGACAATTTCGCGCTCGCGATGGGCGATCTGGGCGCCTACTCGCCCTTTCTCGCCGCGTGGGGGCCGTTCATCCTGTTCGCGCTGATTGGCGAAATGATCTTGATCCGGACCGAGGAATAGGGCTTGTCCGGATCGGGGAAACCGACCGTAAACTTCCCTCAAGCCGTGGTGTTGGCGTCCGGCCTTCTACTCACATCCTGTGGTGATCCCCCGACGCCGAACGCAACGCATTGGCGAATTACGGTCAGCGGCAGTTCTTCGTGCCTCGGTGATTTGACACAAGAAATGGCTAAGGCGCGAATAGGTGTCGCACGCTTTCCTGAATGGAAAGGCGGCCATGGTGTCATGGAATTTGGCCCCATTCCCAAGGAAGCCATCGAACATTTGAATGCCGTCGTTCGCGAATCCGGATGCGCAGCGGTAACAGGAAAACGTCTAAGCTGCTCGACCGATCACTCCGACGTTAGCGCCTGTTAGTCGCCGGAAGAAGGCGCCACAGGGCTGCCTTCTCTGATTCAGGTCGCAGCGCCCCGCGCAGACCCCGCCACCAAATTTGCGACCAATTTCGGCAGGCTGTCGTAATTCGCGCCATGATATTGCGAATCGGCGGGCAATGCGTCTTTCAGGCGGCGATGCGCTTCGCCGAGCGAATGATAGGGGACACCCGGCAGCAAATGGTGCAGCGCGTGATAGCGCAGGCCCACCGGCGCCCACAATTCGGGCAGCAGGCCCGGCGGCGGGACGTTGACGCTGTCGAGGAACTGGCCGGTCACGGTCAGCACCGCGCCGTCATTTTCCCACAGATGCGCGACGAGCGTGCGGATCTGGTTGAGCACCAGCGTCGCGGCGGCGATCGCGCCAAAGATCAGCAGCGCGCGCAGCGGCACCCAGCCGAAAACGCCCGCGGCGATCAGCAGGCTCGACCACGCCCACGCGCCGCCTTCCTGCCACGCCCACTGGCGGCGAAACTCGCCCTCGGGCGGCTTGCGGCGGAACAGCGGGTTGATGATCAGCCCCGAATAACGCTCCATCACCACCCGGCGCAGCGGCGGGATCAGGAACGACAGTGGGGTCAGCACGGCGTAGCGGACGAGCAGCGCGAGCGGTGCCAGCGCCGCGGTGACCACGAACAGCGGCACCGTCCATGGCTTCATCAGCGCGAGCGGCAGATATTCGGGATCCTCGACCGTGCCATATTTGGTGCGGTTGTGGTGCAGGCTGTGGATGCCCTCGTACATGAACGACGGGATGAGCAGCGGCACGCCGACAAGGATATTCCACACCAGGCGAAAGCCCGGCAGCGCATTTTTGCGGATATGCGTCAGTTCGTGAATGAAGCTGCCCGCGCGATAGAGCGCGATCACGGCAATCGCCGCCGCGACCAGCATCCACGCCGTCGACGGGGCAAGAATCGCCGCTGCGATGCCGGCATAGCCGATAAGCGTCGAGGCAAGGAAGTCGGTCCAATAGATCCGCGCGCTCGGCGTGACGAGGTCGCGCGTCAGCTCCGACGCGGCGCGGATCATCGCCATGTCGTCGGCGATCGCGGATTTCGGGACGGGGACCGCCGACGGAGCCGACAAGCGGTCGACAAGAGTGTTCATCGCTAACATATCGGTTTCTTCACCATGATTTCGTGGCAGCAAAATGGCCGAATGCGGGTCGTCAGCGCCACAGCAATGCCCTAATGCGTCGCCAAACATATAAGACGTCCAAAGCAGGAAACCAGTATGAGCGGACATTCGGACGGCCCGATCACCATCCACCCGGTCAAGACGAAGCCCGATCTGCGCGAATTCGTCGAACTCGCCTTTCGCCTGAATCGCGGCGATCCGTCGTGGGTTCCGCCGCTGAAGGGCGAGGTTTACGGCCTGCTCACCCCGGGCAAGAATCCGTGGTTCGAACATGGCAAGGCGCAATTCTTCCTCGCGCGACGCGATGGTCGCACGATCGGCCGCATCTCGGCGCATATCGACGACCTCGCGCTCGCGCAGCCGGTCGAACAGGGGATGGGTCCGGGCACCGGCAACTGGGGGCTGCTCGAAGCCGAGGACGAGGAAGCCACGCAGGCGCTGCTCGTCGCTGCCGAAGATTGGCTACGCACCCAGGGCATGCACCGCTCGCTCGGCCCGCTGTCGATTTCGATCTGGGACGAACCGGGCTTGCTGATCGAGGGGTTCGACAATCGTCCGACGGTGATGATGGGGCACAACAGCCCGCTCTATCGCGGCTGGATCGAGGGCCATGGCTATCGCCCGATCAAGCAGCTCATCAACTATGATGTGTATGTCAAAGAAGGCTTTTCGCCTCTGGTGAACCGCATCGTCGCGGCGGGCGAGAAGAATGCGCGCATCCGGGTGCGCAAGGTCGACAAGAAGAATTTCGACGCCGAAGCGGCGCTGATCATGGGCCTGCTCAACGACGCCTGGTCGGACAATTGGGGTTTCGTTCCGCTGACCGACAGCGAAATCGCCTTTGTCGGCAAGAAGCTCAAGACGATCGTTTTCGAAGACCTGGTCCGCGTCGCCGAACTCGACGGCGAGGCGGTGGCGTTCATCATCGTGCTGCCGAATATCAACGAATTGCTGATCGACATGGACGGATCGCTGCTCCCCTTCAATTGGGCGCGGTTGCTGTGGTGGCTCCACAAGCCGAAAAGCCGTACCCTGCGCGTGCCCTTGATGGGGGTCGCCAAGAAACTGCAGAACAGCCGCATGGCGAGCACGCTAGCCTTCATGATGATCGAATTCATCCGCCGCGACGCGGTGCGCGACTATGGTACCGAGCGCGGCGATATCGGCTGGGTGCTCGACGACAATCAAGGGATGAACGCGGTCGCCGAGGCGATCGATGCCAAGGTCAACCGGGTGTATCAGATTTACGACAAGCCGCTCTGACGCTGGGACAGCTTTGCGACAAATGGCAGCCATCGTGCTTTCGGGGCGCGGAAAGGCATTGTCATGACAGTCCATTATCTTGCCGCCAGTCGCTTCGGCCTCGGTCGCCGGTTTGACGACCCCGCGGTCGCCGACCCGAAAGGCTGGCTGACACGGCAACTCGGCGACTATGATCCCGCCCCCGCGGCCATCGCCGCACTGGCCGGGCGCGCCGCGATCGCCACCGCCTATGTCGAATATCAGGAAGAACGACGGGCGATGCGCCGCGAGGCGGCCGACACGCCGATGACCGAAGACGAAAAGGGAATGCAGCCCGAAATGAGGCGGCTTTCGCGTTCGGCGATCCGCCGCCATTATGTCGACGCGACCGCCGCGCGCCTCTCCGCCGCCGTCGCGACGCCGACCCCCTTCCCCGAACGGCTCGTCCATTTCTGGGCCAATCATTTCGCGGTGTCGGCCGACAAACAGACCGTGATCGGCTTCGCCGGCAATTATGAAAATGAGGCGATCCGCCCGCATATCATGGGCAAATTCTCCGACCTGCTGATCGCCGCGGTTCGTCATCCTGCGATGCTTCTCTATCTCGATCAGGCGCAGAGTTTCGGCCCCGAAAGCGCTTTCGCCGCCCGCGTCCGCAACCGTGGCAACCGGCAGGCGCCGGGCCTCAACGAAAATCTCGCGCGCGAAATACTGGAACTGCACACGCTGGGCGTTCGCACCGGCTACACACAGGCCGACGTGACGTCCTTCGCCAAGGCGCTCACCGGGGTGACGGTCGCGGGCCTCGGGCGCGGCGCCGGCCAGCGGCTCATGCCCGCCGACGCGCAGCCCGGCGCCACGCTGTTCATCGACCGCCTTCACGAACCCGGCCCACAGACGATCCTCGGCAAACGATATGATGGCGCCGGGGCAAAGCAGGCCGAAGCCGTGCTGCGCGACCTCGCGGTTCATCCGGCCACTGCGCGTCACGTCGCGACCAAGCTGGCACGCCATTTCACCGCCGATAACCCGCCCGCGGCGCTCGTCGATCGGCTCGCAGGCGATTTCGTACGGACCGGCGGCGAACTGCCTTCGCTTTATCGCACGCTGATCGCCTCGCCCGAGCCTTGGGCGGAAGGCCCCGCAATGTTCAAATCGCCGTGGGACTGGACGGTGTCGATGCTGCGCGCGCTGAAAATTCCCGCGCTCGGCGAGCGGCAGAATGTCGCCGCGATGTTCACCCAGCTCGGTCAGCCGATATGGCGACCCGGCTCCCCCGCAGGCTATGACGACAAGATCGCGACGTGGGCGGGGTCGGCGGCGCTGATGCAACGCGTCGAACTCGCCAGCCGGATCGCGGCGCGGATCGGCGACCGCGCCGACGCACGCCGCCTCGCGCCGCTCGTGCTCGCCGACGCGCTCACCCCCGAAACCGGCGAGGCGATCGCCCGCGCCGACAGCCCCGGACAAGGCATCGCGATGCTGTTCGCCAGCCCGGCCTTTTTGCGGAGATAGATGATGATCCTCTCACGCCGTTCGATCATCCTGTCGGGGGTCACCGTCGCCGCAGCAGGTGCGCTGCCCGGTTTTGCCTATGCCGCAGCGGGCACGCCCAAACGCCTTGTATTCATCATCCAGCGCGGCGCCGCCGACGGCTTGGGGATCGTCGCACCGACGGGCGACCCCGCCTTTGCCGCCGCGCGCCGCGCGATGGCCGACGAAACCGCGGGCGGCGCGAAGCTCGACGCGATGTTCACGCTGCATCCCGCGATGGCGACGACCGCGGGCCTCTTCACCGGCAAACAGGCACATTTCGCCCACGCCGTCGCCACCGCCTATCGCGACCGCTCGCATTTCGACGGGCAGAATATGCTCGAGGGTGGCGGATCACGCCCCTATGGACGCGACACCGGCTGGATCGGGCGACTGCTCACCCTGCTCCCCGCGGCCGAGCGCGATGCGATCGCGATCGCCCCCGCGGTGCCGCTCGCGCTGCGCGGCGCAGTACAGGTCGGCACCTACGCGCCCAGCCGCCTGCCGCAGGCCGACAGCGACCTCATCGCGCGGCTGACCGCGCTTTATGCCGACGATCCCCTGCTCCGTCCGCTGTGGGACAGCGCGGTCAAGACGCAGGAGCTGGCGAGCGACATCGGCGGCAACAACGGCCGCAACGGCGCCGACCTCGGCAAGCTCGCCGCCTCGCTGATGCTCCCCGCCGACGGCGCGCGCGTGATGATGGTCGAAACCGGGGGCTGGGACACGCACAGCGGCCAGCGCGGCCGACTCGCGGCGCAATTGCGCGGGCTCGACCAGCTCGTCGGCGCGCTTCAGGCCGGGCTTGGCGCTGCATGGGGCGATACGCTGGTGATCGTTGCGACCGAATTCGGCCGCACGGTCGAGGTCAATGGCACCGGCGGCACCGACCATGGCACCGCGTCGACCGCGATGCTGCTCGGCGGCGGATTGAACGAGGGCGGCAAGGTGTCGGCCGACTGGCCGGGGCTGGGCGCCGCCGCGCGCTACGAAGGCCGCGACCTCAAGCCGACGCGCAGCCTCGAGAGCGTCATCGCCGGCGCGGTGGCGCATCATTATGCGCTCGACCCCAAACGGGTGATGACGACGCTGTATCCCGACGCCTGAGGCTCAGGCAAGCACCGCCCAGGTCGGGGCATGGTCGCTGGCCTTTTCGCGCCCGCGATGGTCCTTGTCGACGCCCGCATCGACCAGCCGGTCGGCGAGCGCGGGGCTTAGCAACAGATGGTCGATGCGAAAGCCATGGTCGCGTTGCCAGCCGCCGGCCTGATAATCCCAGAAGGTCCAGATTCCGCCAACCGGATGGCGGCTACGCAGCGCATCGGTCCAGCCGTCGCCAAGCAAACGGAACCACGCATCGCGCGATTCGGGCTGCATCAGCGCATCGGTCGCCATGACGCGGGGGTCCCACACATCGTCGTCGTACGGGATGACGTTGTAATCGCCGGTCAGGATCGTCGGGATTTCGGACGCGAGCAATTCCTTGGCGCGCTCACGCAGCCGCGCCATCCAGCGTAGCTTGTAATCGAATTTCGGTCCCGGCTGCGGATTGCCGTTGGGAAGATAGATCGACGCGACGCGCAGCCCGTGGACGTCGGCTTCCAGATAGCGCGATTGCTCGTCCTCGGCCTCGCCCGCGAGCCCGCGCTGCGTTTCGACCGGCTGCGTCCCCCTGGCGAGGATCGCGACGCCGTTGAAGCCCTTTTGCCCATGATAGAGGAAGCCGTACCCCGCCGCCTCAATCTCTTTCGTCGGCATGGTTTCGTCGCTCGATTTCAATTCCTGCAGGCAGGCGATATCGGGCTGCGTTTCCTCGAGCCATTCGACGAGGCGCGGCAAACGGGCCTTGATCCCGTTGATATTGAAGGTCGCGATTTTCATGGCGCACCTATGGCAGCAAGCAGGCAGCTTAGAAAGGCGTCAGATCGAGAAGCTCGACCCGCAGCCGCAGCCCGAAGCGGCGTTGGGATTTTCGACCTTGAACGACGATCCGCCGAGCGAATCGACAAAATCGACGATGCAGCCGCGCACCAGGTCGATGCTGACCGGATCGACCACCAGCTTCACCCCGTCGGTCTCGGTGACGATATCGTCGGCGTCGATGCCTTCGGCCAGGCCGAAACGATAGGTGAAGCCCGAACAGCCGCCGCCATCGACCGCGAGCCGCAGCGCGGCGTCGGTTCCGCCCTTGCGCGTCGCAATCCAGCGGACGCGCGCCGCGGCGGCGGGTGACAGGGTGATATCGGAAAGCTGTGTGGCCATGACCGTTAGATAGGCGCTTTGTCGCAAATGAAAAGGGCGCCTCGACGGTTGTCCCGCCTGGCGCCCCTCCTCTCCGACCCTGTTAAGCTGATTATTCGGGACCGCCCATCGCGATATTCTTGCCGGTGATGGCGGCGATCGCCATCTGGTCCGAGCGGACGAAGGGCATCGGGTTGACCGGCGCGCCTTCGATGCGGACTTCATAATGGAGGTGGTTGCCGGTCGAACGGCCGGTCGAACCGACATAACCGAGCACGTCGCCCTTTTTGACCGACTGGCCGGGGGTGACGACGTAGGAAGACATATGGCCGTAGCGCGTCTGGATCGCGTTGCCATGCTCGACTTCGACATAATTGCCATAGCCGCCGAGGCGCTGGGCGCGGCCGACGATGCCGTCGGCGGTTGCGTAAATCGGGGTGCCGTGCGGCGCCGGGATGTCGATGCCGTTGTGGCGGGCGACCTTGCCGGTGACCGGGTGGACGCGCATGCCGTAGGACGACGAAAGCGACATCTGGTCGATCGGGCGGCGCGAGGGCACTGCAACGCCGATCGAGGCGGTCAGGCCGGTGTCGAGGCGCTTCCACGCCTGAAAAATGGCACGGGCTTCGCTGTCTTCGCCAGCCGAGGGAACACCAGCGGTGAAGCTGTCGTCATCGGGTTCGTCGGGAGCGACAATACCAGCATCGGCGCTGGTTTCGGCAGCGTGGGCGGCCGGTGTGGCCAGTCCGAAACATGCTGCCGCGCAGAGGATTGCGACCTGGTGCAACTTCTGCGTCAGAAGAGTGTTTATCAAAATACGACCCCGCGTTTGCCATGTCGCCAAAGTCCGGAAATGGGCCTTGGTGCCGGTGTTTGTTGGTTTGGATGATTGCTCATCCCCCGCGAAGCCTGTGTGCTGGTCCAGTCCTTACTAAGCAATAACAGCGTAGAATTCTTGCGTTAAACCGGCGTCGTGGCGCGCCGAGTCGTTGAACGGAGGCTTCAACGATCCGCGAAACCGCGATTTTACGAGGGCGTGCCACGTTTCAACGGCGTTGAATCCCCGTTCGTCGCACAGCCAGCCGAACCAGACTGTGCCCGCGCTCACATGCCGGATTTCATCCTTGTAAATGCGCGATAAAATATTCGCGGACACGCTGTCGCCGGCGGCGAGGAATCGGCTGATCGTCGCCGGGGTGACGTCCAGCCCGCGCGCCTCGAGCACCATCGGAACGATCGCGAGCCGCGCCAGCGCATCATCGGCGGTGAGCTGCGCCGCCTCCCACAATCCGGCGTGCGCCGGAAGCGCGCCATAATGGCTGCCGAGCGCGCGCAATCGCCTGTCTAGCAGTGCAAAATGCATCGCCTCGTCGGCCGCCACGCCGATCCAGTCGTCGACGAACTGGCGCGGAAATTGATCGCCGAACCGCCCGACCAGATCGACCGCCAAGTCGATCGCGACAAACTCGATATGCGCGAGCGCATGAAGCAGCGCGATCCGGCCGCGCTCGGACCCGCCCTTGCCGCGTTTGGGCATCTGGTTCGGCGCGAGCAATTCGGGCGCGGCGGGCCACGCCGGCTGGTCGGGCATCGCTGTATCGCAGCGATGTTCGAGCGCCCCCTGCCGCCAGGCCCGCGCCAGACCGCGCGCCGCACGGCGCTTGTCGTGCGGGTCCGGGGTCAGCAGGACCGCGCGCGCGGCTTCGCCCAGTTTCGCCATGTCAGAGGGCCTTTGCCGCCTCCAGAACCGCGTCGGCATGGCCCTTCACGCGCACCTTGCGCCACTCTTTGGCGAGCTTGCCGTCGGCACCGAACAGGAAGGTCGAGCGTTCGATCCCCATATAGGTGCGGCCGTAATTCTGCTTTTCGACCCAGGTGCCGAACGCCTCGCACACCGCGCCATCCTCGTCGGAAGCGAGGCGGACGGTCAGGCCATATTTGTCGCGGAACTTGCATAGCTTCGCGGGCGCGTCGCGCGAAACCGCCAGGACCTGCGCGTTCAGCTTGGCGAACTCGGGCGCGAGCCGCGTGAAATCCTGCGCTTCGACCGTGCAGCCGGGCGTATCGGCCTTGGGGTAAAAATAGACGACCAGCGGGCCGCCGTTCAGGCCTGCGAGATCGATCGCCGCGCCGTCCGCGTCGAGAAGCGTCACGGCGGGAATGGCATCTCCGATTTGGGGGCCGCTCATTTGCTTTTCTCCTCAATAAATAGGGACAGTCCCTATTTAATTGGTCGGGGAAAATAGGGACTGTCCCTATTTATTGGCGAATCGCCGCCCACCAGTTCGC
Organism: Sphingopyxis sp.; assembly: GCA_051861185.1. Classification (GTDB taxonomy): domain Bacteria; phylum Pseudomonadota; class Alphaproteobacteria; order Sphingomonadales; family Sphingomonadaceae; genus Sphingopyxis. Next base: position 20,014 of record JBIMKQ010000017.1, read on the forward strand.
GACCTCCTGCCGCGCCGCGTCATGCGCGGCAAGCAATTGCGGCCAGCCGGGCTCGCCGCACTGGCTTGCCACCAGCTGCCGCGCCGCCGCGGTCGGCGGCTCGCCCTCAGGCGCGGTGAGGCGCAGCATCACAAGCATGCGCGCGAGCAGGCCGTGCGCTTCGACCACCTCGGGCGGCACGAGCCCCGCCGCCTTCATGCAAGCGAGCGCGGCCGCGATGTTCGGGTTGTGGCACTCGCCGCTGGCAAGCTGCGTCACCTGCATCGCGAATTCGAGGTCGACGAGCCCGCCCGGCCCGCCCTTGATGTCGAGCGCGCCGGTCGCGGGCTTGTGCGCCGCGATCTTGCCCCGCATGTCGGCAGCATCGGCGGCGAGCCTGGCCGGATCGCGCGGGGCCCTGAGCAGTTCGGCGATGATGCGCTCGACCTCGCCGCGCGCCTCGTCCGAACCATAGACGGGCCGCGCGCGAAGCAGCGCCATATGCTCCCACGTCCACGCCTCTTCGCGCTGATAGCGTTCGAAGCTGTCGACCGTGACGACGAGCGGCCCCTGCGCGCCTTGCGGACGCAGCCGCGTATCGACATCGTAGAGCTTGCCCGCCGCGGTCGGCACCGACATCGCCCCCGTCACGCGCTGGGCAAGGCGGTTGTAATAGGTGGTCGCCCCGAGAGGTCGCGGCCCGTCGGATTCGGCGAGATGATCGCCGGTGAACAGATAGATGAGATCGAGGTCGGACGCATGCGTCAGCGCCCTGCCCCCAAGCCGCCCGAGCGCAAGCACGACCAATTCGCTGTCGGCGATGCGGCCATGCGCCGCGACGAATTCGGCGACCGTCGCGTCGGCGAGCACGCCGAGCGCCGCTTCGGCGAGGTCGGAATAGCCGCATGCGATCGTCAGCGGGTCGGTCGCGCCGGCGACAAGCTGCACGCCATAGGCAAAACGCCGTTCGCCGACATGATCGCGCACGCGGTCGAGCAATCGCTCATAGTCGAGCCCGGCGAGCCCCGGCCCCCATTCGGCGCGCAACTGCCTGATGTTCGCCGGCGCGTCGAACGCCCGCTGGTCGATCAGCCCCTCGATCAACTCGACGCGCACGCCCAGCGCATCGGCGAGCGTCGGCGCGAGCGACAGGATTCGCGTCGCGATCCGCGCGAGCGCGGGCTGCGCGCCGAGCAGGTGAAAGAAATTGATCGCGCTCGGCAGCCCCGCAACGAGCTTGTCGAAACGCGTCAGCGTAGTGTCGGGGTCGGGCGCCGCGCCCAGCGCCTTGACCAGTTCGGGCAACATCGTTTCCAGCGCGTCGAGTGCCGCCGGACTGCGCAGCGCACGCAGCTTGCCGCCGCGCCATTCGGCGATCGTGCGCAGCGCCGCATCGGGCGGATCGAACCCCGCCGCGATCAGTTCTCCCGCCAGCCCGTCTTCGTCGCGCGGCAGGCCGGTCGTGACCGCACGATCGGCGACCAGCCGGTCGTAACAGCTCCCGACATCGGCGACGACCGGCGCGAGCGCCGCAAGCAGCGCCGCGCCGTCGGCTTCGCCATCGAGCCGCGCGACGCAATCGAGCGCCGCTTCTTGCGTCGGCAGGCAATGCGTCTGCTGGTCCTCGATCATCTGCAATCGGTGCTCGATGCGGCGCAGCGTCGCATAATGGCCCGACAGGCGTTCGGCATCATCCAGTTCGATCCGCCCCGCCGCCGCCAGCGCCGCGAGCGCATCGACCGTCGCGGGGACACGCAGCGACGGATCGCGCCCGCCATAGATGAGTTGGTGAACCTGCGCGAAAAACTCGATCTCGCGAATGCCGCCGCGCCCGCGCTTCAAATCGAAACCCGGCCCGAACGCCTGCCCCTGCGCGAAATGATCGCGGATGCGGTCACTCATTGCGCCGATTTCCTTCAATTGCCGGAAATCGAGGCTGCGGCGCCAGATGAAGGGCTGAATCGCCGACAGAAATTGTTCGCCAAGCGCCCGGTCGCCCGCCGACGCGCGGCTGCGGATGAACGCCGCCTGTTCCCACGCCAGCGCTTCGGATTCATAATAAGAGATTGCGGCATTCACCGGCAGCACGATCGGCGTCACCTCGGGATGCGGACGCAGCCGCAGATCGACGCGCAGGACGTGGCCGTCGCCGGTGCGCGCCGACAGGATTTCGGTCATTCGCCGCGCGATCCGCACCGCCGCCTCTCCCGGATCGTCGCGCGAGCGGCGCGGCAGCGTTTCGGGATCGAAGATCAGGATCGGGTCGATGTCCGACGAATAGTTGAGCTCGTAGCTGCCGAGCTTTCCCAGCGCGATCACCGAAAGGCCGCGCGGTTCCTCGCCCGGCACGCGCTCGGCGAAAGCCGCGGCCAGCGCCGCGTCGCAAGCCTGATCGGCAAAGTTCGACAAAAGGCGCGTCGTCGTCGCCACGCCATGCTCGCCCGACAGATCGCCGAGCGCAAGGAGCAAGGCCATCCGTCCGCGCCACTGACGCAGCGTCCGCATGATATCGTCGCCCGCCGGCGGCGCCGTGACCGCTGCGAGCGCGGCATCGGTGCCATCGCTCAGAAAGCGATCGACGTCGCCGGGATAGAGTTCGGCGAGCCGCGCAAGGAAAGGTGCGTGCGCGGTGAGCCGGTCGAGCGCCGACTGGCGGCTGGATGCGTCCAGGAAAGTCATCGCCCGCCTATCACCCGCGCCGCACCGCGTGACAAGCCGACAGCGCGACCAATAAATAGGGACTGTCCCTATTTATTGGTCAGGCGGGGATCGTCGATTCGTCGAAGAACAGCACCTGCGAAATCGCCGCGCGCAGCGTTGCAGGCTGATACGGCTTGGTAAGCAGGAACGCCGGCTCGGGGCGGTCGCCGGTAAGCAGCCGTTCGGGGAAAGCGGTGATGAAGATGACCGGCACCCTGAGGTCGGTCAGGATTTCCTGCACCGCCTCGATCCCCGAGCTATTGTCGGCGAGCTGAATGTTGGCGAGCACGAGGCCCGGCTGATGCTTCTGCGCCTCGTCGACCGCCTCGCGATGCGTCGTCGCGACGCCGACGACGTCATGGCCAAGCTCGCGGACGATCATCTCGATATCCATCGCGATGATCGGTTCATCTTCGATGATGAGAATGCGCGCGCGCGTCTGGCGGTCGATTTCTTCGGTCGCATCGGAAATCAGCGCGCGCACCGCGTCGGTATCGCGGCCGATGATTCGGCCCGTGTCCTCGAAGCTGAAACCCTCGACCGCAGTGAGCAGCAACGCCTGCCGCGCGAGCGACGGAATGCGACGCAGGCGCGCATCGGCAATCGCGATATCGGTCAGCGCGCCGTCGTCGTTAGCCGCTGCCTGTTCGGACATCAGCCCGAAATTGTCATGCACCATCCGGTAGAGCTGGATTCGCAAATCGGCGCCGGTGTCGACCGCGCCGGGATTGGCGACCAGTGTTTCGAGCAGCCGCGCGACAAGGGCATCGCCGCTCTGCTGGCTTCCGGAAATGGACCGGCCATAACGCCGCAGATACGGAAGATGCGGCGCAACCGACTGACCCAAAGACATATTTTACCTCCTGAAAGCGACGTAATCTGTGATCAACGCGTCCGGAAAAGGGACAAATCGGCCCGCTCCCCCGTCCACATCGGATATATTTCGACGTTAGGGAACGATTTAACCGCAAAATAGTTTCATGGCGAAGGAACAATCGCCCCATTGCAGTTTGGTGTACGCGCGGTTAGCAAAAGGCCCCATGTCCAATCAGATGCCCCAATAATGTCGTCCAAGACCGGTTCGCCGCGCGGCGAGGCTTTGGGTAAGGACGCGGAGAAGAAATCTCCCGCCAAGGGGCAGGACGTCAATGGCGCCCTGCGCCGTGCCTATGAATCGACCGTCGACGAGTCGATTCCCCAGTCCCTGCTCGATTTGCTCAGCAAGCTCGACTGAGACGAAGGCTTTGCGTCAGCGCTTGTAGCGCGCGTCGAAATCGCTCTGGAAAGCCGCGAAGCGTCCGGCGCCGATCGCATCGCGCATGCCCTGCATCAGATCCTGATAGAAATGCAGATTATGCTGCGTCATCAGCATCGCGCCGAGCATCTCGCCCGAACGCACGAGATGGTGCAGATACGCCCGCGACCAAGTCGTGCACACCGGGCATTGGCATGTCGCATCGAGCGGCGCCCGATCCTCGGCGAATTTCGCGTTTCGGATGTTGATCGGGCCGTCCCAGGTAAAGGCCTGCCCGTTCCGTCCCGACCGCGTCGGCAGCACGCAATCGAACATATCGACCCCGCGCGCGACCGCGCCGACCAGATCGTCGGGCTTGCCGACCCCCATCAGATAGCGCGGCTTGTCTGCGGGGAGCTGCGCGGGCGCATAATCGAGCACGCCGAACATCGCCGCCTGCCCCTCGCCCACCGCGAGCCCGCCGATCGCATAGCCGTCGAATCCGATGTCGGTCAGCGCCGCCGCCGATCGCGCACGCAATTTTTCATCGAGCGAACCCTGCTGAATGCCGAACAATGCCGCGCGCGCCGCATGGTCCTCGCCCGCATCGAACCCTGCGCGGCTGCGCGCCGCCCAGCGCATCGAGCGTTCCATGCTCGCCTCGGCGCGTTTGGCATCGACGCCGTTCGGCGGGCATTCGTCGAACGCCATCACGATGTCGCTGCCGAGCAGGCGCTGGATTTCCATCGAGCGTTCGGGGGTCAGCATGTGGCGCGAGCCGTCGAGGTGGCTTCTGAACGCGACACCCTCCTCGCTCTGCTTGGTCAGCGCCGACAGACTCATCACCTGGTAACCGCCGCTGTCGGTCAGGATCGGCCGGTCCCATGCCATGAAATTGTGAAGCCCGCCCAGCCGCGCCATGCGCTCGGCGGTCGGACGCAGCATCAGATGATAGGTGTTGCCAAGGATGATGTCGGCGCCGGTCGCGCGCACCTCGGCCGGCCGCATCGCCTTCACCGTCGCGGCGGTGCCGACGGGCATGAAAGCGGGGGTGCGGATTTCGCCGCGCTGCATCGCGATCGTGCCCGTGCGCGCGGCGCCGTCGGTGGCGGCGATCGAAAAAGTGAATCTGTCGGTCATCGCGCGCGCCTATGGCGGGGAAGGCGCACAAAGTCGAGGTTGACCGACCCGCCCTTACTCCTTCTCATCCTCGCTCGACGGCTCGTCGGCCGCCGCCTTAGCCTTTTCCTTCGGCTTTTCCTTCTCGAAGATCGCCACAAGTTCCTTTTTCTTTGCCTCCGACAGGCCCTTCTCGGCCTCGGGGAACATCTCTTCTTCCTCCTCGTCGATATGGTGGAGGTAGCGATGCTTCATCGTCCGGAACCGCGTCAGCCAGCCGGTCGACGCGAAATCCATCTCGTAAAGCTCGGTCAACAGCTCGTCGATTTCCTTATGTTCGGAAACGCTGTGCTGTGCATCCTCGCGCAAATCGGGCTTGCCGAGCATCGTCGCGTAGAGCGACATTTCCTCGGACGCCGCGTGCGCGGTCACTTCGATACGGAACGCCTCGAACAGTTTTTCGCGATCGGGACTGTCGCCGTGCGTGTCGTCGATCTGGTCGAGCAATTTGCGATGGCGATCATGATCGGCCTTCAGTCGCGCAAAGATTTTGGTCTCGGTCATCTGTCTCTCCGTCCGTTGGCGGTCGAAGATCAAACGGCTCAGCGAAGCGGCGGTTCCGACCTTATGCCGCCTTCCAGTCATTCGTCGTCGTGAAGCACGGCAATGCCAGTGCCGAAACCGTCGACTGGGCCGCCGCGGCGATCAGATAGGGGGAGACGCGGTGGCGCGTGCACAGCCCGCCATTGCCGTCGCTGACCATCGTCTGTTCGAATTCGACGCCCTGCTGATGCTTCATCGACCGGCGAACCGTCGCGGTGGCCAGCTGGCCTTCGCCGAAATCGATGACGAAACGCGTTCCCACGGGGACATCCAGCAGACCCTCGATAAACGCGCCGGTTGTCGACAGATTGCGGATGACGACGGCATAGCGGTGGTTGTCGTGGATCGCGCCGACCTTGCGGAACAGGGAGAACCGGTCGTTGCGCTGGCGCGCGGGGCCCGTGGGCTTGATCGTCCACGCCCCCTCGGCATGCTCGAGCAATTCCGCCTGCGGCACGGCCTTGCTATAGATATAGCCCTGAACATGGCTGACGTTGAGCTTGCGGATCAGTTCGAGCTGATCGAGCGATTCGATGCCTTCGGCGGTCGTTTCCATCTCGAGCGCTTCGGCGAGCGCGACGATCGCCGCGATGATCGCCCCGTTGCGCGACCCCGGTATGGTTGCGTCGCGGACGAAACTCTGGTCGATCTTGATCTTGTCGAACGGCGCAGATTGCAGATAGGCGAGCGAAGAATAGCCGGTACCGAAATCGTCGAGCGCCAGGCGCACGCCCAGATCTTTCAACGCCTTGAACATCAGCGCGGTTTCGGCCGTATCGCCGAGGAACACGCTTTCGGTGATCTCCAGCTCCAGCCGGTCGGGGGCAAGGCCGGTCGCGGCGAGCGCCTGCGCGACGATTTTCGGCAGCTCCTGATTCGCGAACTGGATCGGCGAGACATTGACCGCGACCCGCATGTCACCCGGCCAGCTTGCGGCGTCCTCGCACGCCTTGCGCAGCACCCACTCGCCAAGTTCCCAGATCAGATTGGTTTCCTCGGCGATGGGGATGAACACCGCGGGCGAAATCGCGCCGCGCTCGCGGTGGGACCAGCGGACCAGCGCCTCGACCCCCGTCACCATGTTCGACCTGGCATTGACGACCGGCTGATAACCAAGTTCGATCTCCCCGCGCACCAGCGCGTCGCGCAGATCGTCCTCCAGCGCGCGGCGCTGTTCGGCGGCCTGATGCAGGTCGCTCGAATAAAAGCTGAACCGCCCGCGGCCATTCCCCTTTGCCGCATAAAGCGCCAGATCGGCGTTGCGGACAAGGTCGTCGCTGCTCAGGCCGTCGAACGGCGCGATCGCGACGCCGACCGATACACCGATGATGCAGCGACTGCCCTCGACCGAATAGGGCTGCGACAGGCTCGCGATGATGTCGGCCGCCATATCGCCCAGCTTGCCGCGATCCTCGATGTCAGGAAGGATGATCTGGAATTCGTCGCCGCCGAGACGACTGACCATCTCGCGGTCGCCGACGATCTTGAGCAGCCGTTCGGCAACCTGTTTCAGCAGCGCATCGCCCGCCGGATGGCCCAGCGTGTCGTTGACCTGTTTGAAGCGGTCGAGATCGAGCAGCATGATCGCGCACGAGCGTTGTTGCTGCGCAAAGGCGGCGAGGGTGGAATCGAGCTTCTTCGAAATGTTGAAGCGGTTCGCAAGCCCGGTCAGCGAGTCATAGAGCGCGAGCCGCGAGGCATCCTCGGCCGATCGGCGCTGCGCGGTGATATCGGTGCCGCTGCCGCGATAGCCGGTGAACTTGCCGCCGGCATCGATCTGCGGCCGGCCCGATATCGCCCACCAGCGGTCGTCGCCTTCGAATGCGCTGCGCAGCGGCAAGGCGTCGAATTTCGATTGTCTGGTCAGCAGGAAGGGCAGCGTCCGCTGCCGTTCGCCATGGCTGTCGACGGGCAGGAACAGGTCGGTAAAGGCGGTCCCGAGCAGCGAACCCGTCGTCCGGCCCATCAATTGCGCTACCGAATCGGTGATATAGGTCAGCCGTCCCCTGGCATCGGTCGACCAGAACCAGCCAAGGCCGCTTTCCTCATAATTTTGAAGGAGCAACAGCGCTTCGTGGGTGTGCAGGTTCGCCGCGGCATCGCCCCGCTGCTTGCCGATCCGGGAACCGAGCAGGCCGAAAAAGCCCCGCTGGCCCTCATCGACGTCGCCTTCCCCCCTGTCGCCGAAATCCATCCGCGATGGCACGTCCATCAAACAAACTCTTTATCTGATCCCCACACCCCATTCGCTATGCAGGCAAGGGATTGCGATAGTGTAAATGTCTAAGGGTTTTCCGGAAATCATTCCATTTGAGGACGTTGTGCGCATTGCGCGCGCCAGGTCCCCTTCGGTCTTCGTGACTTTCGGGCGGCCTGCCCTATTAACCTTTCGCCGAAGCCCGATGTTAATATAGGGCTCGCGATGGAAGCGCGCATGGCAATGACCGCATATTTGAACGACGTCCCGCGATCGACGGCAAATGGGCGTGCGTCGCGTCGGCAATTGCGGCTTCCGCTCCACGGATCAAAGGCGACGGGCTCCGAAATCGAGGCTTTCGTTCACAATATTTCAGCCACCGGCATGCTCGTCGAAAGCCGGGCGCCGCTCGAAATCGGCGAGGTGATCGAGGTCAATTTGCCGCACAGCGGCAAAACCGCGACGAAAGTGATCTGGACCAGCGGCGGTCTCGCCGGATGCCAGTTCGAAATGCCGATCTCGCCCGCAACGCTCAGCGCCGCGCAATTGAAAAGTGTGGTGGGGCCCGATGCGCACGCCCCCGACGAAGGGCCGGTCCCGGCCACCGAAAGCTTCGGCGTCCGTCTGCAACGGCTGCGCGCGGCAAAGGAATGGACTCAGGGACAGCTTGCGGGCCGGCTGGGGGTCAGCGAGCCGTCGATTTCGGCATGGGAACTCGACAAGGCCCGGCCAAAAGCGGGCCGGATGGAGGCTCTGTCAGTCGCGCTCGGGGTCGAAATTTCCGAACTGCACGGCTTTGACGAGGCCGGAAATCTGAACGATCTGGTCGCAAAGGCAAAGGCGCAAATCGCCAGGGCGGCCGGGGTCAGCCCGAGCAACGTCAAATTCACCATCGAGATATAGGCAGAGGATTGCGGCCAAATCGGCAGCCCGCGTCCGCTTTGGGCTGAAAGCAGGCATTCCCGCACGTTCGTTATCCCGGGTTTGACCGGGACCCGCTGCAGCGCTGAAGTCATGGACCCCGGATCGGGTCCGGGGTGACGAGGAGAATAATATCCTCCCTGTCGCGAAGCGAGGGGTGGAGCGGCCGCGACCTCGCGCCATTCGCCCCTCCGTCAGCGCTTCGCGCTGCCACCTCCCCATGCCTGCGGCACAGGGAGGATCAATGTCCGCTTTTGGTCGATTACAGCCGTTGCAAGCACAGCTGCATCCGTTGTTGATGCTACGACCGCCCCGCCCGTCTATCGAGGGGGCTTCTCGCCTTACGCTTCCGGCAGCAACAGGCTCGCATCGCCATAGCTATAGAAGCGGTAATCCCCTTCAATCGCATGTCGATACGCCGCCTGCATCGTCTCCAATCCCATCAGCGCGCTGACCAGCATGAACAGGGTCGATCGCGGCAGGTGGAAATTGGTCATCAGCCCGTCGATCGCCTTGAACCGATAGCCCGGCGTAATAAAAATCGCGGTGTCGCCGGCGAAGGGCGCGATGATGCCATCGTCCTGCGCCGCGCTTTCGAGCACACGCAGGCTGGTTGTCCCGACCGCGATGACACGGCCGCCACCGGCGCGCACAGCGTTGAGCCGCGCCGCGGTATCGGCGTCGATCCGCCCCCATTCGGCGTGCATGACATGGTCTTCGGTATCGTCGGCCTTCACCGGCAGGAATGTCCCGGCGCCGACATGCAGCGTCAGCGTTTCGGACGCGATACCCGCCGCCGCCAGCGCTTCGAGAAGGGCCGGTGTGAAATGCAACGCGGCGGTCGGCGCCGCAACCGCACCGTCTTCGCGCGCGAACATCGTCTGATAATCGGCGCGGTCGTCTTCGTCGGTCGCGCGCTTGCCCGCGATATAGGGCGGCAGCGGCATCGTGCCGGCGCGCTCGAGCAGGATTTCGACCGGCTCGTCGCCGGCAAAGGCGAGGATGAAGCTGCCGTCGGCCAGCCGCTCCTCGGCCAGCGCCGCGACCCCGGCGCCGAAATCGACCGTCTCGCCCACGCGCAGCCGCTTGGCGTTGCGGACGAACGCCTGCCAGCGGCGCAGGTCGATCCGCTTGTGCAGGGTGGCGCCGATCCTTGCCTCCCCGCGCCGTCCTTCGAGCTGCGCGGGAATCACGCGTGTGTCGTTGAAGACAAGGCAGTCGCCCGCGCGAAGCCATTGCGGCAGGTCGCTGACGCCCGCGTCGATCATCTTGCCGCCATTGACGACGAGCATCCGCGCCGCGTCGCGCGGCCGCGCGGGGCGCAGCGCAATGCGCTCGTTCGGCAGGTCGAAATCGAAGGCGTCGACGCGCATGGGGGTTCGCGCGCCTCCCCGGAATTACTGGCGGATCGGAGCGTTAAGCTCGTCAACCGTCACCGCGGGCGCGGCGGGGGGGGCCGCCTCGACCAGCGCCGATGGCGGCGGCATCGGCTTGTTGTCGGCCGCGACCGACACCTGGACCATGCGCGACATCACCGCGGGCGGCTCGCCCTTCTGGATCGCATCGACATATTGCATGCCCGAAATGACGCGACCGAACGCGGTGTAGCGGCGGTCGAGCGAGAAGCGCGGTTGCAGCATGATGAAGAACTGGCTGTTCGCGCTGTCCTCGCTCTCGGCGCGCGCCATCGACAGCGTGCCGCGCAGATGCGGGGTCACGTTGAATTCGGCCTTGATATCGGGAAGCTGCGAACCGCCCTGCCCGGTCGCGGTCGGGTCACCCGTCTGCGCCATGAAGCCGTCGATCACGCGGTGGAATTTGATCCCGTCATAGAAACCCGCACGCGTCAGCTGCTTCAGCCGCTCGACATGGTTCGGGGCGACATTGGGATAGAGCTGGATCACGACCCGGCCGCCCGTCGAAAGGTCGATGTTGAGCATATATTCGGGGTTATTGATATATTGGTCGGGGGTCATCGCGGGGACCGCGGGGACTTCGGTCGCGGGCGTTCCTTCAACCGCAGCAGGTGCCGCAGGCGGTGCTTCCACAGGCGCCGGGGTCGGGGTTTCCACCGGCGGCGCCGGCTGGGCCTGCTCGGGGTTGGGCGAAGGCGCGGGCGGCGCCTCCTGCGCTATGGCCGAAGCCGCGAGACCGAACGCCATCGCCGTAAGAACCAAGGGGCGGAAGGAAAATGTCATGCTGGATCGGCCTTTGGATGATAACGCGATTTGCGCCCTAATGGCGCGCCCTAGCGGGAAAAAGCTGAACGCTCAATGATCGGTATCAGCGATCGCCCTGAAGCAGACCGCGTTCGGCGATGCGTGCCACGACGGCATCGCGCACCGATGGCGTCACGAATTTGCGGATGTCGCCGCCAAAGATCGCGATTTCCTTGACCAGCCGCGATGCGATCGGTTGCAGCCCGACGTCGGCCATCAGGAAGATCGTTTCGATCCGGTCGTTGAGCTGCTGGTTCATTCCCGCCATCTGATATTCATATTCGAAATCGGCGACCGCGCGCAGCCCGCGCACGATCATGCCCGCCCCCTCGCGCTCGGCGAAATCCATCAGCAGCGAGTTGAAGCCGACGACGCGGATGTCGCCGTCGATGCCCGCGACCTCGGCTTTCACCATCGCGATCCGCTCGTCGTCGTCGAACAGCGGCGATTTGGTGATGTTGGTCGTCACCCCGATCACCAGCCGGTCGACCAGCTTTGCGCCGCGCCGGATGATGTCCATGTGCCCCAGAGTGATCGGATCGAACGTCCCCGGATAAACCCCCACCCGCATCAACGGTCCCTTTCCACGACATAGCGCGCGATCGCGCGCAGCAGCGTTGCCTCTTCCCCAAAGCCCGATAAATGCCCGATCGCCTGTTCGACGAGCGCGGTCGCCTGTTCGCGCGCGCGTTCCAGCCCCATCAGCGTGACGAAGGTCGCCTTGCCCGCCGCCGCGTCCTTGTGCAGCGCCTTGCCCGCCAGCGCTTCATCACCCTCGACATCCATGATGTCGTCGGCGATCTGGAACGCCAGCCCGATGTCGCGCGCATAGCCGCGCAGCGGCGTGCGCCCCTCGGGCGGGATGCGCGCAAGGATCGCGCCGGCCTCGACCGAAAAGGCGATCAGCGCCCCGGTCTTCAATTGCTGAAGCCGCGTCACCGTCGGCAGATCGAAATTCGACGTTTCGGCGGCAAGGTCCATCATCTGTCCGCCCGCCATGCCCGCGGGTCCCGACGCGCGCGCGAGTTCGCAGCACAGCTCGCCGCGCACGAACGGATCGCTGCTCGTCGCCGGGTCGCACAGCCATTCGAACGCCAGCGCGTGCAGCGAATCGCCCGCGAGCACCGCGGTCGCCTCGTCGAACGCCTTGTGCACCGTCGGCTTGCCGCGGCGGATATCATCATCGTCCATGCACGGCAGATCGTCGTGGATCAGCGAATAGACGTGCATTGCCTCGACCGCCGCGCCGACGCGCAGGGTCAGTGCGCGCTCGACGTGGAACAGGTCGCCCGCCGCGCGGACGAGCAGCGGGCGCAGCCGCTTGCCCCCCGCAATCGCGGCGTGACGCATCGCTTCATACAGCGGCCCACGCGGGTCGGCCGGAACGGGCAGAAACTGGTCGAATAGCCGGTCGATCCCCAGCGCTACCTCGGCCTGGACGCTGAGGAGCAATTGCGTACCGCGCGAAATTTCACTGTCCACCGATGCCATGACCCCTCAGCTTTCGCCGAAGGGAGTGGTTCCCGTCGGCCGTCCGTCGGCGCCCAGGCTGACCTGTTCGATCCGCGCCTGCGCCGCCGCGAGCCGCGCCTCGCAATGCCCGCGCAGCGCGTGGCCGCGTTCATAGAGCGTCACCGATTCCTCAAGGCTGACATCGCCGCTTTCGAGCCGCCGCACGATCGTTTCGAGCTCGCCCATCGCGGCCTCGAACGACAGCGACGCGATGGCGGGGCCGCTATCGGCTTGGGCGGCGGTATCGGGGGTATCCGTCATGTCCCTGCTTTGGCCCTTTCGCCCCCTCGCGGTCAAGTATGACGTCCGACGGAACGGCAGGCCCGGCGCTGACAATTTTTTAAGGCTATCGTCGTAAAAGGCGGCGGCGAAGGGGGGGGGCGGTTTCCATGACGACATATCACGGCGATCTGACGCAGTTTTCGAATATCCGGTTTCAAAAGACGCGCCACAAGTCGCTCGTGGTCGCCTATCTCCTGTGGTTCTTCTTCGGAATGCTCGGCCTCCATCGCTTCTATATGGATCGCCTCACGACCGGATTCGTCCAGCTCGGCATCGTCCTTGCCCAGATAGTCATCGTCTTCATCAGTCCCGACCTGACGCTCTTCATGCTCGGCGCCCTCGCGATATGGGTGTTGATCGACGGGATATTGATTCCCTTCATGGAATGACCGTCTCGGGGTGATTCGGGGGCATTGACCCCCGCGCGCCCGACGATAGATTTGCCTCCATGTTCATCGGCCATTTCGCCCCGGCGCTGATCGCCGCGACCCGCCCCCGCGCGGCGGGGCTCGGAACGCTGTTCGTCGCGGCGCAGCTCGTCGATATCGGGTTCGCCGCGCTGCTGATCCCGGGCGTCGAGGCGATGCGGATCGTCCCCGGCATCACGGCGATGAACCCGATGGACCTCCACCACATGCCCTATACCCACAGCCTGCTCGGCGCCCTCATCTGGGCGACGATTTTCGGCGCGCTGCTGTGGTTCGCGACAAGGCGCAGGGAAGCCGCGATCGGCGCCGCGCTGGTCGTCGTCTCGCACTGGTTCATCGATCTGCTGGTGCACATCCCCGATCTCACCTTCTATGGCGCGCCGCCGAAGCTCGGCTTTGGCCTGTGGAACCATCCGCTGATCGCGATGCCGCTCGAGACCTTGATGATCGGCGGAGCCCTTCTCTATTATTGGCGCCGTACCCGGGCACCGACGGGCAACCTTCGGCTGTGGGTGCTTGCCGCGTTGCTGGCTTTGGCGCAGGCGGTTGACTGGTTCGGCCCGAAAGAGCCCGTCTATTCGCTCGCGGTCCCCGCAACGATGCTCTTCGCCTACGCGTTGCTTGCGGGAACGGCCGCTTGGGCGGGCGCCGGTCGCCACGTTCGCACCGCCAAGGCTTTCCCATGAATCCTCAACTTGTTGCCAGTTATGTCGCGACCGCGATCATCTTTGGAATCCTCGACGCGCTGTGGCTGCAATATATGGTCACCAAAGTTTATCGGCCCGAGATCGGGGCGCTGCTGATGGACGGATGGCGCCCCGCCCCCGCGCTCATTTTCTATGCGCTTTACATGCTCGGTATCCAGATTTTCGCCATCGCACCGGCACTGGCAGCGGGAAAATGGCAGGTCGCGGCGCAGTGGGGGGCGCTGTTCGGCTTCTTCTGTTATATGACCTATGACCTCACCAATCACGCCACGATGAAGATCTGGTCGGCCAAGGTCACTTTGCTCGACATCGCCTGGGGCACCGTGGCAACGGGTTTTGCCGCAGGCGCAGCGGCATGGCTGGTCCTGACATTGCTGCCCCGCAGCAACTGACCCGCTTCATCCGGGACAATCGCGATTCCGTTTTTTGCAATTGCTGGCACCCGCGCCGCCATTCATGTTGCACCGCACAAGAAGAGAGGGGCTCGAAGGCAAGTTTTGTTCAACCGACAAGGACTTGCATCATGAAAAACATCATTCTCCCCGCCCTCGGCCTGCTCGCGCTCGCGCCGTCGATCGCGCTGGCGCAGGAAGCGCCGACCAGCCGGTTCGAATATGAGGGTGCGACCTACAGCTACACCGTGACCAAGGTGGGCGACACCCGCGTCATCAGCGGCATCGAGGAACGCACCGGCAAGCCGTTCACGCTCCGCGTCGGTGCGAACCGCGTCCGCGGTACCGTCGGTTCGCAGCAGGTCAGCTTCGCGCTGCGCGATGTCGAACCGCTGACAAAGCCCGTCGCGACCCTCGCCTCGCGCTAATTAAACAGGGACAGTCCCTATTTAATTTTAAACGGACGACCGCGCCGTCCTGGAACGGCGCGGTCGCCGATATATTCGGACTGCGCAGCCAGCCACGCCGGAACCGCGCGCGGCCGGCCCGACAGCAACGCCTGTTCGATCGCCTCCGCCTCCTCATCGGCGGCTTCCAGTCCGCTCGCCAGCATCGCGCGCCAGTTCGACACGGTATCGGCAAATTCTTTCCCGCTCACCAGCCGGTCGGGGCGCCGCGCCACATGCGCCGCCGCGCTCGACCATGACCATTGCTCGGCCGTTTTGACCAGCCCCGCCTTCACCGGGTTGTTTTCGACATAGCGCAGCGCGACCATCAGGTGCGCCTCGTCCATGGCATAGCTGGCGTAGCGCCCCTGAAAGAGGTGGCCGCTCGTCTCCTGCATCAGGTTGATCCGCTGCGACAGCCGGGTGGCGGCGCTCGCAATCGGCCCGCGCAATCCATCGGTTGTCGATGGAACAAGGATGAGGTGAACATGATTGTCCATCAGGCACCAGGCAAGGCACGTCGTCGCATAGCGCTGGCATCCCTCGGCGAGCCAGTCGACGTAGCGATTCCGGTCGGCGTCCGAGAAGAAAATCGGCTGCTTGCGGTTGCCCCGTTGCACCACATGATGCGGGACGCCGGGGATCACGATGCGGGACGCACGCGGCATGGGCCCTCCAAATTGGCAAATTAAATAGGGACTGTCCCTATTTATTGCGTGCGATGCCCCGACACGCAAGACCGTCGAAAAATTAAATAGGGACTGTCCCTATTTATTGAGCCTGTTCGGTTTGCGCGTGTGCGGCTAAAGGCGCGCCATGACTCAGACCGCAACCGCGCCCGCCTCCGTCATCACCCCCCAGGTCGTCGCCGACCACGGCCTGTCGCCGGAAGAATATGAGCGCGTCCTCGCCGCGCTCGGGCGCGAACCGAACATCGTCGAACTCGGCATCTTCTCGGTCATGTGGTCCGAGCATTGCAGCTACAAAAGCTCGCGCCTCCACCTCAAGAAATTGCCGACCGAAGCGCCGTGGGTGATCTGCGGCCCCGGCGAAAACGCCGGCGTCATCGACATCGGCGAAGGCCCGGACGGCAAGAAGCTCGCGGCGATCTTCAAGATGGAGAGCCACAACCACCCGTCGTACATCGAACCCTATCAGGGCGCGGCGACCGGCGTCGGCGGCATCCTCCGCGACGTTTTCACCATGGGCGCGCGTCCGGTCGCAAACCTCAACGCGCTCCGCTTCGGCCGCCCCGACCATCCGAAGATGAAGCACCTCATCTCGGGCGTCGTCCACGGCATCGGCGGTTACGGCAATTGCGTGGGCGTCCCCACGGTTGGCGGCGAGGTCAATTTCCACAAGGCGTATGACGGCAACATCCTCGTCAACGCGATGACCGTCGGCATCGCCGAACAGGACAAGATCTTCTATTCGGCCGCCAGCGGCGTCGGCAATCCGATCGTCTATGTCGGCTCGAAAACCGGCCGCGACGGCATCCATGGCGCGACGATGGCGTCGGCCGACTTCGGCGAGGATGCCGAGGAAAAGCGCCCGACGGTTCAGGTCGGCGACCCCTTCACCGAAAAATTGCTGATCGAGGCGTGCCTCGAACTGATGGCATCGGACGCGATCGTCGCGATTCAGGACATGGGCGCCGCGGGCCTCACCAGCTCGTCGGTCGAAATGGCATCGAAGGGCGGCGTCGGCCTCCATCTCAAGATGGACGATGTGCCGCAGCGCGAAACCGGCATGACGGCGTATGAGATGATGCTGTCCGAAAGCCAGGAACGCATGCTGATGGTGCTGAAGCCCGGCCGCGAGGATTTCGCCGCCGCGATCTTCCACAAATGGGAACTCGATTTCGCGGTCATCGGCACCGTCACCGACACCGGCCGCATGGTGCTCGAGCATCATGGCGAGATCGTCTGCGACATCCCGCTCGCGCCGCTCGCCGACGATGCGCCGCTCTACGACCGCCCGCACGTCCCGACGCCGAAGCAGCCCGCGCTGACCAACGTCCCCGAGACGACGGACGTCGCGGCCGACCTCAAGACCTTGATGGGCACCCCCGACATCGCTTCGCGCCGCTGGATCTGGGAACAATATGACAGCCAGGTCGGCGCCGATACGGTGCAGACCGGCGGCGATGCCGCGCTGGTCCGCATCCACGGCACCAACCGCGCGCTCGCGATGTCGACCGACTGCACCCCGCGCTATTGCTACGCCGATCCCGTTGAGGGCGGCAAGCAGGCGGTTGCCGAAACCTGGCGCAACATCAGCGCGGTCGGCGCGACGCCGCTCGCGATCACCAACTGCCTCAACTTCGCCAACCCGCAGCGCCCCGAAATCATGGGCCAGATCGTCGGCTGCCTCGACGGCATGGCGCAGGCGTGCATCGCACTCGACTATCCGATCGTGTCGGGCAACGTCAGCCTGTATAACGAGTCCAAGGCGACCGGCGGCGGCAGCGCGATCCTGCCCACCCCCGCGATCGGCGGCGTCGGCGTGATCGAGGATTGGAACCGCGCGGTCGGCATCGGCTTCAAGCGCACCGGCGACATCGTGCTCGCGGTGGGCGAACGCGCCGGCCATCTCGGCCAGTCGATCTGGCTGCGCGAAATATTGGGCCGCGAAGAAGGGCCGCCGCCCGAGGTCAACCTGCGCTGCGAAAAGCGGACGGGCGACTTCATCCGCCACGCGATCAACGCCGGCTGGATCACTGCCTGCCACGACGTGTCGGACGGCGGCATGGCGGTGACGCTCGCCGAAATGGCGCTCAAATCGAATATCGGCGTGCTGGTCAGCGAAGAGCAGCCCTTCGGCGTCGCCGAGAGCTTCTTCGGCGAGGATCAGGGGCTGTATCTGGTCACCGTCTGCGACACCTGCCTCGCCGATTTCCTCGACGCCGCGGGCCGCGCCGACGTGCCCGTCGACCCGGTCGGCCGCACGATCAAGGACCGCATCGTATTCGAACTGGAGGGCAGCGACCATCAGGTGACGCTCGCCGAACTGCGCGAAGCGCATGAGGGTTTCTTCCCGAAGCTGATGGGCGCCGACGCGGCACTCGCCTGACGTCTTTGTGAAAGAGAGGGGCCGATGAGCATCTATATCGGGGTCGGAGGCTGGACCTTCGAACCGTGGCGCGGCCCCTTCTACCCCGCCGGTCTCGCGCAAAAGCGCGAGCTCGAATATGCCGGCCAGCATCTGACCGGGATCGAGATCAACGGCACCTATTATGGCAGCCAGAAACCCGAAACCTTCGCCAACTGGGCCGCATCGGTCCCCGACGGATTCCAGTTCAGCGTCAAGGCGTCGCGTTTCACCACCAATCGCAAGGTTCTGGCCGAGGGCGCCGGATCGATCGAGAAATTCCTGACGCAGGGGCTGACGCGCCTCGGCGACCGCCTGGGTCCGATCCACTGGCAGTTCATGGCGACGAAAAAATTCGATCGCGACGATTTCGCAGGCTTCCTCGACCTGCTTCCCGAGACGCAGGACGGGCTGAAGCTCCGCCATGCAATCGAGGTCCGCGACGAAAGCTTTCGCGACCCGGCGTTCGTCGACATGGTGCGCGAACGGAACATGGCAATCGTCTTCGCCGACAGCGACGAATTTCCGTGCATCGACGAACAGACCGCCGATTTCACCTATGCGCGGCTTCAGCGCAGCCAGGAGGATGTCGAAACCGGCTATGACGACAAGGCGCTGGACGCTTGGGCCAAGCAAGCCCGCGACTGGGCCAAGGGTGACCGCGACGTCTATATCTTCTTCATATCCGGCGCAAAGGTCCGCAACCCGGCGGCGGCGCAAGCGCTGATCGCGAAGCTGGCGGAATGACGATCCTCCCTGTGGCGAAGCCATGGGGAGGTGGCAGCGCGAAGCGCTGACGGAGGGGCTCCAACGCGGCCCCTCCACCATCCGCTGCGCGGACGGTGCCCCTCCCCACGCCTACGGCGCAGGGAGGATCTTTGGATTAGGCCATCGCAGCCTTTGCTGCGAGGAAGTTGTACGGATCGATCCCGCGGTTGCGATATGCCCGATGCGCTTCGTGATACAGCGTCGGCTCGCCGATCCCCAGCCGCGCGCGTGCGGCTTCGAGCGGTTCGGCGAGCAGCGAGCGGATGTCCTGCTCGATGATGGCTTTCGAAGCCTTGCCGTTGCGCTGGCCCTGGCGGATCGCGCCCATCACCGGCGCATCGCTCTTGATGCTGCGCTTCACTTCATAGCCGCCGGCATAGGCAATAAACGCATTGCCGTAATTGCCCGTCTGGCCATAGGTGAAGCCGAGCACGCACTGTTCGCCCAGCGCGTCGCGGCCATAGCCGGTCAGGATATGGAACAGGTCGTGCGTGTCGCGCAGACGGTTCGAATACCATTGCACCTGGTCGTCGAACTTCGGACGACCCATCTTGTCGGCCTCGGCGACAAGGCCCGCGGCCGACAGGCCTTCGCGGCGCATGAAGGTGACATAGGCGTGGCCGACACTGCCTTCGGGCAGTTCATCGATCCAGCTGTGATCGTCGAGCAGGTCGGGCAGATAGGGTTCGCGTTCCATCAGCTTCCGGCCGAAATCGCTTTCGACGAAAGCGCGCGCGTCGTCCATGAAGCCCTTGCGCGGCAAATTCTCGAAGATGTGAAACACCTGTTCGGTGTCTTCCTTGTCGGCGATCAGCTTGCGGAAGTGCGCAAACGCCTTGAACGGGCGGAACCGCTGCGGCTGGCGGTCGGGATGGGAAAAGATCGTGGGGGTCATGGCTGGTCTCTTGCGAATCAGTTTGATGATGGTGATCTACCACTACTGACATAGATGTCAATAATGACTTAATCGCTGGACCGCACGGGGTCCCCACCGTTATATCTTCATAATACAGCAGGGGATCGATGTGCGCGAAGATAGAGAAGTTGCGACCGAACGCCTCATCACCCTCGATGCGCTGCGCGGCTTCGCGGTCATGGGCATTTTGGCGATGAACATCGTCGCCTTCGCGATGCCCGAAATGGCCTATGTCTCGCCGAAAGCCTATGGCGGCGAAACACCTTCCGACATCGCTGCGTGGGCGCTGGGCTTCATGCTGTTCGACGGCAAGATGCGCGGGCTGTTCTCGATCCTGTTCGGCGCGAGCCTGCTCCTGATCGTCGACCGCGCCGAAGCGTCGGGACAAAATCCCGGATCGGTTCATTATCGCCGCATGGCGTGGCTCGCGATCTTTGGGCTTTGCCATTATTTCTTCATCTGGTGGGGCGACATCCTGTTCCTATATGCCGCTGTCGGCTGCATCGCGTTTAATTTTCGCGGCTGGGAGCCGCGCCGGCTGATCAAATGGGCGCTCGGCCTGTTCACCCTCGGCGTTCTTCTGACATCGCTGTTTTTCGGCGCGCAACTCGTCGTCGCCGGCGCCGCCGACAATCCCGCGTCGCCAATGGCCGAGGCCGGACGCGAGCTCCGCGCCGAATATGCCAAGATCGATGACGAAGTGACCGAGGAACTCGAACTCTATCGCGGTCGCTATCTGCCCATCCTCGACGAACGCCTGGGCAGCGCCGCGAATCCGTTCATCGGCGTGCTGATGACGATGCTCGAAACGCTACCGCTGATGATGTTGGGCATGGCCCTGTTCCGCAATGGCTTCCTGACCGGTGGATGGGCATCGGGCGATTATAGGCGGACGGCACGGCGCTGGCTGCCGCCCGGCCTGTTCCTGACGCTGCTGGTCGGCTGGCTTCAGTGGCGGTCGGGGTTCGATTATCTCGTCGGGGTTAATGCCTTCATGGCGTGGGCGGGTCCCGGGCGGCTGATGATGACCATCGCCTATGCCGCGCTGCTCGTGCTGCTGATCCGGCGCGCCAGCGACAGCGCGTGGATCGCCCGCGTCGCCGCGACGGGCCGGGCGGCCTTCTCCAACTATCTCGGCACCAGCATCGTGATGACGACGATTTTCTACGGCTATGGAACTGGACTGTTCGGCGACATTGGTCGCTGGACGCTCTATCTGTTCTGCGCCGGGATGTGGGCCGTCATGCTGCTGTGGTCAAAGCCGTGGCTCGAACGCTTTCGCTATGGACCACTCGAATGGCTGTGGCGCAGCCTCGCACGCGGAGCGCTGCAACCGATGCGGAAGGCTGCGGCTCAGTAACCCACAGCGCGGTCGAGGCCGCCTGCGCGGCGCTGGACGAGCGGATTGGCTTCACGCTCCAGCGCAGCCAGCGTTTCCTCGAACAGCGGGCGCAGTCCAACGACGCGCGGCAGATATTCCTCGGGACTGATCTGGCTTTCGACACAGTGCCGCGCGAAGACCTCGATATCTTCGGCCAACGCGCCTAGTTTTTCGCCGCCGAACTGGCGCGCTTCGCTCTTCAGCGTGTGCGCGGGCATGACGAGGCCGCGCGCGTCGCGCGCGCGCATGGCTTCCTCGATCGCCGCCACCGACTTGGTGCCGTCTTCGCGAAAATAGCCGAGAATCCGCACAAACGCCGCCCCCAGCTGGGTGCGCGTCGCGCGAAATTCATCCCAATCGACCAGGATTTCGTCCAATGTTTCGTCCCTTGGTGTTCAAATTCGGCCGTGGTCCCAACCGATCCATGCCCAAGTTCGGTAAAAAAGACGTTACGGTGTCAGCACCCCTGCAAAGAAAAGCGCTCCGTTTTGGGTCAGCGGCGGATGCGCCATCGCCCTTCGCCGGCCGGCGTTCCATCGGACACCACCGTCCAGCCATGCTCGCCTGCAAGCGCCGCGACCTCACGCCCCGCCTGGGGATCGTCCGCGATCAGATACACGTCCGGGGCATCGCGCATCGCGCGCGCCAACCGCAGCGCGGGCCATGGGCAGCGCATTCCGCGGGCATCGACGACAACCGCACCCTCGGTGTTAAATGTCGTCATTCGTCATAGGGATTGCGCGAATTGCGGAAGTTAAGGCGCACGGGCACGCCCTGAAAACCCAGTTCCTTACGCATGCCGTTGACCAGATAGCGTTCATAGCTGCCGGGCAGCGAATCGGTGCGGGTACCGAAAACGACAAAGGTCGGCGGCCGCGTCCGCGCCTGGGTGATATAGCGCAGCTTGATCCGCTTGCCGCCCGGCGCCGGCGGGGGATTGGCATCGACCGCGCGTTCGAACCAGCGGTTCAGTGCCGATGTCGAAACGCGATTGTTCCAGATTGCGCGCTGTTCGAAGGCAACGCGGACCAGCGTGTCGATTCCCCGGCCCGTAGCCCCCGAAATGGTGAGGACCGGCACGCCTTTAACCTGGCTGAGCCCGTCCTCGAGCGCGGCGCGGACGCCGTTGAACAGTGACGATGGCTCGTCGGCGACATCCCATTTGTTGAGCGCGACGACCAGTGCGCGGCCTTCCTGCAGCACGCGGTCGGCGATGTGCAGATCTTGTGACTCAAGGCCCTTTGTCGCGTCGAGCAACAGCACGACAACCTCGGCGAAATCGACCGCGTGGAGCGCGTCGGCGACCGACAGCTTTTCCAGCTTGTCCTGCACCTTGGCGCGCTTGCGCATGCCCGCGGTGTCGAACAGCTGGATCTCGTGGACCTCGCCGTCCTTTTCCCACTGCCAGTCGACGCGGATCGAATCGCGCGTGATCCCGGCTTCGGGTCCGGTGATCAGGCGATCCTCGCCGATCATGCGGTTGATCAAAGTCGATTTGCCCGCGTTGGGGCGGCCAACGATCGCGAGCTTCATCGGGCCGAGCGGCGGGTCTTCGTCCTCCGCGCCCTCAACCGAAGGCAGCACCGCTTCGAACACGGCAGCGTCATAACCGTCGACGATCGGGCGCAGCGCGTCGAACAGATCGACGATACCATCGCCATGTTCGGCGCTGAGCGCGATCGGATTGTCGAAGCCGAGCGAATAGGATTCCATCAGGCCGTTTTCGCCCTGTTTGCCCTCGGCCTTGTTGACGACGAGAATGATCGGCGTGTCCTCGCTACGCAGCCAGCGCGCGATTTCCTCGTCGAGCGGGGTCACCCCCGCGCGGCCGTCAATCATGAACAGCGCGGCATCGGCCTGGCGCACGGCCTTTTCGGTCTGCACGCGCATCCGGCCGGGCAGCGTCGCGGCGTCATAATCCTCGAAACCCGCGGTATCGACGATGCGGAAATCCAGCCCGAGCAGATGGCCGTCGCCCTCGCGCCGGTCGCGCGTCACCCCGGGCTGGTCATCGACAAGCGCAAGGCGCTTGCCGACCAGCCGGTTGAACAGCGTCGATTTGCCCACATTGGGCCGGCCGACAATGGCAATCGTCGCGAATCGCGACATCCGTTTTTCCTTCAATAAATAGGGACTGTCCCTATTTAATGGCCTAGCGCCAGGCCGTGATCTGCCCGTCGTCCGCGAGGACGTACAAAATATTGTTCGCAACTACCGGAGACTGCGACAACGACGATTTGAACTCGGTCGTTCCCAGCAAAGACCCGTCGGTCGGCGAAAATTCCGACAAAATTCCCTCGCTGTTGACCGAAATCAAACGGCCACCCGCAAGGATCGGCCCGGTCCAGCGGATCGGATCCTTCTTCTTCTTTTCGGTTTCGACCCGGAAGCGGGCGAGTTGCTGCAACCAGCGAACCTTGCCGTTTCCGCGCGCGACGCAGAGCAGCTTGCCGTCGTCGGTCATCGCATAGACCCACTCGCCCACCACATAAGGCGTCGAGATACCGGCGATCGAGATCTCCCAGCTTCGCTGCCCGGTGACGAGCTCATAGCTCGCCATGCGGCCACCCTGCCCAAGCGCGAAAACCCTGCCCCGATCAACGACCGGATCGGCATCGACGTCGGTGAGCGTCGATACCGACAGCGCCATCGACGTGCGCGCGAGCGCGTCTTCCCAGAGGTCGCGGCCATTCTCGTAGCGGTAGGCCTGAACTTCGCCCGACGAGAATCCGGCGACGATCGTCCCCTGCCCCGCCGCAGGCGACGCCGCGCCGAACACGCTGCCGGCCTCTGCCGACGCCGTCGCCTGCCACTGCACCGCGCCATTGGCGGCGTTGAGCGCGAAAATCTGATTGTCCTGGCTGATCACATAGACACCGCCAAAGGCGATCGTCGGCGCGCCGCGCAACGGCCCTGCCGGCTTCACCTTCCAGATCACCGATCCATCGGCGACGTTGAGCGCCGCGACATCGCCGACGCCGCTGGTCGCGTAAACGACATTGCCGTCAACCCCGGCGCCGCCGCCGAACAGCGAATCCTTGAAGTCCTTGCCCGTGCTGCCGATGGCTGCGCTCCACAACTTCGCGCCGGTGTCGGCGGCGAAAGCGGTGACGACCGCGTCGGTGTCGACGACGAACAGGCGATTGTCGGCGACCACCGGCGAGGCCGCGATCCGTTGTTTGTTGGTGCTGCCCGCGATATTGGCTTCCCACAACTTGGTCCGCGTCGCCGCGAGCGCCGGATGCCCCATCGATTTCGATGCGTTACCGCCCGACTGTGCCCATGCGGCATTGACCGCGGGCTCGGGCAACACGACCGCAATCGCTGCGGTCGCGGTATCGACCTTGATGCTGTTATCGTTCGACAGGATCGACACGCGATCGCCGATCGTCGGGGTCTTTGGCCCGCCATCGCCCTTGAGCACGCCGCATGCCGTCAGCGGCAGCGCGAGCAGCATCGCATAAATTCCGAAACGCGTTTTCCGCATATTATTGGGCTTCCTCAGTCTTTTCGGCTGCCGCTGCCTTCGGCGCAGCACTGCCTTTCTGGTCCCCGGCGGCACCTTGTGCCGCCTTTGTCTTCTCTGCATCGACGCTTTCCGCCGCCCGATCCGCGACCGCGTCGACACCCAGCATTCCCGCCATCTGGACCGAGCGCGATTGCAGCGACTTTGAAACATTGGGCAATTTGGCGATGCGGCCGTAAAGCGCCCCCGCCCGGTCGAATTGGCCAAGCTGATAATGCGCGGTGGCCGACAATTCGGCGGCGCTCGCGAACCAGCTCGATGCCGGATCCTTCGCATCGACCATCGGCTTCATCCGCGCGATCACCACGGCGGGCTTCAGCGTGTCATATTCGAACGCCGTCTGACGGATCAGCGCGAGATCGCGCAGCGCCTGATCGAGTTTGGTGTCGGCCGCGACCTTCGCCATCAACGCGGCGGCCGCCTTCAGATCACCGGTCTGCGCCTTGATGTTCGCTTCCTGCATCTGCGCAACCGCACGATAGGCGGGATCGCCCTCGGCGGCGAGCTTCTGCAATTCGGTCGTCGCAGCACGCGGCTGGTTGGTGCCGAGCTTTTCGAACGCCGCGATCAGCTCCTCGGCCTGCTCGCCGCGCGCGGCGTCCTGACGATGGTTCCAGAAGAGATAGCCGCCGAACGCGAGCAGCGCGGCGAGGACGCCGGCGATGATCCAGCGGCCATAGCGCTGCATGATCGTATCGAGCCGGTCCTTGCGGACGGCCTCGTCGACTTCCTGCAACAGCGCGGCATCATTCGTCGGGCTCAGGGCCAATCAAACCTCCATAAACTCAATATTGGCACCGGGCTTTCAGCATCGCGCCGGCCGCTTCCTTAGCGACGGCGCCGAAAAAGGCCAAGCGATTCACTTTGCGTGTATTGCCGGACCTTCAACCTGCGTAGGTCTGATCCTCCGTGGGGAATGAACGGGACCTGACTTCTTCGGCATAGTCCTTGACCGCGCCGCTGACGACGCCCGCCATATCCTGATAACGTTTCACAAATTTGGGGACGCGGTCGAACATGCCGAGCATATCGTCGGTGACCAGCACCTGACCATCGCACTGCGCCGATGCGCCGATGCCGATCGTCGGGCAATCGACCTTGTTCGTGATTTCGATCGCGATCGATTCAAGCACGCCCTCGATAACGATCGAAAAGGCGCCGGCCTGCGCAACGGCGACAGCATCTTCGACGATCGAGCGCGCTTCTTCCTCGCTCTTGCCGCGTACGCCATAGCCGCCGAGGATGTTCACCGCCTGCGGCGTCAGTCCGACATGGCCCATCACCGGAATGCCGCGCTGGGTCAGGAATTCGATCGTCGGGGCCAGCACCTTGCCGCCCTCCACCTTCACCGCCGCGGCGCCGGTTTCCTTGAGCAGCCGCGCAGCGTTGTGAAACGCCTGTTCCGGACTGGCTTCATAGCTGCCGAACGGCATGTCGACGATCACCGCAGCATGATAGCTGCCGCGCACCACCGCTGCACCGTGCAGCGCCATCATCTCCATCGTCACGCCTACGGTGTGCGGCAAACCATAAATGACCTGAGCCAGCGAATCGCCGACGAGCAGCATGTCGCAATGCGGGTCGAGCAGCTGCGCCATCCGGACCGTATAAGCCGTCAACATGACGATCGGTTCGCCGCCTTTACGCTGGCGAATGCGCGGCACGGTCAGGCGTTTCATCGGCTGCGGCGTCGGGTTGGCGCGGCTGGTCGAGGTGTCGTAGGTGAGCGTTTTAGGCAGTGTGGACATGGGGCCGGCGTCTAGCCCCTCGGCGGCCCAAACGAAAGGTCGAACACGCCCGATGTAAATTCTTCTTGACTCAATGTTTGATATTTTTAACATTGTGTTCGTGTTCAATGACATGGAGCCGGCAATGTCGTTCCGCGAAAAAATGCACTGGGTGGCTTTCATCGCCATCCTGCTGGCCTTCGGCTGGTATTTCCTGACCTTCCCGTGGAGCGATGCCGGGGGTTCGGCTGCGCTGTGGATAGCAGGCGGCATGCTGATCCCGCTCACCCTCGGGATCATCGTCGCAATGTCGGTGGCGACCGCCATCATTGCGATCCGCAACCGCCGCGAAGTCGATATCGCCGAGGATGAGCGCGACCGCATGATCCACTGGCGCGGTACGCACCTGGCCTATTACCCGATGGTGGCGGGCACCTGGGCGTGCATCGGGCTGCTCTTTACCGGCGTCGAGCCGGTCATCCTCCTCAATCTGCTGCTCGCCATGGTGGTGGTGTCCGAACTGCTGAGGATTGGCTCGCAGATATGGTTCTATCGCCACCACTGAGCTTCGCCCGCCGTGCCACTGGCTGACATGGACGGGACCAGGACACGGGGATCGACGATGACCTACAAGGAAAAAACGAGCTGGCTGATCCTGATTGCGATGGTGCTGGCCTATACGCTCTATTTCGGGCTGATCATCGCGGGCCATCCCGCGGGCGCTTCACTCTTTGCAATGCTGTGGCTCTTCGGCCCCATCGCGGCGAGGCAGGCGGTGATCGTGATCATCGGACATATCTATCTGGCGATCGAAGCCCGGCAATCGCCCCGCGCGCGTATCGACGAGCGCGACCGCGCCATTGCCGCGCGCGGTGCAAGGATATCCTGTTATGTGCTAATGGCCGGGACGATCCTGGTGGGTGTCGTCATGCCCTTCTCCGATCTTCCGCTCAAAATCGTCAATACCGCGCTGTTCGCCATCGTCCTGGCGGAACTGGCCGGCCTGCTTGTCATCGTGACGAGCTATCGCCGAGGGTGGCATGGCTAAGCCCCCTTTCACCAACGACATCCGCACTTTGCGTTTCCTCGCCGGCGAGATGACGCAGGGCGACCTCGGCGACCGCGTCGGGGTCACCCGGCAAACGATCGCCGCGATCGAGCAGGGCAAATATTCGCCTTCGCTGGAGGTCGCGTTTCGCATCGCGCGCGTCTTCGACAAGCCACTTGAGACGGTGTTCCAGTGGGATGACGCCGGGGATTGAGACAGCGCGGCCGCGCGGGCCCGGTCCACGCTTCTCCCCGGCGGCGTCGGGCCGGGCTTCAGGCCGCGCCGAGCTCCGCCAGATGCGCTTCGCTGAGCTCCAGATCGACGCTGCCGAGCAATTCGTCGAGCTGGTCCACCGAGGTCGCGCTGGCGATCGGTGCGGTGACGCCGGGCTGCACGGCAACCCATGCCAGCGCGATTTGCGACAGCGTGGCGCCGGTCTCCGCCGCGATACGGTCCATCACCGCCAGCACCGCGGGGCCCTTGCCTTCGAGATAGGGTTTGACGCGCGCGCCGCGCGGACTTTTGCCAAGGTCGTCGGCACCGCGATATTTGCCCGACAGATAGCCTGAGGCGAGGCTGAAATAGGTGACGACGCCCAGCCCCTCTTCGATGCAGAGCTGTTGCAGCGGTCCTTCATATTGCTCGCGGTCGAGCAGGTTGAGCTCGGGCTGCATCGCGGTGAAACGCGGCAGACCGTTTTCATCCGCCACGCGCAGCGCCTCCGCCAGACGCTCGGCAGAATAGTTCGACGCGCCGATCGCACGCACGATGCCCGCATCGATCAGTTCGGCAAAAGCGCCCAGCACTTCGTCGAGCGGCACATCTGGATCGTCCTTGTGCGCGAAATAAAGGTCGATGACGTCGGTGCCGAGGCGGTCGAGCGAGCCCTGCGCCGCTTCGCGAATCCGGTCGGGCTTCAGCCCGCCGGGCATCATTCCGACCTTGGTTGCAATCAGCACCCGATCGCGCGCGCCGCTGTCATTGAGCCACGCGCCCATCATGCTTTCGGACTCGCCACCCTTGTGGCCCGGAACCCACGCCGAATAAACGTCGGCGGTATCGATCATCCCGCCGCCCCGTTCGACGAAGCGGTCGAGAACCGCGAAACTCGCATCGCGGCCCGCGGTCATGCCAAACACGTTACCGCCAAGGACGAAGGGACGGATGGCCAGCCCGCTGTTGCCCAATCGCGCTTCGGTCATTGTCCGTTCCCCTTTTTCATGGTGGCAACGGCCTCGCGCGGATTGTCGCTGAACAGGCCGTCGATCCCGGTCTTCAGATAAGCGTCGATTTCCGCCGCAAGATCGCCGTGCCCTGCCGGATTCATCCCGCCCTTGTCGCCCAGCGGCAGGAAGTAATTTTCGCGGCGGAAAGTCCAGGGATGAACCTTCAGTCCTGCGGCATGCGCATCGCGAACCAGGACGGTAGGCTTGTCGAGTCGGCCGAGCGTCGCGCGCGGGATCACCATCGTCTTGTTGGGGCCGATGCCGTCGGCATAGCCTGCGATCATTTTCAGACCCGCCGGCGACGTCATGGCGGCGTAGCTGGTGCCCGGCCGGTCGGCGGGGCCGCCCTCTGCGTCCATCAACTGGATCAGCGGCAGCTCGCTCCTCGCGCGCAGGTCCATCAGATTGCCGACTTCGAAGCTCTGGATGAACACCGGCGCAGCGCGGCCGCGATAGCCGAATCGATCGAGCATCGCGAGCAAGGGTGCTTCGTGCGGCAGGCCGATCGAGACGAAATAGCTCGGGTGCTTGGTTTCGGGATAGACGCCGACGGGTCTCTTCCTGCCCTTGTTAACCTCCGCAAGCAGCGTCAGAATTTCTTCGAAGGTCGGGATTTCGAACTGACCGTCATATTCGGTGCTGCGCAGTTTCGGCAGCCTCTCTCGCGCGCGCAACGTCTTGAGTTCGGCGAGGGTAAAATCCTCGGTGAACCAGCCGGTGGCCTCGGCGCCATCGATCGTCTTCGTCGCCTTGCGGCTCGCAAATTCGGGATGAGATGCAACGTCGGTGGTCTCCGAAATCTCATTCTCATGCCGCGCGACAAGGACTCCGTCCTTGGTCAGCACCAGATCGGGCTCGATATAATCGGCGCCGAGGTCGATCGCGAGCCGGTAACCCGCCAGCGTATGTTCGGGTCGTTCGCCCGACGCGCCGCGATGCGCGATGACGATCGGCGGCTGGCCATCGAGGGTAGGCTGCGCCGTCACCTTGTCAGCCGAGCAGCCGGCGCACAGCATGACGGCCAGAAAGGCCACAAGCGAGCGGATCATGCCGCAAAACGCACTTGCCAGTCGGCGGCCGAAAAGCCGACGCTGATCCCGTCCGCGGCTTCGACGACAGGGCGGCGGATCATCGCCGGCTGCTCGAGCATCAGCGCCTTTGCCGCATCGACGTCGAGCCCGTCCTTTTGGGCTTCGGAAAGCTTTCGAAAAGTCGTTCCCGCTTTGTTGAGCAGTTTTTCCCAGCCGAGCGCGTCGATCCAGCGCTGCAGCCGCTCGGCGTCGAGCCCGTCCTTGCGCACGTCATGAAAGCGATAGGCAACGCTTTGCTCGTCGAGCCAGCGCCGCGCTTTCTTCACCGTGTCGCAGTTCGAAATGCCATAGAGAATCATCGTCATGGGCAAGGACTAGCAGGCGAGGGTTGCAGATTCGAGGCCGGGAAAGGCCATGCTCAAGAATTTGTCGGCCGCTCCGCGATGCGTGTGTTCGCGCTCGCCAGCTTGCCGCGAAGCGCGCGCGCAAAACCTTCGTGAAGCGCGCCCGCAATCCCGGGATTGGCCGCGAGGTAGGCGCGCAGCGCCGCGGCGGGGACAAACCACAGCCGGGAATTGCTGCCGAGTGTTACCGTCCCGGTCGCATGGGCGCCGTCGAGCACCGTCGCTTCGCCGATCAGCGCGCCGTCGGAGAGTTTCCCGATCTCGACGCCGTCGCGTAAAATCGCCGCCTGCCCCTCTGCCAGATAGAAGAGGCTGGGCGCCGCCTGACTTTCACGGATCAGCACCTCGCCGCGCTTCGCCGAAATCCAGTGTCCCTGATCGATCAGGTCGCGCGCAACCCCGGCGCTAAGTCCGGAAAAATGCTGGCGGCGCAATTCCTCTTCTTCGGTCGAAAACTCCACCTTTGTGCCACGCAGCCACAGCCGCGCGAGAATACCGATGTTGACGACCAGAATCGCGAGGATCAGAAGGCTCGATCCGACGCCCGGCCCGCGAAACAAGGCCAGCGGCAAAGCCACCAGCGCCGCCGCGGCAAGGCCCACGCGGACATAGTCGATCCGCACGACAAAACTTGTCGCGAGCAGGAGGAGCAGCGCTCCGTACAGGAACCATGCGGAATCGAAGTTCGCCATAGCCAATCGCTTCGCGTCGAGACCCGACCTCGGGTCACCGGGTGTATAACGGTGTCGATAGCCAAAAGCCTTGGTCGCGCGACGCTGATCGCATTTCCGCAGCGTGTAATAAACTACCAGTTTTGGGCCCCTAAGAAAAGCATAGGTGCGCAAATGTCACGATAATGCTAATTTTCAGGTTCGATCGTGCCGGAAACATTGCTTCCGCACAGCATAGGCGCCATGTGGCGCTCGATTCGAACGCGAAAAGACAGGCAAATGACGAAAAACTGGCAACCGCATAGCTGGCGCTCGCACGAGGCGCGCCAACTCCCCACCTATCGCGACGCCGATGCGCTGGCGGCGGCGGAGCGCGAGCTCAGCAATTATCCGCCGCTGGTGTTCGCGGGCGAGGCGCGCGACCTGACCGCCGACCTCGCGCGCGTGGCCGAGGGCAAGGCGTTCCTGCTCCAGGGCGGCGACTGCGCCGAAAGCTTTGCCGAATTCCATCCGAACAACATCCGCGACACCTTCCGCGTGCTGCTCCAGATGGCGGTGGTGCTGACCTTTGCGTCGAAGATGCCCGTGGTGAAGCTTGGCCGCATGGCGGGCCAGTTCGCCAAGCCGCGTTCGGCCGATCTGGAAGACATCGAAGGGGTGTCGCTGCCGAGCTATCGCGGCGACATCATCAACGACATCGCGTTTGAGGGCGCGGGCCGCGAGCCCGACCCGCAGCGCATGGTCAAGGCGTATAACCAGTCGGCGGCGACGCTGAACCTGCTGCGCGCCTTCGCAAACGGCGGCTATGCCAATTTGCACCAGGTCAACGCCTGGACGCACGACTTCATGGACCGCAGCCCATGGGCCAAGAAATATCAGGAAACCGCCGCGCGGATTTCCGAAGCGCTCGCTTTCATGGAAGCCTGCGGCGTGACCCCCGAAACGGTCCCGCAGATCAAGGGCACCAGCTTCTACACCAGCCACGAAGCGCTGCTGCTTCCCTATGAGCAGGCGCTGACGCGGCAGGACAGCCTGACCGGCGGCTGGTACGACACCTCGGGCCACTTCCTTTGGGTCGGCGATCGCACCCGCTTCGAAGGCTCGGCGCATATCGAATATCTGCGCGGGATCGGCAATCCGGTCGGCATGAAGTGCGGACCGAGCCTCGAGCCCGACGTGCTCCTGCGCCTGCTCGACACGCTGAACCCCAACCATGTTGCGGGCCGCATGACGCTGATCACGCGTTACGGTCATGACAAAATCGAGGCGCATCTGCCCAAGCTGGTGCGCGCGGTGAAGGAATCGGGCCATCCGGTCGTCTGGTCGTGCGATCCGATGCACGGCAATGTCATCAAGACGCCCAACGGTTACAAGACGCGCCCCTTCGAACGTATCCTCGCCGAAGTGCGCGGCTTCTTTGCCGTTCACCGCGCGGAGGGTACGCATGGCGGCGGCATCCATATCGAGATGACGGGCCAGAATGTCACCGAATGCACCGGCGGCGCGATGGACGTGACCCAGATGGATCTCGCCGACCGCTACCACACCCACTGCGACCCGCGCCTGAACGCCGGACAGTCGCTGGAACTGGCTTTCCTGCTGGCAGAGATGCTCAATCAGGAAATGTCGGAGCGGGCGAAGCAGGCGGCGTAAGCAAACGAATCGTCGCCCCGTTTTTGCGGGGCGACGCCGGTTACTTACCCGGCCACCGCTTCGTATCGGCGAACGCCCGGCCCAGCGCTACATGCAGGTCAGCGTCCTCGGCAGCACCGCCAAGCGGGATCTGGTCGGAAAAATTGTCCGCGGCGCTGTGATAATCGCTGCCAAGGAAGGCCTCGAGCAGCGGCATGTCCGAAAAACTGCCGCCGACCATCAGCGACGTCACGCCCTTGGCGCCGAGCGCCCAGCCGTCCTGCCGCTGGACGAAGGCGTCGGCCTCGCCATCCTCGTCGAGCTTGCGGCCGAGCTTCGTCGCGGCCTCACGCACCACCGCGTCATAGGCGGGCTTGCCGCGGCCGATCGTCGCGACCGGCGTGCCGCGCGGCGAAATGGCGATGGTATCGATATTGAGCGCGACGGTGATGTCGGACAGCGGCACCACGGGGTGGTCGGCAAAATAATGCGCGCCAAGCAGGCCTTTTTCTTCCGCCGTCGTCGCCATGAAATAGATGTCGCGGTCGGGGCGCACGCCCGAGGCCAAGCGCTTTGCAACCTCGATCAGCACCGCGATACCGCTCGCATTGTCGACCGCGCCGTTGCAGATGCGGTCGGCGTCACCCTCGGACCCACAGATACCGAGATGATCCCAGTGGCCGAGGAACAGCACCGCCTTGCCATCTGGCTTGGCACCCGGAAGCTTGGCGATGATATTGTTGCTGGCAAAGGGGCGGATCGCCGATTGCGTTGCAAGATCGACGGTCACCGGCAGCGCCGTGCCCTTGTAGTCGGGCGATTTCGCCGCTTCACGCGTTGCGCCGCCGTCCTGCCCGGCCCTCTTCAACAACGCATCGGCGGCTTCGAGCGACAGGAAGCCGGTGACCGGCGCACCGAGCTTGGCGCTGGCGAGGCGGACCGCCTTGCCGCCGGCGCTTTCGCGCAGCTGCGCCCACGGCACGGCGTCGGTCGCGATGACAAGCACGGCCGATGCGCCCGCATCGGCGAGCATCTGGCGCCGTTCGCGATAGCGCGGCAGCTTGTCGCCGAACGGGGCATTGTCGAACAGCATGATCGCAAGCTTGCCCTTGACGTCGGCGTTGACCTTGCCCGCGCCATCGACGCCATAACCCACGAAAACCGCAGGCACACCCGCCAGCGACACCGACGGATCGCGGCCGGTGAGGATGATCCCGTCATCCTCCAGCGCGAAGTCGCGGCCACTCACCTTGAACTTCGCGGTGCCGCTCAGCGCCTGCGTTTCGACGAAGGGCACCGGCTGGAGCCACGGCGTTTCACTCCCGGGCGCGGCCTGAAGCCCCGCCTTCGCCCATTCGCCGACGATATAGGCGATCGTACGATCCTCGCCCTCGGTCCCCGGCGCACGGCCTTCAAAAGCGTCGCTCGCGAGAATCCGCATATGCCCGGCAAGCTGTGCCTCGGTGATCGGCGCGTCGGCTTTGGGGGGAGCCGCCGATACGGCGGAAGTGAAGCCAATGAGGGCGACGGCCGCAATGGCGGCACGGAACTGGGTGGTTTTCATGGGGTCGCCGCATGGCATTTCCGCCCCGGTGAGGCAAGGCGCGTTCGTCGAACGACGAACGGGCGTCAGGCGCTGCGGCCCGCACGCTCCAGCAACGTCCGCGCCGCGGTGACATGCATATCCTCGACCATCCGGCCGTCATGCCGTTGCGCCCCGCCCGTCGCCGCCGCGACGAGCGCCTCGGCCGCGGCTATTTCGCGTTCCGATGGCGCGAAGGCGCTGTTGCACAGATCGACCTGCGACGGATGAATCAGCGTCTTGCCGTCGAACCCGAGCCTTCGCCCTTCGGCCGCCTCGGCCGCGAAGCCGGCGGCGTCGTCGATCGCGTTATAGACGCCGTCGAAGCCCCAGACGCCGCCCACGCGAGCGGCAAGCACGATGGCCTGAATCGCATGGCTCATCGCGCCGCGATCCATGCCGTCGGGCAGCTTCAGTTCGTGCGCCAGATCGTTGAGCCCCGCGATCAGCCCGGCAACGGCGGGGTCCGCTGCGATATCGCGCGCCGCATAGATCGCGGCGGGTGTCTCGATCATCGCCAGGATCGGCAGGCCAAGCCCCCGCAAAGGATCGAGGTCGGACGGCGCATCGACCTTGGGCAGCACCACGGCGTCGAGCGTCAGCCCGTCGAGCGCCGCAATATCGTCCGCCTGTCCGGCTGTGCCCGTCGCATTGACCCGCACCGCCACACGCTTGCCCGCAAAGCCCGCGATGACCGCCGCGCGCATCGCAGCGCGAGCCTCGATCTTGCGGTCGGCGGGCACCGCATCCTCCAGATCGATGATCAACATGTCGGCGGCGAGCCCGCCCGCCTTTTCGAGCGCGCGCGCGTTCGAGCCGGGGACATAGAGCAGCGAGCGGGGCGGATAGTCATCTGGGGTCATGCGCTTTTCTGTGGCGCAACCCCGCCATTGCCGCAATAAGGAAGAGGGCTTGCAAAGGCGCAATTTTGCATAGGGGATGATCGATGGAATTCGCACTTGCACTGGTGGTTTTGGCGCTGGTGTTCCTGCTGTGGGCACTGACGCCCGTGAAGCAAGGCTTTGCCTATACGATCGAACGCTTCGGCCGCTACACGCACACCGCGCAGCCCGGGCTGAACTTCATCATGCCGATCTTCGACCGTGTCGGCCGCAAGGTGAACATGATGGAACAGGTGCTCGACATTCCGGGCCAGGAAATCATCACCAAGGACAATGCGATGGTCGCCGTCGACGGCGTCGTCTTTTTCCAGGTCCTCGACGCCGCCAAGGCCGCGTATGAAGTCAGCGACCTTTATCTCGCGATCATGAACCTGACGACCACGAACCTGCGCACCGTGATGGGGTCGATGGACCTCGACGAGACGCTGTCGAAGCGCGACCATATCAACGCACGCCTGTTGGTCGTGGTCGACGAAGCGACGTCGCCGTGGGGAGTCAAGATCACCCGCGTCGAGATCAAGGACATCCGTCCGCCGGCCGATATTTCGAACGCAATGGCGCGGCAGATGAAGGCCGAGCGCGAAAAGCGCGCCAACATCCTGGAAGCCGAAGGTATGCGCGCATCGGAAATCCTGCGCGCTGAGGGCGAGAAGCAGGGCCAGATCCTGCAGGCCGAGGGCCGCCGCGAAGCCGCCTTCCGCGACGCTGAAGCGCGCGAACGCGAGGCCGAGGCCGAAGCCAAGGCGACACAGATGGTCTCCGACGCGATCGCCGGCGGCAACGCACAGGCGATCAACTATTTCATCGCGCAGAAATATGTCGAGGCGGTCAGCCAGTTCGCGACCAGCCCGAACAGCAAGACGATCCTGTTCCCGGTCGAGGCGACGCAGCTGATCGGCACGCTCGGCGGCATCGGCGAGCTCGCAAAGGACGCATTCGAACGCAAGGCAGGAGCCTGACATGTCCGACTGGCTGACCAATATGGACCCGCATTGGGCGTGGTTATCGCTCGGCGTGCTGCTCGCGGCGGCCGAAATCGTCGCGCCCG
Organism: Sphingopyxis sp.; assembly: GCA_051861185.1. Taxonomy (GTDB): domain Bacteria; phylum Pseudomonadota; class Alphaproteobacteria; order Sphingomonadales; family Sphingomonadaceae; genus Sphingopyxis. The sequence continues at coordinate 55,705 of JBIMKQ010000017.1, forward strand.
GTTTCTTCCTGATCTGGCTGGGCGCTGCGGCGATCGTCACCGGCGCGATCGCATGGGTCGTCCCGCTGAGCATCCCTTTGCAGCTCGGCATCTTCGCCATACTGTCTTTCATCGCGCTGTACGGCGCGCGCCGTTGGCTGAAAGCGAACCCGATCACCACGGCCGATCCGCATCTCAACCAGCGCGGCGGGCGGCTGATCGGTGAAGTGTTGACGGTGACCAAGGCGATCGAGGACGGCCGCGGCCGCGCCAAGGTCGGCGATGGCGAATGGCCCGTGCGCGGTCCCGACATCGCCGAAGGCGCAAAAGTCCGCGTCGTCAGCGCCGACGGCGGCCTGCTTGTGGTCGAAGCGGCCTAACCGCCCTTCGGCCGCGAATAGATCGCGACCACATGGCCTAAGGCATCGCTCTCGCCGATGCGGCGAAAGCCAAGCTTCGCCGCCACGCGTTCGGACGCGTCATTTCCAAGGTCGATGATGCAACGCACCTCGCTTGCGTCCAGATTTGCATCGGCCCAGCCGAGCGCCGCACGCATCGCCTCGGTCGCATAGCCCGCGCCCCAATGGTCCGCGTCGAACGCCCAGCCGGCTTCGGGCACGCCTTCGAGTTCGGGAATCCCGCGGCAGAAATAGCTAAGGCCGCCCATGCCGACGAGCGCGTCGCTCTCCTTGTCGGCGAATACCCAATAACCAAAGCCCATCACCGGCCATAATCCGGCGGAACTCAGAAACTTGCCCCAACTGACATCGGGTGCGCGCGATTCGCCGCCGATGAAGCGCGTGACGCGTTCGTCGGCCCACATGGTGATGTGGACGTCCTTGTCCGACAGGCGGCCCGGACGCAGACGCAGGCGGTCGGTTTCGATGACGGGAGGCGATGTGAACATCGGGCGGGTGTGCCGAAGCGCGTGCGGCCGGTCAATCGGGGATCAGATAATGGTCGAACAGATCGTGCAGCACCGCTTTGCCGTCGACCTGCTGCTTCGCGCGCAGCACCGCCAACGTGTCGACGCGCGCGAGCACATCGACATGTTTGAGCACGACATGATAATGGGGGCGATCCTGAAAATCGTGGAACAGGAAAACGCAGTCGGGCTTGCAGTGGATGATCGACTGCAACAGGCAAGCGACGCGGAAGCGCCCATCGATCAGCACGGCATCGGGACTGCCGTTCAGGCTCCGCCAGATTTCGGTGTGATAGCGCGGCCAGTCGCGGATCCGCTTTTCATCGGTGGGATACCCCCATTCGCCAACGGGTCCGATATCGGCGTGAAAGGGCGTGAATTCGACGGCCTCGCGCGCGATATCTGTCTGAACCTTGCCCAGCCAGGCCGGGTCGCTGTCGACACCGACGATACGGCGCACCTGCCGCGCCGCGACCAGCGTACTTCCGCCGCAGCCGAATTCGAGCAAGGAGTCGAGCCCCGCCAGCTGCAGTTCGAACTGCGTGACTTCGGCCGCGGTCATCTGTGGTTGCATGGTCCCCTCCACAAATGGAGGAATATGGGACAGCATCCGCGGCGTCCAGCAACATTGAGGCGTCTTCTTCGCGGATGAGGAGGCCCGGAGTCGGGGAGAGAGAACCGCTCTGGACCCCCGCAACCGCGGAGAAGAAAGATCAGGCGGCTGCGGCGATCCGTTCGGGTGCCGATGAATGCGCCGGCATGATCGCGGCGGCATAGTCGCTTTCATATTTTTTGATCAGCGCACGGTCGTCATGGTTCCACGGGTGAAATCCCGGCATGAAATAGCTGAGCCACGGCAGGAAACTACGGCGCAAGATGCCCGGCGTGCCGAGCAGATACCACCAGATACGCGCCGTGATGCGCCAGCCGGTCAGACCATCCTGCTTCAGCAGCGCCTTCATCCCCTTCACCCGCTTCGGCCAGAAACGCGTGGTGACGAGGATCATCATCAGCGACTTGGCGCGCCAGCGGCGGAACCGGCTCCAGTCCTTCGTCGCATGCAGCCAGGTGTCGTAGGCGACACCCTTATGCTCGATTTCCTCGATCGCGTGCCATTTCCACAGCGCGGCCCATTCGGGTTCGGCGCCTTCGTACATGCTGTCGTCGCGCAGCATCACCGCCGCCATCATCGCGGTATAATGTTCGAGCGCGATCGTCGCCATCAGGTTGACGATCTGCGGGCGCGTTTTGATGAGGTCGAGAACCTGGTTCACATCGGCTTCGAGCTCGCACAGGTCGTAACCCGCCTCTGCCGCCTTCTTGTTGAAAACGACATGCTCGCGGCTGTGGATCACTTCCTGCTGCGTGAAAGCCCGAATTTCACGGCCCAATTTGTCGTCGACCCCGTCGCGGTGTGCCTTCACCGCCTCGATGAACATCGCCTCGCCGCGCGGGAAGGTGACCGACAGCGCAGTGTGGAACGCCGATGCGATCGGATCGCCGTTCAGCCACCAGCGGCCCTGTTTGTCGTCACGGCCAAAGCGCATGTCGCGCGGCGTGATCGACAGATCCTGCGGGGTCGGCGATTGGGAAAGGCTGGACATATGGCTCATACCGTCGAAAAGGGGCGTTGGGGTCGGAAATAGGGTTTACTTACATATATGTCAATAGTGAAGAAACGCCTGAGTCCCGAGGAAAGCCGTTCGGCCGCGCTCGAGGCGGCGCGCCATATCCTGATCGAGATGGGCCCCGCCGCGGTGACGCTGAAAGCCGTCGCGGGCCGCATCGACCGCACCCATGCGAACCTGCTCCACCATTTCGGCAGCGCCGCCGGGCTGCAAAAGGCGCTCGCGGCCTATCAGGCCGAAACCGTGTGCGCGACGATCGGCAAGAAGATGGCCGAATCGCCACCCGGCGAGCGCAATGTGCGCGAGATCGTCGATCTCGCCTTCGACGCCTTCAACGAGGGTGGCGCCGGCGCGCTTGCGACGTGGATGGCGGCGACGGGCAATGACGACGCGCTCGACCCGATCGTCGATGCGATCCACAAGCTGATCGACGGCATGTCGCCCGACGCGCTTGAAAAGCGGCTGATGCACGAAGATACGCTCGCGCTGGTGCTGATGGCATTGGGCGACGCGCAGCTCGGCGGACCGATGGCCGAGGCGCTCGGCTTGCCGCGCGACACCTCGCGGGTTCTCGCGACCGAACTCATCACCGGACGTATCGCCAAATTCTGGGCCGAGCATGGTGGCAAGCCGCAGGGCTAGGGGCTGGTAATTTTGTGTCGCACCCGTTAGAGGCGCGCATCCCCTCTCTCCGTTCGCATCGAGCGAAGTCGAGATGCCCCTCGGCTTAACGCTGTGCTGCGGGGTGTCTCGACTTCGCTCGACACGAGCGGGTTCAGAGGTTTAATTTCCATTCTCCGCCCTAAAGGCCCCGCCATGCATTTCCTCGACCAAGCCAAGATTTACATCAAGTCCGGCGACGGCGGCCCCGGCGCCGTCAGTTTCCGGCGTGAGAAATATGTCGAATATGGCGGCCCCGACGGCGGCAATGGCGGCAAGGGCGGCGATATCATTTTCGAAGCGGTCGCGGGTCTCAACACGCTGATCGACTTTCGCTATACTCAGCATTTCAAGGCGAAGCGCGGCACCCCCGGCGCGGGCCGCGACCGCACCGGCGCGGGCGGCCCCGATCTGGTCATCCAGGTGCCGATCGGCACCCAGATCCTCGACGATGACGAAGATCGCAGCCTGCTCGCCGACCTGACCAAAGAGGGCGAGCAGATCGTCTTCCTGCGCGGCGGCGATGGCGGCCGCGGCAATGCCAGCTATAAAACATCGACCAACCGCGCGCCGCGCCAGCACGGTCCGGGTTGGCCCGGCGAAGAATTGTGGGTGTGGCTGCGGCTGAAACTGCTCGCCGATGCAGGCCTTGTCGGCCTGCCCAACGCGGGCAAGTCGACCTTCATCAACGGCGTGACCAACGCGCAGGCCAAGGTCGGCGCCTATGCCTTCACCACGCTGCGCCCCCAGCTTGGGGTCGTCAGCCACAAGGGGCATGAGTTTGTCGTCGCCGACATTCCGGGCCTGATCGAGGGCGCAGCGGACGGGGCCGGGGTCGGCGACCGCTTCCTTGGCCATATCGAACGCTGCCGCGTGTTGCTGCACCTCGTCGATGCGAATGACGCAGATGTCGCAACCAGTTATCGCATCGTGCGCGACGAACTGGAGGCATATGGCGCCGAACTCGTCGACAAGCCGGTCATCGTCGCGCTCAACAAGATCGACACGCTCGACGACGAACTGGTCGCCGCGCTATCGGCCGAACTTGCCGAAGCAAGCGGTCATCCCGTGATGGCGCTGTCGGGTGCCAGCGGCGCGGGCGTACCCGCAATACTCGACAAGCTGCTCGAGATCATTGGTCCCGAAAAGCGCAAGGCGGCCCCGGGCGGAGACGATAGCGACGGCGAAGAAAGCACCGACTGGTCGCCGATCTAGGAACGAATGCGTCTGGCGGGCGCTTTATCCGGGAACAACAAGGAATAACTGATGGCCGATCGCCGAAATGCTCCCAGCCTGCTCCTCTATGCTTCCCCATTTCTCGTTTTGGCTTCGATTCCGGCATATTCGCAAGAAAACGAAGGCGGTGGCGAGAAACGCACCCGCGTTATCCTCGGCCCGCAACTATCACCGTCATGGCCGGGCGCCGACAAGGTCAGCGTCGGTCCCTACATCGACGTCTCGCGCACCCGCGACAGCGAATTCGCGTTCGAAGCGCCCGACGAAAGCTTCGGTTCGCCGCTGCTCCGTTCAGGCAATTTCGCTTTCGGCCCCGCCTTCGGCTTCATTGGCAAGCGCAAGGCATCCGATATCGGCGCCGACCTGCCCAAGGTCGGCCTGTCGGTCGAGGCCGGCGCGTTCGGACAGGTCCATCTGACCCCCGAACTCCGCGTGCGTCTCGAAGGACGCAAGGGGCTGAGCGGCCACAAGGGATGGATCGGCGAGGTCAGCGCCGACTATGTCGCGCGAAAGGGCGACGACTGGCTCTTTTCTATCGGCCCGCGCGTGACGCTCGGCGACGCCAAATACACAAATGCCTATTTCGGCGTGACGCCTGCCGCGGCGGCATCGTCGGGCCTGCCCGCTTTCGATGCCGGCGGCGGCATCCAGTCGGTCGGCGTCACCGCGGGCTACCACCGCATGCTGGGAAACAACTGGGGCATCGCCGTCTATGGTCGCTATGACCGGCTCGTTGGCGACGCCGCAGACTCGCCCGTTACGCGCGAACTCGGATCGCGCAATCAGCCCTCGGCGGGATTGGCGCTCAGCTATACCTTCGGCGGAGACCGGTGAAGCAATAGACCGGCTTCTCAGACGCCCTCGGTTACGACAAGCAGGACGCGGGATTGACGATCGAGCTTGAGCCGCGCCCGTGCCTCGCGGTCCCGCGAAGCATGGAGAAGCCCGGCCAGGCCCGTTGCACCCGACGGGGTAGTCCGGGGACCGCCCGCTCGATCCAGCCCTTCGACCGCTTCCTCGGATATGTCTTCGTCGACCAGCAGCGGTACCGCGCCGTATCGAAGCAATGTGACAACGGCGGGCGCCGATGCGAGTCCGCAGGACAGCATTTCGGCGGCGGTTTCGAGCGCACCGGGCACGAGGACCGGCGAGCCATTTCGCAGCGCACGTTCGACGCACGGCGCTGATTGCGGCTCGACCGTGACCAATTGGCAGACGCCCTCTGCGTGCGGAGCGAGCCCTTCGGCCATCGCGGCCGCCAGCCCGCCAACGCCCGCCTGTATAAAGGCGTGGGTAGGATAAGCGGCGTGATTGGCGCGCAGTTGACCGCGAATTTCCGCTGCGATCCGTCCATATCCCTCCATCACCCTGGCGACGACCGGGTCATCGATGCGGTCGGAGGTGTCGGCGACGAGCAGAGTTTGCACACCGTCGCTCGCCGCGGCCGCTGCGGCGACCGCGGCGTCATAGGTTCCTTCGATACGGACGATCGTGGCCCCCATCGCAGCGATCCGTGCCGCCCGGGCTCCGTCCACCGCTGCGGGAAGATAGATGCGGGCGGGCGCTCCGACGCGGCGGGCGGCGGCGGCGACTGCGAGACCGTGGTTGCCGTCGCTTGCGCAAATCAGGGTGGGCAGCGGCATCGGCAGCAGGGCCAGAAAGGCCGGGACATCATCATGTCCCGTCGCTGTGGCAAGCGCCCACAGCGCGGCGTGCGCACCGCCCAGCGACTTGAAATTGCCAAGCGGTCTTTCGTTTTCCAGCTTCGCCCATATTTTTGCGACACCGCATCGCTCGGCGAGCAATGGCAGGTCGATGAGCGACGTGGGCCGGTCAGTCATCAATTCATCGAGATGCGCAGGTATCTGTTCCATGCCGCGATTTTATCATCGGTCTGGAATGACAGGCCGCGTTTCGGGATGGCATCGCGCCGAATTTGGGCGATGCTGGCGGGCACCCAGCGGATTTCCCGCAACCGATTCAATCTTCGGCGATCGGAATCATCACCCCTCTTTTGACCACGCCGAGCGCGACGTTGGTGGTGAAGCGCCGGACATTGGCATTTTCACTGACCAGCCGCGTCATCAACGCATCATAATCCTCCGTGCTCGGCGCGGTAACGATCAGGATAAAATCGGCCTCACCCGTCACATAAAAAGCCTGCTGGACATGCTCTTCCGCGAGGAGCCAGCGACGGAGTTGCGCCAGCAATTCGGGGCGTTCGCGTTCGACCTGAAGCGCGACGACGAACAAGGTCGGATTGCCGACGAAGCGGGGGTCGACGATGGCGGTCTCGCGGATGATAACGCCCAGATCGCGGAGCCGCCGCAACCGACGCTGGATCGCCGAGGGCGACAGGGCAATCGTCTCCGCAAGCTTTTCGGACGTCGCGGTCGCATCCCATTGCATCGCGGCCAGCAATTGCCGGTCGAAGCGGTCGAGGTCGGTCGCGGCCATATCCAGCAGGATAGAGGCATTTTTCGACGATTGCCCGCAATTTGATGCCCGCCAACGCGGAAAATGGTCGGCAACGCCCGCTAAACTGCCCCTTCCCAATCCTCACCCGGAAAGATTTATGCTCGACCATCTCGAAATCCGCACGCGCCGCATGGACGATTGCGTCGCCTTCTATCGCACCGTTCTCGCTCCGATCGGCTATTACCTTGTCGTCGATGGACCAACCAAAGGTTTCGGCCACGAAGGCCGGCTCGATTTCTGGCTCGTTGACGGCGATCCGTCGATCGATGTCCATTATGCCTTTGGCGCGCCGACGCGCGCGCTCGTGCGGGATGCCTTCCTGCGATCGGACGGGAACGGCGGCCAACAGGACCGCGCCCCGGCGCTGGCACCGCACATCCACCCGCATTATTATGCCGGCTATGCCCGTGATCCCGATGGACGACTGGTCGAATTCGTCTGTCACTCGGCCGAAGGCTGAGCAGAGCGGCGATCTCGCATTCACCGCCGGGCACCAAGCTAGGCATTGGCGTGACGACCGCCCCGCGCTATCGGCGGCCATATGTTGTTCGCGCCCTCCTCCTGTCCCCGGCTGATCGTCAAGATCGGATCGGCATTGCTCGTCGATCCGGATGGCGCGGTGCGGCGCGACTGGCTCGTGGGGATTGCCGCCGACATTGCCGAGCGAACGCGCGCGGGGCAGCAGGTTGCGGTGGTCTCTTCGGGAGCGATCGCGCTCGGCGCACGGCGACTGGGGCTGGCAAAGGGCGGCCGCGGGACGCTGGAAGACGCGCAGGCGGCCGCGGCGACCGGACAAATCGCCCTGTCGCAGGTCTGGGCCGATGTGCTGGGCGCCGAGGGGCTGACCGCGGCGCAGATGCTGGTGACGCTCGACGATCTCGAACATCGTCGCCGCTATCTTAACGCCGCCGCAACGCTCGACCGCTTGCTGTCGCTTGGGGTCGTGCCGATCATCAACGAGAATGACAGCGTCGCGACCGAGGAAATCCGCTTCGGCGACAACGACCGCCTCGCCGCCCGGGTCGCCCAAGCTGCCGCAGCGGGCGGCGTCATCCTGCTTTCGGACATCGACGGTCTCTACGATCGCAACCCGGTGCAGGACGGCGCGGTCCATATCGCGCGCGTCGAGCGCATCGACGCTGCGATCGAGGCGATGGCCGACACCGGTTCGGCGTCGGGCATGGGATCGGGCGGCATGGTCTCGAAAATCGCCGCGGCGCGCATCGCCAACGCCGCGGGCGCGCATCTGGCCATCGCGTCGGGACGCATCGACCGGCCGCTTTCGACCGCGGCGCGGCACACATTGTTCGCCGCCGAGAAAGGCGCGAGCGCGCGCAAGGCGTGGCTCGCCGGCGGGCTGACCGCCAAGGGCCGGTTGACGATCGATGCGGGCGCCGTACGGGCGCTGCGCGGCGGGGCGAGTCTGCTTGCCGCCGGGGTCAACATCGTGTCGGGCTCCTTCGCGCGCGGCGACGTGCTTGACATAAGCGGCCCCGACGGCGTCGTCGTCGCGCGCGGCCTGTCCGAATATCCCGGCGCTGACGCCGCGAGCATCGCCGGCCTTGGCCGCGATGCGCAGGAAGCCGCGCTCGGCTACGCGCCGAGGAGCGCGATGGTCCACCGCGACCATATGGTGCTGTTGTGACCCGGCGGGTCGCTGCCCAACGCGTCTTGGCGATGACGGGCGCAACCGGCTTCGTGGGCGGCGCGACGATGCGCGATGCGGTCGCAGCCGGCTGGCACGTCCGCGCCCTCACCCGCCGACCGCAGCCTGAACGCGAAGGCGTGACTTGGATCATGGGCGCGCTCGACCAGCCCGACAGCCTCGCCGAAATGGCGGCGGGCGTCGATGTCATCATGCACGTCGCAGGCGTGGTCAACGTCCCGACCCGCGCCGCGTTCGAGGCGGGCAACGCAACCGCAACCAGCAATGTCGTGGCGGCCGCGCGCGGTGCGGGCATCGCGCGTTTCATCCATGTTTCATCGCTCGCGGCGCGCGAACCCGGCATCTCCAACTATGGCTGGTCGAAGGAACGCGCCGAAATCGTCGTGCGGGACAGCGGTCTCGACTGGACGATCGTCCGCCCGCCCGCGGTGTTCGGCCCCGGCGATACCGAAATGCTCGACCTGTTCCGCATGGCACGGCGCGGGATTGCGCTGGTGCCGAGCGGGCGCATGTCGGCGATCTATGTCGACGAACTCGCGCGGCTGCTCGTCGCGCTTGCCGGCGACCGCGGTGCAAGCATCGGCCAGGTTTATGAACCCGACGACGGCAAACCGACCGGTTGGTCGCATCGCGGTTTTGCCCGCGCGGTCGGACGCGCCGTCGGACGGCACCGCCTGTCGACGGTCGCTACCCCCGCCTTGCTGCTCAAGGCCGGCGGGCGCCTCGACCAGCTCGTCCGCCGCAGCCGCGCCAAGCTGACCCCCGACCGTGCTCGCTATATCGCCCATCCCGATTGGGTCGCAACCAACGGCGCCCGCCCCCCCGCGGACCTGTGGCGCGCCGAGCGCGACACCGACGACGCGCTGGCCGAGACGGTGCGCTGGTATCGCCGCGAAGGCTGGCTCTGACGCCGTCGATGCGATGGCATGGCCCGCCCGTCGAAGCGTGCATTGCCAAGGGCGAGGCGCATCCCTAGGTTCGCGGGCATGACCGATACCACCGCAAACACGCCCAATGATCCCGCCGGCCCCTGGGCCATTCCCGTGCGCCGGCCGCTGCCGGGTGAGGACAAGCCCAGGTCGGCCACAAGCTTTCCGCGCAAGGTCTGGAACCTGCTCGTCGGGATCAAGGATGCGCTCGCGCTGATCTTCCTGCTGCTCTTCTTTGTCGCCTTGTTCGGCCTGCTCGCCGGACGCCCCAACGCCGGTCTTCCGGTCAGCCAAGGCGCACTGCTGGTCGAACTCGACGGCATCGTCAGCGAGCAGCCATCGGAGGTCGATCCGCTCGCCGCACTGTCGGGCGGGGCACAGATCAAGGAAATTCGCGTCCGCGACGTTGTCCATGCCCTCGAAACTGCGGCGGTCGACAAGCGCGTGACCTCGGTCGTTCTCGACCTCGACCGCTTTCTCGGCGGCGGACAGGTCTCGCTCGCCGAAATCGGCGCGGCGGTCGACAAGGTGCGCGCGAAAAAGAAGCCCGTGCTCGCCTTTGCCACCGCCTACACCACCGACAGCTATCAGGTCGCCGCGCACGCCAGCGAAGTCTGGGCCGACAATATCGGCGGTGTTGCGATCGCGGGACCCGGCGGATCGCGCCTTTACTACAAGGGGCTGATGGACCGGCTCGGCATCACCGCGCATATCTATCGCGTCGGCACCTTCAAAAGCGCGGTCGAACCTTTCCTGCGCTCCGACCAGTCGCCCGAAGCGAAGGAAGCCGATCTCGCCTATGCCAGCGTCCTGTGGGAAAACTGGCTGACCGACGTGAAGAAGGCGCGGCCCGCGGCCAGGGTCGATACCTATATCGCCGACACCGCCGGCGCCGTGCGCGCCGCGGGCAACGACCTGTCGAAAGCGTCGCTCGACGCGGGTCTGATCGACAAGCTCGGCAGCCGCATGGCGTTCAACAGCCGCGTTGCCGACATCAGCGGCGCGGCCGACGACAGCAAGCCGTGGGAATATAACGCGATCCCGCTCGAAAACTGGGTCGCCGCCAATCCGCCCGAGCAAAAGGGCCTCGCCATCGCGGTCGTTCCGATCGTCGGCGAAATCGTCGACGGCGAAGCCCCGACCGGCGTCGCGGGCGGCGAAACCATCGCCCAGCATATCCTCGACGCCGCGGCCGACAGCAGCATCAAGGCGATCGTGCTCCGCGTCGATTCGCCCGGCGGCTCGGTGCTCGCGTCCGAAGAAATCCGCCAGGCGCTGCTCGCCGCCAAGGCAAAGAAGCTGCCAATCGTCGTGTCGATGGCAAATGTCGCGGCATCGGGCGGCTATTGGGTCGCGACCCCCGCTGACCGCATCTTTGCCGAGCCCGAGACGATTACCGGATCGATCGGCGTGTTCGGCATCCTGCCCAGCTTCGATCAGGCACTCGCCAAGATCGGCGTCAACGCCGACGGCATCGCCACGACCCCGCTGTCGGGGCAGCCCGACGTGTTCGGCGGCGTCAACGACGAGTTCAACGCGCTGGCGCAGGCCAGCGTCGAGGACATTTATGGCCGCTTCACCGGCCTCGTCGCAAAAAGCCGCAAGCAGCCGATCGAGAAAATCCGCACGATAGCCGAAGGGCGCGTATGGGCGGGCGGCACCGCACGGCAGATCGGGCTGATCGACCAGTTCGGCGGCCTCCCCGACGCGCTGGCGGCAGCGGCCAAGCTCGCCAAGGTCGACGGCGATTTCCATGCCAGATATTTCGAGGACGAGCCGAGCGAGTTTTCGAAGATGCTCGCAAGCTGGTCGGGCGCCGAGAAAGAAACCGCAGCGTTGCCGCGCGGCTGGTTCGGCATCGCCGCAATGAACCGCCAGCTGACCGAACGGCGCCTGTTGCAGGATATGACAATGCTGACACAGGCGGGGTCGGTGCAGGCATCGTGCCTCGACTGCCGCGCCTACCTCCCCGCCATCCCGCGTTCGGGCAAGGCCGAGGCGACGGGGTTCTTCGCGACGATGGCATTGTTGTTGAAATGATGTCCCCCTCCCGCTTGCGGGAGGGGAGGATTACGCCGCGACGGCAACCTGTTTCGCGTGCTCCGCAATCGCATCGGCCATCGTGTCGACGAGCGCGAGCGGCAGATCATGCCCCATGCCGGGGATCGTCAACAGCCGCGCGCCTGCGATATTCTCCGCCGTGTCGCGCCCACCCGGAAGCGGTACCAGCGGGTCGTCCTCGCCATGGATGACGAGCGTCGGCGCCTTGATGTCCTTGAGCAAAACCCGCCGGTCGCCATCGGCAACGATCGCAGCCATCTGACGCGCCACGCCCTGCGGATACCAGCCGCGCTCGAAGTCGGCGCGGACGCGGCGCTGCAGCCGGTCTTCGGCCGACGGATAGCCCGGGCTGCCGATCACCCGCGCGGCGCCCACCGAATAAGCGATCAGCGCTTCCTTGTCGCCATTCATCGGCCGGTTGGCGAGCACCTGCATCGCCTCCTTCTTGGCGCGTGGCAGGCGGCGGTTGCCCGTGGTCGACATCACCGAGGTCAACGACAGCACATGCTGCGGATAGCGCGCAGCGATATGCTGAGAGATCATCCCGCCCATCGACACGCCGACGATATGCGCGCGGTCGATGCCCAGATGGTCGAGCAAGCCGATGCCGTCCGCCGCCATGTCCGCAAGCGTGTAGGCGGGCCGGATAGGCAGCCCGATCACCGATTTGACGATCATCCATTTAACGTTCGGTACGCCTGCGGAATCGAACCGCGTAGAGAGGCCGACGTCGCGATTGTCGTAGCGGATGGTGCGAAAGCCGCGTTCGTTCAGCGCGTCGACGAACTCGTCGGGCCACAAGGTGAGCTGGCCGCCCAGCCCCATCACCAACAGAATGACCGGGGCGTCCTTCGCTCCCTTGTCTTCATAAGTGATGCTGATGCCATTAACGGTCGCCTGTTCGGTCTGCATGGGAATCCCTTGGATTGAGGTTGGATCAACCCGCGGTGGCGGGTTTGTAGTTTGCGGCGTTCGAAGTGAATTCGGCGCGGCCATACCCATCGAGCTGGCGCTCGATCCGGCGCACGAGACGGCGGTCGGCAAGGTGGCGGACGACGGGCAGCCGCGAGGCGACGCGATAGGCGGCCATGCGCCCTGCGATCCCGAGCATCGTCGCGCCATAAATCAGATGGTCGCGCCGCCGCACCGGCACGCCGACAGTCGCTGCGCGTTCCTCGTCGCCGGCGAGGAAGGCCTTCACGAAGAATACGCGGCTGACCGAATGCTCGAGCCGGCGCTTCACCTGTCCCTTCGGCGACATGTCCTTCGACAGTTCCGCGTCCATCGTGGCGCGCAGCAGCCCGCCGCAGACCTGGTCGTCATATTCATAACGCAGCGTCGCGCTGCGCGTGCGCCAGATGCGGACGATCTCCTGCGGCGTGTCTGCCAGCAGATCCTCGGGCAGCCCGAGCAGGTAGCAGCGATAGCGCGCCAGCTCGACACGCGCACGCTCGAGCCGGGTGAAGTTGCTGCGGCCCTTCGCCAGCACTTCCTGCGACAGGAAATAGACGGGGATCAGCCCGGCCGGCATCTGGTCGAGCTGCGGGATCGGCATGCCATAGGTTTCGACATCCCACATGCCGGGGCGCGACAGCACATTGACGCGCACCATCGAATGCATCAGCCGCACCATCGCCGCGGCCTTGAACCCCGGCCCGAAGCGGTCGAGCGCACCGGGAAGCGCGGTCGTGGCAAAAAAGGTCGCGGTTTCCTTGACCCGCCGCGCTGCGGTCGCCTGACCGAGCGTCCCCGTCAGCGCCATGGGTAGCGCCGAATATTTGTTAAGGAAGGTCGCGATAAACGCGCCGCGGATCAGGAATGGCGACAGGTTCGCGGTGGCATTGCGTTCATACGCCGCGCCCTCCTCGACCAGCTCCATGTCGAGCCACTCGGGCTTCTGCTCCATCTCGCGGATCAGCGCCGCGAGTTCGGGCGGCGCATCGTCGACGGCCTCGATGCCCTTGTCGCACGCCTCGACCAGCATCGCGACCGTCTGCTGGAAACCAAGCCGCGGCATCAGCGCAGCATAGGCGTCGCCCGTCACGTCGCCGAGCATCGTATATTCGCGGATGCGCGCGAGCAGATCGGGGTCATCAAGATAGGCCGCGCGGTCGATGCTGCGGACGCGGCTGAGTTCGCTCACCGCGTCGGCCTCGGGCGCCCAGCGCTCGGGCGCCTTGTCGAAATCGAAGCGGCCGAACAGGTCGGGCAAGGCGCGCGCCTGATCGCGCACCCGCTGGGCGATGGTGCTGACATCACTGTTCATAAGGCGAAACTGACAGAGTTTCGCAATTTGGCAAGCCTGTCCGCTTTTTGGGTCTATCCGCTTTTGGGGTCGCGGTAGGCGGGAAGCGCAAGCGACCAGCGGATTGCGGCGCCGCGCAGGATGAACCCCGCGACCGCGCCCGTCACCGCCGCGATCGGCGTCCCGACGCCGAGCCAGAGCAGGAGAACAAACAACCCCGACGCGAGCGCGGCCGCGGTAACATAGATTTCGGGCCGCACGATGATCGACGGTACCCCGGCGAGGATGTCGCGGATCGTGCCGCCGACGCAGCCGGTAATCACGCCCATCAGCATCGCCGGCACGGGCGGCACGCCCCACGCCATCGCTTTCGCCGTGCCGAACACGGCATAGGCGGCAAGGCCCACGGCATCGGCCCATTCGAGCAATTGCCCCTGCCACCAGCGTTCGGGGGTCATCCAGACGATCAGCGCGATTGCGATGCACACCGCAGCAATCGCGCCGTCCTGCACCCAGAAGACGGGCGCACCGATCAGAAGGTCCCGAACGCTGCCGCCGCCAACGCCGGTCACCAATGCAAAGAAGCACGCGGTGACCAGCGTCTGACGCAGCCGTACCGCCATCAACGCGCCCGACAAGGCGAAGACGCCGATCCCGACAAGGTCGAGCAGCCGGACGATCAGCGCATTGTCGATATCGAACATCGGGCTTTACCGGTTGCCCGGCCGCACACCGCCGATGACCGACAGGACGATTGCCGACACGGCATTGCGGATTGTAGGTTCGGCGGTCGGAGCGAAGAAGGGCGAATGATTCGTGGGCACCGGCTGGCCCTTCGCCTTCAGGTCGGCGAGGACCGCGGGGTCGTAGCCGCCGATCGCGAAATAGAGCGACGGGATGCCCGCGTCGACGAATTCCGAATAATCTTCGCTCGCGGGCACCGGCGCCCCGCTGGCCGGCGCGAAGAGCAGGCGTTCGCCGAATACCGGCTTCAAGATGGCGAAACCATTCGCCGCCATCGACTCGTTGTTCACGAGGCTCGCGGTGCCGGTCAGATAGGTGATCGTCGGTTCGGGCGCGTTGCCCATCATCGCCGCCGCCTTCGCCGACCGCTCGGCGCCCGAGCGCAGCAGCTGGCGCACCTCGGGAGTCAGCGAGCGGATGTTGACCTTCACCTCGGCGCTGTCGGGGATGATGTTGGGTGCGCTGCCCGCGTTGATCGCGCCGATCGTCAACACGCCGAAGGCATAGGGATCCTTTTCGCGGCTGATCACCGTCTGCACATCAGTCACAAAGCGCGCCGCGATCGGAATCGGGTCGAGCGCCGCCGACGGCATCGAACCATGTCCGCCGCGGCCGTGGAAGGTGATCGAATAGCTGTCGGAGGCAGAGAAGGCGGTGCCAGCCTTGATCCCGATCGTCCCGGCCGGCCCGTTCAACACATGCGCCGCAAAACCGTAATCGGGTTTCGGAAAGCGCGTCAGCAGCCCGTCATCGAGCATGGCTTTCGCGCCCTTCAATATCTCCTCGGCGGGCTGGCCGATCAGCACGACGGTGCCCGACCAGCTGTCGCGCATCGCGCTCAAAGCCTGCGCGACGCCGACGAGATACGCGACATGCGTATCGTGACCGCACGCGTGCATGACCGGCACATCCTTGCCCTCATAGGTCGCGCGCGCCTTGCTCGACCACGCAAGCCCGGTCTTTTCCTCCATCGGCAGCGCGTCCATGTCGGCGCGGATCAGGATCGTCGGGCCTTCGCCATTTTTCAGGACGCCGACGACGCCGGTGCCGCCGACCTTCTCGGTCACAGTGAAGCCCGCCTTACGCAGATGCTGCGCCAATATGCCCGCGGTGCGAACCTCCTGCATCCCGAGTTCGGGGTTCTGGTGCAGATCGCGGTACAGCGCATCGAGCGCCGGGTAATTTTTGTCGAGCAGCGCGGTCAGCCGCGCGTTGGCGGCATTCAGGTCGGGAGCTGCCTGCGCGCCCGTCGCGGTGAGGGAGAGGGTCAGCGAAGCCGCTACCCAGAGCCAATGCTTCGCCATAATCTCTCTCCCCCGTTATTGCCGTCAGATGTGGATCGGCTTGCCCGTCACCGCCATCGCGGCTTCCTTGATCGCTTCGCTGTGCGTCGGATGCGCGTGACAAGTATAGGCGATATCTTCCGACGTCGCGCCAAATTCCATCGCCTGCGCGGCCTGCGCGATCATCGTGCCGGCGACGCTGGCAATGCACCACACGCCCAGCACGCGGTCGGTCTTGGCGTCCGCAATGATCTTCACGAAACCGTCGGGCTCGTGGTTGGTCTTGGCGCGGCTGTTGCCCGCCATCGGGAATTTGCCGACCTTCACCTCGCCCTTTTCCCTGGCCTGCTCTTCGGTCAGGCCGACACCGGCGATTTCGGGCATCGTGTAGACGACGCTGGGAATGACATCATGATTCACGATGCCGGTCAGCCCCGCGATATTCTCGGCGCAGGCGATGCCTTCATCCTCGGCCTTGTGCGCAAGCATCGGGCCGGGGATAACGTCGCCGATTGCCCATATGCCGGGGACCTGCGTGCTGAAATCATGATCGGTTTCGATCTGGCCACGCTGGTTGACCGCGATCCCCGCCTTGTCGAGACCCAGCCCGTCGGTGTTCGGACGGCGCCCGATCGACACGAGCACGACATCGGCTTCGAGCGTTTCGGCATCGCCGCCAGCGGCGGGTTCGAGCGTCAGCACCGCCTTTTTGCCCTTGACGTCGGCCTTGGTGACCTTGGTCTTCAGCTTGAATTCGATGCCCTGCTTCTTGAAGATACGGTTTGCATCCTTGCGGACGTCGGCGTCCATGCCCGGCAGGATCTGGTCGAGGAACTCGACGCAGGTGACCTTCGCGCCAAGGCGGCGCCACACGCTGCCGAGTTCGAGCCCGATCACGCCGCCGCCGATGACGACCATATGCTCCGGCACCTTGGCAAGCTCCAGCGCGCCGGTCGAATCGACGATGATCTGCTTGTCGTTATCGACCGCGACGCCGGGCAGCGGGGTGACCGACGAGCCCGTCGCGATGATGATATTCTTGGCGCGATAGGCCTTGCCCGCGACCTCGACGGTGTCGGCCGACGTGAAATTCGCATAGCCCTTCAGCCAGTCGACCTTGTTCTTCTTGAACAGGAATTCGATGCCGCCGGTCAGGCCTTTCACCGCATCGATGCGCTGGCCGTGCATCGCCGGCAGGTTCAGCTTGGGGGTCACGTCGATCCCCATCTTCGCCATCGCACCATTCGCGGCGGCGTCATAATATTCCGACGCGTGGAGCATCGCCTTCGAAGGGATGCAGCCGACGTTGAGGCAGGTGCCGCCCAGCGTCTCGCGCCCTTCGGCACACGCGGTCTTCAGGCCCAGCTGCGCCGCACGGATCGCCGCGACATAACCGCCGGGGCCCGAACCGATGACAAGGACGTCGTAGTCGTAATCAGCCATGTTCAATCTACCTCAATTTTCTGCCTGGCACCCGGACGAGCGAATCCGCTCAAATGGGCAGCCCGGATTTCGCGGCGCATGCTTTCATAACCGGCGCTGCCGTTTCGGGCGACAGACCGATCAGTTCCGATGCGCTATATTTCTTGATCAATTCGTCGGCCGTACATTTGCACACCTTGGCAGCCACGTCTGCGGCCGCCCCGCTACCTTCGGCCGCCGTGCGGCACGATTCGCCGAAGCTCTCGACGAAGCTGGTCTTGAGCCCGTCCTCGAAGCCCTTTTGCATGCGGCTTTCGCCCTCGCTGCAGCCCGCCAGCGCGGCGATTGCAACGAAGGCCAGAATCGGACGGGCAGACAGAGAGATCATCGGATCAAAGATCGATCAGCAGGCGCGTCGGATCCTCGATCGCTTCCTTGACCGTCTTGAGGAAGGTCACCGCTTCGCGGCCGTCGATCAGGCGATGGTCATAGCTCATCGCGAGATACATCATCGGACGGATCACGATCTCGCCGTTGCGCACGACCGGACGGTCCTCGATGCGGTGAAGGCCGAGCACCGCCGACTGCGGCGGATTGATGATCGGGGTCGACATCAAGCCGCCGAACACGCCGCCGTTCGAGATGGTGAAGGTGCCGCCGGTCATGTCATCGATCGTCAGCGTGCCGTCCTTGGCGCGTTTGCCAAGGTCGGCGATCGCCTTTTCGATGTCGGCGAACGACAGGCTGTCGGCGTTGCGTACCACGGGGACGACCAGGCCGTTCGGCGCGCTGACCGCGACCGAGACATCGAGATAGTCGTGATAGACGATTTCGTCGCCGTCGATCCGCGCGTTGACCGCGGGAATGTCATGCGCAGCGAGCGCGACCGCCTTGGTGAAGAAGCTCATGAAGCCAAGACGCACGCCATGCTTCTTTTCAAAGCTTTCGCGATATTTGTCGCGCGTCGCCATCACCGCCGACATGTCGACGTCGTTGAACGTCGTCAGCATCGCGGCGGTATCCTGCGCCGACTTCAGCCGCTTGGCGATCGTCTGGCGCATGCGCGTCATCTTGACGCGCTCTTCGTGGCGGCCTGGCGTGCCGCTGGCGACCGGAGCGGGTGCGGCGGCGGCGGGAGCAGCCACAACATCGGGCGCAGCGCTGGCAGCGGCGAGCACATCTTCCTTGGTCAGGCGGCCGTCCTTGCCGGTGCCCTTGATCTTGCTGGGGTCGACGCCATGCTCGAGCACGAGGCGGCGCACCGCCGGCGACAAGGTCGTGACGCCGTCACCGGCTTCCTCATTCGCGCTGGTTGCGGGCGCCGGAGCTGCCACTTCGGCCTTCGCCGGGGCCGGTGCGGGGGCGGCAGCAGGCGCGGGAGCAGCGGCAGCGCCGCCAGCCTCGATCGTCGCGATCGCCGCGCCGACATTGACCGTGTCGCCGACCGCGGCAAGCTGCTGTCCCATCACGCCCGCGACGGGCGAAGGAACCTCAACCGCGACCTTGTCGGTTTCAAGGCTCGCGATCGGCTCGTCGAGCGCAACCGCTTCGCCGGGCTTCTTCAGCCATTCGCCGATCGTCGCTTCGGTAACGCTTTCGCCCAGCGTGGGGACTTTGACTTCGGTGCTCATAGGTGCAGTTCCTTCGGGGCTTAAGCTTTGGGCTCAGGCTTTATTCTTGGTACGGCGGATTTCGGCGCGGACCGACAGGCCGAGCGCATCGGCGACAAGCGCCGACTGTTCGGTCTGGTGCCGGCTCATCAGGCCCGTCGCGGGAGATGCCGCTGCAGCGCGGCCCGCATAACGCGGACGCATGCCCTTCTTGCCAGCATCAGTCAGCGCCTCCTCGATCAGTTCATTGACGAAGAACCAGGCGCCGTTGTTGCGCGGTTCCTCCTGCGCCCACACCACCTCTTCGAGGTTCGGCATCCGCTTCAGACGAACGCTGAGCGGTTCGCCCGGGAAGGGATAAATCTGCTCGAGGCGGACGACCGTCGTGTCGGTGAGGCCCGCGGCATCGCGCGCTTCCATCAGGTCATAGCCGACCTTGCCCGAACAGAGGACGACGCGCTTGACGTCCTTGTCGGCGGGCGGCGTGCGGTCCGACATGATGCGGCGGAAATGCGCGTCACCGATAAAGTCCGAACGCTGCGATACGGCCAGCTTGTGGCGCAGCAGTGACTTCGGGGTCATGATGATCAGCGGCTTGCGGAACGGACGCAGCATCTGGCGGCGCAGAACGTGGAAATAGTTCGACGGGGTCGAGATATTGCACACCTGGATATTGTCGCCAGCGCACAGTTGCAGGAAGCGTTCGAGGCGCGCCGAGCTATGCTCGGGCCCCTGCCCTTCATAACCGTGCGGCAACAGCAGCACGAGACCGTTGGCGCGCAGCCACTTGGCCTCGCCCGATGCGATAAACTGGTCGATCATGATCTGCGCACCGTTGGCGAAATCGCCGAACTGCGCTTCCCAAAGCACGAGGCTCTTCGGATCGGCCATCGCATAGCCATATTCGAAACCAAGCACGCCATATTCGGACAGCGGGCTGTCGAGCACTTCGAACCGGCCGTGCGGCACGGTGGTCAAAGGCACATATTTGCGCTCGTCCTTCTGGTCGACCCAGACCGCGTGACGCTGGCTGAACGTGCCGCGGCCCGAATCCTGGCCCGAGAGGCGCACCTGATAGCCCTCGCTGAGCAAGGTACCGAACGCGAGGCTTTCGGCGGTTGCCCAGTCGAACACCTCGGTGTCGCTCTTGTCGGCGAACATCGCGCCGCGCGCATCGATCACGCGCCGCAGCGTCTTGTGCACGTCGAGATCGCCCGGAATCGTCGTCATCACACGACCGATCGAATCGAACAATTTGTCGCTGACGCCTGTCGAGATGTTACGGCGCGCGTTTTCCGGATCGGCGGGGGCATGCAACCCCGACCAGCGCCCGGCGAACCAGTCGGCCTTGTTCGGCTTGTAGCTTTTCGCCGCTTCGAAATCGCCTTCGAGCCGCGCAACGAATTCGGCGCGGTGGGCATCGGCCCACGCAGCGTCAATCACGCCCTCGGCCTCAAGCTTTGCGGCGCACAACTGCGATACCGGCGGATGCTGACGGATGACCGCATACATCAACGGCTGCGTGAACGACGGCTCGTCGCCTTCGTTGTGGCCGAAGCGGCGATAGCACCACATGTCGATCACGACGTCGCGCTTGAACTGCTGGCGGAAATCGATCGCGAGCTTGCACGCAAAGGTCACC
>JBIMKQ010000018.1:0-73596 GCA_051861185.1 Sphingopyxis sp.
TTGCCATAGCCTTGCGAAAAGACGACATCGTCGACGCGCGACGGGTCGATCTTCGTCCGCTCCATCAACGCCTTCAGGATCACCGCGCCAAGCTCGCCAGCCGTCATCGACGAAAGCGACCCCCCGAACTTGCCGACGGCAGTACGAATCGGGGCGACAATGGCGGCGCGGCGCAGGGACATGTCAGTTTTTCTCCATGGTTCAGCCGACGCCGACGATACCGGCGTCGATCAGGCGGGCGATCTCACCCGACGGAAGGGAAAGGCGGCCGCCGAGTATTTCTTCGCTATGCTCGCCGTTGCGCGGCGCGGGGCGCGGCGGCTGGCGCTCGTGCTGCGGCAATGTCGCAAAGGCGCCCGCGGCGGGATAGGCGAAACCGCTGGGGTTTTCGGCCGCGCCGAAGATCGGGTTATCGGCGACCAGCGCGGGATCCTGCACCGCATCGTGCATCGTGCGATAGGGCGAATGGACGATGCCGCCGGCGTCGAAAGCGGCGGCCAGATCGGTGTGCTCGCGGTTTGCTATTGCGGCTTCGAACAGCGGATAAAGCGCGTCGCGATGGGTGAAACGAAGCCCGTCGTCGGTCGCGAAAGACACGCCGCGCGCCGCTTCGACCGCTGCAATCGCTTCGCCGAGACCCAGCGCGACAATCAGATTGGCCCATTGGCGCGGGGTGACGACGACGATCATCGTCCGCTGGCCGTCGCGGGTCACGAAATCGCGTCCGAACAGGCCGTAAACGGCGTTGCCAAGGCGCGGACGGTTTGTGCCGGAGTAAAGCACTTCGGCTACCCCGCCGAGGTTGGCGACGGTGCCGATCGCGACGTCGGACAGCGGCAGGCGAACCTCGCCGCCCTCGCCGGTCGCCGTCCGCCGCTGGATCGCCGCGAGCAACGCAAAGGCGGCATAGGCGCCGGTGAGCAGATCCCACGCCGGCAGCACATGATTGACCGGATCGGGCCCGGCGCCGGTGAGCATCGGATAGCCGACGCTGTTGTTGACGGTATAGTCGAGCGCGGGCGAGCCGTCGGCCCAGCCCATCACGCGCACCGTGATCAGGTCGGCGCGCTCCTCGGCCAGAACGTCATGCGACAGAAAGCCGCCCACGGGAAAATTGGTGACGAACTGGCCCGTCGCACGCACCAGCGCCTGAAGCAGTTCCCGCCCCTCGGGCCGGCCAAGGTCGAGCGCAACCGACTTTTTCGCGCGGTTCAGATTTTCCCAATAAAGCGAGTCATTGGCGCCGGTCACCGGCCACCGGCGAAAATCGGGCCCGCCGCCGATCTGGTCGACACGGATCACTTCGGCGCCCATCTGCGCACAGTAAAGTCCGGCGGTCGGAGAGGCGACGAAGGACGATGCTTCGATCACCGACAGGCCGGCCAGCAGGTCGTACATCCGGCCCCGTCTCCCGCGAAATCCCCGGCATCAACCGCCGTGGGAAGCCATTTGGCGCGCCCAAGGATGTCGAAACCCCCGGCCTGTGCCTTCGCAGCGGGTACTAAAGGTCCGAATCATTCAGCGCAAGGGCCCCGGAATTTTAGGATAAGTTGTTATTATAAAATATAAAAATGAATCGACGGACCCGAAGCCACATCGGACGCGCCAAAAGATCAGGCGCCCGGCGCCTTATCATAGGCCAGGCGGAACCCGACATTGCTCGTTCCGAGCCCCGGGTCGCGGCCCTGCCGCGAGGCCGGGCGGTAACGCTGGCAATAATTGGGCGCACACAGATAACTTCCCCCTTTCACCGTGCGCGACGGCATGCCGGGATTGAGCGGGTCATAGGCGTTGTTCGCGTCGGGACCCTTCGGATTGTTCAGGTCGTCCGGATTGTGACCGGGCTTGAAGAAATCGGCGGTCACTTCCCAGACATTGCCAACCATGTCGTAGAGCCCGTTCGCGTTCGGCTTGTAACAGCCCACCGGCGCCACGCCCTTGAAACCGTCGGTTTCGGCGTTGTAGTTGGGGAAAGCGCCCTGCCAGCTGTTCGCCTCGGCAGGCTGGACATTTTTCGATCGCCGGCCGGCGCTCGCCGCATATTCCCATTCGGCCTCGGTCGGGATGCGCCCGCCGGCCCATTTGGCGTAAGCGATCATATCGTCCCACGCGAGGTGAACGACCGGTTCGTTCGCGACCCGGTCGGGACCCTTCGGGCCATAAGGCTTTTTCCAGTTCGCCCCGGGCACATATTTCCACCAGTCGGAATAATTGTTCGACGGAAAATCGGGCGGTGTGAACACCGCCGAACCGGCCTTCAGCATGTCGGCCGGGATCTGCGCGGCGGGGACCCGAAACTGCTTCGGATCGACCGGCTTTTCGGCGACGGTGCTATAGCCGGTTGCCTCGACGAAAGCGGCAAACTGGCGGTTCGTGACCTCATGCGGGTCGATCCAGAAGCCAGCGACCGTCGTTAGCCGTACCGGCCCTTCCTCGGCGTAGACATCGTCCTCGCCCATCTCGAAACGGCCGCCCGCAAGCTTCACCGGCACGTCGGCGATTGTCGGGCATTGGCGTGGAGGGGCAACGGCAACCTGCTTTTCCCCGGATCCGCCGTCTTCGCCGCACGCGGCGAGCGCAACGAGCAGCGAGGTGCCAAGGACGAGCGACAGGACCGAACGGGCCATCTTCTTCTCCAACCGGGCGACGATAGCCCGCATTCAGCCAATCTCTAGCGCTCAATAATATGGATATTCAACGGCTTCGATTCGGGGCCGATATTCGAACACCGCCGTTTCACCGGCGAAATGCTACCAGAGTAACAATGCGGCCAGGGACCGGCTCCGAAATCGTTTATCGAAGCAATACAAGATACTGACATATGAGAAATGGCGCACCCGAAGGGATTCGAACCCCTGGCCTCTGCCTTCGGAGGGCAGCGCTCTATCCAGCTGAGCTACGGGTGCGGACAGAGCGCGGCCTCTAGCAAGCCCGCGCCGTGCCAGCAATGGCCTATCGACCGCTTGCCGCGGATATGCCAAGCGGGGCCCGCGCATGGGCCAAGGAGCATTGGTGAAGTCGTCCGAACCCTATTGGCCGATGGCGGCCGACCTTTATGGCGAGATGCAGCTCGAGGCGAATCCGCCCGCGCGGCGCCGCGGGCGCGATTATCTGCCGGGCATCCTCGTCACCGCCATCGCAGCGCTCGCCGCGGCATGGCTCGCCGATCACTATGGCGCGCCGCTGGTGCTGATGGGATTGCTGATCGGCCTCGCCTTGAGCTTCCTGTCGCAGGACAAACGCACCCACGCCGGGCTCGATCTGATGTCGCAGACCGCGCTGCGCATCGGGATCGTGCTTGTCGGCGCGCGGATCACCGCGCAGCAGCTCGTCGAACTTGGCCCATTGCCGTTCGCGCTGCTCGTGCTGATCATGCTCGCGGTCATCCTCGTCACGGTGGCGAGCGCGCGCCTGTTCGCGCAGGATCGCCACGCCGCGCTGCTTGCGGGGGGCGCAACCGCGATCTGCGGCGCCTCGGCCGCGCTCGCGCTCTATTCGCTGATTGGCGACAAGCGTGTCGATCAGGCGCGATTCACCCTCACGCTCGTCGGGATCACCGTCGCCAGCGCCTTTGCGATGACGCTCTACCCCGTACTCGCCGCCGAACTTGGCCTGACCGATGCGCAAGCGGGGTTCCTGATCGGCGCGTCGATCCATGACGTCGCGCAGGCGATCGGCGGCGGCTTCTCTTTCTCCCCGCAGGCGGGCGAGGTTGCGACCATCGTCAAACTGACCCGCGTTGCGCTGCTCGCCCCCATGCTGATGCTCGTCGCATTCTGGCTCGGCCGCAGCGGTGAAAGCGACAGGAAGACGAGTATCCCGCTGCGCCTGCCCTGGTTCATCGTCGGTTTTCTCGCGATTGCGGCGGTCAATTCGCTGATTGCTATTCCGAAGCCGGTACAAGGCGCCGCGGCCACCGGGGCACAGGCGCTGCTGCTGCTCGCGATCGTCGCGACGGCGATGAAGGCGCGGCTGTATCTGTTGCTCGATCAGGGATGGCGCAGTTTCGCGCCGATCGTCGTCGCGACGCTCACCAGCTTCCTGCTCTCGCTCGCCGCCGCGCTCTGCCTGTGACGCCGCGCCATCAGCGCGACAGGCTTGAATTTCAGCTTTTGGGTAGCGCCCAGCTAACGGTCAGTTGCGTTGCGCGGCGCGGAATATCGAGCTTCGCCTCGCTGAAATTGACCTTTTCGTTGGGCGGCAGCATCCGTACCGGCGGCTTGATCGTCCAGCTATAAACGATCGTCCCCTGCGCATCGCGCAGCTCGGCGAGGATCGGCGGAACGCGCTGTTCGCGGTCGGTGGGGTTGATGATGACCCCCGACGCGGCGAAATAGATCGTGCCATCGGCCAGTTCGCGATGATCCTGGTTCGGCGGCAGTTCGATCACCAGATCGGGTTCGGCGGCCATTCCCGGCAGGCCCAGCCCCTGGGCCCAGCTCGGCAGACCGAAATAATAAAGGCCCGCGGTTGCGGCGAGCATCAGCACCGCGGCGCTCGCCGCTATGGCGGTCCAGCGCTTCGCGGGGTTGCGCCGCGGGCGGCGGAAGGGCAGCGGCGCTTCGGCGGCGGCGGGGACCGGACGCGGCGCCGGATCGACCGGAGCGGCGGCAAAGGCCGGCGGCGGAGCGGCTGCTTCGGCGACGGGCGCGGGGGGATCGGAATAGGTCGCGGAGTCCGAAACCGATGCGGGCTCGGGCGCCGACGCAGGGTCAGGCGCGGAAACCGGCGCCGCTGCGGCGGAAGCCGAGGGCTCCTGGAACCAGCTGTGACGGCAATTGGCGCAGCGCACCGTGCGGCCCGTAGGTCCGATTGCCGTATCGGGCACGACGTAGCGCGTATGGCAGGACGGACAGGCGAGGATCATAGGGTTCCTCTAAACACGCTGATTCGCGGCGTTGCAAGCGTCGCGTAGCAATGCCGCTCCTACTCGCCGCTTTACGTCGCCGAACAGCCGTGTAACAGGCATCAGCATGAGCGCCGATGCTCCCCTGTTCCGCAGACCGGCCATGGCGCAACGCCATGTACGGGTGACGCCATGACGGACGGCTCGCCGGCACGGCCGGGCGGCGCGATGGTCGAATTCGACGGCGTCGGCCTCCGCTATGGCCCCGATGCCGAGGTTTTGAGCGATGTCAGCTTCAACCTCCAGCCGGGCAGCTTCTATTTCCTCACCGGCGCGTCGGGCGCCGGCAAGACCTCGCTGCTCAAGATGCTATATCTTGCGCAGCGTCCCAGCCGCGGCATCGTCCGCCTGTTCGGCGAAGATCTGGTCGCGATGCCGCGCCAGCGCCTGCCGGGATTTCGCCGCCGGATCGGGGTCGTGTTCCAGGATTTCCGGCTGATCCCGCATTTGTCGGCGCGCGACAATATTGCGCTGCCGCTGCGTATCGCCGGCGTGAGCGAAGAGGATCTGTCGGGTCCGGTCGGCGAAATGCTGAGCTGGATCGGGCTCGGCGACCGCGCCGAGGCGCGCCCGGCGACGCTGTCGGGCGGCGAGCAGCAGCGCGTTGCGATCGCGCGCGCGGTGATCGCGCGGCCGCAATTGCTCGTCGCCGACGAACCGACGGGTAACGTCGATCCCGAAATGGCGATGCGATTGTTGGGATTGTTCGAGGCACTCAACCGCCTTGGCACCACCGTCGTCGTCGCGACCCACGACATCCATCTGATCAGCCGCATCGAAAATGCGCAAATGATGCGGCTCGAGAAGGGCCGGCTTTCCGATCCCACGGGGGCGCTGCGCTATCCGCCGGCAAACCGAAGCTGATGGGCCGGGCATGATCATCCCGCGCGTTCCCGTCCAGCATCGCCGCCTGCTTCCCGACCGCCGCCTGTCGGGTCCGACGCCATGGGTGATCGCGATCCTGATGATGCTGACCTTGCTCGCCGCCGCAGCCGGGGTCGGGCTTGCGCGTTCGGCGAACGCGATCGGTGCCGCGATCGCGGGGCGCGTCACGGTCCAGATCGTCACCGCCAATCCGGTGACGCGCGCGCAGCAGGCCGCCGCACTTCGCCGCGCCGCTGCCGCCCAGCCCTTTGTTCTTTCGGCGCGGTCGGTCGAACAGGAAGAGTTGCAGGCGACGCTCGGCCAATGGTTCGGCAGCGCCGAAGGTGACGATCCGGTGCTGAAATCGCTTCCGCTGCCCGCGTTGGTCGATATCGATTTCGTCGGCGAGGATCGCACCGGCCATATGCGCCAGTTGCAGGCGCTGGTCGCACGCGAAGCGCCGGGTGCGCGGATCATCCCGCACGCCGAATGGCTTGGCCCGGTCGCCCGATTGATCCGTTCGCTCGCCTGGATCGCCGGCGGCATGGTGGTGCTGATGACGCTGGCCAGCGCAGCGGTGGTGATCATGACCGCGCGCGCGGCGCTCGCCACGCATTTTCCGACGATTGAGATGCTGCACCTGATCGGAGCGACCGACCGCCAGATCACCCGTCTGTTCCAGCGCCGCATCGCGATCGATACCGCCTATGGCATCGCGCTCGGTACCATCGTCGCCGCGGCGATCCTGCTCCTGATCGGCTGGCAATGGTCGGGTGTCACGTCGGGACTCGCCGCGACCGCATCCTTCGGTCCCGCAGGCTGGGCGCTCTTGCTGGCGCTCCCGCTATTGGCTATCGCGCTCGCAGCCCTGACCGCGCGCCAGACCCTGCTCGCGGCGCTCAAGAAGATTCTATGATAAAGCGCCTGATTTCCCTTTTTTTCCTGGCCTGGGTGCTCGGTTTCGCGTGGTTCGCGCTGCTGCTGCCGCTGCCCGCCGGCGCGCAAAAAACCGACGCGATCGTCGTGCTTACGGGTGGGCCCGGGCGGATCGACCGCGCGCTCGAACGGCTGGAGGCGGGCGATGCCAAGCGCCTGTTGATCAGCGGCGTCGCGCGCGAAGTGAAACCGCGCGAACTCGCCGTGACCTACAAACGCCCGATCGACCTGTTCGACTGCTGCATCGCTTTGGGGTTCGAGGCCGAGGATACACGCTCGAACGCGACCGAGGTCGCGACCTGGACCCAGCGGCGCAAATATAAGAGCATCCGGCTGATCACCACCGACTGGCATATGCGCCGCGCCGAATATGAAATCGGCCGTGCAGTCGGCGACAAGGTGACCATCCTGCCCGATGCGGTGCGCAGCCAGCCTAATTTCGCGACGCTGTTTCGCGAATATCATAAATATCTGGCCGGACTGGCGGGCGGACTGCTCGGCCTGTGAAATATATGATTGCCCTGATCCGCTCGATCCTGTTCTGGATCGCCTTTTTCGTGATGAGCGCCATCTCGTCGATCGGCGGGGTCGTCGCGCTGCCCATCTCGCACCGCGGCACGATCTTCTTTGTCCGCATCTGGGCGAAGGCACACCGGCTGTTCTGCCGTTATCTGCTCGGGCAGACGATCATCGTCGAGGGCGAGATGCCCGATATCCCCGTCCTCTATGTCTTCAAGCATGAATCGGCATTCGAAACGGTTGAACAGCCGGGGCTGTTCAAGCATCCCGCGGTATTCGCCAAGGAAGAGCTGTTTTCGATCCCGGTCTGGGGGCAGGCGGCGCGTTTCTACGGCCTGATCCCCGTCGATCGCGATGGCGGCGGCAAGGCGATGCGCGCGATGCTCAACGCAGCCAAGGCCGCGCTCGCCGCAGGCCGGCCGCTGGTGCTGTTCGCCGAAGGGACGCGCGTCCCGCATGGCGAGGCGCCGCAGTTGCGCCCGGGCTTTGCCGGGATGTACCGCCTTCTCGGGGTCGACGTGATCCCCGTCGCGGTGAACAGCGGCCTCGCCTTTCCACCGCGCCGCTGGGTCAAATGGCCGGGCACGATCACCTACAAGATCGGCGAGACGATCCCCGCCGGTCTGCCGCGCGAGGAAGCTGAAGAGCGCGTGCGGGTCGCGATCAATGCGCTGAACCCGCCCGAAGCGCTGCTTGCCGGAAACGCCGTGGCTTAATGCTTCCGCCCGAAATCGGGTGCCGGATCGTCCTGCCCTTCGGCAATGATCGACCGACGGATCGCGCGGGTGCGCGTGAACCATTCCTCGAGCTTGTCGGCATCGCCGCGGCGGATCGCCTGCTGAAGGACCGTCAGATCCTCGTTGAAGCGCTGCAAGGTCGCCAGCACGGCATCCTTGTTCGCTAAAAATACGTCGCGCCACATCACCGGATCGCTCGCCGCGATGCGCGTGAAATCGCGGAAACCGCCCGCCGAATATTTGATCACTTCGCTCTCGGTGACCTCCTCGAGCTCGCTCGCGGTGCCGACGATTGTATAGGCGATCAGATGCGGCAAATGGCTGGTCACCGCGAGCACCATGTCGTGATGCGCGGCGTCCATGATATCGACCTTGGCGCCGAGCGCCTGCCAGAATCCGGTCAGCGCCGCCACGGCGTCCTCTGGCGCATCGGCGCCCGGCGTCACGATGCACCAGCGGCCCTCGAACAACGTCGCAAAGCCTGCCGCGGGGCCGCTATTCTCGGTCCCTGCCACCGGATGCGCGGGAATGACGACATGCCCGGGGAGCGCCTTGGCCAGCGCTTCGGCGACGCCGGCCTTCGACGAACCGACATCGGAAATGATCGCGCCGGTCTTCAGTCCCGTCGCAATCGCCGCCGCCGCGTCGGCCATGCGCCCGACCGGGACCGCCAGAATGACAAGGTCGGCGTCGGCAACAGCCGTCATGGCGTCGTCGGCAATCGCATCGCATAGCTCGAGGTCTCGCGCGATTGCGCGCACCTCGGCGCTGGCGTCATGGCCGGTCACCACCGCATGCGGCAGCCGATCCTTGATCGCACGCGCGATCGAAGAGCCGATCAGGCCCAGTCCGATAATCGCAACGCGCTCGAACGCCATCAGCCGTTCAGCGCGGCACGGATCGCCGCCGCCAGTCCGCGCGTC
Organism: Sphingopyxis sp.; assembly: GCA_051861185.1. GTDB lineage: Bacteria > Pseudomonadota > Alphaproteobacteria > Sphingomonadales > Sphingomonadaceae > Sphingopyxis. Next base: position 8,886 of record JBIMKQ010000018.1, read on the forward strand.
TCGTCTTCGGTGCCGATTGTCATGCGCAAAGCATTCGGCAGCCCCTGCCCCGGCAGCCAGCGCACGATATATCCCGCCTCCATCAGCCGGTTATACACCGTCTCGGCGCCGACATCGCCCTCGAACAGCACGAGCAGGAAGTTGCACGCCGACGGCACGACGCGAATGCCATGATTGCCAAGGCTTTCGAGTTCCCCCGCCAGCCAGCTGCGCCATTTCGCATTATGGTCGCGGCTGGCGTTCACGAAATCATCGTCGCCGAGCGCGGCGATCGCCGCCGCCTGCCCCGCACGGGTGACGTTGAACGGCAGCCGAATGCGGTGCAGCGCCGAAATCACCTCAGCGGCGGCATAGCCCCAGCCGATGCGCTCGGCCGCCAGCCCGTGGATCTTCGAATAGGTGCGCGTGATGAAAACATTGGGCTGCGTCTTCGCCAGTTCGAGCCCGCCATCGTCCTCGGCGTCCGAGAGATATTCGGAATAGGCCTGATCGATCACGAACAGGACGTTCCTGGGCAGTCCCGCGTAAAGCCGCGCGACCTCTTCGCGCGTTGCCAGCGTGCCCGTCGGGTTGTTCGGGTTGGCGAGATAGACGACGCGCGTCTTGTCGGTCACCGCCGCCAGCAGCGCATCGACATCGGTCGCATAATCCTTGTCGTCGGCCTCGACGGGCACCGCGCCGACACGCCGCGCCGCAATCTCGTACACCGCAAAGCCATAGCGAACGTACAGGATCTCGTCGCCGACGCCGGCATAGGTGCCCGCTGCGAGATGCAGCAATTCGTCCGACCCGTTACCGCAGATGATCCGTGCCGGATCGAGCCCGAATTTTGCCGCGATCGTTTCGCGCAATTCCGCCGCGCCGGGGTCGGGATAGCGCGACAGCGCATCCGCGCTGGCGAGCGACGCGCGGAACGCCTCGCGTGCCTTTTCTCCGGTGCCGAGCGGATTCTCGTTCGCGGACAGCTTGATCAGCGGGCGGCCATCGGCGCCCGCTGACTTGCCGGGAACATAGGGGGCGATGCCGCTGATCCACGGCTTCGGAGTAAGCGTGCTGTTGCTGTCGGTCATGCCGCGCCGTTTAACGGCTGCGCGCCCCAAGTCCAGCGTCTAGTCCAGCACGTTGACACGGTGCGCGCGCCCGCTTAGCCCCGCCGCACGATGGCAAGCCTGCTCCACGATATCCGGCATCATGGCGTGACGATTGCCGCACCGCTGCCGCTCGACAGCGGGCAGGTTCTCGGATCGGTGACGATCGCCTATCAAAGCTATGGCGCGCTCAACGCCGACAAGTCGAATGCGGTGCTGATCTGTCATGCGCTGACCGGCGACCAATATGTCGCGAGCGATCATCCCGCGACCGGAAAGCCCGGCTGGTGGGCGCGCATGGTCGGCCCCGGCAAGCCGATCGACACCGACCGTTTCCACGTCATCTGCGCCAATGTGCTCGGCAGTTGCATGGGATCGAGCGGTCCCGCCTCTCCCGACACGGCGACGGGGGCGCCGCTGGGCATGCAGTTCCCCGTCATCACCATCGCCGACATGGTCCGCGCGCAGGCGATGTTGCTCGATCACCTCGGCATCGCGCGACTTCATGCCGTCGTCGGCGGATCGATGGGCGGGATGCAGGCGCTCGCTTGGGCCGCGACCTATCCCGATCGTCTCGCTTCAGCGCTCGTGATCGCGAGCGCGGCGCGGCATTCGGCGCAGAATATCGCGTTCCACGAGGTCGGGCGGCAGGCGATCATGGCCGACCCTGACTGGCAGGACGGCCAATATTATGGCAGCGCGCGCGCGCCCACCAAGGGCCTCGCGGTCGCGCGCATGGCCGCTCATATCACTTATTTGTCCGAAGAAGGGCTGACCGAAAAATTCGGCCGCCGCCTGCAGGCGCGCGACATCAAAAGTTTTGGCTTCGACGCCGATTTTCAGGTCGAATCCTATCTGCGGCATCAGGGGCTTGCCTTCACCGACCGCTTCGACGCCAACGCCTATCTCTACATCACGCGCGCGATGGACTATTTCGACCTCGCCGATCCACACGACGGACGGCTCGCGGGTGCGTTTGCCGCGGCGAAGGATGTCCGCTTCACGCTCGTCAGCTTCGACACCGACTGGCTGTACCCGACCTCCGAATCGCGCCGCGTCGTGCAGGCGCTGCAGAGCGTCGGCGCCGCGGCGAGCTTCGTCGAACTGTCGGCGCCCTTCGGCCACGACAGCTTCCTGCTCGACGTCCCCGCCCTTGACCGCCTCGTTGCGGGCGCCTTGGGAACGGGCTTCTGATGGCGTTGCGCCCCGATCTCGCGATCATCGCCGATGCGGTCCCCGTGGCGTCGCGCGTGCTCGACGTCGGCTGCGGCGATGGCGAGTTGATGGTTGCGCTGCGCAACAAGGGTGTCGATGCGCGCGGGCTGGAGATCGATCCGGCCAACGTCACCGCGGCGATCGCGCGCGGCCAGTCGGTCGTTCAGGGCGATGCGAATCGCGACCTCGCCGATTATCCCGACGATGCCTTCGATTACGCGATCCTGTCGCAGACGCTGCAGACGACCGAGCGCCCCGACCGCGTTGTAGATGAGTTGCTGCGTATCGCGCCGCGCGCCTTCGTCAGCTTTCCCAATTTCGCGCATTGGCGCGTGCGGCTCGCATTGCTGTGGAATGGCCGGATGCCGGTGACCCGGCTGCTGCCCGTCGCCTGGTACGAAACGCCGAACATCCACCATGTCACGGTCAGCGATTTTCGCGAGCTCGTCCGCGTAAAGGGGATCAAGGTCGAGCGCGTCTGGCACCTTTCCGGCGACAAACCGGCAAGCGACGCCGCGGCAAGCTGGCGCGCCGAACATGCGATCTTCCTGATTTCGCGCACCTGATCCTCCCTGCCGCGAAGCGGTGAGGAGGAGGACCGCTCGCGTAACGAGCGGTGGAGGAGCCGGCACCCATGCTCCTCCGCAGGCACTTCGTGATGCCACCTCCCCACGCCTGCGGCACAGGGAGGATCGATCGGCTAATCCTGCTTTTTCAGCCCGTTCGCGAGCAGATCATTGGCGATCCGCGCGATCTCCGAAATATCGCTCTCGGTGTCCCACAAGCCATAGCGCATCCCCAGAAACACGTTCATCCCGCCGATCGCCCAAGCGTGGACTTCGCTGACGTCGGGACGGATTTCGCCGCGCTCGGCGCCACCTTCCAGCCGCTGCCGCACGCGCGCGACCGTCGTTTCATAATGGCTGCGATAGCTCGCATAATCGACGAACTCGGCCTCGTCGATGATCCGGTAGATCTCCTTATGCTCGCGCACGAAGCCCAGATAGGATTCGAGCCCGATACGCTCGGCGCTGATTTCGTCGGGCGCCGCCTGCACCAAAGGCGTAACATGGTCGCGCAATTGCTCGCTCATATAACGGACGAGCGCCTGAAAGATCTCATCCTTCGAATCGAAATAAGTGTAAAAGCTGCCTAGCGCGGTGCCCGCGCGGCGCGTGATCGCGCTGATCGACGCCTCGTGAAACCCGCGTTCGCCGAATTCGATCGCCGCGGCGTCGAGCAGCTTGCGCAGCGTCCGACGCCCGCGTTCGGTACGCGGCGTCTTGTCGCGCGCATCGCTCATGGCATTCTCTGTCGCGACTGGCGGCTGCTCCATAAAGGCTCTCGTCTCCCTCCGTCGCTGCATCGTGGCTTTTCCGCACCACTGGCAAGCAAAAAACGACGGTTGCAACTTCCAAGTTGAAACTTGGTTCATGTTTCATTATTGGATGCGGCGCGGCTTGGCAAGCACCAGCCCCAGAAAACCAAAAAGGGTGGCCAAGGGCCGCCCGCCACATGGGAGAGTCTTCATGCGTCCTTTCGCCCGCTCGCTGCGCCGTGCCGTCCTCGCCACCAGCGCGCTTTCGATGATTGCCTTTGCGCCGCCCGTCTTCGCACAGGAAGAAGGCGCGACGACCGACGCCGGCGATAATGAGATCATCGTCACCGCACGCCGCCGCGACGAACGCCTGATCGACGTGCCCGTCGCGATCACCGCCTATTCGGGCGAGGCGCTGGCAAAGGCCGGCGCGATCGACATCACCGACATCGGCCAGACGACCCCGAACACGACATTGGAGGTCTCGCGCGGCACCAACTCGACGCTCAGCGCCTTCATTCGCGGCGTCGGCCAGCAAGACCCGGTCTCGGGCTTCGAACAGGGTGTCGGTCTCTATCTCGACGACGTCTATCTCAACCGTCCGCAGGCCGCGGTGCTCGACATCTACGACGTCGAACGCATCGAAATCCTGCGCGGGCCGCAGGGCACGCTCTATGGCCGCAACACGATCGGCGGCGCGGTCAAATATGTGACCAAGCAGCTGCCGCAGGAATTCTCTCTCAAGATCAAGGGCACGCTGGGCACCTATGACCAGGCCGACCTCGTCGTGACCGCCAGCGCGCCGATCGGCGACCTGCTGCGCGTCGGCGGCTCGGTTGCGCGCCTGTCGCGCGGCGGCTTTGGCGACAATCTCACCACCGGCCTCGAAAATTATAACAAGGATGTCTGGGCGGGGCGCGGCACCGTCGAACTCGGCGGCTACGACGCCCCCGTGCTGATCCGCATTTCGGGCGACTATACCAAGGACAAGAGCGCGCCGCGCGGCGGTCACCGCCTGATCCCGTCGCTGCTGACAAACGCCCCCGTGCTCGACGATGTGTTCGACAGCCGCGGCGGCCTCAACGATCCGAAGCAGGGGATCGAATCCTACGGCCTCGCAATGAACGTCACTGCCGAACTGAGCGACACGGTGACGATCCGGTCGATCAGCGCCTGGCGCAAGGACACGTCGGCGACCCCAATCGATTTCGACGCACTGCCCGGCGTCGATATCGACGTTCCCGGCTTCTACTTCAACGAGCAGATCAGCCAGGAATTCCAGCTGCTCTATGAGGGCGACAAGCTCAAGGGCCTGCTCGGCTTCTATTATCTCGATGCGACCGCCGACACCTTGTTCGACGTCCGCATCTTCAACAATCTCGCGGGGCTGACCGCCTTTACCGAGGCCGATGTCGATACCCAGACCTTCGCAGTGTTCGGCGATTTCACCTATGATTTCAGCGAGCAGCTGAGCCTGTCGGTCGGCGGCCGATATACGTGGGACGAGCGCGAAGCATCGATCCTGCGCCAGAATTATCTCGGTGGCGGGTCGCCCGTATTCGGCGGCGCGGGGGTCGCTTTTGGCGCCCCCGGCACCAATTTCGACGGCAAGCGCAGCTTCAACAAATTCACCCCGCGCGCCTCGCTGTCGTTCAAGCCGACCCCCGATCACAATGTCTACGCCAGCTATTCGCAGGGGTTCAAAGGCGGCGGTTTCGATCCGCGCGGCGTCGGCGTAAACGCGCCGGCCGCCATCCCGGGCGCGCCGACCGATGCCGAAGTCGCCTCGTTCCTGAGCTTCCGCCCCGAAAAGGTCGAAAGCTACGAAGTCGGCTATAAGGGCAGCCTGATGGATGGCGCGGTCAATGTCGCGCTCGCGGCTTTCTATGCCGATTACACCGACGTCCAGATCCCGGGCTCGGTCGCTTGCACCGTCAGCGGCCTGCCCAGCTTCTGCGGCGTCGTGTCGAACGCGGGCAAGGCGACCTTCAAGGGCGTCGAATTCGAAGGCCGCGCGCGGCTTGGTCGGGATCTGGCGACTGCGGGCGACCGGCTGACGCTGTCGACCGCGCTCGGTTATATCCAGGCCGATTATAAGGAATATGTCTCGAACATCCTCGTCGGCGGGATCAACACCCCGACCGACGTTTCGGATTTCCGCGAGGTACAGAATACGCCGAAATGGACCGCCAGCGGCACGCTCGCCTACTCCACCCCGATCGGCGACGGCGACCTCAGCTTCGGCACGACGCTGTCGTATCGCAGCAAAACCTATCAGTTCGAAATCCCGAACCCCTATATCGACCAGAAGGGTTTCGCTTTGTGGGACGCCAGCCTCGTCTACACCGCGCCCGACGATCGCTGGAGCCTCGGCGTGTTCGGCAAGAATCTGACGAACAAGGAATATAAGACTTCGGGCTACACCTTCATCAACGTCAATCCGGTTACCGGCGTGCCTGTCACCACACCCAACGGCCTGCCGACCTCCGCGCTCGGCCGCGAAGGCACGCTGACCGCCTTTTACGGCAATCCGCGGCAGGTTTTCGTCACCGGCACCGTGAAATTCTGATTATTCGATAATAAGGGGGAAAGGGGCGTCCGTTGCGGCGCCCCTTTTTCTATGAGGCGAGTGGCGGTGCCCCGGTCGCGGCGACCATGCGCTCGCCGTCGATGACGATCGGGCTCGCGACGCCGTCGATCGACGCGCCTTCGGGGCGAAAGCGCATCCCGCGCGCCTGAACCTGCAGATCGGCGAACACTTGGGCAAGGTCGTTGATCGGCCCCGCGGGCACGCCCTCGGCCTCGAGCGCAAGCGACAGTGGCTGCGCATCCCATGTGGCGATCTTCGCCGCGAGCAGCGGGATCAGCTCGGTCCGGTTCGCCAACCGCGCAGCATTATTCACAAAGCGCGGGTCATCGGCCCATTCGGGCACCCCCAGAATCGCGCACAGCTTACGATATTGCCCGTCGTTGCCGACCGCGATCACCAGCTGGCCATCGGCGGTCGCAAAGACCTGATAGGGCACCACATTGACGTGGGCGTTGCCCATCCGCTTCGGAACCACCCCGCTTGCCAGATAATTGGCCGCCTGATTCGCAAGTACCGCGACCTGTGAATCGAGCAACGCCATATCGATATGCGCGCCTGCCCCGGTGACGTCACGACGTCGCAGCGCGGCAAGGATCGCGACCGCCGAATACATGCCGGTGAAGATATCGGCATAAGCAATTCCGGCCTTTTGCGGCGGCCCGTCAGGGTCGCCGGTCAGCGACATGAAGCCGCTCATCGCCTGGACGATATAATCATATCCCGCGCGGTGCGCATAAGGCCCGGTCTGTCCGAAACCGGTGATCGAACAGACGACCAGTCGCGGGAAATCGGCGCGGAGCCGCGCGGGATCGAGCCCATATTTGACGAGCCCGTCGACCTTGTAATTTTCGATGACGACATCGGCGCCGGCCAGCAGCGCACGCACCTCGGCCTGCCCTTCGGTGCTCGCGATGTCGATCGCAACGCTCTGCTTGCCGCGGTTGCAGCTGTGATAATAGGCAGCGCTCAGATCTTCGCCATCGGCGCCGGTGACGAACGGCGGGCCCCATTGGCGCGTATCGTCGCCTGCCCCCGGCCGCTCGACCTTGATCACCTCGGCACCAAGATCGGCGAGCAATTGCCCGCACCAAGGCCCCGCGAGCACCCGCGCCAGTTCGACGACGCGGATGCCCTGCAAAGGTTTTAAGCCCTGAGGCTCAGGCAAATGCCGAAATACCCGTGATCGCTCGGCCGAGGATCAGCGCATGGACATCGTGCGTGCCCTCATAGGTGTTCACCGTCTCGAGATTCACCGCATGGCGGATCACATGATAATCGGCCGAAATCCCGTTACCGCCATGCATGTCGCGCGCAACGCGAGCGATATCGAGAGCCTTGCCGCAATTGTTGCGCTTGAGCAGGCTGATCGCGTCGGGAATCAGCCGACCTTCGTCGATCAACCGACCGACGCGCAGCGCCGTCTGCAGGCCCAGCGCGATTTCGGTGAGCATATTGGCGAGCTTCAGCTGGACGATCTGGTTCGCCGCGAGCGGCCGCCCGAACTGCTTGCGCTCGCCGGTGTAATTCCGCGCCGCTTCATAGCAGAATTCGGCGGCGCCCATCGCGCCCCAACCGATGCCGTAGCGCGCGCGGTTGAGACAACCGAACGGCCCCTTGAGGCCCGAGACATGCGGCAACAAAGCATCCTCACCGACCTCGACCGAATCCATCACGATTTCGCCGGTGACCGACGCGCGCAAGCTGACCTTGCCCTCGATCTTCGGCGCCGACAGGCCCTTCATGCCCTTTTCGAGTACAAAGCCGCGAATCGCGCCGTCGTGCGCTTCCGACTTCGCCCACACGACGAACACGTCGGCGATCGGCGAATTGGTGATCCACATCTTCGCGCCCTTGAGGCGGTAGCCACCCTCGATCTTTTCGGCGCGGGTGCGCATCCCGCCGGGGTCGCTGCCCGCATCGGGCTCGGTGAGGCCAAAGCAGCCGACGAGCTCGCCCGAGGTCAGTCCGGGCAGGAACTTCCGCTTCTGCTCCTCGCTGCCATAAGCGTTGATCGGGTGGATCACGAGCGAGCTCTGTACCGAACAGGCCGACCGATATCCCGAATCGACGCGTTCGACTTCGCGCGCGATCAGCCCATAGCTGACATAATTGAGCCCTGCCCCGCCATATTCGGGATCGATCGTCGCGCCGAGCAGGCCGAGCGCGCCCATTTCCGACATGATCTCGCGGTCGAACCGCTCGTCGAGAAACGCCGAAGTCACACGCGGCAACAGCGCGTCGGTCGCATAGGAGCGCGCCGTATCGCGGACCATCCGTTCCTCTTCGCTCAGCTCGGCATCGAGCTGGAGGGGGTCGAGGGGGTCGAGCGCTTCGATGCGCTGCGGATCGGCGAGGGCCATGGAACGGGCTTTCTCTCAAAAAGGGCGGGCAGCCCTTACCGGATTGCGCGCTACGGGGTCGGATCGGCCGCTTTGCGGGCCATCGCGGCAGCGGGACTGTCGCGCGGCTCCAATATCGCCGCCGTCTCGATCAGGTCAAGCGCACGCCGCGCTTCATGATAACGCCGCGCATCGATCAGCCAGTCGTTCGCGACCGCCGCGCCCGGCATCGCCTCAACCTCCGCGATCGCGAGGTCAGCCTGACCCGCGCCGAGATAGCGCCGTGCACGGTCGAGTCGGTCGGACGCACGCTGCGACTGGGTTCCCGCCGCGCGCACGACGAACAATTCGCCAAGTTCGCGGCGGAGCCCGGTCCACAGGCTGCCATTGTCGTCGCCGCCGCGACCGACAAGCTGCGGTGCCAGCGCATCGAGTTCGGCGCGAAGCTGTTCGAGCGTTACCGGTTCACGCGACGTATCGATAATCGTCTTGACCGCGTTCGGCTGATCATCTCCGAAACGCAGGCGCAGCTGCGCGTCGAGATAGCCGAGCGACAGGCCGCGATCGAGCGCCCGGCGCACCGCAAAGGCGACGAGCAACCCTTCGGCGCGCGACGCATTGCCCGACGCCGATTCGGCCTCCAGCGTGATGCGCGAGAGTCGCTGTTCGAGTTCGGCGACCCGCGCCGCAAGCGCATTGGCACCGTCGATCGGGGCGACCAGCAGCGGCGGGCCATTGGCGCCGCCCTTTGCGGCCCCGTCGGCCAGAAGCGGGTTGGCTACGCCCTGCGTGGTTTCGATCGTTTTGGCTGCCGGTGGCAAATTACTGCCCGTCAACCAGCGATTCACCGCCCATCCGCCGCCGGCGATGCCGATCAGGAGCAGGAGGAATGCACCAAGAGCGATGGCGCGGAACGATAGCCCCCTCGCCGGGACCACCTCATCCGCGGACGAGGGGGTGTCGATGCTGTCGATTGCCATATTTCTCTTTCGAACGACCCTATTTTGCGCCCTTGTGCCACAAAGCATGGGCTTCTGCCAACATTGCGACGTCGTCGGGCTGTTTCGGAACGGCCCGCTCGCCCCAGCCATCGCCCGCCGCCGACGCGGCGGACGCACTGATGGCGACCAGCGCCAGATGCCCGCGCGCAGCGCCGACCAGATCCGAAATGCGCTTCGCCGCGCGCGTCGAATGCGCCAGAATCACCGCCGGCCCGGCCACCAGGTCGAACCATTCGGGCGATGGCGGGACGGGGTCGACCGCATAACAGGGCAGCGGCACAATCGCCGCGCCGCGTGCATCGAATTCGGAACGATCGCGTCCACAAAGCCACAATATATTGCGGATTTCTTCTGACGCCATGACGTCAAGAAGGCCTTGCGCATCGGTCGATCCGGTCATGGCAACGGTCAATCCGGCCGCTTCGGCGGCGCCTGCGGTGGCGGCGCCGACGGCGTAGGTTCGGAGCGACGATAGAGGGGAAAGGCCGGATCCCGCCAGCTTGGCGGCCAGCGCACTCGTCAGCAGCAAAGCGTCGAAATCTTCGACCATGGGCACGTCCCATTCAAGCGGCCGCGCAGCGAAAAGCGGGATCGCGCGGACGTCGAACCCCATCGCCTTCGCCCGCTTGACCGTCGCCGCATTGCCCGGCTCGGGCCGCGTGACGATCAGCGGCGGGCGCTCGGTCATGCCGCGAACAGGCGCCGGACGCTTTCGGGCGCCTCGCTGAGCAGGCGGCCGGCCAATATAGCTGGCGCATTCGAATCGGTGACGATGACATGCCCGGCGGCATGCTCCGCGCCATCATCTGAAAATATCTGGGCATCGAGGCGTAGTGTGCCGTCGTCGCGCCAATGCGCATGCGCCGCGACGGGGGAGCGGCAATCGCCACCCAGGGCCGCCAGAAACGCTCGCTCGGCGGCGACGGCGCGATGCGTCGGCGCATGATCGATCGCCGTCAGCAGCGCGCGCGTGACGGCATCGTCGTCACGGCATTCGATCCCGATCGCGCCCTGCGAGGCCGCGGGAAGCAACAGGCTTGCTTCCTGCACGGTACCGACGTCGTGCATCCCGAGCCGATCGAGCCCCGCCGCCGCGAGCAGCGTGGCATCGGCATCGCCAGCCGCAATCTTTGCGAGGCGCGTCGCGACATTGCCGCGCAGCAACACCGTCTCCAGATCGGGCCGGATCCGCTTCACCTGCGCCGCGCGGCGCGGGCTGCTCGTCCCAAGTCGGGCATTTTGCGGCAGGTCGACGATCGTCGAAGCATCGATCCCGTCACGGACCACCAACCGGTCGCGCGGATCGGCGCGTTCGAGCATCGCGCCCAGCACAAAGCGCGCATCGCGAACGGTTTCGACGTCCTTCAGCGAATGGACCGCGATGTCGATTACCCCCGCATCGAGCGCGGCGTCGAGTTCGCGCGTCCACAGCGCCTTGCCGCCGACCTCGGCGAGCGCGCGGTCCTGAATCCGGTCACCGGTTGCAGTCATCGGTACAATTTCGAGCGCCGCCATATCGATGCCATGACTGGCAATCAGCGCCGCAGCCGCCATATGCGCCTGAGCCATCGCCAGCGGCGAGGCACGCGTACCGATACGCAGCGGGTTTTCGGGGGTAGGAAGTTGGTTCATCGGCTTCGCTGCTAGCGCGGGTTGCCCTGTCGATAAAGGGGCGGGTAAAGGAACGCGCAATATTATGACCCTGATCCTCGGCCTTGAATCGAGCTGCGACGAAACCGCGGCAGCGCTCGTCGACAGCAACCGGCGCATTTTGGCGCACCGTGTCGCGGGGCAGGAAGCCGAGCACAGCCCCTATGGCGGCGTCGTTCCCGAAATCGCGGCACGCGCGCATGTCGACCGGCTCGCGCCGCTCGTCGAGGGCGTGCTGGCCGATGCCGGCGTTTCGCTGGCCGATGTCGATGCGATCGCCGCCACCGCCGGTCCGGGCCTGATCGGCGGCGTGATGGTCGGACTCGTCACCGGCAAGGCGCTCGCGCACGCGGCGAACAAGCCGCTGATCGCGGTCAACCATCTCGAAGGCCATGCGCTCAGCCCGCGCCTTGCCGATCCGGCGCTCGAATTTCCCTATTTGCTGCTGCTCGTGTCGGGCGGACATTGCCAGTTGCTGCTCGTGCGCGGCGTCGGCGACTACCGCCGCCTCGCGACGACGATCGACGATGCCGCCGGCGAAGCGTTCGACAAGACGGCAAAACTGCTCGGCCTCGGCTATCCCGGCGGCCCCGCGGTCGAACGCATTGCAAAGGACGGCAATCCGCATGCGGTGCCGCTGCCGCGCCCGCTCGTCGGCAGCGCCGAACCGCATTTCTCGTTCGCCGGGCTCAAAAGTGCGGTCGCACGCGCCGCCGCGTCGGGCGCGCACAGCGTTCCCGATCTCGCCGCCTCGTTCCAGCAGGCGGTCGTCGACTGCCTCGTCGACCGCAGCCGCATCGCGCTCGCCGCCTGCCCCGATGCCACCGCCTTCGTCGTTGCGGGCGGGGTGGCGGCCAATGGCGCGATCCGCACCGGGCTGACCGTTCTCGCCGCGCGCTTCGACAAGGGTTTCGTCGCGCCGCCGCTGTGGCTTTGCACCGACAATGGCGCGATGATCGCCTGGGCGGGCGTCGAGCGCTTCGCCGCCGGCCTCACCGACGACCTCGGCGTTGCGGCGCGCCCGCGCTGGCCGCTCGACCCGGCGGCCGAGGCCGTGCGCGGCGCCGGGGTAAAGGCATGACCGGTGAAAGCATGACGTCGCGTTTCTCCCGCTTTGGCGTGATCGGCGGCGGCGCCTGGGGCACCGCGCTGGCGCAGCTTCTGGCCGCCGACGGTGCACCCGTCCGCCTGTGGGCGCGCGAGGCCGATGTCGTCGCAGCGATCAACGCCGATCATAGCAACCCCGCCTTCCTGCCCGGCGCCGCGCTCTCGCCCTCACTGACCGCAACCGACGACCTCGCCGATATGGCCGATCACGACGCGCTGCTCGTCGTCGTCCCCGTGCCCTTCCTGCGCGCCGTCCTCGCCGAACTGCCCGCGGGCGATGCGCCGCTGATCTTCTGCAGCAAGGGGATGGAGGCGGGCAGTTTCGCCTTCCCGATCGATATCGCGCGCGATCTCGCGCCGCAGCGCCCGCACGCCGTCCTGTCCGGGCCGACCTTCGCGCACGAAGTCGCCGCCGGCCTGCCGACCGCGATCACCCTCGCCGCCGCCGACGCCGGCCTGGCCGCCGACCTCGCGCAGGCGCTCGCACGTCCGCATTTCCGGCCCTATGTATCGACCGACGTCATCGGCGCGGAGATCGGCGGCGCGGTCAAGAATATCCTCGCGATCGCGTGCGGCATCGTCGACGGCGCGGGGCTCGGGCTCAACGCGCGCGCGGCGCTGATCAGCCGCGGCTTTGCCGAAATGACGCGTTTCGGGCTCGCGCGCGGCGCGCAGGCCGAAACCCTCGCAGGCCTTGCAGGGCTCGGCGACCTCGTCCTCACCTGCACCTCCTCGAATTCGCGCAACTTCGCGCTTGGGCAAGGGCTCGGCCGCGGCGAACCCGCAGAAGCCCTGATGGCCGACCGCCGCACCGTTGCCGAAGGCGCGTTCAGCGCACCGGTGGTGGTCGCCGCCGCGCGCGCCGATGGCATCGACATGCCGATTACCGATACCGTCGCACGCCTTGTAGCCGGCGAAACGCGCGTCACCGAAGCCGTTCAGGCGCTGCTCAGCCGACCATTGCGATCCGAAGGACGATGAATTGCTTCGACCGATTGCCTGCACTCCCCTGCCTCGCTAGACTGCGCTTCGGGGATCAGCAGAAGGGGCGCCAGGCTTGAGCCAAACGGACAGCGCAGCCGCGCCCTCTTCGCCCACCCCTTCATCGGGCTTGCCCCCACAGGATGCGGATACGGCCGCGCTCGCCAAGGGCGGTCGCACCAACTTCTTCGGTTTTATCCTGCGTCTCGTCGCCCGCCTGCCCTTTCTATATGTGGCGGGCCGCTGGTACGGGCCCGAGGCGGTCGGACGCTTCGCCTTTGCCGTGCTCGTCATCGAACTGGTTGCACAGCTCGCGACGCTGGGGCTGAAACGCGGCCTGGCCGAGCAATTGAGCGCGCCCGGTGCCGACCATCGCACCGTCGTGTGGGACGGCATGTTCGTCGCGCTTCTGGCCTCGGCGACGGGGTCCGCCCTCCTCCTCCTTTTCCCCCAGCTCATGTATCCGGCGGGCGGGATCGACAGCACCGACCGCTGGATGGCGCTGCTCGTTTTCGCGATCGCCGGCACCGACATCGCGCTCGCCGCCTGCGCCTATAAATTCGACATTGGCGCCACCGTCCGCGCCCGCGCGATCGTCGAACCCTGGGTGATCAGCGCCGCGGCGGCCGGATTCTGGTTCGTCTCGGCACGCGACGGGCTGATGCTCTCCTATGCCGCCGCGATGGTCGGCGCCTTCCTCACCGCGCTGATCCCGATGCTCCGTCATTATGGCGGGCCGCATGGCTGGCAACCGCACCCGGCGCACCTGATCGCAGTTGCGCGGCGCAACGCGCCGCTCGCCGCCGCCGATGCGATCGAATGGGGCACACGCCGCCTCGACCTCTTCATCCTCGGCCAGTTCACCTCGCCGACGATCTACGGCATCTATTACATGGCGCAGCAAGTCGCCTCGCTGCCGCAAAAGCTCAAGACCAGCTTCGAACCGATCCTTGGGCCCGTGATCACGCGCAACCTTGCCGAAAACCGGCTTGCCGCCGTGGCGTCACAGGTCAGCCAGGTCGGTTTCTGGATCATCGCCGCGCAGGCCGGCGTCGCGCTTGCGCTTGGTATCCCGGGCGAAGCTGTGATGGGCCTCGTTGGCCCCGAATTCGTCAGCGGCACCGCCGCGCTCGCTTTCCTGCTCGCGGCCGAGGTCGTCGCGGCGACCGCGGTGGTCAGCGAGGCCGCGCTTGTCTATGTCGCGCGCCACCGTAACCTGCTGATCAGCATCGCAACGCTCGCGCTTCAGGCTGGGCTCAGCGTCGCGCTGATCCTGATCGCGAAATCGATGGGGCTTCCCCCGATCAGCTATGCGGGCGCGGTTGCCCTCGCGCTGATGCTCGCGCTCGGCTTTGCCTCGGTCGTCAAAGCGCGGCTTCTCGCGCATGTCCTCGGCGCGCCGGTGAACAGCCTGCGCTGGGCGCTCGTCTGGGCGACCGCGGGCGCCGCGGTGCTTGGCTGGGGTGCAACGCAGCTCCCCGAATGGGCCGAGCTGCTGATCGGTGTGCCCTTCATTCTCGGCATTTACGCATGGCTGATCTGGACGCGCGGCTTCGGCCCCGCCGACCGGGCGCTGTTCAAAAAGCATCCCGAGACGGCGGAAGCGCCCGCCTGATCCTTACTCGACGGCTTTTTGCGCGGCGTCGCCGACATTTTCGGCGGCATTGCCGACCTTTTGCGCCGCCTCGGTGATCGCACCGGTCTCAGCTTTGTCATTGGCAAGGAACTGGAACGCGACAAAGCCGGCAACCGCAATCAGAACGAGCAGGATCAGGCCAAAGCCCATCCCGCCGCCGCGCCGCGGTTCGCGGTCGATGATCGTCGTCGTGTGCGTCGTCCCGTCGGGCGCGCGCGTTTCGTGGATTTCGTCGGCCATAAAACCCTCCTGTTGCTGATAGCGCATAGGACGCTTCGCAGCCGACGAAGGTTCCTAGCCCAGCCGTTCGGCGACCTTGGCCTTGAGGTCGGTCTGCGCGCGCGGCCCGACCTGCGCGATGATTTCGCGCGCGCAAACGGCGCCCATCGTGAGACAATCGGCGATCGGCAGGCCCTGCGCCTGACCCGACAGGAAACCGGCGGCGAACAGGTCACCCGCGCCGGTGGTGTCGACCACGGTGTCGATCGGCTCGGCACCGACTTCGGTACGCGTGCCGCCGGTCAGCGCGATCGCGCCGTGCGAGCCGCGCGTCACGATGAGCAGCGGCACCTGCGCCGCGACGCTCGCAACCGCCGCTTCGAAATCCTCGGTTTCGGCGAGCGCGCAGATTTCGACTTCGTTTGCGAAGAGGATGTCGAACAGGCCTTCGGCGATCAGCTTGCGGAAATCGGCGCCGTGGCGGTCGATGATGAACGCATCCGACAACGTGAAGGCAACCTTGCGCCCGGCAGCCCGCGACACGTCGATCGCGCGCCGCATCGCCGCCCGCGACAGCTCGGGATCCCACAGATAGCCTTCGAGGTAGAGGATCTCCGAATCGGCGATCCATTCCTCGTCGATCATCGACTGTTCGAGCAGGTGGCTCGCGCCGAGGAAGGTGTTCATCGTCCGCTGGCCGTCGGGGGTGACGAGGATCAGACAGCGCGCGGTCGGCGCGCCCTCGCTGAGCGGCGGCGTTTCATAGGCAACGCCGATCGCGCGCAGGTCGTGCATAAAGACATGGCCAAGCTGGTCGTCGGCAACCTGGCCGATAAAGGCGCAGCGCTGGCCGAGGACAGCCATGCCGGCCAGCGTATTGGCGGCCGAACCGCCCGATACTTCGACCGCAGGCCCCATCGCGGCATAGAGGCGTTCGGCCTCTACCGCGTCGATGAGCCGCATCGACCCCTTGGTCAGCCCTTCGGCGGCGATCAGCGCATCGTCGGCGCGGGCAAGAACGTCGACGATCGCATTGCCGATGGCGACGACGTCAAAACGGGCGGTGGAGGCCATGAAAAATCCTGTGATGCGTGGGAAAAGCTGCCGCGCGCCTTAGGCGGCGGGGCCCGCCAAGGCAAGCTTCACGCTTGACGGGCGCGATACGGCCGACCATCCCTCCCCAATGGCCCGCGCCGTTCACGCATTTCTGCTCGCGCTCAGGGATTTGCCCAATCCGCGCGTGCTGCGTGTGCTGGCGCAGAGCCTGGCGCTCACCTTCCTGCTCCTCGCCGTATCGGGCACAGCGATCTTCTTCGCGGTGCGCTGGGGGCTCGCGCACTGGCAATGGCTCGGCGACGCCGAACGCGACATCGCGGGCCTGTTGGTCGTGGTCGCGATTGTCGCGGGCAGCTGGCTGCTCTTTCGCGCCGTGGCGATCGTCGTCGTCGGCCTGTTCGCCGACGCCATCGTCGCCGATGTCGAGGGACGGCATTACCCCGGCGCGGCGGCCCGCGCGGTCGACGTTGGCTGGCGTCAGAACATCATGCTGGCGCTCGCGTCGCTCGTCCGGCTGATCGGGGGCAACCTGCTGGCCCTCCCCGCCTATATCCTGTTGATGGTCACCGGCATCGGCACCCCGATCTTTGCGCTGTTCGTCAACGCGCTGCTCCTCGGCCGCGACCTCGAGGCGATGGTGCTCGCGCGCCACCCGGGCCGCCCGCGGCTCGACCGGTCGGCACGCTGGTCGCTCGGACTGCTGTCTGCCGCAAGCTTCGTGGTGCCTGTCGCCAATTTGTTGGCGCCGATTCTCAGCGCGGCTATGGCCGTGCACATGCTGCATCTGCGCAATGGGGACCGGAATATATGATCGAAAACCGCCGTCTGGCCGCTCTTTCCGGCCTTGCCCTGACACTCGGCGCCTGCGCCGGCCCCGCGATTCCCCGTCCCGCGACGCCGCCGCCCGCCCCGTCGACGCCGACCGTCGTACGACCGGTCCAGAATAACGCGCTGATCGGCAGCAGCGCCGATGCCATCGGGCGCATGCTCGGCAAGCCGCGGCTCGACGTCACCGAGGGGGCCGGCCGCAAGCTGCAGTTCGCGGGCACCAGCTGCACCCTCGATGTCTATTTCTATGCCCCGCGCGCCGGCGCCAATCCCGTCGCAACCCATGTCGACGCCCGCACCCCCGACGGCCGCAACGCCGACGTGAACAGCTGCTCGCAATCCTTCCAGCGCTGACGGCCCGTACGCGGGGTCATGACGCCAGTTCGGCGAGCGCCCACAGCGCCGCGTCGGCGACCATCGGCGATTCGTCCTTCGCCAGTTGCTTCAGCATGGGAACGAAACGCGTATCGCCGCTGTTTCCCGCCGCGATCGCTGCATTGCGAACCATACGCCCGCGCCCGATCCGCTTGATCGGCGATCCCGCAAACACCTGCCGGAACCCGGCATCGTCGAGCGCGAGCAGGTCGGAAAGCGAAGGCGCAGCCAGCTCGGCGCGCGGCAGAAAGGCGCGGTGCACATGCGCGGTGTCGGCGAATTTGTTCCACGGGCACGCCGCAAGGCAATCGTCGCAGCCATAGATGCGATTGCCGATGCCGCGGCGCAGGTCGATCGGAATCGGTCCATTATGCTCGATCGTGAGGTACGAAATACACCGCCGCGCATCGAGCCGGTACGGCGCGGGAAAGGCCTGCGTCGGGCACGCATCCTGGCAAGCCGAACAGCTGCCACAGGTGTCGCGTGCCGCGTTGCTCGGCGCCAGGTCCAACGTCGTGTAAATGGCACCGAGGAACAGCCAGCTGCCATGATCGCGGCTGACGAGATTGGTGTGCTTGCCCTGCCAGCCGAGCCCGGCCGCCGCCGACAGCGGCTTTTCCATCACGGGCGCGGTGTCGACGAACACCTTGACCTCGGCGTCGTGCACCTCGGCGACCAGCCAGCGTGCGACGGCCTTCAGCGCCTTTTTGACGACGTCATGATAATCGCCGCCCTGCGCGTAAACCGAAATGCGCCCGCGATCGGGGTGATCGGCGAGCGCCAACGGATCGTGCGCGGGGGCATAGCTCATGCCCAGCGCGATCACCGATCGGACCTCGGGCCACAGTCCTTTGGGCGATCCGCGCTGCGCCGCGCGGCTTTCCATCCAGATCATGTCGCCGTGCCGTCCCTCGGCCAGCCACTGGTTCAAACGCTCGGCGGTCAGCGGCGCCGCATCGGCATCGGCGATGCCGAATGCGACAAAGCCCTGCGCGCGCGCGACGGCTTCGAGACGATCTTCGAGAGGAGGCAAGGCTTCGGCAACCATTGGCGCTCTATACGCGAGCCGCCTCGCCGTGCCATAGTTTGCGTGGGTTATGATTGGGGACCGGAGTTTGAACGATTTCAGCGTCGAGGCGACGGGCCTCACCAAATATTTCGGCGATTACAAGGCGGTCGATCATGTGAGCCTCAAAGTGCCGACGGGCAGCATCTATGGTGTGCTCGGCCCGAACGGCGCGGGCAAGACGACCAGCCTGCGCATGACGCTGGGCATCATCGACCCCGATGAGGGAACAAGCCGCCTCCTCGGCGGGCAGCGGCCGCAGTCGGTGCGCCATCGCATCGGTTATCTTCCCGAGGAACGCGGTCTTTATCCCGGCATGAAGGCGCGCGAGGCGATCGCCTTCATGGGGGCGCTGCGCGGGCTCGAATGGGCCGAGGGCCGTCGCCGCGCCGCGACCTTCATGACCGAACTCGGGCTCGAACGCGTGATCGACGAAAAAATCCGCAAGATGTCGAAAGGCATGGCGCAGATGATCCAGCTGATCGGCTCGATCGTGCACGCCCCCGACCTGATCGTTCTCGACGAACCCTTTTCGGGGCTCGACCCGGTCAACCAGGAACGGCTCGAAATGCTCGTGCGGCGCGAACGCGACCGCGGCGCGACGATTCTCTTTTCAACGCATGTCATGGCGCACGCCGAACGCCTCTGCGACCGGATCGCGATCATCGCGCGCTCGGCGCGCCGGTTCGAGGGTACAGTCGACGAAGCGCGCGCGCTGCTGCCGATGCAGGTGCGGTACACGCCGCGCGCCGCGGGAGACCCTCTCCTGGTCGCCGCAAACCTCCCAGCCGGTGCCGAACTCCGCGGCGACGCATGGCATTTCGCGATCCAGGACGCCGAGGTCGAGCCCTTGCTCGCGCGGATTACCGCGAGCGGTCATGGCGTCACCGGCCTGTCGATCAGCCGCCCGGCGCTGCACGATGCCTTTGTGCATATCGTTCGTCAGGTCGATGCGGGGTTCGATGCCGACGCTACCGACGATGCCGTAGAGGAGGCCAGCGCATGACCCCTTTCATCCGCAGCATGTTCGTCATCGCGCGGCGCGACTTTCTGGCGATCGTCGCGACCCCGACCTTTCTGCTTTTCCTGCTCGCGCCGCTGTTCATGGTCGCGATGGGGCTTGCCGGCGGCATGGGCGCCTCGCAGCTCGCCGACAGCGCCCGCGGCGCCGGCCGCATCGTCGCGATCGCCGATCCCGCCGATGTCGAAGCGCTCCGCGCCGCCGACCGCCGCCTCCGCGATGCCTTTACGCGCGATGAAACCCCGCCGCCGCTCGAGTTCCGCATCGCCGGGCAAGGCGCGCCCGACCCGTTCGCGATCGCGCGCGAAAAGGGCACCGACACCTATGCCGTGATGACCGGCCCGCTCACAAACCCCCGCATCGTCGAGCGCAATGCCGAGGGCAGCGCCGGCCGCTATCTGGCGCTGCTCGCGAACCAGGCGCTGCGCGACCGCGCTGCGGGCGACGTCGCGCCGGTGAAACCCCGCTTCGAGAGCATCCAGCGCGGCGGCACCAGCATCGCGGTGCAACAGTCGCTCGGCTTCGGTGCGGTATTCCACATCTTCCTTCTGACCTTGCTTCTCGCCGGCCAGACCGTGAGTTCGCTCGCCGAGGAAAAAGGCAACAAGGTCATCGAAATCCTCGCCGCCGCGGTTCCGCTCGAAAGCGTCTTCCTCGGCAAGCTGCTCGGCATGCTCGGGGTCGCGGTGCTTTTCATCGCCTTCTGGATGGTCGTCGCGATGGGCGGCGGGCTGGTCGCCGCGACGCAGATGGATCCGGCCACGGTCGCCGCGGCGGGCAGCGCGAGCAAGGCGGCGGCGGCGCTCGCTTCGATGCCCGCCACCGGCTGGCCCTTCTTCCTCGGCATCGGCTTCGCCTATTTCATCCTGTCCTTCCTCCTCCTCGGCGCGGTCTTCCTCGGCGTCGGTGCGCAGGCGGGATCGGTACGCGAAATCCAGATGCTCAGTCTGCCGATCACCATCTTCCAGGTCGGCATGTTCAGCCTGTCGGCCGCCGCGGCCAGCGCGCCGGGCAGCGGACTCGCGCATTTTGCGCAGATATTTCCCTTCTCTTCGCCGCTCGCGATGGCGGCACGCGCCGCAACCGACGACGCCAGGGCGGTGCATCTGCTCGCGCTCGGCTGGCAGGCGATCTGGGTCGCGCTCGTCATCTTCCTGTCGGTGCGGCTGTTTCGCGCGGGCGTGCTGAGCGGCGGCAGCGGCTGGAAATTCTGGCGGCGGGCGAAGAAGGGGTAGGACGCCTCCGTCACGACCCTCCCCGCTATTGACAAAGCTGTGAACAGTGGCACTCTGCAACCTAATTGGCCGCGCCAGACGGCCGTGCAGAGGAGCAGCCCATGGCCACCCAGATTCGCACCGTCCCCGAATTCGCCAACCCGCTCGACGTCAGCCGTGCCGAACTGTGGAGCGAAGACCGCTGGCAGGAACCGATGCGCCAGCTGCGCGCCGAGTCGCCCATATATCGCTGCGAGGATTCGAAATTCGGACCCTATTGGTCGGTGACGACGTACAAGCCGATCCAGCATATCGAGGCGCTGCCCAAGATCTTCTCCTCGTCGTGGGAATATGGCGGGATCACCGTCGCCGGCGACGGCATCGAACATCTGCAGGAAGGGGAAATCCCGATGCCGATGTTCATTGCGATGGACCCGCCCCAGCACACCGCGCAGCGCCGCACCGTCGCCCCCGCCTTTGGCCCCTCCGAAATCGAACGCATGCGGGCCGACACGCAGGCGCGCACCGCGGCGTTGATCGATACGCTGCCGATCGGCGAGACCTTCGACTGGGTCGAACGCCTGTCGATCGAACTCACCACCGACATGCTCGCGATCCTGTTCGATTTCCCATGGGAAGAGCGCCACCGGCTCACGGGCTGGTCCGACGCGCTCGGCGATATCGAAAGCTTCGACACGCTGGAAAAGCGTCAGATGCGGCTGGGCAAGGCGTTCGAAATGGGCGCCGCCTTCAAGCAATTGTGGGACGCAAAGGCCCAGAATCCGGGCGAGCATGATTTGATTTCGATCATGCTCCAGTCCGACGCGATGAAGCATATGAGCGAGAATGAGTTCATGGGGAACCTCATCCTGCTCATCGTCGGCGGCAACGACACGACGCGCAATTCGATGTCGGCCTATGCCTACGGCCTCCACAAATTCCCCGAAGAGCGCGCGAAGCTTGAGGCGAATCACGATCCCGAACTCGCGATCAACGCGATGCACGAAATCCTGCGCTGGCAGACCCCGCTCGCGCATATGCGCCGCACCGCGACCGAGGACACCGAGCTGTTCGGGCACGAGATCAAGGCGCGCGACAAGATCGCTCTATGGTACGCCTCGGCGAACCGCGACGAGAGCGTGTTTCCCGATGGCGACCGCATCGTCGTCGACCGCGAGAATGCACGGCGCCACCTTGCCTTTGGCTACGGCATCCACCGCTGCGTCGGCGCACGCGTCGCCGAACTGCAGCTCACGACGCTCATCTCCGAAATGCAGCGCCGTCGCCTGCGCGTAAACGTCCTCGCCGAACCCGAGCGCGTGCACGCAAGCTTTGTCCACGGCTATCGCCACATGCCGGTGCAACTCGAGAAATATTGACGCCCCCTTGTAACCCTTTGCCCAAGGCGTACGTATCGAGGATATGATCGAACGTCGTTACATACTCGGCGGACTTGCGCTCGGCGGTGCCGTCATCGGTGCACCGATGCTGTTTGCCAAATCGTCGCGCCCGAAAGCGCAGCCCGGCTGGCAGCTGTCCGATGCCGAATGGAAAAAGCGCCTGTCGCCGCTGCAATATCGCGTTCTGCGCGAAGCGGCAACCGAACGCCCCTTCACAAGCCGGCTCGACAAGGAAAAGCGCGCGGGCACCTTCCTGTGCGCCGGCTGCGCGCTGCCGGTTTATGCCAGCAAAACCAAGTTCGACAGCGGCACCGGCTGGCCCAGCTTCTGGGCGCCGCTGAAGGGCGGCATTGCGACATCGACCGATTATGATCTCGGCTATGCGCGCATTGAAGTCCATTGCAAACGCTGCGGCGGCCATCTCGGCCATGTCTTCAACGACGGGCCAAAACCCACCGGCAAACGCTATTGCATGAACGGCGCGGCGCTCACTTTCCGCCCCGCCTGAGCCCTTAACCGGGCGTTACCCGCCATACCGACAGCCCCGCGCGCGTCCCGACCGGGACCGCTTCGAGCCATATAGGCGGCTTTCCGGCGTATAGCTGCGCCGCGATCGCATCCGGGCGTGCGCGGCGATATTTGGTGAAGTCGTTTGCGGTGCGGCAAAAGACGATCAGCGTCGCCTTCTGCTTGCGGACGAGCGCTTCGGCCTTTGCCGGATCGTCGGCAAAGACACGGATCGCATCGGCCATCGCGTCCTTGTTGCGATGATGCGGGGTCGCGACCAGGCTGTGCCGCGTCCGAAAGATCAGCGGCGCGCCCAGATCGATCGGGGTCAGGATCGTCGTGACCGGCAAATGGTTCAGCGCCGCGATCGCTGCCGGATCGAGGCAATCCGCGCGATACGGATGCGCCGCCGCAATCGCTTCGGCCGCCTTGTCTTCGCGGGCTTCGGGCGATGGAAAGACCATAGCGAAGATCGCAGCCGCCGCCATTCCGCCCAGCAGCGGCAGGGTCAATGCCGCCATCGCCGACGCCAGAATGCGCGGCAGGGGCGATGGAATCGTTCGCGCCCATGCCCATGCGCGCAGCCCGAGCCAGGCACAGCCGGGCAGCGCGAACAGGTGCGCGGTCGACGCGCTGCGCAGGACAAGCAGCGACAGCGCCGCCGCGCCGACCAGCGCGACGATCACCGTAGCCCAGTTCTTGCGGTCAACGGCTACGGCGCAGCTCCGCCACGCCAGCAACGACCCGGCAAGACCGACGAGCGACGGAACGAGCACATGGATCGCATCGGCCGGTTTCGACACCCACAAGGGCTGGCCTTCGAGGACATGCCGGTACCAATATTCCACGACGATCGGATCGAGCGTGGCGAAGGGGCCTTTCGCGCACTGGGGTTCGGTCCACACCAACGCGCCGGCGGCCGAAAGACCTGCCAGCCCCAACAGCAGAAACCGGGTCCACGGCAGCCCCGGCCGGGCCCGAACGGCGGCAAAAGTCACCGCTGCGGCCGCAACGAACGCCGCCATATAGGGCGCCGAAAGCGAATCGCACCAATGTCCCATGAGCCCCGCGGGACCGCGCGTCAGGAACTGGAATAACAGTCCCCCGGCCGCAAGCGCACCCATATAGCCGCACAGCCGCGCCCGATCCGCGTCGCGCCCGTGCAGCGCCCAGCGCAGCGCGGCGAGGCCGGCGAACAGCGTGACGATCGGCAATCCTTCGATCGACACCGCCAGCAACGCCGCGGCGGACAAGCCGCCCAGCAGGCCCGCACGCCAGGTCGCGGGCCGAAGCGCCTGCGCCATGATCAGCATCGCGAAGAAAATCTGCCAGCCATGATGGTCGATCCGCAGCGGGCGGAACTGCGCGACGATATAGGCCGACATGATCAGAAAAAGCGGCGCGACATAGGCGATGCGCCGGTCGGACAGGCTGCGGTAGCCGAGGGCGCAGACGACGCTGAGCGCGGCGCCGAGCATCGGCGGCCACAATGTCATCACGATCCGTTCGGCCATCGCCTGCCCGAACAGCGGTTTCAGCAGCAAGATACCGGCCGCCAGCGGCGCATCGACGATCCGCGACCAGTGCATCAGCACCCCGCCGCCCGCCGGATTGACGCGATATTGCGACAAATCCCACCAGCTTTGCCCGGCAAGAAGGTCGCGCACCTGCGCGATGCGCATCGCATCGTCGGTATCCGGAAGATCGAGCGCGCCGATCGCCTGCCATCGCGCGACGATGGTGATCAGGCTCATCGCCCCCCAGAGGATCAGCGCGATCCGGACCGGCGTAAACCACGCGCCGAGCGCAATGCCCCCCGGTGCGGGCGGAGAAACCGGCGGCACCGCGCCGCCTGCGGCAGGCGCGGATGTTTCGCTCATGCCGCGGCGGCCCGGAACACGATATGGCGGCGGAGCAGATAGGTGGTCTGGAAGCTGACAATGATCGCGAGCAGTTTCGCGAGCCGCGGATCGAGGCCGAGCGCGCTCCCCCCGCCGACGATTGCCGTCGTGACGGCAAGCCCGACCAGGGCCGACCCGACGAACAGAAGCTTCTGGCGATGCCGTTCACCGGTCCCGCGCGCCGCGGCGCCATCGGCAAAGACGAGGCGGCTCGACACCATCCAGTGCACGAGGATCCCGGCACAATAGCCGATCGCCGACGCCGCAACCGGCGACAGCCCGGAGTCGAGGAGCAACAGGAACAGGCCCGCGTCGCTGCCCAGCGCGAGAGCGCTGGCGAGCAGATAGTTCAGCCAGCGGATCTCGCCGCGCCGAACCGACGCGATCAATTTGGTGGCGGGGTGCACGATCGGAGCGCCTCCGGCCAAAGCCCTACGCGGCCTTCGATACACGCGACGGCACGTCGCGGACCGAAGCCAGCGCGGCCTGCTCGCCCTCGGTGCCGCTCTCATGATATTCGGCATCCTCGTTGACGCCCCAGATATCATAGAGTTTTTCGCCCGCGACGATGTTGCGCACGGTCAGCATCGCGGTCATCATCGCATGATCCTGGTTGTTATAGCGGTGCATGCCGTTGCGCCCGACCATGTGCAGCGTCGGGTAACGCGCCTCGAGTTCGCTGCGCATCGTTTCGACATGCTTGGCATAATCATCGTCATAGACCGGATAGGCCTTTTCCTGCCGCACCACGGCGCCGCCGACGACATCTTCCGGATCGCAAAGACCCAGGATTTCCATTTCGGTCGTCGCCAGCGCGACCAGCTTCTCGTCGCTCGCCGCCCAGAGCCCGTCGCCTTCGAAACAGAAATATTCGAGGCCGACGCACGCCATGTCGGGATCGGGCACCATTTCGGGCGACCAGCTACGGAAATTCTGCACGCGGCCGACCTGCACCTTGCTGTCGTGGATATAAATCCAGTTGTCGGGGAACAGGTCTTCCGACCGAATCTTGAGCGCGACCGTCAGGAAGTCCCTATATTTCAGGTTCGGCGCGGCGTTCAGCGCGCACGCGGGCAGCGGATGGATCCGCGCCGCGAGCTCGCGCATCGGCGCCGAACTGATCACATGCGCCGCATCGATCACGATATCCCCGTCGGGGCCGGTCGCGGTCATTCGCCAGCGTCCGGTTTTCTGATCCTGCGTCAATTGCTTGAAGCTGTGGCCCATCAGCACATGGTTGCCGCCCGCCACGACCTTGTCGCGCGCCGCGTCCCACATCATGCCGGGGCCAAGCCGCGGGTAGCGGAAGGTTTCGAGCAACGTCTTGGTCGCCATGCCGTCATTCGGGCGCTTGTTGAGCCCCAGGCTGCGCTTCAGCCCGTCGAGCACCGCCGCCGAGGCTGAGCCCCTTGATGCGCTGCGCCGCCCAGTCGGCCGACATTTCGTCGCACGGCATGCCCCACACCTTCTCGGTATAGGTCTTGAAAAAGATCGAATAGAGCTTCCGGCCGAACTGGTTGATCGTCCAGTCCTCGAAACTGCGAACCTTCTTGTTCGGAAACAGCTTCGCCTGCGCATAGCTCACCATGCACAGCGTCGAGCGAATGATGCCCAGGTTCCACAAGGCCTCGAACGCCCGCAAGGGATAGCTATAGAATTTGCCCTCATAATAGATGCGGCTCATCCGCGGGCGCTCGATGAAATCATGCGGAAGGATCTCGTTCCACAAGTCGACGACCTCGCGGCTCTTCGAAAAGAAGCGATGGCCGCCGATGTCGAAACGAAAGCCCTCATGCTCGACGGTGCGGCTGATCCCGCCGACATAGACCGGATCCTTTTCGATCACAGTCACGCTATAACCCTGCTGGGTCAGCTGATAGGCGGCGGTCAGCCCCGCCGGACCCGCGCCGATAATGGCGACGTCGACACTCGTCGGACGGTTTTTCGAACCCAAGGTTTCGAACATCGATTACTTCCCCACAGGCATATTCATGCTCGCTACCCCTGTGGCCAATCATGGATAAAAATTGGTTAACATCGACCCGGGTTTCTGGCGAAGGCGCGGCCTGTCGGCTTGGGAAGAGCGCCGAATTGCTGTAAACAGGCACCAGCCAAGGAGGCGCATGTCATGGCTGGCGGTCTGGCAATCGTATTGAGCGGCGGCGGCGCCAAAGGCGCCTTCCAGGTCGGCGTCGTCCACGAACTGGTGGTCAACCGCGGCGTTCGACTCGACATCGTCGCGGGCGTATCGACCGGCGCGATCCAGGCGCTGGGGGTCGCACAGGACGATGTTCCGGGCCTGCTCGATGCCTGGCTCGGGATCAAAGGCAACAGCTCGATCTACAAGTCGCGACCGCTGGGCGTGGTCGGCGGGCTGCTCGGCGAAGATGCGCTTTACGACACCGCCCCATTGAAACGTCTGCTCAAGGGTTTCGCGAACGATGCAAGGCTGCGTGCGAGCGGCCGCAAAATGCTGCTCGGCGTCGTCAATCTCGGCACCGGCACCTATCGCAGCATCGACGAAAGCGTGCCCGGCATCCACAATTGGGTCTATGCCAGCTGCGCGATGCCTTTGTTCTTCGATCCGCTGAAAACCCGCGCGAGCGACGGGACCGAGGAGCAATGGGTCGATGGCGGGGTGCGCGACGTGACCCCGCTCAGCGCCGCGCTCGAAATGAATCCGCGCGGCGTGATCGCCGTGCGCGCGTCCCCCGCACCGCGCCCCGGCCCGGTGCGTATCTTTCCCAACCTGATCAAGATCGGGCTGCGCGCGGTCGATATCCTCCAATCCGAAGTTTCGGCCAACGATCTTGCCGGCGCCGCGCTGATCAACGACCTGATCGCGGCGCGCGAGGGTCAGCTCCGCGCGCTGCAAGGCGAAGGCATCGGCGCTGCGCAGGCGGCACGCATCCTCCGCCCGCTCGACGTCCAGATCGCGCGTTACCGCTTCGCCCCGATCCGCGTCATCGAACCCGAGGAAGAAGTCGCCGAAACGCTCGAATTCAACCCCGTGAAAATTCGCGCCGCGATCGACGCCGGACGGCGGGCGGTCGACCGCGAATGGGATGCGCTCGAACCATTGCTCAGCTGATAGGTTGAATGACCGGAATCGACCGATTGCGGACGCTCAGAAAATCAGCTGAATGGAGCGATGAAACCGTTCGACCCAACCAAAACGCTAGAAGATCTTATCGGCGTCCGTGCTGGTGATCCTGATGTCGCGGAGACTCCACTGATCGAGCGGGTCATTAGATCGTGGAAGAAGCCGTTGTGCGATTTGTCCGACGACGAAATCGGCCGCCTCGTGGTGCAACGCGATGGCTTTCCTTACATGCTCGACCTTGTTTGGCCGAAGCTAGAACATGATCCTTTGTTCGACGGAGGTTATTATCCGGGCGACGTCCTTTCCAGTCTCATTCGATGCGAGCCGCAGGTCTGGACCGCTCGTCCCAATTATCTTGCACAACTGGCGTCTCTTTATCAGCGAGCACTCAGCAGTGAACCGGAGGAAAATGAGGCGTTTCGGGCAAGTCTTGATCTTCCAGACGAAGGCGGGATAATTTCCTGAACGTTACGTCCGCTTCCCACCCCAATGCGGCCTAACGGCCTCTATCGCGCACCATCTCCCGCGCCGGGTGGTCCGCGCGCGCTGTTACTGCCCGCCGATGGCTCGCCCTGCACCGCGACATCGCGCCGCAGCGGCTTCAACGCCAGCGTGCCGAGCCGCACCCGCGGGGTCGCCTTGCCCGGCACCGCGGCAATCGCAAAACCGCCGTCCAGCCGCAATGCCGCAGCCGATGCCTTGCCCAGCCGCACCGCATAGCGGCCATAGGCGACGCCTTCGAACAGGAAATATCCGTCGAATTCGGTGATCGTCGTCGCGCGCACGCGTCCTTCGGCATCGATCAGTTCGACGCCGAGCCCCTCGATCACATTGCCGCCGTCGCGCCGGGCAGTCCCCTCGATCTCGCCCGCCGCCACCATCGGCAACGCGATGCGCGTCGCGACCCCCGGCCGCGGCGACACAACGACGCCGGGCAGCGCCGGCTGGACATAGGGGTCGGGCAGGCTGCCGGCGTCGATGCCGATCATCACCGGGCGGAACGGCTCGAGGCCATCGATCGTCCCCCGGCCATCCTTATCGGTCGCGGCCTCGACATAGGCGTTGCCCGCGGTCAGCGGCACATCCGGAAGCGCGGCTTCGCCGGGCTGGCGGATGCCGTCGCCATTGTCGTCCATCCACACATCGGCGATCACCTGGCCGCGGCTCGCGAGCTTTTCGCTCGACACGCGCCAGCCGCCATTTGATTTCGGCCCAAAGCTGAACGCAAGCGCGAGCGACGCCGCGACCGACCCGTCGCTCGCCACTTCACCGAACCCCGTCAGCTGCAACTTGTTGAAACGGCGTGTATATCCGACGCCCGCACGCGCGCGATCGAGCCCGCGATCGTAACCGACTTCGGCCCGCCATTCGGCATCACCCTTCCCCGCCCATTCGCCGATTACCGCCATGCGCGTGTCGCTATTGTCGCCCGACAGCGCAAAGCGCGCCTCACCGCGCAGGCGGACGCGCCCGATCCGGGCATTGGCGAGCAGGCTGGCGGTCAGATTGTCGGGCGGATCGGGGCCGATGGGCACCTTCGTCCGGCTCCAGTCGAGCTGGCCGGTGAAGGTCAGCGCCCGAAAGCTCGCCGACGCCCGCGCGCTCGCCTCGAGACTTTCGATTCCCGAGCGCCGCTCGACCTGCCGCACGTCGAAATGCAGCGGCAGCACCGTCTGCCCCAGCTTCACCGACTGGTCGACCGAGATCGAATAGAGGCCGTGGATGCCGTTGATGAAACGATCGGACACGAAGCCGCCCCAGCCGCGCATCGCATCGGCGCGCACATAGGTTTCGCCGAACGCCGCCAGCCAGCTCGCGCGCGCCGCGCCGCTACCATTGTCGGCATAAGAGCCCCCGACCTCGATCAAGGTCGGCCCGATCGACCGGCGCACCGCCGCCTCGCCGTAATTGTACCGGACATTCTCGATCATCAGGCTGTGAAGATAAGCCGCTGCGGACGTTCGTGTGCCCAGCCCGCGCTCGATTCCCATCGTCCCGCGCCAGCCGCGCCGGAACGCCCCGCGCCGCGGGTTCCCGAATTCGACCAGGTCGGCATTTTCCTGCGCGAAACCCGCCCAATACCAGGTCTGCTGAGGCGGGATCGAATCCATCCCCACCTGCACCTGCTTGATTTCGCGGCGAATCTGTCCCTGCGGGCCATAGAGCACGATCTCGAAACGGTTCGATCCATATTGCAGCGGCACGTCGATGAATTCATACCGCCCGTCGCCGTTCGGGCTGGTGAAGGCGAGCAATTGCCCGTTGCGATAAAGTTCGGCATCCCAGCCGGCGGGCAGGTCGCCGCGGAAGGTCGTCTTGTCGAAACTGTCGGGACGCTCCACCGGGCGATTGGTCAGCACCGCGCCGCGCCCCGGCGCCGACGATGCAACGATCCCGGTCGATAGCAGGCTGACGTCGCCCGCCGCATAATGCGTCGCCTTCAGCGGCCCGAGCAGCTGCCCCTGCGGATCGGTGCGATAGAGCCGCATGCGCAAACTGTCGGGCACACCCTCATTATCCGACGACAGCCGCGCGTCGAAACTCTGCCCCAGCACCTCGCCCGCAGCAAACACCTCATAGCGCTCCTGAACATAGGATCCGCCGCGTTTGTCCGACACGAACCCCGCCGAAGCGACGACATCGACCGACGGCGTCGCCCACGCCTGATACGGCCGTTTTGCCTGCGGCAGGCTCGCGAGGTCGAAGGCGGCTTGCGGACGAATTCCCGCGGCGCGCGCGCGCCGTTCGGCGGCGAGCTGGAACGGCAACTTGTCCTTCGTGTCGATACGCAGCACCGCGTTCGAAAGATCGGCCGTCAGCGGCACGCCCAGCCATTTGTTCAGGCTATCCAGATCGACGCACCAACCCGCGGGCGTGTCGCGGATCATCGCCGGGGTCAGCCGAAAGCTCTCGCTGCCCGCGCGGACTTCGCCCGCATCGCGATCGATCGTCAGGCCGCGCCGCTCGTCGAACACCCAGCCGGTTGCGCGGCGCAACTTCCTGTCGACACGCACCGCGAGATCGAGCGCGAGCACGACATCGGCCAGATCGACGCATACCCCCTGCGGCGTCTGGTACCCGCGCACCCCGTCGCCCAGCCGGTACTGCCCCGAACGCACATCGAACAGCCAGCTGTCGTCCTCGTTCGGCGCCCACATGTCGGCCGCGATCGACACCGGCTTTTTCTCAACGGCCGCGGCGCCGGCAGGGACCATCCCCACCAGCGCCAGTCCGGCCAATATCGCCGGTTTCCATCGGGAAAGCGCCGCGCGGATCATCGTCCCGCCCGCTTCGCTCCGGCCTTACGCCGTCATTTCACCACCCGCTCGGCTTCGTCGATCGTGCCGCCGCCGATTTCGCGGTCCTCGGTATAGCGGATGCGCACCGGCCCCTTCAGCTTCGCCGCGAGTTCCCCCGGAACGCGCAGCGAAACCTTGCGCGCGCCGACTTCGGGATAGACCGCGATGCCGCGCGCGACGAGCAACGGTTCGGCGATCCCCGGCCGCGTGACCTCGATATCGCCATAGACCGAACGGTTTCCGGTGCGCGAAAGGTCGAAATTGAACGCCGGGCCGTCGCGGGTCTCGCTGACCCACGCCTCGCCGATCGCCGCCTCAGCGCCCAGATCGCCGACCCGCACGATCACCGGGATGGTGATCCCATAGATCGGCGTCAGCGCGATCGACACGCCCTCGCCCGCCGGCTTCGCGTCACCGGTCGCCGCCGCAGTCGCATCGGGGACCGCGCGAAACAGCATATGCGCGCGATATTCGCCCGGCGCCGTTCCTTCGGGGACGCGGACCCCGACACGCACGACCTGCGGCTGGTTGGGCGGCAGCGTGACGCGGCGCGGACTGAACGCGATCATGTCGAGCGCGGTTCGCTCGGCGGGCCGGGCATCCTCCTCGGCGATCTCGTCGAGCCCGCCCTCGGCGGTCATGCGCTTGATCTCGAGGCTGATGCGATAGGTCGCCGGTTCGGCACCGATATTGTTGAGAACCACTTCGGTCCCGCGCGATCCGTCGAGGATGACGCGCGTCGGCGCAACGAGCAGGTCGCCCGCCGCCATGGCGGGCAAAGCGACCGCGCCGGACGCAGCCGCGGTAAACAGGCAAAATGCCTTCAAAAAGCGTAACATGGATACGATCCCCACAATCGTTTTCCGGCACGGCCCACACCGTCCCGATGGTCGCATCCTGCCTGCGCCAACATGGTTGATATTTCGCTAACCATAGAGGCCGATTGCAAAAAAGAGGTCGCCGGACGAGCGCCCGGCGACCTCAATTTTACCGCTGGCGGGTCTCGGCCCGCCAGGCCCCCGCCTTATTGATAATTGGCGGTGACGTTGAACGTGCCGGTATAGTCGCCCGACGCCTGGTTGGCGCCGACGCTCAGCGTGCCGCCGACCTGGAAGCTGCCGCCGGTGGCGCCCAGCGTGATCGTGGGCGACGAATAGGTCAGCGTCGACGCCATCGTGCCGCCGAGCGAACCATTGAGCGTGACGCTCGAATCGCCGCCGACCAGCACCACAGCACCGTCGGTGCCGGCAACGTTGAAGTTGGCCGAGGTCGCCGTACCGGTGCAGGTCAGGCTCGCGCCGCACGTCCGGGTACCGGCGGTCGACACGGCAACGGTCGATGCGGTCGCGCCGCTGATGATCGTCGCATATTGCAGGTCACTGGTGTTGGTGAGCGTGATCTGACGCAGGATCTTGGCTTTCGCCGTGCCCGTCGCCGACGCCGCATGGGCCGCCGGGGCGTTCATGGCGAGGGCAGCAATTGCGGCACCCAGAAGGGCGCGCTTCATTCCAAATTTGCGCATAAGTTTTGGTCCCTTGAATTCTAAGACTTGCAGTCGAATTTCGAATGGATATCCCACCCCATTCGCCGACCTGTTTAGGGCGAGACCTGTTCAGGTTTTGCCAGCAAGCTTGGTTAACAGCGCAATAAGGATTGGCCCGCGCTACGCATGGTAACCGGGTAAAATCAACGCTTTAGCGTGACATGGCGGTGGCCGTGAGGCCCGTCCGTCCTTCTTTAACGGCCCGGACTGGCACAATTAAAGCCGTGCGGAGATCGATTTGCATCGCCGATCGAGGGAATCGATCAGATCGATTCGCCGGAGAGGCGCTGGCAGATCATATCCAGCTGGTCGAGCGACCCGAATTTCAGCGTCAGCGCCCCCTTGCCGCCGCCGGTATATTGAATCGCAACACCAATGCCGAGCAGTTCGGACAGATGGCGCTCGACCGCGACGATATCGGGGTCGCGCCCACCGTCGGCGCTCTTATATTCGAGCGGTGCCTTGCGACCGCCGCCCTTGCCGTCGCGGACCAGCGCCTCGACCGCGCGGACCGACAGGCCTTCTTTCGCGACCCGGCGCGCGATCGCTTCGGCATCCGGAGCACCGATCAACGCGCGCGCGTGCCCCATCGCAAGCGACCCGTCGCCGACCAGCGCCTGCACACCGTCGGGAAGTTCGAGCAGGCGCATTAGGTTCGCGACATGACTGCGCGATTTGCCGACCAGTTTCGCCAGCGCCTCCTGATTGTGGCCGAAATCATCGATCAGCCGGCGATAGGCGCCCGCTTCTTCGATCGCATTGAGATCCTGCCGCTGGATATTCTCGACCAGCGCGATCTCGTACGTCGCGGCGTCGTCGAGTTCGCGAACGAGCGCGGGAATCTGGTGGAGCCCCGCACGCTGCGCGGCGCGCCACCGGCGTTCGCCGGCAACGAGCTGATATCCATCGCCATCGGGCGACCGGCGCACGATGATCGGCTGCAGCAACCCGCGCAGCCCGATCGAATCGGCCAGCTCGGCAATCGCATTTTCATCGAAATGGCGGCGCGGCTGGCCGGGCAGCGGGCGGATCGACCCGACCCCGACATGTTGGACCGCGTCGCCCGAAACCGGCGCCACCTTTGCCGCAGCGCCCGGCGATGCCAGTACCGGCGCTTCGACCGCAACGTCGCCGAACAAGGCGTTCAGCCCCCGGCCCAGTCCCGACGGACGCTTGCGCGCGGGAGTCGATTCCGATCCGGTTTCGTCTTGATTATCAGCCATTTATGCCGCCTTACGGACGTTGGGAAGCCGGTCGATCAATTCGCGCGCGAGCGCGATATAGGCCGCCGATCCGGCGCAGCGATGATCATATATCAGCGCGGGCAGGCCATGGCTCGGCGCTTCAGACAGGCGGACATTGCGCGGAATCACCGTGTCGAACACCACGGGGCCAAGGACGTCGCGCACGTCGTCCGAAACCTGGTCGGTCAGCCGGTTGCGACGGTCGAACATGGTGAGCGCAACGCCGAGGATCGACAATTTCTGGTTGAAGCGCTCGCGCACGCGCTCGACCGTGGTGAGCAGCTGGCTCAGCCCCTCGAGCGCGAAAAATTCGCATTGCAGCGGCACGATCAGCGATTCGGCGGCGATCAGCGCGTTGAGCGTCAGCATGCCGAGCGACGGCGGACAGTCGATCAGGCAAATATCCCACTGTCCGGCCTCGGCACCCGACAGCGCCTGTTGCAGACGGTGCAGCCGGTCCTGAAATTCGATCAGCTCGATCTCGGCGCCCGACAGATCGACCGTTGCGGTGACGATGTCGAGCCGCGGCACTGCGGTCGGGATGGCGCATTCAGCAAGCGTCGCGTCGCCGCGAAGCAATTCGTAACTCGAACATTCGCGCTGCGATTGCTTGATTCCCAGCCCCGTCGACGCATTCCCCTGCGGATCGAGGTCGATGATCAGCGTCCTCCAGCCAGTTGCAGCGAGTGCGGTCGCCAGATTGATCGCGGTCGTCGTTTTGCCGACCCCACCTTTCTGGTTCGCCACGGCAATGCGGATCATCGCTTTCCTCGCTGTTTAACCGTGATTTTTCCGCGCCCGACCAAAATCTGGCTCTCGGCGTCGGTACGGCTCTGTTCCACGTGGAACATTCTCTGCCATGGCTGGGGCAGCAAAGCCAGTTCCTTAACCGCGTTTCGGCCTTTTGGCAGCAACCAGTGCGTCGATTCGGTGGAAAAACGGGCGGACAAGTCGAGCAGCTTGTCGAGTGGTGCAAAGGCGCGGGCGCTGATCGATGCCGCGGTCCGGGCTTCGATCCGTTCCAAGGGCGCTTCCACGACCTCGACATTTGCGAGAAAAAGCTCGGCAGCGACGGTTCGCAAGAAGTCGCAGCGCCGTTTTCGCGATTCCACAAGCATAACGGGCCGCGTGCTCAATATGGCGACAACCAGTCCCGGTAACCCCGCGCCGCTCCCAAGATCGATCCAGAGGCCATCGCCATCGCGTGTGTCGAACGACAAAAGCTGCGCACTATCGGCAATATGCCGGACCCACATCGTCGGGATCGTGGAAGACGCGATCAGATTTTGCTGCGCGCTTTCGGCGATCAGCATATCGACGAAGCGCTCAAGTTGTTTCCATTGATCGGCGGTTGGCGCGAAGGCTTCGCCCATCCAGGCCCGGGCGGCGTCCTCATTATCGAGCAGTTCAACCGACACGCGCATTCCCTCTGATTTCAAACATCGATCGGCTCATGCCGCGCGACGCCTGCTATGCACCATGATCGCCGTCAGCGCCGCAGGGGTCACTCCGTCGATCCGCGCCGCCTGCCCCAGCGTCTCGGGCTGCGCCTTCGTCAGTCGCTCGACCATCTCGCGCGACAGCCCGCCGATTGCGGCATAGTCGAGCGCGGGATCGAGCATGATCGCCTCGTTCGCCGCGAGCGCGCGCAGCTCGGCGTCCTGCCGCGCAATATAGGGCGCATAATGGGCATCTTCGGCGATCTCGGACAGGATCGCAGGATCGATCGAATCGAGCCCGGGTGCGAGCAAGACGAGCCGGGCCACGGTCATGTCGGGATAGCGGAGCAGATCGATCCGCTTGCGCGCGATGCCATCGCCAGGAAGCGCCAGCCCCACGATCGCATAATCGGCCGTCGCGACCGGCGCGTCGAGCAAGGCCGCGGCCTTCGCCCGCTCAGCCTGCCGCGCGGCAAACAAAGTGGCGGTCGCGGGCCGCACCAACCCCAATGCGATTCCCTTGGGCGTCAATCGTGACACGGCATTGTCGGCGCGCAATCGCAGACGATATTCAGCGCGCGCGGTGAGCATGCGATAGGGTTCGGTCACCCCCTGCAGCACCAGATCGTCGACCATCACGCCGATATAGGATTCGGATCGGTCGAGGATCAGCGGGTCGCGTGCCTGCGCGGCGAGTGCGGCGTTTGCGCCGGCGATCAGCCCCTGCGCCGCGGCCTCTTCATAGCCGGTGGTGCCGTTGATCTGCCCCGCGCACCAAAGCCCGCTTATGGCCCGTACCTGCAGGGTCCGGTCGAGCGCGCGCGGGTCGATATGATCATATTCGACCGCATAGCCGGGAACGACCATCTCGACCGTTTCGAGGCCCTCCATCGTGCGCAGCATCGCGAGCTGCACGTCGGCGGGGAGCGAGGTCGAAATGCCGTTCGGATAGACGAGAAACGAATCGAGCCCTTCGGGTTCGAGGAACACCTGATGCCCGTCGCGGTCGGCGAAGCGATGGATCTTGTCCTCGATCGACGGGCAATACCGCGGCCCCGCCGCTCCGATCGCGCCCGTGAACAAGGGCGAACGATCCAGATTGGCCGCGATAATCGCGTGCGATTCGGCATTGGTGCGCGTGATCGCACAGAAAATCTGCGGCACCGTTCGTTTGCTGTTCCACGTGGAACAGGTCCAGGTCTCGCCATCGGACGGCTGCTCTTCGAGCCGAGCCCAGTCGATCGTCCGTCCGTCGAGCCGCGGCGGCGTTCCGGTCTTGAGCCGTGCCATCGGCAGATCGGCGGCGCGGAGCTGGTTGGCAAGCCGATGGGCTCCCGCCTCACCGATGCGCCCGCCCTCCATCCGCTCCTCGCCGCGAAACATCCGCCCGCCGAGAAAGGTGCCCGTCGCGAGCACGACGGCGGATGCAGTCAACGTCGACCCATCGCCGAGTTCGAGTCCTTCGACGCGTGCGCCATCGGCCGACAATTTCAGCGCCGCAGCTTCGCCGGCGACAATGGTGATCGCCTCTTCCGCCGCCAGTAATTTCTGGATGGCCTCGCGATACAATTTGCGGTCGGCCTGGATGCGCGGCCCCTGCACCGCGGCTCCCTTCGACGCGTTGAGCATCCGGTAATGGATCGCCGCGCCGTCGGCCGCGCGGGCCATCCACCCGTCGAGCGCATCGACCTCGCGCATCAAATGACCTTTGCCGAGCCCGCCGATCGCCGGGTTGCACGACATCGTGCCGATCAGCGCGGGGTCAAAGCTGACGAGCGCCACGCGCGCGCCAAGCCGCGCCGCGGCGGCCGCGGCTTCGGTTCCGGCATGGCCACCGCCGACGACGATGACATCGAAAATATCGCTGCTGTGCATGATTGCTGCGGCCCTTACCGCAAAGCGGCGTGCGAATCCACCATGCTGCGGCCAATGATATGTTTCACGTGGAACATCATTTTCCGATGCAGAAACGAGCGAAAAGCGTGTCGAGCATATCCTCGACACCGGCCCGCCCGGTGATTCGGTCGAGCGCCCCGCCCGCGAGCCGCAGCCGTTCGGCGAGCAGGATCAAGTCGCGCGTCTCGATCGATCCCGCCGCGATCGTCAGCCAATCCCGTGCCTCGCCGAGCGCCGTGCGCTGGCGCTGGCGCAGCGTCGCCTCGCCCTCGCGCGGCAGCAATGTCCGCGCCATGTCCACAATATAGCGGTGGAGCTTGTCCATCCCCTCACCTGTCGCCGCCGACAGGATCAGGTCACAATGCGCCGCCGCGGCTTCGGCTGCCGCATCATCGCGCCAGCGGTCGGCCTGCGCGGCAATCAGGATCGTGCGCGGATGATCCGGCGCTTCCCCGGGCAACCCCAGCCACAACAGGATATCCGCCGCCTCGACTGCGGCGCGCGCGCGATCGATCCCGATCGCCTCGATGGCGTCGGCACCTTCGCCGCGCAGTCCCGCCGTATCCGAAAAGCGCATCGCGATTCCGTCGAGCGCCAGCGGTGTTTCGATTACATCGCGCGTCGTTCCCGCCACCGGCGACACAATCGCCAGCTCGCGCTGCGCCAAGGCGTTGATCAAAGTAGATTTTCCGGCATTCGGTGGGCCCGCGATCACCACCGACAATCCCTCGGCAATCACCTCGGCCGCCGGCCGCGCCAGCCATTCGCCCAGCTCGGCCGAAAGTGTACCCATCCCGGCGATCAGGCGCTGCGAAACGACATCGCCAACCTCGACATCATCCTCATCGGCAAAATTGAGCTCGGCCTCGGCCTCTGCCATCAGCGTCAGCAGTCGGTCCTGCCAACCCGCAACGGCCCGCGACACATGACCGTTCGCCAGCCCGAGCGCCTGTACCCGCTGACTCTCGGTCTCTGCCGCGAGCAGGTCGGCCAGGCCTTCCGCTTCGGCAAGGTCGATGCGGCCATTGAGGAAAGCCCGCCGGGTAAATTCGCCGGCCACGGCTGGCCGCAATCCGGCTATCGTGCCGAGCGCTGCCTCCGCCGCGGCGACCACTGCCCGGCCGCCGTGCAAATGAAGTTCCGCGAGATCTTCGCCGGTCGCGGTTGCCGGTCCCGGGAACCAAAGGACCAATGCCCGATCGAGCGGCGCGCCATCGATGGTCCTGAGTTCCGACAGCGAGGCACGGCGCGGCGCTGGCAAGCGTCCGGTCAGCAACCTGATCGCGGTACCCGCTTGCGGCCCGCTCACGCGCACGACGCCGATCGCCGCCGGCGGGGGCCCGCTCGACAGCGCAAAGATCGTATCGTTTACAATGTCTTGGCTCAGCTCTTGCGTCCCCGCGCGGGCTTGTCGTCATCGTCGGCCTTGTCCGCCGACTTCGCAGCGCCGCCCATCAACCCGCCGCCGAACTGGCCGAGCAGCGACTGGACGAGCCCGAGCCCGCTTTCGCCCATCGGGACCCAGGTCTTGACCATCGACTGAACCATGTCGGGGGTGATCCCCTTCGCCATCAGTTCCTTGACGCGATCGAGATAGATGTCGTGCAGCGGCTCGAGATCGGGAAGACCGACCAGCCGCCGCGCCTCTTCGGGGG
This sequence comes from Sphingopyxis sp., assembly GCA_051861185.1. GTDB lineage: Bacteria > Pseudomonadota > Alphaproteobacteria > Sphingomonadales > Sphingomonadaceae > Sphingopyxis. The sequence goes on from JBIMKQ010000018.1 coordinate 47,577, forward strand.
TGCAATCGATCTCGATATTGAACTTCATCGCGTGTCTCCGCCCGAAATGCCGGTAAGCTGCTTGAGCCGTGCCCGCAGCCCCGCTAGCTTCGCGCTTTCACCGCAAAGAAGCAAGAGTCAGGAGAGCTCCCCAATGTCCGCCACGAACCTCACCATCCCCGCGCTCGACAGCGAAGGCGACATTCCCGCCTATGTGGCGCGCCCCGACGCCGACAGCTCGCGCGCGATCATCGTCATCCCCGAAATTTTCGGGGTCAACGCCGGTATCCGGCAAAAATGCGACGATTGGGCGGCCGAAGGCTATCTGGCGATCGCGCCCGATATCTTCTGGCGTTTCGCTCCGGGGGTCGAACTGAACCCCGACGTCGAATCGGAGCTTCAGGAGGCCTTCGGCTATTTCGGACAATATGACGCCGATGACGGGGTCAAGGATATCGAGGCAGCGATCCGCTGGCTCCACGACCAGGGCGCGGCCAAGGTCGGCGCGGTCGGCTTCTGCCTCGGCGGCCGTCTCGCCTATATGGCGGCGGCGCGTACCGACGTGAATGCGTCGGTCGGCTATTATGGCGTGATGATCGACCAGATGCTGAACGAAAGCCACGCCATCGCGCATCCGTTGATGCTCCACATCCCGACCGAGGATCATCTGGTCGATCATGATGCGCAGAAAAAGATCCACGAAGGCCTCGATCCGCACCCCAAGGTGACGCTCCACGATTATCAGGGGCTCGACCATGGATTTGCCGCAACGATGGGCAATCGCCGCAACGAGGCGGGCGCTCAGCTCGCCGACGGCCGCACCCGCGCCTTCTTCGCCGAGCATCTCGCATGAGCGGTCATCCCGGCGTCGCCGCCTGGCATGCCTATATGGAGGGCGGCGGCGACCCGCAGGCGCTGCGCGACCTGCTTGCCGAGGATGCGGTGTTCCACTCGCCCGTCGTCCACACACCGCAAGCCGGGCGCGACAAGGTCTTCGCCTATCTCCACGCGGCGAGCCATGTCCTCGGCGGCGACGATTTCCGCTATCTGCGCGAGATCGTCGACGGCGATCAGGCGATGCTCGAGTTTCAGAGCAGCCTCGACGGCATCCAGATCAACGGCGTCGACATCATCACCTGGAACGAAGACGGAAAAATCATTGATTTCAAAGTGATGGTTCGCCCGCTCAAGGCGATTAACAAGGTCTGGGAGAAGATGGGAGAAATGCTCGCGACGCAAGCGAACTGATCGATGCCTCGCTGGATCGCCTTCCCCATCCTTCTCGCCGCGGCGGCGTTCGCGGTCTGGTGGGGACCCGCGCGCTGGACTTTATTGCTCTGGGTGCCGCTGCTGCTGCTCGCGATCTACGACGCACTCCAGAGCCACCATAGCCTGCGCCGAAACTTTCCGTTGATCGCGCGCATCCGCTGGCTGTTCGAGGCGCTGCGCCCCTTTCTCCATGCCTATATCGTCGAAAGCCCGCTCGACGGACGCCCCTTCGCGCGCACCGAGCGCGATCTCGTCTATGCGCGCGCCAAGGGCGAACTCGACAGCCATCCGTTCGGCACCGAACTCGACGTCTATTCGGACGAATATGAGTGGATGAGCCACAGCATCGCACCGGCGGCCGAGCCCGACCGGACGCAGCGCGTGACGGTCGGCGGACCGCAGTGTGCGCGGTCCTATGCCGCGGCGCCGCTCAATATTTCGGCGATGAGCTTCGGCTCGCTCGGCGCCAATGCGATCGAGGCGCTCAACCGCGGTGCGCAGATGGGCAATTTCTATCACGATACCGGCGAAGGCGGCTTCAGCCCCTATCACCGCATCCATGGCGGTGACATCGTGTGGGAACTCGGCAGCGGCTATTTCGGCTGCCGCGACGACGCCGGGCGCTTCGATCCCGAACGCTTCCGCGACACCGCACAGAACGACCAGATCAAAATGGTCGAAATCAAGCTCAGCCAGGGCGCCAAGCCCGGCCATGGCGGCGTGCTGCCGGGACCCAAGGTCAGCGCCGAGATCGCCGCGACGCGCGGCGTCCGCGAAGGGCATGACTGCATCTCGCCCGCATCGCACTCGGCCTTTTCGACCCCGATCGAGATGATCCTGTGGGCCGCAAAACTGCGCGAATTGTCGGGCGGAAAGCCCGTCGGGATCAAATTATGCGTCGGCCAGCCGCACGAAATCTATGCCGTCATGAAGGCGATGATCGAAACCGGCATCCGCCTCGATTTCATCGTCGTCGACGGCGCCGAGGGCGGGACCGGCGCCGCACCGGTCGAATTTTCGAACAGCGTCGGCATGCCATTGCGCGAAGGCCTGATCTTCGTGCGCAACGCGCTCGTCGGCTGCGGGCTCAAGGAAGAGATCAAGGTCGCGGCGTCGGGCAAGGTCCATTCGGGCGCGGGACTCGCGATCAACTGCGCGCTCGGCGCCGACTGGTCGAACGCTGCGCGCGCTTTCATGTTCACCTTGGGCTGCGTCCAATCGCTCAAATGCCACACCGATCATTGTCCAACCGGGGTCGCAACGCAGGATCCCGGTCGCCAGCGCGGGTTGGTGGTCGAGGACAAGGCCGAGCGCGTGCGCCGTTTCCAGGCGGCAACGGTCAACGCCCTGTGGGACATCAGCTGCGCGATGGGGCTTGAATCCCCCTGGCAGATCCAGCCGCACCATCTCCACGAGCGCCTCAACTCGGCGCGATCGGATTCGATCGACCGCATCTATAAATTCTATGAGCGCGGCGTGCTGCTCGAAGATCCGGAATCGGTCGCAGGCGCGCGCTATTGGGCGATGGCGCGCGCTGACAGCTTCCGCGCGGCGCTCTAAATCAGGCTGAGTTCGGCCAGTTCGCGATAGAGTTCGGGTGGCAGATCGGCGAGACCATCCCCCTCATCGACACCCTTGGGCGCGTCGCTTTCTGCCAGATAACGCCACCCCTGATGCGCGCGTTTCGGCTGCGGATGAATGCGCTCGAGCGCCGCCACACAGACGATGTCGATCCGCCCGTCGCTGCGATCGTCGAAGCGCAAGATCTCGACGCGCGCGACGAGCGTGTGTTTGACGATGAAATGCAGCTTGCCGCCGATCAGTTCGTCGGCGCGCTTGGGCTTGAACCGCGTCGTGAAACGAACCTCGCTGCCTTGCGCATAGTTGGCGATCCGCGCCTGCAGCGCCGGATAGTCGGCGCAGCCGACGGCAACGCGGGTCATGTGGAGAGCGGGCATGAGAGAGAGATGGGAACGGTAAAGAAAAAAGCCAGCCCCGCGAAGGACTGGCTCTTTCTTTTAGCCGAACAGGGTGCCGATCCCGACGCCGGGGTCGACCCAGCCTTCGTAGATCATCTTGACCGCGACATAGACGATGACCGCAAGGCCGAAGTAAGCGATCCAGCGGTAACGCTCGATATATTTGGCGATGATATTCGCCGCGAGGCCCATCAGCGCGACGGCAAAGATCAGGCCGACGATCATGATGCCCGGATGCTCGCGCGCCGCGCCGGCGACAGCGAGCACATTGTCGAGGCTCATCGACACGTCGGCAACGGCGACCGCCCAGGCCGCGCCCGCAAAGCTTTTCGCAGGCTTCAGCCCCGAATGTTCGTCGCCTTCGATTTCGGGCGAACCATGCGACTGGCCGGTGTGACGCAGTTCGCGCCACATTTTCCACGCCACCCAGGCGAGCAATATGCCGCCGATAAAGATCAGGCCGACGATGCCCATCAACTGCTGCACGACAAGCGCGAAGGCGATCCGCAGCACCAGCGCGGCGAGCACGCCGATCAGGATGACTTTCTTGCGCTGATCGGCAGGAAGCCCCGCGGCCAGCGCGCCGACGACGATCGCATTGTCGCCTGCAAGGACGAGATCGATCATCAACACCTGCAGGAACGCGGCGAGAGCAGCCGGCTCGGTGATGTTCGAGAAATCCTTGACGATCGCCGCCCACATGCCGGCGGGCCCGCCAAATCCCTCGGTCGCGGCTCCGGCTTGCACCAAAAATTCCAAGATCACAGCGATTCTCCGAAATAGCTGACCACAGGCATAGGGTCATAAAAGGGGTGCAGCAACGCCCGCCACTGCTGATACCGTTCAGACTGCCGAAAACCATCGCGATGATCTTCGACCGACCGCCACTCAGCCAAAAGCAGATAAGGCTGTCCGGTTCCTGTCGGGCGACGAATTTTCAGCGAAATAAAACCGGGCGAGGCGGCGATCAGCGGCCGCGCCTCGGCGACGGCCGCCTCGAACGCCGCTTCGCTGCCCGCACGCACGGAAAGCAACGCATGCTCGATCACGGCCATCGCGGCGGCTTATTGATTCATGCTGTCGAAGAAATCTTCGTTGGTCTTCGAATCCTTGATCTTGTCGAGCAGGAATTCCATCGCGTCGATCGTGCCCATCTGCATGAGGATGCGGCGCAGCACCCACATTTTCGACAGCTTGTCCTTCTCGACGAGCAATTCTTCCTTGCGCGTGCCCGACTTGCCGACGTCGAGCGACGGGAAGATGCGCTTGTCGGCGACCTTGCGGTCGAGCACGATTTCCGAGTTACCCGTGCCCTTGAATTCTTCGAAGATCACTTCGTCCATGCGGCTGCCGGTATCGATCAGCGCGGTGGCGATGATCGACAGCGAACCGCCTTCCTCGATGTTGCGCGCGGCGCCGAAGAAGCGCTTCGGACGCTGCAGCGCATTGGCGTCGACGCCGCCGGTCAGCACCTTGCCCGACGACGGAACGACGGTGTTGTAGGCGCGGCCAAGGCGCGTGATCGAGTCGAGCAGGATGACGACATCCTTCTTGTGCTCGACGAGGCGCTTGGCCTTTTCGATCACCATTTCAGCGACCTGGACGTGGCGCGTCGCGGGTTCGTCGAAGGTCGAGGAAACGACCTCGCCCTTCACGCTGCGCTGCATGTCGGTGACTTCCTCGGGACGCTCGTCGACCAGCAGGACGATCAGGTAGACCTCGGGATGATTGTCGGTGATCGCCTTGGCGATATTCTGCAGCAGCACGGTTTTACCGGTACGCGGCGGCGCGACGATCAGCGCGCGCTGGCCCTTGCCCTGCGGGCTGACCAGATCGATCACGCGCGCCGACTTGTCCTTGACGGTCGGGTCGATCGTGTCGAGCGACAGCTTCTGGTTCGGATAGAGCGGCGTGAGGTTGTCGAAATTGACGCGGTGACGCACGACGTCGGGATCGTCGAAATTGACGCTGATCAGCTTGGTCAGCGCAAAATAGCGTTCGCCGTCGCGCGGGGCGCGGATTTCGCCTTCAACGGTGTCGCCGGTGCGCAGGCCATATTTGCGAACCTGGTTCGGCGAGACATAGATGTCGTCGGGACCGGCGAGGTAATTGGCTTCGGACGAACGCAGAAAACCGAACGAGTCCGGGAGAACCTCGATCGTTCCCGACCCGATGATTTCCTCGCCCTCTTCGGCGAGTTCTTTCAGAATCGAGAACATCAGGTCCTGCTTGCGCAGCGTCGATGCGCCCTCGACGCCCAGTTCTTCTGCCATTTCGACAAGCTGGGCGGGGGCTTTGGTCTTGAGTTCTTTAAGATGCATGGATGGATTCCAGGATAGATTTTGGGAGAAAAATACAGTCGATATCGATGCACCCTGCGGTGCCTATCCGGCCGTGGGACGACCGTTACAGATAGCTTCGGCGCCCAAAAGCGCCGCCCGCACGGGGCGGGGTTGACCGGCCCCTATAACCGGGCCGGGGTCAAGTCAATCGGCCAGCGCCCGAAGGATAAGGTTTCAGGGGCGTACGACCACCAGGATGACGATGATCGCCGCGGCGACCCCGGGGACCTCGTTGAGCATGCGGAGCTGCTTTTCGGTCAGCGGCCGAAGCCCGCGCGCGAGCTTTTTCGAATAGCCGATCATCCAGCCATGATAACCCGACAGCGCCAGTACAAGGATCAGTTTGGCAATGAACCAGCCCTCGCCCCAATAATCGCCGTTGAAGGCGAGCATCAGCCCGAAGATCCAGACGATGATCAGTGCGGGATTCAGAATGATCCGCCGCAGCCGATCCTCGCGCTCGATCCATTTCTTGTCCTCGTCGGACCCGACCGGGCATTGGTGGTGATAGACGAAAAAGCGCGGCATCATGAACAGGCCGGCCATCAGGAAAATCACGAAAATGATATGCGCCGCTTTGACCCAAAGCATCGTCGCCCCCAGAAAACCTGCCAGTTCCATAAATTATCCGCCGCGAACGCGCCTGATCAGATGCTCGACATGCGCAATCGGCGTGTCGGGCACGATGCCATGGCCCAGATTGAAGATATGGGGGCGCGTCGGGAAGGCCGCAAGGATGCGGTCGATCGCAGCATCGAGCGCCGCGCCGCCGGCGACGAGCGCGAGCGGATCGAGATTGCCCTGCACCGGCAGATGCGATGGCAGGATGGCATCGGCCCAACCCGGATCGACCGTCTCGTCGAGCCCGATCGCATCGACGCCGGTTTCGTCGGCATAGGCGCGCAGCTTGCCGCCGGCGCCCTTTGGAAAGCCGATAATCGGCGTATCGGGATGCAGCGCCTTCAGTCGGCGCACGATCGCGGCGTTCGGTGCGATCACCCATTGCTCATATTGCGCAGGACTCAGGCTGCCCGCCCAGCTGTCGAACAATTGCACCGCCTCGACACCATGTTCGATCTGACCCGACAGATAGGTGATTGTCAGGTCGACAATCGCGTCGATGATCGCCTGGAATGCCGCAGGATCGCCATACGCGAGGCGTCTGGCGGCGGCCTGATCCTTCGACCCCTGCCCTGCCACCATATAGGTCGCGACCGTCCACGGGCTCCCTGCAAAGCCCAGGAAGGTCGTCTGGGTCGGCAGCGAGGCTGCGACCTGCGCGACGGTCTTATAGATCGGCTCGAGCCGATCCGGCGCCGCCTCGAGCGACGCCAGCGCGCTATCGACGAGCGGCGGTGCCAGCCGCGGCCCTTCGCCGGCTTCGAACCACAAATGCTGGCCGAGCGCGTGCGGGATGACGAGAATGTCGGAAAACAGGATCGACCCGTCGAACCCGAAGCGGCGGATCGGCTGCAACGTCACTTCGGCCGCGGCTTCGGGGTCGTAGCATAGCTCGAGGAAACCCCCTTTGGTTTCGCGAAGGGCGCGATACTCGGGCAAATAGCGTCCGGCCTGGCGCATCAGCCAGAGCGGTGGGCGCTCCTGCCGCGCCCCGCGCAGCGTTGCCAGCAGGTTCTTCGGTGACGCCTTCACGCGGCCCCTCTTTCTCTCTTCATATATATATTTAAATATGATTGTGGTGGTTTGTTGGTCGGCGGACAACCGCGCTTTAGGCGGCGGCGTCCTTTTTGCCAACAGCTTGACTCCATGGGGTCCACCACCAGCCGGGGAGTCGCAAAGCCTTTCCCCCGCTATTCACAGCCTGTGGATAAGATTCATCCTGTGTGGACAAGTCGGCGAGCGAAATCGGCAGCGCCGGGGACGAATTCATCATCCATATTTCCTCCCCGTGCTTCTCCAGAACTTATCCACAGGGGCTTTTTGTCACCCGGGAGATGATCCGGCATTGCCTTTTTCGGGGGTTTCCCGCCATGGTGCCGCGATGGGCCGGCTCCACCTTCATCTCATATCCGACTCCACGGGCGAGACACTCGAAAATATTGCCAAGGCGGCGATCGCGCAGTTCGACGATGTCGAGGTCGTGCGCCATTTCTGGCCGATGGTGCGGTCGGAATCGCATCTCGACCGGATCATGGCCGAAGTGCAGGCAAGCCCCGGCATGATCCTCTTTACGCTGGTGAACGGCGAACTGCGCGTCAGCCTCGAACGCCGTGCGACGGCGCTCAACCTGCCCACCGTCGCCGCGCTCGATGCGGTCACCGATGCCTTGTCGCGGATGCTCGGGCAGGAGGCAAAGGCGCGTCCCGGCCGCCAGCATCAGCTCGATGCCGCCTATTTCGCGCGGGTCGATGCGATCCAGTTCACCGTCGCGCACGACGATGGCATCGGCTGGGAAAATTGGGAGCAGGCCGATATCGTTCTCGCGGGCGTCTCGCGCACGTCGAAGACCCCGACGAGCATCTATCTCGCCAACCGCGGGTTCAAGACTGCAAACATCCCGATCGTTCCCGAATCGCCGCCGCCGAACGCGCTGTTCACTTTGCGGCGCCCGATGGTCGTCGGGCTCACCACCGGGCTCGACCGGCTGGTCCAGGTGCGGCGCAACCGGCTGCTCTCGCTCAATCAGGCGCCCGAAACCGCCTATGTCGACGACGAGCGCGTGAAGGCCGAGCTGGCTTATGCGCGGCGGATGTTCGCCGACAACGGCTGGCCGGTGATCGACGTCACGCGCCGCTCGATCGAGGAAACCGCCGCCGCGGTGATCAAGCTCGTCGAAGACCGCAGCGCGGCATGACCCTCCTCCTCGCCTCGCAAAGCAGCGGCCGCGCCGCGATGCTCCGCGCCGCGGGTCTCGAATTCGACACCAGCGCGGCGCATGTCGATGAAGAGGCGCTCACCGCTTCGCTGCTCGCCGCGGGCCAGACGCCGCGCAACATCGCCGACGCGCTCGCCGAAGCCAAAGCCGTCAAAATCTCGTCGCGGCTGCCGGGTGTGACGGTGATCGGCGCCGATTCCACGCTCGCGCTCGACGACGGGTCGATGCTTTCGAAACCCGAAAGTCCCGAAGACGCCGCCGATCATCTCCGCCTTATGGCGGGTACGCGTCACCGCCTGTTCAGCGCCGCGGTCGCCGCGCGCGACGGCGTGCCCGTGTGGCGCGCGATCGGCGAGGCAAAGCTCTGGATGCGCCCCTTGTCGGACGCCTTCATCGCCGACTATGTCGCGCGCGAATGGGACAGCATTCGCTGGACCGTGGGATGTTACGAAATCGAGGGGGCGGGCGTGCAATTGTTCGAAAAGGTCGAGGGCGACCCCTGGACGATCATCGGCATGCCGATGCTTCCCTTGCTAGCGTGGCTGCGCACCACCGGACTGGCTCCATCATGAGCATGAGCGTGACGCCCTATGCCGAAGTGATCGGTGACCCGATCGCCCAGTCGAAATCGCCGCTGATCCATAAATTCTGGCTCGAAGCGCTCGGATTGCCGGGCGACTACCGCCGCGCCCACATCAAGCCCGAAGATCTCACCGCCTATATTGCGGAGCGGCGCACCGATTCCGACTGGCGCGGCTGCAACGTCACCATGCCGCACAAGGGCGCCGTGATGGATCTCGTCGACGACCCCGGCGACATCCGCGGCACGATCGGCGCGATGAACACGGTGGTGCGTCAGCCTGACGGATCGCTGATCGGCACCAACACCGACGCCGCAGGCTTCTACTCGCCGCTCGCCGAACTCGATCTGGAGGGTGCACCCGTCGCCGTGATCGGCGCCGGCGGCGCGGCGCGCGCGGTGCTGTTTGCGCTGGCGCGCGCGCATGTCGGCCCGGTGACGATCCTCAACCGCAGCCCGCTCAAAGCGATGGGCCTGCTCGCGACCTTCGGCCTCAAGGGCGATGTCGTTGGCCTGGATGCGCAGCTCCCACCGGTATCGTTGCTCGTCAATTCGAGCAGCCTTGGCATGAAGGGCCAGCCGCCGCTTGACCTCGATCTGTCGCCGCTCGCTGGCGATGCGATCGTCTACGACCTCGTCTATTCGCCGTTGCAGACCGGGCTGCTCAAGGCGGCCGAGGCGCGCGGGCTCGACACCGTCGACGGGCTCGACATGCTGATCGGCCAGGCCGCGCTCGCGTTCGAGCTGTTCTTCGGTGCGACGCCGCCCGAGGGGCGCGACGAGGAGCTGCGCGCGCTGCTGGTCGCCGGATAATGGGGGAATGACGCAGTCCAAACGTCCCGGCTCGCGGCTCCGCCGTCCTTTCATCCTCGGCCTCACCGGCTCGATCGGCATGGGCAAATCGACCGCCGCGGCGATGTTCGAACGTGAAGGCGTCCCGGTGTTCGACGCCGATGCCGAAGTGCACCGATTGCAAGGCCCCGGCGGCGCGCTCGTCGCCGCGATCGAAGCGCGCTTTCCGGGAACCACCGGGCCGAAAGGCGTCGATCGCCACAAACTCGGCGCGCTGGTGCTCGGCAATAGGCACGAACTTGCCGCGCTCGAGGCGATCATCCACCCCGCGGTCGGCAAGGCGCAAAAACGCTTCCTCGCCCGCAACCGCGCGCGCGACCTCGTCGTGCTCGACATCCCTTTGCTGTTTGAAAAGGGCGGCTGGCGAAAGGTCGGCGCTGTCGCGGTCGTCTCGGCGCCCGCATGGATGCAGCGCAAGCGCGTGATGCGCCGGCCGGGGATGACCGCAGCCAAGCTCAAGGCGATCCGCCGCCTGCAGGTTCCCGACCGCGTCAAACGCGCGCGCGCCGATTTCATCATCGAAACCGGCCGCCCCAAAAGCGAGACGCACCGTCAGATAAGCTTCATCGCCTCTTGTTTCCACGCTCGATAGGGTCCAGATTATAGCTTCGATGCGAGAGATTATTTTCGATACCGAAACCACGGGTTTCGATCCCAGGACCGGGGACAGGATGGTCGAAATCGGGTGCGTCGAGCTGATCGACCGCCGCGAGACGGGCGTCACCTTCCACGCCTATTTCAACCCCGAACGCGATATGCCCGCCGCCGCCGAGGCGGTGCATGGCCTGTCGATCCAGTTCCTGTCGGACAAGCCGCTGTTCGCGGCGCGCGTCGACGAACTGATCGAATTTCTGGGCGATGCGCCGCTTATTGCGCATAATGCGGCGTTCGACTTCGGTTTCGTCAATGCCGAACTTGCGCGCGCGGGCCGTCCGGCGCTCGACATGACACGCATGTGCTGCACGGTGCAGATGGCGCGCAAGCTCCATCCCGGCGCTAAACACAGCCTCGATGCGCTTTGCACGCGCTATGGAATCGACCGCAGCCACCGCGTCAAACATGGCGCGCTGCTCGACGCCGAACTGCTCGCGCACCTCTATATCGAAATGACCGGCGGGCGGCAGATCGGCCTTGGCCTTGCCGCGTCGGCTGCGGGCGCCGCCGCAACATCTGCACCGAACACGGGCGCATCGCGCGGCACCAACCGCCCTTTTCGCGAACCCCGTCCCCATATGGCATCGGCCGCCGAACTCGCGCGCCATGCCGAATTTGTCGCAGGGCTTACCCAGCCGCTGTGGCTCGATACGGTGTAATGACACTCCCTTAACGTCATCGCACCGGCCCATAAGGAGAAGAAAAATGGAAATCCGCGTCTCTGGCCACCAGATCGAAACCGGCGAAGCGCTTCAGTCGCACGTGTCGGATCGGATGAACGCGATTGCCGATAAATATTTCTCGCGAGCGATCGGGGCGCACGCGACCTTCGGGAAGGGGCCGCACGACAGCTTTCAATGCGACATCGTCGCGCATGTGATGCAGGGGCTGGTGCTCAAGGGGCATGGCCAGGCGCAGGACGCACATGTCGCGTTCGAAGGCGCGGCCGAGCGGATCGAAAAACAGCTGCGGCGTTACATGCGCCGCCTGAAGGACCATAACAACGGCGTGGCCCAGCCGTCGCCGACGGTCGACGAGATCGACGACAATGCGGGTTACACCGTGTTCGACGCCGGCAGCGAAGAGGATGCGGGCGATGCGCCCGCGATCATCGCCGAAACGCGCGTCGATATCCCCAGCAGCAGCGTGTCCGATGCGGTGATGATGCTCGACTTGCGCAACACCAATGCGTTGCTCTTCGTCAACAGCAAGACCGGGACGCATAACATGGTCTACCGCCGTGACGACGGGACGATCGGCTGGGTCGAACCACGATAGGGCTGGATTTTCTCCGCCATCCAGCTTAAGGGCCCCGCCCAACGATGCCCGAAGCCGGGATGGCGGGGGGCCTGCCACGACAGATCCGTGATCGCTTGCCAGCATAAGTCTCTGGCGGCGGCCGGCGTTTTACAAGATTTGACCAGAGCAATGAATCTTTCTTCCCTTCTCTATCCGGCGACTGTGCGCGCGCGCGTTCAGCTCGATTCGAAAAAGGCGCTGTTTCCCTTTGTGGGCGATCTCGCCAGCCGTTCGCTCGGCCTCGATGCGGGCGAAGTCAGCGAAGCCCTGCTCGAACGCGAACGCCTCGGCTCGACCGGCTTCGGTCGCGGAATCGCGCTGCCGCACGCCAAGATGGCCGACCTCGGCGGGGTCCGGGGCCTGTTTCTTCAGCTCTCCAAGCCGATCGATTTCAACGCGGTCGACGGTCTGCCGGTCGATCTGCTTTTCGTCCTGCTCTCGCCGCTCGACGCGGGTGCCGATCATCTGAAGGCGCTTGCCGGCGTGTCGCGCATGCTTCGCAACGACGCGATCGCCGAACGGCTGCGCGGTGCCAAGAATGACGAAGCGCTTTACGCGCTGCTCGCCGACACCGAAACGCGTGACGCGGCGTAACCGCGTCTGGCATATCGATCAGATCCTCTCTGTGGCTACGCGACAGGGAGGAACTTGATGACGCGCCTTAAAAGCCGGTTTCTCGTCGATCTGCTGCTGCGCCGTACCGAGTCGGCCGGCGGCTTTGCGACCGTGCTCGCCAAAGGCGACGACACATCGGGAATCATCCTCGTCCAGTGCAGCGAGCGCGGGCAGCCCGGACCGCTCCTCGAACGGCGCTTTGCGGCGGACGGCAACTATATATGGGAGGCTGTCGGCCCCAACGACCCCAAAGATGGTGAATCGCGGGCGTCCTATCAGGATCGGCGGCGCAAGGCCGATCCGGATATGTGGCTGATTGAACTGGATATCGCAGATGCGCCACAACTCGTCGCGGAGTGGGCCGCGTTAACTTGACTCTGTTGCGCTGCACAATAAGTGGCGCCCATTCGATAACGCGTAGGTCGTTCCGTGGGTTGCATCGCTTTGATGCTCCCGCAAAACGGTTCGGACACGCAGTCGGACGATGACCGCAGGCGATATTGGGCCAATAGCCCCTCACCTGTTCCTTTAAGCCTGTTTTAAAAGGCTCGGTTCATCGGCCGCACTCTTGACGGACAATATGAGTCGTATTCTTAACGTGGCCAGCATGGCTGCTGTCGGCATGACTGCCGCCACCATGCTGCTTTTGGCGGAACCGGGTTTTGCAAGCGATCTTGCCGCCGACGCCAATATCCCCGCTATCATCCTGCCGGGCGCCGATGCGCCGGTCGTCGATGAAAAAGCGGATCTGTCGACCGAGGCCCAGGCGCCCGTCGCAGACAGCATTCAAAAAGACGACGATATCGTCGCCGAACCCAAACAGGCTCAGATAACCGCGGACTCGCTCGCCGAACTCGTTTCCGAGACGCAGCGTCCTGTCGATCTCGACCCCGAACTGCGCTGCCTCGCCGGCGCGGTCTATTTCGAATCGCGCGGCGAATCGCTCGTCGGCCAGCTCGCGGTCGCGCACGTCGTGCTGAACCGCGCCCAGTCGGGCCGCTTCCCCAAGAGCCTGTGCGGTGTCGTTCATCAGAAGAGCCAGTTCAGCTTCGTGCGCGGCGGCAAAATGCCCGCCATCCGCAACGGCTCGCAGTGGAACAACGCGGTCGCGATCGCGCAGATCGCCCGCGACGGCAGCTGGAAGAATCACGCGCCGGGCGCGCTTTTCTTCCACGCCCGCTATGTTTCGCCGGGCTGGCGCAAGACGCGCATCGCGCAGATCGACAACCACATCTTCTATCGTTGATTTTCGATCCTCCCTGTCGCGCAGCGATGGGGAGGTGGCAGCGCAAAGCGCTGACGAAGGGGCCAATGGCGCGACGTCGCGGCCCCTCCACCCCTCGCTTCGCGAGCGGTCCCCTCCCACGGCTTCGCCGCAAGGAGGATAATCCGTCCATCCCGTTCATTGCCAAGCCATATTTGCTGGCGCATGATGCTACGATGACGCGTCAAATTTCTGTCGCCCTGCTTTGCGCAGCGGCGCTTTCGTTCGGCGGCTGTGCCACCGCGGTTCCTCCGGTCGAAGTCACGCGCTTCCACGCCAGCGCTCCTGCGGGCTGGGCGCCGGGCACGCGCTACACTGTCGACACCGCGCCGCTCGGCAACGCCGGGGCAATGGTCGATGCGCCCTCGCTCGAATGGAACAGCTACCGCACCGCTGTCGAACAGCAATTGCAACGGCAGGGACTCGTCGCGGCGCCCGACGGCGCGCGCGCGCCCTTGAAGGTTCGGATCGGTTTCGAACGCATGAACCGCGAAGGCGTCGGCAGGCGTTCGCCCGTTTCGGTCGGCGTCGGTGGTGGGACGGGCAGCTACAGTTCGGGGGTCGGACTCGGTATCGGCCTCAATCTTGGTGGCGGGCCCAGAAGGATGGCCGATCTTCAGCTTGCTGTGCGCATCGACGATGCCGCCAGCGGCCAGGCTCTGTGGGAAGGCCGCGCACTGACCGCGATCCCGGTAAAGGCGCCCGCCAATCAGCCCAGCCTCGCCGCGGCGAAATTGGCCGATGCCTTATTCAAGGACTTCCCCGGCGAATCGGGACGCACTATCAGCGTCCCATGACCATCACCATCAACGCCGCTTTCGACAGCGGCAATATCGTCGTGGACGCCGTCGACGGCATCTCCGCCCGGCTTTCGATCCGCAAGGATCGCGACTCGGACTTTTTCCAATGGTTCCACTTCCGCGTCTCGTGCGCAGTCGGTGACGCGCTCGAACTTGCGATCACCGGGCTGGCCGATTCGGCCTATCCCGACGGCTGGCCCGGCTATGCGGCGTGCGCCAGCACCGATCGCGAAACCTGGTTTCGCCTCGACACCAGCTATGAGGCGGGCACGCTGACGATCCGTCACACCGCCGAAAGCCCGATCCTCTATATCGCCTATTTCGCACCCTATTCGATGGAACGGCACCACGACCTCGTCGCCTGGGCGGCCGAATGCGACGGTGTGACCTATCGCTGCCTCGGTACCAGCCTCGAGGGCCAGGCGATCGACTGCCTCGAAATCGGCACCGGTGACACGCAGGTGTGGCTCTATGCGCGCCAGCATCCGGGGGAGAGCATGGCCGAATGGTGGGCCGAGGGCGCGCTCGAAAAGCTCACCGACCCGGCCGATCCGCACGCGCGCTCGCTGCTGCAAAAATGCCGCTTCCACATCGTTCCGAACATGAATCCCGACGGCTCGTGCCGCGGGCATCTGCGCACCAATTTCGCCGGCGTGAACCTCAACCGCGAATGGGACAATCCGACAGCCGACCGCAGCCCCGAAGTGCTCGCCGTCCGCAATGCGATGGACGAAAGCGGCGTCGACTGGGCGATGGACGTTCATGGCGACGAAGCCATCCCCGCGGTCTTCCTCGCGGGCTTCGAGGGCATTCCGTCGCTGAAACCCGAACAGACCGAAAAATATAAGGCGTTCGAGGCGGCGCTTGCCGCGAACACCCCCGATTTCCAGGTCGAGCTTGGTTATGGCGAGACCGCGCCGGGCAAGGCGAACCTCTCGATGTCGACGACCCAGATCGCCGAGCGTTTCGGCGCGGTGTCGATGACGATCGAAATGCCGTTCAAGGATAATCGCGACCTGCCCGACCCCGTCGCCGGCTGGTCGCCCGAACGGTCGAAGCTGCTCGCGCACGCCTGCCTGCAAACGCTGGACCAGCTACTCTGATGAGCCATTGGCGGATCGTCGAGGACGATCTGTCGGGCGCCGCGATCCGCGCGCTGCTCGAGGTGCATTTCGCGGGCATGCTCGCGAATTCGCCCGCGGGCAGCTGTCATTTCCTCGATTTCGAGGGGCTCAACGCGGCGGACGTCACCTTCTGGTCGATCCACCGCGGCGATGAACTCGCGGGATGCGGGGCGCTCAGGATGCTCGACACCGCGCACGGCGAGATCAAGTCGATGCGCACCGCCGAAGCCTTTTTGCGGCAGGGTGTCGCGGCGCATATGCTCGATCATATCATCGGTGCGGCGCGCGAACGGGGTCTCGAACGCCTCAGCCTCGAAACCGGATCGAGCGGCGCCTTCGAACCCGCGATCGCGCTTTACGAACGATATGGCTTCACCGAGTGCGAGCCCTTCGCCGACTATCGACCCGACCCGTTCAGCCGCTTCATGACGCGCCTACTATAGGTACGAAAACGGGGCCCGGAAGGGACTCCGGACCCCGTACATTGGTTCAGGCGAGAGGGGCGCTTACGCGGCCTTCTTGGCCTCGATCGCCGGCGCCGCGGCGCCGATCGCGATCTTGTGCGGCTTCATTGCCTCGGGCACTTCGCGCACCAGGTCGATCGCGAGCAACCCGTCGGCCAGATCGGCCTCGCTCACCCGCACGAAATCGGCGAGTTGGAAGCGCCGCTCGAACGCGCGCGTTGCAATGCCGCTATACAGCAGCTGGCGCCCTTCGCCTTCGGCGGCCGGGGCCTTGCGGCCGCTGACGGTCAGCATGTTCTGCTGCGCGGTGATGTCGATCTCGTCGGACTTGAAGCCCGCGACCGCGACGGTGATCCGGAAATGATCGTCGGCGACCTTTTCGATGTCGAACGGCGGATAATTTTCGGCGCCCGACCCGCCGGTTTCGAGGAAATCGAACAGGCGGTCGAAACCGACGGTCGAACGGCGATAGGGGGTCCAGTCGAAACTGTTACGCATCTTTCTTTCTTCCTTTTGCAAAGCGAAGTCAGGGACCGCAGCCTGCGCCGCGATCGCCACCCGGCCCCGTTCCGGCGGCCGGATGATCCAAATCTGGGTGCGGGCGAAACCATTTCAAGAGGGCGGTTGGCCTTTGCGAAAAACCCGCGCTAAAGGGCGGCGACTCTCCTCCATCCGAAGGATCCGAAATGCCCCAGCTCATCCTCATCCGTCACGGCCAGTCGCAGTGGAATCTCGAAAACCGCTTCACCGGCTGGTGGGATGTCGATGTCACTGAAAAGGGCGTCGCCGAAGCGATCGCCGCGGGCGAGCTGATGAAGGCAAAGGGCATCGCGCCCGATACCTGCTTCACCTCGGTCCAGTCGCGCGCGATCAAGACGCTGAACCTGGCGCTCGAAGCGATGGGCCGCCTGTGGCTTCCCGTGACCAAGGACTGGCGCCTCAACGAACGCCATTACGGCGGCCTGACCGGGCTCGACAAGGCCGAGACCGCGGCAAAGCATGGCGACGCTCAGGTGAAGATCTGGCGCCGCAGCTTCGACATCCCGCCGCCGCCGCTCGAGGCCGGCTCGCCGTGGGACCTGTCGACCGACCCGCGTTACGCCGGTATCGATATTCCCTCGGCCGAAAGCCTCAAGGACACGATCGAGCGTGTTCTCCCCTATTATGAAGCCGCGATCGTGCCCGAACTTGCGGCGGGCAAGACGGTGCTGATATCGGCGCACGGCAACAGCCTGCGCGCGCTCGTCAAGCATCTGTCAGGCATTTCGGACGCCGATATCACCGGGCTCGAAATCCCGACCGGCCAGCCGATCGTCTATGAGCTGAACGACGATCTCAGCGCACGCGAGCGTTATTATCTCAGCGAACGTTGAGGAACGTGGAAAGCGGCACCGGGCCGATGCGGCCCGGTTTCGGCTGAGCTGAAACAGACTCAGAGCGTCCCCGTCACCGTCAGCTGGAAAAACTGCCCGAATTTGCGCAGGCGGTTTTCGCTGAACGCAATCGGCCCGTTGCGGCGGTCGACAAAGACTGTGCGGTCGAGTGCGTTCTTCTGCCCGGCAAGATTGCGGTACGACAGCTTTACGGAGAAACCCGCGACATCCTTATGCTCGACAAAGGCGGTGACGAACGCGCCGTCATTATACTCATCCTCAATCGCGTCGAGCCTTACATTGGCGCTGTAGCGTTCGTCGAGATAGCCGGCCCCCCACGCGATCTGCGAACCCGGGATGTCGTGGCGCAGGTTGACATCGACCAGATATTCTTGCCCGTCGCTCTGATCGCGCCACCCGCCGGTCAGCGGGTCGCGCACGCGGTTGCGGCGCCAGGTCAGATCGCTGTTGACGCGCGCGCCTTTCCAGCCCAGCCGGTCGAGCAGCAGCGTCGCTTTCGAGCTGATCCGATACAGATGCGCACCCGGCAGGTTGCCGCGCCCTTCGGTGGTCGGCGACAGCGGGATCTGGTCGACCAGATCCTGCGCATAGGCATAAGCGAAGGCGACCGAGGCATTGCCCCACGCGCCCATGTCCTGAACCATCTCCAGCTCGGTGCGATTGAGGATCGGCGGGACGAGCAGGCCGTTGCCGCCATTGCCTTGTCCGGTCGCGACGTCGACCGAACTGGCAAAGTCGTAGAAATTCAGCTGGTCGACACGGCGCTGTGCGAACCAGTTGAGCGTCGTCTTTTCACCCAGCTTCCACGCGAGCGCGAGCTTGCCCTTGGGGCGAATGAAACGGCGCGTCAGGCCGCCGGGACCGGATGACGACAGCTCGCTATATTCGGCGCCGAGGTTGACCTGCGCGGTCAAATTGGAAGCGAGCGCGCGCCCCCATGTCAGCGAAGCGTCGCCGCGCTTTTCCTCGACCTTGGTTTTTTCGCCGCCAAAGACGATGGGCAGGAAGCTGCCGTCGGGCTGCAGCGCGGCGAACTCGGCATCGACGTCGAGCGTATTATACGCGCCCTCCAGCGCGACCTGCCAGTCGGTGCCGCCCGTGGTGCGCCAGCTATATTCGCTGCGCAGGATCGATTCGCTTTCGTCCGCGGTCTGTTTGAATCGCTCGCCGCTGCGCCCGCCAATTGCGCGATCAACGATGAAGGTTTCGGCGGTCGGACTATGTTCGAAGCGATAGAGCCCGATCAGTTTGAGCCGACCCGTCCCCAGCCCCAGCTCATAGTCGCCGCCGATGTCGAAATTATACTCGTCCTCGATGAACTTGAACGCTTCGCGAACTGGCCCTGCGACAGGCTGGACCGATGTGCCGCGCACATTGGCATTGAGCATCTGCAACTGGCCGCCGAGGTTGAAATTCCACTTGTTGCCGTTCGCGGTCGTGCGGGCCAGCGCGGTCGACAATCGCGGCCGATCGCCGCCATTGTGTCCGAATTCGTCGCGGGTGAACGACAAATTGCCGCTGCCGTCAAACCGTTGCTCCGGACCCCAATGGCCATTCCGGTTGGCTTCATTCTTCAGGCTTAGCGTTACATTGGTGCCGCCGATCTTGCCGGTGGTCGAAACCTCTCCGTTCAGCCAATTGTCATCGAGCCGCGGGCGCCAATCGGGTTGCCAGCGGATCGTCGTCGTGAATCCGGCCTGCGCCGCGCCCGCGACCAGAACGACATTGGCCACCTGGCCTGTCAACCCGGGCACGTTCAGGCTCGCGCCATCGACAATATCGACATAGGCCACTTGTGTTGCCGCAATGCGTTGCAGCGCGCTGCGGGCGTCGGTCGATTTGTTGGCGATGCGTTCGCCGTTGATCAGCACATTCTGCGTAGCGGCTCCCAGTCCGCGCTCGCCGCCGTTGGTACCTGTGACGATCAGGAAGCCTGGAACCTTTTCGACCATGTCGAGCGCGGTGCGCGGCGAGAAGCTCGCGAAATCGCCGGGGCTGTAGCGTTGCGCGCCGTTAGCGGGCGCCGGAACTGCCACCGCGGCGTCGCCCGCCACCGGCTCGGCATTCTGCGCAATCGCAAAGTCTGGCGCCAATAATCCCATGGCCATCGCCAGCGTCGATGTCCTCGCGGTCATCCGCATCATAATCCCTCCCTCGGCGCTGTTCCATTGACACAGCACCCGCGGCGATCATTTTCAGGGGCTGGAAGTCAAAAGCTTATCCACCAACGCGGCGCGGAGATCGACGAGCACATCGTACTAGTACATCGACGAGCCCGCGACGCGGTGGCAGCGGCGCCGCGAAACTCAGTCGCGCAGCAACTCGTTGATTCCGGTCTTCGCGCGCGTCTGCGCGTCGACGCGTTTGACGATGACGGCGCAATAGAGCGACGGCCCCGGCGTCCCGTCGGGCAACGGCTTACCCGGCAGCGCGCCCGGCACGACGACCGAATAGGCCGGAACCTCGCCGATAAAGATTTCGCCCGTCGCGCGGTCGACGATCTTGGTCGATGCGCCGAGATAGACTCCCATCGACAGCACCGCGCCTTCGCGCACGATCACGCCCTCGGCAACCTCGGCACGCGCGCCGATGAACGCGCCGTCCTCGATCACGACCGGCCCGGCCTGCAGCGGCTCCAATACGCCGCCGATCCCGGCACCGCCCGACAGATGGACGTTCGCGCCGATCTGCGCGCAGCTGCCGACGGTCGCCCAGGCATCGACCATTGATCCTTCGCCGACATAGGCGCCAATATTGACGAAGCTCGGCAGCAACACCGCGCCTTTGCTGATGAAGGCGCCGCGACGGACGATCGAACCCGGGACCGCGCGGAAACCCGCATCGCGAAACCGGTTTTCGCCCCATCCGGCGAATTTCGACGGCACCTTGTCCCACCAGCGCGCGCCGCCGGGGCCACCCTCAATCAAGTCCATGTCGTTGAGACGGAACGACAGCAGCACCGCTTTCTTCAGCCACTGGTTGACCTGCCACATCCCGTCGGTCTGGCGCTCGGCCACACGGAAGCTTCCGTCGTCGAGCCCGGCGATCGCGGTCTCGACCGCATCGCGCACCGCGCCCTGCGTCGTCAGGCCCAAAGTGTCGCGGGCATCCCACGCGGCTTCGATCGTGGTTTGCAGGTCGGTGCTCATGAAATTCCCCATGGTGAAGGCAGGTTGTCCAGCCAGTCGGCGATGTCGTTGACGTGGAAATCGACCTGGTCCGGCAGGTGGTCGCGATGGCCGCTTTCGCTGCCATTGTCCAGCCAGACGGTCGTCATGCCCAGCGCTTTGGCGGGGGTCAGATTGCGCGCCATATCTTCGACGAACAGGCTCTTCGCCGGATCGACGCCAAGGTGCGCGATCATGGTCGCATAGGCGGCGGGATCGGGCTTGGGCGTGTAGCGTGTGATGCGAATGTCGCAGATGCCGTCGAACAGGTCGGCGATCCCGCGCGCGTCGAGGACCCGTGCCGCATAATCGGCATCGGCGTTGGTGAAGATCAGCTTGCGCCCGGGCAGCCGTTCGAGGCCCGCGCGCAGCCGCGCGTCGGGGCCGATCCGGTCGAGCGCGATGTCGTGGACGTCGACCAGAAAATCCTCGGGATCGACGCCATGATGGCGCATCAGCCCCGCCATCGTCGTGCCATGGTCGTGGAAATATTGCTTCTGCACCCGCCGCGCCTCGATCGCGTCAACGTTCAGCAGCCGCATGATGAAAGCGCCCATGCGTTCGTCGATCAGGTCGAACAGCTTTGCCGACGGCGCGTAAAGCGTGTTGTCGAGATCGAAGATCCAGCTGTCGATATGGTCGAGGGGGGCGGGCATGATGCCCGGCCGCATAAAGGTTGGGGCGTATGGGGGCAAGGCGCACAAAAGATCCTCCCCATCGCTTCGCGACAGGGAGGATCAATTAACCGCATGATGCTACCCCTCGCCCTTCCGCCGGGCTAAAAGGCGGATATCAGGGCAAAGGGGAACCGCGATGACCAACGCGAACCGACGCAGCATCCTCCGGCATAGGGCTGGACGGCCTTTGCCGCTTCTCCTCTCCATCGCGGCGCTGTCGCTCGCGGCGTGTGGCGGCGGTGGCGGCACCGCCCGCCCCTCGCCGACCCCCGCGCCGCCGCCTGCCCCCACGCCCACACCGACTCCGACTCCGACTCCGACTCCGACCCCGCCGCCGACAGGAAATTTCAACACCGCCGAAACGCGCCTGTCCGACGGGGTCAATTTCCACGGCGCGATCACCGCCTATCAGGCCGGGGCGACGGGGCAGAACATCCTTGCGGGCGTCATCGACGACGGGATCGATCAGGACAGCCCCGAATTTGCCGGCCGCATCTCGTCGGCGTCGGCCGACGTTGCGGGTTCGCGCGGCATCAATGGCGAGGGAACGCATGGCACGAACGTCGCGCAGGTGCTGCTCGGCGGAAAGAATGACGTCGGCACCTTCGGCATCGCCTTCAACGCCAATCTGCTTGTGCTGCGCGCCGACCGGCCGGGCAGCTGCGCGACCGAGGATCCGTCGAACGACGAAAGCGGTTGCCGCTTCCCCGAAAGCGCGATCGCGGCGGGGCTCGACCGCGCGGTCAGCGCGGGGGCGCGCGTCGTCAACATCTCGCTCGGCGGCGAAGACCCGCCCGGCGCGACCTTGCGCGCCGCGGTTTCGCGCGCGACCGCGGCGGGCATCATCGTGATCGTTTCGGCGGGTAACGAGGGCGACACGACCGCAAACGGCAATGATCCGAACAATCCCGATCGTTTTGCGCAGGGGATGCGCGACGCCGGCGGCGGGCTCGTCGTCATTGCGGGGTCGGTGGACGAGAACCGGGCGATCTCGGACTTCAGCAACCGTGCCGGCGTTTATGTCGGTTCCTATCTCACCGCGCTCGGCGAAGGCGTGTGCTGCGCTTATGAAAATGGTGCGCTCAAGACCGAGGGCAATTTTGTCTTCGTCCTCAACGGCACCAGTTTCGCGGCGCCGCAGGTTGCCGGAGCCGTCGCGCTGATCGCGCAGGCTTTTCCGAACCTGTCGAGCCAGCAGATCGTCTCGCTTCTCTATCAATCGGCACGCGATGCGGGCGCCGCGGGCGACGATGCCATCTACGGCCAGGGCATCCTCGACATCGCGCGCGCGTTTCAGCCGATGGGCGCGACCGCGCTCGCCGGCACCGCGACCGCGGTCGCGCTCGACGCGCCGCTCGGCATCCTCGGCGGTCCGATGGGCGATGCCGGCGGGGCGGGAACGACGGGGCTTGTCACCGACGGCTTCGGCCGCGCGTTCAACGTCGATTTTGGCGGATCGCTCGGCCCGCGCCGGCCGGACTTCAAATTGTCGGGCGCGCTCGGCGGGCTCGTCCGCCAGCAAAGCGCCGCCAGCCAGTCGCTCGCACTGTCGCTCGTCACCGCGCCGGGCACCGGCGGCACCGACGCGCTGGCGGGCCTCTCCTTCCACGACGCGCAGCGCGCCCGCACCCTTGCCGCTTCGGTGATGACGCGTCTCGACGCGCGCACGCGCATCGGCTTTGCCGCCGGACGCGGCACCGGCGGCCTGCTCGCGGGCGAACGCGGCGAGAGCGGCCACGCGATGCTGATCGGCGACGGCGCGCACGAGGGCCTGGGCTTTTCCGCGAGTCCAGGAATCGGCACGCTGGTTCGTCATAATATCTTTAAGAATCAATATGTTAGCATGATATTGGAGAATGGCTGGGTGTCGGGCTCGCGCTGGCAGGACGACCCCCTGCTCCGCTATCGCTCGGACCATGACAGCCGCTACCAGCGCGTCGGCGCCGCATGGGACGCGCGCTTCGGTCCCGTCCGCGCCGCGCTCGGCGCCAGCTGGCTGCGCGAATCGGACAGCCTCCTCGGCGCCCGCCTCGGCCCCGTCTTCGCCGCCGGCGGCGCGACCAGCCTTGTCGGCGACGCCAGCTTCATCCTCGATGTGCGCGATGATTGGCAAATTGCGGCCGCCTGGCGCCAGATGTGGACGCGCCCCGACCGCCACGGCCTGATCGCCGGCGGCGCGCTCTGGTCGACCGCCGTCTCCTTCGACGTCGCCAAGGCGAATCTGCTGCGATCCGGCGACCGCGCCGCGCTTCGCTTCGCGCAGCCGCTGCGCGTCGCGCGCGGCGGCATCGACCTGACGCTCCCCGTCGCGCACGACTATGCGACCGGCCGCACGGACTTCGGGCGCCGCACCTATAATCTTGCGCCCACCGGCCGCGAACTGGTGGTCGAGGCGAGCTACGCGCTGTCGCTGTTCGGCGGCGACCTGATCGCGAACACATGGTGGCGGCAGGACCCCGGCCATATCGCCGCGATGCCCGACGATCGGGGCGCGGCGCTTCGCTTTACGCTGGGCTTCTGATCGGCTTTAACATTCCCCAAATATCAAAACAGGGGATGCCAGAATGAAGCCGATCCATTGCCTTCCGTTCATGCTGCTCAGCGCGGCGCTGGCGACGCCGCTTGCGGCGCAGGCGCCCACGCGCACAATCATCCACGCAGGCCAATTGCTCGCCGAACCCGGCAAGCCCGCGCGCGGGGCATCGACGATCATTGTCGAGAATGGCAAGATCGTCTCGATCGCCGACGGCTACCAACCCGCCGATCCCGGCGCGACACTGATCGATCTCAAGGACAAATATGTCCTGCCCGGCCTGATCGATAGCCATGTCCATCTGACGAGCGACGCGGGCGGGATCGCCGGCCAGCTCGAAGAGATCACGCTCAGCCCGGCGGCGCAGGCCTTCAATGCCGAAGCGAACGGGATGAAGACGCTACGCGCGGGCTTCACCACCGTCCGCAACCTCGGCGACGGCGATGGTGCGACGCTGGCGCTGCGCGATGCGATTCTCGCGGGCAAGGTGCAGGGGCCGCGCATCGTCGACGCGGGGAACAGCATCTCGGGCAGTGCGGGGCATATGGACGGCTCGCTCGGCTATCGCGACGAACTCCGCCCTTTCTTTGCTGGCGCGGGCAACACCTGCAACGGGGCCGACGACTGCCGCCGCGCGGTGCGGCTGCAGATCGGGCGCGGCGCCGATGTGATCAAATTCGCCTCGACCGGCGGGGTCAACAGTCGCATCGGCGCGGGGCTCGGCAAGCAGATGTTCGACGATGAGGCCAAGGCGATCGTCGACACCGCACATCTGTTCGGCAAAAAGGTCGCGGTTCATGCGCACGGCGCCGACGGCATCCGCTTGGCGCTCGACGCCGGCGCCGACTCGATCGAACATGGTACGATCCTCGACGAAGCGACGATCGCGGCGTGGGCGAAGTCGAAGGCCTATTATGTGCCGACGCTGTCGACGGTGAACGGCTACAAGGAACGTATCGCCGCCAACGCCAACGCCTATGAACCCGACGTACTCGCCAAGATCCAGTGGCGCATCTCGATTACCGGCAAAAGCCTCGAGCAACTCGTCCCGCGCGGCGTGCGCATCGCGTTCGGGACCGACGCCGGCGTGTCGAAGCACGGCCGCAACGGCGACGAGTTCGAATTGATGGTCCAGCACGGCATGAAACCGGTCGAGGCGGTGAAGGCCGCGACGGTCAACGCAGCCGACCTGCTCGGCCTGTCCGATCAGATCGGCACGATCGCGCCGGGCAAGAGCGCCGACATCATCGCGGTGGCGAGCGACCCGCTCGCCGATGTGCGCGTGCTGAAGACGGTCGATTTCGTGATGGCGCGCGGGATGGTGGTCGACTGATCACAGCGCGCTGCGCAGCTGCAGCCAGCGGTCGCGCTTCGCGGCGAAACCAATCGTGTGTGCAGCGCTGCTCGACGGGAGATCGACAACCGAGATTCCGTCCAGCGGCGGGAGCTGGCGCCGCCCGATCGCGGCAGCCTTGCCGCCGTTGAACGCGATCATGCGCAGGTGGGGCAGCCGGGCGATCAGTGCCGCGAGATCATGCGCTTCGGCCTCGCGGATCAGCGAGTCGCTGCTCGTGTGCCGTTCGGCGCTGCGGATCACGTCCCACAGACCGATCTTTGCTTGGTGCAGAGTGGCCAGCCTGTCTTCGTAGGCGATGTTCACCAGCGGCTGTTCGACGACCTCGCCGAGCAGGCGCCAGAACTGGTTCGTCGGATGCGCATAATATTGCCGCTCGGCAAGCGAGCGCGCGCCCGGCAAACTGCCGAGAATCAGCAACCGCGTATCGGGAGCGACTTGGGGTGCAAAGCTGGCGTGGCGAACGGCAGGCATGGTGGACCGATAGCCGGGTCGACGCAGCGCAACAATATTGCTCGCCCCTTGACCCCCGACAGAATCACCGCTAGTGGCGCGCTCGACCGAAAAGGGCGGTTTGCTGCCTCTTCCGGTTACAACAGCGCTGAACATTGCTGGCGCGGATGGAGCCTCCGGACGATCGATTGCGATCTGCCGGGGTCTTTTGCTGTTACAAGGTTGCCCGTTTTCTGCGGATTTTCGTGGGTTCGGACCGATGCTTCATCCACCGCGGTACAGTAACCGTTCGCTCCAATGGGCGGACATTTAAAGGTGAAGCATTCATGCCCACGATCAACCAGCTGGTCCGCAAGGGTCGGACTCCCCAGAAGGTGAAGTCCAA
>JBIMKQ010000019.1:0-64029 GCA_051861185.1 Sphingopyxis sp.
TGGAACAGGCGAAGGGCTTTTACGGCCGTCGCAAGAACACCATTCGTATCGCCAAGCAGGCGGTCGAAAAGGCTGGCCAATACGCCTATCGCGACCGCAAGGTTAAGAAGCGCAACTTCCGCGGTCTGTGGATCCAGCGCATCAACGCTGCGGTTCGCGCCGAAGGTCTGACCTATTCGCAGTTCATGCACGGCGTGAAGCTGGCCGGAATCGATCTCGACCGGAAAATCATGGCCGATCTCGCGATGAACGAAGGCACGGTCTTCACGACGATCATCGCCCAGGCGAAAGCGGCGCTGCCCAAGGCAGCCTGAGGCTTTTAGCTCAAGCTAACGAAACAAGGGCGGTCCCGATGGGGCCGCCCTTTTTCGTTGCGTCATCGCCGCAGCAGTGTGTGACCGTTCGGTCCAACGAAGAGGCGGCGCGGAGCTTTCGCTCCGCGCCGCCTCGACAATGGTTCCAGTGGAAACCATCGTCCCCCCCGCCCGATCCGAATAGCCGTGGGTCGCAGAAAGCCGCCGGCCGGAACGAAGCTCGGAAAATCAGTCGTTTATTTCAGGTCCCCGCCAAGCCCCAGCCACCGGCGTCACGCCACGATTCCCCTCGCACGCTCTTTTTGGAGCGGACTGCGCAACTATGGCGCAGCGCCTGCGTATAAAATTGTAAGAACCCGACAAGAAATCGCGGCCCGGCATTGTTTTTCATGCCTTTTGCCCGCTAAAATGGGACAGCATGCCGCAACGCGACGCACTTTCTCATCCTCCGACTGGCGCGCGCGTCGCCACGCGCTTCTTTCCGCTGTCAGAAGCGCTCCGCCCCTATGTGAGCACCATCTATCTGAGCGAAGTCGTGGTCACCGATGGCAGCCGGGTCGAGGATTATCTGCACCCCGAATGGGCAAACCTGCGATTTGTCGATGGCGATTCGCCGCTCGCCGCGATCGGCGGCAGCCCTGTTGGCGAAATGCCGCGCTTCATCGCCACGGGTCCGACAAGCACATCAACCTATTTCGCGGCGGGCAATATGCGCGCCTGGGGCATCGGCATCCTCCCGATGGGCTGGGCCAAATTCATTCCCCTGCCCGCAGATGAACTGGCCGACCGCTTTTGTGACGGCGCCGCGCATCCGGCCTTTGCCACGTTTACGCCTTTGCTCGAAACCTTGCGCCGCGTGAATGATGTCGATGCTGCGGCCGCGCTGATCAACAGCCACATTTGCGCCCTTCTCGCGGGCGCGGCACCCGACGACCCCGCCATTCTCGCCGCCCACGTCGCCCTCGTCGACGACGACCTGTCCAGCGTTGCCGATCTTTCGGCAAAGCTCGCGTTATCCGAACGGTCGATCGAGCGCTTGAGCCACCGCGCCTTCGGCTTTTCGCCAAAGCTGCTCCTGCTCCGCCAGCGCTTCCTGCGATCGCTCGCGCGCTTCATGCTCGACCCATCGATGGCGTGGATCGATACAATGGATCATCATTATTACGATCAGGCGCAGTTCACGCGCGATTTTCAGCGTTTCATGGGAATGAGTCCGCGCGAATATGCCGCGCGGCCCAAGCCGATATTGGGCGCGGCGGCAGTTGCGCGCGCGGCGGCGGCCGGTGCGGCGGTACAGGGCCTCCATAAGCCGGCCGGATAGCACCGTTTTCCGCCAAGTGGCTTGACCGGTGCGGCGCGTTCGGTGCAAGCGGCAGGCGACGGACGCGCGCGGGCAGCCGCGGTACCCAAAGAAATATGAAAACATCAGGCCGGCAGCACTGCGCCGCCGGAACAGGACGAACGATGATGAGCGATATCGAGGCCATCCAGACCCGGATTTTGGGCGACATCGAAGCGGCGGCCGATGCCAGCGCGGTCGAGGCGCTGCGCGTGGCCGCGCTCGGCAAAGCGGGCAGCATCACCGCGCTGCTCAAGACGCTGGGCGGCATGACCCCCGACGAGCGGCAGGCGCAGGGTCCCCAAATCCACAGCCTGCGCGAAGCCGTCACGGCCGCGCTCGGCGCCCGCAAGGCCGCGCTCGACGCCGCGGCGCTCGACATCAAACTCGCCGCCGAAACGATTGATATGTCGCTGCCCGCCGACGCCGCCCCGCACGGCAGCGTCCACCCGGTCAGCCAGGTGATGGACGAACTCGCCGAAATCTTTGCCGACATGGGCTTTGCCGTCGCGACGGGCCCCGAGATCGAGGACGACTGGCGCAACTTCACCGCGCTCAACATCCCCGAGACGCATCCCGCGCGCGCGATGCACGATACGTTCTACTTCCCCGACACGGACGAGGAAGGCCGCGCGATGCTGCTGCGCACGCACACCTCGCCCGTGCAGATCCGCACGATGATGTCGCAGGAACCGCCGATCCGCATCATCGCGCCCGGCCGCGTCTATCGGAGCGACAGCGATGCCACGCATACGCCGATGTTCCATCAGGTCGAAGGTCTCGTCATCGACCGCGGCATCCATATGGGACACCTGAAATGGACGCTCGAAACTTTCCTCAAGGCCTTTTTCGAACGCGACGACATCGTATTGCGGCTGCGCCCGTCCTACTTCCCCTTCACCGAACCGTCGGCGGAGGTCGATGTCGGCTATAAGCAGGAAAAGGGCCGCCGCATCGTCGGCGGCAATGGCGACGACGAGGGTCATGCGTGGATGGAGCTGCTCGGCAGCGGCATGGTCAATCGCCGCGTGATCGCGAACTGCGGACTGGACCCCGACGCGTGGCAGGGCTTTGCCTTCGGGGTCGGCGTCGACCGGCTGGCCATGCTGAAATATGGCATGGACGACCTGCGCGCCTTCTTCGACGGCGACCTGCGCTGGCTGGCGCATTATGGGTTCGGCGCGCTGTCGGTGCCGACGCTGA
Source organism: Sphingopyxis sp. (assembly GCA_051861185.1). Classification (GTDB taxonomy): domain Bacteria; phylum Pseudomonadota; class Alphaproteobacteria; order Sphingomonadales; family Sphingomonadaceae; genus Sphingopyxis. The sequence continues at coordinate 2,857 of JBIMKQ010000019.1, forward strand.
GCGGAGGGATTTCGGCATGAAGATCACCCTCGACTGGCTGAAAGAGCATCTCGATGGTGCCTTCGACGTCGCCGATGTTGTCGCCACGCTCAATCGCATCGGCCATGAGGTCGAAGGCGTCGAGAATCCCGCCGAGAAACTCGCGGGTTTCCGCGTTGCGCGCGTGCTGACCGCCGAGAAACATCCGCAGGCCGACAAATTGCAGGTGCTGACCGTCGACACAGGCGACGGCGGCGCGCCGCTGACCGTCGTTTGCGGCGCGCCGAACGCACGCGCTGGCCTGGTCGGCGTGCTCGGCCTGCCCGGCGCGGTCGTGCCTGCAAACGGCATGGAGCTGAAGGTCGCGGCGGTGCGCGGCGTCGAATCGAACGGCATGATGTGTTCGACGCGCGAGCTCGAGCTGGGCGACGATCATGACGGGATCATCGAGCTGCCCGACGACGCCCCCGTCGGCACCCCCTTCGCCGACTATAGCGGCGCGGGCGATCCGGTGATCGACATTTCGATCACCCCGAACCGGCAGGACTGCATGGGCGTGCGCGGGATCGCGCGCGACCTCGCCGCCGCCGGGCTCGGAACGTTGAAGCCGCTCGATGTCCCGACGATCGTCGGCGAAGGCGCGCCCGCGACCGAAATCCGCACCGACGATATCGAAGGCTGTCCCGCCTTTTACGGCCGCACGATCAGCGGTGTCACCAACGGCACCGCGCCCGAATGGATGCGCCGCCGGTTGGAAGCCGTGGGCCAGCGCTCGATCTCCGCACTCGTCGACATCAGCAATTATGTGATGTTCGACCTTGGCCGCCCGAGCCATATCTATGACCGTGCCAAGCTGACCGGCGCGCTCGTCGCGCGGCGCGCCAAGGATGGCGAGACGGTCACTGCATTGAACGGCAAGGACTATGTCCTCACCGATACGATGACGGTGATCGCCGACGACAGCGGCGTCCACGACATTGCGGGCATCATGGGCGGCGAGCATTCGGGTTGCAGCGAGACGACGACCGATGTCCTGCTCGAAATCGCCTATTTCACCCCCGAGCGCATCGCGCTGACCGGACAGGCGCTCGCGCTGACCAGCGACGCGCGCAGCCGGTTCGAGCGCGGGGTCGATCCGGCGTTCCTCGACGATGCCACCGCGATCGTCACCGCGCATGTGCTCGCGATCTGCGGCGGTACGCCGTCGGCGGTGACGCGCGCAGGTAGCCCGCCCGCCGAAGTGAAGACGGTCGATTACGACCCGGCGCTGTCGGCCACGCTCGGCGGTATCGCGATTGCCCCCGAGCGGCAGAAAGAGATTCTGACCGCGCTCGGTTTTTCGGTGATCGAACAGGGCGGCCGCTGGCAGGTCGCGGTGCCTAGCTGGCGCCGCGATGTCGACGGCGCCCCCGATCTGGTCGAGGAAGTCACGCGCATCACCGGCTTCGACGCAATCGCGTCGGTGCCGCTGTCGCGCACCGATGGCGTTGCAAAGCCGACCGCGACCCCCGAGCAATTGCTCGAACGCCGCGTGCGCCGCGCCGCGGCGGCCGCCGGGTTCGACGAAGCCGTCACCTGGTCGTTCATCAGCGAAAGCGACGCTGCGCCCTTCGGCGGCGGCACCTGGTCGCTCGCCAACCCGATCAGCGAAGAACTGAAAGTCATGCGCCCGTCGCTGCTCCCCGGCCTGCTCGCCGCGGCGCAGCGCAACCAGAATCGCGGCGCGACCAGCATCCGCCTGTTCGAGATCGGGCGCCGCTACCTGGCCGATGCCGAGCATCCGACGCTCGCCATCGTGATGGCGGGCGACAAGCGCGCGCGCGGTTGGCAGGCGGGCAAAGCGACACCGTTCGACGCGTTCGACGCCAAGACCGTAGCGTTGACGCTGCTCGAAGCCGCGGGTGCGCCCGCCGACCGGTTGCAGGTGATGGAAGCCGTCACGACCGGCAGCATCTGGCACCCCGGACAGTCGGCGACTTTGCGCCTCGGTCCCAAAGCGGTGCTCGCCGAGTTTGGCACGCTCCACCCGCTGCTGACGCGCGCATTCGATGTCGACGGCCCGGTGATGGCGGTCCAGATCTTCCTCGACGCGATCCCCGCGAAGCGCGCGAGCGGTCCCGCGCGAACGGCCTTCACCCCGCCCGCGCTGCAATCGGTGCGCCGCGACTTCGCCTTCCTCGCGCCGACGAGCCTGACCGCCGCCGAACTGGTCCGCGCGATCCGCGGCGCCGACAAGGCGAGCATCGTCGATGCGCGGCTGTTCGACCGCTTCACCGGCCAGGGGGTGCCCGAAGGTCAGGTGAGCCTGGCGGTCGAAGTCGAGTTGCAGCCGCTGGAGAAGAGCTTCACCGACGCCGAGTTGAAAGCGATTGCGGATAAGGTGGTCGCTGCGGCGACGAAGGTCGGGGCCGTCTTGCGCGGCTGACAATCGTGCACCGCTGGGCGGGATCGCAAGGGAGAGTTTTGCCATGACCACCCGTCACCTCGTCGACCGCGAGATCGCTCCGATCATCGATCTTTTCCCGCGGGTCGACCTTGATTCAGCGCCGATTGCCGCGATCCGGGCCAAAGCGGCAGAAACTTACGCCTTTCTGCCATCGCCGGTCATCGCGCCCGAAAAGCTGAGCGTGCCATCGATCCATGGCGGACCCGATATTCCGGTCTTCCTTTATCGCCCGTCGACCAGCCGGCCGGGCAGCGGCGCCATCCTGCATATCCATGGCGGCGGCATGGTGATGGGATCGGTCGAGCAGATGCAGGCCGGACCCGCAGCACTGGCCGCCGCCGCGGGCGTTCCGGTCGCATCGGTCGAATATCGCCTCGCGCCCGAACATCCGTTCCCCGCGCCGCAGGAAGATTGCCATTCGGCGCTGGCGTGGCTCGCGGGCCAGGCCGGGGCATTGGGTTTCGACGCGAGCCGGATCGTCGTTGCCGGCGAAAGCGCGGGGGGCGGACTCGCTGCCGCGCTGGCGATCATGGCGCGCGACCTCGGCGGCCCCGCCATCGGCGGACAGCTGCTGACCTATCCGATGCTCGATCATCGTACCGGCAGCGATGCCTGTCCGTACGCCAATCCTACGACCGGCGAGTTCATCTGGACGCGTCCGAGCAACCGCTTTGGCTGGCGCGCGCTGCAAGGTAGCTACACGATCGACGATGCGCGGCGCGGCTGGTTTTCGCCGAGCCTTGCCGAGGATCTGTCGAACCTGCCCCCCGCTTATATCGCCACGGGCAGTCTCGATCTCTTCTTCGACGAAAATCTCGATTATGCACGCCGGCTCGTCGCGGCGGGGGTGCCCGTCGATCTGCACAGCTATGCCGGGGCGATCCATGCGTTCAACGCGATTCCCGATGCGGCGCTGTCGCAGCGCTTCAACGGCGGGCTGCTCGCGGCAGCAGCGATCATGGCGGGGCCGGCAGACGGCTGAGGATCGGGCCAGGCCCACGCATCACGGACGATAGGGTTTCGGCAAAAGACGGCGCTATATCGGATCGAAGACGGAGGACGGACATGGCCAGCCAAAGCCATTATCAGCTTTTCGAAACCGCGTCGGGTGTCGCGGCAATCGGCTGGCAAGGCACAAGCATTACCGGACTTCGCCTGCCTGCGCCGACGGCAGCCGAAACCGAACACGCCATGGTGCGCCGCCTGCCCGGTGCAATGCGTGCAAAGCCATCGGCCGAAATCGAGACGGTGATCGGCGCAGCGATCCGCTATTTCGCGGGGGAGCGTGTCGAGTTTTTCGGGGTTCCGATCGATCTTGGCAAGCAAAGCCCCTTTTTTGCGCAAGTCTATGATCGCGTCCGCACGCTCGGCTGGGGCGAGACGACCACCTATGGCGCGATTGCGCAGGAGCTGAGCGCCGGCCCCGAAACGGCGCGCGCCGTCGGACAGGCGATGGCGACGAATCCCATCCCGCTGATCGTCCCCTGCCATCGCGTCATGGCCGCGGGCGGCAAGATCGGCGGGTTTTCCGCTCCCGGCGGCGCGCTGTCCAAGGCCCATATGCTCGAACTCGAAGGTGTGGCCGCCCTCGCGGCATCCCCCGCCCCGGCACAGCAGGGGTTCGATTTCTAGCGAGCGATGACAGCCGCGACTAGGCCGCGACGGCGTCTTCGCTCTGGCTCGTCGCCGCTTCGAGCAGGCGTTTCTCGAGGCTCTTCACCCGCGCCGCGCTGTCGATCTTGTCGCCGATCAGGTCGGTGACATAGAAAGTATCGACCGCGCGTTCGCCATAAGTCGCGACGTGCGCGCTGTGTACCGTCACCTTCGACTGGAACAAAGCATAGGCGAGTTGGTTGAGCAGCGCCGGACGGTCCTGTGCGTTGACCTCGATCACCGTGAAGCGGTTCGACGCCTTGTTGTCGACAAAGACATTGGGGGCGATGCGGAACGCCTCGGCGCGGGTGCGCGGGAGCGCGCGCGCTTCGAGTTTGGGCAGCAATTTGTGGCGGTTGGCGAGCGCATCCTCGATCGCTCGGGTCAGCCGGCCGATCTGCCCCGGTTCGTCGAACGGGCGACCGATCGGATCCTGGACGAGGAAATTGTCGAGCGCGAGGCCGTCGCGGGTGGTGTGGATGCGCGCGTCGATGATGTTGCCGCCGGCGAGGTGAATGCCCCCTGCGATGCGATAGAACAGCCCCGGATGGTCGGCGGCGAGCACCATCACCAGCGTCGCGCCGCGATCGTCGTCGGGAACCGCAGCGATGTGCAGCGGCGCGTCACCCGCCTGGCGGATGTGCACCAGATTGGCGGCGATGACCTCGACCGGTTCGGCGATCCAATAGCTTTCGGGGAGGCGCCTCGCGACCTTGTCGAAGGTTTTTTGATCGAAGCCGAACTGCGCCGCGACCGCTTCCTTCTTGCTGGCGATCCGCTGTTCGCGGCCGCGCTGCTTATGGCCGAGGCGCAGTACTTCCTCGGCCGCGTCATAAAGCTCGGTGAGCAGCTGGCGTTTCCAGCTGTTCCATACGCCGGGGCCGACCGCGCGGATATCGACGACGGTGAGGACGAGCAGCAGGCGCAGGCGTTCGGGCGACTGCACGACCTGCGCAAAATCGAGGATCGTCTTGAAATCGGCAAGGTCCCGCTTGAACGCGGTCGCCGACATCAGCAGGTGATAGCGTACGAGCCATGACACCGTCTCGGTCTCGGCCTCGTTCAGTCCAAGGCGCGGGCAGACGCGCAGCGCGAGCTCGGCGCCGAGCACGCTATGGTCGCCGCCGCGCCCCTTGGCGATGTCGTGAAGCAGAACGGCGCAATAGATGACGCGCCGCGAGTGGATCTGGTCCATGATCGCGGTCGACAGCGGATGGTCGTCCTGCAGCCGGTTCTGCTCGATGTCGGCGAGCAGGCCGATCGCGCGGATCGTATGCTCATCGACGGTATAATGATGATACATGTCGAACTGCATCTGCGCGACGACGCGGCCGAAATCGGGAACGAAGCGGCCGAACACTCCCGCCTCGTTCATCCAGCGCAGCACCGTTTCGGGATCGCGTGGGGACGTCAGCACGTCGAGGAACAGCGCGTTCGCGCGCGGGTCGCGGCGCACCCCGCGCGTTTCGATCAACTTCGCATCGTGGCGCGCCTGACGCATCGCCTGCGGATGGATTTCAAGGCCGTGCTTGTCGGCGAGCGCAAAAATCTCGACGAGCCGCACGGGATCGACCTGAAAGAAGTCGTCACCGGGCAGCGCAAGCCGGCCGCGATCAAGGACGAAACCGTGGAGCTTGCCCGGGCGCCGCCGGATCGTCGGCAGGAAGCGCCGTCCGCGCGCCGCCATCTGGTCGTCGAGATGGGCGAGGAAGGTGCCGGTGACGTCGCCGACGCTTTTGGCGTGAAGGAAATAGAGCTGCATGAAACGCTCGACCGCGCGCTTGCCCGGCCGATCGGCGAATTTCATCCGCGCGGCGATCTCGCGCTGGAAATCGAAGGTCAGCCGGTCCTCGGCGCGCCCCGCGAGCGTGTGGAGGTGGCAGCGCACCGCGAGCAGGAAGTTTTCGGCGCGCTCGAACTGGCGGAGCTCGCGGCCCGACAAAAGCCCGGCGTCGACCAGTTCGGGCACGGTGCGGACGCGGTGGATGAACTTGCCGATCCAGAAGAGCGTGTGAAGGTCGCGTAGGCCCCCCTTCCCTTCCTTCACATTGGGTTCGACGACATAGCGCGAATCGCCCATGCGCTTGTGGCGATCGTCGCGCTCGGCGAGCTTGTCGGCGACGAAGGCGCGTGCATTGCCCGCGACGACCTCGGCATCGAAACGCGCCGAGGCCTGATCGTAAAGATCGCGGTCGCCCCAGATAAAGCGCCCTTCGAGCAGCGCAGTGCGGATGGTCAGATCCTCCTTCGCCGCGCGGACCATTTCGTCGAGCGAGCGCGACGAATGGCCGACTTTCAGGCCGAGATCCCACAAGGTATAAAGCTGCGCCTCGATCACCTGTTCGGTCCAGCTCGTTTGCTTGAACGGGGTGAGGAAGCCGATGTCGATATCGCTATGCGGCGCCATTTCGCCGCGGCCATAGCCGCCGACCGCGATCAGCGTGATCCGCTCGCCCGCCGATCGGTTGGCCGACGGATAGAGGTGGCCGACCGTGAAATCATGGCTGAGGCGAACGATCTGGTCGATCAGGAAGGCCATTGCGCTCGCGGCGAGCCGGCCCGACGAGGGATGATCGAGCAGCCGGCGATCGATCTCGGCGCGTCCGTTGTCGAGCGCTTCTTTCAGCAGGGTGACCATGGCCCGGCGGCGCGCACCCGAATCGCCGCTCTCGGCCGCGATGGCGTCGAGCCGGTCGGCGAGGGCGCGCCGGTCGATGATCGCGCGGCGCTGTTCCAGATTGTCGAACAGGTCGCTCATGCCTCGTCCACCATCAGCCGCTTGAGCGCGTAGAGCGCATCGAGCGCCTCGCGCGGTGCGAGTGCGTCGGGATCGATCCCCGCGAGCGCGTCGCGAAGCGCATCCTTCGCGGCGGCAGGCGCGGCAGCCAGCGTCGCGGCGAAGAGCGGCAGGTCATCAAGGCCAGCTGCGAGCCCGCCGGTCTTCTCGCGCCCGGCCTCAAGCTTGGCGAGCACCGCCTCCGCCCGCTTGACCACGCCTGCCGGCACCCCCGCGAGCCGTGCGACGGCAAGGCCATAGCTGCGGTCAGCGGGGCCTTCGGCCAGTTCGTGGAGGAGCACCAGATCGCCCTGCCATTCGCGCGCGCGGACATGGTGAAGCGAGAGCGCACCCAGCGTTTCGGCAAGCCGTGTCAGTTCATGATAATGGGTCGCGAACAGGCAGCGGCACTTGTTGACCTCGTGCACCGCCTCGACCACCGACCAGGCGAGCGCGAGCCCGTCATAGGTCGACGTGCCGCGCCCGACCTCGTCGAGGATGACGAAGCTTTGCGGGGTCGCCTGCGCGAGGATCGCCGCGGTTTCGACCATCTCGACCATGAAGGTCGAGCGCCCGCGCGCGAGATTGTCGCTCGCACCCACGCGGCTGAACAATTTGTCGACGAGGCCGAGCTTCGCGGAAGCGGCGGGGACGAATCCGCCCGCCTGCGCGAGCACGATAATCAGCGCGTTCTGGCGCAGAAAGGTCGATTTACCGCCCATATTGGGGCCGGTGACGAGCCAGAGCCGGTCAATCTCCGACAGCGAGAGATCGTTGGGAACGAAACGCTCGCCCGATTTCGCCAGCGCCGCTTCGACCACCGGATGGCGCCCGCCGCTGACGTCGAGGCACGGGGTGTCGGCGAGGTCGGGACGGCACCAGTTGTGGCTCATCGCATGGTCGGCGAGTGCCGCCGCGACATCGATCCGCGCGAGCACGTCGCAGCTCGCGGCGATCGCTTCGCGGCGAGCAACAGCGGCGTCGGTGAGCGATTCGAGATGCGCAGCCTCGGCGGCAACGGCGTGCACGCCCGCTTGCGTCACCCGGCTCGCGGCCTCGTGAAGGTCGGACGAGTTGAAGCGCACGACCCCCGCGAGCGTCTGTCGATGCGTGAAACCCGATTCGGGCGCCATCAGTGCGTCGGCGTGCTTTGCGGGCACTTCGACATGATAGCCGAGCACGCCATTGTGGCGGATCTTGAGCGAAGCAATGCCGGTGCGGTCGCGATACCCCGCTTCGAGCAACGCGATCGCCTTGCGCCCGTCGCGCGCGGTTTCGCGCAGCGCGTCGAGCGCATGATCGTACCCCTCGGCAACATAGCCACCCTGCGCCGCATCGACCGGCGGGGTTTCGATCAAAGCGCGGCTGAGTTCGTCAACCAGTGTGCCATGGCCGTCGAGGCCCGGCAGGAGCCGCGCGAGCAAGGGCGGCAGATCGGGGCGCCGTGCGAGCCGTTCGCGCAAGAGCCGCGCGCCGCCGAGCGCATCGCGGAGCTGTGCCAGATCGCGCGGTCCGCCGCGCCCCGCAACCAGGCGTCCGAGCGCTCGCCCCGCATCGGGCAAGGCACGCAGCGCCGCACGCAGTTCGCCGCGCCACAATGCATCGCGCGCGAGACCGTCAACGAGGTCGAGCCGGTCAAGGATCGCATCCTTGTCGGTGAGCGGGCTCGCCAGATCGTCGGCGAGCAGCCGCGCGCCCGATGCGGTGACGGTGCGGTCGATCGTGCCGAGCAGGCTGCCCTCGCGCGCGCCGGCCATGGTGCGAACGAGTTCGAGACTTTCGCGCGTCGCGGCGTCGATCGCCATCCGGCCCGACGCGAGGTGCCGCACCGGCGGCTGGAGAAAAGTCGGCCCCCCGGTGCCGACATGGTCGAGATAGGCGACCAGCGCGCCCATCGCGGCAATCTCGCCGCGGCCGAATTGTCCGAAGCCGTCGAGCGTCTGGACGCCGAAGAAAGTTTCGAGCCGCTTCTGTGCCGCGGTGCTGGAAAAATCCCCGGGCGGACGGCGTACGATCTGGCGCGCCGACGAGATCGGCAATTCATCAGTCGCCTCACTGAGCAGCAGTTCCGACGGCGCGAGCCGCGCGAGTTCGGCGTCGATCTGATCACGGCCCACCGCGACGACCTCAAAGCGTCCGGTCGAAATGTCGGCGGCCGCAATCGCCACCTCGCCATCACTGCCGATCTGCGCGAGCGCGGCAAGCCGGTTGGCGCTGCGCCCTTCGAGCAAAGATTCTTCGGTCAGCGTGCCCGCGGTGACGAAACGCACGATCGCGCGCGCGACGAGCGCCTTCGACCCGCCGCGCGCCTTGGCCTCGGCAGGGCTTTCGACCTGTTCGGCGATCGCGACACGGTGCCCGGCGCGGATCAGCCGCGCGAGATAGGATTCAGCCGCGTGGACCGGCACGCCGCACATCGGCACCGGCTGTCCGTCATGTTCGCCGCGCGAGGTGAGCGCGATATCGAGCGTCGCCGCCGCGGCTTTGGCATCGTCGAAGAAGAGTTCAAAGAAGTCGCCCATGCGGTAAAAGAGCAGGCAGTCGCCCGCGTTGGCCTTTAGCGACCAATATTGCGCCATCATCGGTGTCGCGGCGGGCGCGGGGCTGTTCGAATTTGCAGGCGAGCGAGCAGTGACAGGCATGCGACATGCTTAGGGATGGATGAGGGCCTGTGGCAAGACGCGCACGCGATTCGCGGTTCCATTTCGCCATGGCGACGTTAGGGAATGGGCTCGGGCGCGCAGCTTGTGGATCAGTTGAGAGGATAGATGATGGACAGCGGCAGCAAGGTACAGTTTTCGGACCGCGAGGCCCTGCTTTACCACGAATATGGCCGGCCCGGAAAAATCGAGATTGTCGCGTCGAAGCCGATGGCGACGCAGCGCGACCTCAGCCTGGCCTATTCACCCGGCGTCGCCGTGCCGGTGCTCGCGATCGCCGAGGATCCGGCCAAGGCCTATGATTATACGATCAAGGGCAATCTGGTCGCGGTGATCTCGAACGGCACCGCCATCCTCGGGCTCGGCAATCTCGGTGCGCTGGCGTCGAAACCGGTGATGGAAGGCAAGGCGGTGCTGTTCAAGCGCTTCGCCGATGTCGATTCGATCGACCTCGAGGTCGACACCGAAGACCCCCAGCGTTTCATCGAAGCGGTCGAACTGCTCGCGCCGAGCTTTGGCGGCATCAACCTGGAAGATATCGCCGCCCCCAATTGCTTCATCATCGAAGCCGCGCTGAAGGAACGCATGAACATTCCGGTGTTCCATGACGATCAGCATGGCACCGCGATCATCACCGCAGCGGGCCTGATCAACGCCTGTTATCTGACGGGCCGCGATCTTGCGACGGTGAAAGTCGTCGTCAATGGCGCCGGCGCCGCGGCGATCGCCTGCACCTCGTTGATCAAGTCGATGGGCGTGCGGCATGAAAATGTCATCATGTGCGACCGCAAGGGCACGATCTATCAGGGCCGCACCGAAGGCATGGACCAGTGGAAGTCGGCGCATGCGGTGCCGACCGAAGCCCGCGACCTGACCGAAGCGCTGGTCGGCGCCGACGTGTTCCTCGGCCTGTCGGCCGCTGGCGCGCTGAAGCCCGAGATGGTGAAGGATATGGCGCCCGCGCCGATCATCTTTGCGATGGCGAACCCCGACCCCGAAATCTCGCCGCCCGAGGCGCGCGCGGCACGGCCCGATGCGATTATCGCGACCGGGCGTTCGGACTTTCCGAATCAGGTCAACAATGTGCTGTGCTTTCCTTTCATCTTTCGCGGCGCACTCGACGTGCGCGCGACCGCGATCAACGAAGAGATGAAGATCGCGGCGGCCTATGCCATCGCCGACCTTGCACGCCAGCAAGTGCCCGAGGAAGTGGCGGCAGCCTATGGCGGACGCGCGTCGAGCTTTGGTCCCGAATATATCATCCCCTCACCGTTCGACCCGCGATTGATGGAAATCGTGCCGGCAGCGGTCGCCGAAGCGGCGATGAAGTCCGGCGTGGCGCAGCGGCCGATCGAAAACCTTGACGAATATCGCACCCAGCTCCGCGCCCGGCTCAATCCGACAACCTCGGTCCTGACCCTCGCCTATGAAGCCGCGCGCAACAATCCGAAGCGTGTCGTCTTTGCCGAGGGCGAGGAAGAAGTCGTGCTGCGCGCGGCAATCCAGTTCCGCGACGGTGGATATGGCACCCCGGTGCTCGTCGGGCGCGAAGGGCTGCACGACAAGCTGCGCGCGATGGGCGTCGCCGATCCCGAAAGCTATGAGGTCCACAACAGCGTCAATTCGCCGCACGTGCCGCAGATGGTCGATTTGCTCTATGAACGGTTGCAGCGGCGCGGATACCTCCGCCGCGACGTCGAGCGCATGGTCAACCGGGATCGCAACATCTTCGGATCGCTGTTGCTCAAGATGGGGCTTGGCGATGCGATGATCACCGGCACGACGCGCACCTATTCGCAATCGATGCGCGAAATCCGGCGGGTGATCGACCATGCCGAAGGCAAGACGCCGTTCGGCATCCACGTCCTTGTCGACCAGCATCACACGATCTTCATGGCCGACACCACGGTCAACGAGCGGCCGACGGCGCAGCAGCTTGCCGACATCGCCGAGCGCACGGCGCAGGTCGCGCGCCGCATGGGTCACGAACCACGCGTTGCCTTCCTGTCCTATTCGACCTTCGGCAATCCCGAGGGAAGCTGGCTCGAGAGCATCCGTGAAGCCGTGTCGATCCTCGATGGGCGCAACCCGGGGTTCGAATATGAAGGCGAAATGGCGCCCGACGTCGCGTTGAACGAGAAGGTGATGAAAAACTATCCCTTCTGCCGCCTGTCGGGGCCCGCGAACGTGCTGATCATGCCCGGACTGCAATCGGCCAATCTGTCGGCGAAGCTGCTGCGCGAACTGGGCGGCGGCGCGGTGATCGGCCCGATGCTCGTCGGGATGGAAAACCCGGTGCAGGTCGCAACGATGGCGTCGACCGCGTCCGACCTCGTCACGCTCGCGGTGCTCGCGGCCGGCGGGATCGCACAATAAGAAAAAGCGGCGGTGCCTGAGGCGCCGCCGCTTTTACTGAGCCTTGTCGGTACGAAATGGCGACTATGGTCCGCCGGGAGCCCCCGCACCGGGCGCACCGACGGCGCCGATATTCCCAAAAATATCTTCAAAGAAACTACGGTTACGGCCGAGAGTCGGCGTCTTGTCGCCATCAGGGCTGATCCGGCTTACCATTTCAAGGCCGGTGCGGTCGACCGCAGCGACGTTGCCCGCGGGGTCGAAGCGGACGCGCAGCACCTGCTGATCGACGGGGCGCGGCTTGGCGAAGGCAAGCTGGCGCGTTTCGCGCGACACATAATAATATTCATTGTTGCTGAACTGGCCGACGAAGGTCGGGCGGCCGAGTGTTTTTTCGACCGATTCGCGGTTGTCGACGCCAGGCGTGATCGCCTCGGTCAGCAGCGGATCGACAACATAGCCCTGTCGCCCCTTGAGCTGCGAACAGCCGCTGGTGGCGAGTGCGACCGCGAGGCCGAGCATGACAAGGCGCGTGCGCGGGGCAGGAAGCGAAAGGATCGAATTCGGCATCAAAAATCTCCGTTGCGCCTGTCCGCCGCTTATCCCGGCGGTCGGCGCTGGCTCTCGCGCCTCTTAACCGCAAGCGGATAGCGCGCACAAGCCGCTTGTGCCGCGGCAAAGCTTGCCACAAGCTGACCGGAGCGCGCGGCGGGGCGAGAGCGCGCCACCTCTTTTCGGATGGTACGAATGCGCCTAAGCGGATGGCATGATTTCGCTCCGCAATATATTTCGTTCGCAACCCGACCCGCGCGAGGCTCGCCGTCCGCTGTGGAACGCGGTTGTTGCCACTGCCCGCGCACCGCACTGGTATGCACAAGGCACCGTCCCCGACACGCTCGACGGACGGTTCGACATGATCAGCCTCGTGATGGCGCTCGTACTGCACCGGATCGACGAAGATCCGGCTGAGGGACTCGCCGGCGTCCAGCTCACCGAATTGTTCGTGAACGACATGGACGGGCAAATGCGCCAGATTGGTTTTGGCGACATGGTCGTGGGCAAGCAGGTCGGCCGGATGATGAGCGCGCTCGGTGGCCGGCTGGGCGTCTATCGCGCCGCCGACGGGTCGGACGAATTGCGCGCCGCGCTGGTCCGCAACCTGTGGCGCGGCAACGAGCCCGGCGAGGCGGGGCTCGCGCATGTGATGACCGAGGTTGCGGCGCTGCGCGCGGCCCTGGCGGCGACCCCGGTCGCCGATCTCGTCGTCGCCGATCGTCTGGACGGAACCCAGCGTTGAGCACGCAACCCGAATTCTCGCTCGTCGTGACATTGGCCGACGCCGCGCATGGCCGCGTCCTTTCGGTCGAAGCCGATGCCGAGGCGCGCGCGCAGATCGCGAAGCGGCTGGCGTTGGTGGCGCTCGATCGTTTCTTCGTCACCGGCGAGGTCCGCGCGATCGCCGGCGGCATGGGAGCGAAGGGCGAAGTGCGGGCCGAGGTGGTGCAGGCGTGCGCCGCAACCGACCTGCCCGTCCCCGCGACGATCATCGAGCCGTTCGACCTCCGCTTCCTGCGCGATGTCGATGCGCCCGTCGGCGAAGACGAAGAGATCGAGATCGGCAGCGACGAGCTCGACCTTCTGCCACTCGAGGGGGATCGGGCCGACCTCGGCGAGGCCGCGGTGCAGACGCTCTCGCTCGCGCTGGATCCGTTTCCGCGCCACCCCGACGCGACACGCATCCTGGCAGAAAAGGGCGTGCTCAGCGAGGAAGCTGCAGGACCGTTCGCGGCGCTGGCCAAGCTGCGCGGAAAGCCCGGCGCTTAGCGGCTTTCGTCAGGGGCGGGCTTTGCCTCTTCCTCGACCAGATCGGCAACCGCAGCGTCGAGTCCTGGGTCTTCGGTTGCCGGCGGGGCTTCTGCCTTCGGTTTCTCCGCGTCTTCGCCCGCAGCCTTTTCATCGCGCGTCGGCGGCAGCGCGCCGCCAAGCGCGTTGGCGAGGCCGAGCAATTGTTCGCCAATCACCTTGTCGACCGCGGGCGCGATATCGCCGACCTTGAAGCGCATATAGCCGCCGACGACATAGTCGAAGCGCAGCGCGCTGCCGGTCGGGGTGGGCTTGATCTGGATCGTCAACGTGCCGTTCAGCGCCTCGCCCTGCAGCGGGCCGAACGCGCCCGACAGGCGGAGCATCTGCCCCGGTTTTGAAAACAGCACCCGCGCGTGCTGGACGCTGCCGACCCCCGATCCGGTGTCGGGCAATTTTTCGCAGAAGCAGCCGCCAGCCTGCGAATCGAGCCAGAAATTGGCGCCGTCGCCCGACCAGCTATGCTCTTTCGACCACCAGTTCTGCGGCATGCGGAGCATTTTCCACACGTCGGCGGGGGTTGCGGCGACCTGCGCGGTGTGCGCGACGGTGAAACCCGCCTCGCTCTGGTCGACCACCTTGGCCGCCGCCGCGGGCGCGAGTGTCAGCGCAGCGATCAGCGCGGCGCCTGCGAAATAACCGGAAAATGCCATCAGCCTGTTCCCCCTTGGCGCCTCAATAACCGGCGCCGGGGAAGCTGGCTAGCCAGCAGGCGTGAGAACGGCTTCGATCGCGTCGTTGACCTGGTCGATCGGCGCCATGCCATCGACGCGGGTGACGATGCCGCGCGCGTCGTAGATCGGCAGGATCGGCGCGGTCTTGGCGCGATATTCGGCCATGCGGGTGCGCACCGTTTCCTCATTGTCGTCGGGACGGCGTTTGAAATCATGGCCGCCGCACTGGTCGCAGGTGTCCGCCACCTTCGGCAGCTTGTAGCGGTCGTGATAGCCCGCCCCGCAGGTACCGCACGAAAAGCGGCCGGTGATGCGATCGACCAGCGCATCTTCCTCGACCAGCAGTTCGATGACATGGTCGAGCTGGCGGCCGCGGTCGCTCAGGATCGTATCGAGCGCATCGGCCTGCGCCGCGGTGCGCGGATAGCCGTCGAAGATCACCGATGTCTCGGCGCCAAGCTGGTCGAGCCGTTCGCCGATCAGCCCCGATACGATGTCGTCCGACACCAGTTCGCCCGCGTCCATCACCGCCTTGGCCTGCACCCCGATCGGCGTCCCCGCCTTGACCGCGGCGCGCAGCATGTCACCGGTCGACAGCTGGACCATGCCATGCTCGTCTTCCAGGCGCGCCGCCTGCGTTCCCTTGCCCGCCCCCGGCGGGCCCAGCAAAATGATGTTCAGCGTCATGGAAGCCCCTATTGCCTCTGCCCAGTCGCAGTTGCCGTAGCTTGGCGTTTAGCGCCGCGCAACGCCGCCCTTCAATTTGGCCTTTTTGATCAGGTCGCCATATTGATGCGCGAGCATATGGCTCTGGATCTGGCTGATCGTGTCGATCGTCACATTGACGATGATCAGCAGGCTGGTGCCGCCGAGCTGGAACGGAAGCCCCGATCCGGCGATGAAATATTCGGGGATCAGACAGATCGCCGCCAGATAGGCCGCACCGATCACGGTGATGCGCGTGAGCACATGGTCGAGATAGGCGGCGGTGTTCTTGCCCGGACGGATGCCGGGGATGAAACCGTTCTGGCGCTTCAGATTGTCGGCGGTTTCTTCGGGATTGAAGACGACCGCGACGTAGAAGAAGCAGAAGAAGATGATCCCCGCAGCATAGAGCGCCATATAAAGCGGCTGGCCGTGCGCAAGATACTGGTTGAGCGTGATGAGGAAGTCGCCGGTCGCGGTGTCGCCTTGAACGTTCTGACCCATCATCTGGGTGATGGTCAGCGGCATCAGCAGCAGCGACGAAGCGAAGATCGGCGGAATCACGCCCGCGGTGTTGACCTTCAGCGGCAAATGGCTGCGATCGGCCTGCATCCCGCCGCGCTGGGTCGCGCGCTTCGGATACTGGACGAGGACGCGGCGCTGCGCGCGCTCCATGAAGCTGATGAAGGCAATGACGACGATCGCGCCGCCGACGACCGCGAGGATCGTCCCGCCGCCCATCGAGCCTTCGCGCACCTGCGTGAACATCTGCGCAAAACTGCGCGGCAGCTGGGCAAGGATGCCCGCCATGATGATCAGCGAGACGCCATTGCCGATCCCGCGGCTGGTGATCTGTTCGCCGAGCCACATCAGGAACAGCGTACCGCCAACGATGCTGATGACCGCGCCGATGCGGAACAGCATGCCGGGATCGACGACCGCGGCGATGCCGTTGCTCGCACCGAGCGATTCAAGCCCGACGGCGATGAAATAGCCCTGGATCGCGGTCAGCGCGACGGTCCCGTAACGCGTATATTGGTTGAGCTTCTTGCGCCCGCTTTCGCCCTCTTTCTTGAGCGCGGCGAGGCTGGGCGACAGCGCCGCGGCCAGCTGCACGACGATCGAGGCGGTGATATAGGGCATGACGCCGAGCGCGATGATGCTCATGCGCTCCAGGCTGCCGCCCGAGAAGGTGTTGAAGATGTCGAGGACGCCGCCCGACGCCGCCTGGCTGTACAGCGACGCCAGCGCCACGGGATCGACCCCCGGCAGCGGCACGAACGACAGAAAGCGGAAGACGATCAGCGCGCCGATCGTGAACCAGATGCGGTTCTTGAGTTCGGTCGCCTGACCGAACTTCGAAAAGTTCAGGTTGGAAGCAAGCTGGTCGGCGCGAGAGGCCATGATGATCTTTCCTCGAGTGGCGGACCGCGCCCCCGCGACCCGGCGCCTATGTGCGTTCGACGGTCACGAAGCGCAAGGGGAAAGGCCCGAATTCAGATGCGTCGGGGGCGGATCGACTATGCCGACCCACCCCCGGATGCATTAGTCCTTGGCAGCCGCTTCTGCCCGGCGCTTGGCTTTCTTGCCGTCGCCTTCGGGCTTGGGTTCGGGCAGTTCGACCTTGCCGCCAGCCTTTTCGACCGCTTCGATGGCGCCCTTCGACGCACCGGCAACGGCAAAGTTCAGCTTTGCAGTGAGTTCACCCTTGGCAAGGAGGCGGACGCCGTCCTTGCCGCCGCGTGCCAGGCCAACCGCCTTGAGCGCGGCGTGATCGATCACAGCCTTCGCATCGAGCTTCTTCGCATCGACCAGCTTCTGGACCATGCCCAGGTTCACAATCGCGAAATCCTTGCCGAAGATATTGTTGAAGCCACGCTTCGGGATCCGCATGTGGAGCGGCATCTGGCCGCCTTCGAAGCCGTTGATCGCGACACCGCTACGGGCCTTCTGGCCCTTCTGGCCGCGGCCGGCGGTCTTGCCCTTGCCCGAACCGATGCCGCGTCCGACGCGCATACGGCCCTTGCGGGCGCCATTGTTGTCACGAAGTTCGTTAAGCTTGATCGTCATGTTTGCACTCGCTTTCGCTTTTGTCGCGCGGATAGTTTTGAAGGTCGGGTCGCGAGGGGTTTAGCCCTCGACGACTTCGACCATGTGCGGCAGCTTGCGGATCATGCCACGCACTTCAGGGGTGTCGACCAGTTCGACCTCGCGGCGCATCTTGCCCAGGCCGAGGCCGGTCAGGATAGCGCGCTGGCTCTTGGGACGACGGATCGGCGAACCGATCTGGCGGATCTTGATCTTCTTGTCAGCCATCGTCTTACTCCGTCACCGCCGCGGCTTCCGCCTCGGCTGCGCGGTCGGATGCACCGCCACGCTTGATCAGGTCCGAAACCTTCTTGCCGCGACGCTGCGCGACCGACTTCGGGCTGGTCTGCTCGCCGAGCGCTTCGAAAGTTGCGCGGATCATGTTATAGGGATTCGACGTGCCGTTCGACTTGGTCACCACATCGGCGACCCCCAGGCTTTCGAACACGGCGCGCATCGGGCCACCAGCGATGATGCCGGTACCGGCAGGCGCCGAACGAAGGGTCACCATGCCAGCGCCGAAATGGCCGAGGCCATCATGGTGCAGCGTGCGACCGTCGCGCAAAGGAACGCGGATCATCGACTTTTTCGCAGCGGCCGTTGCCTTCGAAATGGCTTCCGGCACTTCGCGTGCCTTGCCATGACCGAAACCGGCGCGGCCCTTGCCGTCGCCGACGACGACGAGCGCTGCGAAACCGAAGCGCTTGCCGCCTTTCACGGTTTTCGAGACGCGGTTGATGTGGACGAGCTTTTCGATCAGCTCTTCGCCGCCGTCATCGTCGCGCGGGCGACGATCATCGCGGCGGCCACGGCCGCCACCATCACGGCCGCCACGGTTGCCACCCGGTCCGCCAGCACCGCCGCCACGACCGCGGCGCGGAGCCTGGGTGGTGGTTTCGGTGGCAGCGGCCTCGGGGGCGCCGCCTTCGACGTTCTGTACTTCGTCTGCCATGATTAGAACTCCAATCCGCCTTCGCGAGCCGCGTCGGCCAGCGCCTTGATGCGCCCGTGGAACAGGAAACCGCCGCGGTCGAACACGACCTGCGTCACACCCGCCTTTTTCGCGGCAGCGGCGAGGCGCTTGCCAACGTCGGCAGCCGCCGCGGTGGTCGCGCCGGTCTTGCCGCGGACATCCTTGTCCAGCGTCGAGGCCGCAGCCAGCGTCTGGCCGGCGGCATCGTCGATAAGCTGGGCATAGATATGCCGGCCCGAACGGTGCACCGACAGGCGCGCGCGCCCACCAGCCCGCTTGCGGAGGGCAGTACGAACGCGCTGGCGGCGTTTTTCGAATGGGGTAAGATGTGCCATGGCTTACTTCTTCTTGCCTTCTTTGCGGAAGATGTACTCGCCGCGATATTTGATGCCCTTGCCCTTATAGGGCTCCGGCTTGCGCCAGCGACGGATTTCCGCCGCGACCTGGCCGACCTGCTGCTTGTCGATACCGCTGATCTCGATCGTCGTGTTGTCCGGCGTCTTGATCTCGATACCTTCGGGCACCGCGAAATCGACATCGTGGCTGTAGCCGAGCTGCAGCTTCAGATTCTTGCCCTGCGAGTTGGCACGATAGCCGACACCGGTGATTTCGAGAACCTTGGTGAAGCCCTCGGTCACACCCGTGATCAGGTTCTGGACCAGCGTCCGCTGCATGCCCCAGAAAGCGCGTGCTTCGCGGGTGCCATTCGCGGGCTGGACCGAGATGCTGCCTTCGGCGACTTCATACTTGATGTTGTCGGAAAGCGGCATTGCGAGCGTGCCCTTCGGACCCTTGACCGACAGCTGGCCGCCGTCGATCGCGGCGGTAACGCCGCTGGGGATCGAAACTGCTTTTTTACCAATGCGCGACATCAGAACACCTCCGCCAGCACTTCGCCGCCGACATTATGCTCGCGGGCTTCGGCGTCCGACAGAACGCCGCGCGGGGTCGACACGATGGTGATGCCCAGGCCGTTGCGCACGATCGGCAGGTCTTTCGACCCCGAATAGATGCGGCGGCCCGGCTTCGAAACGCGCGCCACGTGGCGGATCGCCGGCTGGCCTTCGAAATATTTCAGTTCGATGCGGATGCCCTTGTGCTGGCCCTTGGCACCCAGCGCTTCTTCGCTGTAGCCGCGGATATAGCCTTCGCGCTGGAGAACATCGAGAACGCGGACGCGCAAGGTCGAAGCCGGCGTCAGGACGCTGTCCTTCTTTGCCTGCTGTCCGTTGCGGATGCGGGTGAGCATATCACCCAGGGGATCGGTCATTGCCATCTTGTCAGTCCCTTACCAGCTCGACTTCACAACACCGGGGATCAGGCCCTTGTTGGCCAGATCGCGGAGCTGGATACGGCACAGCCGGAATTTGCGATAATAAGCGCGCGGGCGCCCGGTCAGTTCGCACCGGTTACGGATGCGGGTCGGGTTACCATTGCGCGGGATTTCCGCCATCTTGAGGCGCGCGATCAGACGCTCGCCTTCGTCGAGCGAGGTGTCCGCAGCAATCGCCTTCAGCTTCGCGTAACGGCCGGCATATTTCTTCACCAGCTGCTTGCGACGCTCGTTCTTGTTCATCGAACTCAGTTTCGCCATGACTTAAGTTCTCTTTCCTTTTGAGAGAGAGCCTGCCTGATCCTTAAAGGATCAAGCGGCTTCTTTTTCCTGGGCTTCGATCGGGAAGGGAAAGCCGAACAGCTTGAGCAGTTCGCGGGCTTCGTCGTCCGTACGGGCCGTGGTGGTCACGATTACATCCATGCCGCGCACCTGGTCGATGCGGTCATAGTTGATCTCGGGGAAGATGATCTGCTCTTTCAGACCCATGGCATAGTTGCCACGGCCGTCGAAGCTCGTCGCCGACACGCCGCGAAAATCGCGGATGCGCGGCATTGCGATGGTGATCAGGCGGTCGAGGAATTCATACATCCGCTCGCGACGCAGGGTCACCTTGCAACCGATCGGCATGCCTTCGCGCAGCTTGAACTGGGCGATCGACTTCTTTGCCTTGGTCACGACAGGCTTCTGGCCGGCGATCAGCTCCATTTCTGCAGCTGCCGATTCGACCTTCTTCTTGTCCTGCGTTGCTTCGCCGACGCCCATGTTGAGCACGATCTTTTCGATCTTCGGCACTTCCATCGCATTCTTGTACCCGAACTTCTCGGTCATCGCCTTGACGATCACTTCGTCGTAACGCGTCCGCATGCGCGGGGTGTAATTATCAGCCACTGATGGTCTCCCCGGACTTCACGGCGACACGCACCTTCTTGCCGTCCTTGGTTTCGAAACGAACGCGCGTCGGCTTGCCGCTCTTGGGGTCGGCAATCGCCACCTTGCTTGCGTGCAGCGGCGCTTCCTTGCGTTCCAGGCCACCCTGCGGGTTGGTCTGGCTCGGCTTGCGGTGCCGCGTGATGATGTTGACGCCCGCAACGACGACCTTGCCGTCTTTCGGCAGGCTCTGCGTCACTTCGCCGGTCTTGCCCTTGTCCTTGCCGGACAGGATGACAACCGTGTCGCCCTTCTTGATCTTGTTGGCCATGGTCAGAGAACCTCCGGTGCCAGGCTGATGATCTTCATATAGCCGCGGCCGCGCAGTTCGCGGACGACGGGGCCGAAGATACGGGTGCCGATCGGCTCCTCGTTCTTGTTGACGAGCACGGCGGCGTTGCTGTCGAAACGGATCACCGAGCCATCGGCACGGCGCACGTCCTTGGCGGTGCGGACGATGACGGCGCGATGCACGTCACCCTTCTTCACCTTGCCGCGCGGCTGGGCTTCCTTGATCGACACGACGATGACATCGCCGACGCCGGCAACGCGACGCTTCGACCCGCCCAGCACCTTGATGCACTGGACGCGCTTGGCACCGCTATTGTCAGCGACTTCCAATTGTGACTGCATCTGGATCATCGATGCATTTCCTTCTTTTTTGGCCTACCGGGAAACCCCGGCGGTTCCGTGAATATTGTCAGCCTTCGGCCGCGGCGGGAGCAACCGGAGCGGCACCCTTGGGCTTGCTGTGGGTGTCGACCTTGTCGAGCACCTTCCAGGTCTTCAGCTTCGAAATCGGCTTCGTCTCTTCGATACGGACGGTTTCGCCAGCCTTGATGCTATTGTCTTCATCATGGGCGTGGTATTTTTTCGAACGCCGGATGATCTTGCCGTACAGAGGGTGCTTCACCTTCCGCTCGACCTTCACCACGACGGTCTTGTCGCCCTTGTCGGACACCACCGTACCGGTCAGAATGCGCTTCGGCATCGATAGTCTCCTTACTTCGCGGCCGAGCGCGTGCGCTCGGTCTGCTGCGTCTTGATGCGGGCGATCGAACGCCGGACTTCCTTGACGCGCGATGCTTTTTCAAGCTGGCCGGTGGCCGCCTGGAAGCGGAGGTTGAACGCCTCGCGCTTCAGTTCGCCAAGCTGTTCGGCGAGCTGGTCGTCGGTCTTGGCCTTGAAATCTTCGGTCTTGGCCATGTCCTTAGCCCTCCAGGTGCGAGGTGTCGCCGAGACGGGCGATCACCTTCGTCTTGATCGGCAGCTTCATCGCCGCGCGTTCGAATGCCAGCGCGGCCACGGGGCCGGGAACGCCGTCGAGTTCGAACAGGATGCGGCCCGGCTTCACGCGAGCAGCCCAGAATTCCGGCGAACCCTTGCCCTTACCCATACGGACTTCGGCAGGCTTCGACGACACGGGAAGGTCGGGGAAGATACGGATCCACAAACGGCCCTGACGCTTGATCGCACGGCTGATCGCACGGCGAGCCGCTTCGATCTGGCGCGCGGTGATGCGCTCGGGTTCCATGGCCTTCAGCCCGTAGGAGCCGAAGTTCAGGCTGGTACCGCCCTTGGCATTGCCATGGATGCGGCCCTTGAAAGCCTTGCGGAACTTGGTTTTTTTCGGTTGCAGCATGTCAGCAGTCCTTAGCGGCGATCTTCACGAGCCGGACGGACACCGGTCGTCTGTGCGTCGAGCATCAGACGGTCGGTTGCCATCGGGTCGTGGCCGAGAATCTCGCCCTTGAAGATCCACACCTTGATCCCGCACACGCCATAAGCGGTGTGTGCAGTCGATTCGGCGTAGTCGACGTTGGCGCGCAGCGTGTGCAGCGGCACCCGGCCTTCGCGGTACCATTCGGTCCGTGCGATTTCCGCGCCGCCCAGACGGCCAGCGCAGTTGATGCGGATGCCTTCGGCGCCCAGACGCATCGCCGACTGAACCGCGCGCTTCATGGCACGACGGAACGCGACGCGGCGTTCGAGCTGGTCTGCAATGCCCTGGCCGACGAGCTTGGCGTCGACTTCGGGCTTGCGGATTTCGACGATGTTCAGCGACACGTCGCTGCCCGTCAGTTCACCGAGCTTCTTGCGAAGCTTTTCGATGTCGGCGCCCTTTTTGCCGATGATGACGCCCGGACGGGCGGCATAGATCGAAACGCGGCACAGCTTGGCCGGACGTTCGATCACGACCTTCGAGATCGCGGCCTGCGGCAGGTTCTTGAACACATACTGGCGGATCTTCAGATCCTCGACCAGCATGCGGCCATAGTCCTGGCCTTCGGCGAACCAGCGGCTGTCCCAGGTGCGGTTGACCTGCAGGCGCAGGCCGATCGGATTGCTCTTCTGGCCCATGTTACGCCTCTTCTTCCTGTTCGCGGACGACGATCCGGATGCGGCTGAACGGCTTGACGATCCGGGTCGACTTGCCGCGGCCGCGTGCGTGCCAGCGCTTCATCGAGATCGACTTGCCGACGCTGGCTTCCTGGATAACCAGGGCATCAACATCGAGGTTGTGGTTGTTTTCCGCGTTGGCGATGGCGCTGGCGAGAACCTTGCGCACGTCAACAGCCATCGCCTTCTTCGAGAAGGTGAGGATGTTCAGCGCGTCTTCGACCTTGCGGCCGCGGATCAGCGCGGCAACGAGGTTGAGCTTCTGCGCCGAACCGCGAATCTGCGTGCCGACCGAGAGAGCCTCGTTATCGGCGACGCGGCGAGGGGACTTTTCCTTGCCCATTAGCGTTTGCCCTTCTTGTCAGCAGCGTGACCGGGGAAGAAGCGCGTCGGCGCAAATTCGCCCAGCTTCATACCGACCATATCTTCATTGACCGACACCGGCACGAACTTGCGGCCGTTGTAGACGTTGAAGGTCAGCCCCACGAACTGCGGCAGGATGGTGGACCGGCGCGACCAGGTTTTGATCGGGGCATTGCTGCCGCCGTCCTGGGCCGTTTCGGCTTTCTTGAGCAGATGGAGGTCCACAAACGGACCCTTCCAGACCGAGCGAGCCATGGCTTACCTCTTCTTCTTCGCGTGACGCGACCGGATGATCATCTTGTCGGTCGACTTGTTGTGGCGCGTACGCGCACCCTTCGTCGGCTTGCCCCACGGGGTAACCGGGTGACGGCCGCCCGAGGTACGGCCTTCGCCGCCGCCATGCGGGTGATCGACCGGGTTCTTCGCGACACCGCGGGTCAGCGGACGCTTGCCCGCCCAGCGGTTACGGCCAGCCTTGGCGAGCGTCTGGTTGGTGTTGTCGGGGTTCGAAACCGCGCCAACCGTACCCATGCAATCGCCGCGGATGTAACGCTGTTCGCCCGAACCGAGACGCACGATGACGAGACCGCGGTCACGACCGACGACCTGGGCATAGGTGCCAGCCGAACGGGCGATCTGGCCACCCTTGCCCGGCTTCATCTCGATGTTGTGGACGATCGTACCCACCGGCATCTGCGACAATTCCATCGCATTGCCCGGCTTCACGTCGGTCTTCTTGCCCGCGATGACCTTGTCGCCAACGGCCAGGCGCTGCGGCGCCAGGATGTAAGCGACGCGATCCTTGCCGGCATCGTCCTTGCCATAGTTGACGAGCGCGATGAAAGCGGTGCGGTTGGGGTCATATTCCAGACGCTCGACAGTGCCTTCGACGTCCCACAGCCGGCGCTTGAAATCGACAATGCGATAACGCTGCTTGTGTCCGCCGCCGATGCCGCGCGAGGTCACATGACCCTTGTTGTTACGGCCGCCGGTCTTGCTCTTGCCTTCGGTCAGCGCCTTGACGGGCTTGCCCTTCCAAAGCGAGGACCGGTCGATCAGGATCAGGCCGCGCTGTGCGGGGCTGGTCGGATTATAGGATTTAAGTGCCATTTTCTCTGCCTCTTCCTACAATCAGACGCCGGTGGTGACGTCGATCGTCTGGCCTTCGGCCAGGCGAACGATCGCCTTCTTCACGTCGCTGCGGGTGTAGGGCTTGCCCTTCCAGCGCTTGGTCTTGCCTTTGGTGATCAGCGTGTTGACGCTGAGAACCTTGACATCGAACAGCGCCTCGACGGCGGCCTTGATGGCGGGCTTGGTTGCGTCGTTCGCAACCTTGAACACCACTGCGTCATTTTCGCTGAGCAGCGTCGACTTTTCAGTGATCACCGGAGCGAGGATCACGTCATAGTGACGCGCATCGACTGTTTTTGCCTTAGCCATTGAAGCGTGCCTCCAGCTTTTCGAGGCCGGCGCGGGTCAGGACCAGCGTATCGGCGCGCAAAATGTCATAGACGTTGGCACCCATCGCCGGCATCGAATCGACACCGATGAGGTTGGCCGACGCCATGGCGAAGCTTTCGTGCACTGCATCACCATCGATGAAGAGTGCCCGATTGCCGAGTTCGAGCTTGCCGAGCTGGCCGGCGAGCGCCTTGGTCTTGGCGTCCTTGAGCTCGAGCGTATCGAGAACGAGGATCTTGCCGCCCTTGGCCTTGTCGCTCAGCGCCATTTTCAGGCCAAGCGTGCGGATCTTCTTGTTCAGCGAGTGGCCAAAGGTGCGGGCCCGGGGGCCGTGCGCCTTGCCGCCGCCGATGAAGATCGGAGCTGCGCGATCGCCGTGACGAGCGGTACCGCCGCCCTTCTGGCGACCGAACTTCTTGCCGGTGCGCGAGACGTCGCTGCGTTCGCGGGCGGCGCGAGCCGGACCACGGCGCTTTTCGAGCTGCCAGCTGACGACACGGTGGAGGATGTCGGCACGCGGATCGACGCCGAACACATCGTCGTTAAGATCGATGTCCGCGCCGGCCTTGCCGTCGATGGTGTGAACCTTGACCTTCATGATCAGGACTCCTGTGCGCCGTCGGTGGTGGCAGTGTCGACCACGGTTTCTTCAACCGGGGTTTCCACAGGCGCATCAGCCGGGGCTTCTTGATTGGCGTTCGCCGCGCTCTTGATGCCCGCCGGATAGGGGGCCTCGGGGTGACGCGGCAGCTTGACCGCATCGCGGACCATCAGCCAGCCACCCTTCGAGCCAGGGACCGAGCCCTTGACGAAGAGAAGGCCGCGCTCGACGTCGGTGCGGACGATTTCGAGATTCTGCTGGGTGCGGTTGCGCGCGCCCATATGGCCGGCCATCTTCTTGTTCTTGAAGACGCGGCCCGGATCCTGGCGGTTACCGGTCGAACCATGCGCACGGTGGCTGATCGAAACACCGTGGGTGGCGCGCATACCGCCGAAACCCCAGCGCTTCATCGCCCCGGCAAAGCCCTTGCCCTGCGTGACGCCCTGAATGTCGACGATCTGGCCGGCGACGAAATGGTCGGCCGACAGTTCGGCGCCGACGTCGAGCGTCGCGTCGTCAGCGACGCGGAATTCGACGACCTTCGCCTTGGGCTCGACTTCGGCCTTGCCGAAAGCGCCGCGCTGCGGCTTGGCGACGTTCTTCGCCTTGGCCGAGCCTGCGCCCAGCTGGACGGCCACATAGCCGTCGCGTTCTTGTTCGCGCACAGAAATGACCTGACAGCCTTCAAGGCTCAGGACGGTGACGGGCACGTGGCGGCCGTCGTCCTGAAACAGGCGGGTCATCCCCATTTTCTTCGCGATCACGCCAGTCCGCATGATCATACTCCTCAACAGAGGCCGGGCGGACCATTCCGCACGGCTTGCGGGAAGCCATCAAGCAAAGCCCGACGACCACCCTCCCAGCCCAATATTTCGATGCATCGCCCCGTCCGGGCTGAGGTGCCGCCTTCCCGTAGGAGAGGCGGCGAGACGGGGGACGCAGCCCGGATCCTGTTTCTTCCGAAGAAGAGGTCCGGCGGTATCCACCCTATCGTCGGTCCGGATCGCTCCGGACAATGCAGGCGGCGAACCGTCTGCCGATAGAGACCCCGGCTTTCACCGGGGCTTCGCTGGCCTTAGGCCAGCTTGATTTCTACGTTCACGCCAGCAGCGAGGTCGAGCTTCATCAGCGCATCGACGGTCTGCGGGGTGGGCTGAACGATGTCGAGCAGCCGCTTGTGGGTACGCACCTCGAACTGCTCGCGCGACTTTTTGTCGACATGCGGGCCGCGGTTCACGGTGAATTTTTCAATGCGCGTCGGCAGCGGGATCGGGCCGCGAATAAGCGCTCCGGTACGACGCGCCGTGTCGGCGATGTCGGTGGTGGCCTGATCGAGCACGCGGTGATCAAAGGCCTTCAGGCGAATGCGAATATTCTGCGTTTCCATGACTGTTCCAGTCGAATCCCGTCTGACGATGCGAAAGAGCCGAAATGGCCTGCTCCGACCTCCACAAGGAAGCCGGATCGGCCATCAAAAATCTTTAAGCTACGAGCCGCCCGAATCGCTTCCGAATCAGGCGGCTCGCGGCCCTATATTACTTTGTGATCGTCGCCACAACCCCTGCGCCGACGGTACGGCCGCCTTCGCGAATTGCGAAGCGCAGACCCGGATCCATCGCGATCGGGGCGATCAGCTTGACCGACAGCTGGACGTTGTCGCCCGGCATCACCATCTCGGTGCCCTCGGGGAGGATGACCTCGCCGGTGACGTCGGTGGTGCGGAAGTAGAACTGCGGACGATAGTTGGCAAAGAACGGCGTGTGACGGCCGCCTTCATCCTTCGACAGCACATAGACTTCCGAGGTGAATTCGGTGTGCGGCTTGATCGTGCCCGGCTTGCAGAGAACCTGGCCACGCTCGACTTCTTCACGGCCGACGCCGCGGATCAGCGCACCGACGTTGTCGCCGGCCTGGCCCTGGTCGAGCAGCTTGCGGAACATTTCGACGCCGGTGACGACGGTCTTCTTGGTGTCCTTGATGCCGACGATTTCGACTTCTTCACCCACCTTGACGATGCCGGTTTCGATACGGCCGGTGACGACGGTACCGCGACCCGAGATCGAGAACACGTCTTCGATCGGCATCAGGAAGGGCTTGTCGAGCGGACGTTCCGGCTGCGGGATCCACGCATCGACGGCGGCCATCAGCTTCAGGATCGCGTCCTTGCCGATCGCGTCGTCGCGACCTTCGAGGGCGGCGAGCGCCGAACCCGGGATGATCGGGATATTGTCGCCGTCGAAGTCGCGCTTCGACAGTTCTTCGCGGATCTCCAGCTCAACCAGTTCGAGCAGTTCGGGATCGTCCAGCTGGTCGACCTTGTTCAGGAAGACGACCATGGTCGGCACGCCGACCTGCTTGGCGAGCAGGATGTGCTCCTTGGTCTGCGGCATCGGGCCTTCGGCCGCATCGACGAGCAGGATGACGCCGTCGACCATGCTGAGGATACGCTCGACCTCACCGCCGAAATCGGCGTGGCCCGGGGTGTCGACGATGTTGATGCGCGTCAGGTCGGCGCCTTCGCCCCATTCGACGCTGGTGCACTTCGCAAGGATGGTGATCCCGCGTTCCTTTTCCAGATCGCCCGAATCCATCGAGCGTTCCTCGACGCGCTGGTTTTCGCGGAAGGTGCCCGACTGGCGGAACAGCTGGTCGACAAGGGTGGTCTTGCCATGATCGACGTGGGCGATGATCGCAATATTGCGCAAAGACATGCGGAAGAGCCTTAATGGAAGGGGGCAGCGCCCGAAGCGCCGCGAAACGCCGCGCCCCTAACAGAATGGGTGCTGCGGCGCAACATGATTGCCGATCGGGCGAATCAGCGCAGCAATTTTTCCATACGCCCCGCATCATATAGCGACCGACCTTCGGCGCGCTGCAATCGCTTTGCCAAATCTTTGTCGAAATCGCCTTTCCATGACCCGAGCGCGGGGTCGATCCGGGCCGGGTCGCCGTCGCCAATCACCTGTAATTCGCGCGAGGCGACGAGCAGCCGGTTGCGCTCGCGGCCAAATCCCGGCCCCGAATAGCGTTCGGCAATCAGACCGAGTTGATGGCGCATTGATGCAATCGACAGTCTCACGCCGCGCCGATCGCCCCGATTACGCATGAAAGCCGCGCCAACTATTCCATCCTCGATGGCGCGCAGCTGATCTTCCAGCCGCCGCGAAGCGAAGCGCACGGCCGGACACGGCCGCACCGCCCGCACATAGGCGGCGAGCGCGGCGAGCGTCGCCGCGCCCGGTTCATCGCCGCCAAACTCTTCGACGATCAGATTGCGGATGAAGGGTTCGAGCGCGCGCGCCTCGGGACCGCGCGCGACCTTTCCCGGCGCGGCGAGATCGGGGATTGCAACCGGGTCGAAGCGGCCATTGCCGCGCGCCGCGCTAAAGAAGCTGTTGGTGACGTCGGCCGTGCCCGGCGCAGCCGAGACGCCCGACAACAGAAAATGCGGGTTGTCGCGCCCGTTGATATGGCAGCTCGAACAGCTCAGCCCGGCCTTGGCCGCCTGCCCGCCGAGCAGCGCCGGGGCGCCGAACACGGCTTGACCGCTCCGCACCAGCGCCGCGTCGGGATCGGCAAGACAGGTGGCGGGCTGCGCCGACAGCAGCGCGAGTTCGGACCCCGGCGCGGTCCAGCGCAATTGCTCGAACGCCGGCGGCGGCGTGGCCGCGACGCCGAAAAACAGCGCCGCAAGCGCGATCAGCTTGCGGATAAGCGCCCCTCAACGATCCAGCGCTTGAGCTCATCGACTTCATGGCAGCCGAAACCGCAGACCGCCTCGAGCTTCGCAAGATGCGCCTTTGCGCCCGCGACGTCGCCGCGTTCGAGTTTAAGCTCGCCATAATATTCGAGCGCGCCGCGATGCGTCGGCGCAATGGCGAGTGCATCGCGATAATAGGCCTCCGCCGCGTCATAGCGTTTCAGCTTGCGGTTTGCGAAACCGAGGTAGGTCAGCACGTCGGGGTGCGGCCCCGCCGCCCACAAGGCCTGATCGAGCATGGCGATCGCCGCCTCGTAACGATGCTCGTTGATCAGGCCGACGGCCTCGACATAGGTCGCGTCGAGCGTTTTGGCCGAAGCGAGCCGGACGTCCGGTTCGACCGCGCTTTGCGCCTGCGGTCCGGCGGTCGTCGCGGCCTCCAGCTTGGCAATCGCATCGGTGAGTTTGGCCGAATCGGGGCAGGTGCCACCGCACCCTTCCTGCATTGCCTTCAGCGCGGCCATCTGCTCGGTCGCCTTCTCGGCTTTGCCCAGCTTTGCCTGCGTGATGCCAAGGTCGCGGCGCGCATCGATCAGCTTCTCGTCATAGCGCACCGCGGCTTCGAGCGGCTTCACCGCGCGCGAAAAATCGCCCTGCGCCATATAGCTCACGCCGAGCAGATAATTGGCCTGGGGGTTCTTTGGGACCGCTGCGACGACCTTTTTGAACGCTTTGACCGCTTCGCCATATTGGCCGGAGGTAAAGGCGTCGGCGCCCTTCTTGTAATCGACCGTCGGATCGTAGGCGCTCTGGCTCGGCGGTGCGCTGCTACCGCCTCCGCCGCTGCCCGCCGCAAAGGCAGGCGGCGTGGCAAGGACCGCGCAGGCCGCAAGGATGGATAGTGAAAAACGGTGTCGCATGACGAGTCTCTCCCTCGGCCGATACGGGCGCCAGCCTATCACAGGCGCAGCGCACACGGAACGGTTCAGATCATCGCGATCAGCCGCTCGACTTCCTGCGCGGCAACGCGCGCGGCGCGGACGAGATTGGCATGAAAATCCTCCGCGCTGGCGCCATTTGCCTCGTCGGTGACCGCCTTGATCGCCGCCCAGGGCTTGCCGAGTCGCGCCGCGACCTGTGCCACCGCGCCGACCTCCATGTCGACCAATGTCGCGCCGAGCGTTACCAGATCGGCGGCGGCGTCGGGGCACGCGACGAAACTGTCGCCGCTGGCGATCCGCGCATGCGGCAAGCCAACCCCCGGATCGGGCATCGCCGAAAAATGCGCCTCACCCGCTTCGCCGATAGGCCATTCGCCGGCGCGGTAGCGCCGGAAAAGGCCGGGCTGCGCCGCGCCATAATCATGCTGCAACGCTTCTGCGATCCAGTAAGCGCCGGGGGCCGCACCGAGCGAGCCGCACGTGCCGGTCATCCACAGCAGTCCGGCATCATGGCCCAATGTCCCTGCGCACAACCCGGCATTGACCTTGCCAAGGCCGCACCTTGCTATCGTGAGGCTGTGGCCGTGCGCATCGAGGCGCCGTTCGGCAAACAGCCCGCCGCCGCGTTCGCCAGCACCCGAGAACAGGGCATCGGCCTCTTCGGGCAGCGCGGCGAGGATCAGGATATTGGCCATCGCCCGTCTCTATCGTGTCTTGCCGACTTGCCAAGCCGCCGCTGTCCGGCCATCGCTCGTGCCAATGCTGTCCCGCATCTTTCCCGACCGCTTCGTCCCTGTGCTGTTCGCAACAATCCTGCTCGCGAGCCTGCTTCCGGTGCGCGGCGCGGCTGTGCCGATCGCACAGGGCATTTCGACCGCGGCGATCATATTCCTCTTCTTCCTCAACGGCGTGCGCCTGCCCCGCGAAGAGGTGCTTCACGGCATCCGCCACTGGAAACTGCAGGGAAGCGCGCTCGCTTTCTGCTTTGGCGGCATGGCGCTCTTCGGTCTTGCCGCGCAGGCCGCTACCGCGCCGCTGCTCCCCGCCACCCTATCGCTCGGCTTCCTTTTTCTCGGCATCCTGCCCTCGACCGTCCAGTCGGCGACCGCTGCGAGCAGTCTCGCGGGCGGCAATGTCGCCGCCAGCGTCGTCGCGGCAGCGCTGCTCAACCTGAGCGGCGTCGCCCTCTCGCCTCTACTTTTTGCGCTGCTCGCAGGCAGCGAAGGCGAAATCCACGGCGAGGCGGTGCTGCGTATCGTGTCGATCCTGCTCGTGCCGTTCGTCGCCGGACAGCTCGTCCAGCGCTGGCTGCGTCCGTGGGTGCTCGCGCACCGCGGCCTCGCGACCTTCATGGACCGCACCGCGATCGCTATCGCGGTCTATGTCGCCTTCTCGGCCGCCGTGGTCGCAGGAATCTGGGGCCTGCTCGACGGACGCGAGATCGGGCTCGTTTTCGCAGCGGTAGCCGCGCTTCTCGCGCTGTCCTTCGGCGGCGCCTGGGCGCTCGGCGGGCTGCTGAAGCTCGCCCGCCCCGACCGCATAACCTTGCTGTTTTCGGGCGCGCAAAAGAGCATCGCGGTCGGCGCGCCGCTCGCCGCGACGCTTTTCCCTCCGGCCATCGCCGGCATGGTGCTCGTTCCGATCCTCGTCTATCACATGGCGCAACTGATCCTGTCCGCCTGGATCGCGCCGGCGCTTCGGGCGAAACAGGGTGTAGTGCTTGAATAACACAGGGCTGCATGCCATATAGGCAATGGCCCGGGACCGTAACTTGGGGCTGGAAGGAAGACGAATGAGCGAATTGACCGCAACGGCGACTGCAACCGACGAGCTGAAGCTGACTCCGCCCGATCCGGTGCCCGCAGTGTCACCCGAAAAGGCCGCCGGTCTGGTTCCACTGTCGACCGAGCAGAAATCGAAGCTCGAGGAACGCGTCGACGGGTTCATCGACGACCTCGTTGCCCAAGACGTCAATTCGCCCGCATTCGGGCAAAAGGTCGACCAGATCACGAACATGGGCCGCAAGGAAATGCTGGAGGCGGCGAACCAGTCGAACCGCTTCCTCGATCGGCCGATCAAGGCGATGGACCGCGACAGCGACATCGGCATGAACCTGATCGAACTGCGTAACACCGTCGAGCGGCTCGACCCGTCGGCGAACGGCAAGCTGATGTCGAAACGCGGGCTGCTTGACAAATTGTTCGGCAGCAGCGTCACCAATTATTTCGCCAAATATCGCAGCGCCCAGTCGCATATCTCGGGCGTCCTCACCGCCTTGGCCAACGGCAAGGACGAGCTGTTGATGGACAATGCCGCCATCGACGTCGAGCGCCGCAAGCTGTGGGAAGCGATGGGCAAGCTCGAGCAGATGGTTCACATCGCGGGCACCCTCGATGCCAAGCTGGAAGCGAAGGCGACCGAACTCGACGGCGTCGATCCTGCGAAAGCCAAGGTGCTGCGTGAGAATGCGCTTTTCTATGCGCGCCAGCGCACGCAGGACCTGCTGACGCAAATGGCGGTGACGGTGCAGGGCTATCTTGCGCTCGACCTGGTGAAGAAAAACAACGTCGAACTGGTGAAGGGCGTCGACCGCGCGAGCACCACCACCGTCGGCGCTCTCAAGACCGCGATCACCGTTGCGCAGGCGATGACGAACCAGAAGCTGGTGCTCGAACAGATCACCGCGCTCAACACGACGACCGCGAACATCATCGACGGCACGTCGAAAATGCTGAAGGACAACACCGCGCGCATCCACGAACAGGCGGCATCGAGCACAATCCCGATGGAGACGCTCCAGCGCGCGTTCCAGAATATCTATGACACGATGGATGCGATCGACACCTTCAAGCTGAAGGCGCTCGACAGCATGAAGACGACGGTCACGACGCTGGAGGGCGAGGTCGCCAAGTCGAAAGGCTATATCGCGCGCGCCGAGGGCGCGAGCCAGGCGCAGGCAAGCGTCGGCGGCGCCGACAGCCCGCTCGCATCGCTCGAAGGCTAAGGCACATCATGACCATGAGCGAAGTCGACAAGATCCGGATTTCGGCGGCATCGGCGATCGAGCGGTCGCGCGAGCGCCGCCGTCCGATCGGCACCAAGAGCGTCGCGCTGCGCCGCCAGCACCTTTATAAAAAGCTCGGTCGCGTTCTGATCGCGGCGGGAGTCGTGCTGATCGGCGCCGCTGTGTTCGGCGCGCTGATCCAGCCGCTCGGTTTTACGGGTTTGCTCGCATTGTTCATCCTGTTGATCGGCGTCGCGGTGCTGTTCGGTCGCTCGCCCTTTCCCGAGCCCCGCCAGGCAGACCTGCCCAAGGCGGATTTGAAGCAGCTCGCGGGTCGAACCGAAATCTGGCTTGAGGCGCAGCGCCCCGCGCTCCCCGCGCCGGCGCGCCAGCTCGTCGACGGCATCGGCGTCCAGCTCGACCTGCTCGCGCCGCAGCTGCAAACACTCGACCCGCTGAGCCCCGCCGCGGCGAACATCCGCAAGCTCGTCGGCGAAGATTTGCCCGAACTCGTCGCAGGCTATCAGCGCATTCCTGCGGGCCTCCGCACCGAAGCCCACGCCGGCCGCACCCCCGACGAGACCCTCGTAGGTGGCCTGAAAATGCTCGAAAGCGAGATCGGTAACGCCGCGCGCAGCCTTGCCGCGGGCGAACTCGACAAGCTCGCCACGCGCGAACGCTATCTCCAGCTCAAATATCAGGGCATCGACGGCGAGGACGTTCCTCCCGCCTAAGCCTGCCGCCAGCGCTGTGTCCCGAACCAGAGCAGCAGGACGAGCAGCAGTGGCGGCGCAAGGCCCCAATGCCCCGCTCCCGCCAGCGGCGCCAGCAAGGGTGCCGACGACATGAGCCACAGCGCCGCGAGCAATGCACCGACCGCCAGCACTTCGAACGCGAAGCTGCGCCAGAAGCGTTGGCGCGCGCGGGCGTAGGCGGCCTGAGCATCGATCGCGCTTCCGACCTGCAGCACGAAGCCGCGATCACCGGACCGTTCAGGCGGTGCCAGCATCGCGGCGAGCATCCCATCAACGTCATTTTCGCTCGAAGCCGTCATGCGTCCGCTCCTTCGCCAATCATTTTCTGCGCCTTGGCGCGACCGCGCAAGACCAGAGATTTGAGCGTCCCGAGCGGTACACCCATGATCTCGGCCGCCTCGCCGTGCGACCAGCCATGGCCGAAGCAGAGGGTAAGCGCCGCCCGCTCCTGCGGCGACAGCGCGGCGAGCAACCGATCGGCGTCGATCGCGGCATCGCTGGCCGGGCGCGGGTCGGACGACGATATGGCATCGTCCCCTGCTGCAAATCCTTCGCGCCGCCGCGCGGTCCGTCGCTGGTCGAGGAACAGGCGCCAGCCGATCCCCATGATCCACGCCGCATAGCTCCCTTGGCCCCGATAGTCGCCCGCGCGCTGCCACGCGCGGACAAAGGCTTCCTGCGCCAGATCGTCGGCGTCGCATCCGGCGGCGCGGGCAAGAAAAGCGCGCAGCCGCGCCTCGTGCCGCAGCACGAGGAGCTGGAAAGCGGCACGATCTCCTCCCGCGACACGCTGGTTGAGGGCCCAATCTTCATCGGCGCATGCCTCATCACGCAGCTGCGCGCTCCTCGGCAGCAGCGGCGCGCGCGAGGCGGCGGCGGACGAGAAGCGCTACACCGACGAAGGCGGGAAAGAGCGCCGCACCCGCCGAAATGCGCATCAATTCCTCATGGCCCTGGATCAAGCCGAACCCCGCCATCGCCAGCCCGATCGCCAGCAACACCAGCGCATTGCGGTCGTCGCCCCCGCTGGCCGTTTCCTTGTCGCCCTGCCAGCCGATATGCTCATAGGGCTTGTTGAGCTTGTCGATCAGCGGACTGACCGCCTCTGATTTGGCGTCGAGCGCGCGGCGTATCGAGCGATGCAGCATCCACGCGTGGAGCAGCCGCGCGAGCAGGAAAAAGCCGACGACGAGCAACGCGACCATCGTGATCTGTTCGAGCAAACCGAAAAAGCTGTCGCTGACCGCGACCAGTTCGGTGGTCGGCGGCGGCGCGGGCAGAAACGCCGCAATGTCGCGCGGATCGATATAGGCAGCGACGTCGGCCGGGCTGATCGACTGGCCCGCGGTCACCGGCACCGTCACCGTCGCGGGCGGAACCGCAGCGGGTGCAGCCGTTGCGGCGGCGGCGAATATCATCTGGTCCATCGACTCTCTTCTCCTTCATGCCGCTGGGCATGGTGAAACCACAGGCGGCGGCCTCCGGCAAGACGGGGATGATCTGCACCGGGGAGCACATATCAACCGCCGCGCGACGCCGCCGCCCGGACCGGCGCAGCGGCCGATCATGGACTAGACGCCACCAAGGTGGCCAGTGGATGCAAGGAGGGGAGAATTTTTGAGCGGCGAGGCCTAAAGCCCTTCGCCGCCCGTCCAGTGTGCGTTGACGAGGCGTCGTGCCAGCGCGCTGACCTGATTGCGGATATCGGGCACAGCGACGACTTCCCACAGGTCGCCGCGCGTCATCGGCCCGATCGCGAGGATATGCTCCGACGAGCGGCCCGACGCATCGACGATATGGCCGTCGCGATCGATATCGAGCCCAAGGCGCAGCGCGTCGGGACGGATACGCCGCGCACCGAGCAGGCGCTTCACCAGCGGGTCCGACGAGCGCAGCAGATCGCCCTGCGGCCCGGTGCAATTGATCATCCGCGCCGCTCGCGTCGTCGTCAGCCCCGCTTCGCCGCGCGGCAACCACGAGACGGCGAGCGCGTCGGGTCCAACCGCGACATTCGCGATCTTGCCGGCGCGAAAATGAAGCTGCCCCGTCGCGATCAGCGCGTCGATCCGGTCGGCAACCTCGGGCGCGAGCCGGTGGCGATGCACGTCCCAGAAGGGGCGGAGATGCCGCAGGAACCGGCTGCGCTTGTCGGCGTCGGCCGCCGACCACATCATCTGGGTGATCGGGCGGATCGAATCGACGACGAGGCGCCAGTCGCGGTCTTTCGCCTCGTCGCGCGCCCAACGCACCAGTTCGGACAGGTCGGGCGCAGGCTTCGCAAGGACCGGCTTCGGGCGCGGCAGCCCGTCGACATGGCGATGCGGACGCAGACCGCGGCGCGAAAGCGCGGTAATCGGCCCCTCGTGCCCGTGCGCAACAAGCCGCAGGATCACATCGACCGCGGTCAGCCCGGTGCCGACAATCAGCACCGGCGCCTGCCTGTCGAGCCCGTCCTCGAACGCGGTCGCCCAGGGATCGCCGATATAGCGATGCGACGGCAGGTGCGCGTCCTCGATCGCGGGCGGATCATGCGGCGGCAGGTTGCCGATCGCCAGCACAGCGCGGTCGGCCTCGATCAGCCCGCCATTGACAAGGCCGAGCGTGACCTGCCCGCCCTTCTCTTCGATATCGAGGACCGCGTCATCGACGAGCTTCAGCCGCCGGCCGTATTTCTCCATCGCCTGCCGCAGCGTCTCGCGCAGATAATGCCCATAGGTTGCGCGCGTGACAAACGCCGCCTCGCAGCCAAGCCCGCGCGCCGACAACCATTCGCAGAAATGATCGGGCCGGTCGGCAAAGGCGCTCATATTGCCCGCGCGGACGTTGAGCAGATGCGAGGTTTCGGTGCTGGAGTACGCGACTCCGGCGCCCATGCGGTGCCGGTCGCGTTCGATCAGCAGCACCTCGACATCGGGTTGTTCGAGCAGGTTGATCGCCAGCAAGGTCCCCGAAAAGCCAGCGCCGACGATCGCGACGCGCGTCGCGGTCCGAAAACGCGGGCGGGGTGAGTGGAGCTGCGCCTCTATCATTCTCACCGCGTTACCACATCGCCCGAGACAGTAACGCGTTCCAGCGCGCGATATTCGGGCCAATAGTCGCCAACGGCATAATGCTGGGTCGACCGATTGTCCCAGATGCCGATGGCATTCGGGGTCCAGCGGAAGCGCACCTGATATTCGGGTACCTTGATCCGGTCGAACAGCAGGCGGAGCAGGCTGTCGCTCTCCTCTTCGCTCACCCCGACAATGCGGCTTGTGAAGGTATAGTTGACGTAGAGGATTTTCTCGCCCGTTTCGGGATGCGAGCGCACGACGGGATGACGCACCGGCGGGAAATCCCGCCCGAGCTGCGCCCTTTTTTCTTCGGTCACCCGGCCGCCGAAGCTGCGCACTATGTCATGCTCGGCCTCAAGCCCTTCGATCCGGTCCTTCACCGGCTGCGGCAAGCCCGCATAGGCGGCGACGGTGTCGGCCCACATCGTATCGCCGCCGAGCGGCGGCAAATGCCGCGCGCGGAGGATCGATGCGATCGACGGCCGTTCGCGGAAGGTCACGTCGGTGTGCCATTTATTATACGCCTGGAAAGGCGCAAGGGTCTCGGCTGTGAGCTGCACCCCCTCGACACCTTCGATCCTGAGAATTTCGGGATAGCCCTCGACCGACGGGATGACCGGATGGCCTTCGAGATCGCCGAACAGGGCGCCCAGCCGGACATGGCTTTCGTGGCTGATATCCTGATCGCGAAAGAAGATGACCTTGAAGCGCAGCCACGCGGCGCGCAGCAGGTCCGCTTCCCCGGAAGAGAGCGGGCGATCGAGATCGAGCCCGCTGATTTCCGCACCGATGGTCGGGGTCGAGGGCGAAATCGACACGCCCAGCGTTCGCGCGGTTTCGAACAGGTCGGGGGTGTGAAGTTGCGTGGCCAATGAGCAGTCCTTTCGGTCGTTCTGATCGGTCGACTCGGATTACGTCCCGGACATGGAAAATAACTCAACTGATCCGATTGACAAGACGGAACGCGCCAGACGGTTGCTTATGGCCGATAGGGCACTGCATCGGGAAGGACGACGCCGACTTCCTGCGCATAAGCATCCCACGCTGCCGCAAGGTCGGCTTTGCGATCGGGGTGGGCAAGCGACAAGTCTCGCGTTTCGCCGGGGTCGCGCACGATATCGAACAGCCGCCAGATGCCGTCGCCGATATCGGTGAGCTTCCAGTCGCCGCGGCGATAGGCGCACGAACCGAACAGTTCGGCGCCGACGCCATCATCTGGACCATAGACGCGCGCTTTGGCATTCCTCAGCCACGCCGTCCACGACCGCCCCGTAATCGGCCGCACCTGGCGTGCGCCGATACGCGTCGCGCTGGCATCGGCGCCTGCGAGGTCGAGCAAGGTCGGCGCGATATCGATGACCGACAGATATTGCGTCTCGGCACCCTGCCGCGCCGCGATGCCCGCGCCGCTGATAAATGCGACCGCCCGTGTGCCGCCCTCGCTCTGATAGCCCTTGGTCAGCCACGACGGCGCGGTCGCCGCCTGTGCCCAGCCCGCGCCATAGGTCAGGTACGACGACGCCGTGCCGCGGTTGGCGAAACTATTGTCGGCATCCTTCAGCGAACTGGCCAGCATCTGCGCGCCGGTGGTTTCAACGTCGAGCGCCTCGGCGCCATTGTCGGCGAGAAAGACGACGACGGTGTTGTCGAGTTGGCCCGAGGCGCGGAGCGAATCGATCACGCGGCCGACATTCTGATCGAGCCGGTCTACCATCGCCGCATAGATTTCCATGTTGCGCACGGCGAGCGCTTGCTGATCGGCGGTCAGCGAATCCCAGCTGCCGTCGCGGTTGCGCGGGGTGTGTGCAGCCACGTCGGCGCCGAGGATGCCCAGCTCGCGCTGCCGCGCCAGCCGCCGCTCACGCAATATGTCGAAGCCCGCGTCATAACGCCCCTTATAGCGCGCAATGTCCTCGGCCGGCGCCTGCAGCGGCCAATGCGGCGCGGTAAAGGCCAGATAGGCGAAGAAGGGCCGTTCTTTCCCCTTCGCCGGCCGCTCGCCGAGAAAGTCGATCAGCCGCGTTGCAAAATAGTCGCTCGAATAAAAGTCGGAGGGAAGCCGCCCGACCGCTTTGCCATTCTCGCGATAAGTCGCAATCCCGCGCGTGCCGGGGATCGCTTCGGGTTTGACGTCGGTGCCATAATGATTGTGCCCACCCTGCAGCAACGCAAAGCTGCGCTCGAACCCGCGCGCATGCGGATCCTGCTCGGGGGTCAGGCCAAGGTGCCATTTGCCCGACAGCAACGTGCGATAGCCACTGGCCCCCAGCCGTTCGGCGAGCGTCGCGACGTCGCTGCGCAAATAGCCCTCATAGCCCGGCTTGCCTTGCTGGTTCGGCCGGATCAGCTCGGCCATCGTGCCCAGCCCGGCGCGATGATTGTCGGTGCCCGAGAGCAGCATCGAGCGCGTCGGCGAACAGGTCGGGGCCGTATGGAAACCCGCGAGCCGGATGCCGTTCAGCGCGAGTTTGTCGAGGTTCGGCGTGCGGATTTCACCCCCGAACGCGCCAAGGTCCGAATAGCCGAGATCGTCGGCGACGATGACGAGCAGGTTCGGCCGCCGTTCCTTCGCCTGCGCGGGCCCGATCGTCGCCGCCGCACCGATCAGCGCGGCAAAAAGCAGATGGGCGAAACGCGAACCATGGGTCATCGGACGGTCTTTCGAAAACAAAAGGTCGGCGCGCCCGGGCGAATGGAACCGGGGCGCGCCGCAGACAGGGCCGGCGCAGTCACAGGAAGGAAGGGGAGAACCACAAGCGCCGGCCGATTTCGTCAGGCGGGTTCGTATTGAACCGCCTTTTCCTTGCGGACAGTGCGGCTGCGGCGTCCGTCGATCGCGACCGGCACCTCGCCCGAAATCGTCGCGCGGCGGAGCGTCCGCCGCTGCAAGCCAAAGTCGGCGGTCGCGCGGTGCTGGGTCGACTGATTGTCCCAGATCGCCACGTCGCCCTCACGCCAGCGCCAGCGCACGACATTCTCGGGCTTGGTGATATGATCCTGCAGCGTCTGGAACAGCCGCGCGCTGTCGGCCGCGTTCAGTCCGACGAACTGCTTGACGAAATGGCCGAGCAGCAGGCTGCGCTGCCCGCTGACCGGATGCACGCGTACCACCGGATGCTCGGTCTCGTACACCGTCGAGGCGAAGACGTTGCGATGCTCCTTGATCCGCTTCGCCGCGCTTTCGCCATCGGGAGCCGACTGCAGGATCGCCGCATAATCATAGAGATTGGTGTGCGTCGCCCACAAATTGTTCACGAGCTGGCGCAGCACTTCAGGCAAGCCTTCGTAAGCGGTTTCGCCATTGGCCCACTGCGTGTCGCCGCCCGCCTCGGGGATCGTCAGCGCGCGCAGGATCGATGCCTTCGGATAGGCGTCGACAAAGGTCACATCGGTGTGCCAGCTCGACGCCGCATAGCCTTCCTTGCTGTCGAGCTCGAGCAGATAGCGCGAGCCTTCGGCGACGGGCACCGTCGGATGCGCGACCGGATCGCCGAGCAACGCTGCGAAGTCTTCATGCTCCTGATCGGTCAGATGCTGCTGGTCGCGGAAGAAGAGCACCTTGTGCCGCACCAGCGCCGCCTGGATCGCCTGCACCACCGGTGCAGGCAGATCGCCCGACAGCTCCACACCGTGGACGATGGCGCCGATCGTGCCGGTCACCGGCGTGATCTCGAGCGGGATATTCTTGTCGCGCGCATTGGCATAGCTGTTGTGAAGGTCCGTCATGTCAGTCTCCTTTGGGGGTTGGACGGCGGGGGTATCCGGCAAGAGCCTCTGCGGGCGGTCGTCGAATGGGGTGGGCGCGTGGTTCACGCGCAAAGGGGGCGGACGCCGTCATCACAGCTTCGTCCGCAACGTCGCGCCGATCGTGCGCGGTTCGCCGATCAATGCGGTGACGATGCCGGTGTTCTGCGCCGACAGCGTCTGGAAATAATCCTTGTCGAACAGGTTGCGCGCCCAGACCGACAGGTCGAGCAAGCCATCCTCGGTGCGGATGCCGATGCGCGCATTGGCGATCCCGTATGCCGGAACATCGGCATGAAGGCTGTCGCTCGACGAGGTGTTGAAGGTCGAGCGGTGCGAATAATCGGCGTGTCCGTAGAGCGACAGATCGCGCCCGCCGAGATTGCCGAGCGGCGCCGACACATCGCCGCCGAGCGTGTAGGTGAGCTTCGGAACGCCGGGCAATTGTTCGCCGGTCAGGTCCTGGATCCCGCTGACGTTCAGCCGTTCGGGCGCCTGCGGCGCGTTGGGATAATCGCTGTAGGTCGTATCGGCATAGGCGACCGAGGCATAGAAGCTCGCGCGCTCTGACGGCGCGAAGCTCAAATCGCCCTCGACCCCGCGCGAGCGCACGCCCGGAATGTTCGCGATATATTGGCGGACGTTGACCGTGTTCGGCACCTGTTCGGTGATCGCGGTCTGGTAATCGCTGATCTCGGTCCAGTATCCCGCAACGTTCAGCGTCACCGCCTTGTCGAACCATTGCGACTTGATGCCGAGCTCGTAGCTGTCGACCTTTTCGGGGGCGACATCGGGGTCGATCCCGGCGGGCAGGTTGGTGAGGTTGAGCCCGCCCGACTTGTTGCCGCGCGAATAGCTCGCATAGGCGAGCGCGTCGCGCGAGAATTGCCACGACAGCGTTGCGAGCCCCGACAGGCTGTTGTCCTTGAAACCGGTCGAGTAATTAGTGACCGGATTGAACTGCGCGCGGAGCGCCGCCGCCTGTGTCGCCAATCCCGCGGGCAATGTCGACAGGTCGGTCCCCGCAACGTGAATCTGCGTGAACGAACCGCTCTTCTTCTCGTGCGTGTAGCGCAGCCCCGCTGTCAGCGTCAGCCGGTCGGTGAATTTCCAGTCGAGCTGCCCGAATAGTGCATAGCTTTTTGTCCGCGGGTCCGAGGTCGAATTGGCCTCGAAACCGTTCAGCGCGGCATCCCATGCGGCGAGCGGAATCGGCGAGGTCGCGGGACGGTTCCACAACCCGGCGGCGGGGCCATAGGCGCTTGCGCCCTTGCCACGGATGACCTGCCAGAAATAATAGGCGCCGACGACATAGTCGATCGGCCCGTCGCTGTCCGAGGCCAGCCTTATTTCCTGGCTGAACTGGCGTTGGCGGTTCGCCTGCTGCGCCTTTACGATCACCGGGAGGGAGGTCGAATCGCCATCGTTGGCGGGGTTCCAGTCCCACCAGCGATAGGCGGTGATCGAGGTCAGCTTGGCTGCGCCGACATTCCAGTCCACCTGCCCCGACACGCCGTAGCCGTCCATATTCGACTGATAATGGCTGTCGGCTTCGCCGCGCCGCGCGAAAGGGTCGATCGCGGGGAAACTGTATCCCGGAAAACGCGCCGCGCGCTCGGCAAAGCTGTTCGGAATCGCCGCGCCATTGTCATAGGTGCCGAAATAGTCGGCAAAGACATTGAGAACATGGTTCTGCTTCTGCCGCGCAAAATCGCCTATAATCCGTACTTCGAGATCAGCGCTCGGCGTAAACAGCAGCTGTCCGCGCACGCTCCAGTTCGAATAATCCTGCGCGCGCTCATTCTGTGTAGTGTTGTAGAGGAAGCCGCGCCGCTCGGTCACCGATCCGCTGACGCGCACCGCGAGCAGATTGTCGATCAGCGCGCCCGATGCCGAAGCCCGCAGCTGGTAATATCCATAGTCGCCGACGCTCGCCTCGCCCGAAAATTCCGGGTCGAAGCTCGGCTTGCGCGACGTGATGTTGATCGCGCCCGATGTCGTGTTCTTGCCGAACAACGTCCCCTGCGGTCCGCGCAGCACCTCGATCTGCTGCAGGTCGACCAGGTCGAACTGCGACTGGCCGACGCGCCCGAAATAGACATTGTCGACATAGAATCCGACGCCGTTTTCCAGACCGTCGTTGGTCAGCGCGACATTGCTGCCAAGCCCGCGGATGTTGATGTTCGTGTTGCGCGGGTTGAAGCTGAAGACCTGCAGGCTCGGAACGATCTGCTGGATCTGGGTCAGCGTATAATTGCCCGTCTGCTCGAGCTGCGACGCGCCGACGACCGACAGCGCGATCGGCACATCCTGCGCGCTTTCGTCACGGCGGCGCGCCGACACGATAATTTCGGTGCCGTCATAGGATGCGGCGGAGGCTGCCGCCACGGCAGCACCAGCAGCTTCTTCTTCGACCCCGGCGCCGTCGGCCGAGGCGGTTTCGGCTTCGGTCGCGGCGGCGGGCACGGCATGCAGCAGCAGCGCGGCGCCGAGCAAAAGCTTCAGGTGATGATCGGGAGAGAAACGGTTCATTAGATCGGGTCCCCGGGCGGTGCTCCCGCCCCCTTTTTGATGTGATGAATGGTGGCGCGGTGCGCCGCGCCGGATCGGGCAGTCGCCAGCTCCGCCCCCCACAGCGCCCGGGCGGCGCTGCGCAGGGACGCAGGATAGCGAGCCAGATCCGACAAGTCGGATTGGGTCAGCAAAGGCATGATGTTTCCCCGCGCCGGCGCTCGGGTGCCGGACGTCAGACCGCAAGCGTCTCGCGTGAGGAGGCGCGGCTGGAGATGCTGGAAGGCCGCCAGACGGGGCGGGGCGCGGTCGGTCCGCTACCCCGCACGAATGCACGCGGCGACGATCTAGTTGATGGTGCTACACATACGCATCGCAATACCCCTTTGGGGGAACGCAATGCCTGGCGATGTCGCCCGAGCATCACGCGCTTTAGCCGTTGGTAACGCGGAGCAAGCTGCTTCCCGGTCAAAAGCCGCGGGTCGAGGGGGAGAGCCCGTCATTCGTCTCGACCAGTCGCGAATGACAATGTCAACTTAATCGATTGATTTTAGATTCGTCAACGCCGGAGCCCGCTTTTTGTGACGAAGAAAATCTATCGGTGGGCATGCCGA
Organism: Sphingopyxis sp.; assembly: GCA_051861185.1. Lineage (GTDB taxonomy): Bacteria > Pseudomonadota > Alphaproteobacteria > Sphingomonadales > Sphingomonadaceae > Sphingopyxis. Next base: position 46,439 of record JBIMKQ010000019.1, read on the forward strand.
GGCTTATCTTCTGATAACAAGGCTTTGAAAATAATATGTTTCGGGGCGCAGAGGCATGTCCCTTCCGATCAGAATCGCTTGATCGACAACACCTCGAATGTCTGGCGCAAGGTTTCTGTCGACCGGTCGTAGTCGCCGAGCGCGAGCGCCGCGATCAGCGCGTCGACGACGCAGAGCTGGGCGATCCGGCTCGTCATCGCCTCGGTGCGAAACCGCGTCTCGCGCGCCATGGTGAAAAGCACCACGTCGGCATAGGCCTGGATCGGCGAGCGTGCGAAATTGGTGATGACGATCGTCCGCGCCCCCGCTTCCTTCGCGAGCCGCGTCGCCGCAACCGTCTCGTGCGTCGCGCCGCTGTGCGAAATCGTCAGCACCGCGACGTCGGGGTCGCAGCGCGACGCGCTGATCGCCTGGATATGGCTGTCGGTCACGACGCGCGCGTCGAGCCCGATGCGCAGCATCCGGTAATGCGTGTCCTCGGCGATCGGCGCCGACGAACCGATGCCATAAATTTCGACGCGCTTCGCGGTGTGGATCGCACCCACTGCGCGCGTCAGCGCCTGCGGGTCGAGCACCGAGAGCGAGTCGCGCAGCGCCTGGATTCCCGAATGAAAGACCTTGCGGCAGATCGTGTCCATATCGTCGTCGCGCGCGACATCCTCGTGGATGAACTGCACCGATTGCACCGTCTCGCGCGCCAGACTGAGCTTCAGATGCTGGAAGCCCGACAGGCCGATGCCGCGACAGAAATTGACGACGCTGCCCTCGCTCACGCCGACCGCTTCGGCGAGTTCGGTGATCGACAGCCCGACGATCGCATCGGGCTGCGCGAGGATGTAATCGGCGATGCGCTGTGCGCCCTTGGCCATATTGCCATGAGCCATTCTCATTCGCTCAAGCGCATTTTCGATCGGGACCCGATCGTCGCCTGCCGCTTTCGTCACCCCACCCTTGTCACTCATTTTACGCAATTCTCCGTCAGAATCCGCACGACCGCCCCCGCGGGACAGAGAAGGCTAGCCGAGATCGCAACAATCGGAAAGTATAATTTGCTCATTTTTATCTAAATATAAAATTGAGCGCATTTCACTCAACTGTCACACGCCGGCCTTAGCGGAGGCCCCGCACATTGATGCGGTGCAGCATCGAGTCGTGAACACGACCGCCCCTGCTCCGCCGAATGTGATCGGGATTCTTCAAAAGGGGCATGATTGTGCACATCTCTTCCAAAATTCGTGCGGCCATGGTTTTCAGCCTGTTGCTCTCCGCCAGCACGCTGCCGTCGGTGGCTTTCGCCGCCGTGGATGAAGCCGGGGCCGACAGCGCCGATGCCGGTTCGGGCGCTGGCGACGAGATCATCGTCAACGGCACCGCGACCGTCGAAGCCACCCCGCTCGCCGCTGCGGCGGTCGAATATGGCAACGCTGTGCAGATCGTGACCGCCGAAGAGATCGCCGCGACGGGCGCGACCAACTTCGCCGAAATCGCGCAGTTCCTGATCAAGGGCGCGAACATCGGCTATTCGCCCGACGAAGGCGAATATACGATCCGCCTCGACGGCGGCAGCGACCGTGACACGCTCGTCGTGCTCGATGGCGTCCCGCTCTACGACCGCGGACCGGCGCTCGAGGATATCTGGGGTACGACGACGATCGACCCGCACATGATCGAGCGCGCCGAAGTGTTCCGCGGCGGGAACAGCCTGTTCTTCGGCAGCAACGGCGGCATCGGCGTGATCAGCCTGGTCACCAAGCGCCCCGACGGCACCAGCAAGTTCGAACTCGGCGCACAATATGGCGCGTTCAACACGCGCGAAATCTGGGGCAACGCCAGCTTCCCGATCGATTCCGAAGGGCGCCACAGCCTGATGGTCTATGGCGGCACGATCCAGACCGACGGCCCGCGCATCTTTGCCCCCGAATCCTATGTCGACAATGTCGCGAAAGCCGGCGGCATCCAGGATTATCCGCTCAACCGCAGCAATATCGGCGTGAAATATCTGTGGAAGGTCGACGACAAGAGCGAGTTCCGGGTGAACGGCCAATATACCCAGATCGAATTCCACGACCCTTTCCCCGACGCCGAAACCTATTCGCCGAACCGCGTCCGCTATCCGATCGTCGACTTCTCGCTCGACCGCCGCTGGTCGGACAATCTCTACACCGAGGTTGCTGGCTATTGGAGCAATCCGCGGCTGAACAACACCGAGACTTTCGCCGAAATCTGCAAGACGGCTGCGGGCTGTCCCGATCCGACGACGGGCAAGATCATCCGCTTCGGCGATGCGACAGGCAAGTCGATTCCCTTCCCCAACAAGGGTTTCGGCAAGGATTCGAAGGTCGGCGGTTTCCGCGAAATGGGGCTCAACGTGCGCAACACGCTGTCGCTCCCCAATATCCTCGAAGTCGTCGCGGGCGTACAGATCGTATCATACAAGAATGACTCCGACCCCGTCTTCCCGATCTCGAACAAGGCGAACACGATCACCGGCGTCTATGCCGATTTCCGCCCGGTGATCCCGTTCAGCCCCGATACCAAGCTCTCGCTCGCGCTGCGCACCGACTTCGCCGACAGCTTCGGGTCGCGCACGATCTGGAAATTCGGCTTCCGCCAGCCGATCGGCGCCTTCTATATTCGCGGCAACGGCGGCACCTCGTACAGCCTGCCGCGCACCAACGAACTGTTCGCCGAGAGCCCGACCTTGATCGGCAATCCCGACCTCAAGACCGAGGAGACCGAGACCTATAATGGCGGCGTCGGTTTCTCGAAGGATTTCGGCAACATCCAGGTGAATGCCGAAATCGGGGCGTTCCGAACCGACGTCACCAACCGCATCCAGACCACCTCGGGCCTCACCCCCAACACCTATTTCAACAACGACCGGATCACCGAGATCCGCGGGCTGACCGCCGAACTCGACGTGCGCGTCGGCAAGGGCTTCTCGTTCAATATCAACTATACCAAACAGAAAGCGCGCCTCGACGGCAGCAAGCTCCAGATCAACGAGACCCCCGAATATATGATCGGCGGCAATCTTCGCTGGACCAGCCCCGACGACCGCTTCTCGGTCACGCTCTTTCCGCGCTATCAGGGACCCGAATATGCGACCGGCGGCGTGAACAGTTCGCTGCGCCACAATTTCGGCAATTATTTCCTGATGAACGGGTCGATCGGCTACCGCCTCGGCGACGAGCGCCAGCACCAGATCCAGCTGCGCGTCGTCAACATCTTCGACCAGAAATATGCCGAACGCTATGGCTATGGCAACATGCGCTACAGCTCGGCCTTCATCCGCGGCGAGATCGCGCTCAACAGCCCCGAATATTTCTATGGCTATGAGTTCGAGGGCAAGCCGCGCGCCGTCTATATCTCCTTCGCGACCAAATTCTGACCGGCGCGGGTCCGAGGAAGCCGGTTCATGGCGCTGTCACAGCCCCGTCGTAATTGCCCACCGTTTCTCGGGTCGACGGAGATTGTGTATGCAGCGGTGGATCATTGCGGGCGTACTGGCGGCGCTATGCGTCGCCAGCGCGGCCTGGCTGGCTGTGCCCCCGCGGCCGGCCCAGCCGCCACCGCTACGCGTGTTGCTGATCCCCGCCGACGGCGGCACCGAGACCGGAACCCTCGCCGACTATCGGCCGATCTTCGACGCCGTCGCGCGCAACACCGGGCTGCGCTTCGACCTCAAGGTCGCGCAATCCTATGGCGGGGCCGTTGAGGCGATGTGCAACAATGCCGCCGATATCGCCTTTGTCGGATCGGTCACCTATCTTCAGGCGCAAAAACGCGGCTGCGCCGAACTGCTCGCGGTCGCGGTCAAAGGGGGCCGCTCGGTCTATTATTCGGGACTCTTCGTCCGCGCTGCCGCGCCCGTCCGGTCGATCGCCGACCTTCGCGGCAAACGCGTCGCGTTTGGCGACGTTAATTCGACCTCGGCCTTCATCTTCCCCGTCGCGATGTTGCTCGACGCCGGGATCGATCCCGTCCGCGACCTTTCGGCGGTGCGCATGACCGGTACCCACGCGAACAGCCTCGCCGCGCTTCTCAATGGCGAGGTCGACGCCGCGGCGCTCTCCTTCGACAGCTACGACAAGGCGGTGCGCGCCAATGTCCCCGGCGCGCGCGATCTCCGCGTGATTGCGCGCAGCGAACCCATCCCCTACCCGCCGCTGGTCGCCAATACGCGCCTCGCGCCCGCGCTGCGCAGCCGGCTGCGCGATGCCTTCGAGAAAATCGACCGCACCCCGGGCATCACGCCCGAGATGATCCGCGGCTATGGCGGCGCGCGCGTCGACGGCTATGTCGGGGATGTTCCCGCCGATCACTTCGCCCCCGCGACGCGCAAAATGGCGCAGGTGACCCCGGCGCTGAAAGACGAGATGCTGCGAAAATCCGCCAAAAGGCAGGTCCGGTGATGGATATCGGCATCGCCGACCTCTGCGTTCGCCATGCGGGCGACGCCGACGCGCTCGCGGACGTGACGCTCTTCATTCCGGCAGGTCAGGTCTGCGCCGTGCTGGGCGCATCGGGCGCGGGGAAATCGACGCTGCTACGCGCGGTCGCCGGATTGGTGACGCCGAGCGCTGGACGCATATTGTATGACGGCGCCCCCGCAAGCCGGACGCAGCGCCGCCGCATCGGTTTGATCCCGCAGGACTTCGCGCTGAGCGGACGCGCCAGCGTCGCGCGCAATGTCATGGCGGTCGCCGATATCGGCATCGCGCGGTCGTTCGCCGGCCTTTACCCGTCCCCCGTCCGCGCACGCGCCGCGCACCTTCTTGCCGGCCTCGGGCTCGATGAAAGCCATCTCGCGCGGCGTGCCGACAGCCTGTCGGGCGGCCAGCAACAGCGCGTCGCGATCGCGCGCGCGCTGCTCCATCGTCCCGCGGTCATCCTCGCCGACGAACCCGTCGCCAGCCTCGACCCGGCAACCGGCGCGGCGGCGCTGGGACTGATCCGCGACGAGGCGCAGAGCCTCGGCGCCACCGTCGTCTGCAGCCTGCATCAGCCCGAACTCGCGCGCCGCTTCGCCGATCGTATCGTCATCCTCGATGCCGGGCGCATCGTCTTCGACGGCACGCCGGCGATGCTCTGCGGCAACGGCATCGCGCCACGCATCCGGGCAGTGGCGCAATGAACGCCGATCTCCCTTGGCGCTTCCCCGTCTTGCTCGACGCGCGCGCCGTCGCGCTGCTCGCCGCCGCGCTGCTGCTGCTCTGGTACACCGGACAACGCGTCGAGATCGACCGGATGCTCACACTTGGCGGCGAGGCGGTGCTGGCGCAGGCGGGGATCGCCGACCGGTCGCAGGTCGCCGACGGGCTCGGCTCGACGCTGGCAGAGCTCGTGCCGATCCAGCTGGCGTCGCGGCGCGAGGTCAGCCGCATCGAGGGTTTCGACCCCGATCGCTTGCCACCCTTTGCGCATATCGAAACCGCCCGGACGCGCATTTCCGAACTCGACCCCGACACGCTGCGCCGCGAAGACCGGATCGTGCGGACCGTCTGGCTCGTCGAGCCGTTCGGCTATCTCTTCCACGTCGCGGCCAAGATGCTCGAGACGCTCGAGATCGCGCTTTGGGGCAGCGTGATCGCGGTGCTGATCGGGCTGCCGCTTGCGCTGCTCGGTGCGCGAAACGTCACCCCGCATCGCGCGTTGCGAACAGGCTCGCGCGCCGCATCGGCCTTCCTTCGCGCCATCCCCGAACTCATCGCCGCGCTGTTCCTCGTCATCGCCTTCGGCTTCGGGCCGATTGCCGGGGTGCTCGCGCTCGGCCTGCATTCGGCCGGCTTTCTCGGCAAATTCTACGCCGACGAAATCGAGGACGCCGACCCGCGCCCGCAGCAGGCGCTCGCGGCGATGGGCGCCGGGCGCCTGACCATCTGGGGCAGCGCGATCGTGCCGCAGGTACTGCCACAGCATATTGCCTGCACGCTCTATACCTTCGACCGCAACGTCCGCATGGGGTCGGTGATCGGCCTCGTCGGCGCGGGCGGCATCGGACAGGAACTCAAGGGCCGCTTCGATCTCTATGAATATGGCCATGTCGGCACGATCCTGATCGCCATCTTCCTCGTCATCCTGACGCTCGACCTCGTCGCTTCGCGCGCGCGGCAGGCGTGGCGATGATGTCCCCATTTTCCTTGAACCGGAGTAATTTGGATGAGCAATTCGAGACGTGATTTCCTCAAGGTGGCCGGTGTCGCCGGCTCCGCGGCCGCCTTTCACGCCAGCATCGGCCGCGCGCTCGCCATCCCCGCAAAGCGTACGACGGGGACGATCAAGGACGTCCGCCACATCGTCATCCTGATGCAGGAGAATCGCTCGTTCGACCATTATTTCGGGACGATGAAGGGCGTGCGCGGCTTCGGCGATCGCCACCCGATCCCGCTCGCGGGCGACAAGACTGTCTGGTTTCAGAGCAACGGCGCACGCGACCTGCCGCCCTTTCACCTCGACACAGCGCGCACCAACGGGCTGAAGGTCCCCGGCACCCCGCACAGCTTCTCCGACGCGCAGGCGGCATGGAATCAGGGCAAGTTCGGCCAGTGGCCCAAGTTCAAGACCGACTATTCGATGGGCTATTACAAGCGCGAGGACATCCCCTTCCAGTTCGCGCTCGCCGAGGCGTTCACCATCTGCGACGCCTATCATTGCTCGATCACCACCGGCACCGATCCGAATCGCATCGTCTTCTGGTCGGGGTCCAATTTCGACCCGCAAGTTGCCGCCACCGGGACCAATTGCCGCGACGACAAGTCCGAACCCAATAATTTGCGCTGCTGGATCAAGGGCGCGCTGCCCGAACCCGGCTATACCTATGCCGGCAACGCGCTCGAATGGGCGACGATTCCCGAGGTGCTCGAGGCCGCAGGGGTCGACTGGCGCATCTATCAGGACCCCAACGACAATTGGACCGGCGCGATGCACGGCGGCCTCGCCTTCAAGGGCTTTCGCGACGCGAAGCCGGGTTCGCCGATCTATGAGCGCGGCATGGTGCATCATTCGCTCGAAAAGCTGGCCGAGGATGCGAAAAACGGGACGCTGCCCGCCGTGTCGTGGGTGTTGCCGCCCAAACAATGGTCCGAGCATCCCTCGGCCTCGACCCCGATCGAGGGCGCCGAATTCACCGCACGCGTGCTCGACGCGCTGACCGCCAATCCCGACACCTGGGCGGGCACCGTTTTCTTCCAGACCTTCGACGAGAATGACGGGCTGTTCGACCATTCCCCGCCCGCCGCCCCGCCCTCCTACAACGCCGACGGCACGCTAGCAGGGAAGGCGACGCTCGCGCTGCCCGGCCATTATTTCGACGATCATGAGGATAAATATCTGTCGCGCGACGACAATATCTCGGGAACGACGCGCCCCTTTGGCCTCGGCCCGCGCGTGCCGATGTATGTCGTATCGCCGTGGAGCAAAGGCGGCTGGGTCAGCAGCGAAGTCTTCGACCACAGCTCGGTCGGCCAGTTCCTCGAACAGCGCTTCGGCGTCACCATCCCCGCGATCAGCCCCTGGCACCGTTCGGTGTGCGGCGACATGACCTCCTGCTTCGACTTCTCGAAGGGCGCCGACGCAGCCTTTCCCGACCTGCCCGATGTCAGTGGCTCGACCGCAATCCTCGATACGCATCTGCAGCGGCCGAAAGCGCTGCCGCCGCGCGCACCGCAGGAGTTGTTCCACGAGAAAGGCATCCGCCGCTCGCGCGCGCTGCCCTATGTGCTCCATGTCGACGCCCGCATCGACGCGGACGGCAAAGCGATCATGCTCGATTTCATCAACGAAGGCGCGGCGGGCGCGGTGTTCCACGTCTATGACAAAAACGACCTCGATCGCATCCCGCGCCGCTATACGGTCGAAGCGGGAAAGCGAATCGATGACCATTGGGTTGTCGGCACCGACGGCGCCTTCGACCTTTGGGTTCTCGGCCCCAATGGCTTTCACCGCGCCTTCCGCGGCACGCTCGCCGACGCTGCGCGCGCGCCGACGATGACCGCGCGCTACAATGTCAGACGGCGCGCCCTCGCGTTCGCTTTCGTCAACGACGGCGGCGAGGCGCAGCAGGCGAAAATCCTCCGCGACGCCTACGCTCCGTCGGCCGGCCAGACCGTGACGGTCGCGAGTCGCGGCAAGGCGGTCGAAGCTTGGCCGACCGCGGACAATCACGACTGGTACGACGTCACCGTCGCGCTGCCGGGCATGGAAGTCCGTCTGGCCGGGCGCATCGAACGCGGCGCACACGGAATCAGCGACCCGCTCACCGCGGGTTAGGAAAAGCCGATGCCGGGCGCGCAATCGGGCCGCCCGGCGTGACGCGGACGTTTCGACGACTGAAGATGAAGTGAAATGCTCTGGATGCCCCGCGAGGGCAAAAATATCGGTCCGATACGGTCCCATTTGGCTCCAAAGCCATTGAAATCTTGTAGTAATTTTTCCTGACATCTGATACCATCGCTTCCCACCGAGAGCCATCTCTTCCCTCATTTTTTGAGGGAGGAGGTGTGGATAAATTCGTAGGTTGGGTTTGAGGGGAAAGATGCGACAGCTGACTGCAAAATATGTTCTGAACGCAAAGCCTGGACGCCACTGTGATGGGAATGGGTTATATCTTCTTGTCGGGGAAACTGGATGCCGCTCATGGATCTTGCGCGTTATGGTGAATGGCCGGCGTCGCGACATTGGTTTGGGTGGCTTGCAAAGGCACATTCTCATCCAGCCGAGTTCCGTGGGCGATGACATCCCAATTGAAGAGCGAAGCCATCTCACACTGGCAGAAGCGCGCGAACTAGCGGTGCGCATCCGCAACGTGGCCAAAGCGGGCCGCGATCCAACCGCCGTTCGCAAACGCCCCGCGCGCATCGAGCAAAAGTCGACGCCGACTTTCGAAGCGGCAGCAATTGCTGCGCACGGTGCGCAAAGCCATGGCTGGAGCGACCGGTCTTCCAAGGCGTTCCTGGCAAGACTGGAGGAGCACGCCTATCCAAAGCTCGGGAAAATGCCGGTGGATACCATCCATGCCGACGATGTTGCCGAAGCTCTCAAACCGATTTGGGTGGCGAAGCCTGCAACCGCGAAGAAAGTTCGCCAACACATCGCGACCGTACTCGACTACGCCGCAGCAAAGAGGTGGCGCGAATATGGCGCACCGCGCGAACAAGTCAGGGCGCTCACCGGAAAACCGAAATCGAGCGGCCGCAATTACCCGTCCATGCCATATGAAAAGGTGCCGCTGTACTGGCGTGATCTCTCCGGTGCCGGTGAGACCGTCGGTCGCCTCGCACTTATGTTCCTGATTGCGACGGGAGCTCGCTCGATCGAAGTGCGCGAGGCGCAATGGCGCCACATCGATCGGAAAAAAGCGGAGTGGGAGCGCCCGGCCGAGCTCATGCGCAAATCCGATCAAAAGCATATCGTCACGCTGAATAAGCCGGCCCTCGACATCCTAGCGCGCGCCGCGGCCTATTCCGCATCCCATGACCCTGACGCGCTGATCTTTGCGAACCGGAAGGGAACGACGCTGAGTGACATGACGATCTCGAAGATCATGCGGGATGATGATATGCCATGGGTTCCGCACGGTTTCCGGAGCAGCTTGCGCACATGGGCGGCGGAACAGCAGCCATTTATCCCCGAGCCCGTCGCCGAAGCGGCCCTTTCTCACGTCATCCCCGACGCGGTTATCAAAGCCTATAACCGCGCTAGCTTTCTCGAGATGCGGCGCATGCTGCTCGATGAGTGGGGTGCATTCATTACGGGCGACGAATGGAAGGCGGTGCAGCCGCGTCCATTGTTGTGACGAAGGCGCGCAGCCCGAGGATCGTGACTTCCGGACGGCTGAACGGCCGACGACGACCGGCCACCGATCACGGCGACTGTTGCGAAAATCCGACCTAATATGCCGGTGTGACGGGCCGAGAGGGTGCCCGATAACCCGAAGGATTTGCCACCCACCGATTGACTTCGGATTCATACCAGCCCGTGCTTTGCTCTCCGATTTTGATTTGCGACGGAAACGTACCCTCGGCAATCCTGCGGTAGAGCGTCGACTTGGACAGGCCGGTCCGGACAAGAACGGTCTTCATCCGGAGGATCCGGTCAGGCTGCTGGCCCGTCATGTCCGCCGCCGCTGGTTGCTGAACTCGCGGTCATCCCCCATGGCGTTGATCCTGGGACTGGCGTGCCAGTCGGCTATCGCAGCCAGCGCCGTGCTCAGCATAGGCTCGCTGCGATGGCGTGCTTCAATCCGGACCGATTCTGCGTCCATCGGGGATCCCGTTTCTCGGAGCAGGGCACAGCGCCCGGCTCGACGGGGATGAGTAAGAGACGCACTAAGCGGCCAAATTCAACAAACTTTTGGTGTCGTCGTCCAATGGCGTAGAAAGACAGGAAGTGGCGTAGGCGCCGAGCGCGAGCGGGTTCCAAGCAGCTGTGAATCGTGACGCGTGTTTGTGAAGATGGCTGCTTGTCCCCACGCCGATCCGCTCTCGGAGCCCTGGTTCGGTTGATCATATGTGACCGAAAGACCGGTCGCCGCGCGCTAGAGCATCGACCAGATCTGGTGTGCGCAAAGAACCACGAACAGGATCGATGCCAGCGCGAGAAGGAGATTTGAGAGCCAGCCCGACCGCCATTCGCGCGGGACCGCCCGCCCGTTGAGCAGCCAGATCAGCGTCAGGGCGAGAAACGGCATGAAGAAGGCGCCGAACGCGCCGTAGGCGATGATGAGTGCGAAGGGCTGGCCGAGCGTGAGCAGGATCATCGGCGGAAAGGTCAGCCACAGCACATAGAAGCGGAAAGCCGGGCTGATCTCGAGGTCCGTCCGGTCGCCCGCCGCATGCGTGCCGCGCATATTGCGCACAAAGTCGGCGAACAGCAGCGACACGCCCTGCCAGACGCCGAGGATCGACGAGAAGGTGGTGGCAAGAAAGCCGACCAGGAAAATCGTCGCCACCCGCGGCCCGAACCGGTCGGCAAGTACCGCCTCGAGATCGAGCAGCCCGCGGTCGCCGCCGGCGAGGCTGATCTGCGCGGCATGGAGAAGTTCGGCACCGACGATGAGCATCGCCGCGACGAAGATGCCGGTGACGATATAGGCAACGCGGTTGTCGAACCGCATCATCCCCATCCAGGCGGGCGAATGCCAACCTTTGGCGTTGACCCAATAGCCATAGGCGGCGAGCGTGATCGTGCCGCCGACGCCGCCGATCAAGCCAAGGGTGTAGATTACCGAACCGTCTGGAAGGCGCGGAACGAGCCCGCCCAGTGCTTCCCCCAAGTTTGGCGCGACGAGGATGGCGAGGCCGACCACCACGACAAACATGATGCCGATGAACAGCTTCATCGCCGCTTCGAAGATCGCATAGCGATTGAGCAGCACGAAGGCGGCCCCCAGCAGGCCCGAGAGTCCGCCCCAGGCCCAGAAGGGCAGCACGTCGGGAAAGAGCGCCGACAGCGGCAGCGCGGTCGCGCTCATCGCGGTGCCGCCATACACAAAGCCCCAGAGAATGATGTAGATGCCGAAATACCAGCTCGTCCAGCAGCCGAGCGAGCGCCAGCCCTCGAGGATCGTGGATCCGGTTGCGAGATGATAGCGGCCCGTCGCCTCGGCGAGCGCAATCTTGACGATGCACCCGATGACCGCCGCCCAGAGCAACGCATAGCCGAAGCGCGCGCCCGCTATCAGCGTCGCGACGAGATCGCCCGCGCCGACTCCGGTCGCAGCGACGACGATACCGGGTCCGACAAGCTTCCAACGGGCGAGCCCGGTCGGCGGCGCGTCGCCTGCGCCTGGCTCCTCTTGGAGAGCGAAGCCCTCGGACGGCGCGGTCATGACAAAGCGTCTCCGTGGTCGAGGGAACAAGGGTGCGTGGGATCGGCACGCAGGCGAAAGGGCAGAATGGCGGCGGGCGGCACGAACATCAACCGCCGGTCCCGGCAAAGAGGGCGCCCGCGCTCCGGACAAGCATATAGGCCGCGACAGCGAAAATCAGCCCAGCGAAGATGGCGGTCAGCCCGCCCCTGCTCGACAGTGTCCGCGCTGCGCGGGTCCCGGCGATGCCGCCGAACAGGCCGCCTGCGATGAAGGTCGCGGCGAGCTTCCAGTCGATCAGCCCCGATGCGGCGTAGCTCAGCGCTGTGGTCAGCCCGAAGGCGGTGACCGCGACGAGGCTTGTGCCGACCGCGTTGAGGATTGGCATTTTCGTGGACGCAATTAACCCCGGCACGATCAGGAAACCACCCCCGATGCCGAAAAAGCCCGAGAATCCACCGGTTCCGAGCCCATAGCCAAGCACCTTGGGCGCATTATGGCGGTTGCAGGCGGCGCCCTCGATGCCCGGATCGTTCCGCCCGCGCAGCATCAGCGTCCCCACGACGAGCATCAGCAACGCGAAGAGGAAGAGCAGTTTCTGCCCGTCGATCGCCTTGCCGATGGTCGACCCGCCGAGCGCGCCGACGACGCCGCTCGCAGCGTAGAGGAAACCGCAGCGCCATTTGACCGTGCCTGCGCGAGCGTGTTGCGCGAGCCCCGAGGCGGCATTGGCGGCCACCGCGAGCGCGCTCGTCCCGATCGCGACATGCGGGCTCGCAACGCCGACGAGATAGACCATCAGCGGAACCGCGAGGATCGACCCGCCGCCTCCGACGAGACCGAGGGTAAAGCCGACGATCCCGCCAGACAGCGCGCCGAGCAGATATTGGACGGTGTCGAGCGTCACCCGCCTTCGCCGCGCCGTTCGGGTGCCGCGAGCCATTCGCGACCCTTGAGCATGCCATGCCAGTAGAGCGGCGGCAGGATCTTTTCCTTGAGCAGCCACGACAGGCGCGAGGGCCGCGTCCCGTCGATCAGCCATTTGGGAAAGGTTGGGAGCAATTTGCCGCCATAACCGAATTCGGCGAGCACGATCTTGCCCGCCTCGACGGTGAGCGGACAGCTGCCATAGCCATTATAGACAGCAACGGGGGGCGCGCCTTCGAGCGCCGCGAGCAGGTTGAGCGCGACGACCGGCGCCTGCTTGCGCGCCGCCGCGGCGGTCTTGGCATTGGTCGTCGCGGCGACGTCGCCGAGAGCGAAGATGTTGGCATGATCGGGGTGGCGCAGCGTCGCCTCGTCGACCGCGACGAAACCCGAAGGCGCGGCGAGCGGGCTTGTCGCGATGAAAGCCGGCGCGACTTGCGGCGGCACGACATGGATCATGTCGAAACGCTCTTCGACGCGGCGCACCGTATCGCCGCGGCGCTGCTCGAACAGCGCGACCTTCGCCGCGCCATCGATCGAGACAAGGCGCGATTCGAGCTGCAGATCGATGCCGTAGCGCGCGATATAGGCTTCGAGTGCGGGCACATAGGCAGCAACGCCGAACAGCGCGGGCGCGGCATTGTGGAATTGGACCTCGGCACTGCCGAGAACCCCCGCGCGTTCCCAGCGGTGGCATGAGAGATACATCGCCTTCTGCGGTGCGCCGGCGCATTTGATCGGCATCGGCGGCTGGGTGAACAAGGCGCGCCCGCCGCGGAACCGGCGAACGAGCCGGTCGGTGTAGGACGCCAGGTCGAAGCGATAATTGGAGGTCACGCCGTCCGAACCGAGCGCCGCAGCAAGACCCGGAATTGCGTCCCAGTCGAGTTTCAGCCCCGGACAGACGACCAGCGCGCGATAGGCGACCACGCGCCCGTCGGCGAGCGTGACCCCGTTGTTCGCGGGATCGAAGGACGCTGCGGCGGCGCGGATCCATTCGGCGCCCGCCGGAATCAACCCAGCCTCGTCCCGCCGCGTGACCTCCGGCGCGAAAACGCCGGCGCCGACCATCGTCCAGCCCGGCTGGTAATAATGATCCTCGCTAGGCTCGACGATCGCGAGCGACGCGTCCGGACGGCGCCGGAGAATACTCGCGGCGACCGCGATCCCCGCGCTGCCGCCTCCGATCACGACGATGTCGTAACGCGCTATCCCACCGTCTTCGCCGCGGGCCGCAGCCATTGTCGCAAGTTGTTCCGAGCGCGCGCCCGAGCGGCAATAAGCGAGCACGGGGCCCGGGAGTTCGGCGAGCGCGCGCGTCATCGCCGCGGCATCGCCTTCATCGATCGTGCCCGCAACGACAGGGATGTGAATGAAACGGAGGCCCAGCGCGTCGGCTGCCGCCGCAACTGCGACCGCCGAAGGTTGGCCCCGCTCTTCATCGTCGGGACGGTTGCAGATGATCGAGCGGAAGCCCGATGCGGCCAGTGCGGCGACGTCCGCCGGGCCGATCTGCGGCGATACGCCCAGTCCCGGGCTCAGGGTCTTGATGGTCATAATCTCTCCATTCAGGGAAGGGCGGCGGCGCTCACAGCCGGTCGATCGGGATCTTGAGATAAGCGACTCCATTGTTCTCGGCCGGCGGCAGGCGCCCCGCCCGCATATTGACCTGCACCGCCGGCAGGAGCAGCGCGGGCATCGCAAGTTCCGCGTCGCGCGCGCGGCGGCGCGCGACGAACTCATCTTCCGAAATGCCGTCGCGCGCATGGACGTTCGCGCCCCGCTGCTCGGCGACTGTCGTCTCCCAGCGATGCTCCTGTCGGCCGGGGGTCAGATAATCGTGGCAAAGGAAAAGCGGCGTTTCGCCGGGGAGTTCCAAGATACGGCGCAGCGAGCGGAAGAGCCGCGCCGCATCGCCGCCCGGAAAATCGGCGCGCGCCGAGCCGTAATCGGGCATGAACATCGTGTCGCCGACGAAGACCAGGTCGCCGATCGCATAGGCGACGCAGGCCGGGGTGTGGCCGGGAGCATGGAGAACGGTGACCGGCAAATCGCCGATCGCGAAGCGGTCGCCGTCCGACCAGAGGCGGTCGAAATCCGAGCCGTCACGTCGAAAATCGGCCCCGGCATTGAAAATGTCGCCGAAGACCGCCTGGACATCGCGGATATGCTCGCCGATCGCGATCGCACCACCGAGCCTCTTCTGAAGCCAGGGCGCCGCCGAAAGATGGTCGGCGTGAGCATGGGTCTCGAGGAGCCAGTCGATCGATATCCCCTCGGCACGCACATGGTTGGCGATCGCTTCGGCCGACCTGGTCGACGTCCGTCCCGACGCGGCATCATAGTCGAGCACGCTGTCGATCACCGCGCCGCGCATGGTCAAGGGGTCGTGGACGACATAGCTGATCGTCGAGGTCGCGGGGTCGAAAAAGCCCTTTACCACTGCCGCGCCGCGCGCGGTTGAGGCAAGCTGCGCCGAAGCCGCCGCAAGCGCCAGATCGCCCGGCGCGGTTCCTTCGGTGCCCAATGTCCCGGTCATGACGGCAGCGGCCCGAGATGCGGGCGCGTGGGGTCGCAGCGCCGGAAATGGCCTGCA
Source organism: Sphingopyxis sp. (assembly GCA_051861185.1). Lineage (GTDB taxonomy): Bacteria > Pseudomonadota > Alphaproteobacteria > Sphingomonadales > Sphingomonadaceae > Sphingopyxis. Next base: position 61,771 of record JBIMKQ010000019.1, read on the forward strand.
AAATCGGCGATCGCGCCGACGATCCATTCCGAGAAGCGCGCACCGCTTTCAGCGGAGGCGAGTGTCGGATCGCCCTGCCCGACGCCGTTTGACGCAACTTCCGTGACGTCGAGTGGCAGCTCGACGTCGCCGAACATCGCGCTCGCGAACTGGCCCGTCGTGGACAGGCCGAAGGCGCTCGACCGCGTCGCGGGCCGCGCCGCGTCCATCCGCATCAGTTCGGGCGTGAGATGGAGACCGACCGAGGTGACGGGATCGGCGCCGTGGCTGCGCGCGCGCGCGGCCCCAGCGCCGTGCATCTCCTGCCAGACGCTGTCGGGGATCATCCGCCACAGGTTGAGCGACGCGATCATGATGCCCCGCTCGCGGCGGATCTTATGCGCAACCTGCCCGATCAGCGGCTCATTGGTCGAATGTCCGTTGCAGACGATGATATGGCTGAGGCCATGGTCGAGAAAGGCGGTGACCATATCGCCCAGGACCACGGTGAAGGGGGGCGAATTCGCACCATAGAAGCCGTCAGCGCGGTCGAGCAGGTTTTGGTACACCTGCAAGGTCGGCACTGCGGCGATCTTCTTCTTCGCCATCTTGGTGATCGCGGCGCCCAAGCGCGGCAGCGGATGTTCGATCATGTCGACGCCCGCGTCGACCGCCACCTCGGTGTAGATGGTCTCGCAGTCGCAGGAGACCTTGAGCCCGAGCAGATGCGCTTCCTCGATTCCAGCGCGCACCTCGTCGGGCGCAAAATTGCTCGCGATCTTGATGACGCTCGCGCCTTCCTTGAATGCCTTGCTCACCATGCTGCGCCAGGCGTCGGGACCATCGACCTCCGTCGCATAATCGGGGCCATGGCTGGGGATCACGGGCCGCTCGGTCGCGTGGGCTCCTGTCCCCGTGATGATCCAACCCGCCGCGAATACACGCGGCGCCGGGATCATGTCGGCCGCGCTCCACTGGCTGAGCAAGAACGGCGCGTTGCTGACCCCGTTGAGGTCGCGCACGGAAGTGAAGCCGTATGCGAGGAAATACCGGAGATTACGCTGCCCGCGCAGCGTCCCTACCCCTTCGCCGCCCTGCTCGTCGAACGGCGAGGCGCGGTCGGGATAGGTGACATGGGTGTGCATGTCGATGAACCCCGGCATCACGGTCTTGCCCGCGGCATCAATGATCTTCGCGTCCGCTCCCCAGCCCGTCGCATCGGGCGCCAGCACCGCCTTGATGCGATTGCCCTGGATTACGACCGTCGCAGGGCGCACGCCGCCGCTTACTGCATCGAACAGCCGCCCGCCGCGAATGGCGAACTCTGGGCCGGTCTCGGCCACGGGCTTCATCGGGATGCGGACGGGATATTCGCTCGTCCGGGCATCGGGCCCGAGGAACGGGTGGCGGTCGTTGAGCTTGGGGACGGGCTCGCCGGCGGGCGCCTGCGCGGCGGAGGCGGCAGAAAGGGAAAGAAGAGCCGCTACGACCGTGACCCCGAGAGAGGTCCTCGCCAGAGACGGCTGGAGGGACAGTTTCGCTTTCATGGCAGGCGACGGCTTCTCTAAATTGAGAACGGGCCCTTATTTCGACCGGAAGGAGCCCCCTCGTTGGCTAAGACGCAGCCGGTTGGGATCACCCCACCAGGCATTTTGAGTTTATGCTATTTCTTTGCTATGGTCCCGCGGGGCCGGGCGCGCATGCGCAACGATATCACATGGCGGTTTCACCGCGGCACGCGCCCTTCAGGCACACACCCCGCGCAGGAGGCCCGTCGCGAGCGCCGCGTCAGTAGAAGCCGAGATTGTCGATTTCGCCCCAAGCGCTCGCTCCGGCATCGCGCTGAACGACGACCCCGACCTGTACGAGATCGTCGCCGCGCCAGGCCGGCGCGTCGCCGCGGCCGGGCTTGGTAGCGACGAGCGCGCTGAACGGCACGCGCAGGTCGGACCAGCCTTCCTTCGCCTCAATGGGGGCAGTGAACTCGCCGGCGAGCGTGTTGACGACGAGGAGATAGCGGCCGGCGCCGCGCATTTCGAGCCGGACGCCTGCAAACTTGCGCGCATCGACCGGACGCACCGAACCGCGGCTCAAGGGCACGAGAACGCCGCCCTCGGGCTTGTCCTTGAGCGACATCTGTACTGCGAAGGCAAGCGCCGAGCCGTCGCGGCCCGCATGGGTGACGCGGTTGGAGACCACCGACGAGCGCTCGACGCCGCCATCCATGTCGGTGAGGCCGAGCGTGTCGAGCGAGCTGCGCCCATCGGCGCGCTCGAAATC
>JBIMKQ010000020.1:0-58654 GCA_051861185.1 Sphingopyxis sp.
TCCTTCCCGACGCTGCTGGACTTTCCCGATCCGGAGATCCGCACCTATTCGCCGACAAGCGTCATCGCAGAGAAATTTCAGGCGATGGTAGCGCTCGGGATCGCCAATGGTCGCATGAAGGATTTCTACGACCTCTGGGCGATTCCGCAGGCCTGCGACATCAATGCTCAAGCGCTCGACGCAGCACTTGCGGCGACATTCGATCGACGCGGCACGCCGATCCCGGCTGACCGTCCGCCGGGGCTCTCGGCTGCCATGTTCGAAGACGGCGACAAGCGGCGGCAATGGGATGCCTATGCCGCGAGCCTTGAGCTTGAAGGCGTGACATTCTCCGCCGTGATCGACGCGGTCTGGGGCCTTGTCGCGCCGAGCTGCGAACGACTGCTTGCCCATGACGTTTCGATCGCCACTTCGACTCCAGATGCCGCCGGTGCGTGACGCCGGCTCCGCCGCGGTCGGCGTATTAAGGCATTAGGTGTCAATCTGGGTCCGATTGGTGCACCAAGCCGCTTTATCAGGTGATTTCCTGTCGTTACACCGAAGAGGCGATCGGCATTGCGTATAGAGGCTGAGGTATCACCCGCCCGCCGCAGTGCGAGGACCATCGCGCAGCTTGTCCAACTTCATTGTCTCCCGGAGAGGAAACGGGAGCGATGAGCCATGGAGCGGATCGCGGGCGGACGGGTCGGGAACGCGTCGGCGGCCGATGAATCGACGTGAAGCATTTTAATCTGACGGAGGAACTCGCACACGACATATCAGGCGCCGACAAGGAAGAACGGCTCTTTGCCGCCCTGTCGAACGCCGCCGACCGCATGGGATTTGATCTTTTCGCGCTCGCCTTCGATCGCCGCGGCGGCGGCGGCGAGGGTGCATCGATGCTCGTGCATAATTATCCCGACGCCTGGGCGAATGTCTATGTCGGCTTCGATCTCAGCGGCACCGACCCGATCCGGCGCGCCGGCGAAAAATCCATGACGGGTTTTCAATGGCGCAATGTCGATCACTACATCCCGCTTTCTCGCGGTGACCGGCAGTTGCTGAAGGTCGCCCGCGAGAGCGGAATCGGCGACGGCTTCACGGTGCCGCGGCACTTGCCTGGCGAAGCGACCGGAAGCTGCTCCTTTGCCGTCGCTCCCAATGCCAGGATCCCGCTCGAGATGCTCCACGCCGCCGAGATCGTCGGCGCCGTGGCGCTCGCCGCGGCGCGGCAGCTCATCGGGACAGGCTCCTATACTCCGCGGGCGGCGCTGACCGAGCGGCAGCGCGAATGCGTGCTCTGGTCCGCCCGCGGCAAGACTGCTGGCGAGACCGCCAGCATCCTCGGCATCAGCGAAGAGACCGTGGTCCGTCATCTCAAGATCGCGCGCGAGCGCTATTCAGTGCCTTGTCGGCAAATGCTGATCCTCTGCGCCCTGTTCGACGGCGTCATCGGCTTTTCGGATGTCTATGACTGGTGGCGCCCGCTCTGACGCTCGCACATAAATCGTCCCGGGATTGCCCATTTCTGGGCATAGCCGCGCGGTGGGAATGATGGTCTGATCCTGGCACCGACAAGCCAAGGAACCATCATGATCACTCAATCCACGCGGGCGCAGGATGCGCCCGGGAATGCGGCGCTTCGCGCCATGTTCGCCGCCCGCAAGCAGGTCTTCATCGACAAGCTGCAATGGGATTTGCCTGCCCTCGACGGCCGCTTCGAGCTCGACCAATTCGACACCCCGGACGCGCGGTACCTGATCCTGCTCGATCCCGATGATCTGCGCCACCGGGCGTCGGCGCGGCTGCTGCCAACCACGGCGCCGCACCTGCTCGGCGACATCTATTCGCATCTTTGCGCCGACGGGGCGCCGTCCGGTGAAGGCGTGTGGGAGATCAGTCGCTTCTGCCTCGACCCCGGACAAACGCCCACCGAGCGCCGCGACGCGCGCAACCAGTTGGTCACCGCGCTGGCGGACTATGCTCTCCGCCACGGCATAGGCGAATATGTCGGTGTCGCAGAAGCCGGTTGGTATCACACGATCAGCAAATTTGGCTGGACATGCCGCACGCTGGGTCCCGTTCACCGGGATAGCGCGTGCCGGATAGTCGCCCTCAGCATAGCGATCGACGAGGATACGCTCCCCGGATTGCAGCGCACCGGCACCTATGCGCCGCTTGTCCTCAAGTTCGAAGAAGGCGGGGAGGCGGGGCGATGAAAAAGGATCTGACCGAAGCCGATCTGCCTGGCCTGCTCTTCGAGGAGCTGCGCCGCAAAGGCTATTGCATAATTCGCAACGAGGCGGTCGCGCGTGTCCATGCGCTCGCAAGGGATCTCGACCCCATCTTCGCCGCGACGCCCTTTTGTGAAGGCAATTTCTACGGCCGCCGCACAAAGCGCTTCGGCGGCCTGCTCAAGCGATCGGAGCACATGGCCGCACTGGTACTCAACCCGCTCATCCTTTCTGCCGTGGAGACCATTCTCGGCACCGGCTGCGACCGGATCCAGCTCAACCTCACACAGGCGATCGAAATCCATCCGGGCGAAGTGCGGCAGTTCCCGCACCGCGACCAGGATATGTGGCGCGGCGCCGACGGCACCCAGGAATATCTCGTCAACGTCCTCTGGCCGCTGACACCCTTCACAAAAGAAAACGGCGCAACGCGCATCTTTCCGAAGAGCCACGGCGTGAAGGGGATGGCGAAATCTGATCTTGGGCAACCCATTTTCGCCGAAGGCAAGCCGGGCGCGGCGATATGCTTTCTGGGATCGACTGCGCATGGGGCGGGCTCGAACCTCAGCCAAGAGGTCCGGCGCGGCGTGCTCGTCAGCTACAGCTTGGGATGGCTGAAGCCCTATGAGAATTTGTGGCTCGCCTATCCGCCCGAGGTCGCCCGGACGTTTCCTCCCGAACTGGCCGCGCTCGCCGGCTATGCGCAGCACCGCCCGAATCTCGGCAATTACGAAGGGCAATGCCCATCGATCCTGCTGCAAGACGAACGGCCGGCGCATATCGGCGCGATCGACGCGCTCCGTACCGACCAGGCCGACGCCGTGTCCGAATTCGCTGCTGCGGAAAGGAACGAAAAATGAGCCCGGCACACGTGTTCGAGCCGACCTATGAGGCGATCAAGCGTCAGCTGATGAGCGGAGAATGGGCTAGCGGCACCCGGATCGAAGCGGCCCGTCTCGCCGAAGATCTCGGGGTCAGCGTTACCCCGGTTCGCGACAGTCTCTACCGGCTCAATGGCGAGCGGATGGTCGATTTCGCACCGGGCGAGGGCTTTCACGTTCATCGGCTGACCGAAACCGAGTTTCGCGACCTGCTCGAGTTGCACCTGATCTTGCTGCTCGCGGCGCTTGCGACGGCGCCAAAAGGCTCGGCAACTTCGGTCCCCGCTGACCAGCCCTATCCCGACCGCATCGCGGACCTGTTCCTGGCGATCGCGGAGCGCTCGGCGAACAGCGAGATCGTCGCGAGCATCGCAGCGATCGGCGACAGGCTTCAGCTATCGCGTCATTTCGACGCGATGATCCTTGCCGACATCGACGCAGAGTATAACGCGATCGCGATCGCCTTCGCCGATGCAGAGCCGCAAGCGCAGGTTCGCAATCTCCTGCTCGGTTATCACGAGCGGCGCGCGCGTGAAGCGGCCAGCTACGCCCGAACGCTCGCCGGCCATCCGGGTCGACAGCCATGATCGCTGGCCGAAATGGGAGTGACGTTTTGCTTGTCAGCGCCGCCTACAATTGACATGATTCGACGGCGCAGGAGCATCGCTGGCAGTTCCTGCGCGGAATATTTCGCCAGGCATCATATGCGCCAGTCCCTGACCGGACCGGCGGCCCAACCGGTCCATGGTTCGCGCGAGCGACCAAACGGCGGCACTGCACTGGAAGACGGGTCTCTGGCGAATGCCGGCTGGTCCCGTTCGTGCCTCCGGGATTTTCTGTCGTGTCTTCCTGTACCTGCGGCGACCGTGCGCCGCCGCGTCACCCCTTTTCGGTGTCCTCGGCCTGCCATGCCCATCCGGCCGATCGTCCCCCTTCGGCCGATGAGCGTCCAGAAGCCGGGCACGATCTGGACGCGATATATCGGACCCATCGCATATCGCTCTTCCATTTCCTTCGCCGCAAAGCAGGAGCCGAGGAAGCACCGGACCTAGTGCAGGAAGTGTTTGCTCGCGCCGCGGGGAGCGCACAGCGCCACCAGCTCATCAATCCGGGCGGGTTTCTTCGCCGCATCGCCCAAAATCTCCTTATCGATCGCGCGCGGCGCCAGAAGTCCGCGCGGGCGATCTTCTTTCCGCTTCGCGAGGAGCGCGACGGCGCGACGCCTGCGGCGCAGGAGTGGAACCTCGAAGCCGCGGACCTGCTGCGATTGTATGAAACGGCGGTTGACGCCATGCCGCCAAAAACGCGCCGCGTTTTCCTGATGCACCGGGTGGACGAACTCAGTTATCGCGAGATACACGAACTGCTGGGCATCAGCATCGCAACGGTGGAATATCATATGATGAAAGCGCTCGGTCAGATTTCAAAGTTGGTGGACGGCGGCCGATGACGAGCACAAGCGGCGGCAACTATCCCGTCGATGAGGTCGCGCAGGCGTGGCTGATCAAGATGCGCGGCGAGGACGCCGGCGCGCTGCGCGGAGAGTTTGAAGCGTGGCTCCTCGCATCGGCCGATCATGGCGAAGCCTACCGCCGCGCCGAACGCCGCATGGCGGCCATGGCGGTTCTCAAGACCTCGCAGCGCCACGGAACAAGCCATGCCGAAGCGCGGCGGGGCCGGGTTCGCGGCTGGCTGCCATGGGGCGCCGCCGCGACCGCAATCGCGCTGCTGATTGTAGCATTCGGGGCTGGAGGCGCCTCCCTTCCCGGCCAGCCCGGCAGTGCGTCCACCGCGCGCGCCGCCGAACCCCTGATTACGCAGCGCGGCGAGATCCGCACGTTCCGGCTTGCCGACGGCTCGCGCGCGACGCTTGATACCGACAGCCGGCTGGACGTCGCGTTCGGAGACGGCGACCGCAGCGTCCGCTTGGTAAAGGGCAGGGTCCGTCTTTCCATCGCCAAGCAAGCTAAACCGCTCCATATCGACGCCGGGACAGGCGCAGCAATCGCGAACGATGCCGAGATCGACCTTAGCCTCGACGAGGCCGGAACGGTCAGTGCGGCCCTCCGGCGCGGCGAGGCCGGCCTGCGCGCAGACGCCAAAACCGGTCCTGCGACCGCGTTGTCACAGGGAAAGACGCTGACCTATCGGCGTGATGGCAAGTTGCAGTTCGGTATGGCCCAAGCGTCTGACATTCCCGCAAACTGGCCCGAAGGCTGGGCCGAATATCGTTCGATAAGGCTCGACCGACTGGTTGCGGAGGCCAATCGCTATGCCGTCATCCCGATCGTGATCGACGATGCGGCGAGCGCCGCGCTTGAGGTTTCCGGCCGCTTCCATCTTAGCGAGACCGATGCTTTCGCTGAACGGATCGCAACCCTGTTCGGTCTCAGGGTCGAACGCACGGCGAGAGCCATCCATCTTCGCCGCCGATAATTTTTTCACCCAAGACTAAGGGGCTCCCCTTCGCCCCGTCAACGCACCCCCACTGGCCGCCTGCCTGAAGCACGGCCGAGGAAATGGGGGAGTGATAATGTTGAAGAAGTCCCGTTCGCTGGTCGCGCTGCTGGTCGGCAGTGCCACCTGTTTTTCACCTACGGTTGCGCTGGCCATGCAGCAACAGCGCCAGCCCTACGATATGCCCGCGCAGGATCTCGACGACGCGCTGCGCAGCGCTGCCACGATTGCCGACATCGAGCTCTACGCATCGTCGCGCGATCTTGATGGAAAGACTGCGCCGCCGTTGAAAGGCGAGCTGACGAGCCGCGAAGCAATCGAGGCGCTCCTCAAAGGTAGCGGGCTCACCGCAAGGTTCGAGGTCGGCTCGGTGGTCATTTCCAGACTCGCCTCCGCCGAAAATGCCGCCGCGACCGAGGCCGAGCCGATTGTCGTGACGGGGTCACGGATCACGGGCGCGCCCACGGCAACCCCTGTGATCCGGGTGACCTCGGAAGACATCCGCAACTCCGGCCATGCCGATCTTGGCGAGGTGGCGCGCAGCTTGCCGCAGAATTTCGGCGGCGGCCAGAATCCCGGGATCGGAAATTCGCAAGGCGCCGCGAATGAAAACGTGAACGCCAATGGCGCATCGACTTTCAACCTGCGCGGTATCGGTCCCAATGCGACACTGACGCTGATCAACGGCAATCGCTTTGCCTACAGCAGCGTCAATTCGGTGATCGACGTCAGCGCCATTCCCATCGCGGCGGTCGACCGCGTTGAGGTCGTGGCCGATGGGGCATCGGCCATCTACGGCGCCGACGCGGTCGCCGGGGTCGTCAATATTCTTCTCAAGCGCGACTATAAGGGCGTATCGACCAGCGCCCGGCTCGGCCTTTCGACCGACGGCGGCAATTTCCAGCACCAATATAATCTTCTCGGCGGATCGCGCTGGTCGGACGGCGGCATCATCGCGGCCTATGATTATTCGCACGGTACCGCGATCCGGGCGAAAGATCGCAGCTATGCCTTCGCCAACAACCCCGATTCGACGCTCTTCCCTGCCCTTCGCCGACACGCGGTTCTGCTGAGCGGTCACCAGTCGCTTGGCGGCGGCGTCACCCTGGCTGCCGATCTTATTTACAAGCGCGGAAGGATGGAGTCGGCGACCGGTTTCACGGTCGCTCAGCCGCTCCGAAACTCAGGGCTTGAGGCGCGCACCAAGTTCGAAACATTTGGCGTCGCACCGACGCTGTCGGCCGCACTGTCGGCCAATTGGAAGCTGAAAGCGGGCGCGTTTTTCGGCACCGACACGACCGATGGCATCAGCCAGAACTTCAGCGGCGGCGCGCCGAGCACTGCCACCGCGCGGCACTTCTTCAACCGGAATATCGCGGTGGAGGCGGGACTGGAGGGGTCGCTGTTCGAGCTCCCCGCGGGCCCCGCGCGACTGGCCTTTGGCGGCGGCTATCGCACCAACCGTTTCAAATCCGAAATCGGAACCCGCAGCTTTTCACGCTCGCGCCGCAATCATTTCGCCTATGGCGAGCTTTTACTGCCGATCGCGGACCCCGATCAGGATCTGGCCTTTGCGCACCGCGCTTCGCTGACCGGGGCGCTGCGCTATGAGGATTATTCGGACTCCGGCGACATCGTCACCCCGAAGCTGAGCTTCGTCTATGATCCGGTCGAGCAGGTCCGGCTGGGGGTGTCATGGGGCAAATCCTTCAAACTTCCGACGCTCTATCAACAATATTCCGGCTATGTTGCGCTGCTCGTGCCGGTCGGCGGCTTCGGCCAGGGATTTCCCGCTGGTTCGACCGTCGCTTATGCTCTCGGGCCGAACGACCAGCTCGAGCCTGAACGCTCCGAAAACTGGACCTTCAGCGCGACCGTGAAACCGCTCCATGGTCTTGAGGTTTCGGCAAGCTATTTTCGGATCGACTATAAGGATCGCGTTGCGCCGCCGCTCGCCTCGGGCGCCGGGGTTCTGAACAATCCGATCTTTGCTGATCTCGTTACCTTAAATCCTGCGCCGGCCCTGCTCGACACCATCTTCGCCGGTGCCGATGGCGGGCTCCAGAACATTACGGGGTCTCCCTACGACCCGGCGCGCGTCGTCGCCTTCCTCGATGCTCGCGACCGCAATATCGCGCGGCAGAAATATCGCGGCGTCGACATCGCGGTACGATATGATGCCCAGCTTGGCAGCGACCGGCAGCTGAGCCTGAACGCCGGAGCCACCTGGCTCGACAGCAGTCAGCAATTGCTTCCCGGCCTGCCGGTGACCGACCTCGCGGGAACAATCTTCCGCCCGCCGCATTTTCGGGCGCGCGGCGGGCTCACGCTGAGCGACAAGGCCTTCTCGCTCGCGGCCTTTCTCAATCACAGCGCGAGCGTCACGGACAATCGTCGTCCGGCAGCCATCAAACTTAGCGGATCGACAACGCTTGACCTGACCGGCCGATTGCGGCTCGGCGCAGGCACGGAAGTTGCGCTGAGCGCACAGAATGTCTTCAACAGCAAGCCGGAGCCGATCTTCACCACCTCGCCTTTCGATGCTCCGTTTGACACGACGAACGGGTCAGCAATTGGCCGCTTCCTGAGCGTCACGGTTCGGCATGACTGGTAGCATCCGCCTATGGCCGCTTCTTCTGTTGGTCGGTCTCGCTAACAGCGGGACGGCCGTCGCGGAGGAAGGTCGGCGCTGGACGCTCGAAGATGTGGTGACCGTCCCGGCGGAGTTCGAATTGAGCTTGGCGAGCGACGGCAAGTCGCTCGCCTATCTCGAACGGCGAGCGGATCTCCAAAAGAATGAGACCGTCTCAATTCTTCATCTGTTTGACCTGCGCTCGCGCGCCTCGCGCGAGATTCTGCGCGCGGCGAGCGCAGAGCAGCTCCGACCGTTGCCGAACGGCACGGGCTGGAGCCTACTGCTAGATCGGGGCGACGAGCTTCAGCTCTATGCGCTCGACGCCGAAGGGACGATCAAACCGCTGCTGGTGCGCGATGCGAAGGTTACCGTCGGCCAGACCGAAGGCGCGCTGTTCGCCGTGCGAAGCGGTGCGCCGCGCCGGATCGGGATTTTATATCACGACTGGTCTCCCGACGGACAATGGCTTTGGTACGCCACGCTAAAGCCAAGTTCGGAACCGGCCAATGTTGCCATCGACGACGCGGTGGTTAGCCAGCGCAATCGGCGTCGCGCGCCGGTCCGGGCGATCGTAGAACTGCGCATACGGTCGGCGACGGGCGAAGACTGGCTGGTCGCATCGCGGCCATCGGGCGACCGGCTTGCTTTCTATTATGGCGGCCATGTCGAATGGACCGACGAAGGGCCGCGCTACCAGTTAGAGCAATCCGATGCGGAGCGGGCCGACGGCATCGGGACCTTTTCCTGGAGCTTTGTCACCAACGCCAGCCGGCCCATTCAGGAAAGTTCGGGTTTTCCGGCGATCGGTCTGGTGCGCGGCCCGAATGGCGGAACTCTTGCAAGCGAGGGTTTCGGCAGGACGCTTGCCCTCACGGAGACGCACACCGATGGCCGAAAAACTCACTATGGTCGCCAGCCCTATTACATCGGCGACCCGCGTTCGGCAGGAAATTGGCTCTCGGGGGATGGGCTAAGCGCGCTGCTGGGGGTGCGAACGACCTCGCATCCACGGTACGGGTTGGTTTTGCTTACCGGTCGGCACGCAACGTCGCTGATCCGCCCCGGCAGCTTGACGGCCTGCGACTTTCGCGAGGATCTCGCGTGGGGCATTTGCGTCGAGGAAGGGCTGAACCAGGCGCCACGGTTCGTCCGTGTCGAACCGAAAGACGGGCGCGTGCAGGCCATCGCTCCGCTCTCCGCTGCTCATGATTCGATCGCACCGTTGCGCGTCACGCCGCATCAATGGACAAACCGGCTCGGCTACCGATCGACCGGATTCATCGTCTGGCCTCGCAATTACCAGACAAGCAGTCGCTACCCGGCGATCATCATCACTCATGGCAGCGATGCGGACGAGCGCTTCGCGAACGTCGATCTGCAATGGAACTACCCCGCTCAGCTGTTCGCCGAGCGCGGATATGTCGTCATTCTCATGAACGACCCCTCGGCTCGGCAGCAGGCTGAGCTTTGGCACGCCTATATGATATGGTCGGGCGGCCCAGGCACACTCGGTCCCGAAAAGCTGCGCGAGCTGATCTGGATCAACGGCGTCTATAGTTTTGAAGACGCGATCGCCGAGTTGGCAAGCGAAGGCATTGTCGATCCCGACCGCATTGGCATTGCCGGGTACAGTCGGGGATCGCAGATGGTGAATGTCGCGATGACCCAATCGGAGATGTTTCGCGCTGCTTCCAGCGGGGACGGGAATTATCTTGAACCCGCATCCTATTCAGATCCGAAAGACGGGTATCACGCCGTCTTCGGCGGCCCACCTTCAGGTCGTTACCTCGACGCCTATCGCCAGCTGTCGCCCTCGCTCCGTGCCGATAGGGCGTGTGCTCCGGTCCTTCAGCAAATGGCTTCTCCCTTTGCGGGAGCGATCGATTTCTACGCCGCGCTGCGCGAAGCAAAGGTTCCTGCGCAGATCAGTCTCTATCCTGGCGAGACCACCGCCACCGATGAGACCCATCTGTTTCACATCCCCTCCAATCGGCTGCGCGCGATGCAAGAGAATCTGGCGTGGTTCGACTTCTGGCTTCGCGATCGGCGCGACCGGGATCTGGATGACAGAGGCGCATTCGACCGCTGGGCGAAAATGGCGGCGCAATGGAAAACAAGGTGTGTGCAGACGCGAGGCGCCGAGCGGCGATAGCCTTATGACGCGCGAACATCCGTCCACCAACGAACCCAGCTTTCCGCCGCGCAAAGTGCGAGGATGCGCTGCGCCTTTTCGAAGCCCGCCACCGTCGGCTGCGAGGCTCCTTCCAAGGTCCTGAGGTCGAGCAGACCGGCCCGCGCCAGCAGGCCAGTGCGCAGCAGGTCGCCGGCATGTTCCGCGTTCGCCTGGAATATGCGCTGCATGAAGCCGCCCGGCCCGCCCTTGGACGTGCGGCGCAATAATTGCACAGGGACGATGGATTTGAATGCCGCCCGAGCGACGGCGCGATCCCTGCCGCCCTCGATCCACTGCCATGTCGGGATTGACAGGCATGTTTCGACGATTGGTTGCGACAGGAGCGGCGCGACATGCTGCGGATGGGAGCGGCGGGGATACAGCTCGATGCTGCGATGCGCGCGCGCCAGCAGCCTGACATGCGCCGCCTTGCCGGGCGGCGTGCCTTCGGGCGCTTCCATCCATGGATGGGGCGGCCTCGGCACATCCAGCTCGGCGATCGCGGCGGAAGAAAGCCCGGAAGTGTCGCGATGAAGTTTTACGGGCCGGCTGCAGTCACGATAGCGATCCCAGGCGTGCCGCAAGATGGTCGCACCGCTGGCTCCCGTCAGATCGCTCAAATCGCGCAGGGTGTCGAAAAGCCCGTGACGCGGTCCCTGCGCCATGAAACGATCGACGAACGGCGAGGCGCTGCGGATCGCACAGAAGATATTGTCCCCGCCATTGCCCGAGAAGAAGGCATCGATTTGATGCTCGCGGCGGAGCTCTTCATGAGCCGACGCGATTGCCTGCATGTAGAATGGCGCGTGCGGCCAAGGGTGGTGCGGCGCCACGGCGCGATCAATCTCAACCTTGCCGAGGTCATAGTGGGCTTCAAGCAAGGGAACGCCAATCGCCTTGGCGAGAATGGAAGCATAGCGGCGCTCATCGCCAATCGCATCGTCTTCGATCATCGTCAGGCAATGAAGCGCGGCGGCGCGGCGAGATGCGGCGCCGGCGACAATCGAGGAATCGAGGCCGCCAGATACGCCGGTCAATATGGAATCAAAGCAGGACGCCCAGCTTTCGATACAGTCGAGCGCCACGGCGCGAAGCTTACGGGCGGCCACCTCGAACCGCTTGTGGGGGACCTGCGTCCAATCCCACGGTGACCACCAGCTTTCCAGACGACGCGATCCCGAAGTAATGATCAGACATTCCCCTGGAAGCAGTACCTGGACACCTTCGAGGCAGGTTTCTCGGCTAGGCGCGCCTCCATTAGCCAGAAACCGCGCAACTGCCGGATAATCGACGCCGCCACGTCTGCCGAGATCGGCAGCGTCGCTCGACGCTGTGACGCCCGCCCCATCGGCGCGGTAATAGACGGGCAACAACCCGGACGGGTCGCGAAATATCGCGAGACCTCCACCGGGCCGCGCCAAGATGGACACATAGCCGCCCCAATAGTCGGACACGAGCGACCGGCCGCTAGACGCCGCCATTCTGGTTACCGCCGTTTCATGCAGATCCAACACGCGGCGGCTCATTTCGCCTCGCTCGAACAGGTGGCCGATCAGATATCCATGCCCACCCAGGGCAAGCGGCTGTCGATCGCACCAGAGCCGAGCGCCTGGAAGCGATAAGGCGGGTGGGTCCGCTTCGCCATTGTCACGATCAGCCTGTCCCGACGCCTCGGAAATCTCGATGCGAAAGTACCCCGGCATCAGGCGACCAATATCGGTGTGTAGGGGGTCACCACATCGAGCGGATCGGTCAATACCGCCGAGCCCAGCTGCACCCAGCAATGCGCGGCGAATGGCAAAGTTACGCCGATCACCAGCCGGGCCTCGCACCCCTTTCCGGCCAGCACACGGCGCATTGCAACGCCGCGGCTGAGGCATTCATCCATGCCGGAAAAATAGTGACGCGCTCGCTTAAACGCCGCGGCTACCTGGCGTGCATCCGACCGTTGAACGTGCGGAGCTACTGGCACGCCGTGCAAAAGATTAGGCAGAATTTCCATTAGAGCGAGTTTCCGAACATGCCGCTGAGCTAGGGCCAGGACCCATACCGAACGGGCTGTCTCAACCGCCGAAGCCCTTTCGAGATTTGGCTCCTCGAGAACACTGCTGGTCGGAGCGATCCTTTCGGAACTAGATTGATCGACCGGCGGCGCCAGATGGTGCAAGCCGCGTGCGGCAAGCCAATCATTGTCACCCTCCTCTTGCGCTCCGGCGACAATCCGGGAAAAGCGATCAGCCGCACTTTGCTCAAGCATGAAATAGCGATCGCGGGACAAGTCCAGAAAGACGAAGGTGCCGCCGACTCTGCACCAATGCGTGGCAGCTGAAGTGATGACATTCATCATGGAAGCGCGCGACGGAGCGGTGGCGTGCAGTGCGAGGACTGCACGCCACGCGTCAGTCAATCGTCGGCGCTGATGCCGCCGAGGATAAACTTGTCCCCGGGCTGTACGTCCTGCTGGCCCGACGGCAGCGCGCCGAGGGTTTCGTCCTGGGCGGCGCCGAGATCGATGATGTCGTCATGCGTTTTCATGTCACGTTCCTTTTCAAGGTTGCGACCAAGATGAGTCGCAGTTGAAAAGTATGCCTCGCGTCAGAGCGCTACTATTTAATAATCCAATTATTATTCTAGGCGTTGCATCGCGAAAAAGTGACCGAGCAAAGGAAACGCGCGTCTGGAGCACGTACCACCACCTTTAGCAATTGCCTGGACATACGTGGCGGAACCCGGTCACTCGCCCAGTTGACTGTACGGGCGCGCGCCTATTTCCAACAGATCGACCGCAATCAGCAACCAAAACTGCGACCGAAAATGGATCTAATTGGAGTATGCCGTCCAAAGCTGCGCCAGCGGGGTTGCGCGCTGCGATACCGGCGATCGCTAGATCGTCTGATCCTGTCCGGCGGTGCTAGCCTGAACTGATCCAATTTTCTGATGAGAGGCACCAGATTCTTACCCACGGCACGGTACTTGTCGCGACCTTGGAGAGGTTAACTGAGGGAGGATATGAGAGGCAACCTACAGGATTTGAACCGGTGACCTTCGCCATCAGAGAGTCGTCAAGATTGGTCTTGGAAAGGTCCGATCGAAGAGCAGATTTGCGCGTGGCCACGAGGTTTTTTCGCTCCTGAAAACGGTGATTGCTGGGTGATTGCTGGCCAATTTTTGGAGGTCAAAATTCTGTTAAAAGTCATTCTATTTCAATAGCATGATTGACTTGTCACATGAAGTCTGGTATTTTCGCTATAGGCGGACAAGCGCGAAGTCCGGCTGACCCCCTGACGCGACAGATGTCGGGCCATTGATCTTTTTCCTAATGCGAATAATTATTAACTCGTATGACGCCTCCGCTGCGACAAGGGGTCGCACGTCAGACTGCAGTACGAGGGACCGGGTATTTGTCGGCGATTGTTACGCGTGCGGAGCCAGCGGCGCTCAACGATCGGGCGCCGGCGCTCGCGCACCATATTGTCGTGGTCGACGACGATGCCAGGGTGCGAACACTCCTGACCCGGATTTTGCGCGAATGCGGATATGAGGTTACCGGCGCGCGCGACGGCACCGAACTGAAAGCGATCGTCGGCACGGGACGCATCGACCTGATCCTGCTCGGCATCATGTTGCCCGGCGAAAGCGGCATCGCCCTGTGCCAGATGATCCGCGCGCATAGCCGGGTGCCGATCATCATGATCAGCGCGCGTGGACAAGAAAGCGACCGGGTCGCCGGGCTCGATGTCGGCGCCGACGACTATATCGCCAAACCGTTCGGTCGGTCGGAGGTGCTGGCCCGGGTCCGCGCGGTCTTGCGGCGGATGCGCAACCCGCACGCGCCGCTCGACGCGCCGGTGCCCGAACGGTTCGAATTTGCGTCCTGGCAATATCATGCACGGCGGCGCGAACTAATCGCACCTTCGGGCGCCGAGGTCGATCTGACCGCGGCCGAGCAGGATCTGCTGCTCGCGCTGCTCCGCCATCCGCAACGGATGATCGGCCGCGAAAGACTGCTCGAACTGTCGCGCAGCCGCATCGGTTCGCCAACCGACCGGCCGGGTGAACAACCTGCTCAACCGCGATTTCCGCAGTCCGGTGGGCAGCATCTACACGCCAACCTATATCGATCACGATAACAACAAGGACAAGGCGCGGAGCTATTGGGTGAGCGTCAACGCCCGCTTTTAAGGGCGCCCGCCCCTTCGGCCGGAGGCGGCTATGACGCGATTGCGCCCGTGCGCGCGAAGACAAACAAATGGGGCGGCCTCTTTACGAGGGCCGCCCCAGTTTTGTGGATCCGTCGGGGAGAGGGAGAGGACGGTCCGGAGATTGGTATGTCAGGCTGTCTTAGCGGGCAGCCATCTGGCTGTCGGTTTCGACTTCGGCGACGCCGGCGATCTTCAGCGCGGCGCGGAACTGCTTGGCGGCGGCGCGTTCGTTGCCTGCTTCGCACAGCTTCTTGCCGGTCGAAACGAAGCGCTTGGCGCTCGCCTGCTTGCCGCCGTCGACGCCGGTTGCGGCGACATGGGCCTGTTCGGCCAGACCGGCGCAGCGATAGTCGCTACCCGACTGGGCGTAAGCGGGGGTTGCGGTTGCCATCAGGCCGGTGAAGGCCAGCGCCGATGCGGCGACGATGGCGAAAGCGGCGGGAAAGCGGCGGAAAGAGGAGATCTGATAGGCCATGGGAGAGGTTCCTTTCGTTTCGTTGTGCAACCTTTTTAGGCGCGGTTGCGCACATAGATAATCCTCTATAATCTGCAAGTGCTTTGAAGCAGGATTTAACAATCCCCCATGGGGTGCTCGACGGGATCGAAGCTTTCCTGCGTGTCGCGGAACGGCGGAGCTTTTCCGCCGCGGCGGTCGACCTTGGCGTCTCTCCCTCGGCGATCAGCCAGACGATCAAGGGGCTCGAAGCGCGCGTCGGCGCGCCCTTGTTCATGCGCACCACGCGCAGCGTCGGGCTGACCCAGGCGGGCGAGATGTTCCTCGAACGCGCCGCGCCCGCCTATGCGGGTCTCGGCGACGCCTATGAAGCCGCGCGAAATCTCGGCAACCGGCCCGCGGGCCGGCTGCGCATCAACCTGATGCGCGGCGCGGTGCAGCCCTTGTTCGAACCGATCATCGCGGGCTTTTGCGAGACCTATCCGGAGATCGAACTGGAAATCTACGCCGAAGACGCCCTGGCCGACCTCAGCGCGGGCGGGTTCGACGCAGGGGTGCGGATGGGCGAATCGCTCGACGCCGATGTGATCGCCGTCCGCCTGACCGGGCCGTTTCGTTTCGTCGCTGTCGCCACCCCCGGTTATCTGGCGAAGCACGGGCGTCCGGAAAGCCCCGACGAACTGCGCAACCATCGCTGTGTGCGCATGCGCATGGGGAGCGGCGCATTGATGCCATGGACGTTCGAGAAGGGAAATCGCGAGATCGAGGTCGGGGTGACCGGGCCAGTGATCGTCAACGACTTCACCGCGATGATGGTCGCCGTGCACGCCGGGGTCGCAATGGGGATGACCGCAGAGCCGGTGGTCAAGGCGCAGGTCGCCTCAGGCCAGCTCGAGCTGGTGCTGGCCGACTTTGCATGTTCGACCTCGGGCCTGTTCCTCTATTATCCCAGTCGCAAGCAAGTGATGCCGAAACTTCGCGCGTTCATCGACTATGTGCGCGACTATCTGCCCGACGACGTCTCCGGCTGACCCCTGTCGGAAGCGTGCGATCGAGCGCAGAAACAAATCCCTTTGCCGCCAGCAGAAAAATTGGGCTGGCGCCGACATGGAAATCCCGGCAGCAGGTTCTCTATCAAAAGGGTTGGGATGAATTATGATCGATTTTGCGGCTATCGACTTTACCGCCCTGTTGCCGTTCATCCTGATTGGTTTCGCAGCACAGCTGGTCGACGGCGCGCTCGGCATGGCGT
Organism: Sphingopyxis sp.; assembly: GCA_051861185.1. Classification (GTDB taxonomy): domain Bacteria; phylum Pseudomonadota; class Alphaproteobacteria; order Sphingomonadales; family Sphingomonadaceae; genus Sphingopyxis. The sequence continues at coordinate 16,268 of JBIMKQ010000020.1, forward strand.
TCGGAGTCATCTGTAACACGCTGCTTGTCGCCGTTCTCGGCGTCCCGCCGGCGACCGCCTCGGCGCGCATCCATGTGGTGGAGATTTTCACGACCGGCGCGTCGGGACTCAGCCATTTATTTCACCGAAACATTGACTGGCCGCTGTTCTGGCGCCTTTTGATTCCGGGCGTGGTCGGAGGCATATTGGGCGCCTATGTGCTGTCGTCGCTGCACGCCGATGTCGTAAAACCCTTCGTGCTCGGCTACCTGGTGCTGATCGGCGTATGGCTGCTCGTTCGCGGCCTGCTCTATCCGCCCAAATTCGATAAGCCCAAGATCGTTGCGCCGCTTGCGGTCGTCGGTGGCTTTCTGGATGCCGCAGGCGGCGGCGGCTGGGGACCGGTGGTCACCTCGAACCTGCTCGTTCAAGGCGGCGAACCGCGCAAGGTCGTCGGCACGGTCAACAGCGTCGAATTCTTCCTTGCCGTCGCCGTTTCGATCGCCTTCATCTGGAATCTGGGTTTCTCGCAAATTCTCGGCCCAACGCTCGGCCTGATCGTCGGCGGGGTCGCGGCGGCGCCGCTGGGCGCAATGATGGCCAAACGATTCTCGCCCAAAGTGATGTTGGTCATGGTCGGCATCGTGCTGATCGCAACCAGCGCCTTTGGCCTTTACAAGGCGCTGTCCTGAAGGACCGCTTTCGACTTTTTGCCCTCTCCGACGGGAGAGGGCCAATGGCCGTCTGCTGCCCCTAGGCGGACCGAATGCTCAATTCGCGGGTCGGGTCTCGTCGATCTTGTCGACCCATTCGGGATAGAAGCTTGGCTCGCGCGCCGACCAGCCCGGCGCGGTCGCAGCAGCTTCGCTGATCGACTGCAGAAGCAGCCGGCGCTTCTCTGGGTGGAGATGCGGCAGCGATGCCGCAGCGCAGAAAGCGCCGGGTAGCCACGGCCGCACATGTCCGCCAAGCAACCGCTCATAGAGGAAGCGATAGGGCGCAAAGGCGTGCAGCCGGTCCTGCCCCAGGTCGAATGCCGATATCGCGATCAGCGGCGCCATGAAATGTTCGAGGGCGTCGAGGCCGCTGTCGTCGGGAATATGGGCACGGACATCGACCAGCCGCTGATAGACACGCGCCTGAACGCGGATCGCGGTTTCCTCGACCATGTCGCGCGACCAGCGTGCGATCGCGTCGTCGCGTTCCAACCCGATATCGAGCGAGCGGCGGATGTACCGCTGCGTCGCCGCCGGGAAGGCCGCAAATTCCTTGATTTCCGATATCGACAGATCACCTGCTGCCGGTCCCGAACGCGTCGCCATGGTCGTGCTCCCGCACGGCACCCGGGGAGCCATCCCCCCGGAGGCCTGCAATTAGGCAGTCTGCCACCAAAATGGTTAGTGGCAGGTTAACCATCATATTAGCGATCGTTCAGCCAGCTTGTGGGCGTTGCGCGACGCCGCGACCGGGCCTAATCAGCGTGTCTTGAAACGATAAGACACACGAGAGCCATCATGTCGCACACACCGCAGCCGGTCATTTCAGCAACCGGCCTCTTCACCCCCGCCGAACGCATCTCCAACGAAGAACTTGTCGCCAGTTTTAACCAGTATGTTGCGCTGCACAATAGAGAAAATGCCGATGCCATCGCGGCGGGTGATGTCACCGAACTCGCTGAATCGAGCGTCGAATTCATCGAGAAGGCTAGCGGGATCGGGTCGCGCTTCGTCGTCGACAAGGCGGGCATCCTCGACCCTGAACTTATGGCGCCGCGGATCGATGAGCGGGGCAATGACGAACTGTCGATCCTTGCCGAAATCGGGGTCGCAGCCGCAAAGGACGCGCTGACGCGTGCCGGCCGCGATGCCGCGGATGTGGACGCGGTGCTGTGTGCGGCGTCGAATATGCAGCGGCCCTATCCGGCGATGGCAGTCGAAATTCAGGATGCGCTCGGGATCGACGGCTTCGGTTTCGACATGAATGTTGCCTGCTCGTCAGCGACGTTCGGCATCCAGACCGCCGCCGATTATATCCGCGCGGGGCATGCAAAGAGCGTACTCGTCGTGAACCCCGAAATCTGTTCGGGCCACCTCAACTGGCGCGACCGTGACAGCCATTTCATCTTTGGCGACGTAGCGACAGCGATCCTCGTCGAAGACAAGGCGATTGCACCCGCGGGGCATTGGGACATTCTCGGCACCAAGCTCAAGACCGTTTTCTCGAACAACATCCGCAATAATTTCGGCTTCCTGAACCGCGGCCACGGCGGCATCGACCAATCGGGACCGAAGAGCGACAAGCTGTTCGTCCAAGAGGGCCGAAAGGTGTTCAAGGAGGTCGTGCCGATGGTCGCGAACATGATCGTCGAGCAAATGGACGTGCTGGGGCTGGCAGGCGGCGATATGCGCCGGCTGTGGCTGCATCAGGCAAACACCAACATGAATCGCCTGATCGCGCAGCGCGTGCTGGGGCACGAAGCGAGCGAGGACGAAAGCCCGACGGTGCTCGACACCTATGGCAATACATCCAGCGCGGGTTCGATCATCGCCTTTCACCTCCACCATGAGGATATGGAGGCGGGTGAGACCGGGCTGATCTGTTCGTTCGGCGCAGGCTATTCGGCGGGCACGGTGTTCGTTCGTAAGACCTGAACCAAAAATGTTGCGAGCAATTAAATAGGGACTGTCCCTATTTAATTAGGGTACGAAAGTCGTGAACAGGTAGATCGCGAACAGCATCAGGTGGATCACGCCTTGCAGCACTGTGGTCCGCCCGTTCGCCAGCGTCTGCACCGATACGATCAGCGACAGGAACAGCAGCACCGTCGACTTGGCATCGAGCCCGAGGCTGATCGGCATGTCGGTCATGATCGAAAGGATTGCGACCGCCGGAATGGTGAGCCCGATCGTCGCGAGCGCCGATCCGAGCGCGAGGTTCATGCTGGTCTGCAGGCGGTCGGCCTTCGCCGCGCGGACCGCTGCCAGGCCTTCCGGCGCGAGGATCAATGCCGCGATCAGCACGCCGAGAACCGCCGGCGGTGCGCCCCAATCGGAGAGCAGAGCGCCCATGACCGGCGACAGATTCTTGGCGAGCAAAACAACTGCGACCAGGCTTGCGAGCAGCAGCGCTCCCGATATAGCGGTACGCTGCACGCTCGGCGGCGGCGCATGCACGTCGGGCTCTCCGTCGCCATCGGCGTCGCCATCGGGAAGGAAATAGTCGCGGTGCCGGACCGTCTGAACCAACGCAAAGGTACCATAGAGAATCAATGAAACCACCGCCACGAAGCCAAGCTGCGTCGCCGAATAAAAGGGCCCCGGCACGCTCGACGTGAAATTGGGGAGCACCAGCGTCACGACCGTCAGAACGGTGAGTGTCGCGAGCGCAGCGCCTATTCCAGTACGCTGGAACCGCTGTTCATGATGGCGGATCGCTCCACTGAGCAGGCAAAGACCCATCAGGAGGTTGAGGATCACCATCACCGCCGCGAACACCGTATCGCGCGCCAGCGTCTGGGCTTTTTCCGGCTCGGCCTGCATCAACGTCAGGATCAGTCCGACTTCGATCACCGTGACCGCAAGCGCGAGGATCAACGTGCCGAACGGTTCGCCGACGCGGTGCGCGATGACCTCGGCGTGGTGCACCGCTGCGATGATCGCACCCATAAGAATGAACGCGACCAGCCAAGCGTTCAGCGGCATCGCGAGGCTCGCTATCGCGGCAAGGAAACCGAGGACGGGGAAGATGTCGTGGGTGCGATCGGCGAGACGGAGTTTAGAAGTCATGGGCTTCTATTGCAGCCCCCTCCCCGCATGACTACCCCGCGGAGGGATTTTTAGTGCGCGCGAACCGGTAATCCGGCCGCGGCGAGCCGCGCATGCGCTTCGGCGACGGTCGCTTCGCCGAAGTGGAAGATGCTCGCGGCGAGCACTGCGCTGGCATGGCCCTCGACCACCCCTGCGACGAGATGGTCGAGATTGCCGACGCCGCCCGAGGCGATCACCGGCACGCTGACCGCATCGGCGATCGCGCGGGTGAGTGCGAGGTCGTAACCGTCCTTGGTTCCGTCACGATCCATGCTGGTGACGAGCAATTCCCCGGCACCTAGGGTCGCGAGACGAACGGCGTGCTCGAGCGCATCGATGCCCGTCGGCTTGCGACCGCCATGGGTGAAGATTTCCCAGCGCGGCGCTTGATCATTTTTGGCATCGATACGGCGCGCATCGATGCTGCCCACCGCGCACTGGCTGCCGAAACGGTCGGCGATATCGGCGACCAGCTCCGGCCGTGCGACCGCGGCGCTGTTCACCGCGACCTTGTCGGCGCCGGCGAGCAGCAGCGCGCGCGCGTCATCGGCGCTGCGCACCCCGCCGCCGACGGTGAGCGGCATGAAACAGACCTCGGCGGTGCGGCTGACCATGTCTAGCAACGTGCCGCGGCCTTGATGGCTGGCGGAAATGTCGAGAAAACAAAGCTCGTCGGCGCCCGCGGCATCATAGGCGCGCGCCGCCTCGACCGGATCGCCCGCATCGCGGAGATCGACGAAATTGACCCCCTTCACGACGCGCCCATCGGCAACGTCGAGGCAGGGGATAACGCGAACGCGGACGGTCACGCCGCGCCCGCTGCGATCGCTTCGGCGAGATCGAGCCGGCCGTCGTAGAGCGCGCGGCCGGTGATCACGCCTTCGATGCCGTTTGCGACATGCGGGCGCAGGGCGTGGATGTCGTCGATGTCGGCGACACCGCCCGACGCTATCACGGGAATGGCAACGGCTTGTGCGAGCGCAACCGTCGCCTCGACGTTGCAGCCCCTGAGCAGTCCGTCACGGCCAACATCGGTAAAGAGCAAAGCCGCAACGCCCGCATCCTCGAACCGGCGCGCAAGATCCTCGACGCGCACGTCGGACACATCCGCCCAACCCTCGGTCGCAACCATGCCATCGCGTGCATCGACCCCAACGACGATCCGGCCGGGCAGGTCGCGCGCCGCGGTCTTTACAAACTCGGGGTCTTTGAGCGCCGCGGTGCCGATAATTACGCGCTCGACGCCGAGCGCGAGCCAGCGATCGACCCCGGCGCGATCGCGGATGCCGCCGCCAACCTGCACCTTGCCTGGAAAGGCGGCGATGATGCTCTCGACCGCATCGCCGTTGATGCTCGCACCCGCAAAGGCGCCATCAAGGTCAACAACATGAAGATGTGACGCTCCGGCGGCCGCGAACAGCCGCGCTTGCGCTGCCGGGTGGTCGCCATACACGGTCGCGCGCGCCATATCGCCCTCGGCCAGCCGCACCACCTGCCCACCCTTGAGATCGATCGCGGGGAAGATAGTCAGGGTCGCCACTTCAGGAACCTTTCGAGTGTTGCGAGGCCATAGGCCTGGCTTTTTTCGGGGTGATATTGGACGCCGACGACATTGTCCTTCGCGACCGCGGCGACGAAGCTCGCGCCATGGCTGCTCGTGGCAGCGACATCGACCGCGTCAGCAAAATGATAGCTGTGGAGATAATAGGCCTCGCCCGCTACGATCACCGGATGCGCGAAGGCGGGCACGACATCGTTCCAGCCCATGTGCGGGATGCGCAGGCCCGGTTGCGGATCGAAGGCGCGCACGGTGCCGCCGATCCAGCCAAGCCCCGCGTGCCGCCCATGCTCCTCGCCCGCATCGGCGAGCAACTGCATGCCAACGCAAATGCCGAGGAAGGGCACGCCTTCGCCGCGTACGCGGCGCTCCATCGCTTCGATCAGCCCGTCGATCTCCGAGAGTCCGTTCATGCAGGTGGCAAAGGCCCCGACCCCCGGCAGCACGACCCGATCGGCCTTGGCCACGACATCCGGGTCGGCCGTTACGGCAACATTGTCCGCGCCCGCCGCGACGAGCGCATTATGCACCGAACGAAGATTGCCGGCGCCATAGTCGATCAGGGCAATGGTCACCCGCGACGCAGCATTAAATAGGGAGTGTCCCTATTTAATTCCCGCCGACCTCTCATCCCATGATCACCGTCCCCGAATAAATAGGGACAGTCCCTATTTAATGCGTCGGTCACAGCACGCCCTTCGTGCTGGGGATGGCATCGCCCTTGCGCGGGTCGATTTCGACGCCTTGGCGCAATGCGCGCGCCAGCGCCTTGTACATGCTTTCGGCGATGTGATGGTTATTCTCGCCGTACAGCATCTCGATGTGCAGCGTGATTCCGGCGGTCTGCGCGAAGCTGTGGAACCAGTGCGGAAACATCTCGGTGTCCATCTCGCCTAGCCGCGGCTGTGAGAAGGCCGATTTATAGACGCAGTGCGGGCGCCCCGAAATGTCGAGCACGCAACGCGTCAGCGTTTCGTCCATCGGCGCGTGCGCCTCGCCGTAGCGCGCGATGCCGCGCTTGTCGCCGAGCGCTTTCGCCACGGCTTCTCCCAGCGCGAGCGCCGAATCTTCGACGGTGTGATGTTGATCGATGTGAAGGTCGCCCTTTACCTGCATCGAGATGTCGATCAGCGAATGGCGCGACAATTGCTCGACCATATGGTCGAGAAAACCGATACCGGTGGACACCGAATATTCGCCCGTTCCGTCAAGATTGACGGTAATCGCGATATCCGTTTCCTTAGTCGTGCGCTGGACGGTGGCGGTACGCATGCGGACGCCTTAGAGCCTATTTTTCGCGTTGCAAGGTGACTTTCCCCGGCTGAGACCTCTTGACCGGCGCGCGCCGCCCGTTCATCCCCTCGCCCCATGAGTGACGATGTACGCGACAGCCTGATTCCCTATGACGAAATCGTGCAGGACGCCCTGCGCGCCGTGGTCGGCCGCGTGCTGAGCCAGATCGTGGGTTATGACAGCCTGCCCGGCGAACATCATTTCTATATCACCTTCAAAACGCAGGCGGTCGGGGTCGATATTCCGGCGCATCTGATCGCCAAATTCCCCGACGAAATGACGATTGTCCTGCAGAACCGCTTTTGGGATCTGAAGGTCGAGGACGATCATTTCAGCGTTGGCCTGTCGTTCAACCAGACGCCGTCAATCCTCGTCATTCCCTATGCCGCGATCACCGCTTTCGTCGACCCGTCGGTCGATTTCGGACTCCAGTTCCAGGTCAGCGACGACGACGAAACGCAGCCCGAGCCGCATGACGAAGCCGACAACGACCGTCCCGAAGTTATCAGCGAGGATGGATCGAATGTCGTGACCGTGGATTTCGGCAAGAAGCGATAAGATGGTGGGCCCCAACTGGCCCCCGAGCCGATTCTGGCAATATTGGGCCCTCGCGGGCATGGTCGTGCTCACCGCCGCCTTCTGGTGGAGCGTCGAAGGCTATGCGTTGGCGCAAAGCAACATTCTGCGCGGACAGATTGCGGACGGGCTGCTGCGTTTCAGCGTGCTGATCCTGACGCCCGCGCTTGTTCTTGCCTGGCTCGCGGCCGCATGGCTGCGCCGCCGGGTTGGCGACGGCGGATATTGGCAGATGCTGGGCCTTGTCGCGATGATCTGGGCAGGCTCGGTGCTGGTGACAAGGATGCTGGCGGGATGAGCACGCGAATCGAAAGCGACAGCATCGGCGAGATCAAGGTTGCCGCCGAAGCCTATTGGGGAGCGCAGACCGAGCGCAGCCGGCACAATTTCGCTTTTCCGGCGCACGAGCGCATGCCGCTGCCGATCGTTCGCGCCCTCGCGCGGATCAAGGGCGCAGCCGCGCGGGTCAACCGCGCGCACGGGCTGGATGCCAGGCTCGCAGAAGCGATCGATGCCGCTGCCGAAGCCATAGTCGCCGGCGACTATGACGATCAGTTCCCGCTCGCGATCTGGCAAACGGGCAGCGGCACGCAGTCGAACATGAATGCCAATGAAGTGATCGCAGGCGTTGCCAATGAGAAGCTCGCGGGCACACGCGGCGGCAAATCGCCGGTCCACCCCAATGATCATGTCAACATGGGCCAGTCGTCGAACGACAGCTTTCCGACCGCGCTGCACGTCGCAGTCGCGGTCGAGACGACCGCGCGGCTGCTGCCGTCGCTGGTCATTCTCACCGATGCGCTCGCCGCCAAGGTCGACGCATGGAGCGATATCGTCAAGATCGGCCGCACCCATTTACAGGACGCGACCCCGCTGACGCTCGGCCAGGAATTTTCGGGCTATGTCGCGCAGCTGATCGCGTGCCGCGCGCGGATCGAGGGCGCGCTGGCGCATAATATCTGCAAGCTCGCGCAGGGCGGGACCGCGGTGGGCACCGGGCTCAACGCCCCCGTCGGGTTCGACGTCGCGATAGCGGAGGAGTTGTCGAGCAGCACCGGCATCGCCTTCGAACCCGCGCGCAACAAATTCGAGGCGCTGGCATCGAACGATGGCCTCGTCTTCTTCTCGGGTGCGTTGAACACGCTCGCGGTCGCACTGACCAAGATCGCGAACGATATCCGCCTTCTCGGATCGGGTCCGCGCGCCGGGCTTGGCGAACTCGACCTGCCTGCGAACGAGCCGGGAAGCTCGATCATGCCTGGCAAGGTCAATCCGACCCAGTGCGAGATGCTGACGATGGTCGCCGCGCAGGTGATCGGAAATCATCAGGCGGTGACAATAGGGGGGCTTCAGGGCCATCTCGAACTCAATGTCTTCAAGCCCTTGATCGGGTCGAACGTGCTGCGCTCGATCGAACTGCTGACGATCGGAATGGCCGGCTTCACCGAACATTGCGTCGTCGGCATCGAGCCCAACCGTGCCCGCATCGACGAGTTGATGAATCGCTCGCTGATGCTCGTGACCGCGCTGGCCCCCGAAATCGGCTATGACAAGGCGGCGAAGATCGCGAAGCACGCGCACGAGAGTGGGAGCACATTAAAAGAGGCAGCGCTCGATCTCGGCTATGTCGATTCCGCGACCTTTGACCGGTTGGTCGACCCGCGCACGATGCTGGGGTCGGAACCCTAGGCCCCCTCGGCGAATTGATAGGGGAGAAGGAGATTTGGGCATGATTGGCAGGATCGTTGGTGGCGTCCTTGGCAGCGCGATTGGAAAACAAAAAGGCAATCACCCGGTGGCAGGCGCGGTCATCGGCGCCGGCGCCCTGTTCGCAGCGCGGCGCCTGTTCCCGCAGCGCTATGCCGCAATCGCGGCTTGGGCCGCAGCTGGTTATCTGACCAAGAAATGGGCCGAACGCGCCGAAGCGCGTAAGGCAGCCGAAGAAGCGCATGCGCTCGATCCGCAGCTTGTGAATGCGGGTGTTGTCGATACCTACGCCGGAACGGCGGCCGTGCCGACAGACGGACAAGCCATGGGCGACGCTTTACCTCCGGCCATCCCGGTCGATACGAACGGGCGCAGCAGCGCGATCCATTAAGGGCCGGCTTGCCACTCCTTGATCGCCTCGACGGGTGAGACCAGCATCAGGACATTGAGCGTCAGATTATCGCGGATCGTCCATAGGGTGAACAGTTCGAACGTGATGGCGATGGTGACCGTCGCCCACCAGCGCATCCGGCTCGCCGCGAGGAAGCCGAGGATCATGAAGAGCGCGTCGCTGACCGAGTTGAGGATCGAATCGCCGCTGTAACCGAACGCCATCGTCACCTCGCGATAGCGATCGATGATTATCGGCGAATTTTCTAGGATTTCCCACGCCGCCTCGATCCCGATCGCCAAGGCCAGTGCGACCCACAAGGGCTGGCTCGGCAAGAGCCAACGCCCGAGGCCGTAGAAGATGAAGCCATGAATGATATGGCTGAAACTGTACCAGTCCGAAATCTGCTGGCTGTTCTGGTTCGATTGCACCGTGCCATGCCACAGGCTGATCGTACCGCATGGGCAGATCGGCGGGCGGCCCATCGCGAACAGGATGGCGGCGAAAATCGCGATCAGCGCCGCCGCGACCCACCAGCCCTTGCGTGAAATTCCCATCATGTACCGCCCCCTTGGCGCTTGACCGATGGCGCCCATTTGGCGAATAGCGCCCATGGCTGAAAGCGTCCACCTGAACCGCCGCGGCGTGTTGTTCGTCCTCTCCTCGCCCTCAGGCGCAGGCAAGACCACCATTTCGAAGATGATGCTAGCGGGTGACGGCGATATCGCGCTGTCGATCTCGGCAACGACGCGCCCGCCGCGTCCGGGCGAGGAAGACGGCAAGGATTATCATTTCGTCGACACCGAAACGTTCAAGCGGATGGCGGCCGACGGCGAATTTCTCGAATGGGCGCATGTATTCGGCCACCGTTACGGCACCCCGCGCGCGCGGGTCGACGAACTTCTCGAGGCCGGCAAGGACGTGCTGTTCGACATCGACTGGCAAGGCGCGCAGCAGCTTTACCAGGAGGCCGGCCCCGACGTCGTGCGCGTCTTTGTTCTGCCGCCGACGATGGAAGAACTCGAACGCCGGCTGCGCGCGCGCAAGACCGACAGCGACGAGGTGATCGCCGCGCGCATGGCGCGCGCCGCGAACGAGATCAGCCACTGGGACGGCTATGATTATGTGCTGATCAACGACAATGTCGAAGAATGTTTCGACGAGGTCGTCGCGATCCTGCGCGCCGAACGCCTGAAACGCCGCCGCCAGATCGGCCTGATCGGCTTTGCCCGCGACCTGATCCGCTCGGTCCCGGACGCCGATAACTCGCTCTAACAATTAAATAGGGACAGTCCCTATTTAATTATTGGCGGGTGTAACGAGATTGGCATGCAGTTCCCCGACCATCTCGGCGCGGAGCGGTTTGGCCTCTCCGTCGGTGCGGCACACGACAACGGTGTCGCAGGTCGCAATCGGACGGCCGTTCTGGAACATCGCCTGGACAATCGTCCAGCTCGAGGTGCCGAGCCGGCCGATGCCCGTGGCGATCCTGACCGGATCGGGGAAATTGCCCTCGGCGAGATAGTTGATCTCGACCGCGGCGACCATCGTGCGTTCGTTGGAGGGGCGTTCGTCGAGCGGGCGTACCTGACGGTTCAACAACACCCGGCCGCTTTCGAACAAAGCGGCAAAGGCCACATTGTTGAGGTGGCCGTTAATATCCATGTCCTGAAACCGCGTCTGGAATTCGGCGCAGACGGGGTAGCTGGCGGCGTCGAGCCGCCAGCTTTCCGGTTTGGGCATATCAGCGCGGCGCCATGCGGATGCCGCCGTCGAGACGGACGTCCTCGCCGTTGAAATAGCCATTCTCGATCATGCACATCGCGAGATTGGCGTATTCTGCGGGTACGCCGAGGCGCTTCGGGTTGAGCACCGACGCGCCCAAAGCATCGCGCACCGGCTGCGGCGCGCCCGCGAGCAACGGGGTGTCGAAGATGCCTGGCAGGATCGTGTTGACGCGGATATTCTCGTTGCCGAGATCGCGCGCGATCGGGAGGGTCATGCCGACGACGCCGCCCTTCGATGCCGAATAGGCCGCCTGCCCGATCTGGCCGTCCTCGGCCGCAACCGATGCGGTGTTGACGATCGCGCCGCGCTCGCCGTCTTCCATCGGGTCGAGCGTCATCATGCCCGCCGCCGACTTGGCGATGCAGCGGAAAGTGCCGACAAGATTGATCTGGATCAGCCAGTTGAAGGCATCGAGCGGGAAATGCTTGATGCTGCCGTCTTCCTTCGAGCGGCTCGCGGTCTTGATCGCATTGCCGGTGCCCGCGCAATTTACGAGGATGCGTTCCTGACCATGCGCTTCGCGCGCTTTGGCGAAACCGGCGTCGACGCTGGCATCGTCGGTGACATTCACTTCGCAGAAAATGCCGCCGAGTTCAGCTGCGAGCGCGGTGCCCTTTTCTTCCTGCAGGTCGAAAATTGCGACCTTCACACCCTTGGCTGCGAGCGCGCGCGCGGTAGCGGCACCGAGGCCCGAGGCGCCGCCGGTGACGACGGCGGATACGGTGGAATCGAGTTTCATATTGGTCTCCTTGAAGCCCTCCCCTCGAGGGGAGGGTTTGGGTGGGGCAAGTTAAAGGGGGCCGATAGCCGACAGGCCCTCCCCCCCGCCCCCTCCCGCAAACGGGAGGGGAGATTTTGTCAAAGCCGTTCGATGATCGTGACGTTGGCCTGACCGCCGCCTTCGCACATCGTCTGCAGGCCATATTTGCCGTCGGTCGCGTCGAGCACGCCGAGCAAGGTGGCCATGAGCTTGGTGCCCGAGGCACCGAGCGGGTGGCCGAGCGCGATCGCGCCGCCGTGCTGGTTAAGCCGGCCATGGTCAGCGCCCAGATATTGCAGCCACGCCAGCGGCACCGGCGCGAACGCCTCGTTGACCTCATAGGCATCGATATCGCCGATCTTCATGCCCGCTTTCTTCAGCGCGCGCTCGGTCGCAAACAGCGGCTCTTCGAGCATGATGATCGGGTCGCCCGCGGTAACCGAAATATGGTGGATGCGCGCGCGCGGGGTCAGATTATGGTCCTTGAGCGCCTGTTCGGACACGACAAGCGCGGCCGAAGCGCCGTCGCAGATCTGCGAGCTGGTCGCTGCGGTGATCGAGCCGCCTTCCTGCAGAATCTTGACCCCGGCAATGCCTTCGAGCGTTGCATCGAAGCGGATGCCCTCGTCGATAAGATGCGTCTGCCGGCCGTCGGGGGTGTCGATCTCGAGCCCGACGATCTCGCGCTTGAAATGGCCTGCCTCGGTCGCGGCCTTGCCGCGGCGATGGCTTTCGAGCGCATAGGCGTCGAGATCGTCCTTGGTCAGGCCGTATTTCTTGACGATCATTTCCGCGCCCATGAACTGGCTGAACATGATGCCGGGATATTTTTCCTCGAGCCGCTCGGACTTATAATGGCCGAGCCCTTCCTTCATGAACAGGGTCGCGACGCTGCCCATCGGCACACGCGTCATGCTTTCGATTCCACTCGCAAGCACGATGTCCTGCGTTCCCGACATCACCGCCTGCGCGGCGAACTGGATCGCCTGCTGCGACGATCCGCACTGGCGATCGATTGTCACCGCGGGGATCGAGTCGGGCAGTTTCGAGGCGAGCACCGCATTGCGGCCGACGTCCATCGTCTGTTGTCCGCCCTGCGACACGCAGCCGGTGATGACGTCGTCGATCGCCTTGGTATCGAAGTCGTTGCGATCGGCGATCGCGTCGAACACCGCGGCGCCAAGGTCGACGGGGTGCACGCCGGCGAGCCGGCCGCCGCGCTTGCCGCCCGCTGTGCGGACGGCGTCGACGATATAAGCAGTAGCCATGGGAGAATTCCTTTCCTGCGGTTTCAAACGATCAAAGCTTGCGCCCGATCAGTTCCTTCATGATTTCATTCGTACCGCCAAAGATGCGGGTGACGCGCGCGGCGCGCCAGGCGCGGGCGATCGGATATTCGTTCATATAGCCCGCGCCGCCGTGAAGCTGGAGGCATTTGTCCATCACTTCCCACTGCAGCTCGGTGTGCCACAGCTTCGCCGCGGCACCTTCTTCGGGGGTCAGTTCTTTCTTCAGATGCCGCGCCAGCGCCCAGTCGAGATGCGCCCAGCCAACCTGCAATTTGGTCTTGAGGTCGGCGAGCACGAAGCGCGTGTTCTGGAAATCGAGGATCGGCTTGCCGAACGCCTTGCGGTCGCGGGTGAATTCGACGGTGTCGTCGAACGCGCGCTGCGCCGATGCCTGCGCCGACACTGCGATCGAGAGGCGTTCCTGCGGCAGCTCGCTCATCAGATAGATGAAGCCCTTGCCCTCTTCGCCAAGGCAGTTGGTGATCGGCACGCGGACGTCGTTGAAGAACATCTCCGACGTGTCGGCCTCGTCCTGCCCGATCTTGTCGAGGTTGCGACCGCGCTCATAGCCTTCGCGGTCAGCCTCGACGAGGACGATCGACACGCCCTTCCACGCCGGCTGGACGTCGGTGTCGGTCTTGACGCAGACGAGGATCAGGTCGGCGTTCTGACCGTTGGTGATGTATGTTTTCGACCCGTTGATGACATAGTGATTGCCATCCTTCTTCGCGGTCGTGCGCATGCCCTGAAGGTCGCTGCCGGTGCCGGGTTCGGTCATCGCGATCGCCGTGATCACCTCCCCCGCGACCATCTTGGGCAGCCAGTGCTTCTTCTGCTCTTCGCTGCCATATTTTACGATATAGCTGGTGACGATGTCCGACTGGAGCGAAAAGCCGGTCGTCGCGCGGCCATAATAGGCGCTCTCTTCATCAACGATCGCGTTATAACCGAAATCGAGGCCGAGCCCGCCATATTCCTCGGGAACCGTCGGGCACAGCATGCCAAGCTCGCCCGCCTTCGGCCAGATATCCTTGGGCACGATGCCGTCCTCGGCCCATTTCGCCGCGTTCGGCGCGATTTCCTTTTCGAGAAACTGGCGGACCGTGGCGCGGAAGGCCTCATGGTCTTCGGAATAAGCGGAGCGCGACAGATTATCGAGCGACATGGTCTTTCCTTTTCCCGGTGCGCCGGCCGGGCGCGGATGTTTGCGAAGGTGCCACGCAGCGCGCGGCCCTTGGCGCCTACCTGACCTTACGTTTACGTGCACGTCAAGTAGAAATGCCGCTACGGCGGCGAAGGTGGGGCAAACCTGCGCCGGGGAGCGTCACGACGAATAGGTTTGCAGCCGCTGGGCAGCACGCACGCCCCGCGCTAAGACCTTCCCATGGTCCAACTGCTCCTCGACGCCCGCGCGCTGCTCGGCGAATCGCCCTTCTGGCACGCTGCCGAAGCCCGCCTCTATTGGGTCGACATCGAGGGCCGGAAAATCCATCGCACCGATCCCGCCACCGGCGCCGACAAGGTGATGGAAGTTGCCGAGCAGGTCGGTTGTATCGCACCGCGCGCGGGTGGCGGACTCGTCGCGGCGCTCGAGAATGGCTGTGCGCTGATCGACGGCTGGGGCGCCGCGCCGCGTGCCTTCGGTCCTGCGGTTCTGGCCGACAAGCCCGAGCAGCGCTTCAACGACGGCCGTGTCGATGCGGCGGGGCGCCTGTGGGTCGGCAGCCTGACAAGCGACAAGGCAAATCCGACCGCGACGCTCTACCGGCTCGATCGAGATGGGTCGCTGAGCGAAGTTTTCGGTGGGATCACCACCAGCAACGGTGCGGCGTTCAGCCCCGACGGGCGGACCTTTTACCACGCCGACACGCCCACCCACGCAATCCGCGCCTTCGACGTCGATCTGGCCGCCGGCACGCTCGCCAACGGCCGCATCTTTCACCAGTTCGCGTTCGGCAACGGCCGCCCCGACGGCGCCGCAGTCGATGCCGAGGGATGTTACTGGTCGGCGCTGTGGGACGGGTGGCGCGTCGTGCGCCTGTCGCCGACGGGCGAACTGCTCCAGACCGTCGAACTGCCGGTGCAGCGCCCGACGATGATCGCATTCGGCGGCGCCGACCTCCAGACCGCCTTCGTCACCAGCGCGGGCAAGAATTTGACCGACGAGGAGCGTGAGGCGCAGCCGCACGCGGGCGGCGTTTTCACTTTCCGCGTCGATACGCCCGGATTGCCGCAGCCGGTATTCGAAGGCTGAGTGCAATCCTCCCTGTCGCGCAGCGATGGGGAGGTGGCAGCGCGCAGCACTGACGGAGGGGCTATGACGCGACGTTGCGGCCCCTCCACCACCGCTTCGCGGCGGTCCCCCTCCCCACGGCTGCGCCGCAGGGAGGATTGATTGCCCCCGCCCACGCTTGCACCCCGCTGTCATATAAGGTTAAGACGGGCCAGACATGGTTTCGTTCGAAACCTTATTCCCCGGGAGATTTACCGATGTCGCGCACCGCGCACCCTTTTGCCCGCCGTTTGTCGATCCTGCTTGCATCCACTGCCATGACTGTGGGTTATAGCCAGATGACCGCAACCGCCGCCGAACCGACCGCCGCCGCCATACCGGCAACGACCGCCCCCGCGGGCGAAAACCCGATGCTCGCGCCGTGGACCGGCCCGTTCGAAGGGGTGCCGCCGTGGGACAAGATGGACCCCGAGCTGTTCCCCGACGCCTTTGCCAAGGCGATGGCCGAGACCAAGGCGCAGGTGCAGGCTGTGATCGACAATCCCGAAGCGCCGACCTTTGAAAACACGCATGTCCCGATGATGCTCGCGGGCGACACCGCCGACCGGCTGTTCGCCTTGTGGGGCGTACAGTCGTCGAACAAGTCGAACGACCGCGTCGAGGCGATCGACGCCGAGTGGAGCCCCAAGATCTCCACCTTCTACACCGAGCTGTTCCTCGAGCCGAAGCTCTTCGCGCGCTACAAGGCGGTGTACGACAAGCGGAACAACAGCGGTCTCAACGCGCAGCAGATCCGCATCGTCGAGCGCAGCTATGACGAGATGGTGCGCGATGGTGCGAACCTGTCGCCCGAAAACAAGGCGAAGCTGGTCGCGATGAACGCCAAGCTTGAAGGCCTGTTCTCGAGCTTCTCGTCGAAGCTGCTCGGCGACGAAAAACTCTATACCTTCGTCACCGACAAGGCCGAACTTGCGGGCCTCGAACCCAGCTTTGTCGCTTCGCTCGCCTCGGCCGCCGAAGCGAATGGCAAGCCCGGCCAATGGGCGATCAAGAACACCCGCTCTTCGGCGCAGCCGGTGTTGCAGAACGCCACCAACCGCGTCCTTCGCGAAAAGGTCTGGAAGGCGTTCGTCAGCCGTGGCGACAATGGCAATGTCAACGACACGAACCAGACGATCGCCGAAATCCTGAAGCTGCGGCAGCAGCGCGCCGAACTGCTCGGCTTTGCGACGCACGCCAATTATCGCATGGCCGACACGATGGCCAAGACCCCCGGGAATGCGATGGGCCTGATGATGAAGGTCTGGCCCGCTGCCGTCGCCCGCGTGAAGGAAGAGGTCGCCGACATGCAGGCGATCGCCGATGCTGACGCCAAGGCGGGCAAGGGTCCGAAGCTGACGATCGAGCCGTGGGACTATCGTTTCTATTCGGAAAAGGTCCGCAAGGCGAAATACGACCTCGATGAAAGCGAAGTGAAGCCGTACCTCCAGCTCGACAAGCTGACGCAGGCGATGTTCTGGTCGGCGGGGCAGCTCTATGACCTCGGCTTTCGCGAAAACACCGGCACCGTCCCGGTTTTCGACCCCAAGGTCAAAACCTTCGAGGTCTATAACCTCAAGACCAACGAGAATGTCGGGCTGATCTATCTCGACAATTTCGCGCGCGACGGGAAGCGTTCGGGCGCGTGGATGACGACCTATCGCAGCCAGCAGACGCTGGGCGGCGAACGCAATGTCCTCGCGTCGAACAACAACAACTTCACCGAAGGTGCGAAGGGTGAGCCGACGCTGATCAGCCTCGACGATGCGACGACCCTGTTCCACGAATTCGGCCACGGTATCCATTATCTGCTGCAGCACATATACTATCCGGCGCTCGCCGGGGTGCCGCGCGATTTCGTGGAATTCCCCAGCCAGGTGAACGAGAATTGGCTGATGACGCCCGAAGTGCTGTCGAAATATGCGACGCACTACAAGACGGGCGAACCGATGCCGCAGGCGCTGGTCGACAAGATTCTCGCGTCGAACAAGTTCAATCAGGGCTTCGAAACGGTCGAGTATCTCTCGAGCGCAATCGTGGACATGAAGATCCACGATCGAAAGGTGCCGGTGACCGACGTCGACAAGTTCGAGCGTGAAGCGCTGGCCGAAATGGGCATGCCGAAGGAAATCGTCATGCGCCACCGCCTGCCGCAGTTCGGCCATCTGTTCAGCAGCGACGCCTATTCGGCGGGCTATTACAGCTATCTGTGGTCCGAAACGATGGACGCCGACACCTGGGCGGCGTTCACCGAAGCCGGCGGCCCGTGGGACCGGACCGTCGCCGACAAGTTCCGCACAATCCTGTTGATGACGGGCAACGAGACCGACCGCGCCGAGGCCTATCGCGCCTTCCGCGGGCGTGACCCCGATGTGAAGGCGCTGCTGAAAAAGCGCGGTTTTCCGACCGAATAATCAACAAAAAACCAAAGAGGCAGAGGAGGCGATTTCGCCCCCTTTGTTTTGGGGCGACGGTTTCGGCGGCGGCCACTTTCGACCGAAAGCGGACGGGGAAAGCTTGCGCTTTCCCCGTCGTGACGGATTTCACCCTATGGCGAAATCTCGCTCGCTGCTTCCGTCGTCGGCCTCGATCACGATCTTGAGCTTCATGCCCTTAGCCTCCGCCATCCTCGCCAAAATCGACAGACTCGGATCGTCCCGAATCTCGATCTTGGAAACGTTCGACTGCGTTACACCGAGAAGGTCGGCAACTTCGGTCTGAGTCAGGCCGAGGAAGCGTCGCAACTCACGCATAAGCGCAGGGCGGCCGCCGAAACGGGCATTCAACTGGTCAAGGTGATCCTGGCCTTCCTCCGAAAGCTCTGGCGTCCACTTTGAATAATTCTCGATAGTATTTTCCATGATCTTTTGCCCAAACGGGCAGTGAAACTAGCGATCGAACAGCACGAACACGCCGGGCTGAGGGTTCGCAATCAAGAACAAGGTCCATGTGCCGCGCACCTTCACCCACACACGGAAGCGTTCGTCGGGAAAGCCCGCCGCCTCCATCGGAACCGAATAGCTGAAGCCCGGCGAATTAAAGGCTGCCGTGCCGTGCTCTTCGACGCACTGCGTGAAGTGAAAAACCTCGGCCTTGACCAAATCACTGCTGCTGTTGAGACGCTTCTGGAAAGAAGCCTCAACGAAAACGTCGTTCGGCACTCCTGACATTATTGTTTCTCCAAGTAGCTAAACGTCGCAAAACGCGGCGTTTAGCGGGGCCTATGCCCGTTTGGGGCTGCTCAGTGCTGGCCATGATCTCTTCCTCTGTCTCATCTCCTGACGGACCTCATTGCCCGACAGACGACCCGGTCCTTTGATGGGAGTCGGCTCGCAGTTCGAATATAGGATATTCCACTGAGGAATACAACTCCGTGGAATATTTTATATGCGGGTTTCGCTGGCAGCTAGCCACTAGGAAGTAGGTGACCTAGCGCGGGGGGACCGACACTTATTTTCGTATCCGCTTTCCACCCCGAAGCAGCCTTTGCAAAACCCCATTGACCACCACCCAATTCGATATAAATATGATATCATCTTTATATCGAATGATTCGGAGGGCAAAATGGTCGAGGGAACAACACCGGCGCTGAACCGCAGCCGCGAAACGCGGGCGATGACGCAAAGCGGTTATCTGATGCTGCTGATCTGGGTGGTACTGCTGGGCATCGCCGCGTGGGCGGGGATCAGCAATGCCACCGCCGAATTTCAGGTCGCGTGGAAATGGGCGATCGTCGCCGCGTCTGCAGTGATCGGCACGATCATCCTCTGCGGCTTTTACCTGATCAACCCCAATGAAGCGGCGGCAATCCAGCTGTTCGGCGCGTATAAGGGCACCGACCGCGAGGAAGGGCTGCGGTGGGTGCTGCCGTGGCTGACGCGCAAGAAGATCGCGGTGCGCGCGAACAATGTGATTTCGGACAAGATCAAGGTCAACGACCTGCGCGGCAACCCGATCGAGATGGCGGCGCAGGTGGTGTGGCGCGTCACCGACACCGCGCAGGCTTTGTTCGACGTCGACGATTACAAGGAATTTGTGATGGCGCAGATCGAGGCGGCGGTGCGCTCGATCGGGTCGCGCTATCCCTATGACGATATCGAGCATCAGGAAGTCACGCTGCGCGGCAATCATGACGAGGTCGGGGTCGAACTGCGCAAGGCGCTGATCGAACGGTTGAGCGTCGCGGGGATCACCGTCGACGAATGCGGATTGACGCACCTTGCCTATGCGCAGGAAATCGCCGGCGCGATGCTGCGCCGCCAGCAGGCCGAGGCGGTGATTTCGGCACGCAAGAAACTGGTCGAAGGCGCGGTGACGATGGTCGAAATGGCACTGAATCTGCTGTCCGAAAAGGGCGTCGTCGAGCTGGACGACGAGCGCAAGGCGGCGATGGTGTCGAACCTGATGGTCGTGCTGTGCGGCGAACGCGACACGCAGCCGGTGGTGAACGCCGGTTCGCTTTACTGAGTTCGCCCGGTGACTGCGTCGTCCAAAAAGGCCTTTGCCCTCCGTCTCGATCCCGCGCTGTATGCGGCGATCGAGCGGTTGGCGGCGGCCGAACTGCGCAGCGCCAATGCCGAGATCGAAATATTGCTGCGCGAGGCGCTGGGGCGGCGCGGAATGAGCGTCAAACAGTCGGACGTCCCCAGGCGCGGCCGGCCGCCAAAAGAGGAGAGCTGATATGCTGCACCTGTTCATGCGCAAGGGCCCGTGGTTTCGCGCCAAAAGCCGGGGATATGGCACCGGCCTGCCCATCGTTTGGGAAGGCTGGTTCTTCTTGGCGCTCCATGTCGCGATGATTGCCGGGCTGGCGGTGGCGTTGCAGGGCCGGCCGGTATGGATGACGATCGCGGTCGTGCTGGCGGGGCTCGCGCCGATGCCGATCTATCGCGCCAAGACCGAGGGCGGATGGCGCTGGCGATAGGCGCCATGCGACATTATTTGAGGATAGCTGTCGATAGCGCCGCCGCCCCGCTTGCCCCCGACTCGCTTGATGGTTAAGGCCGGTGGTCATGACCGGCTCCACCACCCCCGTCCGTATTGCCCCTTCGATCCTCAGCGCCGATTTCGCGCGGCTGGGCGAAGAGGTGCGCGCGATCGAGACGGCGGGCGCCGACTGGGTCCATATCGACGTCATGGACGGCCATTATGTGCCCAATTTGACGATCGGCCCGGCCGTTGTGAAGGCGCTCCGCCCGCATTCGACTTTGCCCTTCGACGTCCATCTGATGATCTCGCCGGTCGACCATTTCCTCGACGCCTTTGCCGAAGCGGGCGCCGACATCATTACCGTTCATCCCGAGGCCGGGCCGCACATCCACCGCACCGTCCAGCACATCAAGTCGCTGGGCAAGCAGGCCGGTGTGTCGCTCAACCCCGCGACGCCGGCAAAGATGCTCGATTATCTGATCGACGACATCGATCTGGTGCTGATCATGAGCGTCAATCCGGGGTTCGGCGGGCAGAGCTTCATTTCGAGCCAGCTGCGCAAGATCGAGGCGGTGCGCAAGATGATCGACAAGACCGGCCGCGATATCAGGCTGGAGGTCGATGGCGGGATCGATGCGGGCACCGCCCCGCTGGCGATCGCCGCGGGGGCCGACGTGCTCGTGGCGGGGACCGCGACCTTCAAGGGCGGTCCGGACGCCTATGCCGACAATATCCGGCGGCTGCGCGGCGCCTGATCGATGGAGGGGAGACCGTTGACCTCTGCCCCTGCCGATCCACCGCTCAACCTCGGTGACGACGCGCCGCCGCTCGACGACACGATCGAGCCCGGCAAACGGCTGATCCGCCTTCCCGCCGACAAGGGGCTGTCGCTCGGCGACCGCGTTGCCAATGCGATCACCCGCCTGACCTGGCGCACGCCGCTCCACGCGCTCCGCCTGAAGGGGCGTTTTCCGCTCAAGCTGCTCGGGGTGCCGGTGGACCCGGTTCCGGGCGACGCGCGCGCAGGAACCGCGATCCGCGCGGGCCATTTCCTGCATCGCGGGCTCAAGCTGCCGCTCGGCGAGCTCAATTTCGCGACGCTGGACGTCGCGCCGACCTTTGCCGATTATCTCCACAGCTTTGCCTGGCTGCGCGATCTGGCCGCGACCGGTTCGCGCGCCGACGGCGCCCCGATTGCCGAGGCGGTCGTGCGCCACTGGCTCGGCACGCATGGCGAGGCCGTCGGCGAACCCGCGTGGAAGGCCGACAATACGGCCTGGCGCATCCTGTTCTGGGCGAGCCACGCGCCGCTGATCCTGTCGTCGAGCGACCTTGTCTATCGTTCGGCGGTGCTCAACCATCTCGCGCGCGCGGCGCGTCACCTCGACCGCGTTGCCGACAAGACGCGTCCCGGCACCGGCCAGATGGTCGCATGGGTCGGCATCGTCGCGGCCTCGCTGCTGATGCCCGGCGGCGAACCGCGGCAGGTGTTCGGCGAGGCGGGCCTGCGCAAGGTGTTAGAGACCAGCTTCTACGCCGACGGCGGCAATATCTCGCGTTCACCGCAAGCGCAGCTCGACGCGGTCATGGCGCTGTCGATGCTCGTGAAAATCTATGACATGCGCCGCATGGAAGTGCCGCCGTTCATCCAGGAAGTGCTCGCGCGAGCGGTCCCCGCGCTGCTCGGCCTCGTCCACAGCGACGGCGGCATGGGCAGCTGGCAGGGCAGCGGCGCGACGTCGGCGGCCTATGTGCAGGCGATCGTCGATGCCAGCGGCGTGCGTACCCGGCCGCTGAAGCAGGCGCGCGACTGGGGGTATCAGCGGCTCGTCGCGAACAAGGTCGTGCTGCTCGCCGACGCGGCGCCGCCGCCGATCGCGCGCGTGACCGAGGCGGGCTGCGCCTCGACGCTCGCCTTCGAGCTCAGCGATGGTGCCGAACGCATCGTCGTCAATTGCGGCGGCGCGGCGCTGACCGGCGCGACCATTCCTGCCGACCTGGCCCGCGGGCTGCGTACCACCGCGGCGCATTCGACGCTGACGTTGGGCGACAGCAATTCGACCGCGATCCTTTCGAACGGCTCGCTCGGCAAGGGCGTGACCGAGGTCGAGCTCGACCGGCGCGAGACGCCGCAGGGCAGCCGGCTGGAGATGAGCCATGACGGCTATGCGCGGCGCCACGGGCTGATCCACCGCCGCCTGCTGATCCTGTCGCCGAACGGCCGCGAACTGCGCGGCGAGGATCTGCTCCTCCCCGCCCCGCGCACGCGGCGCAAGGGCGACAAGGGGTTCACGCTACGCTTTCACCTTGGCGCGCATATCTCGGCGAGCCTGACGGCCGACAAATTGGGCGCGCTGCTGCGTATCAACGGCGGTCCGCTTTGGCAGTTCCGCACATCCGAAGGCGGGCTCGACATCGAACCGAGCCTGTGGGTCGATGGCGAAGGCCGTCCGCACCCGACCGAGCAGCTCGTCGTCACCGGCATCGCGCCCGCGGGCGGCGCCAGCATCGGCTGGATCTTCAAACATATCGGCTGACGGCGACGGGCAAGGGACTGCCCGCCGCCGCAAGCCAGCGCGTCAGAAGGCGTAACGCGCCATCAGCTGGAAGACGGGGCCCGCCTTTTCGCTTTCGAGTTCATATTCGTCGAAACGGCGCCCGTCGGCCGGAGTGCCATCCTCTTCGAGGCCAAGCTGCGCGTTGCGCGTGGTAAACTTGTTGAACGCTTCGCGCTTCGCACCGTTGAGCAGGTTCGATCCCACCGCGCGGATCGTGAAGCTCTTGCCGAACCGCTTTTCGACGAAGACTTCGAGGTCGGCGCCATAGGCGGTGAAGACTTCCTCGCCGACAGTGCGGTCGAACGCGCCGCCCTGTTTGCGATAGGTCGCGCCGAACGCGGCGCCGGCCGACGGAATGTCCTGGATCACGCCGAAGTTGTAGACATATTTGCTCTGCCCGTTGAAACGGCGCTCGCCGAACTCGTCGACGATCTTGCTGTCGAGCCACGATATGTTGCCGAAGACGCCGGTGTCGGGCAGCCCGACGAAACCAAGGTCGGTCGAGAGGTCGAATTCGACCCCCCACACCTTGCCGTCGCCGATATTCTGCGGCTGGTAAGTGAAAGCACCCGGACGGCCGACAATCGGGCCGGTGTTTGTAAGCTCGATCAGATCGTTGACCTTGCGGTAGAAGATATTGATGCCAGCGATGCCCGAACGGCCGAGCTTTTGTTCATAACCAAGATCGAAACCCCACGCGGTTTCGGGGTCGAGCAGCGGATTACCGAGCAGGTCATTGTCGCCCAGTTCTTCCTCGAGCGTCGCGGGCGACAGGAAATTGAATTCGGGACGGCGGCTGGTCCGGGCAGCCGACGCGGTAATGCGGCCGCGCGCGCCGACGTCGATCTTCACCGATGCCGAGGGGAGCAGATTTTCATAATCGTTATCGATGCGCGTCGCCGGCGGAGTCAGGTCGTTGATCGTCAGGTCGGTCGTTTCATACCGCACGCCAGCTTCCCACTTCACGCCCGGCATGTCGCCTTCGACCAGCACGAAGCCGTCGAGGCGCTTTTCCTGAATCGTGTTGATCCCACCGACTGCCGGTACGAAGGCGCCGAAGGGGCGAGCGAACTCGGTCGGGTTGCGCGCAAACTGATCATAGCCCTGACGATTGGCAGCGGTCAGATTGTAACGATCGCGCGGCGCCTCGGTGATCGAGGTATCGCGGTCCTTGTCCTGCCACAGGCCGCCGAACAGCAGCTTGGTATTTTCGCTCAATTCAAACTCATGTTCCAGCCGTACCGAAAACTCCTTGTCGGTGATGCCGGTGCGCGTCTGGTCGCCGGTGAAGCGCGGCAGCGCGCGGTCGAATTCGACCTCATATTCGGTTTCGAACTGCTTTTCGTCGAACCAGGCGTAGCCGATTTTCAGGCTGGTTTCGCCCAGCGACCAACGATGCGCGAGCTTGCCGTTGACGCTGTAATTGTCTTGATTGATCTTGGCGACATTGGCATTGTCGACGGTCAGATTGCCCGGCGGCGTTGCGCGGATCGGGCCATTGATGTTGGTCGGGTGATTATATTCAAAGCTGCGCTCGGTTTCGGTACGGTCAGTGTGAACGTAGAAACCGTTGACCGAGAAATCGGTCGTATCGCCTTTGATGTCATAGGTCGCGTTGAACGAATAATCCTTGCCGTCGCGGGTGTCGGTCTGGTCTTCGCGATTCTCGAAAACGTCGGGATCCGTGGCATAATTCGGATCGTTTTCGGGCGAATCATTGTAACGCAGCGAATATTTCTTCTTCGGATTGTGGCGGCCCTGGAAATTGCCCCCGATCAGGAAGCGCCCCGGCCCGAGCGCGCCGCCGAACACGCCGCCGATGCTGGGTTCGAGTTCCTTGTCGTCATAATAGAGACCGCCCGCGCGCAGATAGCCGCCGTCGAGTTCGTAACCGTCGCGCAGCTTGATGTTGAGGGTGCCCGCGACCGCATCGCCGGTGCGACGCGCCGACGACGAGCGGACGATTTCGACGCGGTCGATCAGTTCGGCGGGGATGCGGTCGAGGAAGAAACTGCGGTCGGCGTTCGATCCCGGCACCTTTTCGCCGTTGATCAGGATCTGCGTATAGCCCGGTGGCAGGCCGCGCAGCCGCGCGCCGTCGCTTTCGATGACGTCGGACAGGAAGGTCACCGACGGCACGCGCTTCAGCGCGTCGCCCGCAGTCAGCGGTTCGAAGCGCTGGAAGAATTCGCTGTCATAGGAAAGAACGGGCTCTGCTTCATTTTCGCCGCGGTTGCGATATCCGATGCTGCCGAGCACCACGATGTCCTGCGCCGAGGTAATCGTGCCGTCCGCGTTCTGGATCGGCGCTTCCTGCGCGGCGGCAGGAGCGGTGGCGAGCGCAGCGGCAAGCGCAGCAACGGCGGCAGAATGCAGGCTGAAAATTCGAATCATGGCGTCAGACCCCCTTTGTGGTTGCCGGGCCTCTAGGGGGAGCATGTGACAGTTTGCGGCGAACGAGATGACGCTTTTGTGGCAGTTAAGTGACGGAAATATTGTGCTATTGACGCGGCGCCTCTTTGCTGGGACGGCGCGGCGCCCATGCGCCCACGCGCTTGGAGAACAGGGGAGTTCGCATCGCCATGATCCGCAAAGGGAAGCCGTTGATTTCGCTGGCGCTTGGATCCGCGCTATCGGTCTTAGCGGCTCCGGCCGCCGCCGATCCCGTGACGACCGGCTTTCCGATCGTCACGCAGACCGAGGATGGCGCCCCCATTTCCCGTTCGGCAGGCCTTCCCTATGCGCCCCGGAATCTTCCCGACCGTATCGTTCTGACCCCCGGCGCCGATCCGGCGCGCGACATGGCGGTCGCGTTTCGCACCGACACCGCGCAGGCGACGGCCGAAGCGCAGTTGGCAGTGTCGGTCGACGGGCCGACGCTTGAGGAAAAGGCCCGGCTCGTGACCGGAAAGACGATGCCGGTGGACAGCAGCTACGGCCCCGCGCTCTACCATCAGGTCCGTTTCAACGATCTGCAGCCCGGCACCGTCTACACCTATCGCGTCAAAGGCGCCGCGGGC
The DNA here is from genome assembly GCA_051861185.1 of Sphingopyxis sp. Lineage (GTDB taxonomy): Bacteria > Pseudomonadota > Alphaproteobacteria > Sphingomonadales > Sphingomonadaceae > Sphingopyxis. The sequence goes on from JBIMKQ010000020.1 coordinate 42,194, forward strand.
TGGAGCGAATGGTATCAGTTCCGCACTGCCGCCGCCGAAGCCAGGCCGTTCCGCTTTCTCTATCTCGGCGACATCCAGAACGGCATATTGACCTATGCCAGCCGCGTGATCCGGCAAGCGTTCCACGCCAATGGCGATATCCGCCTGGTTGTCCACGCCGGCGATCTTGTCGCCCAGCGCGACGACCTCGACCATGATGACGAATGGGGTGAGTGGAATCAGGCGGGCGGCTATAATTATGCGATCGTCCCGCAGGTGCCCGCGACGGGCAACCATGAATATGTCGATGTATTGAAGCCCGACGGCACCGAAAGCCGCAAGCTCGGTCCCTATTGGCCGGCGCAGTTCGCGCTGCCCACGAATGGCGCCGATCCGGTCAAGGCAACGACCTATTACACCGATTATCAGGGCGTGCGTTTCATCATTCTCGACGGCACCGCAGCGATCGACCTCGGGTCGATGAAGGCGCAGACCGATTGGCTCGACGCGACGCTCGCGTCGTCGAAGGCGAACTGGAACGTCGTGCTGTTCCACCAGCCCGTGTTCACCTGCGCGCGCCCGAACGATACCAAGGAAATCAAGGCGGCGTGGAAGCCGGTGTTCGAAAAGCGCAAGGTCGACCTGGTGCTGCAAGGCCACGACCATTGTTACAGCCGCCTGACCGCCGAAGCGGGCCGCGAGGCCGGCGCCAAGGCGCGCGCCGACACCAAGCTACAGGGTCCGGTCTATCTGGTCTCGGTCACGGGGTCGAAAATGTACGCACTCAACGACCGCTCGGCGACGCAGCCCGACAAGGTCGCGGAGGCGACTGAATTGTATCAAATCGTCGATGTCGAACCGCGGCGGATCAAGTTCCGGACGTTTACGGCATCGGGCAAGCTCTACGACGGCTTCGATCTTGAACGGACGGCGCAGGGCAACACGCTTAGCGAGATCAGCGAGCCGACGATTGCCGCACGGCGCTGTTCGGGCGACGTCGGCCCCGACGGTGGGCGCTGCGTCGCCCGAGGCAAATAAGCGCGGCGAAAGAGTAACGACAGACTGGGGGAAGATGATGAAACGGATTTCGAAATGGCTCGCCGTGTCGGCGCTTGCCGCGACCGCTACCGGCTGTGCCGCGGGCGAGCCGGTGTTCACCGGCCTGCCCCCGGTGCAGGTTACGGCGAGCGGCGAAACCGCGCCCGTCGGGACCGGCCGCGCCGATGCCGCGGATGATCCGGCGATCTGGATCGATCCCGCCAACCCGAACCGCGCACTGATCGTCGCGACCGACAAAAAGGCGGGGCTGCATGTCTATGACCTGACGGGCAAGGACATCGCGTTCATGCAGGCGGGCCTCGTCAACAATGTCGATGTCGCGGGCAACATCATCGTCGCGAGCGATCGCAACGACGGGGTGAACGCGCATCTCGCGGTGTTCCGCCTCGACGCCGACAAGCCCGCAATCGTGTCGCTTGGCCGCGCGGCAGCAGGTACGGGCGAGGCCTATGGCCTGTGCCTCAAGAAGACTGCGCCCGGCGCGCCGATCACCGCCGCGCTGATCGTCAAGGATGGTATGGTGCGTGTTGGCACGCTGACCATCGACGGCACGCCGAGCTTTGCGACCGAATGGGAATATAAGATTCCGACCCAGTCCGAGGGCTGCGTCTTCGACGGCGACACGCTGTATGTCGGCGAGGAAGATGCCGGGGTCTGGGAGTTGAAACCGAACGGCAAGACCGCGACCGCGCGCATCGTTGCGCCGGTCGATAACCAGCGCCTCGTCGCCGATGTCGAAGGCCTCGCGACGATCGATCACAAGAGCCAGCGCTATCTGCTCGTGTCGTCGCAGGGCGACAATGCCTATGCGGTTTTCAAGCTGCCGAGCATGGATTACGTCGGGCGCTTTGCCGTTGCCACGGGCACGTTCGGCGCGACAAGCGAGACCGATGGCATCGAGGCCGTCACGGGCAATTTCGGCGCAGACTACCGTGAAGGCATCTTCCTCGCGCAGGATGGCGACAACGCGCCCAAGGCGCAGAATTTCAAACTGGTTCGCTGGGACCAGATTGCGGCCGCCTTGGGGCTCTAAAAGAGGCCGCAAGGCTTGCGATACGGACGGCGCGCGCCTAGGGGGGCCGCGTCATCCCATCGCCAGCCGAGGCCCTCCCCATGACCGACCTGATTCCCGTCCGCCGCGCCCTTCTGTCCGTCAGCGACAAGGCGGGGCTCGCCGAGCTTGCCGCCGCGCTCGTCCGACACGGGGTCGAACTGGTCTCGACCGGCGGCACCGCGAAGGCGTTGCGCGAGGCGGGACACAATGTCCTCGACGTTTCGGACCTCACCGGCTTTCCAGAGATGATGGACGGCCGCGTCAAGACGCTGCACCCGACGGTCCATGGCGGCATCCTCGCGGTGCGCGACGATGCGGCGCATGTCGCGTCGATGGAGGAACATGGCATCGGCGCGATCGACTTGGTCGTCGTCAACCTCTACCCCTTCCTCCAGACGGTGACGAGCGGCGCCGACCGCGACACGATCATCGAGAATATCGACATCGGCGGCCCCGCGATGGTGCGCTCGTCGGCGAAAAACCACGCCTTTGTCGGCATCGTCACCGAGCCCGAGGATTATGCCGCGCTGATCGAAGAGATGGACGCCAATGGCGGCGCAACCACCCTCACCCTCCGCAAGCGTCTCGCCGCGACCGCCTTTGCGCACACCGCGACCTATGACGGCATGATCGCGCAATGGTTCGCCTTTGCCGATCAGGGCAAATTCTTCCCCGACACGCTGCCGCTGACGACGAAGCTGTCGGCCGAGCTGCGCTATGGCGAAAATCCGCACCAGAAGGCGGCGCTGTACCTGCCCGTCGGCCCCGCGGCGCGCGGCATCGCGCAGTCCGAACAGGTGCAGGGCAAGGAACTCAGCTATAATAATATCAACGACGCCGACGCCGCGCTCGAACTGGTCGCCGAATTCCGCGAGGCCGACCCGACCTGCGTTATCGTCAAGCACGCCAACCCGTGCGGCGTCGCGACCGCAGCGACGATCGCCGAAGCCTATGACGCGGCGCTGAAGTGCGACGATGTGTCGGCATTTGGGGGCATCATCGCGGTCAACCGACCGCTCGACGGCCCGACCGCCGAGGCGATCAGCGGCATCTTTACCGAGGTCGTCTGCGCCCCCGATGCCGATGCCGATGCGCGCGCGGTGTTCGCGAAGAAGAAGAACCTCCGCCTGCTGCTGACCGGCGAATTGCCCGACCCGGCGCGCGGCGGGCTGATGATGAAGACGATCGCGGGCGGCTGGCTCGCGCAGAGCCGCGACAATGGCCGCATCACGCGCGCCGACCTGAAAGTCGTCACTGACCGCGCGCCGACCGAGGAAGAACTCGCCGACGCGCTGTTCGCGTGGACGATCGCCAAGCATGTGAAGTCGAACGCCATCGTCTATGCCAAGGGCGGATCGACCGCGGGCATCGGCGCGGGGCAGATGAACCGCCGCGACAGCGCACGCATCGCCGCGGTGAAGGCGCGCGAAGCGGCTGAATCGCATGGCTGGGCCAGCCCGCGCACTGTGGGCAGCGCGGTGGCGAGCGATGCCTTCTTCCCCTTCGCCGATGGCCTGCTCGCGGCGGTCGAGGCGGGCGCGACGTGCGTGATCCAGCCGGGCGGTTCGATCCGTGACGATGAGGTGATCGCGGCGGCGAACGAGGCGGGGCTGGCGATGGTGTTCACCGGGATGCGCCACTTCCGCCACTGATCGGCTCGACTTCGCCAGAACCGACCGGCATAGACGTCGCAGCGCATTCCTCGCCCCAAAGGACCAGCATGACCGCCACCACCCACCGGCCCGGTTTCATCCAGCGCATGTACAACTGGACGATGGAGAAGTCGGCGCATCCGCACGCCGAATTCTGGCTGGCGCTGGTCTCCTTCGTCGAAGCGAGCTTTTTCCCGATCCCGCCGCACCCGCTGCTCGGGCTGATGTGCCTCGCCAATCCGAAGAAGGCGGTGCGCTACGCGATCATCTGCACCATCGCCTCGGTGATGGGCGGGATGCTCGGTTACGGAATCGGCTTCTTCCTCTATGAAAGCGTCGGCCTGTGGCTGCTCGGGGTGCTCGGGCTGACCGATGCCTTCCCGCCGGCCGCCTGTTACCTGCGTGAATTCGGTGCCGAGATCATCCTCATCAAGGGCGCCACGCCGATCCCGTTCAAGCTGCTGACGATCACCGCCGGCTTCATCCACATGAACTTCTGGACCTTCCTGTGGGCAAGCCTCGCCAGCCGGGCCTTTTCCTTCATGCTTGTCGGAATCCTGTTCCGGCTGTTCGGGGCGCCGATCAAGGCGTTCATCGACAAATATCTGATCTGGGTCACCGGCGCGTTTCTGGTTGCCGTGGTCGCGGGTTTCCTTGCGATCGGCGCGCTGTCGGGCGATGGCAAGAGCAAGGAAGCCGACAAATGCAGCGGCGCGACGCTGGAAAGCATCGGGCTCGACCGGAAATAGCGGCGCGCCGTGCAACCCGGAGGCACCCCGTGAATTAGGTGCGTGTCGCCCAGGCCGCGGCACGGAGCATCCCATGACGAAGACCCCCTCGCGCTCGAGCCAGGCATCGGTCACCTACCATCGCGATCTGCGTACCGGCCAGTCGATCTGGTCGGCGCGGCGGCGTCCGACGGTTCCGACACAAGCTTTGACGCGCGACATCCGCTGCGACGTCGCGATCATCGGCGCGGGGATTTCCGGCGCGCTGATCGCCGAAACGCTGTCGGAGGCGGGGTTGCAGGTCGTCGTGGTCGACCGGCGCGGGCCGCTGGATGGATCGACCGCAGCGTCGACCGCGATGCTGCAATATGAAATCGACACGCCGTTATCGCTGCTGTCGGGACAAATCGGACGCAACCGCGCCGAGCGTTTGTGGCGGCGGTCACGGCAGGCGGTCGATGCCCTGCGCGAGCGAACCGAGCGTTTGGGGCTGAAGGTCGATGCCGCGACGCGCGGGTCGATCTATCTGCATGGCAATGTGCTGGACGCCGAGGGTCTGGCGCGCGAGGCCGATGCACGGCGGCGCGCGGGGTTCGAGATCGAGCTGCTGAAACCCGCCGCGGTGCTCGACCGATATGGCATCGCGGGACGCCATGCGATCATCGGGTTCGGCAATTATTCAGCCGATCCGCGCCAGCTCGCGGCGGGCTATCTGAATGTCGCGGTCGGGCGCGGGGCGCGGATTTACAGCCCTGTGGACATTTGCGACGTGGCGCCAAGCGAAAGCGGCGTAACGCTCCAAAGCGCCGATGGCCGCGAAATCCGCGCGCGATATCTGATCGTCGCGACGGGCTATGAGATGATGAAGGGCATCCCGCGCAAGGGAAACCAGATCATTTCGAGCTGGTCGATCGCGACCAAAGCGCAGCCGGGCGCAATCTGGCCGACGGCGGCGATGATCTGGGAGGCGGCCGATCCGTATCTCTATATCCGCACCACCCCGGCCGGCGAGGTGATCTGCGGCGGCGAGGATGAAGAGATCAGCGACGCGGACGAGCGCGATGCCAAGATTGCCGCAAAGACCGCCACCTTGTCGCGCAAGCTCGCAGCCCTGCTGCCGATGATCGACGCAACACCGATCCACGCCTGGGCAGGCAGTTTTGGCGATAGCAAGACCGGCACCCCGACGATCGGCCGGATCCCGCGCATGCCCAGTTGCTACGCAGCGATGGGATATGGCGGCAACGGCATCACCTTTTCGATGATGGCGGCGCAGATGCTGCGCGGCATGATTTGCGGCGACGGCGACCCCGACGCCGATCTGGTCAGCTTTTCGCGGAAATTTTGACCAGCCGGGCTTATTCGTTCGCCGCGGTGTGCAGCCAGTCGGCGTGGCGCGGCGCCTTTTTGGTCTGGCTCCACTCTTCGAGCATCAGCGGCGCGACGCGCTTCAGCTCGGCATATTGCTCGGCCGTGCCGATGTCGCACGCCAGTTCGACGCGGTGGCCGTTGGGGTCGAAGAAATAGATCGACTTGAAGATGCCATGGTGCGTCGGCCCGAGCACGTCGACGCCTTCGCTTTCCAGATGCGCCTTCGCGGCGACCAGCTCGTCGACGCTGCCGACCTTGAACGCGAGATGCTGGACCCACGCAGGCGTATTCTCGTCGCGCCCCATGACGGGCTGGTTCGGCAGTTCGAAGAAGGCGAGGATGTTCCCGTTCCCCGCCTCGAGGAAGACGTGCATATAGGGGTCATATTCGCCGGTCGACGGCACATGATCCTCGGCAAAGGCGGTCGTGTAGGTCATGCCGAGCATGCGCTCGTACCAGTCGACCGTTTCCTTCGCATCCTTGCAGCGATAGGCGGCGTGGTGGACGCCGCCGAGTTTGATCGGGCTGGTCATTCGGCGGGTTCCTCGACGGTCAGGGCTCCGCGGCGAATCTGGTCCATTTCCATCGATTTGAACAGGGCGGTAAAATTGCCCTCGCCGAAGCCTTCATCCTTCTTGCGCTGGATGAATTCGAAGAAGACAGGACCAATGACGGTCTGGCCGAAAATCTGGAGCAGGAGGCGCGGGTCGCCCTCGGTGGTCGAGCCGTCGAGCAGGATGCCGCGCGACTGGAGGCCCTCGACCGATTCGCCATGGCCCGGAAGCCGCTCTTCGAGCATCTCGTAATAGGTTGCCGGCGGCGCGGGCGCGAAGGGGTTGCCGAGTGCCTTGAGCTTGTCCCACGCGGCGTAGAGATCGTCGCAGCTGAACGCGATATGCTGGATGCCCTCGCCATTATAGGCGCGCAGATATTCCTCGATCTGGCCCTTGCCGCCCGCACCTTCTTCGTTGAGCGGGATGCGGATTTTGCCGTCGGGGGCGGTCATCGCCTTCGACGTCAGGCCGGTATATTCGCCCTTGATGTCGAAATAGCGGATCTCGCGGAAGCCCGCGATCCGCTCGTAGAACGCCGCCCAATGCGCCATCCGGCCGCCATAGACATTGTGCGTCAGGTGATCGATCAGTTGCATGCCCGCACCGACAGGGTGACGATCGACGCCCTCTTCATAGATGAAGTCGATGTCGTAGATGCTGAGGTCGTCGCCGTAACGATCGATCAGATAGATGATCGAACCGCCGATGCCGCGGATTGCGGGCAGGCGCAGTTCCATCGGGCCCGGATTGACCTCGACCGGCTCGGCGCCGCGTGCGATCGCTTCGGCATAGGCCTTGGCGGCGTCGCGGACGCGCCAGCCCATGCCGCACGCCGAGGGACCATGCTCGGCGGCGAAATAGGCGGCGGGCGATTTGGCTTCGTAATTGGCGATCAGGTTGATGCCGCCCTGGCGCCACAGCTGGACGTCCTTCGAACGGTGATGCGCGATCTGGGTAAAGCCCATCGCCGCGAACACGGGTTCGAGAATACCCTTTTCGGGCGCCGAAAATTCGACGAATTCAAAGCCATCGAGGCCCAGCGGATTATCGAAAAGGTCGGCCATGTCGCATTCCCATCTAGTTTCAATTGAAACTATTATGATGGAACGGGGTGGCGGAGTCAATGCGGGAGGCGAGCGGACGCTGGCGCAAGTCGTCATGCCGGGCTTGACCCGGCACCCGCCTTTTTCTCCTCAAGAAGGCAGACCCCGGATCAAGTCCGGGGTGACGGAATGGAGGAATGCTCAGGCGGCGGCGGTCTCAAACGCCTCCAGCGCTTCGCTCGCCGCGACCCAGCGCGCTTCGGCGGCTTCCTGCGCCGCGACGATCTTGCCGCGCCGCTGCGACAGCTCGCTCATCGTCAGGCCCTTATATTCGCTCGCAGCGCCCTGCGGGTCGAACATCGCGCGGTCGATGGCGGACAGGACGACTTCATATTTGGCGAGATCGGCCTCGGCATCCGAGACGTCTTTCTTGATCTTCGCGGCCGCCTCGCGCGCTGCGGCGGCGGCCTTGCGGTCTTCCTTCTTGTCGGCTTTGGACACGCGGTCCTTCTGCGGACCCTTCCCGAGGATCATGTCGACATAATCGTCCATGCTGCCGTCATATTCGCGCGCAGTGCCATCATCGACAAGCACCAGCCGGTCGGCGGTGAGTTCGAGCATGTGGCGGTCGTGGCTGACGAGCACCACCGCGCCCTCGAAACCGTTGAGCGCCTGCACCAGCGCCTCGCGCGCATCGACGTCCAGATGGTTGGTCGGTTCGTCGAGGATGAGGAGATGCGGCGCGTCGCGGGTGATCAGCGCGAGTGCCAGCCGCGCGCGCTCGCCGCCCGACAGCTTCGCGACCTGCGTCACCGCCTTGTTGCCCGAAAAACCGAAGCGGCCGAGTTGCGCACGCACCGCGCCCTGCGTCTTGCCCTCCATCACCCGCGTCATATGCGCGAGCGGGGTATCGCTGCCGTCGAGTTCCTCGACCTGATATTGGGTGAAATAGCCGACGCGCATCTTGCCCGACGCCGCCATCGCGCCCGCCATCGGACTAAGCTGCGCCGCGAGCAGCCGCGCGAGCGTCGTCTTGCCATTGCCGTTGCGGCCGAGCAGCGCGATGCGGTCGTCGGGATCGATGCGCAGGTTCAGCCGCTGCAGCACCGGTTTGTCCGCGTAACCGACGCTCGCGAGATCAAGCGTGATCAGCGGCGGCTTGAGTTCGTCGGGGCTCGGGAAATCGAACGCGAGCGTCTGATCCTCCGCCAGCGCCGCGATCGGCTGCATCCGCGCGAGCATCTTGGCGCGCGACTGTGCCTGTTTCGCGGTCGAGGCACGCGCGCTGTTGCGCGCGACATAATCCTGGAGCTTCGCGCGCTGCGCATCCTGCGATGCCTTGGCCGCGGCGAGCTGTGCTGCGCGTTCGGCGCGCTGGCGCTCGAACGAGTCATAGCCACCGGTGTAGAGCATGACCTTGCCGCCCTCGAGGTGGAGGATATTGTCGACGACATTGTTGAGCAGGTCGCGCTCGTGGCTGATCACGACGAGCTGCCCCGGATAGGCGCGCAGGAAGTTTTCGAGCCACAAAGTCGCTTCGAGGTCGAGGTGGTTCGACGGTTCGTCGAGCAGCAGCAGATCGGGTTCGGAGAACAGCAGCGCCGCAAGCGCGACGCGCATTTTCCAGCCGCCCGAGAAGCTGTCGAGCGGCTGGCCCTGCATATCCTCGTCGAAACCCAGCCCGATCAGGATGCGCGCGGCGCGCGCGGGAGCGGTATAGGCGTCGATCGCGATCAGCCGTTCGTGGATATCGCCGAGCTTGTCGGGGTCCTGCTCGGTCTCCGACGCCGTCAGCAGCTCGGCGCGCTCGGTATCGGCGGCGAGCACGGTGTCGAACGGCGTCGCGGTGCCGTTCGGCGCTTCCTGCGCGATATAGCCGACGCGCGTCTTGCGCGGCATGTCGATGCTGCCCTCGTCGGCCTCGAGCTGGCCGATCATCACTTTCATCAGCGTCGATTTGCCCGCGCCGTTGCGCCCGATCAGCCCGACGCGGCTTTTCGCCGGCAGGCTCGCGGTGGCGCGTTCGAGGATGGCGCGCCCGCCAAGGCGTACAGTGATTCCGTTGATCGTCAGCATGGGCGCGCGCCTAGCATGTTGCGGCGCACAACCCAAGTCCCGGACTGGCTTTCCGCATGCGGGTGCGGCAAATGGGTTGAATGACCGGCCTTGCCCCCTTTCACATCGCCTTTCCCGTCGACGATCTGGACGCCGCGCGCCATTTTTACGGCAATGTCCTCGGGTGCCCCGAGGGACGCAGCAACCCCGACTGGATCGACTTCAGCCTTTATGGGCATCAGATCGTTGCGCACCGCGTCGATACGCCGCGTACCAAGCCTGCGCATAATCCGGTCGATGGCCATGATGTGCCGGTGCCGCATTTCGGCGTCGTGCTGCCGCCCGCCGAGTGGCAGGCGCTGGCCGATCGGCTGAAGGCCGCAGGCACGACATTCGTGATCGAACCGCATACGCGCTTCCCCGGCCAGCCGGGCGAGCAGTCGACGATGTTCTTTTTCGATCCCGCGGGCAATGCGCTCGAATTCAAGGCCTTTGCGGATCTGGGACAGCTGTTCGCCAAATAGAGCTAGTGCCCGCCGCCCATCGAAATCTGTTTCGGGCGCGGCGCGAACCACACCGATATGGCGGCGATCACGAAGACCACCCCCGACGCGAGGAACAGGTGGAGCACCCCGAGCGTCGAGGCCTGCACCTCGACCAACCGCTCGATCGCGGTGCGTGCCTGTTCGAGCGTCAGCCCGGCGCTTTGCATCGAGGTCATGGCCGCTTCGGGATTGTTGAGCGCCGATACGAGTTCGGACCGCGAGGTCCGGCTCGCGTCGTCCCATGCGGTCGTTGCGACCGCGGTGCCGATCGCCCCGCACAAAGTGCGCAGGAAACTCATCAACCCGGCCGCCGAAGTCTGCAGATGCGATGGCACCGAACTCAGCGCGAGCGCGGTGAGCCCGACGAAGAAGAAGGGCATGCCGATCCCCTGCAGGATATGCGGCATCGCCAGCGTCCAATAGCCGACATCGGCATTCCAGCTCGCTCGAAGGACAGACATCAGCGCCATCCAGAGAATGCCGCCGGATATCGTGATCCGAACATCGACTTTGGTCATCAGCCCCGCCGCGACCGGCGACAGGAGGACGGCAAACACCCCGAGCCAGGCGACGATAAACCCCGTCTGCGTCGCCGTATAACCCGCGACCTGTTGCAGCCAGAGGGGCGTCAGCACGACCTGCGCAAAAAAGGCGCCGAATCCCAGCGATATCGCCATCGTCGCGAAGGTGAAGCCGCGGAAGCGGAAGATGCGCAGGTTCACGACCGGATTGGCGTCGGTCAGCTCCCAGATCACGAAGGCAGCGAAGCTGATCGCGGCAAGCACCGCGAGCCCGATGATCCACACCGATCCGAACCAGTCATGTTCGCGGCCGGTGTCGAGCATGATCTGGAAGGCGCCGACCGAGACGACGAGCAGGATCAGGCCGACGACGTCGATGCGGGCCTTGGTACGCTTGGTCTCGAACGGCGTCAGCAGCGTGAAAACGCCGAACGCGCAGATCGCGACGACCGGCAGGTTGATGAAGAAAATCCACGGCCAGGTCCAGTTGTCGCTGATCGACCCGCCGAGGATCGGGCCGAGAATCGGCGCGGTCGTCGTCGTCATCGCCCAGATCGCGAGGCCGATTCCGGCCTTTTCCTTGGGGAAGATGCGGAGCAGCAAAATCTGCGACAACGGCATCAGCGGGCCGCCGGCGAGGCCCTGCAACACGCGGAACAGCACCAGTGCATCGAGCGTGCGCGACACACCGCAAAGGAAAGAGAAGATGCCGAAGCCGATGATCGAGATCATGAACCAGCGCACGGTGCCGAAGCGCATCGCGAGCCAGCCAGTGAGCGGCACGGCGATCGCATCGGCGACCGCATAGCTGGTGATGACCCAAGTGCCCTGCGTCGGCGACACCGCGAGACCGCCCGCGATATGCGGCACCGACACATTGGCGATCGTCATGTCGAGCACGACGACGAAATTGGCGAGCGCGAGCGCGAAGGCGGCGACGATCAGCCGCACCCCGGTCAGCGGTTGCGGTTCGGCCGGGATGCTGGCGGATAGGGCGGGAGCGGCAGCGCTGGCCATGACTCAGCGACCGCGCGTGTCGATCGTGGCTTCCATCGTCAAGCCGACGCGCAAAGGATGCTCCTTGAGCTGCTTCGGATCGAGCGCGATGCGCACCGGCAGGCGCTGGACCACCTTCACCCAATTGCCCGTCGCATTTTGCGCGGGGATCAGCGAGAAGGCCGCGCCGGTGCCGCCGGCGACGCCGACCACCTTGCCGCGGAATACGACGTCGCCGCCATAATAGTCGGACACCAGTTCGACCGGCTGGCCGATGCGGATATCCTTGAACTGGCTCTCTTTATAATTGGCGTCGACATAGGCGGTGCTGATGGGGACGAGTATCATGATCGGCGCGCCCGCGGCGATCCGCTGGCCGACCTGAACCTGGCGGTTGGTGACGATGCCGTCGACCGGCGCGCGCAGCACGGTGCGCGCGAGGTCGAGCCTGGCCTTTTCAAGCCGCGCTTCGGCCGCCGCGACGTCGGGTGCGGTGTTGATCGTCGTGCCGCGAACGACGGCTTCGGCGGCGCCGAGGTCGCCGCTCGCCGATCCGCGTGTCGCTTCGGCGGAGGCGATGCCGGCGGCGGCAAGGTCGCGCGCGGCCGAGGCCGACGCGAGCGCGGCGCGCGCCGAGGTCAGTTCTTCGCCCGACACGGCGCCGGTGCCCGCGATGCTCTCGCGCCGCGCCAGTTCGGCGCGGGCGCGCTCGACCGTTGCGTTGGCGTCGCGAAGACGCGCGCGCGATTGGGCGATGTCGGCGCCGCGCGCCGTCACGCGGGCGCGGGCGGCATCGGCGGTGGCGCTGGCCTGTCCGTAGCGCTGGCGCGCGAGGCGCAGCGCGGCTTCGGCGTCGGCGACCGCGATGCGCTGGTCGGCATCGTCGAGGATGACCAGGATGTCGCCCTTCTTCACCGCCTGTGTGCCGCTGACGCGCACTTCCTTGACGGGACCGGAAACCAGCGCGGTGACCTGCGCTGAGTCCGCGCCGACATAGGCATTGTCGGTATGGACGCGCCCCGCCTGCGTCAGGAAATACCAGAAGCCCCAAAGGATCGCGACCGTCACGACGATGATCGCGAGGATACGGAGCAGCTTCTTGCGCTTCGCGCCATTGGCTTCAGGCGTCGCTTCGGGAAATGTCTCGGGAGCGGGGGTTGCGGCTGCAGCCGTTTCGTCGGCCATCATTCGTCTCCTGTTGAGTTGCTGGCCCGGTATCCGCCGCCAAGCGCGCGGATCAGGGCGATATCGAGCGTGAGCTGGCGCGCCTCGAGGTCGGCGACGGCGCGGCTCAATGCGACCATGCTGTCTTCGGCGGTCAGCTGGACGATCTGGTTCGAGAGGCCCGCGCGATAGCGCAGCCCGGCGAGCTTCGACGCTTCGTCCGCCGCAGCCAGCGCCTCGCGACGCCCCGCAAGCTGGCGCTCGGTCGCGGCGCGTTGCGCGACGATGTCGGCGACGTCGCGCAGCGCGCCGATCAGCGTGCGGTCATAGGTTGCGACCGCGACATCATAGTCGGCGCGCGATCCGCGATAGCGGCCCTGAAGGCGCCCGCCCTCGAAGATCGGCAGACTGATCGCGGCGCCGCCATTGCCATATTCGGATCCCGATTTGAACAGGTTGGAGAGGCCGAGCGACTGGAGCCCGACAAGCGCCGACAGGCTGATATTGGGATAGAAATCGGCGCGCGCGACGTCGATGCGCCTGGCGGCGGCTTCGGACCGCAACCGCGCCGCGACGATATCGGGACGCCGACCGATCAGGTCGATCCCGGCATTGTCTGGCAAACCCAGCGACGGCCGCGCCATCTGCGGGCGCGCGATCGACAGGCCCCGGTCGGGTCCGGCACCCACGAGTGCGGCGAGCCGGTTGCGCGTCGTAGCGATCGCTTCTTCGAGCGCGACGACGTCAGCGCGTGCGGAGGCGGCGCGACTTTCGGCCTGCCGCTCGCTTGCCTGATTTTCGATGCCTGCGCGGGCGCGTTCGCCCGACAGATTGGCGCTTGCGCTGCGGACGCGCACGGCCTCATTGGCGACGTCGAGCGCGTGATAATAGCCGGCGAGATCGGCGTAGCCCGACGCGATTCCAGTGGCGAGCATCAGCCGCGCCTGCGCTTCGTCGACGCGCGCCGCCTCGGCCTCCGACGTTGCGGCGGCGAGCGCCGCGCGATTGCGGCCCCACAGGTCGAGGTCGAACGAAAAGGTCGCGGCCATATGGCCGGTATCCTGAATGCCGTCGGGCACGAAGTCGGGCGGGATACCCAGATTCTTGCTTTGCTGGGTGCCCCCGGCGCTGGCTTCGGCGCCGACGCGTGGCAGCAGCGCCGCCCCCGCCTGCTGCGCCATCGCATCGGCAGCGCGAACGCGCGCGGCTGCGATCGCGACGTCGGGCGAGCCCTTCAGCCCTTCGGCGATCAAGCTATCAAGTTGCGCATCGCTGAAGCCCTGCCACCAACCCTCGGCGGGCCAGACGCCCTGCGCATTGGCAAAAGTAGCCCGCGATTCGAGCGAGGCAGCGGTCGCCGGGACGGGCTTGGGCCCGACATCGGGAACGTTCGCGCAGCCCGCAAGCAGACCGAGAACAGAGGCTGTGAGAAGAATCGATCTGGGCATGGCTTCCAACGATACTATCTGGTATCATGCGCCATTGGACCTCGGAGGATATGTTGTCAATCGAAATGATACCAGCTGGTACGGCTCCTGCCGACGATGCTGTGGCGCTGCGGCGCAAGGCGTTCGTCGACGCAGCGCGCGAGCTGTTTTTCGCGAACGGCTATGCGGGCACGACGATGTCGTCGATCGCGAGCAAGGTCGGCGGTTCGAAGACGACGCTGTGGACCTATTTCCCGTCTAAAGAAGATCTGTTTGCCGCGGTGGTCGATGGTATCGTCGAACAATATGGCGACGCGCTCACGATCGACCTGCCGCTCGACGAGCCGGTGCCCGATGTCCTGCGTCGTTTCGGCAATGTGTTGATGACGAAGCTGACGGCAACGCCCTTGCTATCGCTCTATCGGCTCGTCGTTGGCGAGGCCGATCGCTTCCCGCATCTGGCAGAGACTTTTTATAACCGCGGCCCGCGGCGCGGAAAGGCGCGCGCCGCCGACTGGGTCGCTGAAAAGATGGTGCGCGGTGAAATCCGGATGGGCGATCCCATGCGCGCGGTGCAGCAATTCTCCGGCCTGTGCCAGTCGGGCCTCTATCAATTCGCGGTTCTCAATCTTTCCGAAAGCCGCGACCTCGGCCGCCTGCAGGACGAAGTCGACGCCGCGGTCGACACTTTTTACCGCGCCTGGCGGCCCGAGGCCTGAGTTCGGGGCAAACTTGCCCCGTCGCCCGTCCTGTGCAATAGGCCCCGCCCCGCAAGGGATCCCATCTACAGGAGCATGTCATGGACAAGGCGGCCGCGAGCGCGCTCGGCCTCGATTTCGGCACGACCAACAGCGTCGTCGCGCTGGCCGATGGCCAGGGCGGAACGCGCCTTGTCGAGTTCGGCAATGCCGACGCGCGCGACGCGGTTTTCCGGTCGGCGCTGTGCTTTTGGGAAGAGGAACGGGGCTGGAACGGGATTGCGCACGAAGCCGGTCCCTGGGCGATTGAGGAATATCTCCAGTCGCCACTCGACAGCCGCTTCATCCAGTCGTTCAAGAGCGTCGCCGCGAGCCCCTTGTTCGAACGTGCGATGATCTTCAACAAACCCTTTCGGTTCGAGGACATGGGTCGCCTGTTCCTGCAGCGCCTTGTGACGCACGCCGGTGGCCAGCTCGACGAGCGGCCGCACCGCGTGATCGTTGGGCGCCCGGTCGAATATGCCGGCGCGCGCGCCGATGCCGCGCTCGCGCGCCAGCGTTATGACGCGATGCTCGAGGCCTTCGGTACCGAAATCTATTATGTCCACGAACCGCTTGGCGCAGCGCACAGCTATGCGTCGCGGCTGACCGAGCCGGCGACGATATTGGTGGCGGACTTTGGCGGCGGTACGACAGACTTCTCGATCGTCCGCGTCGCCGAGCCCGGCGCGGCCCGCCGCTGCATTCCGCTCGCGTCATCGGGCATCGGCATTGCCGGCGATCGCTTCGACTATCGGATCGTCGACCGCCTCGTGCTGCCGCTGCTCGGCAAGGGAAGCAACTATCGCTCGTTCGACAAGCTGCTCGAGATACCGGGCGGATATTTCGCCGATTTCGGCGATTGGTCGCGGCTTGCCATGATGCGCAATCGCCGCACGCTCGACGAGATCCGCCGCCTTCAGCGCGACGCTGTCCATCCCGAACTGATCGGCCGCATGATCGCGCTGATCGAGCATGAGCAGGGATTTCCGCTTTACGACGCGGTGGGCCTGCTCAAGCGGGCGTTGTCGAGCAGTGACCAGGCCACATTTCACTTCGCCGGCGGCGGAATCGAGATCGGTGCCGACGTGCGCCGGGCCGATTTCGAACAATGGATTGCCGACGATTTGCGGCGCATCGAAGCGGCGATGGATCAGGCAATGGCTCGGGCGGGGATTGCGCCCGCCGATATCGACCGGGTGTTCCTGACCGGCGGATCCTCGTTGATCCCCGCCATCCGCACGCTGTTCGATCGGCGGTTCGGCGAAGAATGCATCGCGACCGGCGGAGAATTGACGTCGATCGCGCACGGCCTGGCGCTGATCGGCGAGGAGTCCAATCCGGCCGAATGGGCGGCTTAAACCGCGACCGAAAGCTTCAAGAGCCAGCAAATCAGCCCGCGTCAGACACGAAAAAGCCCGCCATCCCATAGGGAAAGCGGGCTTTTTTGTTGGTTGCGGGAGTAGGATTTGAACCTACGACCTTCAGGTTATGAGCCTGACGAGCTACCGGGCTGCTCCATCCCGCGCCACCAAAGTGCGAATCTTCGCGCCAGGCGCGGTTCGCAAAACAGCAA
>JBIMKQ010000021.1:0-55749 GCA_051861185.1 Sphingopyxis sp.
TTGCGCGCACCGAAGATATACGGCTTCATGCGCGGGTTCCAGCGGTGGGTCTGGTGGCCGAAGTGGGCGCCAGCCTCGATAAGATTCTGCATCGTGACGACAGGTGCCGCCATAGTCTTTCTCCTTCCGGTTGGTCCTCTGGAAAGCAAGAACCGAAGGTCCGCAAGCGGACGATCCGGCACCGGTTTATGTGCGCCTTCCATGTGGAATGGCCGGGCCGTTAGCGGCCTTGGCTGCCGAAAGCAAGAGGTGCCGGCTCATTTCGGGTTCAACCGAAACGGCGCGCGCGACTCAATTCGGCGAAAAAGCGACTCGGTTCGTCGCAAAAGCCTTGAGAACAAAACGGGAACATGGAACAAAAAGCCCAACGAAACCGTCACGGGTTAACCAAAGGTTTCGCACACGAAAGCCGAAAGGACAAGTCATGGTTCAGGTCGCAGCCGCTCTCCTCTTCACCCTCGCCGCCGGTCTCGGCGTCACGGTGATCCTGGCCATGCTCAAAAATAACGAGAATGCGATTCTCTCGGCGCTGCTCGGCGAAGGCGCCTTCCCGGTCGATTCTGCACCGCAGTCGGGTCCCGTTCCGCAGAAAATGACGCTGCGCCGGTCGCCGGCGCGCCGCGACACTCCCCGCCCTGTCCGCGCCGCGGGTCGCATGCAGCCGGCGCTCAGCCGCGCCGCTTGACCTTCGCATAGCTCGCGAGGCCGAAGGGCAGCGCGATCACATAGAGTATGCACACAGCGAGCAGCGTCTGCCACGGCGCCGTGACGAGCGCAGCGCCCAGCAAGCCGACACCCGCCAGCGCGAACAAACGCCATGAGCGGCGCAGCCGGATCGACGACCAGCTGTAGGTCGGGATCGCGGAGATCATCAGCATCGCGACGCCGAGCGCCCATGGCATGACGACATACCATTCGCGGAACAGGTCGTTGCCGGTCACCAGCCACAGATAGACGGGGACGAACGACAGTCCGGCCCCCGCGGGTGCGGGAATGCCGGTCATGAAGCCCGCCGACTTGTGCGGTTGAAAATCGGCATCCATGCGCGAGTTGAAGCGCGCAAGGCGCAGCGCGCAGCACACGGCCAGCGCCAGCGCGGCGGTCCAGCCGAATTTGGGCGCATCGGCGAGCGACCAGAGAAAAAGAATCATCGCCGGCGCGACGCCAAAGGCGATCACGTCCGACAGCGAATCGAGCTCGGCGCCGAATTTGCTCTGCGCGCGCAGCAGCCGCGCGATGCGGCCGTCCATGCCGTCGAGCACGCCGGCGACGATGATCATCGTCACCGCCGCGGCCCATTCGCCGCCGATAGCAAACCGGACGCCGGTCAGCCCCGAGCAGAGCGCAAGGATGGTGATCGCATTGGGCGCAAAGGCGCGCAGGCTGACCCCGGCGATGCGGCGCCCCGCGGCGTCGGGAATGATCTGCTCGTTCTCGCTCACCATGGGGTCGGTCACTTCATTGTCCGATGCCGTCGATCGTCTCGGCGATACCGATCCGTGCAACGACGGTCTCGCCAGCGAGGGTGCGCTGACCGAGCAGCACTTGCGGCGTGGTTCCCGCGGGCAGGTAGACATCGACGCGGCTGCCGAAGCGGATCAGGCCGACGCGCTGGCCGGTCGTGAGTTCGTTGCCCATGGTGACGAAGGGCATGATGCGCCGCGCGACGAGGCCGGCGATCTGGGTGAAGCCGATGCGCACGCCGTCGGCGCGTTCGACGACGAAATGCTGGCGCTCATTCTCTTCGCTCGCCTTGTCGAGATCGGCGTTCACGAACTTGCCGGGAACATAGACGAGCTTGCGCAGCGTCCCGGCAACGGGCGTGCGGTTGATGTGGACATCGAAGACGCTCATGAAAATCGAGACGCGGAGCATCGGCGCGGCGCCCAGCCCGTCGGGGCCGGCGATTTCGGGCGGCGGCGGAACCTCCGCGATCTGGGTGACGAGCCCGTCGGCGGGCGCAATGATGACATCGCCCCCCGCAGGCGTGACACGCACCGGATCGCGAAAGAAGGCGCCGACCCACACAGTGACGCCGAGCATCAGCCAGCCGACGATCTCCCAGCCAAGCAGCCAGAAACAGAGGGTGACGATACCGGCGATCAGAAGGAATTTGCGGCCTTCGGGATGGATCGACGGCCACTGCCACTTGATGCCGCCACCGGGGCGGTTCGAGGATATGATATTGGACATGGACGTTCTTCTAGGGTGCAGCATCTGCACTGACAACGGATAAGGCGCGGCGTTCGTTGCCATCGGGGCACAAGTCGGGAAACGACGGGGCAGTTGATCAATCGCCCTGCTTTGCCTAAGGCCCGCTGCAACTCCGACTCCCCAAGGAAAAAGGCTGTAAGCATGGGCAAGATCAAGGTAGCCAACCCGGTCGTCGAACTCGATGGCGACGAAATGACCCGGATCATCTGGCAGTGGATCCGCGAACGGCTGATCCTCCCCTATCTCGACATCGACCTGCATTATTACGATCTGAGCATCGAGATGCGCGACCAGACCGATGACAAGATTACGGTCGATGCCGCCAATGCGATCAAGAAGCATGGCGTCGGCGTGAAGTGTGCGACGATCACCCCCGACGAACAGCGCGTCGAGGAATTCGGCCTGAAAAAGATGTGGAAGTCGCCGAACGGCACGATCCGCAACATTCTGGGCGGCGTCGTGTTCCGCGAACCGATCGTGATGAAGAACGTGCCCAGGCTCGTCCCCGGCTGGACCGACCCGATCGTCGTCGGCCGCCACGCGTTCGGCGACCAGTATAAGGCGACCGACTTCCGTGTCCCCGGCCCCGGCAAACTGCGCCTCGTGTTCGAGGGCGAAGACGGTAAGGTCATCGACGAAGAAGTGTTCCTGTTTCCCTCGTCGGGCGTCGCAATGGCGATGTACAACCTCGACGATTCGATCCGCGACTTCGCGCGCGCCAGCCTCAACTATGGCCTCGCGCGCAAGTGGCCGGTGTATCTGTCGACCAAGAACACGATCCTGAAAGCCTATGACGGCCGCTTCAAGGACATCTTCGAGGAAGTTTTCAACGCCGAATTCAAGGCCGATTTCGACGCCGCGGGCATCGTTTACGAACATCGCCTGATCGACGACATGGTCGCATCGGCGCTCAAATGGTCGGGCAAGTTTGTCTGGGCCTGCAAGAATTACGATGGCGACGTCCAGTCGGACACCGTCGCGCAGGGCTTTGGCTCGCTCGGCCTGATGACCAGCGTGCTGATGACCCCCGACGGCCAGACGGTCGAATCCGAAGCCGCGCACGGCACTGTCACCCGCCACTATCGTATGCATCAGCAGGGCAAGGCGACCTCGACCAACCCGATTGCGTCGATCTTTGCGTGGACCGGCGGTCTGAAGCATCGCGGCAAGCTCGACGACAATGCCGAGCTGATCAAATTCGCCGACGACCTCGAAAAGGTCTGCGTTGCGACGGTCGAAAGCGGCAAGATGACCAAGGATCTGGCGTTGCTGATCGGTCCCGACCAGAACTGGCTGACCACCGAAGGCTTCTTCGAGGCGATCGTCGAAAATCTCGAAAAGAAGATGGGCAGCTGAAAACAACCAAAAAGGTTGGGTTAGTCCTCTAGCCAATCGGGGCCGGCCTGCATAAGGTCGGCCCTTATGGTATCGGAAGCAGAAACCTCCGCCATCGGCAATGCGCTGGTGGTCCTCGGCGCCGCGGGCATCGTGATCCCGGCGTTCGCGCGCTTTCGCCTGCCGCCCGTGATCGGGTTCATCCTCGTCGGCCTGCTCGTCGGACCGTCGGGGCTCGGCGCGCTGGCGGGCGATTATCCGTGGCTGAAACATATCACGATCGGATCGACCGACGACATCGCGCTCTTCGCCGAATTCGGCATCATCCTGCTGCTCTTCTCGATCGGGCTCGAGCTGTCGTTCCGTCGCCTTTGGCAACTCAGAAAGCTGGTGTTCGGGATCGGCGCCGCCGAACTGCTGCTCGGCGGGCTGATCCTCGGCGTCGCGCTCAAACTGGTCGGCGGCTATTCGACGCCCGCCGCTTTCGGGCTCGGGATCGCGCTCGCGCTGTCGTCGACCGCGCTGGTGCTGCCGATCGCGGGCACCAAATCGGCGGTCGGCCGCGCCTCCTTCTCGATGCTGTTGTTCGAGGATCTGGCGATCGTCCCGATCATCTTCATCCTCGGCGCGCTCGCGCCGAACGCCGCGGCCGACAACACCGAGGTGCTGCTGACCACCCTGTGGCAGGGCGTCGTTGTCGTTGCGGTGCTCGCGGTCGCGGGCTGGTTCCTGCTGCCGCGCATTTTTGCGCAGGCCGCGCGCGCCAAGGACCCCGAACTGTTCCTCGCCGCCAGTCTGCTCGTCGTCATCGTCGCGGCGATGGCGACCGCGGCTGTCGGGCTGTCACCGATCGTCGGCGCACTGCTCGCGGGGCTGATGATCGCCGAAACCGAATATCATAACGAGGTCGAGGCGATCACCGCGCCGTTCAAGGGGCTCGCACTCGGGGTGTTCCTGATCAGTGTCGGGATGGGACTGAACCTCAAGACAATCGCCGAGCAATGGCCACAATTGATCGTCGCAGTCGTCGGCGTCATCGCCATCAAGGCGTTCGTCACCGCGGCGCTGCTTCGCTTTTCCAATGTTGCCCGGCGCGGCACCGCGGCCGAGGTCGGTTTGCTGATGTCGAGCCCGTCCGAAACGACCCTGATCGTGCTCGCGACGGCGCTGCAGGCGCAGATCATCAGCCGCAGCTCGGCCGAATTCTGGCAGCTGGTCACCGCGATCGGATTGACGATCACGCCTTTGCTGGCGCGTATCGGCCACGATATCGCGCGGCGGATCGAGATGCGGACCGGCGAAGGACAGCCCGAGGAAACACCCGAGGGTCGCACCGTCGTCGTCGGCTTTGGCCGCGTCGGCCACACCGTCGCCGAATTGCTGCGCGAACATGGGCGGCCCTATATGGCGGTCGACGCCGACATCGACACCGTTGCCGCGGCGCGGCGCGACGGCTTCATCGTTCGCTTTGCCGACGTCGCGCGGCCGGGCGCCCTCGACAAGCTGGGCATCGAGACCGCCAACGCGGTCGTCCTCACCATGGACGATCCGGTGCAACAGCTCCGCATGACGCGCCAGCTGCGCCAGAAATATCCCGAGCTGCCGATCATCAGCCGCGCGCGCGACGCCGACCATGCCGCGGTCCTCTATCAGGCGGGCGCGAGCGATGCGGTTCCCGAGACGCTCGAAAGCTCGCTGCAACTGGCCGAAGCGGTGTTGATCGACCTGGGCGTTGCGATGGGGCCCGTCATCGCGTCGATCCATGACGTACGCGCCAAAATGCGGCACGACATCATGACGAAGGGCAAGCTGGAGCACGAGCCCCGCATCCGGCGGACGCGGCGACCCGTGGCCGGCAGCGACGCCTAGCGCCCGCCTGCTGCCGGCGCCGACGCCGACGCCGCTCCCAACGCCGAGGCGTCGGCCAATGTCATCCCCTTGGGCAGAATCGCCAGCGACCATTGGCGTTCGGGCGTCAGATATTGCCGCGCCAGCCGCTGGACGTCGGCGGCAGTAACCGCCGAGATATCATCCTGGATCGACAGCGCCGCCGCAGTGACACGCGGGTCGCGGGTCGCGCCTTCGAGCAGGAACATCCAATAGACATTGCCCGTCGAAGCGCGCGCAACCTGTTCGCGGATCGGGCCGGCGTTGCGCGTCAGTTCGTCGGCAGTGACCGGCTTTGTCACGAGGTCGGCCGCGATATCCCGCGCAATACCGTAGAACCGATCGAGATCCTTCGGCGCGAGCAGGCTGCCGACGAGCAGATATCCGCCGGTGTCGAACCCGGTCGGCCAATGGCTGTCGACGACGGGGCCATAGCTCGCCCCCTGTTCGGCGCGGAGCCGGTCGAAGAGGCGGTCGTTGAAGATCGCCGCGAGGACTTCGAGCCCGCGCGCGTCGCGCGGGCTGGCAAGGCCGCCGCTGGTCGGCCAGGCGGTCATCGCTGCCGCTTGGCCCTGTTGACCGCGATGATAGGCAATCTCGGGAACCGTGACATGCCTGGCAAAATCGACGCGCTGCCCGGCGGGCGGCGCCAATGTCCCGCGCGGCGGCAGGGCGCCGAGCGTTTCGGCGAGGATCTTGCGATAATCGACCGTTTCGAGGTCGCCGAAAATCTGCACTTCGATCGGTCCGCTGGCGAGCCGCGGTTCCCAGAAGGCGCGGAAGGCCGCCGGGGTCAGCGCTTCGATCTGCGCCTTGTCGGGCGCGGCCCAGCGTGCGTCGTTGTTCGTCAGCCAGCCGCGCAAATTGCGGTCGAGCACCGCATTGGGGGTGGCGTCATTCAGGTCGTATCCGGTCAAAAAGCCAATGCGCAGCCGTTCGATCGGTGCCGGATCCCAGCGCGGCTGAGCCAATTTGCCAGCGATCAGTCGCATCTGGTCGGCAAGGTCGGCCGGGTTGCTCTCGGCCGACAGTTCGAACGCATCGTCGTCGATCGCAAAGTTCATCTGGATCTGCCGCCCGTTGGTCAGCTGATCGATCTCATTCTGACCCCATGGCCCGATCCCGCTCGCGACCAGGGCATAATCGCCGGTCCACAGCAGGTTCGGCGCATCGGCAGCGACGCTGCGGTTGCCGGTGCCGAAGCGCACATTGACGCGAACCTTGCCCGGTTCGACCTTGTTGTTCGAAATCAACGCGGTGACGCCATTGGCAAATTCGATGCGTTCGGCGCGCAGGCCAAGGATATTGCTCGTCGAGGCGATCGTGCCCGGCTTGCCAGGAGCGGGCAGCTGTTTGAAATCGGCCTTTACCGTCGCGAGCCGGTCGTCGCGCGCGGTCACCGGCGCCTTCAGCGCCGCGAGCACGGCGGCATCGCCGCCCGCCGCGGTCGGCGTCGTCAGCACGACGCGCGTTACGGGCGCAGCGAAAATCGCCTTGCTGATGTCGAGCATCACCTTTGGCGTTGCAGATGCGCGGATCGCCTTGAACATGTCGACCTGCCCCTGCGGGCTGGTCACCGTTTCGCCAATATCGACCGCACGCACCATGTCGTCGGCGAGACGCGCGCCCGGCTCGTTCCGCGCATTTTCCAGTTCCTTGACCAGAAACGCCTGAATCTCGTTGGCTTCGCGGTCGATGTCCGCCTGCGACGGCGGCGTGCGGACCGCATCGGCGATCACGCCGCGGACGTCCGCAAGCGCCGCTTTCCAGTCGCTGAGCGGAACGATCGACGCCATCGTCACATCGACGCTGCGGCTCACATATTGCTGCTCGACCGTCGCGACCAGATAGCTGCCGCCGCTACGCGCCCGATTTTCCAGCCGCCGGTTGACGAGCGCCTGCGCGATGAACTCGAGATAGAGGCGCCGGGTGTTCTCGACCGTGTCGATCCGCTTTTTCCATGGACGCACCATAGCCAGCGTCAGCGCGAGCGGCTGATTCGCCTCGACGATTTCGCGCGCGGCGGGTGCTTTGGGGTCGGGTTTGCCGAAATCGGGGTTGGCCGGATTCGGGCCGTCGGCTTTCCAGTCGCCATAATATTTTGCGACGAGCCCGGCGAGCACGGCCGGGTCGGCATCGCCGACGATGACCACGACCGCGCGGTCGGGGCGATACCAGCGGTTATGAAAGGCGGTGACCGAGGTGGCGCTCGCCTTGCCCAGCGACGCGGTCGTGCCGATCGGCGAACGGTCGCCGAGCAGCTGGCCGGCAAACAGATGCGCATTGGTCGCGTCGGCGATCCGCTTTTGCGGACCGTCCGATTCGCGCAATTCGGACATGACGACGCCGCGCTCGGCAGCAACCGCGAGTTCGGAGATGCGCGGTTCGCGGACCATGCCCGACAGCAATTTCATGCTCTCGTCGAGGTTGGCGGGCGTAACGCTGGGCAGATCGAGCTGGTACACCGTCTGGGTCGGCGTCGTCTGCGCGTTCGAATCGCTGCCGAAGGTGACGCCAAACCGCTGCCAGATGCGCTTGGCTTCGCCGTCGGGAATATGCTCCGAACCGCGAAAGGTCAGATGCTCGAGCAAATGGGCGTAGCCGCGCTCCTGCTCGGTTTCGAACATTGAGCCGACATCCATGCGGACGCGAATCGAGACCTGCCCGGGGGGGACGCCGTTGTTGCGCACCGCATAGCGCACGCCGTTGGGGAGGACGCCGAATTGCCACGCCGTATCGCGCGGAATGTCGCTGCCGACATAGAGCCAGTCGCCGCTCTTCGCCTGCATGCCCGCATTTGTCGGTGCGCCACCTTGCGCGCTGGCAACGGGCCCGGCCAGCAGCAAAGCGGCGGCAGCGCCGGCGAAAAGGAGGGATCGGGTCAAACGAAGCGGCGCGCGCGCGGAAAAATATAACATCGGCGCATCTTATCGCCTTCGAACCTTGCTGGCCACTGAACTGTCACGAGCGCTTGTCCTGTGGTCGCCGCGGGCTTAGCCAGCTGTTATGGACAATCACCCCGCCCCGCTCGCCGCACTGGTCCAGATGACGAGCGGCATCGACCCCGCCGTGAATCTGGCGACCATCGACCATGCCGTCGGCGAAGCGGCCGCGGGCGGCGCCGCGATGGCGTTCCTGCCCGAAATGTCGATGCTGCTCGACCGCGATCGCGCGCGATCGGGTGCGCATATCGCCCGCGAAGCCGACAGTCCGTGGCCCGCGGCGCTCCAGACGATCGCGCAAAAGCATGGGATATGGCTGCATTCGGGGTCGATTCCGCTCCTCGCCGACGATGGCGAGCGGCGCGTGAACCGCAGCCATGTCATTGCCGCCGACGGCAGCATCCGCGCGCGCTATGACAAGGTGCATATGTTCGATGTCACCCTGCCATCGGGTGAGAATTGGCAGGAATCGGCAGCCTATGCCGGGGGTGCCACGCTGTCTGTCGTCGATACGCCGCTGGGACAGCTGGGGCTCAGCGTCTGCTATGATCTGCGTTTTCCGGAGCTCTATCGCGCGCTGGTCGATCACGGCGCGACACTGATCGCGATCCCTGCGGCCTTCACCGTGTCGACGGGCGATGCGCATTGGCACGTCCTGATGCGCGCAAGGGCGATCGAGACCGGCTGTCATGTCCTTGCTGCTGCGCAAAGCGGCACGCATCAGGATGGCCGGCAGACCTATGGTCACAGCGTGGCGGTCGATCCGTGGGGGGTGATCCTCGCCGACGCAGGGGCAACAGCGGATGTCGGCGGGAAGGGCTATGCGCTGGCGCTGGCGCCCGTCGATGCGGCAGCGATGCAGCGGGCCCGGCAGGCGATCCCGCTCGCGCGGTCGCGGGCGAACCGGGCCGTCACGCTCTAATTCGCATCGAGCCGCGCGTTGAGCGGTGACTGCGGAAATTTACGCGCCGGAATAGACAAAGGGCCCCGAGCGAAGCTCGGAGCCCTTTGAAAAACTCTGGTTAGCCAGATCAGCCCGGGCTGGTCGGCGAATCGTCGTCGTTGTCCGACGCGATGATGATGCCGCCAACGACAGCAACGAGAGCGAGGATAGCGATGATCCAGCTGGTGCTGCCTTCGAGTTCGCTCTGGCCATCAACAGCCGAAGCTGCGGTTGCTGCGGGAGCAGCCGAAGCGGCGACCGGCGCCGCGATCATCGAGGTTGCTGCGAGAGAGATCGCAGCCTTCTTAAGCAGGTTCATCATATTCTCCGTCCACTGGATTACTTTTGTCGAATCACACCGAAGATCACTCCCCGGTCTGCTTCTGCAGGGCCCTCTTAGGCACAGCATACAGCAATTGCAACGACGTTTTGCCCTACCCCGCCAATTCTTAGTAAATTCTAAATAAGGAAAAAGTTGTTGCATCGACCCCGTTTCATCCGCGCCGTACGCGCTCAAAGGATTCGCTCGTGACAGGGTAACCCAGATGCTCGGGAATGCAGAGAAAGGCCTGCCCGTCGCGATCTTCGATCCAGGGGGTCACCAGCTCGACCGGAAACTGGCCGCAATGCTCGGAAAAACTGGAAAAATCGGCGGTGCTCGCGAGGCGCTCGAGATTGCGGCGAGTGGGAAAGATCACGGCCACTTCGCCGCTGTCGGCCATCGCCAGCGTGTCCTTCGCGCTGGCCCAGAAAATATGGCTGTGCTCGGCCTCCTCGACGGTAAGCTCATGACCGTGCGGCGGCGCGGCGACGGCATAGAAACGCGTATCAAAGGTGCGCGCCTCTTTGAAGTTCGGGCACCACCGCGCGAAAGGGACGAATGATTCCAGTTTGATTCGCTCGCCGCGCGCCGCGAGGATGTCGGACAGCAAGGTCCCGGCAAGCAACGCCCGGCGCACATCGGCGACATCGTTTTCGGCGAGCCCCGGCCAGCCGACCGCAAGCCCCGTTTCCTCGAGCGTCTCGCGCAGCGCCGCGACCCGCGCCGCGCCGTCGGCTTCATCGACGCCGACGCCATAAAGACGTGCCACCCGGTAATCGTCGGGATCGACCCGGCCGCCGGGAAACACCACCGCGCCCGCCGCGAAAGCCATGCTCGTCGACCGCTTGACCATCAAAATCTCGTCGGGTCCGCCGCCATCGGCGGGCCGCATGATGACAAGCGTCGCCGCGGGGATGGCACCGTCGGGCAAGACCTCGGTCGGCGGCGGCGGCAAAGATGCATCAGTCATGGTCTGATCGATAACCGCGCCGCCGCACCTTGTCATCCCGGCATTGCGGGCGCGCACCCGCAGGTGCAAGATGACGCACGACCGAGGGATCCGGGACGGGGAGCAGGATATTGGGAATCGTCGAGATTTTGGGCGTCGCCGGCAGTCTGAGCCTCCTCGCCGGCTGGCGGCTCTATCTGACCATATTGGCCACCGGCACCGCGATGCATTTCGGCTGGCTGCCGCTGCCCGAACATCTTGCAGCGCTTCAGGTGCTCGCCAACCCCTGGGTTCTGGGGGTCGCGGCGGTCGGCACCCTTGCCGAATTCCTCGCCGACAAGATCGCCTGGGTCGATTCGATCTGGGACACGGTCCACAGCATCATCCGCCCGCTCGGCGGCGCGCTGCTCGCGCTGGCGCTCGTCGATTCCTCGGACCCGGCATGGCAGGTCATCGCGTTCCTGCTGGGCGGCGGCGGCGCGCTGCTGAGCCACGGCGCGAAGGCGACGACGCGCGCGGTCGTCAATGTCAGCCCCGAACCGTTCAGCAACGCCGTGGTGTCGACGGGCGAAGATGTCGCAACGGGCGGGTTGCTCGCGCTCGCTATCGCTTACCCGCCGCTCGCGATCGTCATCGCCATCCTGCTCGCGGTGGCGGCGGTCATCGTGATCATCGCGCTGCGCCGACTGCTCCGCAATATCAAGGCGACGCTGAAGCGGGCGCTTGGCGATGAACCGCCGCCGATTGACGCATAGCCGATGTGGCGTCAGGCGGGGAGCAGCGCCTTCAGCGGGGTTTCGCTGTCGGCAAGCTGTTCTGCCGTCGCCATCAGGCCTGCGGTAACGATCATGCGGCCCTGGACGTAATCCCTGGTCGCGTTGACGCAGTCGAGTGCGATGACCCTGCCCGCCTTGAGGTAGACGACGGAGAAGCTGCGCGTCGCGGGATCGCCGCGCAGGACTGCCTGATCGTGCCCGGTCGACAGGCCCGCGGTCTGCAGCTTGAGGTCATATTGGTTCGACCAGAACCACGGGATCGCATGATAGGCGGCCTCGTCGCCGACGATGCCCTTGGCGACGACATTGGCCTGATCATTGGCGTTCTGGACCGACTCAAGCCGAATCTCCGCTCCTTCGGCAAAGTCGTTCACATGCGCCGCGCAGTCGCCGATCGCATAGACGTCGGGCAGGCTCGTCTTGCAGA
The DNA here is from genome assembly GCA_051861185.1 of Sphingopyxis sp. GTDB lineage: Bacteria > Pseudomonadota > Alphaproteobacteria > Sphingomonadales > Sphingomonadaceae > Sphingopyxis. The sequence continues at coordinate 11,796 of JBIMKQ010000021.1, forward strand.
ACCGGTCGACGCGCACGCCGTTACCGCAATCGGCGCCGGCGGCGACGAGCGGCTCGACCGCGGGGACGATGCCGATGCCGACGATCACGAGGTCGGCGGCAATGATTTCGCCGTCGGAGAGCCGGACGCCGCTGACGCGGTCGGTTCCCTCGATCGCATCGACACAAACGCCGAGGTGCAGTTCGACGCCATGGTCGCGATGCTCCTTCTCGTAGAAGCGCGACAGCTCTTCGCCCGCGACACGCGCGAGCACGCGATTCTGCGCTTCGAGCAGCACGACCTTCTTGCCCGCCTTGGTGAGGACCGCCGCGGCTTCGAGCCCGATATAGCCGCCGCCGATCACGACGATCTGCTTTGCCGTCTCCGACGCCGCCTTCATCGCATCGGCATCGGCGCGCGTGCGCACGCCCTGCACGCCGGGCAAGTCGCCGCCCGGGATCGGCAGCATCCGGGGGTGGCCGCCGGTCGCCCAGACGAGCTTGCCATAGCCGATCGTTTCGCCGCCATCGGTGGTGACATTGTGCGCGGCCGGATCGACGCTGGCGACACGCTTGCCGAGCAGCATCGTCACCTCGCGCTCGTCCCAATATCTGGCGGGGCGCAGCTGGATTCGTTCGAATTCTTTCTCGCCCGCGAAATATTCCTTCGACAAGGGCGGACGCTCATAGGGAAGCTCGGGCTCTTCGCCGATGATCGCGATGCTGCCTTCGAACTTTTGCGTGCGCAGCATGATCGCCACCTGCGCCCCGCCATGCCCCGCGCCCACTATCACCACGTCGAACTGCATCGTCTCGCCTCCGGCTACCCGTCAGGCGCCCCTTGCACGCGCCCGCGAGCGAGGCAAGCGGGTGCCGCCTCGTCCTGACGAAAGAAAATTTGGGTCAGTCCGACAGGCCGGCCAGCCATTCGGCGATCATCGCCCGCCCCGCCACGACGGCCGAGGGACCATGCCGCCGATGGAGGTCGCGCATCCCGTCGACGCAGCCGCCGGTTTCGGCCAGCGCATCGGGCCATTGGCGAAGCCATTCGTCGAAGCGCGGATCGAGGCCCATTTCGCCGTGAAACTGCAGCGCCAATATATTGTTGCCGCGGCGGAACGCCTGATGCGGATAGGCCGCGGTCGACGCCAGAAGCTCGACATCGCGTGGAAGGTCGAAAGTGTCGCCGTGCCAGTGAAGCACCGGCACATCGGCAAGATGGCGCAGCGGCGAGGTGACATCGACGAAGGTCAGCGGATGAAATCCGACCTCCTTCGCCGGCCCGGGATAGACGCGCGCGCCCATCGCCGCGGCCATCATCTGCGCCCCGAAGCAGACGCCGAGCGTCGGCCGCCCGGCATCGAGCCGCCGCGCCAGCCGCCGCATCTGGCACGCGATCCACGGATGCCGGTCCTGCTCATACACCCCCATCGGTCCGCCCATCATGATCAGCAGATCGGGTTCGGCCAGGTCGACTGCGCCGAAGCCCGGATCGCAGACATCGATCCGCGCAAGATCATATCCCGCGGCCTCGATCGGCGCGCGATAGCCCGCGATCCCCTCATGCGGGACGTGGCGGATGATGAGTCCGGTTCTGATCTTCTGCTTCTGCGGCATGAGGCGATGAATCGAGTGGTTGCTGCGCTGTTTCGAATGCCCGCAGTCTAGCCAGGCAATCGCCCTGCTGTCACTCTACCAAAGCAGTAGAGATACTGTTGCGGCCCGTAGCTGAGCTTGGCTCCGTTCGCTACGGGCCGCCATCGCCCCTCTAGGCCGCCAGTTCCTCGAGCTCGGACCCGGTCACCGCAACCACCTCGCCCAGCTTTGCCGCAATCACCCTCGCCTGCCGGGTATCGAGGCCTCCGACGGTCACATCGATCCGCATATGGCCCGGCAGGACATGCATCTTCATCTCGTCGGGGACGATCGATCGTTGCGCGAAATATCCCGCGACACGCAGCAGCGATTGCGGGTCGAGGATCGCATCGATCCGGAAACGATGCATCAGGCAGCCACACGCTGCGCGCTGGCGATCACCGCCTCGGCCATTTCGTCGGCGACCACCGCGGGCGAGCGGCCTTCGCGCGCCGCGCGTTCGAGCAGCGCCCCGACGCGCGGCCCGATCCCGGCTACCCGAACCGCGACATCGCGCTCGTCCTCGCCCAGATATTCGGCCGAAACATTGATGATCCCGCCAGCATTGACGACATAGTCGGGCGCATAGGCGATGCCGCGGTCGAGCAGCAGCCCCGCGACGTCGGGCGTCGCAAGCTGGTTGTTCGCGGCGCCGCACACGAGCTTCGCTTTCATCCGCCCGACGCTCTCGCGATCGAGCGCACCGCCGAGCGCGCAGGGCGCGAAGATATCGGCATCGACCGACGCGATTTCGGACACATCGACGACCTTCGCACCATGCACCGCCTGCAACCGGTCGCGGCGCACGGGGTTGACGTCGGCGATCACAAGCCGCGCGCCGGCATCGGCGAGGCGGCGGCAAAGGTCGGCGCCGACATTGCCGGTGCCCTGCACCGCGACGGTCAGGCCCTCAAGCCCCCTCCCCAGCGCAAACTCCGCCGCGACCTGCATCGCGTCGAATACACCTTTCGCGGTCCATGGCGACGGATCGCCGCCCGCGCGCCCCTCTGCGGACGGCAAGCCCGCGACGTGGCGCGAAGCGGTCGCGACCTCCTGCATATCGGCGACCGACGTCCCGACATCTTCGGCCGTCACATACAGCCCGCCCAATTGTTCGACCGCACGGCCGAACGCCCGGAACAGCGCGACCCGGTCCCATTCGCCCTCGGGCCGCCGCAGCACCGCCTTCGCACCGCCAAGCGGCAGCCCGGCGAGCGCATTCTTGTAGCTCATGCCCTCGGCAAGCCGGACGGCATCGGCGAGCGCGTGGCTCGCATCGGAATAGGACCACAGGCGGCAACCGCCGGCCCCCGGCCCCAAGGCGGTCGAGTGGATCGCAATGAAGCCGTCGAGTCCCGCTTCCAGATCATAAAGGCGTACGCATTCGAGCGGCGGAGCCAGACGGGAAAGACGGACGACCATGAAACACTCTCCTTCGATTGAGCGCCGGTTGTCGCATTTCCGTTTTGGGCAAGCTTGATCGATTATCGGCAGCGAGAGGCGATTATGGGATATTATGATCCAGATATTTGCGATATGAGAATATAATGACCGATCTGGATCCATTCGAGATAAAAATTCTCCGCGAATTGCAGCGCGACGCGAATCAGACGACGGCGGAGATCGCCGAGCGCGTCGGGCTGTCGGTGTCGCCGTGCTGGCGCCGCATCGATCGCCTCGAGCGCGAGGGGTTCATCAAGAAACGCGTCGCGATCATCGACCGGCGCAAGGTCGGGCTCAACGCACATGTTTTCGCGCAGGTGAAGCTCAACGCCCATGGCCGCGCCAACCTAGACGAATTCAGTGCCACGATCCGCGGGTTTCCCGAAGTGCTCGACGCTTATGTGCTGATGGGCACGACCGATTTCATGCTGCGCATCGTGGCGAAGGATATCGACGCCTATGAACGCTTCTTCTTCGACCAGCTGAGCAAGCTGCCCGGGGTGCAGGAAATCAACTCGACCGTGGCGCTGTCCGAAATCAAGGCGACGACCGAATTGCCGCTGGGTTAGAATTGCGCGACGGGCCACCTCACCTCTTGCGGCTCCAAACGCGAACACGCTATCGTGCGCAAGGACGCTTGTTTTCACCCGGAGGCGCTGCTAGTGGCGCCCCTCGTTGCCGCTTTAGCTCAGTTGGTAGAGCACATCATTCGTAATGATGGGGTCACAGGTTCGAGTCCTGTAAGCGGCACCAGTCCCCGTCCCGATAAGTGGCGGAAAACCTTCATTTTTTAGCTCTGATGTGCTACACGCAAGGCGTTGATCGTCTGTGCGCGTCCACGCAAATCCGTGGCTGTCTGACCCTCTTTGGGGGCCATTTTTTTCGGCGATTGACCAGTTCGAGTCCTGAATTGGAGTTGCCATGCTGACGGTCATTCAAATCCAAAATCTCAAGCCCAAGGCAAAGCCCTATAAGGTGTCCGATACCGACGGGCTGTTTATCCTCGTCCAGCCTAACGGATCGCTCCTTTGGCGTCTCAAATACCGGATAGATGGCCGGGAGAAGAAGCTGGCGCTTGGGAAATACCCACAGGTCAGTCTGAAAGCCGCGCGGGAGAAACGCGACGAGGCCCGGAAGAAGATCGCTGAGGGCGTCGATCCCGGCAAGCAGCGGCGCGAAGCGAAGATCAAGGCGATGACGGAGGCGCGCAACACGTTCCGCCTTGTTGCCGACGAATATATTGAGAAGATGGCTGTTGAGGGAAAGTCGCCTGCTACAATCAGCAAACTGCGCTGGTTCCGCGATCTCCTCAATCCCTACATCGGCCATGTCCCGGTCGCAGAGGTGTCTCCACACGAGCTGTTGGCGGCGCTCAAGCGGATCGAACGGCGCGGACATCACGAAACGGCGCTGCGGACCCGTTCGTTCGCTGGCCGCGTCTTTCGCTATGCCATCGCGACGCTTCGCGCCCAGTATAACCACGCCGACGTGCTACGCGGCGCGCTGGTCATTCCCAAGGTCAGGCATCGCTCCGCAATCCTCGAACCCAAGAAGGTCGGCGAACTGCTCCGCGCGATCGGCGATTACTCCGGTCGCGTCGAAACGCGGATCGGTCTGCAATTGGCGGCGCACGTCTTTCTGCGTCCCGGCGAAATCCGAACCGCCGAATGGGATGACATCGATCTAGCCGAAGCGGTTTGGCACGTTCCCGCCGCCAAGATGAAAATGAAGCGGCCCCACACCGCTCCCCTGTCGCGTCAGAGCGTCGAGCTGCTGCGCGAACTGCAATCGCTCCAGCATCCGTCCACCTACCTCTTCCCGGCCTTCCACACGCCGAAAAAGACGATGAGCGAAAACACGCTGAACCAAGCGCTACGCCGGATCGGCTACACCAATGAAGAAATGACCGCGCATGGGTTTCGCGCGGTCGCCAGCACTTTGCTCAATGAGTCCGGTCGCTGGCATCCCGACGCCATCGAGAAATCCCTCGCCCATCACGATCCCGACCGCGTTCGCTCGGCGTACAATCGCGGCACCTTTTGGGATGAGCGCGTCCGCATGGCACAATGGTGGTCCGATTACCTCGACAAGCTCCGCGACGGCGCCGACGTCGTGCAGCTCGATTTGATGCGAGGCTAAGGTGTCCGGCGGAAACACGTTGAGCCCGGACGAGCGGCGCAGGCTGCGTCGTTACGAACGCGCCGTTGACCGCATGATGCCGATGCAGCGCGCGATCTTCCTCGGCCATGTCGTCGAGGATCTGACATACCGCGAACTTGCCGACAAACACGATATCAGCATCATTGAAGTCGAATGCCATATGTGGCGGGCACTCGCGCAGGTGGACGATTGCACCACGGAGAAGAACCATCCGTGGTGGCAATTCTGGCGCCGCTGACGGCGCTTCGACCTTGCCAATCCGTCACCGTCTCGACAGGGTGCCACCAGCATGAAAACCGACCTCGATCATCTTCCGGCGAACAAGCAGCGCGAACTTGAACGCGTGAAGCAGATCATCTTCGAAGAGTTTGAGGACGCGCTCGCGCTCGGCACAATGAGCTGGAAGAAGAAGGGCCGGATCGACAAGATCATCCTGTACGGCAGTTATGCGCGCGGCGGCTGGGTGGACGAGCCGCACACCGCCAAAGGCTATCGGTCGGACTTTGATTTGCTGATCGTGGTCAACGACAAGCGACTGACCGAGAAGGTCGATTTCTGGCTCAAGCTGGACGACCGGCTTATCCGGGAGCTGGCGATCGACAAAACGTTGCACACGCCGGTCAACTTCATCGTCCACACCTTGCAGGAGGTGAACGACGGGTTGGCGCATGGCCGCTATTTTTTCATGGACGTGGCCAAGGACGGCATCGCGCTGCACGAATTTGACGACAAGCCGCTCCACACGCCCAAGCCGAAGACGCCGGAGCAGGCGCTCGCGATGGCGCGGGAATACTTTGACGAATGGTTTCCCAGCGCGGGCGAATTTTTTGATGATTTTCGCTCAAACACCGAGCGAGGTCGCTACAAAAAGGCGGCGTTTGAACTTCATCAAGGGGTCGAGCGGCTTTACCATTGCGTCCTGCTCGTCCGCACCTTCTACACGCCGCATGTTCACAATCTCGCCTTCCTGCGCACGCAGGCCGAGCGTCTCGATATGCGGCTGGTCGATGCCTGGCCTCGTGAACGGCGCGAAGATCGAGCACGTTTCGAGAAGCTCAAAGAGGCTTATGTGAAGGCGCGCTATTCGAAGCACTACCGCATCACTGAGGACGAACTCCGTTGGCTCGGTGATTGCGTAGAGGAACTGGGTCGCGCCGTTCACGCCATTTGCTCCGAACGCATTGCCGAACTCGAAGCGCGCGCGGGCCAGAACCCGCCTCTCGCTACCGTCTGAAGCTCTGCCGAAAACCGCGAAGTTGCAGGGCCGCGATGCTACGCATCGGACCCATAATCTAGATACACACCTCACGCACGGGTGCATCCAGCTTTTCCGCCACTTTTGGAGGCAGCGATCCGGCACCGCCCTGCGTTCGCCGCTTGAAAGTGGCGCTTTTCTGCCATGTTTTGAGGCAGCGCATTGGCACCGCATCGAACGCGAGGCCGAAAACCAGAGCGGCGGACCTGCCGCGCCATATTTGGACTTCTCGGGGCCGTGAATTGGTGCCGATCCCAGTCTAAGCAGTCGGGCGCGACGGTCGTGCCGTTGTTCAGAGCGCATAGCCCTGCTAGGCGCGCAAATGAAATAGCTTGGCGCTGAAGGAAATGACGATGGAAGATTCTGAAACCTTAGTTACGTTGACCGCCGATATCGTCGCGGCACACGTAAGCAACAACAGCGTTGCCATATCGGACATCCCGTTGATCATCCGCTCGGTACATGACGCACTCGCAGGCCTTGGCAACGCCGTTGTGCCAGAAGTGAAACAGGAACCGGCAGTTTCGATCCGCGCGTCAGTTAAGCCCGATTACCTCGTCTGTCTTGAGGATGGGAAGAAGCTGACGATGATGCGGCGTTACCTGATGACCAACTTCGAAATGACGCCCGACGAGTATCGCGCCAAGTGGAACTTGCCGAAGGATTATCCGATGGTCGCGCCAAATTATTCGGAACGTCGGCGGGTGCTCGCGAAGGAAATCGGGCTCGGAATGAAGGGGCGCGGCGGTGGACGAAAGCCCGCCGCACGCGGACGATCCAAAGCCAAATAGCCTCGCCCTGGAGAGTGCGAATCGCACTCTCGAAAAACGGCTAAATGCCGTGGATTTCTGCTGGTGCTGCCAGAGTGTAGTCGGATCGCACTCTCGAAAAGTGGCGAAAAAGCTGCATGCACCCGTGCGTGAGGTGTGTATCCAAATTACGGGTTCGATGCGTAGCATCGCGGCCCCGCGACCTAGCCACCACAGCTGCCACCTCAGACATGCGAGGGCGGGTCACTGGCCCCGATAAGGTTCGCAAGCTATTCCATCGTTATCAGCGTCCAGCCCTTCACGATATCCGGGTTCGCCGCGATAGATCGGTGCGGCTCCTACTGCGCGCGCGTCATCGCAGCGCGACCAATAATCGCCCTCCTTTGCAGAGCGCTCGCGCGCCATACCAGTTGCGATACTGATATCCTTCGCGGTCGCCATGATGGTGTCGCGGCCCTCCGGGGTTGTTGCGACAGTACCGAGCCCCGCGATGGCGCCGACGAGACCCGCACCTGCCAGAAGGTTTATCGAGCGGCGAGGCACGTTGCGGTATGTCCGGCGATAGGTCGGGCGACGGGTCATCGAATTCGAGTACAGCGAAGTGGTAAATGTTGGGTGTGGATGCCGCGCCGCACGGTCCTGCTGCGAAGCTCGTTTATGGGCAGGTTAGGCGGTTGCGGCTGTTGAAATCGGAGGGGCGGCTTATGGCAAGATAAAAGCCGTGCCAGCTTTGCGCACACGATGGTCGATTTTTTGCGGCGCGAGGCGTATGGCACCGCCGAAATCTGCCAGACGCAACGGCTCGAATGCCAGCGATTCCACCATGTTTTTGTCTGGCACTGGAAATGGCGCGATGAACTCGGAAACCCGCGTATCCGTCCCCGGCCGGGGAAGTCCGAATGCGCCTGAGCAGCGGACATACGTTGATCGCACAATTAGAAGTGATGGCGTAGAAACGTCGGCTAGCGATGGCCGCACAACTTCGGGATAATCGGGGCTCGCGTCGCGCGCCCGCGACATGCAGCTACTTTCGCCGCTGCCGTCCAAATCCGGAGATGTCATGTCGCCCCAATCCGAAACTGTTGATGCAACGCATTCCGCTACACCGATCGCCATGCGTATTCCTGAGGCTTGCAGGTTCATTGGATTAAGTCGCAGTACTCTCTACGTTCTCGTGGCCAAGGGCGAGATTGAAGCCGTCAAGGTGGGAGCCGCTACCCTTATACTAACTGAGAGCTTACGCGCTTTGATTGACCGACGTCGCAATCTCTAGGAAGCAAAGGGGCGTTTACGACGCTCCCGGTCGCTCTGCCTCGAATGTGTTCCGCCCGAGAGCGGTAGCCATAATTAGGGGCAGCCAAGCGGAGGAAGTTCGAATAGAACACCGGGGATCGGATCTCATCCGAGCGTGAGACATCACAACATCGAACCTGCAAATGGAAATTATATGTTCCTAGTTTGTTCTCAGTGTGCTAAATCCAAGTTCGCCAAGCGTAACCGTTTTTATGGATACAACCGGATACAAGTTGACACGCAAGAGTTAGGGCTTAAGTTGTCGTCAGCGCTCGGTTAGGGGCTTGTACGTCGGCAGGAACTGCTCTTTTCTGAGGCCAAGCGGAGGTGCGAATGTTTGATGTGCGTAAAGAGTCGGTAGAGGCCGAAGGTCTCACTGGGGAGGCCGCTTCAGCATCTCCGCAATTTGTTGTTGCGTCTCTTTTTGCGGGCATCGGCGGATTCGATATCGCTTTTGAATCGGTTGGGGCAACGGTAGCCGTCCAGTGCGAGTTGGACCCTTTTTGTCGATCAGTCTTGAGGCGACATTGGCCGAAGGCCAAGGTGATTGAAGACATCACCGTAGCCGATCCCCACGACCTTGCGGGCGCTAATCTTTGGACCGCTGGTTTCCCATGTCAGGATGTGTCCCTTGCTAGGGGAAATCATGGAAGGACCGGCCTTAAAGGGACGCAGACTAGCTTGTTTTTCAAACTGGTTGAGCTGCTGGACGCGCAACCTCCCGAAGTTTTGGTGCTGGAAAACGTGGTTGGCCTGCTGAACTCTCACAAGGGATGCGATTTCGCTATCATTCTGCGAGAGCTAACCCGTCGAGGATACGCGGTTTCATGGCGAGTACTCAATGCTCGTTATTTTGGCACCCCGCAGTCCCGATCGCGAGTTTTCATGGTTGCGTGGAAGGATGATGTCCGTCGGGCTGTCGCATCGCTATTTGAAGCAGAAGCTGGCGCAAAGGTGGGCAACGCACGAGCGGGATTCATAACTCCAACCATCCACAAGAAAACTGGAGCGATTGTTCCCGAGGTTGCATATTGCGTAGCTGCCACATCCGGCAGGCATACAGGCAACGACTGGGCTCGATCCTATATCTCATATCGTGATAGAGTTAGGCGCCCTACAGCCAGCGAGAGCGAGCGACTTCAAGGTTTCGAAGCAGGGTGGACCATTCCCGGGAATGATTACCGTGCCCCATCTCGGGGGCTTGATTCTGAACGTTATCATGCCGTGGGCAACGCCGTCGCGGTGCCCGTAGTGAAGTGGGTTGCGGACAGGATCGTCGGGGCGAAAAGCCTGCGTTCAAAGCCCTTTCCTACTGACATTGCGAAAGAAGTTCACGCGATGGCTCCCGATCTGCGAAAGAACGCTGAAACTCTCAGCTTTAACGAGATTATGACCGAGGTCGATAATGGTACGTTCGCTTACCGTTGGAAAGGATGCGGACTGGCTGTTGGAGACCTGATTCTTGAAGGCGCAACGGCTCCGGCGCCATCGGTGGAGATACCTTCAAGATTCGTGCAATTGCTCGACAATGAAGTGCCGGATGAACGCTATTTCTTGACCGCTAACGCCGCCGTTGGCATCCTTCGCCGCGCAGACGCGGTGGGGCGGACGTTGTTTGCTCCAATGCATTCGGCATTGGAAAGCTTGGCGGGGAAAAAAGACCCTCCCTCCTCTGCACCCGTAGAGAAAGCAGGAGATGTTTTTGCCAAGGCCCGCATTCGTTCGTCTAGCCCAGAGCAGCGCTCAATTATTGAACGAGCTGGCCGAGGCCCCGACAGGACTCTATCCCTCTCCTGTTAGCTTTACCTGCGCCCAAGTCCCGAAAGACTTTGGGCCTGGTTCGCGTGTTTGGGTCTGGCTTGGGAGTGATAATAACAAGGGCGTTAAAACGGCTTGGACTCAAGGTATACGTGCCCTCGCCAGATGCAGTGAGAAGGTTGATACCGGAAGCAAGCAATTCAAGATAACGCTTGAGGACATTTTGATCCTCTCTGATACAATCGAGAAGCGTGATCTTCTAAATTACTCTCCATATACCTATGCGAAAGAATTGTCGGAGGCCGCTATTGTTGGCCTAAACAATTATGCCTCTCAGGTCGTTCAGCTGGTCGACGATAGGGAATTTGCCGCAATCGCCGCGATAATCTCCGAAATGTTGCCTGATGTGCAGGAAGATATTCTTGCTAGGGTCCCAGAAGCGACCTCGATAGCTATTTTGAACGACGATGGCACCGCTACTCAGGCTGGGCCTCCACCAGAGCCACTAGCCTCAGAACTAGACGCCAACGATCCGATATTAGCGGAAGTGAAAAAACTGCTCCTAGATGACGGGTGGGGCGGCGTCCTCCTAATGGGTGCCCCTGGAACGGGCAAATCTTGGTACGCGCGACAGATCGCGATTGCCCTGACGGATGGCGAGCGAACTCGCATACGAGAAGTTCAATTCCACCCGTCATATCAGTACGAAGATTTTGTAGAAGGCTATGTGCCAGACGGTCGACAAGGCTTTAGGCTTGCCGACAAACATATGCTCGAAATGTCAGCGCTTGCCCAAAGAGAAGACAAAAACGTCGTATTAGTGATCGACGAATTCAGTCGCACCGACCCGGCTCGCGTGCTTGGTGAAACCATGACGTATATGGAAGGCTCGCTCCGTGGGACGGAGTTCTTTCTTCCATCAGGAAGAAAGGCAGTCATTCCCAAAAAGCTCCTCTTCATTGCCACAATGAACCCCGAAGATCGATCCGTAGATGAAATTGATGCCGCGATGGAGAGGCGTTGGGCGAAGGTCACTCTCCAGCCTGATGTAAATAAACTTCGCGACTTTCTGAACAAAAATGGTCTTAAACCGGCAGAAATTGGTGAACTTTCTAAGTTTTTTATCGAACTACAAAGGCACATTGAAATCGGGCACGCATTCTTCAGAAGTATAAAAGATAGCGCCGGAGCACGTCGCCTTTGGAAGAACCAGTTAAGCCATATAGTGCATAAAAGATTTCGTTACGATGTAGAAACCAAGAAGGAAATTGACGATCTTTGGGCCACCTGCGAAGCCGGTCTCTTCCCACCAGACCAAGGCGACGCCGCCAGCAGCCCAGCGGGCGACCAATGAGCGATGATGTACCCGTTGGCGAGGAGCTGTCAGACGGCCGAATGCTTTATCGGCTCGACTCGAGGAAATCCCTTGATCTATCCCTCGCTGATATAACTAGGAACGGCACTATAGAAGTATTTCCCTTTGTTGAGGAAAAGGGGCTGCTCTTTCTTCAATTTAGACGAAAGCGCCTCGTTGTCTCGGCCGGACCATTTATTGGGCTAATTCCTCTCACCCCACAAATTTCAATTGAAGTTCGTCCGAAACTTCCGGTCACTAATTTGTCTCGCGTGCTTGATGCGGCACAGCGATCTCTCTCTACGCTCGCTGGGACAGATAGACTCTATCTCACCGATAATCTGGCAAGCGACAGCATTCTTGAATTCCTCGCTATAAACTTGAACGATGCAGTCCGCCCTGTTCTGAGGGGCGGCTTCCTAAAAGCATATATGCCCAAATCGAGCCTTGGCAGTCATCCGAAAGGTAAGATTGAGGTAGCGGGAACGCTGAGAGCTTGGGGAAGAGGGCAGCACCATTTTCTCCAAACCACCTATCACGAACAAACTTCGGACATACCTTGTAACCGGATATTGAAGGCCGCCATGCAGGTCGCCTTACAGCGACTTGCCCCAACTAATCCCGCTAGAAAATTCTTGATAAAGGAAATGAACCAGAACTTCCTTCATTTCCCCTCCGCCATCGGAAGGATGAATGACCGGGACAAACTCATAGTTCATGAACAGATCTCACGAAGCCTCATAGAATCCCAAAAGTCTTATTATTATCGCGCTCTTGAGATATCTCTTATGGTATTGTCGGACACAGGCATATCTTTGCAGTATGCCGGGTCAGATGTATCTCTTGCGTCATTTATCGTAAATTTTGAAGATTTGTTTGAAGAGTACTTAAGAAGGGTGCTCCAGGGCTTGAGCCCGATTAATATTCTTGTTCGCGACGGGAACAAAGAAGGAAAGCGCTACCTCTTCGACCAAAAGCAGGGGCAGATGGCCCAACCAGATATTGTGATCAGCGCCGGTCCCGGCCGCACCGTAGTTGCGGAAATAAAATACAAAGAGAAACCCAACCGAGATGACATCAATCAAGCGATCACGTACGCGATCTGTTATCGAACAGAACGAGTGGTTCTGGTGCATCAGAAATCACCGGATAAAGCCGGTGGGATTTACACGATCGGAACGATCAACGGCATCAAACTGGAAGGGTATGCATTTAATCTCGGGGCATTCGATCTAGAGCAAGAAGAGCAGCGGTTTAGCGAGGCTCTCTTCGGGCTTGTTCCCGCCCTGGAGGCTCAAGTAGCCTAAGATAGCCGCCCCTCTTGCCGCAATCGGTCCGTCACGCAGATCGCCACCCACGCACTGACCGAACGCTGTTCCGCAGCGGCCGCAGCTTCAAGCGCTTCTGCCGTCGTCGTCTCTAGCCGAAAATGAAGAGTTTTATCGCGCGGCAGTGCTCGACTTCGATTGGCTTCCCGCTCTCTCTTTTCGTGAACCCCTTGACGAGCGTTCGCCATAACCGTCTCCGATTGTATCCGTTGCCCTCCCCCTACCGAACTTATGTCGATGCGTCATTAGCAATCGAAATTAGAACCAATCTGACACGTGCTGACATGACCTCCTGGTTTTCACCAGCCGGGGTTAGAGCCGAGCCGTTTTGTTGCGTATGATCGCAGATGAAGCACTGGCCTGCGTCGCGGTGCCCGTAGGGCGGAGCGAGGCAGGCCATTTCTTATACAGTTCGGCGGCGAACGCGCCGGGTGCATATTCCGATGCTGCCACTTGCAGGCTTGCTATCCCTCAACCTTAGTCACAGCCGAGAGCACGTTTATAATCGCAGCCAAAATTATTCGGCTGGATAACACACACCATCTCGTCAAAAGAGCTTCAACGCTTAGGAGGGCGGCTTTTTCCAATTTGGGAAGGGGTCTTGGCGGGCTTGTTGTAGTTGTGTTTGCGATTACGCCTCTGTTGCGCACCAGATGCGACCTTTTGAACCTTACCGATGTTCAAAGTTTCTCGATATGCCGGATGAATTTCCCACAGCATTCCATCATCGGCATTCCGCCCATCGACTAATAGTTCCGGCCTTTCTTCATACCGGGCGAAATCCGCATTACCAGAGCTCCCGACGTGATCTTTGCGCCCGACGATAAAACCAATCTTATACAAAAAATGTGCCAACTGCAGCGGCTGACTATATCTAACACCATCCAGTTCAGGAATGTTGACAACTCCGACACCGTTTACATACATTTTAACAATCTGTGAAAGAAGATCATTTGTCGTATATCGAGCTGGACTACTTGAAAACGTCTCGATCAGCTTTTCAAGTCCGGCATATTGATGATTATGTTCTTTATATATGTCATTCAATCTCAGTCGACTGTAGACTTTTTCAGACGAATTAATGTGCGACTTTTCAATTAACGGTTTTTTCGCTTTGGCAGCTTCGACGCCTGATAGTCGGCATAACTGTGACATCCATCTCGGCCTACCAGCTGACAAAATATGGATAGGTCTGAAGGGGGATACTTTTGCGCGCCCCCATGTCATTCGATCCTCGAACGCACATTCCAATAGTTCGTCGGCGTCCTGTCGATAATCTATACCGACACGCGGCAAAATATCATTTCGCTGAAGATAAGAAAATATCTTTTTACTCAATATTGTTTTGATATTAGCGGATGACCAAACTATGTCTGTTACATATTGCTCACACTTATCGAGGTCTTCGTTCTTACGAAGATTGCTCCACACGTCCGTTCGTACCGACGCGCGAATAGCAAGACCCGAAACCTCGCGAGCAAGCGCTCTACAGGCAGAGAAAAAAGTAGAAGTTAATGCTTGTTGATATTCGGAGTCAACATAAGTGGAATCAATATCGTCCACAAAGAGCCAAACTTTTATATTATGACTACCCTCAAGAGCACGCTTCAATAGCTCCTCATGGTTGGGGTATTCTTTTGTTATTATCTCAATCGGAATTTTTGATGACTTAATTCGCTGAATAAGCGAGCCCGCTATATTTCGCTCTTTGTAGCCTGAAAGTTCGGCGGCTTCGACAAGCGCCATTGATGTGTCCGAAAAAGCGAAACCAATCTTTCCACCAAGGGCAAAGTTGATGCGAGCGCATATAACCTTGGTCCAATAGTTTTGGAGCATCAAATGGCTGGCATTTGCCGGCGGATCAGCGATGGCTAGCAGTTTTGCGCCGGTAACGTTTATAACGATACCGTCGCTGCTCTCTGTATCGAGATCGTAGGCCATTTTAGAAAGAAGGGCCGACTTCCCCATCCCTTTTCTCGATCTTGCGACCTGAAATGGAACTGCTCTAGAAAGAAACGTCTTAAACCCTTCTTGATCGACAAAATAAGAATTCAGAATTTCAGGAAGTTCATCCTCACCAGCGTCATTCCCGAATAAAGTTCCGTCTTGGAAATCAATCAGCCCAGGGTACATCGCCAGTTTAGCCTCCATAACCGATCTCCTTGTGAACTCCTCTAGCGGACGTGCCGTCAGCGGTCCAGAGCTGCCTAGGTAGTTAGTCCCGGCATCGGGTGGGTCGGATTCCCGGCTGCGTGTTCCTCGTTGCCAGTCGGAATAGCGTCCAAGGGAGGGCGATCGCACGGGCGCAAAGACCGCAAACGCGCGGGCAGCCCTTGAACGCAGGCCATTGTCGGTTTTTGCCGTGCAGCCAGCTCCAAGCGGCCTGTCGGCAACGAGCCAACAAAAGCTAGTCGTCACCGTTCCGCACGCGCGCGAGGAGGCGTTTGAATTCTTCATTTTCCGTCTCGCTTTTCCAGAAATTGATGAACTGGCAAACGATCTGGAGATTGTCCCTAGAATAATGGCCTTGGCTGTCAATGCGGTCGGGAGAGGGGCGAAAATTGCGATCGTCGCCCTCGAACTGGAATGGAATTCCGGTCAGCGCACAGCGGTTTTCCTGAACATCGAGAAGCTGCTCGATGAGCCGGTCCAAATCGCGAGATTGCAGCAACAAATCCTTGTTCTTGAGATTCCGGCTGACCTGCTGGCCATTTGAGTTTCGAACAGTCTTCTCGATCGAAAGCCTCATGTTCACGATCACCTTCGCGCGAGCGCCCAAATATCGACCGGCGTCAGTCGCGCTCCGCGCCGAAGAGTTCGGCTGCGGCAATTTGACGAGGAGCCAGCAAAAAGAATGCGCATCGATAAGGCGAACGCGGTCGATCCCTCCTTCGGTCTGAAGCTTTTCGCGGACAGCTTCGATCGCCGCATTGTAATGGCGGTAATTATTCCAATTGCATTGGCGCAGCGTCACCAGATCAATCCCGAGCTCCCGAAAAGCCTGATCGAAGCCGGTCGGTTGAATCGGAAGGAAACGCTCGGAATCCTTAAGGAACCAGAAGTATGCAGCGAGTGGGTATTTGAGACCGGTCAGCCCGCTTAGACGGTCGAAGACCGCCCCTTCCGCGCTGTCGCCCCGGTATAAGTCATATAGGGCCTGCTCGACCTCATGTCGCTGCTTAGGATCATGGCGGGCGTCCAGCAGGACGCGATGATCGCGGTTGGCGTGCCCAAACCTGTTTTGCCAGAATACGAGATTGTTGGTGAGGTTGACCCGGTCGTCCTGAATTTCAACCGCCGCAATCGCTTGCTCAAGTATTTTACCTGAGCCGATCGTGGCGCCATCCCATGTATGGGCCGCCAGTCGCTCGAGAGCATATTCGCGAAGGCGTGGCTTGTATGCCTCATAGGCAGCGGCGACGCCTTGATCGAAGCCGATGAACGGCTCGCCCTTTTGGTTGGCGGCAATCAATTGTCTGAAACCCGCGAGTGCGTTCGCGAAATTCGACACCGGGTCCCGCCGAGCATTTCCGGGCGGCCCGCCGCTCTCTTCATGCTCTTCTCTTATTCGCTGGGCAGCATCGCGAAGTCCAGAAAGGTCATTGGCGAAGCGGTTCCAAACCTCTTCCTCGCCCTTACTCCCTCGGCCAAGGCCGGATTTGCCTTGCGCTTGGACCGCAGGATCGAACCGACGAAGGTTCATCATCTTCATATAAACGCCGTTGGCGTTCCGATATCTCGCGTTGATTGTCCTTCCGGACTCGCGGCCCATCGATCGAAGCAATGCCGATAAGTCTCGCACCGCCCGGCTTTGCTTTCCGGGCGGCGATACGGGGTTGGTCATATAGAGGTTGAGCGCGAGAACATGCTCGTCCCAAGACCAGTCGTAATTCTGGTCTGGGCTCGTTAATTCGAACCCCAATTCCTCAAGCCTTTTCGCGGCATCGGTGCGGCCGCCGCTAAGTTCCAGCGCCGTCAGGGCTCGACCGCCGCCATGTGCCCATTTATTAGCGACCGCTGCGACCGCCTTGGAATCATAGGCTCGGCCCTCATGGATCAAGAAATAGTCGCGCGCGCCATTGAACCCATAGCGGTCCAAGAACGCATTGCGACCCAGGCTATCGAATTCCTCAATGGCCTGGAGAACGGCCTCGCGCGTAAGCTCGCCTCGCGGCATCCTGAATCTCCCCCAATCCCGTCACCCTCAATCCGTGCTACCCAAATTTTGATCTCCGCGCTCGCGATTATTCCGACTGCTTTTGCAAAGTGCGCCCGAAAGCCGCCAGTCCGCAACCTGCGAGAAAAAGCCAAATTCACAAAGGCCAACGCTTTTGGGGGCCACGCAACGAAGGAGATACGCCTTGGGGGCCACGATTTGCGAGGTGTTTGGCCACCAACTTTGCCATCGCCACGCCGTGCTTCGGCGGCCTTCTTCTTGAAGAATAGCGTTTTTTTGATTGGGCAAGCTACAGATGTGAGTCCTAGCAACGAAATTTGGCCCAAAATATGTCGGCTGTGTACGGACGGTTTCTGAAATCGGCGGCCACGGTTTTCCGGGACTTTTTGCCAAAAATAGCTCAGGACTAAATGTGAGTCCTTAGTTCGGTCAGTCCCGGATCGTGGGGGCCAAAAATTTTTGACTGAAAAAACGGGTTAAATATCAACTCACTATAGGACGAAAGTCGGTCCTGTAAGCGCACCACTCCCCCAAAATCCCTGAATAACGAGCGCCTTGATGGACGCCTCTCGCCAACTGCAGCGCATCGGTCTTGCACAATGGCTCATCTCAAACTCTTCTAACCGTCTCAGAATCGTAGAAGGATGCCCGACAAATACCGTACCCGCACGGGCAACAGCATCGGGACTCATGGCCGCTTTTAGCCATTTGTGATCAGGCTGATTTCGGGGCGCTATGCTGAAACGCGATCACGACGTCCGATCAAAGGCCGCCGCCACAAAATCTCGGCCAAGCCGCAGGCCAACGGGATCGACGCTGTGCGCTACCCCGTAGGATATGTGGGTCGTGACCTCGACGCCAAGTCGTTTGAGTTCGCTCTCTGACATATGAAGCGCGGCGATCGGGACCACCGGATCGGCGGTTCCGTGCACCAACAAGACCGGCGGCTTCGCGAGATCTTCGGACGCAAGCCCCATCGTTCCGGCGAGCATCCCCGAATATCCGACCACCGCGGCTACCGCCCGCGGCCGGCGTAGCCCGATGTGCAGCGCCATCATCGTGCCCTGGCTAAAGCCGACGAGTGCCAGGTCGGCCTCGGCCAGCCCATATTGGGCCAGCTTGCGATCGATAAAGGCGTCGATGGCCGGCGCTGCCGAGGCCGCGCCGGCTGCCAGCGCCGACGGCGCAAATCCTGACAATCCCCACCATTGATAACCAGCCCCCATCATTCCGCATCGCTGCGGCGCGTGCGGCGCAAGGAATAATGTATCGGGAAGCGCTTCCTGCCATTGGGGCGCAAGCGAGATCATATCGGTGCCGCTCGAACCAAAGCCGTGGAGCAGCAAGACGATCTTTTTGGGCGGTGCTCCCGAGCGTGGCTTCAGGCTGGCACCATTAACAATTTTGGACAATGATATCGTCTCTCATATTGTCGAAGGCCGCTTGTCCGTGGCCGCCGTTCTGGCTGGGGTGGCGAGGTTTGAGCAGCCCTATAGGTAGAAGCGCCAACGGCAGTTTTCTACCCGACGTCAGATATTTCACTGGCGTTGGCTGACCACAGACCAATTCCTGCCGGATATGTCCGACAGGAGATTGGCAGCATTCGGGGACCAAATAAAGAAAGCGGGCGTTCGACAACATGGCCAAGACAGAGCCGCCTCAAATTTTATGTGTCGCGGGAATGCGCCCGCCGGACCTCGGAGACGCAATGTCTGTTGGACGGTCAATGCTCGACCGATCCGCTCGCTACGGCCGGCCTGACCCCAGTCCCATCCTGAAGCGAGGCGCCGCGTTTTCGTTCGTGCCGCGCCAGACATTCAAACAGCAGAGGGTGAATTTTGCTGGCGCCGACACCATATGCAAAGCCGAAGTGGAGACCGACATGACCGAGTATCGCAAAACCGACGACGCGATCGCCGCCCTCACCCCCGAGGAATATCGGGTGACGCAGCAAAACGGCACCGAACGGCCCGGTACGGGCAAATATCTCGACAACAAGAAACCCGGCATTTACGTTGATATCGTCTCCGGCGAACCTCTGTTCGCGTCCTCCGACAAATATGAGTCCGGCTGCGGCTGGCCAAGCTTCACCAAACCTATCGAGCCTGCGAATGTCAGCGAGCTGAGCGACGGGAGCCTGGGCATGGTCCGGACCGAAGTGCGCTCTGCGCATGGCGACAGCCATCTCGGCCATGTGTTCGACGACGGGCCGCCGGATCGCGGCGGCCTGCGCTATTGCATCAATTCGGCGTCGCTTCGCTTCGTCCATCGCGACGACATGGAAGCCGAGGGGTACGGCGCCTACCTCGACCAGGTGGAGGATGTGGCATGAACATAGAGCGCGCAATTCTCGCCGGCGGCTGCTTCTGGGGCGTGCAGGATCTCGTGCGCCGGCAAACCGGCGTGATCTCGACCCGCGTCGGCTATTCGGGCGGCGCCGTCGCCAATGCCACCTATCGCAACCACGCGGGCCACGCCGAAGCGATCGAGATCATCTTCGATCCCGCGCGCACCAGCTTCCGCGCCCTGCTCGAGTTCTTCTTTCAGATCCACGATCCCACGACGAAGAACCGCCAGGGCAACGACGTCGGTGACAGCTATCGTTCGGCAATCTTCTACACGAGCGACGAGCAGAAGGCGGTGGCAGAGGACACGATTGCCGACGTCAATGCCTCGGGTCTGTGGCCGGGTCAGGTCGTCACCGAAGTCACCCCGGCTGGCGAGTTCTGGGAAGCCGAGCCTGAGCACCAGGATTATCTCGAACGTCTTCCGGACGGTTATACCTGCCATTTCGTGCGACCGAACTGGAAGCTCCCCCGTCGCGTCAGTGCGGCATAGCGGCGCACACTCGGGGTTGAGCCTTCGACAATGACATCGAGCAAGCCCGCAGCGCCACCGCCGGGGCATTGATTGGACTTCAAGAAGCGATCAGGTTTCGTCGAAGGTCTGCATCTGACTGCGATAAAGCTCCATGAACCGGTTCGCGGTCCGCCGAAGGGCATCGGGGAAACCCTCAGGTGGGCTCACCCGCGGAGAGAACCGCCAATCGCCCGCAGTCGACCGTCAATTCTGGCCGAGATCGGCCAGGCAGCTTTCGGCATGCCGTGCAGAATGCAGACATTCCCGACATCAAGGACCCCGCCTGGCGTTACAAGCTATCAAGCCGTCCAAGCATCGCAGCGATGCTGTCGGAGCGCTCCGCGCCGATCCCCCATCCCGTAGCGTCCACCGACAAGCGGATCGAAGCCGCCGGGTCAACCGCGAATCCCGCCCGATCGAGCGCTCGGCGCGTCCATGCGGCCCGAACGCCCTCCCCCTCCAGCGCCACCCGGCGGGTCGCCGGACGCCGCAGTTCGAAATGACCGGCATCTTCATCGAAGCTCACGCCATCCGCCGCGAATATGCGCGCGAAGTCGCCCGAGAGGATCAGGTCTTCGGGGGCGCCATCGAGGAGCTTCGTGCCGTCGTAGAGCCACAGCCGGTTCGCACAGCGCAGGGCCAGCTCGAGCTCGTGGGTCGAAATGACGATCGCATAGCCTCTTTGCGCCCCCAGCTCGCCGAGCAGCGCGAAGAAGGCGACGCGGCGCGGCACATCCATAAAGGACGTCACCTCGTCGAGAAGCAGGAGGCGCGGCTGTTGGGCGAGCGCGCGCGCAACCATGACGCGTTGCCGCTCGCCATCGGAAAGGCTCGCCACGGGGCGGTCGCGAAACGCCGCTGCGCCCACGAGCGCGAGCGCCTCGTCGATAATCGCGACGTCTTCGTCCGCGAGCCGCCCCTGCCAGCCGGTGTGGGGATATCGGCCCGCGGACGCGAGCTCGAACCCAGTCAGATAGCCCGTCTGCAACCGTTCGGTCAGGACGACCCCGAGCCGCTGCGCCCTTTCGCGCGCCGACAGGGACGCAAGAGGCGCACCCTCAAGCGCAACCGATCCTGCCAACGGCGGGAGGAGGCCCGCGAGCGTGCGCAGCAAGGTCGTTTTGCCCGTCCCGTTCGGCCCGACGAGCGCGACGACATCGCCCGGATAGAGGTCGAGTGAGAGATGGTCGGCGACGAGGCGATCCCGATAGCCGATTGCGAGTTCGTCCGTCGAAAGGATCGCGCTCATGCTGCGGCCCCGAACCGGGCATGGCGCCGCAGCAGCACCCAGAGAACGATCGGGCCGCCGATCAGGCCGTTTACCGCATTGAGGTGAAGGAGGTGGCGCGCCCATGGGAGATGGGTGATGAGATCGGTGGCGAGCGCGAGCGCGCCGCCGGCCAGCGCCGCCGCCGGGAGCAGGATCCGGTGATCCTCGGTCTGCAGCACACCGCGCGCGGCGTGGCCGGCGATCAGCCCCAGGAAGTTGATCGCGCCGCAAAAGGCGGTGACCGTACCGACGAGCAGCGCCACGACGCCGAAACAGGCGTAGCGCAGTGCCTTCAATGGCACGCCGAGGCTCTGCGCATAGGTATCGCCGAGCATCAGGATGTTGAGCGGCTTGGCCAGCGCCATCAGAAGCATAAGCCCGAGACCGCAGGCCGGAAGCAGAAGAATATGCTGCGACCAGGTCACGCCCGCGAAGCTCGCATCATCCCAGCCCTTGAAGGCTGACGCCTGCGTCTCGTCGATGAGATGGAGCGAAAGGCTGATCAGGCCCGCGGCAATATAGCCGAGCATCAGTCCCGACAGCAGGAGCGTGACATTATCGACGCGGCGCGCGAGCAACATAAGCAAACCCATGACGAGAATCGTCCCGGCCGAGGCGGCGACCGCGAGACCGACATCGCCAACGAGCCCGTAGCTCTCGGCAAAGGCAGGACCGGCGAGGCCGGTGGCGACGACGAGCAACGCGACGCCGAACCGGGCGCCGTGCGCGATGCCCAGAACGAAGGGGTCGGCGAGTGGATTGCGGAACAGCGTCTGGAGCATCAGCCCGCAGGCGCCGAGGCTGGCGCCGCCGACGAGCGCGGCCAGCGCCCGCGGAAGGCGATATTCGCGGACGATATGGCCCCAGCCTTCCTGCGCGATGGGTCCGCCGGTCAGGCTCGCGGCGATCGCATCGACCGGAATGTCGACGACGCCGAGCGCCAGTTCGGCAAGGAAAAGCGCGGCGATAAGCCCGCCGATAATGAGGGTGAAAGGAAGCGACCTGATCATGCCGAGCCTCCGGGGATTTTGCGGATGAAGCGCGGACGCGCGGGCGCAGCGAGCAATTCGGGATGGAGGATCGCGATGAGCTCGGCGAGCGCATCCTGCGGCTCGGTCATTCCCTGGTCAGACCAGCTGTTCGCGAAAGGTCCGACCTTGCCGGCGTCGAACCAGTAGACGCGGCCATCTCGCACGGCGCGAAGCCATGTGAGCCGTGGATGGTCGCGGCGGAGCGCCGCCATGTCTGTGGCGCCCGGCATGAAATTGCCGAGCCAGACGTCGGCGGTCGCCGCTCGGTTGAAAAGCTGCTCCATCGGCGCGTAGGTGAGGCTGCCCGCGATGGCATTGTCGTGCCAGGCATGGCGACCGCCGGCGTCCTCGATCATGCGGTAGAGCTGGTTACGCCCACCAGCCTGGCTCCACTCGTCGCGGCTCTCGGGATAGCCGAGCTGGACGAGCGGCCGGCGATCGACTCTCGCGACGCGTTCGCGCAATCGCACATAGCGGGCCGCGCGGTCATCGAAGATCTGGTTGGCGCGCGCCTCGCGATTAAAGAAAATCCCGAGATATTTGATCCATTCGGCGCGCCCGAGCGGGGTGGGTTCGGTATGGTCGGACTGCGGCGCCGAGACGACGCCGAGGCGCTTCAATAGCGGGTGAATATTGGCGTCGGGATAGGCCGAGTAGAAAGTGAAGAAGAGGTCGGCGCCGAGCGCCGCCGCCTGCTCGCCATTGCCATGCTGCGCGGCGTAGATGGGAATGGTCTTGCCGCCGTCGATCCGCGCGGCGATCGCCGGGATCGAGACGCTGCGCGTCGGCACGCCCTTCAGCCGGTCGTCGACACCGAGAAGATGCGCCGCGCCGAGCAGCGACACATTGGCGGTTGCGAAGTCGCGCACCGGAACTTCGACGAGCGTGTCGCGCGGGCCGAGCTTCGGCGGCGGCGTGCCGCACTGGACCAGAACCAGGCTGAGCGTCTCGCGCGTGTCGACCGACGGGGTGAAGGTCACGCGCTTCCAGTTCTTGTTATATTCGACCTTGAGTTGGGCCGAATGGCGGAAGGCTGTCTTGTCGGGGAAATAGTCTGTACCCGGCCGATAGTCGGCGACACAGCCCTCGGCGAGATTGGCCGTAGGCTGGGAGCCGACCGCGATGGCGTCGCGCACGGGCGGTTCGCGCATCGGGATCGGTGCGCAGGCGGCGAGCGCGGCGAGCGATCCCAGCGCGAGCAGCAGCCTCACCGCCCCCTCCCGAAACGATAGGAGAGGCTGGCCGTGACGGTGCGCGGCGCGCCTGGATAGAGGGGAATGAAGGCGCCGCCGCTGTCGTAATAGAATTTATCGAAGAGGTTGAGGATATTGAGCTGCGCGCGAAGTGGCCCGAAGCCGGCGTCGAACTCATAGGCGAGGTTCGCATCGACGCGCGTGTAGGCCGGCAGCAGGATGCTATTGTCGGTATTGCCCGCGCGGCTCCCGATATGCTGAATCCCGAAGCCGGCGCTCGCACCCTTGAGAGCACCCGTGAAATCGTAAGTCGTCCAGAGGCTTGCCGAGTGCCGCGGCGCATTGACGAGCCGCGCGCCCGGCGTTGCAAAACTGTCCTCGAGAATCTTCGCATCGAGATAGGTATAATTGGCGATCAGCCGCCAGTGCGGAGTCAGCACGGCGGGAATTTCGACCTCGATCCCGCGCGAACGCGACTTGCCGATCTGGATCACGAGATCGAAGTCGACGGGGTCGGACACCGCAACGTTACGACGGGTGATATCGAAGAGCGCGAGCGTCGGCGTCACCCTCCCGCCGAAAAGCTCGGCCTTGGCGCCCACCTCCCAGCTTTCGCCGATGAGCGGCTTGGGCAACGAACCGCCCTTGAGGCGACCGACGTCGACCTGCGCGCGGAACGACCGCGCCCAGCTTCCGTAGAGCGAGAGCGCAGGTACCGGCGTCCAGGTGAGACCCGCGCGCGGCGAAAAGGCGCCGCGCTTCGTCCCTCCCTCTCCCGTTCCGGCCAGATAATCGCGATTGCGAAGTTCGTTCCAGTCATAGCGGCCACCGACCAGCAAGCGCCAATTGCCAAGCTTCAGCTCGTCCTGCGCATAGATGGCCGTGGAATCGCTATCCCAGGCACCGTCCGAGACGAGTAGCGTCGGCTCGGCGCGCTGCCCATAGACCGGATTGTCGAAATCGATCGGGATGTTGACGCCGAAGGGTGGATTGCGAACGTCGAATCGCCAGTGATCATAGCCATATTCGGCGCCGAAGAGCGCCTTGTGTTCGACGGCGCCGGTCGTGAAGCGCGCATAGAGTTCGGCCTGCGCAGTCAGATCGGTCTGGCGATCATAGGCTCGGCTCGTGCGGCGATTGACCTTGGGGTCGGCGGGATCGGCGCGGCTGACGGGTGGAAAGCCGAAGGCGTAATAATAGCTGTCCTTGGTGAAGTCCGAATAGCCTGAGGCAATGCGTCCAGAGAAAACATCGGAGAAGCGATGGTCGACGAACAGGCTCGCGACGCCGCCCTTGTTCGTGTAGCGCGCGTCCTCCTCGCCAAACTGCCGCTTGCGCGGCGCTTCGAGGAACAGCGGATCATTGGCGAATCCGCGATCAAAATAGCCGCGCTTGCGCGCATACTCGCCTTCGATCGTCACGCTGGTCGCGTCCGTCGGCTTCCATTGGACGACGGGCGCGATGAAGGTGCCGCGCGAAAAAATGAAATCGCGAAAGCCGTCGCGGTCGTCATGCGAGATATTGACACGAAGGCCCAGCGTTTCGGACAGCGGCACCGAAAAGTCCCCCGTCAGCCGTAGGTGGTCGAAAGAGCCGTAGAGCGCGCTGACTTCGGCGACGGGCTCGCCCAGCGGTTTCTTGGTGACGAAGTTGACGACGCCGCCGGGCTCGAAACGACCATAGAGAGCGGACGCGGAGCCCTTCAGCACCTCAATCTGTTCGACATTCTGCAACTGCTCATCGGGTGCATAAGCCGAGCGGCGAAGGCCGTTCTTCAGATTATAGGGGGTGATAAAGCCGCGGATATAGAAACGGTCGTTGGTCGCGCCGAAGCCAACTTGCGGGCTGAACCCCGGAACATAGCGCAGCGCCTCGCCGATCGTGGTGATCCCCCGGTCGCGAATGAGCTCGCGCGTCACGACCTGCACCGAATAGGGCGTTTCCTTGATCGGGGTGTCGGACTTGTTGGTCTGGGGAGCCACAGTGGCTCGATAGCCTTGCTCGCGCGTACCAAGGACCACGATCTCGTTTTCGGCCGCCTCCTGCGCGACCGCGACCGCCGGTGCCGCGATAGCGGCTCCGACAGCCAGAATAACCCGAACCATTTAATCCCCCTTGGCTGTTCCCACGGGTGCAGCCTGCCCTGCCGGGACAGGTCGCACCGAATCATGAGACGTGATATCATCACATTTAAACAGCCAAAGGGCCTTGTCCAGACCTTACAAGACGTTCCGCTGAAGCTTGCGACGGCGCGGTCGTTATGAAAAGACAGCGCCACCAGCGATTAGCCAGTCGTGGGCAGATCACCCTGCCGAAGGAAAGTCTATCCGACCGGCTCCGATTCCACGAAACCCGGCCAGCGCCGCATATAGTGAATGAAGATATCGCTCAGCCCTTCGTCCCGCAAATGCTGGACCGATGCAGGAAGCTCCGGCGACCGATAGGCCGGATCGCGGCGGACGCGTTCGGGAAAATCGTGGCGCAATATGGCAGCGCGGCCAATCACGACGAAATCGCACCCGGCCTCGAGCACCCAAGCCGCGTCTTCGGCGTCCATCACTTTGCCCGCCGCGCCGAGGCGAACGTTTCCGCGCGGCAAATCCGTAAAAAAGCTCATCAGCGACCGGCCTCTGAACCGTTCACCCTCTGGATGCTTGCGGACATCCCACAACGACATGTCGAGGAAATCGATCTTTTCCTGCCGCAGAACTTCGGCCGCCACATCGCCCATTTCGTCGAGTTCGAGACCGAAGCGTTCGGGCGAGAGCCGGAGGCCGAGCTGAAAATCGGGCCGGGTTACGGCGCGGATGCCGTCGATGATTTCGAAGATGATCCGCGCGCGGTTCTCGATACTGCCACCATAGCGGTCTGTTCGCCGGTTGCTTGTCGCCGACAGGAACTCGGCGAGTATATAGCCGTGTGCGCCATGAATCTCGACGCCGTCAAAGCCCGCCTGCTCGGCGCGCCGTGCGCCCATGATAAAATCGTCGCGCAGTGTCTCGACCTCGGCTTCGGACAGAGCCCGGACGTTGCGTTCTGCGACTTCCGACGGCGCGACTGGCGCATTGATAAGATCGGGTTCGGCGCGACTGCCCGCGTGATGCAGTTGTAGCGACGATAGCGAGCCGCGTGACTTGATCCCCGCCGCGAGCGCCGCGAGTCCTTCGACATGGACGTCGGAGAAAACGCCGAGTTGCCCCGTAAAGCCCTGCCCAACCGGCTGGACGTGGGAGGCGGCGGTCATCGTGAGCGCGAAGCCGCCCCCCGCGCGCATTTCCAGCCAATGGCGCTCGGCATCCGAAAGCGTGCCGTCGGCATGGCTCTGCCGGTTGGTCAGCGGCGCCAGCATCAGCCGGTTTTTCATCGGCGCGCCACGCGCAAGGGGCAACGGCGCGAACAGACTTTCGGACGACATATCGGTCACTCCATATCGGGACGCGTACCCCCGACCTATCTCAGCGTGAAGCCGCGATAGCCTTCAGCCGCTGCGTCGGAACAAATTTCGCGATAGCGGCCAAGTCCGCCGATGTAGACCGGAAAAGTGCGCGGCTTGCCCGGCACATTGGCGCCGGTATACCAAGTGTTAGCGGTCGGATAGAGCGACAGCGAGCCCAGCGTCGTCACCTTCTGCATCCAGCCTTCCTCGGCGTCGAGGTTCGCCTCAATCGAGCGCTGGCCGCCGGCCCGCATATGGGTGATGCAGTCGCAAACCCAGTCGACATTCTGCTCGTTCAAAAGAATGAAATTCGCAAGCGCCGACGGACCGTTCGGCCCCGCGATGACGAAGAGGTTCGGAAAACCTTCGATCATCAGGCCAAGGTGCGAGCGGCCGCCGTCGGCCCATTTGTCCTTGAGCGCGCGCCCGTCCCGGCCCCTGATGTCGATCGACAGCATCGCGCCGGTCAGCGCGTCATAGCCGATCGCGGCGATGATGATGTCGACCTCGACCTCACCCTCGGCGGTCCGAATACCCTTTTCGGTGATCTCGAGGATCGGATGTTCGAGACAATCCTTCAGCGTTACATTGTCGCGGTTATAGGCTTCGTAATAGCCGGTATCGAGGCATGGCCGCCGCGCGAAGATCGGGTAGCCGCGCGGGGTCAACTTGCGTGCAGTGTCAGGATCGTCGACCGTTTCGGAAATCTTGCCGCGAACGAACTCGGCGACCACCTCATTGGCTTCGGCGTTGGTCAGCAGGTCCGAAAAGAGCCCGAGGAACGCCAGGCCGCTGTGCTGCCACGCATCCTCCAGCAATTTTTCGCATTCGGCCGGGGTCACACTGAACACCGGACGGCTGGTAATCGGACGAACGCCGCCGGTCAGCGAATGACGCGCCACGGCGCGCAGCCCCGGATAATGCGCCTTGATGTGCGCGATATAGTCTTCGTCGAGCTTGCGGTTGCGCATCGGCAGGGTGAAGCTGGGCGTGCGTTGATAGACGGTGAGATGTTCGGCCTGTTCGGCGACCACCGGCACGATCTGGATACCCGACGACCCGGTACCGATCACCGCAACGCGCTTGCCTTTGAGATCGACGTCATGATGCGGCCATTTTCCCGACAGGTAGAGCTCGCCCTTGAACTTTTCGGCGCCCGGAATATCGACCTGCTTCGGTACCGACAGCGGGCCGGTCGCCATCAGGCAATAGTTCGCTTCATACACCTCGCCGCGATCGGTCTCGATGCGCCACAGGGCCGCTTGCTCGTCATATTGCACGGCGGTCGCGCGGGTTTCAAAGCTGATGTCGCGCTTCAGGTCGAGCTTGTCGGCGACGAAGCGCGCGTAGGACAGGATCTCGGGTTGTGCAGCGAACTGCTCGCTCCATGTCCATTCCTGCTGAATCGCGTCGGAGAAGGAATAGCTGTAGTCGATGCTCATGACGTCGCAGCGGGCGCCCGGATAACGGTTCCAATACCATGTGCCGCCGACATCGTCGCCTGCCTCGATCAAATGGGCGTCGAGCCCCATGCCGCGGGTGCGGTGCAGCGCATACATGCCGCCGAATCCGGCACCGATGATCAGCGCATCGAGCCGGCGGGGAGCGGGTTCGTTTTGATTGTCAGCCTGTTGCATGCTCTTCTTTCCGGGAATTTTCGTGTTGAGGGGCGCTCAGCCCGCGTCGCCAATGCGCGCGCGGGCAATGTCCATTCCGCTGCGATAGTCGCTCTTGCCGCTGGCGTGGCGCGGCAGCATCTCGACGCGGATGATGTTACGCGGCTGCTTGTAGGCGGCGAGATCGTGCGACAGCGCGATCCGCAGCGCGTGATCGTCGGGGGCATCGCCCGCTTCGATCAACGCAGTGACGACGGCGCCCCATTTGGGATCGGGCAGTCCGAACACCATCGCATCGGCGACGCCGTCGACCCGCTTCAGCGCTTCCTCAACCTCTTCGACGAAGACCTTTTCGCCGCCGGTGTTGATGCACATGCTGCCCCGACCGAGCAGGCGAAACCGCCCGTCGGGCAAGCGTTCGGCCATGTCGCCGGGGATCGCATAGTCCGTGCCGTCGATCGTGCGATAGACGCTGGCGGTCTTTTCGGGATCGCCATGATAACCTGCGCCAAAGGGCGCACGGCGCGCGAGCCAGCCTTGCCCGACCTCGTCATCGGCGAGCACGCGGCCGCTTTCCTGATCGATGATCACCGTCTGCGCTCCGGGTTCGAACAACCCCGTCGGTGTCGCGCGGTCCTTGTTGGTGATCGCAAAGCCGAAACCCGAAGCCTCGGACGCACCAAGGATGTCGAGCAAGGTCAGGTCCGGCAATGCGTGAAGCAATGCCGCCTTCACCTGCTCCGACCACATAAGCCCGGCCGACGAGATCAGGCGCAGCGCCGACAGGTCCCACCGGCCGGGATTCGCGAGCAATGTATCCGCCATCGGTCGGGCAAAGGCGTCGCCGACGATCAGGATCCGCGTGACACGATGGCGCGCCGCCTCGGCCCATAATTCCTCCGCACTGAAGCGGTCCGAGGGCAGCAACACCGCCGTACCCCCGACCAACAGCTCGGCAAGCGAGCTGTTGAGCCCCGCGCCGTGCATCAATGGGCAGGCGGGCATCACGCGGCCGGCGGCGCCTTTCAGAACATGCGCGATATGATCGTCCATGCTGGCAGGCGCCGTCCCCGCAACCGGAGATTCAAGCTGCGAACGCCGCGCGTCGGCCGACCGCCACATGACCCCCTTCGGCCGCCCCGTGGTGCCGCCGGTGTAGAGAAGATAGCCGTCGTCGGGCGAGCGCGCGATCCCGAGAGGCGACCCATCGCCCTCGATCACGATGCCGTCATAGGCGCCGTCGCCGCCGATCTGCACCGCATAGGTCAGGTGGTCGATCGCGCCGCTGATCAGAGGCGCGACGACAGGTGCGAATTCATCCTGATAGAAAAGCCCCGCCGCCTGACAGTCGCGCAGCACATATTCGATCTCCGACGTCGTGTAGCGATAGTTGAGATTGACGTGAGTCAGCCGCGCCTTGAAAGCCGCCCCCGCGATTTCGATAAATTCGGTGATGTTGCGCGCGAGGATCGCGATGCGCGCGCCCGCAGGCAGACCGGCCGCCAGCATCGCGCGGGCCAGCCGGTTGGTGCGCGCATCGAAATCCGCCCACGTCGTGACATGATCGCCGCGGATGATCGCCGGCCGGTCGCCGGATACATGCGCCGCGGTCGCGTCCAGCAAGTCGCCGAAATTCCAGTCCATCGCCGCGCGTCCTCAGCGCCCGAGGAAGACGGGCGCGCGCTTTTCGACGAACGCCGCGACCGCTTCCTGCGCATCGTGCGAGGTCGACAGCTTGGCCGTGTTGCCTTGCTCGTAAATATAGCCGTCGCGCAGCGTCATATTTTCGATCGTCCGCATGCTGTCCTTGGCATAGCGCGTCGCGAGCGGGCTTTTCGCCGCGATCACGGCGGCCATATCCATGCAATAAGGCAGCAATTCATCGGCGGGCAGGCACGCCTCGATGATGCCGCGACGGTACATTTCTTCGGCCGGGACGCGGTATCCGGTCAGCATCATCCGCCGCGTCAGCGAGTGTGGGATGATCCGCGCGGTATGCTTGCCGCCGCCCATCAGGCCGACGTCGATTTCGGGCAAGCCGAACACCGCATTTTCTGAGGCGACAATGATGTCGCAGCTGGACACGAGGCCTAGCCCGGCGCCGAGTGCCGGGCCGTTGACCGCGGCGATCACCGGCTTGGCGCAATCGGCAATCGCATAGGCCACTTCGCGGACGACGCGGTTGCGGTTCCAGCGCTTGCCGGGGATCGACAGGTCGGGCCGGTTCTTGAGATCGGCGCCTGCACTGAAGCAGCGCCCGGCGCCGGTCAGCACCGCGACACGCACATCGTCGCGGTCGTTGAAGCTGTCGAAGACGTCGGTGAGTTCCTGAAGCATGTCCAGCGCGGCTGCGTTGACCGGCGCATTGTCGAGCGTGACGAGCGCGACATGATTTTCGATTTCGGTTCGAATGCTGCTCATGATCTTATCTCCCAGTTGCTCACGGTCATGGCATCGGCGCATCGGGATCGGGACGCGAAAGCCGCGCTGCGCGTCAAAAATCTCATTCTGGATTGAAAGCGCCCGTGCGGAATCGCGATTGTGATTATTGGGCCCCGCCCCGCCCCTTGGTTGCTCTTGGCGCCGGAACGCCAGAACGGGGGGCGGCCGGTTCGTCATCGAACGGCAACATGATTTAAAACCCGCGCACCCCTTCACGGCGAATCGCCCACCGGAGGACCAACGGAAAGCGCGATTCACACCAGGGAGTGGACAATGACGAAACACTATAAGCTTTTGTTGGCGAGTGTCGGTTTCGCTGCGCTGATTACCGCATCGCCCGCGCTCGCGCAGGACGAGCAGGCAGCGCAGGACGAGGCGCAGCAGAGCAGCGGCGGCCTGACCGACATCATCGTGACCGCGACCAAGCGCGGTTCGGCGCAGAATGTCCAAGACGTGCCGATCGCTATCACCGCATTCGGTTCGACCGAACTCGACAGCATCCACGCACGTTCGATCGCCAGCGTGAGCTACGCCGTCCCGAATGCCTCGCTCGAAAGTGTCGGTACGACGCCGGGCTACGCCAATTTCTCGATCCGCGGCCTCGGCATCAACAGCTCGATCCCCTCGATCGACCCGACCGTCGGCGTCTTTGTCGATGGCGTCTATCTGGGTGTCAGCGCGGGCGTCCTGTTCGACACCTTCGATCTGGAGGGCGTCGAAATCCTGCGCGGGCCGCAGGGTCTGTTGTTCGGCCGCAACGTGACCGGCGGCGCAGTGCTGCTGCGCACCACGACCCCGACGAACCGCTTCCGCCTCGATGCGAAGGCCGGCCTGTCGACGGGTCTGGAAAAGCGCGCCAGCATCTCGGTCTCGGGCCCGCTCGCGGGCGACGTGCTGAGCGGCAAGGTCGCCGTCTATTATAATGACGACAACGGCTGGTTCAAAAACGACTTCGACGGCAAAAAGATCGGCGGCAGCGAAACGCTGATCGTCCGCTCGGCACTGCGCCTGCAACCCAACGACGTTTTCGACCTCGTCCTGCGGTATGAGCATGGCCGCATCCGCGGCGACGGCCCCGCCGTCACGAACCATGGTCTCTTCCCGCGCGACAGCTTTCGCGTGAACCAGAATTACGCCGGTTTCGTCAAAACCGACTGGGATCAGGGCATCGCCGAACTGAACATCGACACCGCATTCGGCGACGGCAAGATCACCAATATCGCCGCGGTGCGCGCGCTCAGCAATGATTCCGGTGCCGACGTCGACGGCTCGCCGATCACAAGCCTCCATTCGCGCAACAACATCGACCAGTGGCAGTTCAGCAACGAGCTGCGCTACGCCGGTACCTTCGGCGCGTTCGATGTCACGACCGGCCTGTTCTACTTCAATCAGGACATCAACTATGCCGAACAGCGTCTGCTGTCGGGCGGCGCGCTGACCGTCTCGGGCGGCGGGCGTCAGAAGCAGCGGACCGGCGGCGTCTTCGCGACGATCGACTGGAACCTGACCGACATGCTGACGCTCAGCATCGGCGCGCGCTATTCGGCGGAAGAGAAAGAGGTTCAGGTCCGCTCGATCGGGGTCGGCGGCTGCAACCTCGACACGCTGCGATGCAGCTATGACTTCCGCGACAAGGACAATTGGAGCGGGTTCACCCCGCGCGTCGGCGTCCAGTTCAAACCGAGCGACGACACCTTGCTCTACGCCTCTTTCGCAAAGGGCTTCCGCAGCGGCGGCTACAACTTCCGCAACCTCAACCCCAATGTCGCGCCGGGCCCGTTCGATCAGGAAAAGCAAAACGCTTATGAAATCGGCCTGAAGCAGGAAGTCGGCGGCTTTGCGCGCATCAACCTATCCGGCTTCTACAGCCGGATCAACGGCACCCAGCGCGAATTTCAGGCGCCGTTCGCACCCTTCGGCAACTTCCAGATCATTACCAACGCCGCCGACGTTTCGATTAAAGGCGTCGAGGGCGAGTTGCTGCTGAAGCCGGTCGCCGGCCTGACGATCGCGGGGCAGTTCGGCTATACCAAGGGCAAATATGAAAAGATCCTGTTCGACCTGAACGCCGATGGCGTCGTCAACGACCGGGACTTCGCGCTGAAACTGCCGCGTCTGTCGCCGTGGAGCTATGGCGGGTCGATCACCTATGCGACCAGCATCGGCGGCGATTTCGACGCCGAGGCCCGCGTCGGCGCGAACCATCGCGATGCCGCTTTCTACAACGACCAGAACACCGGCCTGCTCCGCGCCGCGACGATGATCGATGCCAGCCTGGCGGTAACTCATGGCCGGGTCAGAGTGTCAGTTTACGGAAACAACCTCCTTAACGAGGCCACGTTCGGGACCGAAGCGCCGCTTCCCTTTTTTGCCGGCTCAACCTTTTCGCCCCTCAACAAGGGCCGGGTCTACGGCGTCGAAGTCGGTTACAAATTCTGATCTCTCTCCCACTGGAGCCCGCCAAAAGCGGGCTCCATTTTTATGGGGACAAGCATGTCCAAACAATTTGAAGGGCGCGTCGCGCTGGTAACGGGCGCATCGCGCGGTCTGGGCCGCGAAATCGCGCAGCGGTTCGCGGCAGCGGGGGCTGCGGTAGCGCTGCTCGACCGCAAGGCGCATTGGGCCGACGACCTCGTTACGGAGATTGAAGCGGCGGGCGGCAAGGCGATTGCGCTCGGCTGCGACGTGTCCGACCGCGCCGCGCTGGCCGAAGCGTTCGACACCGTTACAGCGGCACTCGGCGGCATCGACATCGTGGTCAACAATGCGATGTGGACCAAATATGCCGCGATCGAGGATATTGACGAAGACAGCCTCGACCGGATGTTGGGCGTGGGCATCGCGGGCATCATTTGGGGCACACAGGCGGCGGCCGCCGCGATGCGGGCACGCGGCGGCGGGTCGATCATCAACATCGCTTCGGTTTCGGCGCATCTCGGCCTGCCGAACGCCATGGTCTATTGCGGGGTCAAGGCGGCGGTCGAGGGGATGACACGCTCCTCTGCCATCGAACTGGCACCTGCGGGGATCCGGGTCAACGCTGTGGCACCCTCAACCGTCGCGACCGAAGGCGTGCGCGCCATGCTCGACGAGGCGACGTTCGAAGCCCGCGTCGCCAGCACACCCCTCGGTCGACTCGGCGAAACGTCGGATATTGCCGAAGCGGTGCTCTTCTTTGCCGACCCCGCGCGGTCGGGCTTCATTACCGGTCAGTCACTGCTCGTCGACGGCGGCATCTCGATCGCGCTGCGCTGAGCATCCTGAAGTCGGCTGAGACAGCCGATAGTTCGCAGAATAGGGAAACGAATAAGCGCGTTCAGCGGTAAATCCCCTCCGCGATCCCGGGAACGTCGAGCCCCCGGATCGCGGTGATGCGTCCGGCATCGGGATGATCGGCGACGATCCGATGCCCCGAATTGGCGATGCTCGTCAGGTAAAGAATATCAAGGTTCGGGCCACCAAAGGCCGGGCAGGACGGATAAGGCAGCGGCACCGGGATCGAGCGCAGCAGTTTTCCGTCGGGCGTGTAGCAAGCGACCGCTTGGGCCAGGACCAGCGCGACCCATATTCGCCCTTCGGCATCGACCGTCGCGCCGTCCGCGCCCGATCCATGTTCGCGGCAATCGACGAGGTCATGCCGCTGGCCGACCTTTCCACTCTCCTGATCATAGGCATAGCGGCGCAACATGCCGTCGAGGCTGTCGGCGAAATAGAGCGTGTCGCCGCGCGGCGAAAAACAGATCGCATTGCCGATTCCGATCCCCGCCTCCAGACAGGCGGTCGCACCGTCGGCGTCGAGCCGGAACAGCGCAGCGGCCCCGATCGCGTCGCCCGTTCGCATCGACGCAGCAAGGAAGCGGCCAGCGCGATCGGCCTTGCCGTCGTTCAGTCGTGTTTCCGGCGCCATATCGAGGCTCGCGACGCGTTCGATACGCCCGCTTTCAATGGCAAATCGATAGAAGCCGTCGGCCAGTGCGACGATCAGTCCGCCTTCGGCCAGTCCGATGCTGCCGACCGGTTGATCGAAGGTCCATTCGGCCTGCTGGCCACCCTCGGCATCGCTCGAATGCAGGCGTCCCGCGATCGAATCGACCCACCACAGCCGCGCGTTCCGGTGGTCCCAGAGCGGGCTTTCGCCAAGCCCGGCAACGCCGGCGTCCAGCAGATCGATTTCAACGGGCATACAAACTCCTCTTCCGGCGCGACGATATACGTCGACGCGCCGGACACGCCGCGCCGCGTGCGGGCGTTCGGCATTATTTCAAATGAAATGGCTACTCGGCGGCGATGGCATAGTCTTCGACATCCTCGCCGCCGGTTTCGCGCTGATCCTGCGGGAAGCGCCGGTGAAATTCTGCGATGGTGTCGCGCATCAGCTCAACATATTCAGCGCGCCGCGGCGACAAGCGCTCGGTGGTCCCGCCAATTCCGATAACCAGCGGGATACCGTGGATGCTTTCACCCAGCGGCATCGCGATCGACGCGATGCCCGGCACCGGATGCTCGGGCCAATAGCAATAGCCGGTGTGACGGATCCAGCGGATGCGGCTCATGACATCCTCGAGCGCGATCTGGCGATCAGGGTTGAGTTCGTAATAGTTGGAATAGCGATAAATCTTGTCGATCTCGCGGTCGCGCATCCGGCTCATCAGCACCATACCCGACGTCGCATCGAGCATCAGCCGCATCTCGCCAGGATTGGGCGGACGCTTGTGCGGATGGTCGGGCACGCGCATCATCACATATTGGATGAACAGATCGTTCTGGGTGACGAGCACGATCGTCTCATCTGTCTTGCGGTACAGTTCCTCGATCAGCCAGCTATATCCGTTGCCGAATGCAACATGGCCGTAAAGCCAGCTTCCGAGCGATGCGACCTGCAACGTCGGCAGATAAGTCCGCGTGTTGCGATTGTAATTGAGGTAGCCCTCGATCACCATGCTCTTGAGCAG
Source organism: Sphingopyxis sp. (assembly GCA_051861185.1). Lineage (GTDB taxonomy): Bacteria > Pseudomonadota > Alphaproteobacteria > Sphingomonadales > Sphingomonadaceae > Sphingopyxis. Next base: position 47,746 of record JBIMKQ010000021.1, read on the forward strand.
GTTCGTCGTGCTCGATTGCGGATAACCAAGCGCCGAGTATATTTCGTTGAGGCGCAGCGGCTGGCGGCGGTCGCGGAACAGTTCGAGCACCTCAAACGTGCGCGACGCCGATTTGACGGGTTTTCTTTTCATCTCTCCATCCCAACTACGGAAGGCACGCAGGCCTTAAACGGTCGGTCACCTGCCGTCTTGCGACGGTCTCTGATGGAGGTAACATAACTTCAAAGACCGCCGCGCGGCCAAAACCGGGGCTTTCGGAAGCCATATCACATATGTGATATCTAGGCGAGACTCAGACGGCGGCGGCGGCGCCCGCCAGATGCGCTGCAATTCGGGCGCCCCAGGCCTGCCGGAGCCGAGGAGGGCCATCATGTCCCATCGTCTCGTCGACCTCGATTACCGCCCCCGGGATTGCCTCGGCGGTTTCGATCGCGCGCGCCAACGGGATCACCTTGTCGTGTCGGCCGTGAAGGATCAGCGTAGGCACGCGGAGCGACGCGAGCAGCGGGCGCAGATCATCGACGGCGAGGCTGGCAGCGAAATGCCGCGCCGTGCCGCCGCGATGGATGCCGTGGTGCCACGCGATCCGCGCCTCGACGGCCACGCGGGCAGCGTCGAAATCCTGTGCCATGCCATTCGCCTGCGCGACGCCCAGCTGGCGCGCGACATAGGCATCCTCGTCGGCGATATGCTCGGCCATCAGGCGATCGAGCGCGGCGTCGGGGATGACGTCGGCCATCGACCGGCTCATCGCCATGACCAGCGACAGGCTCAGCACGCGGTCGGGATTCAGAATGGCAATTTGCTGCGCGACAAGGCCGCCGATTGACCGGCCGACGAAATGCGCGCGGCCAATCGCTTCGGCCTCCATCACCGCCAGCACATCGCGCGCCATATCGGCGATATCATAGGGCGGACGACCATTCCCTTCGCCCAGCGCGGCGGCCTTGATCGCCAGCAAATCAGGAACGGCATCGATCAGCGCCGTCGATCGCCCGGTATCGCGGCTGTCGATGCGGATCGGCACAAAGCCCGCTGCAAAAAGCGGGGCGCAGAAATGATAATCGAAATCGGTCGACGGGCGCCCGGCGCCGGCGAGCAGGATTACCGCCGGGCCATCGCCCGCAGTCATGCGCTCGTAAGAGATGCGAATCTCGCCGTTCGTTGCGAATGCCATGACGCCGTTTCCTTTCCGCCAGCATCTGAACGGCACGCGCCGCCTCCGCGAGCGCAGGCTGCGCGGGGTACGACAAATCAGCATGGGGATAATCGCGCGGTTGGGAGGCCGCCGCCCTGCACGCGCGCGCCAGATCCCTAGAGTGGCATCAGAGACGGACGGGCGATGCGCCCGCCATGGAGAGGCTTATGACCGGCGATACCACCCCGATGCCCAGCGAAACCGCGCCCGCACGCATGCCCTATGGCGCGCTGTTCCTGTTGATGATCGTCTATGCGTTCAACATGCTCGACCGACAGATCGTCACAATCCTAGTCGAACCGATGAAGGCCGACTTGAATCTGGCGGATTGGCAGATCGGGATGATCAGCGGGCTTGCGTTCGCGCTTTTCTATACGCTGCTCGGCATCCCGCTCGCGCGCATCGCCGACCGGGGCAATCGTGTCGGGATGATCGCGATCGCACTGTTCGTCTGGAGTGGATTCACTGCCTTGTGCGGCCTCGCGCGCAACTTCACAGAATTGCTGCTGGCGCGGATCGGCGTCGGTGTCGGCGAAGCGGGTTGCACCCCCGCCGCGCACAGTCTGATCACCGATTATGTCCCGCGCGAACAGCGCGGCCGTGCGCTCGCGCTTTATTCGCTGGGTGTGCCGGTGGGCTCGCTTGCCGGGCTTGTCCTCGGCGGCATCCTGCTCGCAACGCTCGGTTGGCGCGCCGCCTTTTTGATCGCGGGTCTACCCGGCATCCTGCTGGCGATCATCGTGTGGTTCACACTCGACGAGCCGCGCAAACAGGCTGCCGCTATGACTGCCCCGCCGCCGCAGATCCCGCTGAAACAGGTACTTGGAACGCTGCGCAGCCTGCCGAGCTTCTGGTTCATTTCGTTCGGCACCGCGATGGGCGCGTTCGGCTATTATGGTCAGGCGTCCTTCTTCGGCTCGCTTTATATGCGGACGCATACGGCGGGCATCGGCGCGCTCGCGTCGGACTGGGGCGTACCGCCCAGCGTCTTCCTCGGCATCAGCCTCGGCATGATCGTCGGGCTTGTCGGCATGGTTGGGACCTTCGCCGGCGGCCATCTCGCCGATCGCGCCGCGCGGCGCGGCATCGCGGGTTACACGCTGGTGCCGTCGATCTCGCTCGTCATCGCCGCGCCGCTGTTTGCAGGCGCCGCGCTGGCGAACAATGTTCCGCTGTCCTTCGCCTTTTTAAGCTGCGCGATCCTTGTCCACGCCCTCAACTATGGCTCGGTCTTCGCGTCGGTCCAGACGCTTGTCCCCGCACGGGTGCGCGCGATGGCGGCAGCGGTGCAGTTGTTCGTCACCAACGCTATCGGTCTCGCGCTCGGGCCCCTCTTCGTCGGAATCGCCAGCGACCTGCTCGCTCCGACGCTGGGCAGCGCACAAGGCTTGCGCGTCGCCATGGCGCTCGTCGCGCTGCCGCTGGCCGTCGGGTCGTTGCTCTTCTGGCTCGCCGGCCGCCGGATTGCGGCCGACGAGGCGAAGAATGCTTAACGCGTCAGGTCAGCGAACCGTGCCTTGTGATAGTCGCGGTCGCCGTGTGCGAGGTCGAGCATCATCTGGCGGCGGAGGTGGTGGCTGACGACCAACTCCTCGCTGGTACCCACGCCGCCATGAAGCTGCACCGCCTGCTGCGCCACAGCAATCCCGCACTGGGCAACGCGGACCTTTGCCGCCGCGATCAACGACGCCGCGTCACCGCCGCTAGCGAGCTGCGACGCGGCAACCATCGTGAGTGCACGCGCTTCTTCGCACGCGACGCTCATGTCGACGATCTTGTGCTGTACGACCTGAAAGCTGCCGATCGGCGCGCCGAACTGCTGGCGCGTTCGCACATAATCTAGCGTCGCGTCGACCGCGGCCTCCATCGATCCGACAGCTTCGGCAAGGTGCGCCACGATGGCGCGGTCGAGCGCGGCGTCGATGCGGTCCGCCGCCTCGCCGATTGCCCCGACCGGGATCGCTGCAACATCGGCTAGCTCAAGCGTGCAATGGCGATGGCCGTCAACCGACCGGAAGCGGCCCACGACGAGCCCGTCAGCATTGCGCGGGACGAGAAACAGGCTGACGCCTTCGCGCGCCCCGAACGATCCTGCGGTGCGCCCCGATACCAGATACCAGTCGGCATCGGCACCATCCTCGACATGGGCTTTCGCGCCGGTCAGGCGAAAACCGTCGCCGCTCTGCGCGGCGGACGTTGCGATCGATGCCGCCGCATAACCTTCTTCCTCGATCAACGCGGCGGAAATGCGAACCTGCCCTGCCCCGACCTGTTCGAGCAGCGCCGTGCAATGGTCGCCGCCACCCTGCATCAGCGCAGGCGCGAGGACGCAGTGGCTGACATAGGCCTCGGTCATCAGGTGGCGACCGAAACCCTCCATGATCGACATGATTTCGATCGGTCCGCCGCCAAGACCGCCGTCGCCTTCGGCGATCGGTAGCATCAGCCAGCCGAGTTCGGCCATCTGGGCCCAGCGGCGCGCATTGCCGTCGGCGCCCTCCGCCAGGCGCTTCAGCCGATCGGCCGCGCCCCATTCGTCCTCGCCGAAACGCCGGGCGCTGTCGCGCAGCATCTGCTGCTCGTCATTATAGGCGAACTGCATCGATTTTCTCCTTAAAGGCCGAGCGCGCGGCGCGCGATGATGTTGCGCTGGATCTCGCTCGATCCGCCGTAAATCGTGGTCACGCGCGAATAGAGCGCGCCCTGCAAGGCAAGCGGCATGTCCTGCGGCAGCGCGCTGTCATCGTCGAGCGCCGCGAAATGCTGCGCCTTTGGACCCAGCGCCTCGACCCACAAGGCGGTCGCCTGCTGCGTCAGTTCGGACCAGCGCAGCTTGACCATCGATCCGCGCGCGCCCGAATCGGCGCCCGCCGCGGCATCCGCCATCAGGCGCAGCACCATTGCCTGCACCGCCATTGCCTCGATTTCGACCTGCGCAAGCTTGGCGCGGAATTCGGGCTTGTCGAGCAGGGTCCCGTTGGCGACGGGTCGCCGCGCCGCCGCCGCGCGCACCGCACGCAGCGTCTGCGGCAGGAACATCGCGGTCGCTGCGGCAACCATGCGTTCGCGGTCGAGGAGCACCTTGCCGTAATTCCAGCCCATGCCCTCCTCGCCGACGAGGTTCGCGGTGGGGATACGGACATCGTCGAGGAACACCTCATTGGTGTGGTGCTTTTCGTCGAGCGTGCGGATCGGGCTGATGCGGATGCCCGGCGCGTCCATGTCGACGAGCATCAACGAAATGCCCTGTTGCCGCCGCGCCTCGGTCGACGTGCGCGCGAGGATGAACATGCGGTTCGCGACATGGGCATAGCTGGTCCACATCTTGTGCCCGTTGACGACATATTCGTCGCCGTCGCGGGCGGCGCGGGTGCGCAGCGCCGCAAGGTCCGATCCCGCGCCGGGTTCCGAATAACCCTGACACCACCAATCCTCCCCGGTGATGATCCGCGGCAGGTAGAAATCCTTCTGCGCCTGGCTACCATAGGTGAAGATGATCGGACCGATCAGTTCGAGTCCCTGGTGGAATTGCGAGGGTGCATCGGCGGCTGACGCCTCCGACCAGAAGATGTGGAGTTGCTGCGGGGTCCAGCCGGTGCCGCCATATTGTTTGGGCCAGGTCGGCGCGCCCCAGCCCCGGTCGGCGAGGCGGCGTTGATAGACGGTCAGCGTTGCGGGCGACAGGCGCAGCCCGGCGCGCACGGTCGTCTTCCATTCTTCGGGGATGCTGTCCGCGAAAAAGGCACGCATTTCCTGCTGAAAGTCCCGGTCTTCCGGGGCCAGATCCAGATTCATGTTCGCATCTCCCATTAATTGTAACAGACTTAGCCGCAGCATCGCGTCGCTGGCTCGCGAGCGCGCGAAGATCGCGCGACTTTCCCAAATGTGATTGTCGCAGCAGCCCGACGGCAGCGCTTCGCGCCAGTCGCCGTCTGGGCAATCGTCCGGCAACCAAGCCATTGAAAGGGAGAGTGTCGATGCAAGGCCTGATGCAGGCGCAACAGCTGACGACGGCGATGCTGATCCGCCACGCGGCGGTCAATCATCCGCGCCGCGAAATCGTCTCGCGCGGGGCCGACGGATCGCTGACGCGGTCCGACTGGCAGACGGTCGAACGCCATGCCCGCCACATCGCGGCCGGCCTTGCCGATCTCGGGCTGCGCCCCGGCGACCGCGTCGCGACGCTCGCGTGGAACCGCTTGCCGCACCTCGAGCTTTATTACGGCGTCAGCGGTGCAGGCATGGTGCTCCACACCGTCAACCCGCGCCTGTTCCCCGAACAGATCCGCTACATCATCGACGATGGCGGCGCGCGCGTGCTGTGCGTCGATCCCGACCTCCTTGCGATCGTCGAGCCGATGCTGGGCGACCTGCCCAAGATCGAGCGCGTCATCGTACTGAGCGATCAGGTCGACATGCCCCCGACGGGCATCACCGACCCAATCTCGTATCAGAGCCTGACCAGCGGCCCGCGCGCGATTCCCGCATGGCCCGATCTCGATGAAAATATGGCGAGCGCGCTCTGCTACACCAGCGGCACGACGGGAAATCCGAAGGGCGTTCTCTACAGCCACCGCTCGACGGTGCTGCACGCGATGAGCGCGCTAGCGAACGACAGCATGTCGCTCGGCGCGGCGGACGCGATCCTCGTCATCACCCCGCTATTCCACGTCAACGCATGGGGTATCCCCTATTCGGCGGCGATGGCCGGGTCGAAGCTGGTGCTACCCGGATCGGCGCTCGACCCCGTGTCGCTGTTCGACCTGATGCGCGATGAAGATGTCACTTTCTCGCTCGGCGTTCCGACGATCTGGTTCGCCTTCCTCGACCATCTCGAGCGCGAGCGCGCCTTCGAAGAGCGGCAGGCGCTCAAGCTCAACCGCATCTTTACCGGTGGAGCCGCGACTCCGCGCTCGCTGATCGAACGCTTCCGCGCGCTGATCGGCGTCGAGACGATGCAGGCTTGGGGAATGACCGAAACGAGCCCCGTCGCGACCGTCTGCCGCCCGCTCGCACATCATGCCGGGCTTTCCGACGCCGAGCAGATCGACCTGCGCGCGCTACAGGGCCGCGCGGTGTTCGGCATCGAGCTGCGTATCGAGAATGAAGACGGGCAGGAACTGCCGCGCGACGGCCAGGCCGCGGGGCTGCTTAAAGTTCGTGGTCCTTGGGTGCTCAGCGCCTATGAAGGCCAGCCGGCGGGCAGCGCGCTCGACGCCAACGGCTGGTTCGACACCGGCGACGTCGCCAAGATTGATCCCGATGGGTTTCTCCAGATCACCGACCGTGCCAAGGACGTCATCAAATCGGGCGGCGAATGGATTTCATCGATCGACCTTGAAAATGCCGCCGTCGCCCATGCCGCGGTCGCCGAGGCCGCAGTCATCGGCGTCGAGCACCCCAAATGGCAGGAACGGCCGCTGATGCTCGTCCGGCTGCATCCCGGCGAGGCGTGCACGAAGGACGAGATCGTGGCGCACCTTGCCGACAAGGTCGCGCGCTGGTGGCTGCCCGATGATGTGCTGTTCGTCGACGACCTGCCGCATACCGCGACGGGCAAGCTGCTCAAGACCGAACTCCGCAAACGCCACGGCGGTCATTTCACCGCGGCCACAGATGCCGTCACTTGATCGCGAAGACGTGATACATCGGGCCGTCGTCGGTGCGCATGCCATTGGCGACGGCCACCACTTGATTCAGCCAGAGATAGTCCGGATGCGCCGTGACAAAGCGCGGCGTCGTGCGAAGATACAGATCCTCATACGGCCCCGGCTCGCGCCGTTTGAAGCGCTCCGCCGCTTCGGGCGAGGTCGGAACGGTAAGCCCGGTGTAGTGCATTGCGATACGGGCGCCGTCGTCGGTTTCGAGCGACGTGCGGACGTCGATGATCATCGTCCCGTCGGCCCGCCAGGTTACCCAATCGGCGCCGTCGGGCATCACCCGGCCCTTGAGCCGCGCCCCTTCGAATGTCCCGCCATGCACCGGAAAAATCCCGAGCCGGCTTTCGCCCCCGATGGGTTGCGCCTGATCATATGCGACGTTCAGCCGCATCACGAACAGCGGCTCCCATGCCAACGTCTCGATCCCCATCAACCTTCTCCCCTCTGTCCCGTGCCGAACAGCGCATAGACGGGATCTTCGGGCCAGCGCTTGCCAACCGACTTGCGGTGCGCAAACCGTTCGGCCTCGCTTTTACGGGGCGCCGGGCGTTCCTCAACCCAATCGAAGACGACCACCCGGTCAGCGACCCGCCATTCGCCTGCGCGCTTTTCGAACCGGTCAACATATCGTCCCGCCATGGTGAGTTCGACCAGCCCGCCATCACTGCCGGATTGCCGCTGCAAGGCGGTGAAATAGCTTTCGACCGCCGCCTCCTCGCCGCGCAGCTCGATCAAAATATTGTGAATCTGGTGAATGCCGCGTTCGATCAGGGGCAGCGCCTGCATCGCCCAGTCGATAAAACCGTCAGTCGTCCCATGATAGGCGCCGTGATCGTCGGTGCCTCCAGGCCAGCAAGCGGATCGCAACAGCGCCTCGTCGGCACGGTCGATCCCGCGGCAATAGCGATAGAGGCAATCGCGGATCATCTCGCGATCCCACAACTTGCCCACGTCCAATTCCATGATGGCTCTCCCGCATTTATGCCGGGACAGTGCCGCAGCGGCACGCGCCAACGAAATCGCACGGCGCCCAAATCATCATTATCCAGTAGGCGATGAAACGCCAGCGCGTCAGGCGGCGCGTTCGAAGATCGCGGCGATGCCCTGACCGCCGCCGATGCACATTGTCTCGAGCCCGTAACGCCC
>JBIMKQ010000022.1:0-35219 GCA_051861185.1 Sphingopyxis sp.
ATGCGGCTTTCAGCGCATTGTGCAGGGTCTTTTCGAGGCTCTCCGAAAAGGACGGCATGGACTTTTCTCCTTGCGAGGCCCGCCGGGGGAGAAAGGCGGCCCCTAGGACCATAACGTGGCGATGCCGCCGCCAGCCTGCAAGGGAAAAGCGGAAGGCTTTGTGAAATTACGATGACTGGGGTTGCAGGATGGTTAACGAGGCGTTGAGGATGGGCATCTGCTTTCGGATTGTTACCTGGCTACTTTTTGTGTCGGATTAGAAGCGCCGCCGGCAAGGCCACGACAGGGACCAATATGAAGGCCCAGACAATCACAAAGAGGGCGACCGAAACCGCGTCTCCTTCGGGTTGAGAGAAAACATGTTCCAAGCCTCCCGCAAAACCCACGGCGAGAGTAAAAATAGTAGCCGACAAGACAGCCCATGCCGCCAAGGTGTAGAGAAGGTCTCTACGGGTCATTTCTCAATTTCCCCCTTAACCTTCACTCGCCCGATCCACCATATCCATGAAGTCGCGCGCCGTGTTGCGCTCTCCCTCATCCTTGAACGCGACGTCGAGGTCGGGGGCGATGCCGAGCATGTACATCAGCGCCCACAGCGCGAAGCGGCGGCCGGGGTTGGTTTCGAGGCCGAAGTCGACGCGCATGCGTTCGGTGCCCGCGGCGTGCGCCTCGGGGTGGATGGCCGACAGGTCGGCGGTGCCGAAATAGCGGCGGAGCTGGTCGTCGAAATCCATGCCGTCCTTTTGGCCCGTTCGCGGCGGTTGGCAAGTCTGGCCAGCGTCGGCTCCGTTACTTTCCCTCCCCCTTGATGGGGGAGGCAGCGAAACTTGCCAGCTTGCTGGCTAGTTGCAGCGGTGGGGGTGTGCTCTCGGCCTGAGATGATTGTGTACGGACGCACCGTCACCCCCACCCAACTTCGCCTAATCGCTGCGCGATAAGGCTGCGTATCCTTCCCCCATCGAGGGGGAAGGGCGCGAAGCAAAATCGGCTCACCCGAAACCCCGCCCGGTTGTTTTTGCCCAAGCGCCCCGATAGGGCGGCGTTCGTGAAAACCAGCATCGACATCGGGACCGACAGCACGGGGCAGAGCGTGCGCGTCGATGTGCAGGAACTGTTGGCGACGCGTCTGCTCGTCCAGGGCAATTCGGGGTCGGGCAAGTCGCACCTGCTGCGCCGCATCCTCGAGGAAAGCGCCGAGCTGGTGCAGCAGATCGTGATCGATCCCGAGGGTGATTTCGTGACGCTCGCCGATGCGTACAGTCATGTCGTGATCAATGGTGGCGACTATAATGAGCGCGAGATCGCGGCGATGGGCGCGCGCATCCGCGAGCATCGCGCGTCCATCGTGCTCAGTCTGGAGTCGCTCGATATCGAGGCGCAGATGACCTGCGCCGCAGCGTTCCTGAACGCGCTGTTCGATGCACCACGCGAGCACTGGTTTCCGGCGCTGGTGGTGGTCGACGAGGCGCAGATGTTCGCGCCGAGCGTCGCCGGGGATGTGTCCGACACCGTCCGCCGCGCGAGCCTCAGCGCGATGACCAATTTGATGTGCCGTGGGCGCAAGCGCGGCCTCGCCGGCGCTATAGCGACGCAGCGGCTCGCCAAACTCGCGAAAAATGTCGCCGCCGAGGCGAGCAATTTCCTGATGGGGCGCACCTTCCTCGATATCGACATGGCGCGCGCCGCCGACCTGCTCGGCATGGAGCGGCGGCAGGCGGAAGCGATCCGCGATCTCGAGCGCGGGCATTTCCTCGGGCTTGGGCCGGCGATTTCGCGGCGGCCGCTGTCGGTCCGCATCGGCGCGACGCACACGGCGACGCGGATGGGGACGCACAGCCTGATGCCGCTGCCTGTCGCCGGGGGCGAGGATATGCGCTCGATGCTGTTCACCGAGATGGAAGCGCCGGCCCAGCCGCGCGTCTTTGCGCCCGATCCCGAGCCGGTGGCGGCGAGCGAGCTATTGGAGCGGATCGCGGCGAGCGAGGGGCTCCACGAAGATCGCGATGCTCCGCCGGTATTCGACATCGTCGAGGCCGCTGCGGAGGCGGGACACAGCGATGCGGTGGTGATCGCGATGCTCGAAGAGATGCTGTCTGACCCCGACAGCGCCTTCCAGCCCGAAGCCTATCTCTATCAGGATTTTTCGGTGCGCTGCCGGATGCAGAAGCTGAAGAAGGTACCGCTTGACCTCGCCGCCTTCCGTCGCCGCTTCGCGCTGGCCAAAGGCGGCGTGTTCGATCCGTCCGAGCCGCGCTGGCGCGAAGCCCTGTCGGTCGCCGACCGGCTGCCGCACGACATGTTCGCGCCCTTCCTGCAGATCGCGCGCGCCGCGATGGACGGCGAGCCCTGTCCCGACGACGACATCCTCGGCCGCGCTTATGGCAGCCGCTCGCCGGGACGCATCCGCCGCCTCGTCGAATATATGGAAAAGCAGGGTGTTATCGTCGTTCGATCCGATTTCGGCGGCCGCCGTTCGATCGGTATTCCCGAGCTCGGGCTCAGCACCGAAGCCGAATAGGGCGTTCCTGCCTCATCCCGTCACGATTTCGCCGCGACCCGGCATGTTAATCGCGAATTGCCCACCTAAAATCTTGGGACCGTGCGCGGATCGGCGCACTCCTTCTCGCAGGTTCGCGCCGAGGCGCAGGTCGTGGAGAATGGCGAGCGGCCGGGGCCGGTCGGCGCGCGGATCGTCACCGAGGCCTTCCTCGGGCTGCTGCAGGGCGACAAGGGGTCGTATCTGTCGCAGGATCCCGAATGGCAGCCGTTCCTGCCGACGGTCGATGCATCGAAAAAAGGCGATGATTTCCGGATGATCGACCTGCTTCGCTTCGCCGACGTCGCATAATGCGAAGAACTGCTGGCGCTTGCGACCGGGCGCCGGCGGTTTTCCCCACCCCATTTTTGAACCCTAACCCTTTTTGAACAGGGCGTCGGCGATCGCCTTGTGGCTGGTCGCGGCAGCGCGGTGCGCCTTCACCCGTTCGATTTCGGCCTCGAGCGTTTCGATGCGTTCGCCAAGTTCATCGACCGACAGCGGGTCGAGCGACTGCTTGATCAGCGCCGCCAGTACATCGTCGCGGCGGCGGGGAAGGTCGTCATCGTCCATGGCGCATCCTCCTGGCGCTTAACGTTAATATGGGCGCGTGAGTGTTGACCGGTGTCGCTGCACTGTCAATAAGGCGGAGCAGGGGGTAGGGATGACCGGACCAGTGGGGGAATTTCTGAAGTGACCAGCTTGCCAGCGAGCATGACCGCCATCGCCATCAGCGCGCCGGGCGGACCCGAAGTGTTGCAACCAACGACGCGGCCGGTGCCGCAGCCCGGACCGGGCGAGGTTTTGATCCGCGTCGCAGCCGCCGGGGTGAACCGCCCCGACGTACTGCAACGCATGGGATTTTATCCGCCGCCGCCGGGGGCGTCGGACCTGCCGGGGCTCGAGATCGCCGGGACGGTCGCTGCGGTCGGGCCCGGGGGCGATCCCGAACTTTTGGGACAGGCGGTGTGCGCGCTCGTCGCGGGGGGCGGCTACGCCGAATATTGTACCGCGCCGGTCGGAAGCTGCCTGCCCGTGCCCAAGGGCTTTTCGATGGAAGAAGCGGCGGCGCTGCCCGAAACCGTCTTTACCGTGTGGCACAATCTGTTCGAGCGCGGCTATGTAAGCGAGGGCGAGACGGTCCTTGTCCACGGTGGGACCAGCGGCATCGGCACGACCGCGATCGGGCTGTGCAAGCTGTTCGACATCAAGATCGTCGTGACGTGCGGCAGCGCCGATAAATGCGATGCCGCCCGCGCGCTCGGTGCCGATCTGGCGATCGATTATTCATCCGAGGATTATGTCGAGGCGGTGAAGACCTTCACCGGCGGCACCGGCGTCAATGTCGTGCTCGACATGGTTGGCGGCGATTATCTGCCGCGCAACCTCGCCTGCCTTGCCGAGGATGGGCGCCATGTGACCATTGCGTTCCAGCGCGGCGCGAAGGTCGAGTTCGATATTGCCGATGTGATGCGCCGCCGCCTGACGCTGACCGGATCGACGCTCCGCGCGCGTAGCGCCGATTTCAAGGCGTTGCTGGCCGACGAAATCCACCGCACGCTCTGGCCGCGCTTGTCGGAGGGCGGGTGGAAGCCCGCGATGGACTTGAGCTTTCCGCTCGCCGAGGCGAGCGCGGCGCATGCGCGGATGCAGGCCGGCGAGCACGTCGGAAAGATCGTGCTGACGTTGGGATAAGGCGGGGAACGTTCGCGACGGCGAGCGGTTGATGGGGTCCGGCAAAATGCCGCGGCCAGGAGAACCCCATGCGTGTCCCCTTTGTTTCCGCTTCCGTGATCGCGTTTGCGCTCGCCTCCTGTTCGTCACCGGCCAACAATGAGACGGCGAAAGCATCTGCGGGCAGCAGCAGCGATACGGTAACCGACGCCGGACCGCCTGCTATCAAGCCTGCCGATGAGCCGACACGCGGGGGTGACGGCACGCCGATAGAACTTGCGGCGCTGGGTGACGGCGACCTTAACGGTGCCAGCCTGACGGGCGAACTGGGATGCAATTTTGCCACGATCGCGGCAGCGCCGCCGATCTTGATCGCCAAGGGCAATGTCGCGTCGCAAGAGCCGGCGCGCGGGATCGTCAAAATCAGCGACAGGATTGCGTCGATTGCCGCCCCCGGCGGTTATGATGCAATGGCCGACGGCGCGAATTTTTTCACCGAAGGGTTGCAGCTTCGCATAGCGCTGACGGGTGCGGCCGAGGGCGGCGGCGAATCACCCCCGCGACCCGCGACGCTGACGCTGAACCGGGCCGACGGCGCACGGCGCGTTATCGCCGGACTTTGGCAATGCGGTCCCTAAATGCTGCTCTGGCCCATCGAAATCGCCGTTGGCTTTTTCCACTCTCCGATATATGTATCATATACGAATCATATAAGGAGATCCCGATGGGCATCGTGAACATAGAGGATGATCTGCACGACCAGCTCCGCCGGGCGAGCAAGATATCGTGCCGTTCGATCAATGCGCAGGCCGCCTATTGGATCAAGATCGGCATGTTGTGCGAGACCAACCCGACGCTCGGCTTTAGCGAGATCATCGAGCGCGAGTTTCGATCCGCGGGCGTCTCGGCTCCCCCAATGGCGATCGTGACGCATGACGAAGCAGCCTGAAGAGCTCGCGTTGCTGGCCGAATCGGGCCGGCTGCTGGCGTCGGTGTTCGGCCTGCTCGATCGAACGCCGCTGGCCGGCCTGTCGACGCTTCAGGTCGACACGATGGTCGAGCGGTTTATCGTCGACGATCTGCAGGCGCGGCCCGCGAGCAAGGGTCAATATGGTTATGGCTTCGTGCTCAACGCGTCGGTGAACGACGTGGTGTGCCATGGCGTCCCGTCGCGATCGGACGTGCTGAAGGACGGCGACATCGTCAATCTCGACATCACGCTGGAAAAGAACGGCTATATTGCCGATTCGAGTAAAACCTATCTTGTCGGCGACGTGGCTCCCGCCGCCAGGCGACTGGTCCAGACCACTTATGATGCGATGTGGCTGGGTATCGGCGCGGTTCGCCCCGGCGCACGGCTCGGCGACATTGGCTGGGCGATCGAGCGCCACGCCAAACGGAACGGCTATTCGGTGGTACGCGAATATTGCGGTCATGGCATCGGCCGCGAGATGCACGAGGAACCCCAGATCCTGCACTTTGGCCGACCGGGCACCGGGCTGGTGATGCGCGAAGGCATGGTGTTCACGATCGAGCCGATGCTCAATCGCGGGCGGCGGAGCGTCCGGACGGAGGCGGACGGATGGACCGTGGTGACGCGCGACGGGTCGCTCTCCGCGCAATTCGAGCATACTGTTGCTGTGACCGCTTCGGGCGTGTCGGTGTTGACGCTGCGCCCCGACGAACGCGCGATGATCGGCAAGATGAAGATCGCGGCCTGAGCCAAGCTCCGGTTCGCCGCTATCGGTTGAAAACCGCGCTCTTGCCCCGCCCGTTAAACAGGTCTACATCAACCGCCGAACGGCCGCCTCGCAAGGGGCGGCCCTTATTATTTCCGCTTGGAGACTTTTCGTCATGGCCACCGCCGATGCCACCCCGCTGATGCCGCACGCGACCGCCGCCTGGCTGGTCGATAACACGGGCCTCACCTTCATCCAGATCGCCGAATATTGCGGCATCCATATCCTCGAAGTGCAGGCGATCGCCGACGAGACCGCCGCGACCAAATATACCGGCCGCGACCCCGTCCGCGCGCACGAACTGTCGATGGAAGAAATCGAAAAGGGTCAGGACGACCCGAACTACAAGCTCAAGATGAGCAAGCAGGCGCAGGACACGATTCGCCGTACCCGCGGCCCGCGCTATACCCCGGTCAGCAAGCGTCAGGACAAGCCCGACGGCATCGCGTGGATTCTGAAGAACCACCCCGAGGTTTCGGACGGCGCGATCGGCAAGCTGATCGGAACGACCCGCAACACCATCGGTGCGATCCGCGACCGCAGCCACTGGAACAGCGCGAATATCGTCGCCAAGGATCCGGTGACGCTCGGCCTTTGCTCGCAGCGCGAACTCGATGCGCTGGTCGCCAAGGCAGCGAAGAAGGCCGGCATCAAGGCCCCCGAGGACAGCCGCTTCGAAGGCGACCGCGAAGCGCTGCTCGAAGAGCTGCGTGCCGAACGCACCGCCGCGAACGAAGCGCGCGCTGCCGAAGAGGCGGCCGAAGCCGCGAGCGACGCAGCGGCTTCCTGACGCATGTCGGGGGTTGATGAGGACAATATTCCGGCGGCCAGCGGCTCGCCGGATGCCTCGCTGACCCAGGACGACAGTTTTACCGCGACGAGCCACGCGGGCCTGACCTATCCGTGGGGCGATGCCGCGCCGGGGGCGGGCGAGACGATCCGCATCGCGCCGGGCATCAGCTGGGCGCGCATCCCGATGCCGGGGTCGCTCGGCCACATCAACAGCTGGCTGCTCGATGACGCTGACGACAGCGGCGATGGCGTCGCGGTGGTCGACACCGGCATCTGCCTGACGCTCTGCTCCGACGCATGGAAGGCGCTCTATGCCGGGGCGCTGAAGGATACGCGAATCACGCGCGTCATCGGGACGCACCTCCACCCCGACCATATCGGCCTGGCCGGCTGGATCGCAAAGAAGCGCGGCGTGAAGTTGTGGATGACACGCGGCGAGATGCTCACCGCGCGCGCGATCATCGCCGATTCCTCCGACACCGCCCCCGACGAGGTGTTGACGCAATCGCGCGCCGCGGGCTGGGATGACGCGGCGCTCGAAGCCTCGAAATCGCGCGGCTGGAACATGTTCCAGCGGATGATCTTTCCGCTGCCGCGCAGCTATGTGCGGATCGAGGATGGCGACCGGCTCGACATGGGCGCGCACCAGTGGCGCGTCGTCACCGGATCGGGACACAGCCCCGAGCATGCGTGCCTGTGGAACGAGAAAGAGGGCGTGCTGGTGTCGGGCGATCAGGTGTTGCCGCGGATCAGCTCGAACGTGTCGGTCAATATCACCGAACCCGACGCCGATCCGCTGGGCGAATGGCTGGCGTCGATCGACAAGCTGCTGGCGACGGTTCCCGCCGACGTCACCGTTTGCCCGGCGCATGGCGAACCGTTCAAGGGGCTGCACGTCCGTCTGATGGCGCTGCGCGACGAACATCGCATGCGGCTCTACAATCTGGCGGAAGCGGCCGCGAAGGCGCCGATGCGCGCGGTCGACAGCTTTCCTTTGCTCTTCAACCGTCCGATCGGCGAGCATAATCAGGGCCTTGCGACGGGCGAAGCGCTCGCGCATCTGAAACGGCTCGAGGTCGAAGGCCGCGTGCAACGCGAGGATCGGGACGGCGTGTGGTGGTATCACGGGGTCGCGTGATGCGCGGGTTGATGACGATGCTGCTGGCCGGCGCCGTGGCGGCGGCATCGCCCGCCGCCAGTGCCGTCGAGCCATCGGCTGCCGATGAGGCCAATGACGAAATCGTCGTCACCGCGCGCCGTTCGGGCGCGCCGATGTGGACGATCCAGACGCGCGCCGGCGTCGTCATTCTCGTCGGTGAAATCGCCGGGGTTCCCAAAGCGACGCCGTGGCGTCCCGAGCGGCTGGAGGGCGCGACCGACCGGGCGCAGCGCGTTATCCTTGGCACCAAGGCGAAGGTGTCGCCGGGCGACATATTGCGGCTGATCTTCAAGGGCGGCGCGCTGACCAAATTGCCGAAGGGTCGCGTCGCGGCCGACTATCTGGATGCGAAGCAGATGGTGCGGCTCCATGCCCTCGAAACGCGCTTCGACCAGGATTATGCGCGCGCGAATTTCCTGATGACGGCGTTCGACCTGCTTTCGAAACGCCTGTCGTTCAACAAGGATACCGCCGACGACGCGTCCGACGTCGTGCGCAAGGCGGCGCGTCAGTCGAAGATTCCGACACAGCCCGTTGGCGAAGTCCGCGGCGAGGACATGCTCGACAATCTGTTCGCCGCGGCACCCGAGACGCATATCCCGTGCCTCGAAGCCGCGATGGCGGCGACCGAAGCCGGCGGCGATGTGGTGACCGACCGCGGCCGCGCCTGGACCGAATTCGACGTGCCCGCAGTGATGGCGAACCCGCTCGAGGAAGCGCTTGGCCGCTGCTGGCCGTGGACCACCGACGGCTTTGGCACCGAGCTGCGCCAGACCTGGGTCGGCGCGATCCGCGAGGCGAGCGGGCAGCCTGGCGTCACGCTGGCGGTCGTTCCGCTGCGCATCCTCGCCGAGAAGGACGGCGTGCTCGACCAGCTCAAATCGCAAGGGCTGCCGATCAGCGGCCCGGCCTGGTAGCCCCGGCCTATCGCGGTCTTTGCATGATCCAGCTGAACGCCATCGCGTTGAAGATCGTATAGAGGCCATAGAGCATCATCGCGGTGAACCAGTTCCGCGTCGCGATCGCCATCGTGCCGACAAGCAGCAGATACTCGAAGATGTAAGTGATGTTCGGTCCGACCTTGTCGGCAAGCGGTTTGACCATCTGCTGGATCAGCGGATCGTCGCTTTCCATGAAGGCGCGGTGCATCGCGAAATTACCGACGCCGGCGCAGAAAATGGCGATGATCGCGACCCACATAGGTTTGCAGATGGGGCAGTCGGGGTGGAAATGCCAGCAACTTTCGGGCTATAGGGAGTTCTCGGACGCGCACCGGCCCCGCGCGACCGATCGAACGAACCCGGCTCCTGCCCCCAGAGAAGGAACGTCTTCGGTGACAGCTCTCCCCCGTATGGCCGCGCTTTGCCTGCCGCTTGTTCTGGCCGTTCCGTCGGCAAACGCGTCGCAGGAACCCGCGAATCCCCCGCAGCCGAACCCCGCGCTCGCCGATCCGGTGCTGGCGAATCCCTTTCCCATGGAGATCGTGCCGCTCCACCCCCTGTTGCCCGATGATGTGCGCGCGATGATCGACACCGCGATCACGAGCGGAGAGGACGCCGACGTCGAAGCGGTGGTCAAAGTCGCCAAGCTCGCCAATCCCTTCAGCGTTGCGGAAATCGATGCGCTGCTGGCGCAATATCGCAACGCGCACGCCCCTGTGCCGCCGCCCGACCCGGTGGGCAATATGCTCGCCGCCGCGATCGCGAGCGGCAAGGATGGCGATGTCGAGGCGGTGGCCAAGCTGGCGAAGGCGACCAATCCCGACCTGGCGACGGAGATTGACGCGCGGGTCATCGCCTATCGCGCCGAACGAAAGCGGCTCAAGGACGAGGCGGCGGCGGCTGAGCGCGCAAAACTGGCCGCGTCGAAATTCTGGCAGAACTGGAAGGGCGAAGGGCAGATCGGCGCGTCGCAAAGCAGCGGCAATACCAAATCGGCGGGCCTGAGCGCTGGCATCGCGCTCGCGCGCAAGGGGATCGACTGGAGCCACAGATTGCGGGCGCAGGCCGATTATCAGCGCACGAACGGCCGGACGTCGGTCGAACGTTATGTGCTCGAGCTGGAGCCGCAATATCGCATCGACGACCGCACCTTCGCCTTTGGCCTCGGGCGATGGGAACAGGACCGTATCCTGGGATATGACACGCGCTGGAACATGTCGGGCGGGCTCGGTTACAAGGTCCTCGACGGCAAGAAGATGACGCTGAGCCTGAAGGGCGGGCCGGCATTTCGCCAGACCGATTTCGTGAGCGGCGAGGAAGATACCGAAATGACCGCACTCGCGGGCCTCGATTTCGGCTGGCAATTGTCGCCGACGCTGCGGCTGACGCAGGTCGCCTCGACGATCATCGGCGAGGCGAATAGCTCGACCAGCTCGCTGACCGCGCTCAACGCCAAGCTGACCGGCGCGCTGTCGGCGCGCGTCGCCTATTCGGCGCAGATCGACACGAGCCCGCCGCCAGGGATCGAGAAGGTCGATACCCAGACGCGCTTTACCTTGGTGTATGGTTTCTAGTCTGCCGCAACGGGCGAAAACATCGCGGCAATTGTGCCGCCTTCGGTCTTTGCCATTGCCTCGATCCGCTGCCGGCCCTCATAATAGGAGATGGCGGGATGGGCGGCGCCGCTCTGCTTGAGCCGGACATATTCGGCTGCGGTCAGGCTCGTTTCCTGCGCGATATAATCGGCATAGCCCTCGCGCTGCCAGGTTGGCAGCAGGGCATTGCGTACAAGGCCCAGCGCGCGGCCGGTCCAGATATGCGTGCGTTCGTGTGCGATGACGCCGCTCAATTGCCGTCTGCCGCCGATGGGGCGGCCGTTGAACGCCATGTCGATGGCAGGATTGGCGCGGTTCACGACGACGGCATCCGATACGATCGTCGAAATCGGGCGCGTATAGGCAAAGGCGCCGCGCGATGTCAGCGCGAGGACCTTCCAGCGCCATCCACCATCGGTAAGGAAGACGCGCGTTCCGGCGAGGTCGGAGCGACCGGTGCGCGCGGCCAGCGCATCGGACCGCGCCAATATCCTGCGCATGTCGTCGGCGCGAAAGGGCGTCTCCGAATAGACGCGCGTCGTCCCGATTTCGGCATGGTGGGGAAAGGCGAGGAGCTGCGGCGCGGCGAGCGCCGACACCCAGAGAGCCAGCGGCAGGCCAAGGGCGAAGGGCAGCCTGCGCTGCCTCTTCGCCTTCCTGTCCTTGTTGGTGACCATGTCGCAGTCTATTTGATCGCCGCCAGCGTGTAGAGGAATTCGGCGAAGCCCATCGTCGAATCGACGAGCCCCGCGACCTTCGGATTGGTCGAATCGATCAGGAAATATTCGTCGGGGGCGTGCGCGCCCGACCCGTGGCCGATGCCGAAATGGGCCGCGGGGATCGACACCGGCGGGGCGGTGAAGGTCGAGCCCGGCCAGCTGCCGGCCATGCGGGGATTGAGGCTGGTCGTCACACCGAGCTTTTTATAGGTCGCGAGTTCGGAGCGGACGAGGCGGCTGTCCTCGGCGACCTCGGTCGGGTCGTATCCGCCCGAGACATTCACTTCGACATCGGTGAAGCCATGTTTGTCGAGATGCGCGCGGAGCTTCTTCTCGGCCTCGGCGCGGGTCTGGTTGGGGACGAGCCGCAGGTCGAGCTTGGCGACCGCCTTGCCGGGCAGGATCGTCTTGCCACCGGGGCCGGTGTAGCCCGCCACCAGACCTTCGATATTGACCGTCGGCTCCTGCGCCAAACGGATCAGCGCGTCGTCGTACGACAGATTGTCGATCCAGTGGGTGACGCCGAGCGCCGCCTTCTGCTGCGCTTCGTCGCCCGCCTTCGCGGCTTCGCGGATCAACGTCTTTTCGCGTTCGCTCAGCGGCCGGACATTTTCGAACCAGCCCTCGATCGCGGGTTTGTTGCCGCCCTCGGTAACGAGCGTCTGGAGCGCCTGCACCAGCCGCCATGCGGGCGAATCGACCATCGCCTTCAGGCTCGAATGCACGTCGCCCTTCGGTCCGCGGCCCCATTTCTCGCCGCTTGCGATCAGTTCGAGTTCGATAATTCCCTTCGATCCCAGATTGACCGTGACGTTGCCGGTCTTGCCCTGCGATGCGAAGGGGATGAAGATACCCTCGCATTTCTTCAGCGCGGCGAGGATGTTGGGTTTTGTTGCTATCTGGCGGAAATGTGGCGAACCGATCTCTTCCTCGCCCTCGCAGACGAGAACGATGTTCACCGGCAGCTTGCGCCCGGCGGCGCGGATCGCGTGGAGCGCGGCGAGGAAGGCCGCTTCGGGCCCCTTCTGGTTCACCGCGCCGCGGCCCATGATCGCCTGCCCGAAACCGGGGCGCTCGACCATCTTGCCTTCGAGCGGCGGCGACGACCATTCGGCAGGGTCGAACTGTTTGACGTCGTACATGAAGTAGATGCCGAGCGTGCGCGGGGCGCCGACGTCGATCGTCCCGAACACCCCGGGATGGCCATCGGTAGGCACGATTTCGACATTGGTGAAGCCGGCATCTTTCGCGAGCTCGGCCATATAGGCGGCGCCCTCGGGCATGCTGCGGTCTTCGGCAGCGATCGAGGGCAGGGCAATCCAGTCGCGGATCCGCTTGATCGATGCGGCTTTGCCCGCCTCGGCGGCCTTGCGGATGTCGGTCATCGCTCCCGACTGTGCCCAGAGCGGAAGGGGCTGCA
Source organism: Sphingopyxis sp. (assembly GCA_051861185.1). Taxonomy (GTDB): domain Bacteria; phylum Pseudomonadota; class Alphaproteobacteria; order Sphingomonadales; family Sphingomonadaceae; genus Sphingopyxis. Next base: position 12,576 of record JBIMKQ010000022.1, read on the forward strand.
TGAACGCCGCGCCGGCGCCCAGCATGGCGGTGCCGCGCAGCATGTCGCGGCGGTTCAGTCGGTTAAGCTCACGAAAATCCATCATACGTCCCCTGCCTGCTTCGTATGCGAAGCAATGTGCCGGATCGGCGGCGAAACGCAAGGCCGTGTCGGGGACTTACCGTTACGTGACGGGGCGGGCGTCGATTTCGCGGGCGAGGAAGGCGAGAATCTGCGCCTTGTCCTCGGCAGCATCGGGTTGCGCGCGGAACGCGGCGAGACCAGCGATGATCATCAGCAACGGAATACCGGCGAAGAAGGCCGCGAACAGCCCTGCGCCGGGAATGTAGAGAAAGGCGAGGACGCCGCCGATCACGAACAGCGAAAGGAAGCCAACCCAGATATAGGGGAAATAGCGCGCTCCCGGCGGCGCGCCGAAGCTGCCCGAGATCCGTGTGCCGCCGTTGTACGGTTCCATCACTGCGTCGAGCACCGGCTCCATATTGGTGCGCGCATCGCGCTGACGGTAGCGCAGATTCATCTCGCGCTCGCTGCCCTTGCCGAACACGCGCGCCTTCGCGTCCGGCATGGGGTCGTCCATGACCGTCTTGAGCTTGCGCGCGATGACCTCGGGCGAGAGGGGTGAGAAGAGGACGATGGGTTCGCTGTCCGACATCGCCGCGCCTCCGCTTATGCCTTTTCGAGCAATCCCTCGTCCTTGATCCGCTTCTGCCATAGCATCGGCGCATTGACGTGGACGTTCTGGCCTTCGCTGTCGACCGCGACGGTGACGGGGAAGTCCTGCACCTCGAACTCGTAGATCGCTTCCATGCCGAGGTCGGCGAAGCCGACCACCTTGCTTCCCTTAATGGCTCGCGACACCAGATACGCCGCGCCGCCGACCGCCATCAGATAGGCGCTTTTGTGCTTCGCGATCGCCTGTGTCGCGGCGGGGCCGCGTTCGGCCTTGCCGACGCAGGCGAGCAGGCCCTGATCGAGCATCATGTCCATGAACTTGTCCATGCGCGTCGCGGTCGTCGGGCCGGCGGGGCCGACGATTTCCTCAGCCACGGGGTCGACGGGACCGACATAATAGATGACGCGGTCGCGGAAGCTGACCGGCAGTTCCTCGCCCTTCGCGAGCATCTCGGCGATGCGTTTGTGCGCGGCGTCGCGGCCGGTGAGCATCTTGCCGTTAAGCAAGAGACGGTCGCCCTGTTTCCAGCTCGCGACGACTTCGGGTGTCAGATTGTCGAGGTCAACGCGGATCGCCGCCTGATCGGGCTTCCAGTCGATCTGCGGATAGTCGGCAAGCACTGGCGGTTCGAGAAACGCCGGGCCGCTGCCGTCCAGCGTGACGTGGGCGTGGCGCGTCGCGGCGCAGTTCGGGATCATCGCGACGGGTTTCGACGCGGCATGCGTCGGCCAGTCGGCGATCTTGACGTCGAGCACGGTCGCGAGCCCGCCGAGCCCCTGCGCGCCGATGCCGAGCGCGTTGACCTTTTCATAAAGCTCGATGCGCAGTTCCTCGGTCGGGTTCGACGGACCGCGTGCGAGCAGCTCGGTCATGTCGATCGGGTCCATCAGCGATTGCTTAGCGAGCAGCATCGCCTTTTCGGCGGTGCCACCGATGCCGATGCCGAGCATCCCGGGCGGGCACCAGCCGGCGCCCATCTGCGGCACCATTTCGAGCACCCAGTCGACGATCGAATCCGACGGGTTCATCATCTTGAACTTCGACTTGTTCTCGCTGCCGCCGCCCTTTGCGGCGACGTCGATCACGACCTTCGCGCCGGGGACCATTTCAACGTTGAGGACCGATGGCGTGTTGTCCTTTGTGTTCACGCGGCTGAACGCGGGGTCGGCGAGGATCGAGGCGCGCAGCTTGTTTTCAGGGTGGAGATAGGCCTTGCGCACGCCCTCATCGACGACCTGTTGCAGGCTGCGGGGGCTGTCGAGGCGGCAGTCCATGCCCCATTTGATGAATACGGTGACGATGCCCGTATCCTGACAGATCGGCCGGTGCCCCTCGGCGCACATGCGGCTGTTCGACAATATCTGCGCCATCGCGTCCTTCGCGGCGGGAGACACTTCGCGTTCATACGCGGCGCCAAGCGCGCGAATATAGTCCATCGGATGAAAATAGCTGATGTACTGAAGCGCGTCGGCGATGGTTTCGACGAGGTCATCCTCGCGGATAATTACGGTGGTCATGTGCAGCCTTTCGCCCTTTTTGGGGATTCGCGGTTTCCCTAGACCCGTGCGGCCGGGGTGGACAAGGGGTCAGGTGCGGCGGCGACCGAAGACGCGCCGCGCCGGCGCAGCGGTTTGCACATCGCGCGGTACCGCCACCGCGTCGCCGAAATCGACGAGCGGGCGCCCCCGCGCCAGCATCTGCCAGCTGCCCGCGGCAGCGAGCGCGAGCAGCAGGATCCAGCCGCCCGCCGCCGAGGGAAGGAGCGCCCAGGCCAAGGCGGCCGGGGTGATGATCGCCATCACGGTCGGGATCGCGGCAAGGATCGCGAGCGTGCCGAACAGCGTCCACCATCGGCCCATCTGCGTTGCCGCGGCGCCGATCGCGACGTTGGTCGCGGCCAGCAACAGGAATTTAGCCGCGACCGGCGTGGGCAGGCTCGCCATCGCGGGCGAATAATCGCCTGCGGTGAAGGCCGCCTGGATGTCGAAGAGCAGCCAGTTTTCATAGGCGTCGAACAGCGCCGCAGCGATCGGCAACGCCGCCGCGGCGAGGATCGCGCGAAGCCGGAGTTCGCGCCACAGCGCGATGCAGCCGCTGACGAGGAATCCCGCGTAGAGCAGCATGTAAAGATAATCCAACTCGTTGCCCGCGCGCATCGCGGCGAGGCGCTTGACCTGCTCGGGATCGGTATAGAAGCCGAAGATCGCTTCGAGGTCGGCCTGGCCGCCGGCAAATTCGAACGCGAGAACCGGGGCGCCATAGCCCGGCGCGATATCATGGCCCGTTTTCGGGAAAACCTGACCAAGATAGAGCCCGAAGAGAAGGGTGGCGATGCCGAACCCCAGCGCCCAGACCCATGCGCGTGTCGGCGCGGACGGGCGCGTCCGCTGCAGCTCTATCCAATGCTGGAGCCCCCCGAACACGCCCTAGCTGTCCGGTGGAGCGCGGCGGCTCACCTTATTGGCACTCGGCGCATTTGCCGCGGACTTCGATCACCGGGCGCTCGGCGGCAAAGCCCGTTGCCTCGGCCGCGGCCCGGACGCCGCCCGAAATCTTGTCGTTATCGACATGCACAGCGCTGCCGCACGTATCGCAGATCAGAAATATGCAGTCGTGGAGGCAGCCCGGATGGCTGTTGGCGACAAAGGCGTTGGCGCTTTCGACGCGGCGCACGAGGTTGTTTGCGACGAACAGGTCGAGGATGCGATAGACGCTGTTCGGCGCAACGCGCTTGCCGCGTTTCTGCGACACAATATCCGCGATTTCATACGCGCTCGCGGGTTTGCCGATCTCGGCGACCGCGTCGAAAATCTGAGAGCGCATGTCGGTCCATGCTTCGCCCGCGCCTTCGAGCGCGCTCTGCGCCGCCTTGGCGAGCGAGGCGCCGCTGGCCTCGACGTGCGGATGATCATGCTTGCCCATTGGCGTTTCCTCAGGCGTGGGAAATCCCGCGCTAACTATCGCCCCAATGTAGGCTGTTTATGGGGTGCCCGCAAGTTGCGGACATCTCCGATGCGGTGGGATCAGTGCCGCGCGCGGCGGTTGAGGTCGTGGCCGAGCGCGACGACGGCGACGCCGATCATCGTTGCCAGCACTTCGGTGCCGTCATGCGGCCGCGAGAGCGCGCCCGCCATCATGCCGAGACCGAAGCTGCCGACCGCGAACGGCATCATATAGCCATGGCTGAGTACACCCGAGACGAGCGTGATAAGCGCAAAGCCGATCGCGACGATCAGACCGATTTCGTGGAAAAGGTGATTTTCAAGAAACACACCGCCGACCGAGGCGATCGAGGCAAAGAAGACGGTCGTTGCAAGGCAATGCACGAGGCAGAGCCCCGACAGGCCCATCGCCAGCTGGTCGCCGCTGAGCGCGGTCAGCGGACGCGAATCGCGCGCAGCCCGAACCACCGCGACCCAACGCCTCAAGAAAGGCGCAGGGCGCGTCAGGACAGGGACAGGGCTGGCGACATGGGTCACCCGATTCTCCGTTGGTGCAATATCAGCGCGGGATATGGCATAACATGACAAACGTTACAATGTCTCATCGTGGAGATTGCAAGATTCTCCTTCCCCACCAAGGGGGAAGGTGCTTACGCGCCCTCTTCGGCGCGCAACGCCTTGCGGTCGAGCTTTCCGATCATCGTCTTGGGCAGGTTCAGCCGTACTTCGACCGTCTTCACCCGCTCATGCTTGCCGAGCTGCGGGTTGAGCCATGCGGCGAGCGCTTCGCCGCTGATGTCGAATCCTTCTTCAAGCGTGACGAAGGCTTTCGGGGCTTCGCCGCGATAGGCATCGGGCACCCCGAGCACGACCGCTTCCTTGACCGCGGGATGTTCGTGGAGGTGGGCCTCGATCACGCTGGGGTAGACCTTGAAGCCGCCGACCGCGATCATGTCCTTCAGCCGGTCGACGATGCGGATATAGCCGTCGGCTTCGACCACGGCGACGTCGCCGGTGCGCAGCCAGCCGTCGTCGGTGAAACTGTCCTTATCGGCGTCGGGGCGGTTCCAATAACCCTGCATGATCTGCGGCCCCTTGACCGCGAGTTCACCGGGCTCGTCGTCCGGTGCATCCTGAGACGGATCTTCCTTGTCGAGCAGCCGGATGTGCGTCGCGGGCAGCGGCTGACCGATCGTGCCGGGCTTGACCGGGCCTTCGTAAGGATTGGTCGAGACGACGCCCGAGCTTTCGGTGAGGCCATAGCCCTCGACGAGCGAGGCGCCCGTCGCGGTGACGAATTTCTCGCGCAGTTCGGCGGACATCGGCGCACCGCCCGAAATGCAGATGCGCAGGCTGGAAAAGTCGGTTTTTGCCAGATCGGGATGGTCGAGCAGCGCTTGGTACATCGTCGGGACGCCGGGCAGCGCGGTCGTCTTTGTCCGCGTGATCGCCTGCAGCGCCTGCTTTGCGTCGAAGCGCGGCAGCATCGTGATCGAGCCGCCGTTGAGCACCGTGCGGTTGAGCACGCAGGTGTTGGCAAAGACGTGGAAGAAGGGAAGTACGCCGAGGATGCGATCGGCGGCATCATGGTCGGGGTCGATCGCATTCACCTGCCGCGCGTTGGCGGTCAGATTCTGGTGCGTCAGCTTTGCACCCTTGGGCGTCCCGGTCGTGCCGCCGGTATATTGGATCAGCGCGATATCACTTTGCGCGTCGATCGCGACGGGTTCGGGCCGGCCGTCATTGTCTGTGAGCGTCGAGAACCGGATGACGCGGGGGTCGTCGGGCAGTGCCGCGACCTCACTGCGCTTGAACAGGCGGTAGAGCATGGATTTCGCCGCGGGCAGCCCGCCTGCGACCGATCCGACCACGAGCTGCGTGAGGCTCGATCCGTCGAGTACCTTCAGCGCGGTGGGGAGCAGCGCCGCGGCGCTGACGGTGAACAAGGTCTCGGTCCCCGAATCCTCGACCTGCGCCTCGAGTTCGGCGACGGTATAGAGCGGCGAGAAATTGACTACGGTCGCCCCGGCCGCCAGCGCGCCATAATAGGCCGCGACATAATGCGGGACGTTGGGCAGGAACAGGCCGACGCGGCTGCCCTTGCCCAGCCCGCGCTGCTGCAACCCGCGCGCGACGCGGGCGGCGCCGCGCGCGACTTCGGCATAGCTGAACTGGCGGCCCAGGAAATCGAGCATCGGGGCGTCGCCGCGCTGCGCCACGCTGGCGGCGAGCATGTCGGGCAGCGACAGCGGCGGAAATTCCTGATCCCACGGCGTGGGGTGATGGTAATCGGTCGACCAGGAAAAGCGGCTATCCATGCGGGCGGACGTCCTTTGAAACGGAGGGGGCTTCCTGACACTAGGGTCAGTAAGCGCCGTTCGCAACCGGCCTCGCTTGCCGCGCGGCGCGCGCGCGGCTAGGCATGCTTATCGTTCTCGCCAGGGGTTTTATCATGTTGCAGCTGTCATCGCGGATCGTCGGGCCGCTCGTCCTTCTTGCCTGCGCCATGGCCTCGCCCGCCGTCGCCAAGGACAAGGCGCCGCTGGCGCGCCCGGCGCAGATTCAGGAACTCTATGCCTGCCGCGACATCGCCGATTCCGCCGCGCGCCTCGCGTGTTTTGATCGCGAGGTCGGCGAGCTGTCGAGCGCGGATCAGGCGCGCGAGATCACCTTTACCGACCGCGATACCGCCAAAAAGGCGCGGCGCGGTCTGTTCGGTTTTTCTTTTCCCAAGCTCGGCGGAATTTTCGGTGGCGACGAAGATGAGGTCAAGGAGATTGAAACGACGATCCGCTCGGCCAGCATCGATCGCTCGGGCAAATATACGCTGGTGATGGAAGATGACGCGGTGTGGGTCCAGATCGACACGACCAAGCTGCCACGCCAGCCGAAGCCGGGTCAGAAGATCAAGATCAAGGTCGCGACGATGGGCAGCTATTTCGCGACCATCGAAGGCGGGCGTTCGTTCCGCATGAAGCGCGACCGCTGACCGCGGCCGGCGCGCGATCGAAACCTGCGAGATAGCGATGGCGGACGGCGACGCGATCCCCGTTCCGGGTCCGGACTGCCCGCCCTTCGTGCTGCTCGACGACGCGCGCGCCGAGGGTGCGGCGGCAGCGCGGCTGTTTGTCCGTCCGGTAGAAGTTCTGACCGCTCGGTCGGCGGCAGAGGTTCCGGCTTTATTATCGGCGCTGGAAGCGGCGCAGGACTGCGGGCTGCATGCGGCGGGTTATCTGACTTACGAGGCAGGCAAGGCGCTTGCACCCGCGTGGCGCGGTGCGGTCGATGCCGACACTGGCGACGCGCCGCTCGGTTGGTTCGGGCTGTTTCGCCAAGTCCGGCGGATCGACGCCGACCGGGTAGCGGACCTGCTTCCCGACCCGGCATCGGCGTGGGTCGGCAAGGTAGCGCCGCGCGTTGCGCGCGCCGACTATCTGGCCGCAGTCGAAGCCGTGCTTGGCTTCATCCGCGCTGGCGACATCTATCAGGCGAACTTTACGTTCCGCGCGGATATACCCGTGCTTGGCAATCCGCTGGCGGTCCATGCGCGGCTGCGGCGGACAGCGTGCGCGGGCTATGGCGGGGTGATCTGGACCGGCGAGCAAGCGATCGTCTCGCACTCGCCCGAACTGTTTTTCGCGCTGCGCGACGGCGAGGTGATGGCGCGGCCGATGAAGGGGACCGCGGCGCGGCTGGCCGATCCGGATGCCGACGCGGTCGCCGCGCGCGAACTCGCCGAAGATTCCAAGCAGCGGGCCGAAAATCTGATGATCGTCGACCTGATTCGCAACGACCTGTCGCGCGTCGCGGTGCCGGGATCGGTCGCGGTGCCCGACCTGTTCCGGGTCGAAAGCTTTCCGACGATCCACCAGCTCGTCTCCGACGTCAGCGCGCGGCTGCCGGACGGCGTCGGCGCGGTCGATGTGCTGCGTGCCGCCTTTCCGTGCGGTTCGATCACCGGAGCGCCCAAGGTTCGCGCGATGGAAATCATCGATGACCTAGAGGATGGCGAACGAGGGCTTTACACCGGGTCGATCGGCTTCATCGAGGCGGGGGGCGACGCGGCGTTCAATGTCGCAATCCGGACTTTGGTGTTACCGCAAAGCGGCTTGCAGGAGGGCCCGCGTTGCGCCACGCTGGGACTGGGCTCCGGAATCGTCGCCGACAGCGAACCGGCTGAAGAATGGCGCGAATGTCTGGCCAAGGGGGAATTTGTGGGCGCAGCGGGGGAAAGCTTCGACCTCATCGAAACGATGTTCTTCGACCCGGTCGAGGGCGTGCAGCGGCTGGAGGGGCATCTGGCGCGGATGAAGGCGAGCGCCGAGGCGCTCGGTTTTTCGTTCGACCGCCACGGCGCGCGCAACAGTCTGCAATCGGCGACCTTCCGTCTGCGCAGTGCGGCGCGGGTGCGGATGCGCCTCGCACCGTCGGGCGCGCTCGCGGTCGAGGTGTCGCCGTTGCCGCGGCTCGCCGAATTGCCGGTGCCGGTCGCGGTGCGGCCCGCGCCGATGGCCGCGGACGATTTCCGCCTGGCGCACAAGACCAGCCTGCGCGCGGTTTATGACAGCGCACGTCACGAAAGCGGTGCCGTCGAGGTCGTCTTCGTCGACGAGCCGGGCTTCGTCACCGAAGGCAGCTGGAGCAATGTCTTCGTCGAGCGCGACGGCCAGCTGCTAACCCCGCCACTGGCGCTGGGGCTGCTTCCCGGCGTGCTGCGCGCCGAACTGATCGACAAGGGGCGCGCGGTCGAATCGCACCTTCGGCTCGCCGATCTCGATGGTGGCTTCTTCATCGGCAATTCGCTGCGTGGATTGATCCCGGCGCGGCTCGCGGACGCTGCGGAAAGCGTGATAGGCTGACCTGCTGACTGCATAGGTAAATTATCAAGCAGCGCGCTTGCGAATATCGGTCAGAGGCTTTAGGCGCGGCCCCGCGCAATTTCCTGTCCTTTTGCAGCCCTAACCGCGCAAGCCACGGAAGATATCGTCATGTCGCTGAAGCCCCATGTTTCCGCCGCCCTCAACCGCATCCAGCCTTCGGCGACGCTTGCGATGACCGCGCGCGTGGCAGCGCTGAAAGCCTCGGGCGTCGACGTGATCGGGCTGAGCGCCGGCGAGCCCGATTTCGACACCCCCGACTTCGTAAAGGAAGCGGCGATCGAGGCGATCCGCAATGGTCAGACCAAATATACGCTCGTCGACGGCACCGTCGCGCTGAAGGACGCGATCCGCGGCAAATTCCGCCGCGATAACGGCCTCGAATTCGGACTCGACCAGATCACGGTCAACGTCGGCGGCAAGCACACCTTGTTCAACGCCCTGGTCGCCACGGTCGACCCGGGCGACGAGGTCATCATCCCCGCGCCCTATTGGGTCAGCTATCCCGACATCGTGGCGTTTGCAGGCGGCACTCCGGTGATCATCGAGGGCACCGCGGCGCAGAATTACAAGATCACCCCGGCGCAGCTCGATGCCGCGATCACTGCAAAGACGCGCTGGGTGATGTTCAACTCGCCCTCCAACCCGTCGGGCGCCGCCTATTCGGGCGAAGAGCTCGACGCGCTGGGCGAGGTCATCCGCCGCCACCCGCATGTGATGGTGATGGCCGACGATATGTACGAGCATGTCTGGTACGCCGACTTTGCCTTTACGACGCTGGCGCAGCGTTGCCCCGACCTGGCCGACCGCATCCTGACGGTGAATGGTTGTTCGAAGGCCTATGCCATGACCGGCTGGCGCATCGGTTATGCCGGCGGCCCGGCGTGGATCATCAAGGCGATGGGCAAGCTGCAGTCGCAGTCGACGTCGAACCCCTGTTCGATCGCGCAGGCCGCCGCCGCCGCCGCGCTCGGCGGGCCGCAGCAGTTCCTCGACGACCGCAACGCCGCATTCCGCAAGCGCCGCGACATGGTCGTCGCGATGCTCAACGACGCGCCGGGACTCAATTGCCCGACGCCCGACGGCGCTTTCTATGTCTATCCCGACGCCAGTGGCTGCATCGGCAAAAAAACTCCGGACGGTCTGCTGATCGACAGTGATGAAAAGCTGATCGATTATTTCCTCGATTCGGCAAAAGTCGCAGCGGTGCCCGGCGCCGCCTTTGGCCTGTCGCCGGCGTTCCGCGTATCCTATGCGACGTCGGAATCGGTGCTGAAGGAAGCCTGCGTGCGCATTCAACAGGCGTGCGCCGCGCTGTCCTGACGGACGTTTTTCGTCCGCATAGGAATTCTGTACCGATCGGTCTTGTAATTCGGATAGCGAAGCCTATTTGAACATGAACGGCGGTTAACCGCCCGGTTCACCGGATAGTAAGTCATTTCCGTTAGGGTGACTGCCATCACTGCACGGCTGGTCGGGGCGCTCCATATCGTCGGTGTAACCAAAGCGGCCCGAGCCGCGAACAGACAGATATGAAAAGAGGCCCACATGCTCTCCATGCTCCGCTCCGACTGGTTTTTGACCATGCTCGCAGGCTTTGCGATTGGCGCGACCTACATCGTGCTCAACCAGCCGGCACTGCCGCTCCCGGCGTGACGCCGCTGCGGCGAACCCTTTCCCTTCGCGCGATCACCGCGCTGGTGGCTGGTGCGATCGTCGCACAATGTACGCCGGCGCAGGCCGAAAGCGTCGTCAAGCTGCCTGCCGCGGCGGTTGACCCGGCAGTCAAGGCGAAACGCGCGACCGCTGTGCTCGCGGGCGGCTGTTTCTGGGGCGTCGAGGGCGTTTTTTCGAACGTCAAAGGCGTAATTTCGGTCGAATCGGGCTATCATGGCGGCAGCGCCGCGACCGCGAAATATGAGCGGACGCACGACGGCAAGTCGGGGCACGCCGAGGCAGTTCGGATCGTCTATGACCCGACGCAGGTCAGCTATGGCAGCTTGCTCCGCATTCTCTTTTCGGTGGTGGCCGATCCGACGCTGAAGAATCGTCAGGGGCCCGACAGTGGCCCGCAATATCGGGCTGCAATCGTCCCCCTCGACGCAACCCAGCGTCAGGTCGCGACCGCCTATCTGTCGCAAATCGGCGGAGGAAAATATTTCGCCAAGCCGATTGTGGTGCCGGTCGAGGCGTACAAGCGCTTCTATCCCGCCGAGGCGAATCATCAGGACTTCATGCGGCGTAACCCGTCGAATGGCTATATCCTGCGCTGGGACGCGCCCAAACTTGCCGCGCTGAAGCGGCTCTATCCTGCTATGGTTCGGGCGACGCCCGCACCCTGAAATTGCGTGGTTCCGCCACTGGTCGTGGCAGAAGAATCATTCACCGCAAATCGCTGGCCCTCCCCGCGCGCCTGCGTGACGACTGGAAAGACCGATGGGTGTCGGGAAAATAAAAAAGTCGCAAATGCGGGGTTTCAATGAAGTTTAAGTCATCCGGCAGGCCGCTCCTCGCAGTGGCGATGAGTGCCGCGGTGCTTGCGGGTTGCGTCAGCGCCGCGATCCCGCGCCCGCAGCAACAAGCGGCGGTGCGTCCTCCCGCCGGATCGGTCAGCGTGCCGATCGGCCAGCCCGTGCGATCGACGATGCCGCGCCCCGCGGGGCCGATCGACCCCGGTTTTCGCAGCGCGCCTGCCGGGCTTACCGACCGCATCTATGCGCTCTGGCGCGCCTTTCCCGGCAAGACCGGAATTGCGGTACAGCGCATCGACGGCGAATGGGCGATCGCGCAGCGCGGCCCCGAGCTGTTCCCGCAGCAAAGCGTATCGAAACTCTGGGTCACGCTTGCGGTGCTCGACGCGGTCGATCAGGGGCGCTTGACGCTGGACCAGCGCGTCCGCATCGGCCCCGAGGATCTGACTTTGTTCCACCAGCCGCTCGCCGCGCGCGTTCGCGCCGAAGGATCGGTGACGATGAGCGTCCGCGACCTGATCGAGACCGCGATCACCCACAGCGACAACACCGCGAACGACAGCCTGCTCCGCACCGTCGGCGGCCCCAGTGCGGTACGCGCCTTCATCGCGAAAAAAGATCTGGGCGCGATCCGTTTCGGCCCGGGCGAGCGGTTGCTGCAGGCGGGAACCGCGGGGCTGACCTGGCAGCAAAGCTATTCGGTCGGTCGCAATTTCGAGGCGGCGCGCGCGGCATTGTCGCCGGCAACGCGCCAGACCGCGATGAACAATTATCTTGCGAATCCCGTCGACGGCGCGAGTCCGGCGGCAATCGCCAGCGCGCTGACCCGGCTGGCGCGCGGCACTTTGCTTTCACCGGCCTCGACCGACTATCTGCAGGGCGTGCTGAGCCGGACGCGGAGCGGACCGAAGCGGCTGAAGGCCGGGCTGCCGCCGGGGTGGCAATTCATGCACAAGACCGGCACCGGCCAGAATCTGGGCGGCATGACCGCAGGCTATAATGATATCGGCATCGCCACCGCCCCCGACGGCACCCGCTATGCGATCGTCGTGATGATGGGCAGCACGACCTCGGGCATACCCGCGCGCATGGCCTTGATGCAGGCGGTGTCGAGCGCCGTCGCCGAATTCCACGGAAGATAACATCGATGAAGCTTGCTGTCCTGTCGCTGCTGGCGCTGTCGCTTGCGCTCGCCGGCTGTGCGACCCCCGAAACGCGGCTGCGCACCGGCCTCAACAATGCCGGCCTGTCGAAGGCGATGTCGGCGTGCATGGCCGAACGTATGGTCGACCGGCTGTCGCTGCTCCAGCTTCGCCGTTTGTCGGCGCTGGGAAGCCTCAAGGACAAGCGCGTCACCGACCTGTCGCTCGACCAGTTTTTTCACAAGGTCCGCGCGCTCAAGGATCCCGAAATCCTGACGGTATCGACCAGTTCGGCGGCGATCTGCGCGTTGCGCTGAGCCCTATTTGCCCGGGAAGCGCACGACCATGTTCGGCGGCGGAAAGCTGTTGCGAACCGTTTCGGATCGATCGGCGGGCGGCCATGTCTCGCGGCGGGAAAAACTGTCGATTGTCGCATATTGCCCCAGCCGCGTGAGCGAGGTGAAGGTGTAGGGCTGTCCTTCGGCGCCGAGGATCGACGGCCGGTCGGCGAGGTGGAAATGCAGGTGCGGCGCGCTGGCCTGTCCGGTGAAGCCGAGGAAGCCGACGACTTGTCCGGCCTTGACGCGGTCGCCCACCTTGACGGGGGCGCCCTGTTTGAGATGTTCGTAGATGGCATAACGCCCGTCACCGATATCGAGCGCGACAAAATTGCCGCTGGCATCGGCGATCGAGGGGTTCGTCCGGCCTGACACGGTGGCAGGATCCGGCACATCGTCACGGAGTGCGACGATCGTGCCGTCGGCGACCGCGAGCACCTCGGCGCCGAAGCCATAATGGTTCGCGGGAATATTGTCGTCGCCCGACGACAGCTTGCCGCTCGTGTCGACCTTCATCCAGTCGATCGCGAAGCGGCCCGGTAGCGTCGCCGCCCCTTCGGTTGCATAGAAGACGCGGCGGTGGCCGCGTTCCATGCGCGGTTCGTACACCGCCACCCACGGGCCGCCGCGCAGCGGTGGTGACAGGCGGGGCAGGGCGGCGCCATCGATCTTCGCGAGCCCCCCCGTGACGGTGAAGGTCGCGCCTGCGCCGTTGGGGGCGACTTCGCTCAACCTCAGGTCATGCGTGATCAGGCCACTGGAGAGACCGGCAGGAGCCGGCGCGTTGATATAAAGAACCGCCCGGCGCCCCGGGGCGATCGCGCCCGCATTGTTCGCGTCCTTCGGACCGACGATCGCGATCGCGGCGGCCAGTTCGTCGCCGGCATAGGTCTTCACCGGAACGCTGCGCCCATCCGCCTTGACGACCACGTCGTCGATCCTCAGCGGCCGGCTGGAAAAATTCGTCAGGTGAATTTCGTAGATGAGCTGGTCGCTTTCGCCGACGCGAACGACTTTCGGCGCTCCGGCGACATCGATATCGAGCGCCTGCTGCCCGCGCGTCTCGTTCGAACCGGCGAACGCCAGCAACGCCAAAATCACGAACTTTATCTGCACCTTCGGCTCCCCTGTTCGACCACGCGTCCCGGTGGGCCTATCAGGGAAAGTTTCAGGCGTCACTATCAGGGGCGGGCCGCGTCGGTCCGGCCGGCCGCACGGGACCGCTAGGGGTAGAATTGCCGCCGAACTTGTGCTTAGGCGGCGCCGATCCTCTCCCCTTCCAGAGTCGAAAGGCCCGGCAGACCTCATGAACATCCACGAATATCAGGCGAAAGAACTGCTCGCGAAAATTTGGTGTCGCGGTGCCCAAGGGCATTGCCGCGATGAGCGTCGAAGAAGCCGTCGCCGCGGCAAGGCAGCTCCCCGGGCCGCTTTATGTCGTGAAGTCGCAGATCCACGCGGGTGGCCGCGGCAAGGGCAAGTTCAAGGAACTCGGCCCCGATGCGAAGGGCGGCGTCCGCCTCGCCAAGACCATCGAGGAAGTCGAAGCGCACGCCAAGGATATGCTCGGCAACACGCTGGTGACGATCCAGACCGGTGAAGCCGGCAAGCAGGTCAATCGCCTCTACATCACCGACGGCGCGGACATTAAGCAGGAATTCTACCTCGCGCTGCTCGTCGATCGTGGCTCGAGCCGCATCGCGGTCGTCGCTTCGACCGAAGGCGGGATGGACATCGAAACCGTCGCGCACGACACGCCCGAAAAGATCCACACGATCACCATCGACCCCGCCACGGGCCTGCAGCCGCATCATGGCCGCAGCGTCGCCGCAGCGCTCGGGCTGTCGGGTGATCTCGCCAAGCAGGCTGCCAAGGTTCTTGCCGGCCTCTATGCCGCGTTCCTCGGCACCGATGCCGAACAGATCGAAATCAACCCGCTCGCCGTTTGCGAAGGCAAGGATGGCGACGAACTGCTCGTGCTCGATGCCAAAGTCGCGTTCGACGGCAATGCGATGTTCCGCCACAAGGACCTCGCCGAGCTGCGCGACCTGACCGAAGAAGATCCGGCCGAGGTCGAAGCATCGGAATATGACCTCGCCTACATCAAGCTCGACGGCAACATCGGCTGCATGGTCAACGGTGCGGGCCTTGCGATGTCGACGATGGACATCATCAAGCTCAACGGCGAATTCCCGGCCAACTTCCTCGACGTTGGTGGTGGCGCCAGCAAGGAAAAGGTCACCGCGGCGTTCAAGATCATCCTCAAGGACCCCGCCGTAAAGGGCATTCTCGTCAACATCTTTGGCGGCATCATGAAGTGCGACATCATCGCCGACGGCATCGTCGCCGCGGCGAAGGAAGTGAATCTGTCGGTGCCGCTCGTCGTTCGCCTCGAAGGCACGAACGTCCAGGAAGGCAAGGACATCCTCGCCAATTCGGGCCTGCCGATCGTGGCCGCCAATGACCTTGGCGATGCGGCGAAGAAGATCGTTGCGGAAGTCCGCGCGGCGTAAAAACCGAAACCCGCCCCAAAAGGGGCGGGTGCGGGACTGCTAGTTGACGTTTACGTAAACGCCAATTATGGCGCAGTGCACAATTTTTCGAGAGGAGCTGTCGAAGCTATGAAAATCCTCGTTCCCGTAAAGCGGGTGCTCGATTACAACGTGAAGCCGCGGGTGAAGTCCGATGGCACGGGCGTTGACCTGGCGAATGTCAAAATGTCGATGAACCCGTTCGACGAGATCGGTGTCGAAGAAGCGATCCGCCTGAAGGAAAAGGGCGTTGCGACCGAGATCATCGCGGTGTCGGTTGGCCCGGCGAAGGCGCAGGAAACGCTGCGCACTGCGCTCGCGATGGGCGCCGATCGCGCCATCCTCGTGCAGACCGACGATGCGGTCGAGCCACTCGCACTCGCCAAGATCTTCAAGGCAATCGCCGACGCCGAACAGCCGGGTCTTGTGATCCTCGGCAAGCAGGCGATCGACGACGACAACAACCAGACCGGCCAGATGCTCGCAGCATTGACCGGCTGGGCGCAGGGCACCTTCGCCAGCGCCGTGAATGTCGAAGGCGATCATGTCAGCGTGACGCGCGAAGTCGACGGCGGCCTTGAAACGGTGAAGCTTAAGCTTCCCGCGATCGTCACCACCGACCTTCGTCTGAACGAACCGCGCTATGCCTCGCTGCCGAACATCATGAAGGCGAAGTCGAAGCCGCTCGATACCAAGACCCCCGCCGATTACGGCGTCGAAACCGCATCGCGGGTGAAGGTCGTCAAGGTATCGGAGCCGCCCGTTCGCTCGGCCGGGGTCAAGGTCGCCGATGTCGATGAACTGGTTGCCAAGCTGAAAGCGCTGGGAGTGCACTCATGAAAACTCTGGTTT
The DNA here is from genome assembly GCA_051861185.1 of Sphingopyxis sp. Taxonomy (GTDB): domain Bacteria; phylum Pseudomonadota; class Alphaproteobacteria; order Sphingomonadales; family Sphingomonadaceae; genus Sphingopyxis. Next base: position 28,405 of record JBIMKQ010000022.1, read on the forward strand.
GGGTCGAACATGACGGCAAGGCCGTCAAGGACGCGACGCTCGCGGTGGTCACCGCCGCGTCGAAGCTCGGCGAAGTCCATCTGCTCGTCGCCGGTTCGGGCGTCGATGCGGTCGCCAAGGAAGCCGTGCAGATCGCCGGCGTGGGCAAGGTGCATGTCGCCGACAACGCCGCCTTCGGTCACAATCTGCCCGAAAATATCGCGCCGCTCGTCGCCGACCTGATGGGTTCGCACGACGCGTTCCTCGCGCCTGCGACCACCACCGGCAAGAATATCGCGCCGCGCGTCGCTGCTTTGCTCGATGTGATGCAGATCAGCGAAATCCTGTCGGTCGAGGGTCCGAAGACCTTCACCCGCCCGATTTACGCGGGCAATGCGATCGCCACTGTCGAATCATCGGACGCCAAGCTGGTCCTGACCGTCCGCGGCACCGCGTTCGACAAGGCCGCGACTTCGGGCGGTTCGGGTACCGTTGAAGCCGTGGGTGCAGGCAGCGATGCCGGCATCTCGAGCTTCGTCGGCGCCGAAATCGCCAAGTCGGAGCGTCCCGAGCTCACCTCGGCGAAGATCATCGTGTCGGGTGGCCGCGCGCTGGGTTCGAGCGAGAAATATGAAGAAGTCATCGTCCCGCTCGCCGACAAGCTCGGCGCTGCGCTCGGTGCTTCGCGCGCTGCGGTCGATGCGGGTTATGTCCCCAACGATTATCAGGTCGGCCAGACCGGCAAGATCGTCGCGCCGCAGGTTTACTTCGCCATCGGCATCTCGGGCGCGATCCAGCATCTCGCCGGGATGAAGGACAGCAAGACGATCGTCGCGATCAACAAGGACGAAGACGCTCCGATCTTCCAGGTCGCCGACTTCGGCCTCGTCGCCGATCTGTTCACCGCGGTGCCGGACCTGACGGCCAAGATCTGATCCGCCGTGACCGGCGATCATCCCGGAGTGCCCGGTATGGGCGATGCGCCGTTTAACGCGGGCGGCCGACGGGCGACGCGGTTGGCAGCGGAACAGGATGACGAACACGACGAAGCGGCCGCGGGCGATGCTCACGGCCGCTCGTTGATTTTGGCGAGCGTCGCGCGCGATGCGCGGCTCGACCAGAAATTCCTGCTGTTGATCGTCCTGTCCGCCGCGATCGCGACATTGGGACTGTTGCAGAATTCCACTGCGGTGGTGATTGGGGCGATGCTGGTCTCGCCTTTGCTTGGGCCGATCATGGGGGTCGGTTTCGGGCTCGCGACGCTCGAAAGCAATCTGATCAAACGCTCGCTGGTGACGATGGCGGCGGGTATGGCGGTCGCGATCCTTGTCGCGATGCTGATCATCTGGCTGTCGCCGATCCAAGATGTTACCTCCGAATTACGCGCACGCACTCAGCCGACGCTGCTCGACCTGGCGGTTGCAGTCGTCGGTGGCATTGCCGGTGTTTACGCGATCATGCGCAAGCTGTCGGGGGTCATGGTCGGGGTCGCCATCGCCACGGCGCTGGTGCCGCCCCTCTCGACAGTGGGGTTCGGCCTCGCCACCGGGCGTTTCGATTTCGCGCTTGGCGCCGCGCTGCTGTTCCTGACCAACACGCTGGCGATCGCCTTTGCCGCCACCATCGTCGCGCGGCTTAACCGCTTCGGCCCGTCGCTGACACCGCAGCATACGGTGCTGCAAGTCGTCGGCATCGTCGTCACGCTGGGCATATTGTCGATCCCGCTCGCGCTGTCGCTGAACAACATCGCGCGCGAACTGCTCGCGCGAACGACTGTGCAGTCGCAGCTGGACCAATTGCTGAGCAAGGATGACCGGATCGACAGCCTGAATGTGCGGATCGAAAACGACGCGGTCGCGGTGGATGGCGTCGTGCTGGTCGATCAATATGCCGCGCGATTGAATGCAACACTGGCAACAAAGGTCCGCGACCGGCTCGATCGCGACGTGCGGGTAAGCATCGTCCAGCTGCGGCAGCAGACCAACGCCGCCGCCGAATATGAGGAGCAGCTGAACCGCCGTCTCGCGACGCTCGAGCAGCGCGAGGGGGATAGTCGGGCCATCCTCGCCGGCCTGACGGTCGGCGAACTGGTGCGCCGCGACCGCGTGCTGATCGACGCGCAGGCCCGGCGCGTCGTCGTCCAGCGCGACCGCGAGGCGGAGGGCGAACAGGTCGCCACGGCGGTGGATCGTATCATGGCATCGGTGCAGGCCGATTATCCGAGCTGGCTGATCCAGAACGGCGCCCTGACCGCGGCCGAGGCGGCGAGTGAGCCCGCTCCTGCCGAGTAACGGCCGGCTCCGCAGACCTATTCAAGCCGCATGAGAGTTGACGCGGTGTCCCGGACTCGATGAGATGGTGCGAACCGGCAATCATCGACCGGGACAGGAGAGAATATCTTGCGCGCAGCGGCACTCGCTTTGGTTATCATCGCGGCGGGGGTCACGTTCCCGCTATCCGCGCGCCCTGCACAAGCGCAAGCCGCGCCTTCCGAAAAGCTGACGATCGACAAGGCACGGATCGACGCTGCGCTAGGGGCGATGGTCGCCGACGGCCGCGCCGCAGGCACCTCGGCGCTGATCTGGAAGGACGGGCGCGAAGTCTATTTCGGTACTGCGGGCATGGCCGACCGCGACGCGAAGCGCCCGATGCGCCGCGACACGATCGCGCAAATCTATTCGATGACCAAACCCGTCACTGGCGTCGCGCTGATGCAGCTTTGGGAACAGGGCAAGTTTCGTCTCGACGATCCGCTTGCCAGATATCTGCCCGAATATGCCGATATGCGCGTTTATGCGGGCAAGGATGCGGCGGGCCAGCCGCGCTATGTACTTGCTGAGCGTCCGATCACGATCCGCGATATCCTGCGCCACACCGCGGGCTTTGCTTATGGCGCCGGGCCAACCCCTGCGCACGATGCCTATGTCGCCGCCGAGCCGCTCTCGCTGATGGTCCCGCTTGCCGAATCGAGCCGCCGCCTTGCGGGCGTACCCTTGCTGTTCCAGCCGGGCACGCAGTGGGAATATAGCATCGCGGTGGACGTGCAGGCGGCGCTGGTCGAGAAGCTCTCGGGCCAGCCGTTCGCCGATTATGTTCGCGCCCATATCTTTGAACCGTTGAAAATGACCGATACGGCATGGCGGCAACCCGATGCGAAGCTGCCGCGCTTTGCGGCGATGAATATGAAGAAGGACGGCAAGCTCGTCCAGCAGGCCGCAACCGACGCGCAGAAGCTGAACTTCCACGGCAATGCGCTGACGCCGGGCGGTTTCGGGCTCGCCTCGACGCTCGACGATTACCAGCGTTTTGCACGCATGTTGCTGAACAAGGGTGAACTGGACGGTGCGCGCATCCTCAGGCCATCGACGGTGCGTTTGATGGCGACCGACCAACTCGACCCCGCGATCACCGAACGCGCATGGCTGCCTGGCAAGGGCGCGGTCGGTTTCGGTTTCGACTTCGCGGTGCGCAAGGCGCCACCCCAAACGCGCGAAGAGAACCGCGGCGCGGTGGGCGAGTTTTTCTGGGACGGGGCCGCATCGACCCTCTTCTGGGTCGATCCCGCGAACAAGCTCACTGCGGTCTTCTTTGTCCAGACGATGCCCTATGACGGCACGCTCCACCGCGATTTCCGCGCGGCGGTCTATGGCATGGACTATGTGGGGCCAGCGGGCGATTAGGCTGTCATCTTTTTGTCATCGTCATGTCCTTCAGCGGGCCGAGGAGTTTTCAGATGTCCCAGCCCGACAAACGCGCCCTGCTCGCCGAAGGCCTCGCGGCCGGCGATAACGACGCCGCGCTTCACGCGCGTCTCGCGGCCGCGGGCGTGTCAGCGGCGGCGGCGAAATATGAGGTCGATCGGCTCGCCAGGGATCCGATGGCGGCGATGCTGCGGCGGCAGGCGGCGCGGATGGCGAAGCAGGGCTGGCTGCTCGCCAATCAGGAGCGGCTGGCGCGCGAGGCCGACGGCGGCTTTGCGCTCGACACACTCGATGCGCCAGATCCCGGTCATTTCTATCGCTATCATTATGAGGCGAACCGGCCCGCGAAGCTGACGGCCATCATCGATCACTGGCCCGCACTCACGCGCTGGTCGCTCGATCATTTCGGGGCGATCGCCGGTGATGCCGTCGTCGAGGCACAGGTCGAGCGCGAGCGCAGCCCTGATTACGAGCTCGCCAAGGACGATCACCGCCGCCTGGTCCGTTTCGCCGAGCTGCTCGACTGGCTGCGCAAGGAAGAGGCGAGTAACGACATCTACCTCACCGCCTATAATAGCGGCACGAACGCCGCAGCGCTCGCCCCGCTGTGGGACGATATGGCGCCGATCGCCCTGCTCGACGGAACGCGGACACGCGACGGCTTTTTCTGGCTCGGGCCCAAAGGCACGCTCACTCCCTGGCACCACGACCTCACTAACAATCTGCTCGTGCAGGTTATCGGCCGCAAGCGCGTGCGGATGGCGCCGCCTTGGGCGTTCGAGCGGATGCGCAACAGTCGCCACTGCTTTTCCGATTGGGGCAATGACGCCTTGCCTGCCGGGCCGGGTGATTCGGTGAAGCCGCCGGTGCTTGAAACAATCATCGGACCTGGTGAAGCGGTCTTCCTGCCGGTTGGATGGTGGCACCAGGTTGAAGCGCTCGACCTCTCCGCCAGCATGAGTTTTACCAGCTTTTGCAGACCCAATGTGCATGTCGAAGACTATCAGTCTTGGGGCGCGCTTTAGCCGCCGTTGCGATGGCCTGCGGCGCTGACGGCCGCCCGAATGACCCGACCTCCACGATCGGAAAAAGGGGCCCGGCGAACACCGACTCCTGTCTTTTGAGGGGCTTGCGTAGCGGCGTAACTGCGGGCAAGTTTCGCGACATGGGGAGACAGGGGTGCAATTTGTCGATGTTCGGTGCGGCCATGGCGGCTGCCTCGTTCGTGGCGGTCGGGGCGAGGGCGGAGCCCGAGGCCCCCGAATGGCTCCAGCCAACCAGCAAATGGGAGGTCGAATATGCTGACGAGAAGTGCCGCCTGCTGCGCCGGTTCGGGCAGGGCGACACCGCCATCGTCCTCGAAATCGAACGCAGCCTGACGCTCGATGCCTACACCTATGGTATCTACGGCAAGAGCATGCCGGCCTACTCCGACTTCAGATGGTACAGGATCGAATTCGCTCCTCAAAAATTCGTCCGCAACGTTCCCGCATGGCCGTTTGAAGTGCCCGGGCGAACCGAAAAGACGATCAAGTTCGATGACCAGGATGGAGCCATTTCGCGGGCCATGCAGGGCGACCAGCGTGTCCGGATCAGCGGCCGCCAGCTCGATCTGCGCTTGCAGCTCGGCGACATCCAGCCCGCGATCAAGGCTCTGGAAAAATGCCATGACGATCTTCTGGCAAGTTGGGGTATCGACCCGGACGATGCGCGTGCGATCAAGCAGAAGCCGAAGCCCCGCGAATCGCATTGGATCTATGATGAGGACTATCCGAGCGCCGAGCGGAAACAGAGGAACGAGGGCATTGTCACCTACCTGCTGACCGTTTCAGAAAAGGGAAAAACGACAAGCTGCCGGACACTTCACAGCTCGGGGTTTCCCAATCTCGACAAGGCAACGTGCGATCTCATGCTGCGGCGCAGTTCCTTTTATCCGGCGCGTGATGCCGCCGGCAATGCGGCGGCGAGCTATTATGCCAATCATTTCACCTGGCAAATCCCGAAATAGTCCTTGGCCCCACGCGAACCGGGAGAAATTCGATACGCTATCTTCTATTTTCCTTCGCCGCTGCAGGACTTGCGCTGCCCGGTATCGGCGCCGCCAAAGAGCCGCTGCGGCTTAAACCCAGTTCAAAATGGAACGTCCACTATGCGGACGATAGTTGTCGAATGGGGCGCAGCTTCGGCGAAGGCGATCAAAAGGTCGTCTTGCTGGTGGACCGCTATCAGCCGGGCGACGCACTGCGGCTGAGCTTCGTTGGAAGGCCTGCGGACACCAGGTTGAACGAGGGGATAGTCCGGATCCGGTTCGGACCGAATGAAATCGAGCAGGAGGCCGAATTCTATCCCGCGACGCTGGCGGACAAGACGCCGTCGCTGATCATCCGGGGCAATGTCCGCATCGCGCCCTATTCGCCCGAAGTCCGTGCTGCCAGCGAAGCGGCGCTCAAGGCCAAGCGCTATGACTTCGAATGGCCGCAGATCACGCCCGAGCAGGAAGCCGCTGTCACCTTCATCGAGGTCAAGCGGTCGATCCGCCATCCTTTCATTCTCGAAACCGGGTCGCTGGGCGCGCCGCTCGCCGCGCTCGAAAAATGCACCGACGAACTGCTCGATCATTGGGGTATCGACGTGGCGAAACACGCCGCGCTGTCGCGGAAGCTGAAGCCCCGGAGCAATCCGGGCGAGTGGATGAAATCGCGCGATTATCCGTTGCCAATGCTGCTGTCGGGCAAACGCGCGATCGTACATTTCCGGTTGAACGTCGATGCCGCTGGCAAGCCGACGGCCTGCCATATCCAGCAATCGACCCGGCCCAAGGCGTTCGACGACGCGGTTTGCAAGGCGATCATGCGCAACGCCGATTTCGACCCGGCGCTGGATGCGGACGGAAACGCCATCGCTTCCTATTGGCTGAACTCGGTGGTGTTCCATATCTGAGCCCGGTTCGCTCAGGCCGCTTTGCCGCCCATTGCTCTATTCTTTTCTTTTTCTTGAGCCGCAGTGCGGCTGACGCGATTGCCGGGTTGCGCTCGCTCTGGATCGCCCGCACGGTCCGCGCATGACCGATTTGTCAGCCTTGCTTCCGCCTTTCATGGCCCGTGTTTCTGGTGGTGGCGCGTTGTCGGGTCTTGA
>JBIMKQ010000023.1:0-24919 GCA_051861185.1 Sphingopyxis sp.
GGTCGGCGGCATCGACGAAGCGGTCGCCAAGGCCGCAAAGCTCGCCGAAGACGCGTAACAAACCTGTGCCCCTCTCCTTGCGGGAGGGGTCAAAGGACATATCATGGCTCTGAAGTTCGAACTCGTCACCCCCGCCCGCCTCGAGCGGTCGATCGAGGTTTACATGGTCACCGTCCCCGGCAGCGAGGGCGATTTTTCGGTGCTCGAAGGCCATGCGCCCTTCATGGCGACGCTCCGCAACGCGCCGCTGACCATCTATGCGACCGCGGGCGCCGCGCCCGAGGTGATCGAGGTCGAAGGTGGCTTTGCCGAGGTTAACGAAGCGGGCCTGACCGTCCTTGCCGAGCATATCGCCAGCTGATCGCTTCCGCCGTCCACGGCGATCAAAAGCCCGCATCCCTTATGGATGCGGGCTTTTTTTATGCCTGCACGCAATCGCCGGGCGCATTAGGACAATGTCAAAGTTTCCGGTTTATTCACCGTGTCGGATGGGGGGTTCGTCTGCACGCGCAGCGAAGCTCCCGAAGATATGGAAGCAGGATAAACCGATGAGTGCATTCGGACGCCGACCCGGAACCGCTGGCCGCCCCGCCTTTGGCGTGGCGAAGCCGATGCAGGGTGGATCGGGTGTGCCCGGGGGCGCGCAATTCCCGGCGATCGAGACGCCGCCCGCGATCGAAATCCCCGTGATGCCATCGAACCTGTCGCCCGAAGAAGAGGCGATGGAGCGGCTCAACCAGCGCTCGACCGCCGAGGCGATGGAGCCTGAAAAGGCGCAAGGGTTCGAAGCCAGTGTCCACAAGATCAAGGAACAGGTGCTGCCGCGCCTGCTGGAACGCGTCGATCCCGAGGCCGCGGCGACGCTGTCGAAGGACGAGCTGACCGAGGAATTTCGCCCGATCATCCTCGAAGTGCTTGCCGAGCTGCGCATCACGCTCAATCGCCGCGAACAGTTCGCGCTCGAAAAGGTGCTCGTCGACGAGCTGCTCGGCTTCGGCCCGCTCGAAGAATTGCTCGCCGACCCCGACATTTCGGACATCATGGTCAATGGTCCGTACCAGACCTATATCGAGCGCAAGGGCCAGCTGGTCATCGCGCCGATCCAGTTCCGCGACGAACAGCATCTGTTCCAGATCGCGCAGCGCATCTGCAACCTCGTCGGCCGCCGCGTCGACCAGACCACGCCGCTCGCCGACGCCCGTCTGAAGGACGGCAGCCGCGTCAACGTGATCGTCCCGCCGCTCTCGCTTCGCGGCACCGCGATCTCGATTCGTAAATTCTCGGCCAAGCCGATCACGCTCGACATGCTCTGCCAATGGGGCGCGATGAGCCAGAAGATGTGCACCGCGCTGAAAATCGCGGGCGCCAGCCGCTTCAACATCGTCATCTCGGGCGGTACGGGTTCGGGTAAAACGACGATGCTCAATGCGCTGTCGAAGATGATCGACCCCGGCGAACGCGTGCTGACGATCGAGGACGCCGCCGAACTCCGCCTGCAACAGCCGCACTGGCTGCCGCTCGAAACGCGCCCCGCGAACCTCGAGGGCAATGGCGCAATCCATATGGGCGATCTCGTCAAGAACGCGCTGCGTATGCGTCCCGACCGCATCATCATGGGCGAAGTCCGCGGCGCCGAGTGTTTCGACCTCCTCGCCGCGATGAACACCGGTCACGACGGGTCGATGTGTACGCTGCACAGCAACTCACCCCGCGAATGCCTCGGCCGTATGGAGAATATGGTGCTGATGGGCGACATCAAGATTCCGAAGGAAGCGATCTCGAAACAGATCGCCGATTCGGTCGACCTGATCGTCCAGATCAAGCGTCTGCGCGACGGGTCGCGCCGCGTCACCAACGTCACCGAGGTGATCGGCATGGAAGGCGACGTCATCGTCACCCAGGAACTCTTCAAGTTCGAATATCTCGACGAAGACAAGGACGGCAAGATCGTCGGCGAATATCGCGCGATGGGCCTGCGTCCCTATACGCTCGAAAAGGCCCGCCAATACGGCTTCGATCAGCCGTATCTGGAAGCCTGCCTCTAAGCCTACCTGCCGCTCAGCCAGAAGGCCGTCGCAAAGAGCGCGACGGCGGCCGAGCCCAGCGCGATCCCGCGCCATGGCATGAAACCGACATTATCGACGTCGCGCCGGTTGCGGCGGCGCCAGTCGGCCGCTTCGGCGATACCGAACAGAACGGCCGCTCCGATACTGACCGACAGCATGGACACTTGCATTACCGCGCATCCCTTCGCAAACAGGGCTTTCCCCTGGAGAGAGGTGCCCCATATGCGTCCCCTATTGATAGTTGCAAGTGCCGCCATCGCAATCGCGACCCCCGCAGCAGCGATGCAGCATGACAACCACGCCGGCCATGCCGCCCCGAAGGCGGGTGACCCGATCGCCGCGGCCGTCGCGGCGCCCACGCGCACGCCCGCCAACCTCGCGCGCGATACCTATCGCCACCCTGCCGAAACGCTCGCCTTTTTCGGCGTGAAACCCGGCGATACGGTGGTCGAGCTGTGGCCCGGCGGCGGCTGGTACAGCGAAATCCTCGCCCCGCTCGCCAAGGCCGGCGGCGGCACGCTCTATGCTGCGGCGCCGTGGGAACGCGGGCTCAACCGGATCAAGGCGAAACAGGCCGAAAATGCGGACGTCTATGGCGCGGTGAAGCTCGCCGAATTTCCCAATGCGGGCACCAACCCCAAGGTCCCCGACGGCAGCGCCGATGTCGTGCTGACCTTCCGCAATGTCCACAACTGGCGCTTCGACGGCACCGACAACACCGCCGCCGCGTTCAAGCAGATCTTCGCAATGCTGAAACCCGGCGGCACGCTCGGCGTCGTCGAACACCGTTTGAACGAAAAGGACGACGCGGCGAAGGAAGAGAAGTCGGGCTATATGAAGGAAAGCTCGATCATCGCCTTTGCCGAAGCCGCGGGCTTCAAGCTCGCCGGGCGCAGCGAGATCAACGCCAATCCCAAGGACACGAAGGATTATGCAAAGGGCGTCTGGACGTTGCCGCCGGTGCTGACCGAAGGCGAGACCGATCGCGCGAAATATGTCGCGATCGGCGAATCGGATCGCATGACGCTGAAATTCGTAAAGCCCGCGAGCTGAAGCATTTTGAATCCATAGACCCGGCGCTGCTGCTCAGCGCCTATGCGCAGGGTATTTTCCCGATGGCCGACGGGGCGGATGACCCGTCGGTCCATTGGGTCGAACCGCGGCTGCGTGCAATTTTGCCGCTGGACGGTTTTCACCTGTCGCACAGCCTGAAAAAGGCGATCGTATCGGACCGCTTCCGCGTCACCACCGACACCGCCTTTGCCGAGATGGTTGCGCTCTGCGCGCAGCCCGCCGACGACCGGCCGACGACGTGGATCAACCCGGTGATCAAGGCGAGCTACGACCGCCTGTTCCAGATCGGCCATGCACACAGCATCGAATGCTGGCAGGATGGCGAACTGGCGGGCGGGCTCTATGGCGTGACGCTCGGCCGCGCCTTCTTCGGCGAATCGATGGTCAGCCGCGCGCGCGACGCATCGAAGGTCGCGCTCGCGCACCTCGTCGCGCGGCTACGCGCAGGCGGATGGAAATTGCTCGACTGCCAGTTCATCACGCCGCACCTCGCCAGCCTCGGCGCGATCGAAATCCGCCAGGCCGACTATCTGGCGCGGCTTTATTCGGTGTTGGCGGGCGGTGAAGGCGGCGCGACTTTGGGGGCCGCCGCCGGAGCAGGCACTGCGGGCGGCGTTGCCGTACCGTCGCCGCCGTTCGTCGCCGGCGACTGGGGCGCACTCGACGCCTTGGGCGCTGCCGCCGCGCCCGATTTCGGTGCCGCGGGCGCGACCGGCTCGCCGCCGGGATATGTCATCGCACAGCTTTTGACGAACACGTCATAGATCGGGTGCTGGATGATGTTGCGGTCGGGGCGTTCGCGGAAAATCCAGCCAGAAAAGATGCGGCGCCATTTGTCGTCGCGCTGATCCTGTACCGTCAGCTGGACGAAAGCCCCGGTTTCGGGCGGATCTTCCCACGGCGCGGTCTGTTCGCACGCGCGCAGCCGGATGATCGCGCGGCCGACCCGCGCGACTTCGCCGGGCTTCATCTCGAGCTCGCGGACCAGCCCGTTGCGTTTGTTGAGCAGGCCGACGACGGCGACGCGCTCGGCCATCGGGGTCGCCCCGGCGATGCCGCCGACTTCCTGCGGCACGCGTTCGGATTTGGCGATCGTCGGCACCGTCGCGCTGCCATTGCCCTGCGACGGCGCCCGGTCGCAGGCGGCGAGCGCGCTCGCCGCCAGCAGCGCGATCAGCGCGGTCGTCGTCGGCCGTGACATTATTCGCCGGGCCGCCAGGCCTCGTAATCGCCGGTCGCCGCGGCGCGCTGGCCACCGCGTTCGAGCGCCCCGGCCGGGCGATAGGCGCCGGTGCTGCCGGTCAGGTTCGCGCTCGGCGCCTGTTCCCACGCGCGCGGCGCGGGCAGGATGTCGGTGGGCAATTCGTCGAAGGTGCGGTGCAGCCAGCCGTGCCATTCGGGCGGCACCCGGCTCGCATCGTTCGATCCCTTGTAGATCACCCAGCGGCGGTCGCCCTTGCGCGCGCGATGATAGGTGTTGCCGAGGCTGTCCTCGCCGACCTTTTCGCCGGTTTTCCAGCTGTTCAGCAGCGTGCCGACGGTCGCGCCGTCCCACCAGGTGAAAATCTTGCCCAAGATGCTCATGGCGTGGCGTTTACAGCCAAGGGTGCGCGGTCTGCAAGCCGCAAACCGCGCGGCACACCGCTATTTCCTATCTTTCCACGTCACCTTCGCCGTCTCGTCGATACCAAGCCGCGCCGCGGTGCCGCCCGCGAGTTCGAGCACCGCTGACACCTCGCCGCCGCTCACCACCGGCTCGAGCGATTCGGGGATGGTGTTCTCAGCGATGCGGTCGATGCTGCCGTCGGCGCGGATGAAGACCATATCGAGCGGGATCAGCGTATTCTTCATCCAGAAACTGCCGATTCGCGGCTTCTCGAAGGGGAAGATCATTCCGCCGCTTTCGGGCAGGCTGGTGCGGAACATCAGCCCACGATCCTGCTCGGCTTTGGTGCGCGCGACTTCGACATTAAAAACATGTGCCTTGCCTGCCGCGGTGATCGTCACGGGGATGGTCGCAGCGCTCGCTTCCTCGCTTGCATCGCTGCTGCACGCCGCCATCGGCAGGGCGAGCGACAATGCAAGGGCGGTAAATATGGCGCGCATCGGCAAATCCTTATCCCAAGGTGATTTCGGACGGCCTAATCGAGCGCCGCGTCATCGTCCAGCGTCGCCAGCCCCGCTTCGTCCCCCGGCGCGACGGCAAGGATACGGCGCGCGATCGTCATGCTGTGCCCTGCACGCAAAAAGGCCGCAATTTGCCGCTCGCGCTGCTTCGGATCGTCGCTCGTCTGCGTCGCAAAAGGCCCGAACCGCCGCCGCCGCGCAAAACCGACCGCCGCCGCGACCGCGGCACCCTCCGCGGTCTCGATCGCCTCGCCGCTGTCCGCGGGGGCGATGCCGTCGACATGAAGCTGCGCCTTGACCCGCCGCACGCCCAGCCCGCGCCGCGTCATCGCGCCCGCGCGCATGACGGCATATTGGCGGTCGTCGAGATAGCGCAACGCCTCCATCCGGTCGGCCACCGCCTCGCACGCCGTCATGGCGTCGACCTCGTCACTCCATTCGGATTCGCGCACTTTTCGCGACAGGTAGCGCGTCAGCTTGGCGCGGCTCGTCGCGAATCGCGCGACATAGGCGAGCGCCAGCTCGTCGAGCCGCGCTGCGCCAAGGGGCCTTTTCGATCGGTCGGGGGGAGCGCGATGCTTGGGCATGTGCCATGTTTGTGCCACAGTCGGGCCTGATTGAGAACGATCAACACCGCCATATCGGGCTATCAAGCCCGGAAATGGGCGATTGTTCTAACAACACAGGGCGCGCGTACCGGAACCATGGCTCAAAAAGATGACATGCTTGTTGCCGCGCGGCCCCGATCGCGGGATGTCGCACCCCCTATGACCGATACCAATGCCATCGAGGCCGACGCGCTGACGCCGACGCCGACCCTTTGCGCCCAGCCGCGCCGCTTTTCGGACTTCGCCACCGTCGGCGAAGCGCTCGACTATGCTGCGAACGGCACGCGCGGGCTCAATTTCCACGATCCGCGCGGCAAGCTGGTGCGGCCCTATCCGTATAGCGAGCTCAAGACCGACGCGCTCACGACGGCCTACCGGCTGATCGCCGCGGGGGTAAAGCCCGGCGACCGCATCGCATTGATCGCTGAAACCGGTCCCGAGTTTGCCGCGCTGTTCTTCGGCACCATCTACGCCGGCGCATGGCCGGTGCCGCTGCCGCTGCCGACAAGCTTCGGCGGGCGCGATTCCTATGTCGGTCAGCTCGTCGTCCAGCTCAGCAGTTGCGACCCGACGATGCTCTTCTTCCCGCCCGAGATCGCCGCGATGGCGGTCGAAGCGGCCGAGAAGGAAGGCGTAAAACCGGTCGACTGGAGCGCGTTCGAAAAGAATCCCGCGCCCGTCACCGCGCTTCCCGAACAGAAAAGCGATGAAACCTGCTATCTGCAATACAGCAGCGGTTCGACGCGCTTTCCGCATGGCGTTGCAGTCACCCACGCCGCGCTGCTCAACAATCTCGCCGCGCACAGCCACGGCATGGAAGTGCGGGACAGCGACCGCTGCATCTCATGGCTGCCCTGGTATCACGACATGGGCCTCGTCGGCTGCCTGCTCTCGCCGGTCGCCAACCAGGTATCGGTCGATTATCTCAAGACCGAAGATTTCGCGCGCCGTCCGCTCGCGTGGCTCGACCTCATCAGCCGCAACCAGGGCACGACGCTCAGCTACTCGCCGACCTTCGGCTACGACATCTGCGCGCGCCGCGTGTCGAGCCAGACGCACGTCGCCGACCGCTTCGACCTGTCGCGCTGGCGCGTTGCGGGCAATGGCGCCGACATGATCCGCCCCGACGTGATGCAAAGCTTCGTCGATGCCTTTGCCGATGCGGGATTCAAGGCGAGCGCCTTCCTGCCGAGCTATGGCCTTGCCGAAGCGACGCTGGCGGTGAGCATCATGCCGCCGGGCGAAGGCATCGTCGTCGAACTGGTCGAGGAAACCGAATTGTCGGGCGCCGCGAATGATTCGGGCCGCCCGACGCGTTACCGTGCCATCGTGAACTGCGGCCGCGCCGCGCGCGACATGGTGATCGAAGTCCGCGACGAAGCCGGCAACGCCCTGCCCGACCAGACCGTCGGCAAAGTGTGGTGCACCGGCCCGTCGCTGATGACCGGCTATTATCGCGACCCCGAATCGACCGCCGCCTGCATGAAGGACGGCTGGCTGGATACCGGCGATATGGGCTATTTGTCAGATGGTTACATTTATATCGTCGGCCGCGCCAAGGACATGATCATCATCAACGGCAAGAACCACTGGCCGCAGGATATCGAGTGGGCGGTCGAGCAGCTCCCCGGCTTCAAATCGGGCGACATCGCGGCGTTCGCGATCACCGCGCCCGGCGGGGAAGAGACCCCTGCGGTGCTCGTCCAGTGCCGCACCAGCGACGAGGCCGAGCGCCTTGCGCTGCGCGAGACGATTCGCGACCGCGTCCGCGCGATTACGGGCATGAATTGCCTCATCGAGCTCATTCCGCCGCGGACCTTGCCGCGCACGAGTTCGGGCAAGCTCAGCCGGTCGAAAGCGCGCGCGCAATATCTGGCCGGCGAAATCCAGCCTTTTGCGATGGCGGCCTAAACCCCGCGGCACCCAAGATCCTGAACTTGCGTTAATTTCCCGTCCCGCCGAGGGACAAAAAAGCATTTTCCGACGGGCGGATAGTTACCTTCGGGTAACCCCCCCGCGTTAAACAGGACAGGTGAAAAGCCTGCTGACCGACCCAATTGCTGCCGAAGAGATTGCTGCGCGGACCCTGTTGGGGCTGGGACCGCGGAACGAAGACATCGGCAACCTCCGCCAGCTCCAGCTCGCGCCGCTTCGCGGTCGCGGGTCGCTGCGCCTGTTGATGGGCATGGGCATGGCGCTCGTCGCGGCTTTTACCATGGTCCTCAGCGTGTCCTTGCCGGTCGCGGCCGGCTGGCTCGGCGGCGCGCTGATCTTCGGCCTGTGGTCGTACAGCAAATTCCGCAACCTCCCGCTTGGCGACCCGAAACTTTCAGGAGTCGCCGAATATCGGCTGTGCACGCGCCACGCGCTCTATTCCGCGGTCCTCTGGGGGTCGCCATTCTGGTTGCAGGGGCTGACGCCGTCGCTCGACCATGTCCTGTCGATGTGGACGATCGCGGTGCTGATGATGGTGACGCTGTCGATCGTCGCGCACAGCGTCCCGCTGGCGTGCGTGCTGTTCATCGGGCCGGTCACCTTGTCGGCGTCGGTCGCGCTTGTGCGCGCCGGCGCGCCGCAATTGGCCGCCGTTGCGCTCGTCGCAGGGCTGCTGCTCTGCGCCTTTTGCGTCCGCTTCGCGCAAAGCCATATCCGCTTCCGCCGCGCCGAAGAGATATTGCACGAAAAGACCGAGACCGTCAGCCTGCTGCTGCGCGAATTCGAGGAAACCTCGGCCGACTGGCTGTGGCAGACCGACAACAGCCGCCGCCTCGTCCATGTCTCGCCGCGCCTCGCCTATGCCCTGGGCGGCAGCGCCGAGCGGCTTGAGGGTATCCCGCTGCTGCAAGCCTTGTCGGGCGATGCCTGGGAGACCGGCCTGTTCCCCAAGAGCCTGCACGACATGGCCGAGCGGATGAAGCGGCGCGAGAGTTTTTCGAACCTGATCGTGCCGGTGACGATCGGCGGGGCGCCGCGCTGGTGGGAGCTTTCGGCTTCGCCGCGCCTCGACGAAACGGGCAAATTCCTCGGTTTTCGCGGCGTCGGTTCGGACGTCACCGAGCAGCGCGCGACCGCCGAACAGATCGCCAAGATGGCGCGCTTCGACAATCTGACCGGCCTGCCCAATCGGCTCAGCCTCAACGAAGATCTCGCGCGCGCGCTCAACAACGCGCTCGAGGCCAAGTCGCGCTGCGCGCTGCTGATGATCGACCTCGACCGGTTCAAGGCGGTCAACGATACACTGGGCCACCCCGTCGGCGATAAATTGCTCGCGCAGGTCGCGGCGCGGCTGAAAGGCCTGATGGAGCGCGGCATGACCTGCGGCCGGCTCGGCGGCGACGAATTTGCGGTGGTGCTGCACAATGTGGCCTCGGTCGACCTCGCCGAAGATCTCGCGCAACGCCTCATCACGACGATCAGCCGCCCCTATGTGGTCGACAATCACCAATTGTTCGTTGGCGCCAGCATCGGTTTCGCGATCGGGCCGCAGGACGGCGCGACGGTCGAAACATTGACCCGCAACGCCGACCTTGCGCTTTACAAGTCCAAGGACAAGGGCGGCAATGTGGTCGCGGGCTATGTCGCCTCGCTGCACGCGCAGGCCGAGGAACGGCGCGTGATGGAGCAGGAATTGCGCGGCGCGCTCGAACGCGGCGAGTTCGAACTTTATTACCAGCCGGTGGTGACCGCGGCGGACGGGACATTGAACGGATTCGAAGCGCTGATCCGCTGGAAGAACCAGAAGCTCGGCAATGTGTCCCCCGGCCGCTTCATTCCGCTGGCCGAAGACGCCCGCCTGATCTCCCCGATCGGTGAATGGGTGCTGCGCACCGCGTGCCACGAGGCGATGAAATGGCCGTCGAACCTGAAGGTCGCCATCAACGTCTCGGCCGATCAGCTCACCGACCCCAGCTTCGCCTCGGTCGTCGTCTCGGCGCTTGCGCAGAGCGGGCTCTCGCCGCAGCGCCTCGAGATCGAAGTCACCGAAAGCGTCTTCCTGCGCGACGGCGGCGGCGCGGCGCAGTTGCTCGATCAGTTGATCGGGCTCGGCATCCGCCTGTCGCTCGACGATTTCGGCACCGGCTATTCGTCGCTCGGCTATCTGCGCAAGACGCAATTCTCGACGATCAAGGTCGACCGCAGCTTCGTTGTCGGCGCCGCAAAGGGCAGCATCGAATCGATCGCGATCATCCGCGCTGTCGTCGCGCTCGCCGACAGCCTCGGCATGTCGACGACCGCCGAGGGCGCCGAAACCGAACTCGAAGTCGATACGATCCGCGCGATGGGATGCAGCAACATCCAGGGCTATTATTATGGCCGCCCGATGCCCGCACCCGATGTACTGACGCTGTTCCGTACGCCCGATGATGTGACGACCGTCGCTGCCTGACGGCGACAAACCAAAAGGCGCGCCGCCTGACGGCGACAAGCTGAAACCCTCGCACGACGAATTGAACGCCTTAACAAAAGGTTCCCCCATCCACCGCACCGACGGCGCAACTCGTCGCTATGCGGTTGGTGGGCCGCCCAAGCCATTGCACAGACGATCCAACGCTTGAAGACAAGCCATCGGGGGTCGCTTTCCATGCACTATCGTCGTTATCTGGCAGCCGCCATCGCGTCTGTGATGATGATCACCGGCCTGCTCGCCAGCGCCCCCGCCACAGCGCGCGACTATCTGCAGTGCGTCCCCTTTGCCCGCGCCGAATCGGGCGTCGAAATTCGCGGCAATGCGAAGACCTGGTGGTCGCAGGCCGCCGGCACCTATCAGCGCGGCGACGAACCCCGTCAGGGCGCCGTGATGGCCTTTGCCGGTACCGGCGGCATGCCGCTCGGCCATGTTGCGGTCGTCAAGAAGATCGTCAGCGACCGCGAAATCCTGATCGACCATGCCAATTGGTCGCCGATCAACGGGCGCCGCGGGCAGATCGAGCGCAACGTCCGCGTCGTCGATGTCAGCGGTGCCGGCGACTGGAGCATGGTTCGCGTCTGGTACGCCCCGATCGGCGACCTCGGCCTGCGCGCCAACCCGGTGCAGGGCTTCATTTACGCCGACGGCGAGCCGGGCGCACCGAACAAGGCGCCGAGCTTCAAGGCCCCCGTCTGGGCCCAGAACGACTGGAAGCCGGGCAACGGCCTCGAATTCGTCGCCGCCTCGCTCGGCCAGTAAGTCGCCACGACATTCGGCGCCCTCGCGCGCACAAAGAAAGCCCCGGAGTCGCCTCCGGGGCTTCTTTCATGTGCTGTGACAAAGGTGGTTAGGCGTCGTCGCCTTCGCTGGCGGCGGTGTCCTCGAACCAGGCTTCGACTTCGCCCGTCAGCTTGATCGTCATCGCCTGACCAAAGCGGTCCTTCGACTTGCCAGCGGCGACGCGGATCCAGCCTTCGGAGATCGAATATTCCTCGACGTCGGTGCGCTCCTTGCCCTTGAAACGGATTCCGATGCCGCGCTGCAGCACTTCCATATCGAAATGCGGTGAGCGCGGATTGGTCGACATATGGTCGGGGGGCGTATCGGTCATGACTATATTTCCCAAAAAATGTTGGCGCGGCCCTAGCTGGACCGCGCCATCATCGTCAATGGGAAGGCGGTTTTTAGAAACCGGCCTTCAACGTCACGAAGAACTGCTGCGGCGCGCCCGTCAGCAAGGTCTGGCTGTCGCCGCGGTTGGCGAAGCCATTGGTCCCGATGGTCGACACATATTCCTTGTCGAACAGGTTCGTCGCGTTCGCCTGGATCGAGATGCGGTCGTTCAGCCGGTAGCCGATGCTGGCATCGACAATCACGAAGCCGCCAACTTCGGCATCATTCTCGTAGGAATAATAGCGTTTCGACGTGTAGTTGGCGCCAACGCGCGCGAAGAAGCTGCCATTGTCCCAGGTGATTTCGCCCTTGCCAAGGTGGCGCGGCGAATTGACCACCGTCTTGCCCGCGGTCGCCGCGACGATCGCACCCGCCGCGTTCACGACATCGTCCTGATATTCGGAATCATTGTACGCATAAGAGGCAAAGAGCGCGAGTTCGGGGGTGACGCGGAACGTCCCCGCCGCCTCGACGCCCCACGAGCGGACGTCGCCGACATTCTGCAGGATCGCCGGATTGCCCTGAATACCCGACCCGTTGGCAAAGGCGATGATGCGGTCCTTGAAGTCGACATAATAGCCCGCGATCACGCCCTGAAACCGCGACGATTTGGTACGGAAGCCCAGTTCATAGGTCGTCGAAGTTTCGGGCTTCAGGTCGAGCGCATCGAAGCCCGCCTGCGTTGTCGCGAACGGCCCACCCGTCGCCGAGCTTTCGAACGCGCGCATATTCTGGGTATAGCTTGCGAACAGCTCATGATCGTCGCTGAGGCGGAACAGCACCCCGGCCTGCGGCAGGAACCAGTCCTTCGCCTCGGTCTTGCCCGATGCCAGCCCGCCGCGGACGATCGGCGTCGCCAGATTGGTAACGCGCAGCCCCTTCCACCCCGCGTTGATCTGGAACTGGCCGAGGTCGAGCGTGTCCTGCACATGATATTGCAGCGTCTGGGTGTTGAAATCGAACTCCCACTGGGTCGCCAGCGGATCCTTCGGGAAAGTCAGGCTGCCGCGGCTCGGCGCGCCGGTCGTGTCGCCAAGGCCATAGAAGCGCCGCGCCTGGTTGAAGTCGTTATCTTCGTACCACATGCCGATTTCGAACTTGTTGTCGCCGACCTCGAACAGGCTGGAGGCGACGATGCCATAACGTTCGATGTCATATTCGGTGGTGCGGATCGTCATCGGCGCGCCGCCCGGCGTGGTGACATAGGGGGTGTACCACAGGCCGCGGCCCTTGTTGCCATGGTAATAGCCCATCGCCTTCAGCGTCCAATAGTCGGTCAGCGGCGCCTCGACGCCCAAGCCCGCAAGCCAGTCCTTGCGAAGGCCGGCGGCGTCATAATAAGCGTCGTCGACGGTCCCGACCGGCGCCGGGAAAGCCTCGCCGATCCCGGCGTAAGGCGCGACATAGGGCGTGCCGAGCGGCAGACTGCCATTGGCAACGCCGGCATTATAGGCCGCACGCGCAACCTGGTTCTGATAGACTTTTGCGACCCGGACGGCAGTGTCCCAGTCCTTCGCAAAATTGTCCCACTGGTAGCCGAGGCGGCCGATCATGTCGGCGCTCAGGTCCTGATAGTCGTTCTCGCGGCGGTTCGAATAATTGACGAAGCCAAAGAACTGGCCGTCGCCGACGGGCTGTACGATCCGCGCATTGACCTGGTCCTGGCGCTGGACGCCATTGCCCTTCCACTTGTCGGCGTCCTGCCAGGCATAGCTCAGCGACAGGCGCGGGCCGCCCGCGCCGATCTCGCCACTGTCGATGCGCGCGAAGAGGCGCTTGGTGTCGTCGCTGCCATAGGTGGCCGACGCCTCGATACCGAGCTTTTCGGCCGGCTCGCGCGAGAAGAATTCGATCGTGCCGCCCAGATTGCTCGTCGACGCTGCCGACAGCGAGCCGGCGCCCTGCGCGACTTCGACCCGGCCGACATTTTCGCTGATGATCGCACGGCTGATGTGCAGGCCATTATGGTTGCCATAATTCATGTCGCCGAGCGGCACGCCGTCGAGCGTGAAGCCGAGCTGGTTCTGCGAAAAGCCGCGGATCGAGATGCGCGCCGACCATTCATAGGCGCCGAACGGGTCGGCCGCCTGGAAATTGACCCCGGGCAGCTTGTCGATGGCTTTGAGCGGACTGATCCCCGAGACTTCGAGCGCGATGTCGGCGGCGCCCAATTCCTGCACCTGCCGTGCCTGCCCTTGCCCGAGCACGACGATCTCTGCGACGTCGCCGCCGTCGGCGGCATCGGCGGCGGCGTCGTCGGCAAAGGCCGGCGTCGCGGTCAGCGCGGCGATCGCGGCGAGCGCGCCCCCCGCCCGCAGGCGGTTCCTGAACGGATAGATCATCTGGATGTCCCCTTTTCCCGGCGACGAAATGGCGCGGGGTCGCCGGGGCATTAGGCGGGCGATATTGCGGCGCGGCGGCGAAGGCGTGACGCAGCGATGACGGAAAGAAGAAAGATATGAGGCAAAGGCCGCCGTCAGCGGATGGAACCTTTCAACATAAATCAGTTTATCGGCATATTGTCTCACAACGAAACATATTCTGCACCGACCAACGCACCCGGAAGAAAGCGCGACAGAAAAATTTTAGTTAACGTTTCAATATATATTTAATCGAAACCAGAAGGTTTCTCATAAGTCATTAGTTCATGACTTTAGTTAATTATAATTAATTCGAACATCTGTGGGAACCGGCAGCTTTCTCATGAATCTCACGACTAGGGACCAGATCATGTACGAAGGGGATGTCTCATGCCTTTTTCCTACCTTGAATTCCGCCCAGCCCATCTCATTCTCATCCCGGCGGCGTGCTTTGCGCTCGCCGGTTGTGAATCCTCCGGCAGTTACCGCGTCGGCAGCGTCGGCAGTGGCGGCGCAACCGGTACCGTCGGTCCAACCGGCGCAACAGGTCCTGCGGGCCCGACCGGTGCCACCGGTCCGGCCGGCCCGGCTGGCGCCGCAGGCGGCAATGGCCTTGGCCTGGGCAGCGCCGGTGCGCTTGCGGTCGGGGGCCTTGTGGGGCCCGGCGGCGTCGCGGGCACCGGACTCCTCGCCAACACCGGCGATCCCGCCAGCGTCAATCCAGTGATCGGCGGCGTGCTCGTGAAAACGGGCGGACTCGTCAACGTCATCGCCGACAAGGGATTGCTGCTCGCCAGCGCGGTCGACGGCAAGGTGCCCGGCAACGCCAACCTCGTCGGCACCGTCGTCGGCGTTGTGAAAAGCACCGGCGTTGCGCTGGTCCAGACCGGCAACGGCCAGCAATATCTGGTCGACGGCCTCACCGCCGCCCCCGGCCAGCTGATCACCGCGACGATCGGTAAAGCGACTGCCCTCGGCAGTCCGGGTGCCTCGCCGCTGATCGGCGCGAGCATCCTTTCGCCCGGCCAGCAGAACGGCAGCCTGCTGACCGTCGGGGTCGGATCGAGCGGGCAACTCGTCACGCTCCAGCCCGGTACTGGCGGCAATCTGCTCGGCGGCGTCACCGGCGGACTGACCGGCGGCGCGCCCGGCAACCCGACCGGCACGCCCGTCGCGCTGGTCGGCAACATCGTCAACACGGCAACCGGCGCGCTTGGACAAGTCGGTGGCGGCGCAACAGGTGGCACAACCGCCGATCCTGTCACCGGCCTCGTAACCGGAGTGACCGGCACCGTGGGCGGCGTCCTCGGTGGCCTCAAGCCAAAAAGCGGCAGCAACTGAGACCGCCGCAGATGCAGTATCTGCGCTACGCCTGTGCCGCGGCGGTGGTCGGAGCCTTGCTCCTCCCCGCCGCGGCATATGCCGCCCAGCCCGCCGCGACCCCGCTCGATGGCCGGCCTCCCCTTTCACCCGATCGCAGCGACCGCGCCCCGCTGCCCGACCCGAAGGTTCAGGGCCTTTCGCTCGGCAAGGTCGAACTCGGCGCGCGGCCCGACGTCACGATCCGCGAAATCCGATTCGTCGGCGCAGGGGTACCCGCGAACGTTGGCCGCGCCGCGCAGCGTTTCGTCGGCAGGCCGGCGTCGGCCGACAATCTTGCCAAACTCGCCGCCGCGATGACGCGCGCCTATAACCGCTCGAGCGTCGCGCTGTTCACGCTCGTCATTCCCGAACAGGATCTGTCGGGCGGCATCGTCACCGTCGCCTCGGCCGAAGGCTATATCGGATCGGTGACGTTGAGCGGCGAGCGCGACAGCGGCCCCGCGCCGCTGATCGCCAAAATGGCGTCGCGCCTCACGGGGCAGCGCCCGCTACCACGCGCGCGCTTCGAACGCGCGCTCGGCAATATCGGCGATATCCCGGGCGTCACCGTCACGCCGTCGCTCGCGCTCGGCGGCGAACAAGGCGCGGTCGCGCTCGACCTCGCGGTCGATGCGAAGAAACCTACGATCGGCCTCGGCTTCACCACGCGCACCAGCCAGTTCGTCAACGACGGCATCGTCGAGGCGAACGCCCGCGGCAGCAGCCTGTTGCGCAGCGGCGACGAAACGCGGCTGACCGGGGCGGCGGCGGTCAATCTCAAATCGCTGCTGTATCTGGCGGCGAGCCATTCGACCCCGGTCGGCGTCGGCGGCACCCGCGCCGAGCTGTCGGGCGCGGCGCTGCGCACCCGCCCGACAGGCCTCGCCATCGATGGCGAGGCGTGGAGTGCGGGTTTCGGCGTCACCCATCCGCTGATCCGCGCCACGCGGCGTAACCTGATCGCCTCGGCGCGGATCGACTATCTCGATTCGAAAAACGCGCTGTTCGGATCGACGATCGCCGCCGAAAAGACATGGGCCGCCAGCGGCAGCCTCGCGTTCCGGCTGAGCGAGGATCGCACCGTCATCGGCGCGCGGATCGGCGGCGCCAGGGGCCTCGATTTTGCCGGTGCCCGCGTCGATCCCGGCGTCGGCGAAGCGGGTTTCACCTACGCCGATGCCAGCGTCGAGGCGAACCAGGCGATCGGCAAGGTGGCCGTGGTCCGCGCCGCCGCGACAGGGCGCTGGACGCGCGACCGCCTGCCTGCCGCACAGCGGTTCAGCGTTGGTGGTGAGACCTTTGGCCGGGCATTCGACGACGGACTGGTCAACGGCGATCGCGGCTTCGCCACGTTCGGCGAGATCGCGTGGCGTCCGCTGCGCGCCGGCAAGCTGTCGAAAAGCGAGATTTACAGCTTCATCGACTATGCCGATGTGACGCTGCTCGGCCGCACCGCGATCGCGCGCACCGATTTCCAGCTCGGCAGCTGGGGCGGCGGCGTTCGTCTGTCCTATGCCGAAAACGCCACCATCGGGCTCGAACTCGCCGAGCCGTGGAAACAACCGGTTCCGGGCTTCGGCCAGGATCTGCGCGTCGCGCTCAGCTGGAAAGTGTCGATCCGGCCATGACCGTGGCGCCAATGACCAGCCGGCCGCTGCGCAAACTATCGGCCAGCGGATAAAGCTCGGTTTCCTCGCGCTCGACCCGCATCGCCAGCACATCGAAGATGATGGCCGTCTCGCGGCAAAAACCCGGCCAGTCGGCCGCAACGCGCTCGCTCGTCCATTTGTCGTCATAGGCGACGAAATCCGCCGCGAGATCGCCCATTTCGAGTTCGAATTCGCGCGTGATCCGGATCAGGTCGGGGTCGCCGCTCGCCTTCAACCTGGGATATAGCACCCAATCTTCGCATTTCAGATGCCGCACCAGCGTATCGCGAAGCAGGCCGCGCGCGGCCGCCAGTTCGGTCGAGCGCGGCGGGTGCGGGGCGCCGGTCATGTCCAATATGATCCGCGACAGCGTGACCAGCGCCGCATGTTCGGCGCGCAGTCGCTGCATCTCTCGGTTCATGGGCATAGGAGCTCCAGTGATGCGAGCGGTCCCTCGATCGCCATCATAGGTGGCGCGTCATGAAAAGAAAGTGAATCGGCTTATAACTGCATTTTTGCTGCGCGGCCGCGATCTTCTTTCAGGGCGATACGCCGTTGACCGAGCGGTTGCTCACCCCGCGCTCGTCGATGCAGCGCGGGCTCGACGGGATTATAGGACCACCTCCTACCAGGAATGATGGACGGAACCGCTCGCCCCCCCCGATCATTTGGATTCGGAACAACAAAGGGAAAACCGATGGCCGCACGTGCATATTGGAAGGGGCAGATCCGGCTCGCGCTCGTTTCGATCCCGGTCGAAATCTATTCGGCGACCAAATCGGGCGCTGCCGTGACCTTCCGCCAGATTCACGAACCGAGCGGCAAGCCGATCAAATATGAAAAGATCGTCCCGGGCATCGGGGCGGTCGACCATGACGAGATCGTCAAGGGCTTCGAGCTGTCGAAGGGCAATTACGTCCTGCTCGACGAGGAGGAGATCGAGGCGGTCAAGCTCGAGAGCAAACGTACCTTGGAGCTTGTCCAGTTCGTCGACACCGACGCGATCGACGTCCTCTATTACACCAAGCCCTATTATGTCGTCCCTGCCGACGAGCTGGCCGAAGAAGCCTATATCGTCCTTCGCGAAGCGCTCAAACGCACGAAGAAGGTCGGACTCGGCCAGCTTTCCTTGCGCGGGCAGGAACAGCTCGTCGCGCTGCGCCCGTGCGGGCGCGGCCTCGTCCTCGAAGTGCTGCGCTACGCCGACGAGGTGAACAAGGCGGCGAATTATTTCCGCGACGTCGGCAATGACAAGCCCGACAGCGACCTGCTCGACCTCGCCGAAACACTGATTGCCAAGAAGAGCGGCGACTTCGATGCCTCCGACTATCACAACCATTATATCGACGCGCTGAAGCGCGTGATCGCCAAGAAGGCGAAGGCCAAGGGCAAGCGCGTCCTCGAGGATGTCGCGGAGCCCGCCAGCACCGGCCGCGGTTCGAACGTCATCGACCTGATGGCGGCGCTCAAGGCCTCGGTTGACGGCAAAAAGGCGGGCACCAAGGCGGCACCGGCGAAAAAAGCGGCCGCCAAAAAGCCCGCGGCCCGCAAGCGCGCCTGACATGGCCCGCCGCGCCGACCCGCTCGCGCAATATAACGCCAAGCGCGATTTCGCGCTGACCCCCGAGCCCGCGGGCAAGGTCGCCAAGGGCGCGGGCAACCGCTTCATCGTCCAGAAGCACGACGCGACGCGCCTCCACTATGATTTCCGGCTCGAAGTCGACGGCGTCCTCAAAAGCTGGGCGGTGACCAAGGGCCCGAGCGCCGACCCCGCCGACAAGCGCCTCGCGGTGCGCACCGAAGATCATCCGATGAGCTACGCCGATTTCGAGGGCGGCATCCCCAAGGGCGAATATGGCGGCGGCACGGTGATGCTGTGGGACCGCGGCACATGGGCGCCAATCGCGGGCAAGAGCGCCAGGGATATCGACAAGGGCCATCTCCACTTCACCCTCGACGGCGAGCGGATGAAAGGCGAATGGCTGCTCGTCCGCATGAAGCCGCGTCCCGGAGAAAAGCGCGAGAACTGGCTGCTGCGGAAAGTGGACGATGCTTTCGCGGGCGGCACCGACGATCTTGTCGGGCGCGAGCTCACGAGCATCCTCACCGGCCGCACGATGGCCGAAATCGCGGGCGACGAAGGCGGCGAGCAATCGCTGAAGGGCGCAAAGGGCGCGGCCTTCGCGAAAAAGATGGCAGCGGCCGCGGCGCACAACAAAAAGATCGCGAAACCCGCAGCAAAGGGCAAACCACCCCAATTCCGCCCGCTCCAGCTCGCGACGCTCGTCGATGCCGTCCCCGTTGGCAACGGCTGGTTCCACGAAATCAAATATGACGGCTACCGCGCCGAAATTGCCGCGGCGGGATCGGACGTCCGCGTCTACACGCGCAACGGCCTCGACTGGACCGACAAATTCGCCCCGCTCGTCCGCCACATCGCCGCGATGGGCCTGCCACCCTGCCTGATCGACGGCGAAATCGTCGCCTATGGCAAGGACGGAAACCCCGACTTTTCCTCGCTGCAGGCCGTCCTCAAGCGTGGCCACGGCGCGCAGGACGAAAAGACCGAGCTGTTCTTCTTCGCTTTCGACCTGCTCGAACAGGACGGCAAATCGCTCGCAAGTCTCGGCAACCTCGAACGCAAGGAACGCCTCGAAGCCCTGCTCCGCGACGCAAAAACCCCCATCGCGGTCGCCGATCATGTCATCGGCGCGGGCGAAAAACTTTACGCCGCGATGTGCAGCGCGGGGCAGGAAGGCATCATCTCGAAACGCGCGGACGCCGTTTATTCGGGCCGCCGCTCGAAAAGCTGGGTGAAGGTCAAATGCACGCGTCGGCAGGAGTTCGTGATCGTCGGCTGGAATCCGTCATCGACCAAGGCACGCCCCTTCGCCTCGCTCCTTCTCGCGCAGCGCGAGGGCGATACGCTCGTCTACAAGGGCAATGTCGGCACTGGCTTCGATGCCGACACGATGGTCGATCTCGCGAAGAAATTTGCGAAACTCGAACGCAAGACCGCGCCGCTCGACGTCGAGGCCGCGTTCGCCCGCAAGGTCCACTGGCTCAAGCCAGACCTCGTCGCCGAAATCGCGTTCGCCGAATTCACCGCGAGCGGATCGGTGCGCCACGCGAGCTTTCTCGGGCTGCGCGCAGACAAGGAGGCAAAGGATGTGACCCCCGAAAAGAAACAGCCCGCCCCCGCGCCCGAAAGCGACGTGACGATCAGCAGCCGCGACCGCGTGATCTTCCCCGAAGCCAAGGCGACCAAGGGCGACCTCGCCGACTATTATGCCGCGATCGCCCCCGTCATGCTGCCGCACACAGCACGCCGCCCGATCAGCCTCGTCCGCTGCCCGCAGGGGCGCGGCAAGAAATGCTTTTTCCAGAAACATGATTCGGGATCGTTCGGCGAGCATGTGCTGCATGTCCCGATCAAGGAGAAGGACGGCGGGCACGAGGATTATCTCTATGTCGAGGATGCCGACGGCCTGCTCGCCTGCGTCCAGATGGGGACGATCGAATTCCACGGCTGGGGCAGCCATGTCGATGCGCTCGAACAGCCCGACCGCATGATATTCGACCTCGACCCTGACGAAGGGCTGGGCTTTGACGCTGTGAAGAAAGCCGCGCTCGATATCCGCCGCCAGCTCGCCGACATCGGGCTCGTCAGCTTCGCGATGCTGTCGGGCGGCAAGGGCGTGCATGTCGTCGTCCCGCTCGATCCGGGGCACAGCTGGGAAACGCACAAGGATTTCTCGAAACGCTTTGCCGAGGCGCTGAGCCTTGCCGAGCCCGACCGCTTCATCGCGACGATGAGCAAGGCGAAGCGCAAGGGCAAGATCTTCATCGACTATCTCCGCAACCAGCGCGGCAGCACCGCGGTCATGCCCTGGTCGGCGCGCGCGCGCGAAAACGCGCCGGTCGCGGTCCCGATCGGCTGGGACGCTCTCGCCGATGTCGAGAAGGCCGGCGCGTGGACGATCAAGGACGCCGGCGAGTTGCTCGATCGCGCTGCCGGCCCCGACCTCAAAGGCTGGGGATTCGCGAGCCAATCGCTTCCCGACTTCTGAACCCTCAGGCACGAGTCGCGACCGCCCGCGCGCGATCTATGACAATGGCCGCCAATTCTATGTCGGCGCGCGGCTGAAGTTCTGATCCTTCCTATCGCGCAGCGGCACGATAGCGCGACGGCGGGGCGCCGAATCGGCGCGCAAAAGCCGTCGCAAAATGGCTCGGCGTGGCAAAGCCCGTCGCGAGCGCGACGTCGGTCACGGGTTGATCGCCGTGCCGAAGCAGCCGCGCCGCCTCGTCGAGCCGCGCACGCATCACATATTGCCAGGGCGACAGACCGAACGCGTTATGGAAAGCCCCGGTAAAGCGGCGGACGTCCATCCCGACGAGAAGGGCCAGCGCGTCGAGGCTGTGCTGCGCATCGAGCTGGCCGCGGATCGCATCGACCAGCCGGATGCGATCCGACGCCGACAGCGCGCGACGCGCCGTCGCGCTGTCCTGCTGGCCGTATCGCAGGAACAGATGCCGCTCGATCGCATCGCCGACCGCCTGCGATTCCATCTGCGCCAGATCATTCGCCGCGCCCTGCACCAGATCCGACAAGCGCGCCGCAGCGCCGAAGAGAAAATCGTCGCGATGCTGCACGCACGCCGTCAACGGCGCATCGGCGAGCAGCGTCGTCGGCACGCTGAGTTCGACAAACTCCGCACGTTCGCCCTGCGCCAGCGCGGCATAGCGGCACGCCGCCGGAATCACCCACACATCGCCGCGCGACGGCAGCGCCGGCCCCGATGGCCCGACGGAAAATTCGCATTCCATCCGGTCGAGCCGGCCGCCAAGATGGATGACGATGACATGATGATCTTCCTCGAACGCCCAGTCGGTGGGCGATTCAAGATTTTCGGTGGCGGCGAGCACGCCCAATGTCCCGATATGGGCATGATGGCGCGCGACGACATCGCGCCGCGATCGCGGTCTTATGCCGTCCCAGACGTAAGCGGCTTCGGTCAATCACCCATCCTGCGAGTCCCCACGACTCGCCATGACAATATTCGAAAACTGCGCCGGAATTGGAAAGCGGGCAAGGTCAAAGCTTCCTATCTGCCGGGAAACACACCCAAAGGAGACTGGAATGACCGACCACAGCATCAAGGGAAAAACCGTCCTCATCGCCGGCGGCGGCAAGAATCTCGGCGGCCTGATCGCGCGCGACCTCGCCGCACAGGGCGCCAAAGCGGTCGCGGTCCATTACAACAGCCCCGCCTCGGCCGCCGAGACCGAGGAAACGCTCGCCGCGATCCGCGCCGCTGGCGCCGAAGCGGTCGCCTTTCAGGCCGATCTCACCTCGGCGGGCGCCGTCGAGAAGCTGTTCGCCGACACGATCGCGGCGGTCGGCCGTCCCGACATCGCGATCAACACGGTGGGCAAGGTGCTCAAAAAGCCCTTCACCGACATCAGCGAAGCCGAATATGACGAGATGACCGCGGTCAATTCCAAGACCGCCTTCTTCTTCCTGAAAGAAGCGGGCAAGCATCTCAACGACAATGGCAAGATCTGCACGCTCGTCACGTCGCTGCTCGGCGCCTTCACGCCCTTCTACGCCGCCTATGCGGGGACGAAGGCGCCGGTCGAACATTATACCCGCGCCGCGTCGAAGGAGTTCGGAGAACGCGGCATTTCGGTCACCGCGATCGGCCCCGGCCCGATGGACACGCCCTTCTTCTATCCGGCCGAGGGCGAGGATGCGCAGGCCTATCACAAGTCCGCCGCCGCGCTCTCTGCCTTCACCAGGACCGGGCTCACCGACATTGCCGATATCGTGCCGTGGATCCGCATGCTGGTGTCCGAAGGCTGGTGGATGACCGGCCAGACGATCCTCGTCAACGGCGGCTACACGACCAAGTGACCCCTCCCGGCGGGTGGCGAATTTTGCGCCACCCGCCGCCCCATGATCCTCCTTGCACGGCAGGGAGGATCACTCCGCCGCCTTCGCCTTGCGCGCCTTCCGCCGCGAAGGCCGCTTCCGCACCGCGGCCACCCCGTCCGCAGCCGCCACCTCCAGCGGCACCGCCGGCACCGCCTCGCCGCGCGCCTCCGCCGCCTCGATCCATTCGCGATAGCCCTCGGGAATATCGCCGCCCGCCTCGACCCAGTGGGCCTCGCCCGCGATCCGTTGCACCGGCATGGCATCGGCCAGCCCCTCGTGCAGCTGCAGCGGCCCGTGATAGGGAATCCCCTGCTCGCCCAGCCGCACCAGCCCGACGCCCGGATCGTCCAGTTGCCGTGCGATCGCCTCGACCCCGCCCTCCGCAACCGCGGCGTCGAGCGCGCGCTGCCGCTCGGCGAGCGCGAGCAGCGCCGCGCCGATCTCGGCCTCGGCCTGCGCGTCGAGCGTCGCCCCCTCGAACCCTTCGAGCAGCCCGGCGGCCGCATCCTGCGCGCCCGCCGGATCGAGCCCGCCCCCGCCATCGCCATGGATCACCGTCCGCACCGTCGTCGTCGAGGCCTCCGCCATCGCGCCCGCCGCCCCGGCACCGCACCCGCCATCGCCCTGGCCGCCCCCGGCAACCGCGCCCGCGCGCGTCGAGAAATAGTTGATCGTCGTGCGCTTGGCGCCCGCATCCTGCCCATAATGGCGCAGGCAGAACATCAGCAGCGCGTCATTATGCTTGCGGCGAAACCCCATCAGCTTGCCCGCGACAAAGACGGGCACCAGATAGCCGTCGATCGCGCGTTCGAACGCAATATCCTTCAGCCGCGCGACCCCGAAATCGAGCGCCGCCGCCCACGCCCGCCGAAAGCTCTCCGCCCCCTCCGCGCGCCGCAGCGTATAGCAATTCGCCTGCGCCATATTGACCATGGCGGCCGCGCGCGTGACCGACCCGGTATCGGCGAGCGCCCCGATAAACGCCTTCTGCCGCTCGGGCGTCCACCCGTCGTGCCGATATTTGCGCGGCACCGGCGTAAAGTCGGGAAGCGGCGGCCGAGCCTCCGCCGCGATCGGTGTCCGGTTCTGCATGATATGTCCTCCTGTCTGCCAAACCGGACAGGATATGACGTGGTGGAGGAATGTAGGAAAGAGGTTTGTTCTTTGTATGTTCCTATATTGATTGGTCAGGAGTATATCGTGCCGACCGACCGCCAGCGGCGAGAGGGTTCTTGAACATACAACTTCGACACGCTCCTATCGCTCAATACGAAATGCTGGTTCCAATGCTCGGATTGGATATTGAGCCCATCATTCATCGATCCCGCCGAAAAGCGGAACGACAACAGAATGCGACGCGAGCCCTTCTCGAAGATGCAAATCCTCATGGCGTGCATTTCGGCATTCCGCACTCAACATTCGGCGACAACCAAATGTCCCAATCCTCTACCGAAGAGAGAAGCTCGACGAACATCTCTGCCTCGCCCAACTTCAAAACGGTCGGCGGCAAATCGCACTCCTCGACAACCGAAACGGAAACGAACTCATGCCAGCAATGATCGGCGTCGGTCGGCCCTCCGCCGCTCCAGCGACATAACTCGCCACAAAGAGGCGGCAGCCCAATCTGCTCAGCAATAAAGTGCGACCCATCATCCAGCTTTTGGGATGCATGGTCCCATCGTTCCGGCGAAACCGAGCCTTCAAGGGCGACCTTGCCAAATGCCTTATGGTTGTCGGCATCTCGGTAGAGATACTCGAACACAGTCCACGCCATAATCCACACCCGTGGCAGTCGGAAGCCAGACACCGATCATAGACCGGAAAATCATCAAATGGCTTTAACTCCATCCAGTGCGGACGCAGTTGCGCATCAAATCGATCGCAAGGCTGCGCGGTAGTTTGTTGGCTGAAGCGCAAGGAAAGTCTCTAGGGGTGGCCTCAACTCGAAGCCGCTCGGTTTCGTTGCAAAGTCATAGAGCCGCATCAGCCGAAACGCATCAGGACGCTCTTCGCTAAACAAGCGCTCATTCTCGCTCATGTAGAACGGCGTCTTGGCAGACCCATTGGTCGTTTTGACTGTCAATCGGCGTGCAAACGGGACCCCCTATCGGCGCGCAAAAGGGACCCCCTTTCACGATGGCGCAAGGTTGATCG
>JBIMKQ010000024.1:0-18032 GCA_051861185.1 Sphingopyxis sp.
TGAGTGACGAGGATGACGTTCCCCGGATAATCGACGAGATGCTTTTCGAGCCAGGCGACGCTTTCGGCGTCCAAATGGTTGGTCGGTTCGTCGAGCAGCAGGATCGAGGGCTTTTCGAGCAGCAGGCGGGTCAGCGCGATGCGACGCTTTTCACCGCCCGACAGGCTTTCGACGCTCGCATCGCCCGGCGGGCAGCGCAGCGCTTCCATCGCGATTTCGAGCTGGTTGTCGAGCGTCCAGCCATCGACCGCGTCGATCTTTTCCTGAAGCGTGCCCATTTCCTCCATCAACGCATCGAAATCGGCGTCGGTGGGCGGATCGGCCATCAGCGTGCTGATCTCGTTGAAACGCTCCATCATGTCGGCGACGCCGCGGACGCCGTCCATGACATTTTCCTTGACCGTCTTGGTCGGGTCGAGCTGCGGCTCCTGCGCGAGATAGCCGACGGTAATGCCGTCGCCCGCCCAAGCCTCACCGGTGAATTCCTTGTCGATCCCGGCCATGATTTTCATCAGCGTCGACTTGCCCGTACCGTTCGGGCCGACAATCCCGATCTTGGCATCGGGATAGAATTGCAGGCTCAGATCCTTGAGCGTCGGCTTTTGCGCGCCGGGATAGGTCTTGTTCAGACCCTTCATCACGAAACTATATTGGGCGGCCATGGAAATGCTCCGGATATGGGCTGGGCCGCGCGCGCGGCCGGGACAGAATGAGTTGCGCGCCGGTTAGCGAATGGGCGCGCGCTTGGCAATCGGCGCTTGCGGCGCGTGCGGGCTCGCCGCATGGAATACACCATGCAAATCATCCGTAGCACCACCCGCCTTGCCGGACTCGTCGCCCTTATACTCACCACAACCGCCGTTGCGGAGCCGACCGCCGTCGATCTGGCGCAAACCGGCGACGACCCGGCGTGGTCGATTACCAAAGGGCTCACGACCGATATCGGTCCGCGAATGGCGGGCACCGAAGCCGAAGCCGTCGCGCGGCGGTGGGCCACGCAGCGGTTGCAGGCGATGGGCTTCCGCAATGTGCGCGAAGAGCCCTTCGATATGCCCGTATGGGTGCGCGGTGTCGAAGAAGCGTGGTTGACCAGCACCCTCCTGCCGCAGAAGCTCGCGATCACCGCGCTCGGCAACAGCGAGTCGACCGGACCGAAGGGGATCGAAGGCGATATCGCCTATTTCGAAAGCTTCGACGCGCTGGCGACCGCCTCTAACACGTCGGTCGAGGGCAAGATCGTCTTCATCGACCATGATATGAAGCGAACACAGGACGGTAGCGGCTACGGCTATTATGGTCGTGGCCGGTTCACCGGACCCAATATCGCCGCGAAAAAAGGCGCGATCGCGATCGTAATCCGCTCAATCGGCACCGACAACCACCGAAACCCGCACACCGGGGTCACCAATTTCGAGGCCGGTGTGAAACCGATCCCGGCCGGCGCGATCTCAAACCCCGACGCCGATCAACTTGTCCGGCAGTGGCAACGCCCGCAACCTGCGCGCTCCGATAAACGGCCGCCGCTCAAGATGAAGCTGATCCTTACCCCGCAGAATCTCGGCACGAAGAAGTCGGGCAATGTTATCGCCGAAGTCACCGGCAGCGATCCGGCGGCCAGTCCGGTCATCATCGCCTGCCATCTCGACAGCTGGGACCTGGGCACCGGCGCGATCGACGACGCGGCGGGCTGCGGTATCATCACCGCCGCCGCGAAGCATGTCATGAGCGCGGGCCAGCCGCGCCGGACGATCCGCGTCCTTTGGGCAGGCGCCGAGGAAGTCGGCGTGTTCGGCGGCAAGGCCTATTTTGGCGCGCACGGGAACGAGAAGCACGCCGTCGCGCTCGAATCCGATTTCGGTGCCGACCGGGTATGGCGGGTCGATTTCAAGCTGCCCGACAGCGCGAAGGCGCTTTCGGACCGGATTGCCGCCGCGCTGATGCCGTTCGGAGTGGTACGCGGGAAACAGTCCGCGAATGGCGGGGCCGACATCGGCGCGCTCGTCGAGGCGGGTGTTCCGGCGATCGATCTGGCGCAGGATGGGACACGTTATTTCGATATCCACCACACACCCGACGACACGCTCGACAAGATCGACCCTGCGCAGTTGCGGCAAAATGTGACAGTTTGGGCAGCGACTCTGGCGATTCTCGCCAACAGCACGAACGAAGAACTCCCCTGAGTATGACGGAGAAATGACAGATTCCCGTCCCCGCCGACCATCTCAATTATTTTTGTTGACGATTCATGCGGAACGGCTAAATCCCGCCGCTCGCGGAACGGGAAAGTTTCCCCGACGCGGTAAGGCATTTTAGGGAGCCCACACATCATGAAGAAATTTGCTGCTATCGCCGTTGCTGCCAGCATGTTCGCCCTCGCCGCTTGCGGTGAAAAGGCTGCTGAAGAAGCCACCACGGAAGCTCCGGCTGCTGAAGCTGTTGCTGAAGAAGGCGCCGACGCCGCTGCTGCTGGCGCTGAAGCCGCTGCCGCTGGTGCCGACGCTGCTGCTGCTGGTGCAGAAGCTGCTGCTCCGGCTGACGCTGCTGCAACCGCTGCTGCTCCGGCTGATGCCGCTGCTGCTCCGGCCGCTGCTGCTCCGGCTGAAGAAAAGAAGTAAGTCGCAGCCCTTCGGGGCGTTGACTGAAACGAGAAACGGGCGGTCTTCCTTCGGGAAGGCCGCCTTTTTCTTTGCCCACCTTTTTCATCAGGGCGCGTTCGGGCGGGATAGACTTGTGTCTCCGCCCTGTCTAAGGCGCGGGGCAGTAGTCGGGGAGTAGCGCAGCCCGGTAGCGCGCCTGCTTTGGGAGCAGGATGTCGCAGGTTCGAATCCTGTCTCCCCGACCACTATTTTCCCAACATGATTATCCCGCGGACGTCGCAATCAGCCGCGCATAGAAATCGATCATGCGCTTGAAGCTGTCGATCGTCATATGCTCGTTGGTGCCGTGGATCATCGCGGTTTCCTTCAGCGTGAAGTGCATCGGCATGAAGCGATACACATCCTCTGAAATCGGCTCCATGCTGCGGCTGTCGGTTGCTCCGACAACCAGAAAGGGCGCCACGACGGCGTCGGGCGCATCGGCGCGCGCGGCGGCGACGACATATTTCCAGCCCTGCGACGTGCTCGACGACACGGGCGACGGTTCGTTCGGCGGTTTGACCCAGCTCAGTTCAACCGGCGCATCGCCGACCGCGGCCTTCGCGCGCGCCATGACGTCGGCCGAACTGTTCCACGGCGCGATGCGATAGTTGATCAGCGCCGTCGCCGATTGCGGCAGCACATTCTCCTTCGGGCTTCCCTGAAGCATCGTCGGTGCGATCGTCGTGTGGAAGGCAGCGGCCGACGACGGCGATGCCGAGAGCTGTTTTTTCAGGACCGGACCGAGCAGCCACTGGTTCGCAACTGCGAGCTTCGTCGTGCCACCCTTGTGCGCCGCCAACGCCTCGACCATCGCCGCGCCGGGACCGCGCATCTCGATCGGGAACGGGCTTTCAGTGATCGCAAGCACTGCACGCGCCAAGGTCGTCACGCCCGTTTCGGCCGGCGGCATCGAACTGTGCCCGCCGGGAGCGTTGGCGGTCACCTTGAGCGTTGCATAGCCCTTCTCGGCAACGCCGATCAGGATCGCCGGACCGTCGATCACCGGCGTATCGCGCAACACGACGCTGCCTTCGTCGAGCGTGTAAAGAGCACGAACGCCTTCGGCTTTCAGCCGGGCGGCAGCAGCCACCGCGCCCGAACCGCCGGCCTCTTCGTCATGCCCCGACACCAGATAGATGCCGCGCTTCGGCTGGAACCCGTTCGACGCCAGCGCGTCGATCGCTTCGAACAGGCCGATGAGCGAGCCCTTGTCATCGACGGTACCACGGCCCCACACCGCCTTTTCGGCAATCGTCCCGGCAAAGGGAGGATATTTCCAGTCGCCTTCGGTGCCTTCGGTGACCGGGACGACATCCTGATGCGCCATGACGATGATCGGGGCGAGCGACGCATCGCTGCCCGGCCAATGATAGATGAGCGTGCGGTTCGGCAGGATGGTACGCGCCATGACGCGATGCGTGGCGGGGTAGATCGCCGCGAGCCAGTCGTGGAGTCGGTCCCATTCGGCAACATCATTCTCCGCCGGATCCTGATGCGAAATCGTCTTGATCTGCGCCGCGGCGCTCAGATGGCCAACCGCCGCATCGAGATCATAGACCGGCACCGCGGCCAGCCTGATGTCGCTGCCATCGACAATGTCCTTGGGCGCGAAGGTCGTGGTCCGCACCGCCGCCGTCCCCGCAACCAGCGCCAAAATCGCAAGACCGCCGAGCAAAACTGTCCGCCGCTTCCCCATGTCCCTCTCCTTCTGCCCACGCAATGAAGAGGTATCGGTTTCGATTTGCAAGGGAAATGGGGAAGGAAGTGGTGGGCCCGGCAGGACTCGAACCCGCAACCTAGCCGTTATGAGCGGCCGGCTCTACCATTGAGCTACAGGCCCCCCTTTTGAAACCCGATGGGGGTGTGCGGGCGATAGCGGAGGCCGCGCTGCGTTGGCAAGCGCCAACGATCAGGATGGCGACGCGGGAGATGCTTTGCGTTCAGCCATCGCGACGATCCCGGCCGCGTTCGTCGCTTCGACACCGCGCCGCGCGAGATGATCGAGCACGATATCCCACCAACGATAGAAGAGGTCGAGGTCGGCAGTGCTGCGGACATAGGGGGTATTCCCCGGCTGCAGCGACGGCGAATGAAAGGAGAAGTTGAGTACCGGAAGGCGCGCCGCGATAGCGATATCGATCGCCTTTACGGCGCGTTCGGCGGGAATCCCCTCCGGCGTCAACGCAATCCGCTCGACCAGACCCAGCCGCGCCAGCGCGGCGCCGGCGTGCGTCCCGCCGCGAGCGATACGATGATAGACACCGCGCCCCGCTTTGCCGAACAAGCCGCCAAATACCGTGGTGACCGGCATTTCCAGCACCGC
Source organism: Sphingopyxis sp. (assembly GCA_051861185.1). Lineage (GTDB taxonomy): Bacteria > Pseudomonadota > Alphaproteobacteria > Sphingomonadales > Sphingomonadaceae > Sphingopyxis. The sequence goes on from JBIMKQ010000024.1 coordinate 4,963, forward strand.
GCCATTTCCGGTGTGAACCCACCATGGGTGGAGCGGAGCGTTGCGGTAGTCGGGGCCATGCCCCGCGCGGTAATCAAATCCCGCCCGCACCGATGTGTCGCAGCGGAAGCCCAGTTCGGCGAGCATCGCCGCTGTGTCGGGGCCCAACCCGTACCGGCCCGCCCGATAGGCGATCGGCGCCACCCCGAACCGATCACGGATCGCATCACGGAGCGCCGTCATTTTCGCGCGCTGCAAACCGTCGGGCAGATTTCCGGTATAGCTGTTGTGCGCGTTCACATCCTCTTCGTGCGGCGGTGTCACCCACGGGTGGAGCTGCGCCCCGATTTCGCAGCGGCCGGCGTCCCGCGCCGCGCCCAGGATCTGGACCGCGCGGTCGTCGGCCACAATCGGCCAATCGACGAGATAGATGGGCTGAACGGCGGCGGCCTCGAAATACGCCTGACATTTGGCGAGCGCTGGAACCGAGGCGAGCCGGTAGCCGGTGCGGGCAAAGGGCGCCTCCCAATCGAAATCCTCTTCGGTATCGATCGTCACCCAGAAGCGCGGCCGTTCACCCGCGTCCAGTTCAATCAGGTCCGATGCGGCCGGATACGCAAAGAAATTGCCCGCAGGCTGCACCATGCTCCCCTTTGCCCCGCCCCCCCGGGCCTATTCGCCTTGCTGGGCTTCCAGCTCGACTTCGACCTTCGAGTTGGCGGAGGGCAGATGCAAGGTCAAGGCGTTATGCCCGATATCGAGACGTCCGCCGCCGCCGCGCGCGAGGCTGTCGACGAGGCGGAGCGAAAAGCCGAGGCTGAGCACCGCAGCGCCGGGTGCCTCCCCTTCTGGACTGAAACCCGGGTCGAGAAGGTCGGCGGCGGTCGCAAAGCGGATCGTCGAGGGGCGAACAATGCGAAGCTGCAACATGTCGTCGTGCCGCGATTCGGTCACCAACTGCCCGACCAATATTGCCCCCGGTTCGGATACATCGACCAGCGCGGTCAGCAGGCGCCCGACCATCCGCCGCGCATCGGCATCGCTGGCAAGTCCCAGAAACGGCCCGCCGACACGTGAAATGCTGAGGTCGACGCGCTGGTCGGCGAGGAGCGGGGCAAGGTCGCTTTCAACCTGCGTCACCACCGCGCCGATATCGACGATTTCGTCGGCCGGCGTAGCCACAACGGCGGTACTGCTCCGCGCCGCGGTTTCCAGATCGTCGATGATAGACTGTACCGACGCGGCATCGGCGACGATCGTTTCGGCCATCGCGCGATAGCCGTGGCTGACCGGGCCGAACATCTGTCCCGAAATAATCTGCGCGAAACCCGAAATAGCGTTCAGCGGGCTGCGCAGTTCGTGAATCAGCTGACGAATCGAATCGCCCGAATCCTCTGCCGCAGGGCGGCCATAGGGGATTTCATTGCGGTGCGGACGGCGCGCACTGGCGCGATAGCCACGGAACTGCCCCGTCGCGGGATCGAACCATGGCAAAGCCGAAAAGCGCCATTCCCCCGCATCCGCCGGCGTGCCTTCCAGCAGCATGCGCGCGTTGATGATTTCGGCCCGTTGACGAAAGGCGCCCGCGGCGACGCCATCGGTTCCGGGCTCACCGCCAAAGGCCGCCTCGGCGATCGAGAGCCCGATCACCGCGCCACGCGTCACACCCTCGACCCAATGGATCACGCCGTCGGGTCCGGTTTCGAACAGGAAGGCCGCACGCGGCACGCTGGATTGGGCAGGTTGGCTGCGGGTCGATTGATATTTATCGATCCGGCGCACGAGTTCACTGATCTGGCTCTGAGCGCCTTCGGCAAAAGGTTCGGGCGCGATTTCCGCCATCGGAACAGGCTCTTCCTGAACCGCCGCTTCGGGCTGCGGCAACGCGACAGATGCGCTGCCGAGGCTTGCGAGCGCGCGGTAAACGCCTTGCGGCAGATCGGACCGGCCCGCCAACACCGAACGCGCCATCGCGCTCGTGGCTGGCAGCAGCGCCAGCCAGTCGGCTTCGGTCAGCCGCGCATCGCGCAGCATGATCGCCGACACCGCAGCGACGTCATTGGCATAAAGCGCCACTAGCGGCGCAAAACGCCCGTGCCGCGAGATCGCGCGCGCGCAGTCGCGACGGATGGATTCGGGGACGCGAGGCCGCAATACCGCGAGTGCATGCAAGCTGCGGCGAATATCGTCATCGTGCAGTTGATTGCCGCGCTGAGCCAGAATATCGGAGAGTTGCCGCCACGCTGTGATGCTCGCGCGGCGATCCGCAGGCGCTTGGCGCAAGATGGTCGCAATCATCGAGTCAGCAGTCACGCGAAGTCAGCCCCACACCCTCAGTCGTTGGTTACCGTATGCTTACCGGCTAGCGTGAATCATCCGGTCATGAAAGTGCCTTAACCTTCCACGTCGCATTGTGGGACAATTGCAATCGCCTGAAATATTATTATGGTCATCGCAGTTTTGGAAAACGGATGTTTCAATGATGGCTAGCCAGAAATTCGATCAGATTGATTTGCAGATACTCGGCGAGTTGCAAAAAAACGGGCGAATGACGAATGTCGAGCTGGCACAGATGGTGGGGCTGACCGCTCCGCCGTGCCTCCGCCGAGTCCGCGCGCTTGAAGAATCGGGAGTCATCCGATCCTATCATGCCGACCTCGACGCAGCGAAGCTCGGCTATGGCATTACCGTTTTTGCGATGGTCAGCCTGCGCAGCCAGGCCGAATCCGATCTCAAGGCGTTCGAGGATTATGTCGGCGGGCTCGCCGAGGTGCGCGAATGCTATATGCTGAATGGCGAGATCGACTTTTTGCTCAAGGTGGTCGCGCGCGACCTGCAAAGCTTCCAGTCCTTCCTGACCGCGCACCTGACATCAGCACCCAACGTCACAAGCGTGAAGACGTCGCTCACGATTCGCACCGCAAAGCAGCTGGCGGGAATTCCTGTCGAACCCTGAGCGTTCGTGCCATCGGCGACATGAAAAAGGGCGCCCCTCCATTCCGGAGCGGCGCCCAAATTTTTGGCAACGATCGAAAGGTCAGCTGCCGGTAGCCGGTGCAGCCGGTGTGGGAGCGGCCGGCGCGGCCGAGCCCTCGAGCTTCGCGATCCACAATTGCGCAAGCCGTTTGCGGTTGCCGGTGATCTGCGCAAAATTTGCCTTTGCGCCCGCCGCGTCGCCCGCAAGGGCCTGGGCAACGCCCATACGATAGGTCCACAATTCCTTGTCGCCGCCAGCAGTCAGCGCTGCCTTGTACAGCGGAACGGCATCGGCGTAGCGGCCGTAACCGACCATCGCGTCGCCGGTCGCGCCTGCAACCTTGGGATTCGACAGTGTCGAAGGCTTTTGCGCATAGGCCGTCAGCGTCGATTCCTCGTCACCGATACGGTCACTCTGGCTCTTCACAAGCTCGTCCAGCTTGGGATCGGGGGTCGGGAGAACTTTGCTGGCCCGGCCTGCCTTGATCAGCGAGACGACTTCGCCCGGCAACGCCGCCTCGGTCGCGAGCGACGCATATTCAAGATATTCGGGGCGCTGCAGCATCGAATTTGTTGCGCGCATCAGACGCAGAACATCAAGGCCGACTTCCTTGTCCGGATTCGCCTGCAGCAAGCTGAAGAGCGTCTGACGCCACACGGCCGGCTGGTTGTAATCGCGCATCCGCAACGTCATCAGGTCGAGCATCTCGTCGGTCCGTTTTGCGGCCTGCAACGCCTGGATCGGGCGAACATAGAGTTCGTCCGACGGACGTTGCCCGGCAGCGCGGCTCGCATCGATTGCGGCCTTCGCCGTTGCGATGCCCTGATCGACCTGCCCGGCTTTCAGATAGCTATCCATCAGCAGAACGGGGGCGCTGGATTCGGTTGTGCCGGCAGCGCGCGCCGCTTCGAGCCGCTTGATAGCCTTCGGATAATCCTTGGCGCCATAAGCGAAGTTGCCGGAGAAGAAATTATAGACCGCGAGGCTTTCGGGCGGGGTCAGGCCCGAATCGAGCATCGCGTCGAGTCCCTGCCCCTGCAGCGCCTGATCCTTGTTCAGGATGCCAAGCTGAAGCTGATAAAAGCCGACCAGATATTTGTCGTCGGGCGACGTCGCCGACGACTGGCCTTCGGTCAGCGCAGCCTGCAACGCGACAGCGTCCTTGGCTTTTTGCGCCTCTTCCATCTTTTTCGCGGCGGGAATGAAGCCCTTGCTGACGGAGATCCCGCCACCCTTGGCCTCTTCTCCCTTTTTCGGCTTTTCCTTTTTGGGCTTTTCCTGGGCAGCGGCCGGAATTGCGGTCGTCATCAGCGCGCAGCCCAGCACGGCAGCCATCGCCGTTGCGGGCATCGAGCGGAAACGGTTGAACATCGAAATCTCTCCTCTGAACTCGGCCGCCAGCCCCTATGCATACAGGTCCGGCCACGCGTCACAAACGCGGCTAAACCCGTCGCGTTGCCAAGGCAAGACAGCCGGTATCGATATTTCATTGCAGGACCGCGGCTGAACCGGAATTGAACCCGGATCGCCGCCAGCCAAGTCAGGCGGCCGTCCGTCAGGCGATCGCGTCGATGGCCTGATTGATCTGGCGCAGAACCGCAGGATCCCCCGGCGCACCCTCGATCGCCTGTTCGGCAAGCTGGATCAGCGGGATGATGCCAAAAGTCGCGGCGAGCCCCTTAAGACGGGTTGCCGCCATTGCCCAGTTGGCATCACAGCGGGAGCGGCGCATCAGGTCGGAAAGATCGCGCGCGCTGCCTGTAAACGCCCCGCGCAGGTCCATCGCCATCGCCGGATCGTCACCGAACGCTGCGCTGAGATATCGGTCGAGGGGGCCACTGTCGAAAGACATTCCACAGGATTGACAGCCTGTGGTTAAGTTTCCGTTTCATGGCGGTCATTTGATGCTAAGATGGCAGGATGACGGGGGAAAAGAAAATCGTTGGATTGTGGCGGAATTCCGCGGCAAATCCCGAAGCCGACGACGTTTCGGCGACGCAGGTGCCAGCGCCTGAAACGGCTGCTGCGCCCGATATCGAGGCGCCTGCCGATCGCGATTGGCTCGACATGTCCTCGCTCGACGCCGCACAGATCGACGAAGCGCCGCACACGCTGTCGGCGTGGCGCGAGCGCGTCACCCCCTTGTTGCTCATCCTTCTCGCGGTCGGCTGGACCGGATTCGCTTTGTTCGTCGCAACCGACGGTTTCGCAAAGAGCCCGGCGCTGGCCGAATGGCCGGCGCTCTTGGCGACCATCGCCATGCCGCTGACGCTGCTCGCGGTGCTGTGGATGTCGCTTCTACGGTCGGGCCGATCCGAACAGGCGCGCTTCGCGCGCGTCGCGACCGCGCTCCGCGAAGAGAATTTGGCACTGAACCAATCGATGCATTCGCTCGGCCTGCATCTGGCCGATGCGCAAAAGCAGCTCGGCGATCAGGCGAAGATCGTCCAGCAGCTCGGCCTCGACACCGTGATGCGCCTCAACGAAAGCAGCGACAAGCTCGCCGGCAATGCGTCGGTGATCGCCAATGCGCACGACCAGCTGGCGCGCTCGGGCGATGTCGCGCTGCAACGAATGGACGGCCTGCTCGCCGGTCTCCCGCGGATCGACGATGTCGCGCAGCGGCTCGCAGTCAATTTCCGCGAAGCGGGCCTCGTCGCGCATCAACAGGGCGCGAATCTCGAAGCCAGGCTCGCCGCACTCGGAGAGGAAGCCGCGAAGGCTGCGCAGACCGGCGCCGAATCGACCGCGACCATGCTCGAGGCGATCGTCGCGCTGCAGGAACAGACGAAGGAAACCGAAACGGACCTGCTCGCCGCCTCGGCGCAGGTCGCCGACGTGCAAAGCGCGGCGCTTGCGCAGATGAAGACCACGGCCGCCTCCGCGCGTAACGATATGGTCTCGACCGTCGCTGCGATGACGGACCAGATGGGCGCAAGCTGGCGGCAATTTCGCGAAGGCATCGACGATGCCGGTGCGCTGATGGAGGCGAAACTCGCCGTTGCGCGTGACGCCGGGATTGCCATGGGCGCGCAGCTTGCCGCGCACGCCGACGCAAGCGATGCGCTGGCATCGCGCATCACCGCGCATGTGAACGATGTCGGTCAGCAGCTCGAAGTGCTCGACGTCAGCGTCAGCGCGAGCACCGGGGTTATCGGCCGCGCGATCGAAGATACCAAGGCACAGCTCGGCTCTTTCATGCAGGAAGTGCAAAGCGGGAATGCTTCGGCGCACCAGCTGATCACCCATGCCGAATCGCTGCTGCTCGCGCTTGATGCCGTGACGCGCGAGCTCGACGAGACGCTGCCGCACGCGCTCGACCGCATCACCTCGCATGGCAAGACGACGCAAACCGCGCTGTCGCAGCTCCGCCCGATCCTCGACGCGTCGGAACTCGTCGCGCAGTCGACGATGTCGCACGTCAATGCGGTGCAGGCGACGCTCAAGTCCAACGAGGAACAGATGGCGGGTCACGCGACCAGCCAGCAGGAGCTGGTCGACCGCATCAACACGTCGCTCGCCGACGCCGAAACGGCGCTGGCGAAGCTGCGCGACGGCGCCGACGAATTTGCCGAACAGGGCGGCGCGCGGATGATTGCGACGCTCGGCGAAGTCCGTGCCACCGCCGATTCGGCCGCGGACGAGGCGCGGCTGACGCTCGAAAAGCTGGTGTCGGGCGCGCGCGAAGCGATGCAGGCAACCGCGACCGACGCGATCGACGCCGCATTCAAGAACGAGATCATGGCGCAATTGAGCGCGATCGAGGATGCTTCTGCGCGCGCGGTCGCCGCTGCCAATGGTGCGGCGGACCGGCTGATGCGCCAGCTCATCACGATCATGGACACCAGCGCGAGCGTCGAACAGCGCGTGAACGAAGCCGAACAGGCGATCGCCGCGTCCGATCGCGATTCACTCGCCAAGCAGGTCGGCTTGCTGACCGAGTCGCTGAAATCGACCGCGATCGACGTGACCAAAATTCTGTCGAGCGAGGTCAGCGACACCGCATGGGACGCGTATCTCAAAGGCGACCGCGGCGTGTTTGCGCGGCGTGCGGTCAAGCTGATCGACAATAGCGAAGCCAAGGAAATCCTGCGGATCTATCAGGCCGACGACGGGTTCCACGCGTCGGTGAACCAGTTCATCCACGACTTCGAAGCGATGCTGCGCCTGCTCATCGGCGCGCGCGACGGTTCCGCGATCAGCGTCACCTTGCTGTCGTCGGATATCGGCAAGCTGTATGTCGCGCTGGCGCAAGCGATCGACCGCCTGCGGAACTAGGCCCGCTCTTGCAATAGCGGATCAGCGTGGCGGCTTTCGACCGGTTGCAGACATCCAACTCTTCGTCACCCCGGACTTGATCCGGGCCCATGGCTTAAGAGCTGCGGCGTATCCCGGATCAAGTGCGGGATGACCAATGGATAGTGGAACCGATGGATAGCAGGCCGTCGCCCCTGCGAAGGCGGTGGCCGCTGTCGTTTTACGCAGCAAACGCAGTGCAAGGCAGCCAAGGGGCCCCGCCTTAGCGGAGGCGACTGCTATGTGCTACGTCCACTTCCCCCCCGCGGACGGCGTGAACGGCGCTCAGGTCCGCCCGCTGAGCACGTCGGGGTCGGCCCAGCCATTCACATAGGCCACGTAATAGAGAACGAACGCGATCGTCGCGGCGATCGTCATCTGCAGCATGATCCGCTTGGGCCGAACCGTGGCGGGCGCGCCCCGATCCTGCCCCTTGACCAGCGGCGTATCGTCATCGCTTGCACGCCGACCATGGAAGGGCAGCACGAAGAAGGCGCTGAACGCCCAAAACAGCAGATAGATGGCGAGCGCCGATGTCCATTTCATCTTTGCAGATCCGTTCAGATTTGGACGAGCATCACATCGACGACGGGCTTCTTGCCCGTCCAGTCGGTCGCCACTCGCCGCACGCTGAGGCGGATGGCCTCGCGCATTTTTTCCTGCTCCCTGGCGGGAGCGGTCGCGGCTTTCTGCGCCGCTTCGCGCATCTCGTCGATGAAGGTCTCGCGCTCATCCTCGACCGGAACGCCGCGATAGCTCACCGCAGCCTCGGTAAAGCGCTTGCCGGTAAAGATGACGGCAACGGTGATATGACCATGGAGCGCGAGCTTGCGCCGCTCATTGATCGTCTCGCCATCTGCGGGCAGAATGACGTCGCCGTCGAGGATCAGGCGGCCCGAATGAACGCGCTCTACGATCCTGGCCGGGCCGGGCGCGAGGCGAACGAGGTCGCCATTTTCCTGGATCAAGGCGTCGGGCACGCCGCGTTCGAGCGCAAAACGCGCCTGTTCGTGCATGTGGCGAATCTCGCCATGCACGGGCACGACCAACTTTGGCCGCAGCCAGCCGTAAAGCGCCGCAAGCTCAGGCTGGCCGGGATGGCCGCTGACATGGATATGGGCCTGTTTCTCGGTGACCGTCAGCACGTCCTTCGCCGCAAGCTGGTTCATGATCCGCCCGATAGCGACCTCATTGCCCGGGATCTGCTTCGACGAGAAGACGACGGTGTCGCCCGCTTCGAGCTTGATCTGGTGACCGTCGGCCGCCATGCGCGCCAGCGCGGCGCGGGGTTCGCCCTGCCCCCCTGTCGCGATCACCATGACCTTGTTTCGCGGCAGCCGCATCGCTTCGTCGAAATCGACCGTCGGCGGGAAATCCTTGAGGTAGCCGACCGAGCGCGCGACGCCGAGGATGCGGTCGAGCGATCGACCCGCGACGCACAGGGTACGCCCGGTTGCCTTGGCGACTTCGCCAAGCGTCTTCAGCCGCGCCGCGTTGGAAGCAAAGGTCGTGACGATCACCCTTCCCTTTGCCGCGCCGACGGCTGTCAAGAGACCGTCGAACAGCCCACCTTCGCTGCCCGACGCTTCGGGATTGAAGGCGTTGGTCGAATCGCCGACCAGCACGTCGATCCCTTCGTCGCCGAGCTTGGTCAGCGCCGATGCCGACGACGGGGTGCCGAGCACCGGGTCATCGTCGAGTTTCCAATCGCCGGTGTGAAAGACCCGGCCATAGGGCGTATCGATCACCGCCGCACTCATCTCGAGGATCGAGTGCGCGAGCGGCAGGAAGCGGATACCGAACGGGCCGAGCTGGAACTTGGCGTCGATATCGACGACATGAACCTTGACCTGTTTCTCCAGACCCTCTTCGATCAGCTTGCCGGCGATCAGACCCGCGGTGAAACGGTTGGCGTAGAGCGGCACGCCGAGTTCGGCGGCGAGGTAGGGCAGTGCCCCGATATGATCCTCATGCCCGTGCGTCAGGACGATGCCGAGCAGATCCTTCTTGCGGTCCTCGATAAATTCGAGGTCGGGCATGATGATGTCGATACCCGGATAATCATGGGTGCCGAAGGTCACGCCGAGGTCCAGCATGATCCATTTGCCGTCGCAGCCGTAAAGATTGGCGTTCATGCCAATCTCGCCCGACCCGCCGAGCGCGAGGAAGAGCAGCTCCTTGCCGGGCACGGTCATGCTTTTGCACTCCGCTGGTTATAGAGGTGCATCAGGCCGTTGAGCGTCAGGTCGGGTTCGATGCGATCGAACAGATGCGCCTGTTCCTGGAACAACGTCGCGAGGCCGCCCGTCGCGATGACGGTGAGAGGTTTGCCGATTTCGGATTTCATACGCCCTATTAGGCCTTCCATCATGGATACATAGCCCCAATAGACGCCGATCAGCATCTGGCTTTCGGTGGTGCGGCCGATCACGCTCGCCGTCGCGGGGGCTTCGATTGCGATACGCGGGAGTTTCGCGGCAGCGGCGACCAAGGCTTCGAGCGACAGATTGACGCCCGGCGCGATGATGCCGCCGAGGTAGGCGCCGTCGGGCCCGATATGATCGAGTGTCGTCGCGGTGCCAAAGCTGATGACCAGCTTGTCCTTGCCGGGCTCGACGGCCTGCGCGGAGATGGCGTTGACCGCGCGGTCGGCGCCGACCGACTGCGGTTCGTCGACCTTGAGCGCGATGCCCCACGTCACTGGTTCACGCCCCGCGACCAACGCATCAACGCCGAAATATTTCACAGCGAGCAGTTGGAGATTGTGGAGCGCGCGCGGAACCACTGTCGAGATGATGACCGCTTCGACGCCGGCGCGGTCGTGCCCCTCGATCCGCATCAACTGGTCGAGCCACACCATATATTCGTCGGCGGTACGCCGGTCATCGGTCGCGATGCGCCAACGCGCGAGCAACTCCGTTCCACGGAAAAGCGCAAATTTGGCGTTGGTGTTGCCGACATCGATCGCGAGCAGCATCTAATTCCCCTCCTCGACCGGGCGGCGTAATTCGACGTCTCCGGCATGCACCAGCATGGTCTCCGCGCCGTCGCGGCGCAAGCGCAGCGCGCCATCGTCGGCAAGGCCGTCGAAGAAGCCGTCGATACCCTGCTCGGATACGCGGAGAGGCGTGCCGACAGGGTGCGCCTGCGGCAGCCAGGCACGGACGATACTCGCCACGCCTTCCTGCCGCCACGTCCACAGCGCGTCGATCATTGCGATGCCGAGCGCATTGGAAAAATGATCGCGATCGAGCGCCGCCGCCTTGTCCGCAAGCGTCGCGGTCGGGCGGTCGGGCAGTTCGGGCGCGGCAACCAGGTTGACGCCGATACCGATCACCACCGAATTGCCGGTGCGCTCCATCAAGATGCCCGCGCATTTTGCGCCATCGACCAGCAAGTCGTTCGGCCACTTGAGCTGCGCGCCGAGACCGGGGGCGAGCGCGGCAACGGTCTTTGCCAGCGCAACCCCAGCGACAAGTGCCAGCGTTGCGGCCGACGGATCGCCCACCGTCAGGTGGACGACGGTCGAGCCCATGAAATTGCCCTGCCCGTCGTTCCAGCCGCGGCCAAGGCGCCCGCGCCCGGCGGTCTGGCGGTCGGCGATCAGCCAATGGCCTTCACCGACATGCTCACCGCTTGCCAGCCGCGCCAGCAGGTCGGCGTTGGTCGAACCTGTCTGCGCTATCCGCTCGATCGGCGGTATCAGAACAGCACCGCGGCGGCGCTGGCCGATACGACCGCCAGCACGGGAATGAAGAGATAGCCGATGACGGAGAGCCAGAGCGCGCTCGCGGTGATCACCGCATCCTCGACGATCACGCCGCCGCTCGCCGGGATTTCCGTATCCGATTTATCGTCGAAATACATCATCTTGATGATCGCGATATAATAGAAGGCGCCGATCACCGAGGCGACGATACCCGCGACCGCCAGCGGCACAAGGTTCGCGTTCACCGCGGCCTCGAACACCAGATATTTCGGCCAGAAGCCGAACAGCGGCGGGATGCCGGCGAGGCTGAACATGAACACCGCCATCGCCGCGGCCAGGCCGGGGCGACGCTGCGACAGGCCGGCAAGTGCCGGGATGCTCTCGATCTGGCTGCCGTCGGCATCGCGAAGCTGGAGCACGACAAGAAACGCGCCAAGCGTCGTGACAACATAGACGAGCAGATAGGTCAGCACGCCTTCGACCCCCTGCTGCGTTCCCGCAGCAAGGCCGATCAGCATGAAGCCGACATTGTTGATCGACGAGTAGGCCAGCAGGCGCTTGATATTCTTCTGTCCGATTGCGCCGACCGCACCGAGGATGATCGAGGCGAGCGCCAGGAAGATGATGATCTGCTGCCACGCACCAATCGCGGGGCCCATCGCATCGATCACAACGCGCGTCATCAACGCCATCGCCGCCACTTTCGGCGCGGTGGCGAAGAAGGTCGTCACCGGGGTCGGCGCACCTTCATAGACGTCAGGGGTCCACATGTGGAACGGCACGGCGCTGATCTTGAAGCCGAGACCCGCGAGTACGAACACGATACCAAAGATCAGCCCGATGTTGAGCTCGCCGCCGAGCACCTTTGCGATACCCGCGAAATCGGTCGTGCCGGTGAAGCCGTAGAGCAGCGAGATGCCGTAGAGCAGCATGCCCGACGCCAGCGCGCCGAGGACGAAATATTTGAGTCCGGCTTCGGTCGAGCGCTCGTCGGTCCGCATGAAGCTGGCGAGCACATAGGCGGCCAGGCTGTTGAGCTCGAGGCCCACGTACAGCGTCATCAGATCGCGCGACGATGCCATGATGCCCATGCCGAGCGCGGCGAACAGGATCAGCGTCGGATATTCGGCGCGCATGCCGCCGGCAAAGAAGCGCGGCGCGATGACGATACTGACGAAGCTTGCAGCGTAGATCAACATCTTGGCAAAGCCGCCGAAGTTATCGACCGAGAGCGTGCCCGAAAAAACCGTCGCATCGATGCCGAAGAGCGCGACGACCGCCGCAGCCGCGGCCGCCAGCGTGAGCAGCGCGCCGAGCTGATAGATGCCGACCTGACGGTCGCCCAGGAAGGTGCCGAGCATCAGCGTGATGAGCCCGCCGATCGTAAGGATCAGTTCGGGCCAGATGAGCGCGAGATCGGCGGTCATTGGACGCCTCCCGCATGGCTCGACCCGTGGGCGGCTTCACCATGCGCCTTGGCGGCCTTGGGCTTGCCGACGGCAAGGTGCGCATCGCCCGCGGGCTTTGCCGGGGCAAGTCGCGCAACGACGGTGGTCACGTCCCCGCGCATCGGCGCAAGGAAGCTTTCGGGATAGACGCCCATCCACAGCGCTACGGCAGCGAGCGGCGTCAGGATCGCCCATTCGCGGCGGTTGAGATCGGGCATTGCCTTCACATCGTCCTTGGTCAGTTCGCCGAACACGACGCGGCGGTAGAGATAGAGCATATAGGCGGCACCAAGGATGATCCCGGTCGTGCAGACGAAGGCGACCCAGCTCGAGACTTCGTAAATGCCCGCGAGGCTCAGGAATTCGCCGACGAAACCGCTCGTGCCCGGGAGGCCGATCGACGCCATCGTAAACAGCATGAAGAAGACCGCATAGGCCGGCATGTTCACCGCAAGGCCGCCATAACGGTCGATCTCGCGAGTATGCAGCCGGTCGTAGATCACCCCGACGCAGAAGAAGAGCGCGGCCGACACGACACCGTGGCTGAGCATGATGATCAGCGCGCCCTCGATGCCCTGCTGGTTGAACGCGAACAGGCCCGCGGTGACGATCGCCATATGCGCGACCGACGAATAAGCGATCAGCTTCTTCATGTCACTCT
>JBIMKQ010000025.1:0-11543 GCA_051861185.1 Sphingopyxis sp.
AAGTTTCTGCGGCGCGGTGCCGTTGCGGTTCGCTGCGACGAGGTCGCTGCGGCGGGCAACCGAGAGCGCCTTGGCGGCCTTGGTCACATGTTTTTCGATCGCGCTCGTCGAGATGTTGTAGCGGCTCGCGAGGCTTTTGAGGCTGGACCCTTCGACGCGGATCGCGACGAGGATTTCCTGCGTGCGTTCGGGAAGCTGGTTCAGTGTATCTTCGACCGCGCGGATTTCGTCCTTGGCGAGCAGAATCCGCAGCGGGGACATGTCATCGACGGGGTGATGGGGCTCTTCAAGCTGGCAATGGCAGTCGAGGCGGCGCGTCGTCTGGCGGCGATGGCGGTCGATAAGGGCGGCTTGCGCAGCCTGGAAAAGATAGCATTTGGGATGAGCGATCGCGGCGGCATCAGCGCGGCGGATGATATTGAGGAACACATCCTGCAGCACGTCGTCGAGATCGGCGGCAGGCACGCGCCGCCGGAGATATTTCCTGAGCAAGGGAAGGTGCGGCCAGAAGGTTTTGATCAGGTCGGGGTTGGCCTCACATGCGGCCACGGGCGGTTGGACCGGCGGCCGTTTCGCGGGTGCGGAGATGTGTTCGCCCGCCTCCGGACCATCGCTTCCCGCGACGTTTTCATTCCCGTAATCTGCCCCATAGGCGCTGAATGTCATCGTGCGTCCCCTTATGGCGACATTTTATGACATGGATGCCGGGATGATTTCTTCACCGACTTTGAGGTGGTTTGGTCAAATCATGGGACATTTGAACTAATATGTCCGATTATGTCGATTAAATGATCTAACTACGGCATGGAAGCAGCGGGTTCGTCGAATCATCTGTCTTGGATTCGCCTTGAAAGTGCAACAATCGCCACGGAGTCGCGAAATCTGCCCCAGGATTTGGGTTTTGCGCGATGGGGTATTCGGTCGGCAGCGCGTCAAAGCATAGGGCTTCCCGCTTCGGGAGGCAGGAGGAGAGTGGTCGGATGGCGAGAAGCTGGCTCATATTGTCGGCACTGATCGCCGGACTGGCGCTGGGAGCGGGGTGGACGCGTCTCGGGCTCGGCGGCATTTCCGACGCGGTCGCTCTTGCCGCCAGCGTCGGCGGGGTCTGGCTCGACGGCCTCAGAATGACGATCGTCCCGCTCGTCGTGTCGCTTCTCATCACCGGAATCGCGAAAACGGCCGACAGCGCGCGTGGCGACCGCGTCGCGATGCGGTCGGTCGTCACCTTCATCGCACTTCTTTGGGTATCGACGGCCATGGCGGCTGTGCTCGTGCCCGCGCTGCTCGGCGTCTTTCCGATGCCCACCGATGCGGCCCGATCGCTGGCGGCGAGCCTTTCCGTTTCGGCTCCGGTTGACGCACCGACAGTCGGGATCGCCGCCTTCCTGCGCTCGATCGTCCCTTCCAACCCGGTCGCGGCCGCGGCGAACGACGCCCTTCTTCCGCTCATTCTCTTCACAGCGGTCTTCGCTGTCGCGCTCGCGCGCTTGCCGGCTGCCCAGCGTGAACCGGTAACAGCCTTCTTCGATACGATCGCAAACGCGGTGCTGCTTATCGTCGGCTGGGTGCTCGCGCTGGCGCCGATCGGCGTCCTCGCGCTGGCCTTCGGCGTCGGCGCGCGCGCCGGTACGTCCGCGATCGGCGCGCTGGCGCATTATGTCGTGATCGTATCGAGCGCGGGCCTCGCCGCCTGGGCGCTCGCCTATCCGGTCGCGGTCTTTTCTGGCCGCGTGCGCCTTGCCGCGTTCGCGAAGGCAGTGGCGCCCGCGCAGGCGGTTGCGCTCAGCACCCAGTCCTCGCTCGCCTCGCTGCCGCCCATGCTCCAGGCTGCGGCCGATCTCGGGGTCCAGCGATCGGTTGCGCGTGTCTCGCTGCCGGTCGCGGTCGCGATCTTCCGGGTGACCAGTCCCGCGATGAACCTCGCCGTTGCCATCTATGTCGCGCACTGGCTCGGCATATCGCTTGCGCCGTCGGCGATAGCGGCGGGGGCGGCGGTGGCGGCAATCACGACGATCGGTTCGGTGAGCCTGCCGGGACAGGTCAGCTTCCTGACCTCGATCGCGCCGATCTGCGTCGCGATGGGTATACCGATCGAACCGCTCGCGCTGCTCATCGCGGTCGAGATGATTCCCGACCTCGTGCGGACGGTGGGCAATGTGACGATGGATGTCGCCGCGACCACGGCGATTGCACGCATGGGCACGGCGCAAGGAGCCGGAATGTCCGGCACCGACGATCTCGCCGCTGGCGACGGGGAGCCGACCCCGCGGGATTCGCTCGCCACCGCCACTGTTTTGCCATTGGATCTAGGAGGAAAGTCATGACCCGCGTTTCGCTCGATGACGCCGATGTCCGGATATTGGGAGTCCTCCAGGAGGATGCCACGCTTTCGGTCGCCGCGGTCGCCGCCAAGGCCAATATGTCACAAAATGCGTGCTGGCGGCGCATCAAGCGGCTGGAGGAAAGCGGCGTGATCGCGCGGCGCGTCACGATCCTGGATGCGAGCGCGCTCGGCCTCGATCTCACCGTTTTCGTGAGCCTGCGTGCCTCCGAGCATAGCGAAGCATGGCTCGACACGCTCAATTCGGCGATCCGCGACATTCCCGAGGTCGTCGAATTCTACCGCATGACCGGCGACGTCGACTATCTTCTCAAACTGCGCGTCGAGAATATGGCGGCCTATGATGCGGTCTACAGGCGCATCATCCGCTCGATCCGGCTCACCGACGTGAGCTCGGCCTTTTCCATGGAAGAAATCAAATTCACTACCGCGCTGCCGCTCACCGCGCGCCCGTCCTGAGGATCTGACGGGCGCGGGGCGAACGGGTCAGCGCGCGTAGCGTTTTCCGAGTTCGGTCGCGCGCGAGGTGAGCGGCTGTTCTTTCCCCGCGATGAAGATCGCGGTCGGCTGGGTCAGCGGTTCGAGCGGATCGCCGTCCCATATCACGATGTCGGCGGCCTTGCCCGGTGCGATCGAGCCCATCTGATCGGCGACGCCGAAGATGCGCGCGGGCGCGAGCGTGAGGGCTTCGATGCCGGCGGCGTAGGGCAGGCCGCGCGACACCGCGAGGCCCGCGTTATAGCGCATCTCGCGTACGCGGTGGCCGCCGTCGTTCCCGCCAATCGCGATATCGACCCCCGCCGCCTTGAGGATCGACGCATTCTGGAGCGACGCGCCAAGCATGTCGAAGTTCGACGGGATGTTCGAGGTCGGGTTGATGAGCACGGGCACTTTGGCGGCGGCAATCTCGTCGGCGACGCGCCAGGCTTCTTCGGCGCCGCTCAGGATGATTTTGAGCTTATAGTCGCGCGCAAGCCTCAGAACCTGCCGGATGTCGGCGGCACGGTGGACGACGACGATCAGCGGCATCGTGCCCTCGAGCACAGGTTTCAGCGCCGCGACGTCGGCCTGCGAAAGCTCGAAAGGATATTCGTCGCGCGGCGGCTGGCGCGCGAGATCGAAGATCTGGCGAAGCTGGACGAATTCGGCGGCGCGCGAGCCGCCGATGCGCGCCGCGCCATCTTCGCCGAGTTCGAGCATCATCGCAACGCCGGACCGGTGGAGAATCGCCGCACCTTCGCCAAGCGTGATCAGCGCCGCCTTGCCCGCGAAGGGCAGCTCGCGTTCCTGGTCGCTGTCGTCATAATCGGGCATGACGACGGCATGGGTTATGCCGCCGAGGCGGGCGATCGGGATCAGCGTCGAATCGGGGTTGAGCCCGTACTGCACGTCGAACGACGCGCTGATGCCCGAATTATGCGTTCGGTTATCGACCGAGCCGCCAACCGAGTTGACCTCGACGAGCCCCAGCGCGGTGTTCACCGCGACGAAGCCGGGCGTGACGGTGGCGCCGCGCGCATCGACGATGCGCATTCCGGACGGGACCACGATGGCGGCACCGGCGGCCGCAATGCGGCCGTCGCGAACGATCACCGTGCCATTCTCCACTTCGCCGACGGGGCCGGGGGTCACGAGATGTGCGTTGGTGATCGCAAAAGTCTGCGCTGCGGCCGTGGGGGCGGCCGCAGCGAGGGCCAGGGCGAGAGCCGCGAAAACCGGGAGCCGTCGTTGCATCTCATTCCTCCCCGACCGGTTGGCCGATTTCAAAATCGCTTCTGTATCGCGTCGCCGGATCGCTCGTGTCGAGGATCAGCGCGCCGTCGATGAAAACCTTTTCGGCGATCGCATAGACGCTGAACGGATTCCTGCTCCACAGGACCACGTCGGCCATCTTGCCGGCCTCGAGTGAGCCCGTGCGGTCGGCGATGCCCATCATCTTCGCCGGATTGAGGGTGATCCATTTGATCGCCTCCTCCTGCGAAATATCGATGCCGGCGCGGCGACCGGCGGCAAGCGCAACCGCGCTTTCGACATTGAGGCGCTGGACCAGCCTTTGCTCGTCCGAGTGGATCGCGACGCAAACGCCGGCCTTGGTCAGGATAGCGGCATTTTCCTCGATCGCGTCATAGGCTTCCATCTTGAAGCCCCAGCGGGTCGCCCATGTCGCGACGCAGACATCCTCTTTGGCGAGAAGATCGGCGATCTTGTAGGCCTCGACGGCGTGGTGAAAGGCGCGCGTCTTGTAGCCGAACTCGTGGCCGACATCGAGCATCACCGCCATTTCGTCGGCGCGATAGCAGTGGTTCTGCACGAGGATGTCGCCCTTGAGAACGCCCGCCAGCGTTTCGAGGCCGAGGTCGCGTTTGGGCGCTTCGCCGCCCTCGCCGCGCGCACGCTTCTTTTCATAGGCATCGAGCTTGCGGGCATATTCGGCGGCGTCGATCCACGCGCGGCGGAAACCCGCGACCTCGCCCATGCGGGTGGCCGGCGCGCGTCCGCGGCTACCGTAGCGGCCCTTGGGATTCTCGCCGCATGCCATCTTGAGCGTATAGGGCGCGCCCGGAAATTTCATCTGCTGGACGGTGACCGCGGGCACATTCTTCACGCTGACACCGCGTCCGCCGAAGAGGTTGGCAGAGCCGGGTAGGATGAGCAGGCTGGTGACCCCGCCGGCACGCGCTTTGGTGAACACGGGATCCTGCGGCCAGAGGGAGTGCTCGGCCCAGACATGCGCGGTATAAGGATCGATATTCTCATTGCCGTCGGCATGGCCCTGGACGCCGGGTGCAGCGAAGACGCCGAGGTGCGAATGCGCGTCGATGATGCCGGGTGTAACCCATTTGCCGGTGCCGTCGACGACGCGCACGCCGGCCGGGAGATCGACGTTCGCGCCGACAGCGACGATCTTGCCGGAGGCCATAAGGACGGTTCCCCGGTCGATCCGCTCGCCGGTGCCGGTGAGGATCGACGCGCCGACGATCGCGGTGTCGGCGGCGGGGCGCGGCGTATAGGTGCTCGCAAAGGGCTGGGGCGCGTCGGCTGCCGGGGGCGGTGGCGCCGCGGCGGGCCGGTCGGTCGCCGCGCTCGCCGAACAGCCGGCGAGGACGGCAAACGCCGTCCCGAGTAGGGCGGCGCGCGCGCGGCGGCGCGCCAAGCAGGATTTGTCCTGAAGGGGATGTGTCACGCGGGCGTCACCTTTTGTGGGCTGGAGGATTGCGGATTTCCGGCCGCCCCATGCGAAACGGAGCGGCCGGTCCAGGGACGTCAGAAAGTCTTGCGCACATTCACATACCAGTAGCGCGGGATCGGCGAATGGAGCGAGCCCATATATCCGAAGGAACCCGAATCGATCGGCGGCTGCGCATTGGTAATGTTGCGCACGCCGACACGCAGCTGGGTGCCGTCGGTGAAACCGCCCTTGAGATCGTACTGCACATAGAGGCTGGCGGTGGTGTAGGCCTTGACCTTCAGATTCTCGCCGTTGATCGAGATGTCATTGTCGATGACGCTGCCTGTGTAACTCACGAAACCGCCGGCGGTGAACTGCCCCAGTTTCCAGGTCAGCGAGCCCGAACCGCGCCATTTGGGGAAGCCGTCGAGCCGAATCTGGTCGCCGCCTTCCGGAATGACCGTGTCGATGTTGATGTCGCCAGCCGCCCGGGCGTCGAGCAGGACCTGGATGTCGGGCGACACGTCGCGGAAATATTTGAGCAGATAGGCGGCATTGGCGGCAAAGGTGAAATCGCCAATGCCCGTATCGCGAAGCCCGATATTGAGCCCGAAGTCGATGCCGCGAACGGTCTGCGGCTCAAGGTTGCGATACTGGTCGTCGACATATTGCACGCGGCCCACCGGATCGATGCCGGTGCCGGCGAAGAGGGCGATGTCGTCCGCCGTGGGCGCGAGGCGGAAGACGGTAGGGTCGCTCGATCCCTGAACGCGGGCCAGGTAATCCGCGATCAGCGCATTGCCTTCGCCGAACACGCCGACGATGCCCTTCTGCTTCACCTGCCAATAGTCGAGCGTGAAGGTGGTCCGCAGCCGGCCGGTGTTGAAGGCGGGCGGCTGGAGGACCGTACCGATCGTCCAGGTGGTCGAGGTCTCCGGTTTCAGATCGGGATTGCCGGCGCGCCGGCCTGTGGTCACGAAACCTTGCGCGCAATCGTCGAAACTGCTGATCCGCCCGGCACGCAGGTCGGCTTCGCAGCGGATATAGTCGGTCCGCGTGTTGCCGCGTGTGATAACGGTCGCCTTGGTCTGCTCGAGGTTCGGGGCGCGGAACCCCTGCGCCCACGAACCGCGGATGCGCCAGCCGTCGAACAGGTCCCACGCCGCGGCGATCTTTGGCTTGGCTATACTCCCGAAGTCGGAATAATGCTCGTACCGTCCCGCGAGTTGCAGCTCGAAACTGCGAACCAACGGCACATTCATTTCAGGCGCGATCAGCGGAACCGCCAGTTCTGCGTAGGCGGCGAAAACCGTGCGCGACCCCTTGGTGTCGGGGGTCGGGCTGACCCCGAACAGATCGCTGGGCTGCTCGACGCCGGTAACGCTGTCGGTCCAGGTGATCGTTCCATCGACGCGCTCGTCGCGATCGTCGAGATAGGAGTCGCGGCGCAGTTCGGCGCCGACGGCCATGCCGACATCGCCGGCAGGAAGCGACAGCAGGTCGGCCTTCGAAGCGCGGAAATCCCATTGCGCCAGCGTCGATTTCCCGCGCCGGATCGTCTTGATGAGGAAGTCTTCGCCCGCCGCCAGATTGCCATCCGAAATCGGCAGACCGGTAGGATCGTCGGGATTCCCGCCGTTGAAGGGGTTATAGGCGTCGGGCGTCGACAGCGCGAGATTCTGCTGAAGCAGCGTGGCGCTGATCCCGTCCTGGACGTCGCGCACCGTCGCCTGCGAATAGAGGGCGGCGGTTTCCCAGTTGAAGCCGAGTGCTTCGCCGCGCAGGCCCAGCAAGGCGCGGAACTGCCGGTTGGTCACATCGACAACGGTGGGCCCGAGATCGACGAAGCGATAGCTGGTCATCGTGACCGGCAGCCCCGCGGCGGGTGCGTCGATCCCGGCGAGGCGGTTGGGGTTCGCCGTGCCGTTGGCGAAGGTGACCGGGCCGAAAGGGTTCCAATAGTTCGATGCCGGCACCGTCATCTGGATCGAACCGATCGAGAACACGCTGTCCTGGATGCTGCGCGTCTTGGCATAATAATAGCCGGCTTCGCCGAAGACCGTCAGATTGTCAGTCAGGTCATAATGGCCGTTCGCGAACACATTGATGCGATCGAGCCGGGGAATGATCGACTGCGGGAAATTCTTCTGCGAATCCCAGCGGGTGTTACGATCGGCGCCGGTCGTGGCGCGGGTGGCATCGTCGATGCAGATACCGCCGCCCAGATCGGCCGAACAGCCACCGTTCGCGGTCGGCTGGATCGAAAACACGCCGCCGGCGCTTGTGATGTTGGTCGTCCCCCGGCGCACGCGGACGCCACCGGTCGTGAAATTGCCCCATTGCGATAACGTGCTGGTGTCATCGAGACTGTTCGAACCTTCGAAGACCGTGCCCGCAAAATCGTCGAAGAAGCGGTGGTCCCCCGTCGCGGTGAAATCCTGGTCCTGCGACGTCAGAGCGGTGCGGTTGGTATAGTTGAACAGCAACGAGATATTGCCGCGATTCTCGGCGAAATCGGTGCCCAGATAGCCTGAGCCGTTGAACTCGCGCAGCCCGGTACCCTCGGCGCCGCCATATTGCAGCGCAAGTCCGCCGCCGTTGACATTGTCGCGCAGAATCGTGTTGACGACGCCCGCGACGGCATCGGTGCCGTAGAGCGCCGCGGCGCCATCGCGCAGCACTTCGACGCGCTGGATACCGAAGACCGGGATCGAGTTGCTGTTGTAGGTGATGACGGGCGCGAGAGACGTGCTCGCCTGGCTGCTCGGATGCTGGACGAGGCGGCGTCCGTTGAGCAGGACGAGCGTGTTGCCGACACCGAGCCCGCGCAGGTCGATCGAACCCACGTCGCCGCGCGCGAAATTGCTGCTCGTCTGGCCGTTGCTGCTGTTGAACGACTGGTCGCTCATTTGCGGGATCGATCGCAGTAGCTCATCGCCCGAGACCGCAGCGGTTGCCGCAATCTCATCCTCGCCCACGACGGTTACGGGGAGGGCTTCGGTGATCTTGGTGCCGGCGATGCGGCTGCCCGTGACGACGATTTCCTCGCCGCGCGGCGCCGATTGCGGCTCGGTCGCAGCGCCGGTTTGCGCGGCCTGCTCCTGCGCCGCGGCGTTCTGCACGACGACCATCCCGATCAACGATGCGGCGGCGAGAATTTGCTTCCGGTAGCGCGAATTTCTGCTGTTCATCATGCCATGTCCCCTTTTTGTCGACCCGATTGGCGCGTCGTCCTCCGTGCGGCGGATGGATTTTCTCCCATCTCATTCTGCTGTGACGCAAGTCGCCGACGAATCCCCATCGATATTCGCGCGGAAAATTACAACCCCTTGCAGTCAGGCGAACTTTTGTGTCTTGAATTGAGACCCGGTTAGCTGTCGATCTCGATGACCGCATCGACCTCGACCGCGAAATTGAAGGGCAGTCGGTAGACTCCGATCGCGGAGCGCGCATGCTTGCCCGCCTCGCCGAACACATCGACGATCAGGTCCGAGCAGCCGTTCATAACGGTCGGTATGTCGTAGAACTCGGAGCCGGCCTGGACATAGCCGCCGAGCCTCAGGACGCGCGCGACGCGATCGAGGTCGCCGCCTGCCGCCGCCTTGAACTGGGCGATGAGGTTGATCGCGCATAGCCGCGCAGCGATGATGCCGTCTGCAAGGCTGCAGTCGTCGCCGACCGTTCCCTTGATCCCGCCATTGGCGTGGGTCGACAGCTGGCCCGAGATCTGCACGATATTTCCCGAGCGGGTCGATGAGACATAGTTGGCGACGGGGGGGCAGACGTCGGGCAGCTCGACGCCGAGGCTGGAAAGGCGGGATTCGATCTTGGACATGATTATTCCTTGGTAACGAGAGCGGGCTGTTGTTCGGCGGGGGCCGGGTCACCGGTAGCGGCTTCGCGCGCCATGCGCCGGCCTTCCCAGCGGTCGATGACCGCGGCGGCGACCGAATTGCCGACGACGTTGGTCGCCGAGCGGCCCATGTCGAGCAGATGGTCGACCGCGAGGATCAGGAGCAGCCCGGCTTCGGGCAGCTTGAAATAGGCGAGTGTCGCCGAGATCACGACGAGCGAGGCGCGCGGGACCCCGGCCATGCCCTTCGACGTGATCATAAGCAGAAGCAGCATCGTGATCTGCTGGCCGATGGTCATGTCGATGCCATAGGCCTGCGCGATGAAGAGCACCGCGAAGGTGCAATACATCATCGACCCGTCGAGGTTGAAACTGTAGCCGAGCGGCAGCACGAAGGAGACGATGCGGCGGTTGACCCCCTGCTTCTCGAGTTCTTCCATCGTCTTGGGGTAGGCGGCTTCCGAGCTCGCGGTTGAAAAGGCGAGCAATACGGGGGTGCGGATGCCGCGGAACAGGCCGAAGGCGCGGGTGCCGATGATGGCGAGGGTGGCGAGGAAGAGGACGAGCCAGAGGACGCCGAGCGACAGGTAAAAGCCGCTGACGAAACCGGCATAGGTGACGAGTACGCCGGGACCCTGTGTGGCGACGGTCGAGGCGAGCGCGGCGAAGATCGCGACTGGCGCGGTCTTCATCACGAAGCCCGTCACCTTGAGCATGATCGCGGCGACCTGCTCGACGAGCGCGAGCACCGCGGGCGCCCTGTCGTCGATCGCCGCCACCGCCGAGCCGACGAGCACCGAGAAGACGACGATCTGCAGGATCTCGTTCTCGGCCATCGCCTGGACGATCGATTGCGGAATGAGGTGGGTGACAAACTGCTTGAGCGAGAAATCGCCCGTCGCGACGACCCCCGCCGCATCGCCTGTCGGCAGCGCGAGCGCGAGGCTCGAGCCTGGCTGGAGCAGGTGAACCATGACGAGCCCGATCGAGAGCGACACGATCGAGGCCCCGATAAACCAGCCCATCGTCTTCGCGCCGACCCGGCCGATCGCGGCGGCGTCCTCCATATGCGCGATCCCCGCGACGAGCGTCGCGAAGACGAGCGGCGCGATGATCATCTTGATCAGGCGCAGGAAGAGGTCGGTGAGGATCGAGAGATTTTCGGCGATTTCGGCCGCGCGCGCGGTGGGGTAATGCGAATTGACGAACCAGCCCGCTGCGATCCCGGTGATCATGGCAAAGATGAGGATGAAGGCGAAAACTCTGTTCATGTCTGTCCGTTCCGGCTTCGCCCCGGGCGGGGCGTACAGGAAGCAGAGACGCAGGCGCGGCGAGATTCCGCAGCGGCAATGCGGTCGACAAGCGCATTTTGTTGCGACATGGCGGGCGCGGATCGAACCACATGGTGGGGATATGCGCTGCCACTGCGTCAATGCAGTGCAGGGTACATTCAGACAATCGAGGAGACGCGCGTGGCCAGTTTTCGGAAGTTGCTTGTGGCGGGAACGGCGATTGCCGCCGGTCTTGGCTGGGCGAGCCAGTCGGTGCTCGCCGAACCGGGCGGCGACCTCGTCGCGATCACTGGCGCGACGATTTTCGATGCGACCGGCAAGGATCCTTATCGCGGCACCGTCGTCGTGCGCGATGGCCGGATCGAGGCCGTTGGCTCCGACGTCAAGGTTCCGAGGGGTGCCAAGGTCGTCCGCGCCGACGGCAAGTCGCTGCTGCCGGGCTTCATCGATGTGCATACCCATTGGGGTCCCGCTGGCTCGCCCGGCACGCTGCCGCAGATCGCCAACGCCTATCTCGCGAGCGGCGTGACGACGGTGAACGACTTCCATCAGCAGCCCGAGGCATTTGCGCCGCGCCGCGCCTGGCTTGCCGACATCTATGCGCCGCACGTCAATTTCGTCGCGCGCATGAGCACGCCGGGCGGGCACGGCGCCGACTGGGGCGACACCAACACCACCAAATGGGTCGCGACCGCCGAGAGCGCGCGCCGCGAGGTGCAGGCGCTACAGCCTTACCGTCCCGACTATATCAAGGCGTTCGCCGACGGCTGGCGCTACGGTCAGCTGCCTGAGGAAACCTCGATGAATGTCGAGACGCTCGCCGCGCTCGCCGACGAGGCGCACAAGCATGGCCAGCGCGTCCTCACCCACACGGTGACCGTCGAGCGC
>JBIMKQ010000026.1:0-6831 GCA_051861185.1 Sphingopyxis sp.
TTGCGGCGGGTGAGCAGCCCAAGGCGGGGACGCAGCTTGCGAACCGCCACACGAGCGAGCCCGACGGCGGACCGACGACGCTGAAGGAAATGGTATCTTCGAACCACGACTATCGGAAGGAATGGTAAGCCATGCTGGCCGATAAGGATCGCATTTTCACCAATCTCTACGGCTTCCAGCCGTGGAATTTAAAGTCTGCGCAGGCGCGCGGTGACTGGGATAATACCAAGGATCTGATGAAGCGCGGCCAGGACGCGATCATCGAAGAGATCAAGGCGTCGGGCCTGCGCGGCCGCGGCGGCGCGGGCTTTCCGACCGGCCTCAAATGGTCGTTCATGCCGAAGGAGCCGCGCGCCGACCGCCCGAGCTTCCTCGTCATCAACGCCGACGAATCCGAGCCCGGTTCGTGCAAGGACCGCGAAATCATTCGGCATGATCCGCACAAGCTGATCGAAGGCGCGCTGATCGCGGGCTTCGCGATGCGTGCGCGGGCGGCATACATCTATATCCGCGGCGAATTCATCCGCGAGGCCGAGACGCTCTTCGCTGCGGTGCAGGAAGCCTATGACGCCGGCCTGCTCGGCAAGAATGCCGCGAAGTCGGGCTATGACTTCGACGTCTTCGTCCACCGCGGCGCCGGCGCGTACATCTGCGGCGAAGAAACCGCGATGATCGAAAGCCTGGAAGGCAAGAAGGGCCAGCCGCGCCTGAAGCCCCCGTTCCCGGCGGGTGCGGGCCTCTATGGTTGTCCGACGACGGTCAACAATGTCGAGAGCATCGCGGTCGTCCCGACGATCCTGCGCCGCGGCGCGCCGTGGTTCGCAAGCTTCGGGCGTGAGAATAATAAGGGCACCAAGCTCTTCCAGATTTCGGGCCATGTCGAGCGCCCGTGCGTCGTCGAGGAAGAGATGGGCATCACCTTCCGCGAACTGATCGACAAGCATTGCGGCGGCATTCGCGGCGGCTGGGACAATCTGCTCGCGGTGATCCCCGGTGGCTCGTCGGTCCCGCTCGTCCCTGCAGCCGAGATCATGGACGCGCCGATGGATTTCGACGGGCTGAAGGCCGTCGGATCGGGCCTCGGCACCGCCGCGGCGATCGTGATGGACAAGTCGACCGACGTCGTTCAGGCGATCAGCCGCATCAGCTATTTCTACAAGCATGAAAGCTGCGGCCAGTGCACCCCGTGCCGCGAGGGCACCGGCTGGATGTGGCGCGTGATGGAACGGCTGCGCACCGGCGACGCCGACATTTCCGAGATCGACACGTTGTTCGACGTGACCAAGCAGGTCGAAGGCCACACCATCTGCGCGCTCGGCGATGCGGCGGCTTGGCCGATCCAGGGCCTGATCAAACATTTCCGCCCCGAAATCGAACGCCGCATTCGCGAGAATGGCGGCGCGCTGGAGGCAGCCGAATAATGCCTAAAGTAACCGTAGATGGCGTAGAAATCGACGTTCCGCAGGGCGCGACCGTTCTGCAGGCGTGCGAGATGGCGGGGAAGGAAATTCCGCGCTTCTGCTACCATGAACGTCTGTCGATCGCCGGCAATTGCCGCATGTGCCTTGTCGAAGTCGCACCCGGCCCGCCGAAGCCGCAGGCGTCGTGCGCGCTGCCGACCGCCGAGGGGCAGGTGATCAAGACCGACAGCCCGATGGTGAAGAAGGCGCGCGAAGGGGTGATGGAGTTTCTGCTCATCAACCACCCGCTTGACTGTCCGATCTGCGATCAGGGTGGCGAATGCGATTTGCAGGACCAGTCGGTCGCTTATGGCCGCGGCGCGACGCGCTATGATGAGAATAAGCGCGCGGTCACCGAGAAATATATGGGGCCCATCGTCAAGACGGTGATGACCCGCTGCATCCAGTGCACGCGCTGCGTCCGCTTTGCGGAGGAAGTCGCGGGCGTGGAGGACATCGGCGCGATCGGGCGCGGCGAGAACATGCAGATCACCAGCTACCTCGAACATGCGGTCGCGAGCGAGCTTTCGGGCAATATCGTCGACCTGTGCCCGGTCGGCGCACTGACCAGCAAACCCTATGCGTTCGAAGCGCGGCCGTGGGAGCTGACCAAGACGCTCGGCATCGACATGATGGACGCGGTCGGCACCAATGTGCGTATCGACGCGCGCGGCCGTCAGGTTCTGCGCGTGCTGCCGCGGATCAATGACGATGTGAACGAGGAATGGGCGAGCGACAAGACGCGCCACCATGTCGACGGCCTCGTCCGCCGGCGCCTCGACCAGCCCTATGTTCGGGTGAATGGGACGCTTCAGCCCGCCAGCTGGGCCGAAGCTTTTGCCGCGATCAAGGCAGTGAACGCCGGTTCGTCGGTCGCCGCAATCGCAGGTGACCTGTCTGATTGCGAGACGATGTTCGCGGCGAAATCGCTGGTCAATGCGCTCGGCGGCACGCTGCTCGAAGGGCGCCAGACCGGGCTCGACTATGATGTCACCAGCCTGTCGGCGGTCAATTTCAACACTGGCATCGCCGAGGCAGAGAATGCCGACGTGATCCTGCTCGTCGGCACGAACCTGCGCTGGGAAGCGCCGCTGATCAACACGCGCGTCCGCAAGGCGGCTTGGAAGAAGGGCGCGAAGGTTTTCGCTATCGGCCCCGAAACCGACCTGACGTACAAGACGCAGTGGCTAGGCGACGACGCCTCGCTCGTCGCGAAGCTGCCTGCAGCGGTGCTCGACGCGCTGAAGGGCGCCGAGCGGCCGATGCTGATCTTTGGCGGCGGCGCGCTGTCGGTCCCCGGCGTCCACGGCGCCGGCCTCGCGCTCGCCAAGTCGGTGAACGCGGTCAAGGATGGCTGGAACGGCTTCAACGTCGTGCATTTCTCGGCGGCACGCATGGGTTCGCTGATGCTCGGCTATGGTCTGCCCGGCGGAATCAAGGATGTGATCGCGGCCAAGCCGAAGCTCGCCTTCTTCCTCGGCGCTGACGAGGTCGATTTCGCGGCGCTGCCCGATACTTTCAAGGTCTATGTCGGTCACCATGGTGACAAGGGGGCGCATGCCGCCGACGTCATCCTGCCCGCCGCCGCGTGGACCGAAAAGGATTTCACCACGGTCAACACCGAAGGCCGCGTCCAGCGTAGCGAAAAGGCGGTATTCGCCCCCGGCGACGCGCGCGAGGACTGGAGCATTTTCCGGGCTTTGGCTGATACGCTCGGCGTGTCGCTCGGCTTCGACAGCTTTGCGCAGTGCCGCACGGCGATGATTGCTGCGGTGCCCGCGCTTGGGCAGGAAGGCCTCGCCGACTATGGTTGGACGGTGCCGAAGCTACCCGCCAAGCCCGAGGCGCGTGCGATCCCGTCACCGATCAAGGATTTCTACCTCACCAACGCCATCTGCCGCGCGTCGCCGACGATGCAGCGCTGCTCGGAAGAGCTGGTCCATGGCGCAGATTTTGCGGAGGCCGCGGAATGACCCCGGTGCATGCTATTGCCAGCGTGCTGCTGGTCGGAATGGGCTATTCGGTGTGGCGCGGGTTCAACCCGCGCAAGTCGGAAAAGCCCGGGCCGCATAATGGTTGGAAAAACCAAGATGGGGCAGGGAAATGACCGAGACTTTCATCTCCTGGGGTATGGACGCTGATTGGGCGTGGGGTGTCGCGACGATCGCGGGCATCCTGCTGATCGCGCTACCGCTGATGCTCAGCGTTGCGATGATCATCTATGCCGATCGCAAGATCTGGGCGGCGATCGCTCTGCGCCGTGGGCCGAACGTCGTCGGTCCGTTCGGCTTGCTCCAAAGCTTTGCCGACGGCCTGAAAGTGTTCCTGCAGGAAACGATCATCCCGACCGGCGCGAACCGCGGGCTGTTCCTGATCGCGCCGATCATCACCTTCACCGTCGCTCTGATGGCGTGGGCGGTGATCCCGTTCAATTCGGGCGCGGTGCTCGCCGACATCAACGTCGGATTGCTCTACATCCTCGCGATCTCGTCGCTCGGTGTGTATGGCGTGATCCTGTCGGGCTGGGCCTCGAACTCGAAATATCCCTTCTTTTCGGCGATGCGCGCCTCGGCGCAGATGATCTCCTATGAAGTGTCGATCGGGTTCATCCTGATCGGCGTCGTCCTGTTCGCCGACAGCTTCAACATGAACGAGATCGTCAAGGCGCAGCAGGGCCATGGGCTTGGCATCGTCAACGCCTTCGGCTTCAACCTGCTGCTTTTCCCGCTCGCGGTGATGTTCCTGATCTCGTCGCTCGCCGAAACCGCGCGCGCGCCGTTCGATCTCACCGAAGCCGAAAGCGAGCTCGTCGCGGGGTATCAGACCGAATATTCGTCGATGGCCTTCGCGCTCTTCTGGCTCGGCGAATACGCCAACGTGCTGTTGATGTGCACGCTCAACGCCATCCTGTTCTGGGGCGGCTGGCTGCCCCCGATCGACTGGGCGCCGCTTTATGCCGTTCCCGGCATCATCTGGCTGTTCGCGAAGATCCTGTTCTTTTTCTTCGTGTTTAGCTGGGTCAAGGCGACCGTCCCGCGCTACCGTTATGACCAGCTGATGCGGCTGGGCTGGAAGGTCTTCCTGCCGATCTCGCTGCTCTGGATCTTCCTGATCTCCGGCTATCTGATGCTGACGAGGTACTCATGACCACCATTGCCCATCTCGTCAAAAGCTTCACGCTTTGGGAGTTTGTGAAGGCGCATGCCCTCACGCTCAAATATTTCTTCAAGCCGAAGGCGACGATCAACTATCCGTTCGAGAAAAACCCGCTGAGCCCGCGTTTCCGCGGCGAGCATGCGCTGCGCCGTTATCCGAACGGTGAGGAACGCTGCATCGCGTGCAAGCTGTGCGAAGCGGTGTGCCCGGCGCAGGCCATTACGATCGAGGCCGAACCACGCGACGACGGTTCGCGCCGCACGACGCGTTACGACATCGATATGACTAAGTGCATCTATTGCGGCTTCTGCCAGGAAGCATGCCCGGTCGACGCGGTGGTCGAGGGGCCGAACTTCGAATTTGCGACCGAAACGCGCGAAGAACTGCTCTATGACAAGGCCAAGCTGCTCGCCAATGGCGACAAATGGGAACGCGCGATCGCGGCGAATCTTGCCGCCGACGCGCCCTACCGATAAGGGCGCGCGCACATGATCCAACTCTTCGCCTTTTACCTGTTCGCGACTGTCGTCATCGCCTCCGCGGCGATGGTGATTTTCGCGCGCAACCCGGTCCACAGCGTCATGTGGCTGATCCTCGCCTTCTTCAACGCGGCGGGTCTGATGCTGCTCGCGGGCGCCGAATTCATCGCGATGCTGCTTGTCATCGTTTATGTCGGTGCGGTCGCGGTGCTGTTCCTGTTCGTCGTGATGATGCTCAACATCGATTTCGCCGAGCTGCGCGCGGGTTTCGTCCGCTATCTGCCGCTCGGCGCGCTGGTCGCGATCATCCTCGCCGCCGAACTGATCTTTGCGGTCGGGGCGTGGAGCGCGGGCGGTATCGATCTCGCTGCGCGCGCTGCGCCGGCGGTGACCGACAAGAGCAATATCCAGCAGATCGGCGAGCTGCTCTACACGCGCTATATCTTCCTTTTCGAGGCGGCGGGTATTGTCCTGCTCGTCGCGATGATCGGCGCGATTGTGCTGACGCATCGCCAGCGTGGCGGAGTGCGCACCCAGAATATCTCGCATCAGAACCAGCGCCGCCCGCAGGACGCGACGCGGCTGGTCGATCCGGGTGTAGGGCAGGGGATGGAACTGTGATTTCGGTCGGCCATTATCTCGCCGTTTCGGCGGTGCTCTTCACGCTTGGCGTCCTCGGCATCTTCATTAACCGCAAGAATATCATTGTCATCCTGATGGCGATCGAACTCATTCTGCTGGCGGTGAACATCAACCTCGTCGCGTTCAGCGCCGCGCTGAACGACTTGGTCGGACAGGTGTTCGCGATGTTCGTGTTGACGGTAGCCGCGGGTGAGGCCGCCATCGGCCTCGCCATTCTTGTTATTTATTTCCGCGGGCGCGGCACGATTGCCGTCGACGATGCCAACCGGATGAAGGGATAAGCCGGTGATCCAGGCGATCGTTTTCCTGCCGCTCTTGGCGGCACTTATCGCAGGGCTTGGCCAGCGGGCCATCGGCCCGTTCGCGTCGAAAATCCTGACTACGGGCGCGCTGTTTACCAGCTGTGCACTCAGCTGGCCGATCTTCCTGTCGT
The DNA here is from genome assembly GCA_051861185.1 of Sphingopyxis sp. Taxonomy (GTDB): domain Bacteria; phylum Pseudomonadota; class Alphaproteobacteria; order Sphingomonadales; family Sphingomonadaceae; genus Sphingopyxis. The sequence continues at coordinate 6,171 of JBIMKQ010000026.1, forward strand.
TCGTGACGGGCAGCGGCGAAGCCAGCGTGACGACGGTGCTGCACTGGGTGTCGTCGGGCGCGCTCCAGTTCAATTGGGAATTGCGCGTCGACACGCTGACCGCGGTCATGCTCGTCGTGATCACCACCGTGTCGGCACTCGTCCACCTCTATAGCTGGGGCTATATGGAGGAAGACCCGGATCAGGCGCGCTTCTTCGCCTATCTCTCGCTCTTCACCTTTGCGATGCTGATGCTCGTGACCGCGAACAACCTCGTCCAGATGTTCTTCGGCTGGGAAGGCGTCGGCCTCGCATCCTATCTGCTCATCGGTTTCTGGTACAAGAAACCGAGCGCCAATGCCGCCGCGATCAAGGCGTTCGTCGTCAATCGCGTCGGCGACCTCGGCTTCATGCTCGGCATCTTTGGCACCTTCCTTGTCTTCGGCACTGTCTCGATCCCCGAGATTCTGGCGGCTGCACCGGGCATGGCTGGTTCGACGATCGGCTTTATGGGCATGCGTCTCGATACGATGACGATCCTCTGCCTGCTGCTGTTCATCGGTGCGATGGGCAAGTCGGCGCAGCTGGGCCTGCACACCTGGCTGCCCGACGCGATGGAAGGCCCGACCCCGGTGTCGGCGCTGATTCACGCCGCGACGATGGTTACCGCGGGTGTCTTCAT
>JBIMKQ010000027.1:0-1465 GCA_051861185.1 Sphingopyxis sp.
GAGCCTCTCTCGCCGCGCCCGGTCCGCCGCCCGGGGAGCGGGCCATCTCTCTTCCTCGCTGGTTTCTGGCGCTGCGGGCGCGGCCGCAGGTCCCGGACCGGGCGGCAACGGGCGGTAGCGCCGGCAGGCGCCCGCCGGCCCTGCGGGCCGCCAGCGCTGTCCCGGTCACCTACTTGCCAAATTGTTCTCTCTATGTTCTCATAAGGGCATGGACAATATCGATACCGCCCGAGTCGCAGAGACCATCCTTTCTGCTCCCGGCTGGGCGCGCGTCGGCATCACCGCGCCGACCAGCCATATCCGGGTCGAGGCCGCGTTCGAGCTCGCGCGCGTGATCGTCGAGAGCGTGCGGGCCGGCGCGGAGCCGCAAAACCCTGATCAGCTCGGGCTCTCCCTGTGACGTGGGCGGTTGGACAAAGGACGGTCAGCCCCGCGCGACCCATATCTTCGAGGCCGCAGCCTGGTTCCGGGCGATCAAGCCAATTTGCCGGTGCGGGCACAGCGCAACCTTCAATCCCTATGGGATCTGGTGGCGCTTCCAATGCAAGATGTGGGACGATGATCTTTTCAAGGCGCGCCAGAAATTCTGGTGCGTCCGCTGCGGCGCGCGGACGGGCAAGCGCGTTCGTCCGGTGCGTATCGAGCTTGTCGATCCAAGTCCCGACGACATCGCCCTGCCGATGCCCGACGAACGCGAATGGAAGCGGGCGCTCAGCCGTTTCCGCGCCTGAGGACTGACTTTATGGATATCGAGATGGACGACGCACTGGTCGGCATCGGCAAGCTCCACCGCGTGATGGTGTGGGACGGCCAGCGCGAGCGCGAGAAGGAAATGCTCTGGGGCCTGCCCTCGCGCGATGCCGATATATTCCAGATCCCGCTGCTGAAGTCGGAGACCGCGAGCATCGACCGGCCTTGCCTGTTGCTCGCCAATGAGTTCGGCCTCGTGAAGCGGGGCAAGACAATCTATGCCGCCAGCCTCATCACCGACGAGCCCTTCTTCTGCATCGCGGCGGTCTGGCGCCCGGCGCACCGGCTGTGGCCCGAGAGTTTCGCGGCGCTCACCGTGCCGGCCTATGACGATCTGGCGCCGCACAAGGATCGCCATGTCGGCGTGGTCCGCCCTGAAGACTGGTTCGATTGGCTGATGGGCGCGCGGCCGCCGCTGGACATTTTGCAGCCCTTCCCCAAGAATAGCTTCAGCATCATGCCGCCGATCCAGCAGAATTTCGACGAAATGCTGGGCGCGGCCTGAAAGGGACCGCCGCCATGTGCAATCTCGTGACCCTCAAGGCTTCGGTCGCCGAAGTCGCATCGGCCTTCGGCGCGCGGCGCCCGCTCACCAATGCGCAGCCCGGTGAAGTCTATCCCGGCGGACAAGGATTTGTGGTCCGCGACGACGCGGGCACGCGCGCGCTCCAGTCGATGACCTGGGGCTTCCCGGTGCGGCTCAAGCACATGAAAC
>JBIMKQ010000027.1:1475-2435 GCA_051861185.1 Sphingopyxis sp.
ACAACGCCCGCGACGACAAGCTGATGACCTTCTGGCGGACCTGGTTCACCAATCCCGCCCAGCGCTGCCTCATCCCGATCACGGCCTTCGCCGAGGCCGAAGGCGAGAAAGGCAAGATGACGCGAACATGGCTCCGCGTCGCCGACCAGCCGCTCGCCGCCTGTGCCGGGCTATGGCGTCCGACCGACGAGTGGGGCGACTGCTATACGATGGTGATGGTCGACGCGACCGAGGAGCTCTTTCACATCCACGACCGGATGCCGGTCATTCTTCGCGCCGCCGATCATGATGCCTGGCTGCAAGCGCCCCCTGAGGAAGCCATGAAGCTTGTGATCCAATATCCGGCAAGCCAGCTGGAGGTTGAGCGGACCGACGTCCCGTGGTTCAGCCGCAAGTCCCCGAGCACGGATGCCCCGACGCTCCTTTGAGAATCCGAATAGCGGGGAACGCTTCAGCCGCCGAACAGCGATCGGATCGCGCCGACGAGTCCGGCAATGAAGGAGCCGCCAACGAGAACGGCGGCGAACCAGAATTCGATCGCCAGCGCGCGCGATTTCCATTTCTGTTCCCGATCCATCTGACAGGCATGCCATGACCGGTGAATGTAGGAAATAGTGGGATCAGGCCCATCTCCGAACGCAATAATCATTGGTGACATGTGACAAAACCTATGATACATCGAGTTCTAGTTAGAGGTTTTGTCACATGCACGCATCGATAACACAAGGCGAGACGCTTCGAGCGCTCTTTGGCGCGCATCCGATCCTGCGCGCTCGCGAGCTACGCGCCGCAGGCGTGGCACCCGAAACCATCGCCCGCGCGGTCGAGAGTGGCGACATCGACCGTATCGCGCGCGGACTCTACCAGCTCCACGACGCGCCGCTCGACACCGACCAAGGCCTCGCCGAAATCGCCAAGCGCATCCCGAACGGGGTGATCGCCATGGTATCGGCGCTCGCT
>JBIMKQ010000028.1:0-1132 GCA_051861185.1 Sphingopyxis sp.
GAAGCCGATCGTCGTCGTCAACAAGATCGACCGCAGCGACGCGCGCGCCGCCGAAGTGCTCGACGAAGTGTTCGAACTGTTCCTGACGCTCGAAGCGAATGACGAACAGCTTGATTTCCCGATCCTTTATGCCTCGGGCCGCGGCGGCTATGCCTCGGAAGATCCCGAAGCGCGCGAAGGCACGCTCGAGCCTTTGTTCAAGACGATCGTCAGCCATGTCCCGACCCCCGGCCTGCCCGAAGAAGGTCCCTTCACCTTCCTCGCGACCCTGCTCGACCGCGATAATTTCATCGGTCGTATCCTGACCGGCCGCGTCCAGTCGGGGACGATCAAGGTCAACCAGCCGATCCACGCGATCGACATGGACGGCAAGGTCATCGAGACCGGCCGCGCGTCGAAGCTGCTCGCGTTCCGCGGGCTCGAGCGCGTTCCCGTCGAGGAAGCCAAGGCGGGTGACATCGTCGCCATCGCCGGCCTCGCGCTCGCGACCGTCGCGAACACCATCGCCGACACCAGCGTCAGCGAGCCGATCGCCGCGCAGCCGATCGATCCGCCGACGCTGTCGATGCGCTTTGCCGTGAACGATTCGCCGATGGCGGGCCGCGAAGGCAGCAAGGTGACGAGCCGCATGATCCGCGATCGCCTGACCCGCGAAGCCGAAACCAATGTTGCGATCCGCATCACCGAAAGCGCCGACAAGGACAGCTTCGAAGTTGCGGGCCGCGGCGAGCTTCAGCTGGGCGTGCTGATCGAAACGATGCGCCGCGAAGGCTTCGAACTCGGGATCAGCCGCCCGCGCGTGCTGTTCGGCGAAGACGAAAATGGCAAGCGCACCGAGCCTTATGAAACCGTCGTCATCGACGTCGACGACGAACATAGCGGCACGGTTGTCGAGAAGATGCAGATCCGCAAGGCCGACCTGACCGACATGCGTCCGTCGGGTGGCGGCAAGACGCGCATCACCTTCAGCGGCCCGTCGCGCGGCCTGATCGGCTATCATGGCGAATTCCTGTCCGACACGCGCGGCACCGGGATCATGAACCGCCTGTTCGAGAAATACGGCCCGTACAAGGGCGTGATCGAAGGCCGCAAGAATGGCGTCCTGATCTCGAACGGCAATGGCGAAGCCGTC
>JBIMKQ010000029.1:0-1071 GCA_051861185.1 Sphingopyxis sp.
TATCGACCGACCATGAATCGGGCCAGACGATCATCAAGGGCATGGGCGAGCTTCACCTCGACATCCTCGTCGATCGCATGAAGCGCGAATTCAAGGTCGAAGCGAATGTCGGCGCGCCGCAGGTGGCGTATCGCGAATCGCTCGCGAAGGCCGTCGATGTCGACTATACCCACAAGAAGCAGTCGGGCGGCTCGGGCCAGTTCGGCCGCGTCAAGGTGACCGTTGCTCCCGGCGAACGCGGCGCGGGCATCACCTTCATCGACGAGATCAAGGGCGGCAACATCCCGCGCGAATATATCCCGTCGGTTGAAAAGGGCATGCGCGAGTCGGCCGAAAACGGTCATATGATCGGCTTCCCGATCATCGACTTCGAAATCAAGCTCACGGACGGCGCGTATCACGACGTCGACTCGTCGGCGCTGGCATTCGAAATCGCGGGCCGTGCGGCGATGCGCGAAGTGGCGGCGAAGGCCGGCATCAAGCTGCTCGAGCCGGTGATGAAGGTCGAAGTCGTTACCCCTGAGGAATTCATGGGCGACGTGATCGGCGATCTCAACAGCCGCCGCGGCCAGATCCAGGGCACCGACAGCCGGGGCATCGCTCAGGTCGTCGAAGCGATCGTGCCGCTGGCGAACATGTTCGGCTATGTGAACCAGCTGCGCAGCTTCAGCCAGGGTCGCGCCAGCTACTCGATGCAATTCTCGCATTATGAAGAAGTGCCGACGAACGTCGCCGAAGAAGTGAAGGCCAAGATGGCCTGATGGGTCAAAGCCGCGCGGGCTTGCACCGCGCGGCAAGACCCTCTAAGGGCGGCGCCTGATTCAGCAGGCTCGTCCAGGACTGATCAACGCAAACATTGAACAAGAAGGTTATACCATCATGGCCAAGGCTAAATTTGAGCGGACGAAGCCGCACTGCAACATCGGCACCATCGGTCACGTCGACCATGGCAAGACCTCGCTGACCGCAGCGATCACCAAGGTGCTCGCCGAAAACGTCGCGGGCAACGCCGCGGTCGACTTCGCGAACATCGACAAGGCGCCCGAAGAGCGCGAGCGCGGCATCACCATT
>JBIMKQ010000030.1:0-977 GCA_051861185.1 Sphingopyxis sp.
AATTTCTCTGCGATGACGCTTGTCGGCGAATAGGTGCGGATCTCCGGATCGGGAAAGTCCAGCAGCGTCGGGAAGGAAGTTGGTGTTGCCGGTTCCGAAAGCGCATCGCCGAAGCCGAGGTCGATCGTGATCGGGATGCGCGTTCGCTCGAGAAAGGCGGTGGTCGCTAGCCGCATACCGCCATATTCGGCTCCCTCGCGGATCGGCCGCGCGGTGAGTGCGTCGACATCGAAAGTCAGCCCGTCAGCCGCCTCGATTTTCATGATCGCGCCGAAATCGGCTATCAGCCGTTCGGCGCTTGCGTCGCCGAAGGCGAGAAAGTCGGCGTCGCGGGTGACCCGATTATCGTCTTCGAGCCAGAGCGTGACGAGAAGACCGCCTTTGAGAATGAACTGGTCCCGCAGCGGCGAGAGCGACAGTCGGTAAAGCAGGCGCTCGAGCGCGAAGCGAACGAGCAGAATATCGAAGGGCTGACGCTCCTTGCGCGCCAGTTGGAGCAGCCGGTCCTTGACCGAGGCTGCCAGATTGACGGGTGCCTTAGCCATTGGAAGTGAGCGCCTCGAGATAGGGCTGCATTCGCTTCCAGACCCCGCCCGCGGTCGCGGCCTCGGCGATTTCACCGGGACTCGTCTTGCGCTGGTCGAGCGCTGCGCGCAGACCCTCGACCGCAACCGAGCGATCGACGAGGCGCGGATTGCGGAACAGGTCGGCCAGCGTTTTGGGAACCGAATAGACGGGAACATCGACCCCGGCGACCTTGTGATGCGCGATCCCCTGGCGTCGATATTTGTCGGCGAGGCGGACGATCCGGACGGGCGGATAATCGATGGCCGGCGACCAGTCGCTGGTTCCGATTGCAACCCAGATCCGCCGCGGCATCTGGTCGGTGAGCCCGTGGAAAGCGAGCGCCGATACCATGGCGATCACCCCGTTCGGGATGCGCTTGGCGATTTCGGCGAGGCCTTGGTCGGTGTCGA
>JBIMKQ010000031.1:0-236 GCA_051861185.1 Sphingopyxis sp.
TGCGTCCACGGGAGGAGTGGACCGATCCGTCCGAAACAAAGGCCGCGCTGATTGCCCGGGTGGAAGTCCGACTGAACACGCTGCTCGGCAACAATTATGAATTCAGTCAGCCCATCCAGATGCGCTTCAACGAGCTGATCTCGGGCGTCCGATCGGATGTGGCGGTGAAGGTGTATGGCGATGATTTCGAGACACTCAATGCTACGGCGCAGCGCGTTGCAGCTGCGCTGCGCGCG
>JBIMKQ010000031.1:246-839 GCA_051861185.1 Sphingopyxis sp.
ATGTCAAGGTTGAGCAGACCGAAGGTTTGCCAGCGCTGGTGGTCGATTTCGACCGGGCGGCGATCGCCGCCTATGGTCTGTCGGTTGGCGATGTGACTGATGTGGTGCAGATCGCGCTCGGCGGGCGCGAGGCCGGGCTGGTGTTCGAAGGCGATCGGCGGTTTGATGTTGTGGTGCGCCTGTCTGAAGAGCAGCGGCGTGATCTCGATGCGCTGGCGGCTTTGCCAGTAGCATTGCCATCGGCAGATGACACGGCGAGGTCAGTACAGCTAGGACAGCTTGTCCGCTTCCGCATCGAAAACGGCCCCAACCAGGTCAGCCGGGAGAACGGCACGCGCCGGGTGGTGGTGCAGGCCAATGTGCGCGGGCGGGACTTGGGCTCGTTCGTTGCCGATGCACAAGCCGCGGTCGCCAATGATGTGCAGATTCCTCCGGGTCTGTGGATCGACTGGGGCGGCCAGTTCGAAAATCTCGAACGTGCTCAAAACCGCCTCAGCATCGTGGTGCCGCTCGTCTTCGCGGCGATCTTCGCCTTGTTGTTTGCAGCTCTGGGATCGGCAAGCCGTGCGGCGATGGTCTTCTCCGCAGTCCCG
>JBIMKQ010000032.1:0-739 GCA_051861185.1 Sphingopyxis sp.
GCCGAATATGGCTGGGACAAGCAATTTCTTGGCTGGAGACGACAACGTCTTAGCCCATCTGCGTGAGACCAGTATCCCTAATGTCACTTGTCTCACCTGCGGGCCGTTGCCGCCAAGTGCAGCCGAGCTGCTCGCTGGTGATCGACTGAAATTGCTGGTTGAAGTTCTGTCTCAGAAATTTGATTTTGTCATTCTCGATAGTCCTCCCATGCTTGGTTTGGCTGATGCGACCTCGATATCTAGCTCAGTCGAGGGCGTCATTTTTGTTGTAGAGGCTCATCGAACCCCTATTCGTGCCATTCGCAGCGCACTGAACCGCCTGCGCAATGCCAACGGACGTATTTTTGGTATAGTTATGACCAAATACCGCTCGCTGGATGCGGGCTATGGCTATGGCTATGGCTATGGCTATGGCTATGGCTATGGGTATGGTCGCGATGATGGCGACAGCGATAGCGAGCAAGGGGAGCGCTGACGTGAGCAAGGCGCGCCGACGGCCAGGTGCAAAGGCCAACGCCCAGGCAAAAGCAATCAAGCACCTGCTCCAGCCTCGCTATTTTGTTGCGGCCCTGATGGCCTCAGGATTGGCATTTGTGGCTGGAGCACACTCTCTAGCGCAGGTCACGAAGCGGACCGTGATAACGGCTGGTCCAATTGGACAGCATGCAAATGGCCGGTTGTTTCAGGCCGCCGGAAATGTTCGGTTTGGGCAGAAAATAGAAAATCCTGATCAAGTCAT
>JBIMKQ010000033.1:0-688 GCA_051861185.1 Sphingopyxis sp.
CCCCGATCCTGGCGACACAGCCGTCGGTCGGCTACCAGGTTCCGTTGGCCGCGGAGATCCGCAGACAAGCCGGCATCGCCACCATGGCTGTAGGCATGATCATTCATGGTGACCAGGCTGAAGCGGTGCTTCAGCAGGGGCAGGCCGACCTCGTCGCTGTGGGCCGTGAGATGCTTTACAACCCGAACTGGGCGATGGATGCCGCGCAGAAGCTGGGCGAAGACCCGCGCTTTGCCCGGGTTCCCCATCAGTTTGGTCTCTGGCTCGGCAAGCGTGCCGCCCGGCCGTTCGGAACTCGGCCGTCGACCTGGCAGACCGGGCTGAACATTCAAACCGGCGATCAGGCCAACGGTTAGAAGCGCAGTTAGGCCGAGCGTTCGAAGATCGCGGCGATGCCCTGCCCGCCGCCGATGCACATCGTAACCAAGGCATAGCGGCCACCAGTGCGCTGCAGTTCGGCAATCGCCTTGATCGTGATGATCGCGCCGGTCGCGCCTTCCGGTTGGTCGAGCGAGATGCCGGACCCATTTTGGTTCACTTTCGCGGGGTCCAGGTTCAGTTCCTTCATCACGGCGCACGCCTGCGCCGCGAAGGCTTCATTTGATTCGATCACGTCCATATCGGTGACCTTGAGGCCGGTCCGCTCCAGTACCTTGCGTGAGGCGGGCACCGGCCCGATCCCCATGTA
>JBIMKQ010000034.1:0-658 GCA_051861185.1 Sphingopyxis sp.
CGGCTGGCCCTCCACCGTCGTCAGCGTCGCCTTGCCGCCGCCGGCCTTGATCTTCGCGTAAAGGTCGGCCGAGGTGATGGCCCCCGGAACGACATGATAGGTCAGCACTTGCGCCAGCGATGCCTTGTTCGCGGGATCCATCAGATAGGCGGTCATCGGCTGCGGCACCGCGGCAAACGCCTGATCGGTCGGCGCGAACACCGTGAAGGGGCCCGTCCCGCTCAGCGTTTCGGTCAGCCCGGCGGCGGCCAGCGCCTGCACCAGCGTCGTATGTTCGGGCGACTTCGTCGCATTCTGAACGATGTTCCAGCTCTCGACCATTGCACCCGACGCAGCTTCAGCCTCGGCCGCCGTCGCTTCGGCTTCGTCGGCAGCGCGGGCGTGCGCCGGGGCGGCCAGGGTCGCAGCAGTCAGGGCAAACAGGGGAAGAGCAAAAAACTTCGCACGCATTATCAAGTCTCCATTGCGTTGTGGCAGATACGGTCGGTCTGAACCAAAAGACGCATGGCGACGGACGATAGTTTCATCCGCCGCGCAATAACGCCATTTTTCGAAAGCTTTGATGACAAAAAACGACGAGAACGAGAGTCGACCGGGCCGCGCTGGCGCGCCTCGTCAGTTGTAGCGGACGGTTTGAACGACGCCGAACCGCTGCTCG
>JBIMKQ010000035.1:0-619 GCA_051861185.1 Sphingopyxis sp.
GGCCCCATCTTGACCTGCGGCGCCACCGACGGGTCGAGCATCTTCATCGACCCCATCTCGTGGCTCATGCCCGGCATGTTGCTGTGGTCCATCCCGGCCATGGCACCACCGCTCATGTCCATGTCACCCATGCCCATGTCCTTCATGGTCAGCAGCGGGCGTTTGCGAAGCGGCGGTGTCTCGCCGACCATGCCCATCCGCGGTGCCAGCGTGGCGCGCACCAGGCCCGACCGATCGATGCCTTCGGCAATGAAGCCGTAGGCGCGATCATCCTGTGGCTGGACGATGACGTCATAGATTTCGGCGACGCCGATCTGAAACTCGTCGGTCTCCACCGGCTGCACATTGTTGCCGTCGGCAGCGACGACGGTCATCGCCAGCCCGGGTATCCGCACGTTGAAATTGGTCATCGCGGAAGCGTTGATAATGCGCAGCCGCACCTTTTCGCCAGGCACGAACAGGCCGGTCCAGTTTTCCTGCGGCCCATGGCCATTGACGAGATAGGTATAGATCGCCCCCGTCGCATCGGAAATGTCGGTCGGGTCCATTCGCATCGCGGCCCACATCCGCCGGTCAGCGGCCGACTGGCCTTTTCCGGCGAGCAGCCCGGCAAGCGTCT
>JBIMKQ010000036.1:0-593 GCA_051861185.1 Sphingopyxis sp.
CTAAATACATTCAGATAGGTAACCTAGACTTGCTTGTTTAAGCAAGCTTTTGAGCAGCAGTGCTCGCCATCTCCTCCAACCGAACAATCCGCACCACGCACCGCGCCGGAATCTCGATCACGCCGCTCAGCATCACGCGCTCCTCGTCGCCGACGACCACCGCCGATCCGGCGAGAACCTTGATGCAATCATCATCGTGGATCAGGCGGCCGATCGAGAGGCAGGTCTGGACCTTTTCGGGCTCGAAGCTTTCGTAGGAGACCCAGCCGCCATAGGGTTCGCGCGGCTGGATCCATTCGATTTCGACCCTGCGGCCGAAGCGGGCCGCGATGCGGTTGGCTCGGGCGTCGTCGAGCAGGCTCATGGCTCGCCTCCGGCCTGTTGTGCTTCGTGCGCTGAGCGGAGGGGCGAATTGTGCGAGGCCGCTGCCCCTCCACCATCGCCTGCGGCGACGGTCCCCCTCCCCACGGCTTCGCCGCAGGGAGGATCGCCCGCCTTCCAAGCCGCCCAGCTTTCCTCGCTATAGGCAGCGTTCCATTCGCGTTCGAGTTCGGCGATCGTGCGTTCGATGCGGCGGCGCGCGGTGTCGCGTT
>JBIMKQ010000037.1:0-548 GCA_051861185.1 Sphingopyxis sp.
TCGCGCCCGGCGACCGGGCGATCGTCGAGCTGCCGGAGGGCAGCACAGCCAGCGCGCGCGTGCGCGCGGTGACGCCGACCTTGAGCGGTGAGACGCGCGCCGCGACGGCGGTGCTCGACGTGATCGGCGGGCGGCTGCAGCCGGGCCTTGCGGTACGCGTGCGACTATTCCCAAGTCGGGGCGGCACGTCGACCGCGATCGTGGTCCCCGAGGAGGCGGTTCAGTCGCTCAATGCTCGCGACGTGGTGTTCGTCCGCACCCCCAAGGGGTTCAAGGCAACGCCTGTCACTACGGGCCAGCGCAGCGCCGGCCGCATCGAGATCGTGTCGGGCCTGTCAGTCGGTCAAACCATCGCCACCAAGAACGCTTTCCTGCTCAAAGCCGAAATCGGCAAGGGCGCGGGCGAGGAAGAATAGCAGATGATCGCCAACCTTATTGCACTGGCCGTCCGTGCGCGCTGGGCGGTGCTGTTCATCTTTCTGGCAATTGCCGGTCTCGGGCTATGGCAGCTCACCAAGTTGCCGATCGACGCCGTGCCCGACATCACC
>JBIMKQ010000038.1:0-541 GCA_051861185.1 Sphingopyxis sp.
ACAGCCGCAGGATGCCGACGCCGCCGATCGCGCCGATCACGCTGACCAACAGCTGATAGGGCAACAGGTCGCGCATGGTTTGCTGAAACGCCGCCATGACCTGATCGAGCGAGGCGCCCGCGGCGGGTTCGATCGGCGTCGGACCGAACCAACTCATCGCCAGCGTCGGCAGGAACAGAAACACCGCGGCGATCGTGCCGGTCAGGGGCAGGTGCGAGCGCAGAAGGAGCATGCTGTCGTCCCAAGCCGCGCCCATGTCGAATTTTACCATTGATACCCCGTCATTTTTTACGCCCTGATTGGGGGAAAGTGACGATCTTCGCGCCCGATGTCCAGCCCCGTCGCCGCGGCGGCGTTTGCCCCCCTTGCGCGCGGCGCCCCGGCAAGGCAGGAAGCCGGCGCGATGCACAGCCTGCCGCCCCCCGAATGGATGCTTTCCACCGGCCTGACCGACTATGCCGCGGCGCTTGCCGATATGGAGCGCCGCGCCGCCGCGATCCACGCCGGTCAGGGCAAGGAACGGATCTGGCTGCTCGAACAT
>JBIMKQ010000039.1:0-525 GCA_051861185.1 Sphingopyxis sp.
TGACGCCCTTCTACCTGATCGCAATCGGCCTGTTCGTTGCGCTCGCGCGGCGGCTGAAGCGGGAAGGGGCGGCGGCATGAAGCGGCTGATCGTCCTGATTGCGCTGCTGTTCGCCGCGCCCGCGCTCGCCCAGCCGCGCGCGACGGCTCCGGCCGGAACGGTCGAGGGCGTGGAGCAGGGCGGGCTCCGCATTTTCCGCGGCATCCCCTATGCGCAGGCTCCGGTCGGCCCGCTGCGGTGGAAGCCGCCGGTCGTGGCGGCGGACTGGCAGGGGGTGCGCAAGGCGACCGCGTTCGGCCCCGCCTGCGTTCAGCCGCGCAATCGCAATGCCGGCATCTACACCAACCCGCTCGACACGGTCAGCGAGGATTGCCTGACGCTCAACATCTGGGCGCCGGAGGGGGCCAAGGACCTGCCCGTGTTCGTGTGGATCCATGGCGGCGCGCTGGTCGCCGGATACAGCCACGAAACCATGTATGACGGTGCGCGGATGGCGCAGCGCGGCAACATGATCGTGGTGTCGAT
>JBIMKQ010000040.1:0-502 GCA_051861185.1 Sphingopyxis sp.
CGTAACATGCTACAAGTGATTGCTTTGTATCCGGCGTCGGCTGATTTTGGTGGCCTCAATGCGATGGGTCACGAAGTTCAACGCAAGACAGCGAATGCGCGCGACATTCTCCTCCGCCGCATTTAGGGACTACTTCCTCTTGGGGTTCACATCGCGGTGCGTCAATGTTACACAATGCAGCACAGCGGGCTACACATCGGCTAGCTTAAGTGGTTGATTTTGTTTGACGTAGGTAAAATCCCTCCGTCTCCGCCACCTTCTTCTTCATCGCCGAACCAGCCCCGCGGGGCCTAAGCGCCCGCGTGCTGCTGTTGCGGTATTCGCATTGTTTATGCCGCCGAAAAACCGCGATTATTATTGTAATTGCGAATCGTTCTCGATAATGCCGCTGCATCATTCCTTTTCAGAACCCCTCAATGCACGCACCCAATCCCTCGCGCCCGGTGATCAAGAAAAGCCGGAAGGCCTTTTGGCTGAAACAGCTGCACATGTGGCATTGGAT